>NZ_JAOWLA010000009.1 GCF_025751575.1 Albidovulum sediminicola | reverse complement strand
GCCAAGCCGCGCGTAGACCGAGCCGAGTTCCAGCCCGATCACGCCCGCGCCGATCACGACCATGGACGCGGGCACCTTCGCCAGCGCCAGCGCGCCGGTCGAGGTGACGATCACCGTCTCATCGACCGCGACGCCGGGCAGGGAGGCGGGTTCCGAGCCGGTGGCGATGACGATGTGGCGGGCGGAGTGGACCTCGTCGCCGACCTTGACCTGGCCGGCCGCCGGGATCGAGCCCCAGCCCTTCAGCCAGGTGATCTTGTTCTTCTTGAACAGGAACTCGATGCCCTTGGTGTTCTGGCCGATGACGTCGTCCTTGTAGGACAGCATCCCGGCCCAGTCGACCGTGGGCGCGGCACCGACCAGGCCCATCCTGGCGAAGTTGTGCTCCGCCTCATGGAGCGCGTGGCTGGCGTGCAGCAGCGCCTTCGAGGGGATGCAGCCCACGTTGAGGCAGGTCCCGCCCAAGGTCTCGCGGCCCTCGACGACCGCGGTCTTCAGACCCAGCTGGGCGCAGCGGATCGCGCAGACATAGCCGCCGGGACCGGCGCCGATGATGATGACGTCGAACTCAGACATGAGTTCCTCCTTCGGGTTCAGGGTGTCGGGGCAGGCGCCGGATGCGTGTCCGCCCGCTGGGGGAACGCAATGCCGGCGAATAAGTTCTCGGTGTCGGGGCGCTCATGCCAGCGCCTCGGTCTTGCGGGTCCAGGCGGCGCGGTTCGCGGCCGTCAGGACCGCGTCGCGCCGGGCGATGAACCAGTCGCGGCTGGCGCTTTCGAGCGCCGCCGTTTCGGGGTCCGCGCGCAACTCCACCAAGCGCGCGGCGGTTTCGGGCCAGTGGCGCAGGATGGCGCGGTCCTCGACCTCGTTCCGGTTGGCAAGGACATGCCAGTTGCCGCCAAGGACATATTTCGCACCGGCGGGCTTGCCCTGTCCGCAGCCGCGGTCGTTCTTCATCAGGAACAGGTCTTCGGACTTGATCGCATAGTGATTGATTCGCGCCGCGCGGGCGCCGCAGGCGCGTTCGTCGGGCCGGAACCGGGACGAACGGGCGTTGTAGAGCGTCCGGTTCATGAGCGGGCGGCCGTCCGGGGTCACGACGCGCGGGTTCTCGACCAGCGGGTCGAGCGGGTTGTGGTCGGTCGCGCGGGCGAAGCTCGACAGGCGGAACAGGCACTTGAAGCGCGTCACGCCGGGGATCGGGCCATATTCGGCGCGGGTATTGGCCTCCAGCACATTGGCGCCAGCGCGCCAGTCGGTCAGGCCCGCATCGCCGAACATCCGCCAGGGCAGGGCCGCGACATCGGCCCCCGCCACCTTGGGCATGAGATCGGCCAGCCGCCCGTCCCCGGTCTCGATCAGCAGGAACTCATCGCTGTCGATGTGAAGTAGCCAGGCGATGCCCTCTTGCCGTAGCCGGTCCATGGCGATCGGCATTCCCTGGTCCTGCGGTGCTGTGCCCTCTGGCACGTTCTGGCGGATATGCGTGATCAGCCCGCGCGCCTGCAACTGATCCAGAAGCCGATCGGACCCGTCCGTGCAGTCGTTGCTGACGACCACGATCCGCTCGAACCCAAGCCCGAGATGATAGGCCAGCCACTCCAGCACAAAAATCCCCTCGTTGCGCATGCAGGAGACGAGCGCGACGGGTTCTGGTGGGGGGGCGGGGACGGTCATCTTTGGGTCAGGCCGCCATGAGTGCGATCAGGTACAGGACGATGGTGGCGGCGAAACCGGCAAGCCAGATGGCCGTCCGCAGGCCTGTCAGCCCCAGCGCATAGGCTGGGACATAGAGCACCCGCGCGATCAGGAAGATCTGCGCTGCCACCAGCGTCGAGGACGAAAACGCGCCCAGCTGGCCCAGGACCAGGATCGCGGGGGCAAAGAGCATCATCGCGGTGGTCGAGTTCGCCAACGCCCGGTCGAGGCGCGCGGTGATGCCCTTCAGTTCGCGCTTCTCGTCCCGCGCGGACATCAGGTACCCGATGCCGAGTTGGCCCATGGCGCCTGTGACCTTCAGGAACACGAGAAGGCAGACGAAAAGGCCGTAAAGCGCAAGGATGGTCAGTTCGTTGGACATGGGTCAAACCTCCGGATGCGGCCCCGTTTCGGGGCGGGTTTTCCCCATCCTACACCGTGATGGGCAGATGGGGAAAACCTCTGCGATCAGAGATCCATCAGAAGCCGCCGGGGGTCTTCCAGCGCTTCCTTGACGCGGACGAGGAAGGTCACCGCGCCCTTGCCGTCGACGATCCGGTGGTCATAGCTGAGCGCCAGATACATCATCGGGCGGATGACGATCTGCCCGTTCACAACGACCGGACGATCCTGGATCTTGTGCATGCCGAGGATGCCCGACTGCGGCGGGTTCAGGATCGGCGAGGACATGAGCGAACCGTAGACGCCGCCGTTCGAGATCGTGAAGGAGCCGCCCTGCATCTCGGCCATGCTGAGCTTGCCGTCACGGGCGCGCAGGCCCAGTTCCCCGATCTTCTTCTCGATCGCGGCAAAGCCCATCTGGTCGGCATCGCGCACCACCGGCACGACAAGGCCGGTGGGCGTGCCTACCGCCACGCCCATGTGGACGTAGTTCTTGTAGACGATGTCGCCGCCGTCGATCTCGGCATTGACCTCGGGCACTTCTTTCAGGGCATGGCAGCAGGCTTTCACGAAGAAGGACATGAAGCCCATCTTGACGCCGTGCTTCTTCTCGAACTGGTCCTTGTAGGCGTTGCGCAGTTCCATGATGCCGGACATGTCGACCTCGTTGTAGGTCGTGAGCATCGCGGCGGTGTTCTGCGCGTCCTTCAGGCGGCGGGCGATGGTGGCGCGCAGGCGCGTCATCTTAACCCGCTCCTCGCGTGCGGCATCGCTGGCGGGGACCGGCGCGCGGGGCGCGGCAGCCGGGGCGGGCACGGCAGAGGCGACGGCGGGCGCGGCCTCGGCCCGGCCCGCAACGGCGCGGGCAACGTCTTCCTTCATGATCCGGCCGTCCTTGCCGGTGCCGGTCACGTCGGAGGGCGAGAGGCCGGCTTCAGCCATGGCCTTCTTGGCGGCGGGGGCGTCCTCCACATCCGCGCGCGCCGCAGGGGCGGCTGCGGCTGCAGCAGGTGCGGCTGCCGCAGCGGCGGGGGCCGCAGCCCCGGCGGAGGCGCCTTCGGCAACCACGGCCAGACGCGCCTTGGCGTCGACGGTCGTGCCCTCGGGCGCCAGAATTTCCGCCAGGACCCCTGCCACCGGCGAGGGCACCTCGACCGAGACCTTGTCGGTTTCCAGCTCGCAGAGCATCTCGTCCACCGCTACGCTGTCGCCCACCTTCTTGAACCAGGTGGATACGGTTGCCTCGGTAACGCTTTCGCCCAGCGTCGGCACCATCACGTCGGTCATCTTGCCCTCTTCGGCTTTCGGCGCAGGCTTGGGCGCCGGTTGTTGGATCGGTTGAGCCGGGGCAGCCTCGGCCCCCTCGGCGATCTGTGCGAGCAGGGCGCTGACGCCCACGGTCGTGCCTTCGGGCGCGACGATTTCCGCGAGCCGTCCGGCGACAGGGGAGGGGACCTCCACCGTCACCTTGTCGGTTTCCAGCTCACAAAGCATTTCATCCACGGCGACCAGGTCGCCCGGCTTCTTGAACCAGGTCGCGACGGTCGCCTCGGAGACGCTCTCGCCCAGCGTCGGGACGCGTACTTCGGTCGGCATCGTCAGCCCCCCACCGTCAGCGCTTCATCGACAAGCGCGTCCTGTTCGGCCTTGTGCCGCGAGGCAAGGCCCGTCGCCGGAGAGGCAGAGGCCGTGCGGCCAACATAGCGCGCGCGTTTGTGCTTGGCGCCGATCCGGTCGAGCACCCATTCGAGGTTGGGTTCGATGAAGAACCAGCCGCCCTGGTTTTTCGGCTCTTCCTGGCACCACATGACCTCCGCGCCCTTGAAGCGCGTCAGTTCCTGCGTCAGCGACTGGGCCGGGAACGGGTAGAATTGTTCCAGGCGCAGCAGGTAGACATCGTCCAGCCCGCGTTTGTCGCGCTCGGCCAGAAGATCGAAGTAGACCTTGCCAGAGCAGATCACGACGCGGCGGATCTTCTTGTCGGCGACCAGCTTGGTGTCCGAATGGCCCTTCTGCGCGTCGTCCCAGAGCACCCGGTGGAAGGTGGAGCCGGTGGTGAAATCCTCCGCGTTCGAGATGCAGAGCGGGTGACGCAGGAGCGACTTCGGCGTCATCAGGATCAGCGGCTTGCGGAAGGACCGGTGAATCTGGCGGCGCAGGATGTGGAAGTAGTTCGCGGGCGTCGAGCAGTTCGCGATGATCCAGTTGTCCTGCGCGCACATCTGCAGGAAGCGCTCCACCCGGCCGGAGGAATGTTCCGGACCCTGGCCCTCGAACCCGTGCGGCAGCAGGCAGACAAGGCCCGACATCCTGAGCCACTTGGATTCGCCCGAGCAGATGAACTGGTCGAACATGATCTGCGCGCCGTTGGCGAAGTCGCCGAACTGCGCCTCCCACATCACCAGCGCGTTGGGTTCTGCCAGCGAGTAGCCGTACTCGAACCCCAGCACCGCGTATTCCGAGAGCATCGAGTCGATGACCTCATACCGCGATTGGCCCGCCCGGATGTGGTTGAGCGGATAGTGGCGCTCTTCCGTGGTCTGATCGACAAAGGCTGAATGGCGCTGGCTGAACGTCCCGCGGGTGCAGTCCTGGCCCGCCAGGCGCACGGGGAACCCCTCGGTCAGGAGTGAGCCGAAGGCGATCGCCTCCGCCGTGGCCCAGTCGAAGCCCTGGCCGGTCTTGAACATCTGGGCCTTGGCGTCCAGTTGCCGGGTGACGGTCTTGTGGATATCGAAGCCGTCGGGCACGCGGGTCAGCGCGTTGCCGATCTCGGACAGGCGCTTCTTGGTGATGGCGGTCTTGCCGGGGCTGTATTCCGCGCCTTCGCGGTCCAGATGCGCCCAGCGGCCATCGAGCCAGTCGGCCTTGTTCGGCTTGAAGTTCTTGCCGATATCGAATTCCTCGTTCAGCTGCGCCTGGAACGCGGCCTTCATGTCCTCGATCTCGCCTTCCGGGATCAGGCCATCCTTGACCAGACGCTCGGTATAGATCTGAAGCGTGGTCTTGTGGGTCTTGATGGTCTTGTACATC
Source organism: Albidovulum sediminicola (assembly GCF_025751575.1). Taxonomy (GTDB): domain Bacteria; phylum Pseudomonadota; class Alphaproteobacteria; order Rhodobacterales; family Rhodobacteraceae; genus Albidovulum; species Albidovulum sediminicola. The sequence continues at coordinate 175,426 of NZ_JAOWLA010000009.1, read as the reverse complement.
GCCGGGTTGGTGAACATCGGCTCGTCGCCTTCGTTGTGACCGAAGCGGCGGTAGCAGAACATGTCGATGACCACGTCCTTACCGAATTTCTGGCGGAACTCGGTCGCGACCTTGGCGGCGTGGACGACGGCTTCCGGATCGTCACCGTTGACGTGGAAGATCGGCGCCTCGACCATGAGCGCGATGTCCGTCGGATAGGGGGACGAGCGCGAGAAGTGCGGCGCGGTGGTGAAGCCGATCTGGTTGTTGACGACGATATGCATCGTTCCGCCCGTGCGATGACCGCGCAGGCCCGAAAGGCCGAAGCATTCCGCGACGACGCCCTGGCCGGCAAAGGCCGCGTCGCCATGCAGAAGGATCGGCAGCACCGCGCGGCGCTCCGGATCGTTCAACTGGTCCTGCTTGGCGCGGACCTTGCCGAGGACCACGGGGTTCACGGCCTCCAGGTGGCTGGGGTTTGCCGTCAGCGACAGGTGAACGGTGTTGCCGTCGAAGGTCCGGTCGGACGAGGCGCCGAGGTGATACTTCACGTCACCCGACCCATCCACGTCCTCGGGCTTGAAGCTGCCGCCCTGGAATTCGTTGAAGATCGCGCGGTAGGGCTTGGCCATCACGTTGGCCAGCACCGACAGGCGGCCGCGGTGGGGCATGCCGATGACGATCTCGCTGACGCCCAGGCTGCCGCCACGCTTGATGATCTGTTCCATCGCGGGGATCAGAGCCTCGCCGCCGTCAAGGCCGAAGCGCTTGGTGCCCATGTACTTGACGTGCAGGAACTTTTCGAAGCCCTCGGCCTCGACCAGCTTGTTCAGGATGGCGCGCCGCCCCTCGCGGGTGAAGGAGATCTCCTTGCCGTAGCCCTCGATCCGCTCCTTCAGCCAACCGGCTTGCTCGGGGTCCGAGATATGCATGTACTGCAGCGCGAAGGTGCCGCAGTAGGTGCGCCGGACGATGTCGAGGATCTGGCGCATCGAGGCGTGGGTCAGGCCCAGCACGTTGTCGATGAAGATCGGGCGGTCCATGTCGGCTTCGGTGAAGCCGTAGGACTTGGGATCAAGCTCGGGATGCGGCGTCTCGGCGCGCATGCCGAGCGGGTCGAGGTCGGCCACGAGGTGGCCGCGGATGCGGTAGGCGCGGATGATCATCAGCGCGCGGATCGAATCGAGGACCGCGCGCTTGATCTGCTCTTCCGAAAGCGCGACGCCCGCTTCCGCGGCCTTGGCGCGGATCTTGTCGCCCGCGCCCTTCATCTCCTTGGCCGCGATCGGCCATTCCCCTGTCAGCGCCGCGGTCAGGTCGTCCGCCGGGACCGGCGGCCAGTCCGACCGTTCCCAGGAGGCGCCGCGCGCTTCCTTGCGCACATCGTTTTCCGCATCGCCCAGCGATCGGAAGAAAGCCGACCAAGTCGCATCGACGGAGCCGGGATCATTGGCAAAGCGGGCATAAAGCTGTTCGACATATTCGGCGTTCGCCCCCTGCAGGAAGGACGAGGCATGGAACTGGTCGTTCTGGGGATGGTCGGTCATGGGATCACCTCGGGGAGGGAAACGGGGCGGGTTTCATTCCCGCCCCGGAGCGTCACTTACCAATCGCGGTCAGGACCGCTTCGCCCAGCCCGGCGGGGCTGTCGGCGACGATGATGCCGGCGGATTTCATCGCTTCGATCTTCGATTCCGCGTCACCCTTGCCGCCAGCGACGATCGCGCCCGCGTGGCCCATGCGGCGGCCCTTCGGCGCGGTGCGCCCGGCGATGAAGCCCGCGACCGGCTTCTTGCGGCCGCGCTTGGCCTCGTCCTTCAGGAACTGGGCGGCCTCTTCCTCGGCGCTGCCGCCGATCTCGCCGATCATGATGATCGACTGGGTTTCGTCATCGGCCAGGAACCATTCGAGCACGTCGATATGCTCGGTCCCCTTGATCGGGTCGCCGCCGATGCCGACGCAGGTGGACTGGCCAAGGCCGACGTCGGTCGTCTGCTTGACCGCCTCGTAGGTCAGCGTGCCCGAACGCGACACCACGCCAACCGAGCCGCGCTGGTGGATGTGGCCGGGCATGATGCCGATCTTGCAGGCGCCGGGCGTGATCACGCCGGGGCAGTTCGGGCCGACCAGCCGCGACTTCGAGCCCTGAAGTGCGCGCTTGACCTTCATCATGTCGAGGACCGGGATCCCCTCGGTGATGCACACGATCAGCTCCATCTCGGCGTCGATCGCCTCAAGGATCGAATCCGCCGCGAAGGGGGGCGGCACATAGATCGCGGTGGCATTGGCCTGGGTCATCGCCCGGGCCTCGTGGACCGAGTTGAAGACCGGCAGGCCCAGATGCTCGGTCCCGCCCTTGCCGGGCGTCACGCCGCCGACCATCTTGGTCCCGTAGGCAATGGCCTGTTCGGAGTGGAAAGTGCCCTGAGAGCCGGTGAAGCCCTGGCAGATCACGCGGGTGTTTTCGTTGACGAGGACTGCCATTTTCTTAGCCTTTCACCGCTTTCACGATCTTCTGTGCTGCATCCGACAGGTTGTCGGCGGCGATCACGTTCAGGCCGCTTTCGTTGATGATCTTCTTGCCCAGGTCGACGTTCGTGCCCTCAAGCCGCACGACCAGCGGCACCTTCAGGCCAACCTCCTTCACTGCGGCGATCACGCCCTCGGCGATGATGTCGCAGCGCATGATGCCGCCGAAGATGTTGACCAGGATGCCTTTGACGTTCGGGTCAGAGGTGATGATCTTGAACGCCTCGGTCACCTTCTCCTTGGTCGCGCCGCCGCCTACATCGAGGAAGTTGGCCGGTTCGGCGCCGTAAAGCTTGATGATGTCCATCGTGGCCATCGCCAGGCCCGCGCCGTTGACCATGCAGCCGATCTCGCCGTCCAGCGCGATGTAGTTCAGGTCGAACTTGGAGGCGGCGAGTTCCTTGGGGTCCTCCTCGGTCTCGTCGCGCAGCGCGGCGATGTCGGGGTGGCGGTAGGTGGCGTTGCCGTCGAAGCCCATCTTGGCGTCGAGACACTTGAGGTTACCCTCGGTCGTGACGACCAGCGGGTTGATCTCCAGCATCTCCATGTCTTTCTCGACGAAGAGCTTGTAGAGCGTCCGGATCAGGGCCACGCACTGCTTGACCTGCGCGCCCTCAAGGCCAAGGGCGAAGGCCACGCGGCGGCCGTGGAAGTCCGACAGGCCAGAGGCCGGATCGACCGAGAAGGACAGGATCTTTTCGGGGGTCTTGGCGGCGACCTCCTCGATGTCCATGCCGCCTTCGGTCGAGCAGACGAAGGAGATGCGGCTGGTCTGGCGATCGACGAGCAGCGCGAGGTAGAACTCCTTCGCGATGTCCGAACCGTCCTCGATATAGATGCGGTTGACCTGCTTGCCCGCGGGGCCGGTCTGATGGGTGACCAGGGTGCGGCCCAGCATCTTGCGGGCCTCGTTCGCGGCTTCCTCGACCGAGCGGGCGAGGCGGACGCCGCCCTTTTCGCCGGCCTCGGCCTCCTTGAAGTGGCCCTTGCCGCGGCCCCCGGCGTGGATTTGCGCCTTGACGACCCAAAGCGGCCCGTCGAGTTCTCCGGCTGCCGTCTTCGCCTCTTCGGCGCGAAGTACGGCCCGTCCGTCGGAGACCGGCGCACCGTAGCTGCGCAGAAGCGCCTTGGCCTGGTATTCATGGATGTTCATGAGACTGTCCCGTGCTGGTGCGGTTTGAACTTGCTCATGGCACAGGCACAGGCGCTGTCAAAATGATAAATGCGGGATTGACCCAGAACCGGCAAAATAAGTGAAATTTGTGATCACAGCATTTCCGGGTGTGATCACATGCGACTGGGGCGTGGCGATTTACGGCCCGAAGCCCCGGATTCGCTGATGTTTCGGAGAGAGGGGCGATGCCCGATGGCGGTGCATCGCGGCACCGCGAAAGACGGCCGGGCGCTGGAACGCGCCCGGCCGAGCGGTCTTAGGCCAGCGACGGGTCGATCGCCTTGCAGGCTTCGACGAGGCCGCTCACGGCGGCCACGGACTTGTCGAACATGGCCTGTTCGTCCTTGTTCATCTTGATATCGACGACGCGCTCAATGCCATTGGCGCCGATGATCGTCGGGACGCCGACATACATGCCCTTCAGGCCAAGGGCGCCGTCGACATAGGCCGCGCAGGGCAGCAGGCGGCGCTGGTCCTTCAGATAGGCTTCGGCCATTTCGATGGCGGAGGTGGCAGGTGCATAGAAGGCGGAGCCGGTCTTCAGCAGGCCGACGATTTCCGCACCGCCGTCGCGGGTGCGCTGCACGATCGCGTCCATGCGCTCCTGCGTGGTCCAGCCCATCTCGATCAGGTCGGGCAGCGGGATGCCACCGACGGTCGAATAGCGGACCAGCGGCACCATCGTGTCGCCGTGGCCGCCCAGCACGAAGGCGGTGACGTCACGCATGGAGACGTTGAACTCGGTCGCCAGGAAGTGGCGGAAGCGGGCCGAATCAAGGACGCCCGCCATGCCGACGACCTTGTTGTGCGGCAGGCCCGAGAATTCGCGCAGCGCCCAGACCATCGCGTCAAGCGGGTTGGTGATGCAGATCACGAAGGCGTTCGGCGCATGCGCCTTGATGCCTTCGCCGACCGATCTCATGACCTTGAGGTTGATGCCCAACAGGTCGTCGCGGCTCATCCCCGGCTTGCGGGGCACACCGGCGGTCACGATGCAAACATCAGCGCCAGCAATGTCTTCGTAGGAGTTCGTGCCCTTGAAGGAGCCGTCGAACCCTTCGGACGGGCCGCTTTCGGCGATGTCGAGCGCTTTGCCCTGCGGCGTGCCCTCGGCGATGTCGAAGAGGACGACATCCCCGAGTTCCTTGATCGCGGCAAGATGGGCGAGGGTTCCGCCGATCTGTCCCGCGCCGATAAGCGCGATCTTCGGTCTGGCCATGATTGGTCTCCGGCTCCAGTGAAATGACGCGGCCTTGGGTAGCGGCAGTTTGTCTTTCGCGCAAGCCCGCTGCGGTGCGGCGCGATGGTCCGGCTTTCTCGGAAGCGGCACAGTTGGTAGAAAAGCGGCACCGCGGCGGGAGAGTGACGTGGAAGGATTCGGATTCTGGTCGCTCGCGGTCGCGGCGTCCTGCTTTGTCGGCTTGTCAAAGGGCGGATTGCCCGCGATCGGCATGCTCGGGGTGCCCGTGCTCGCGCTGGCGATCTCGCCGGGGACGGCCGCGGGGTTGCTGCTGCCGGTCTATGTCGTCTCCGACATGTTCGGGCTATGGGCCTACCGCCGCGCGGTGGATCGCCGGGTGCTCGCGATCCTCATTCCGGCGACGACGCTTGGCGTGGCGCTGGGCTGGGCAACGGCCGCGATCGTACCAGAACGGGCAGTGACGGGTCTCGTGGGCGCCATCGGCGCGGCCTTCGCGCTGAACCTCATCTTTCGTGGAACACCCAAGGGGGCAGCCCGTCCTGCGCGGGTCGCGCCGGGGGTGTTCTGGGGTGCGCTTTCGGGTTTCACGAGCTTTGTCAGTCACGGCGGCGCGCCGCCCTATCAGGTCTACGTCCTGCCGCTGAAGCTTGAAAAGATGGTCTTCGCGGGAACGTCGACGGTACTCTTTGCCTACGTCAACGCCGCCAAGTTGATCCCCTACTGGTCGCTGGGGCAGCTTTCGCCCGCCAATCTTTCGGTGGCGGCGGTGCTGATGGTGCCGGCTTCGATTTCGGTCCTGGCGGGGGTGCGGCTGGTCCGGGTGATCCCCGGCGAGTTGTTCTTTCGCCTCGTCACCTGGGCGCTGCTTCTGATCTCGGCGAAACTGATCTGGGACGCGCTGAGCTGAGGTGCCGCGCGCAGGTTTGCAGCGAGCAGAATGAGGATGCCGAAGCCGAGGAGCAGGGCGGAGAACTGGCGTTCCATGTGGGTCACGCTTGCTTTCGTGTGAAGGGGCGCCGATGGCACCCCGGGGCGCGCGCACCCTGCGCGGGAGCCCGAAAAGGCCGCGTAAACCCGCCGAACGCTGCCGAATGGCAAAAAATTTCTGCGCTGCGGCATTTCTGGGGTTGAAGAATGTGGCAAAATCGGCATCCCTGACGCAAGATTCTTGCGGAGGTGACATCATGGCTAGATCGAGCGATCCGCGTGGCCGGCCGCTGCGCTCCGTCCTTTACATTCCCGGGGCGCGGGAACGCGCATTGGAGAAGGCCCGAGACCTGCCGGCCGACGCGATCATCTTCGATCTGGAAGATGCCGTGGCGGTGGATGAGAAAGAAAACGCGCGGACGCTCCTGGCGCGCAAGCTGGCCGAGGGCGGATACGGAGCCCGGATGCGGATCGTTCGCATCAACGGCCTCGATAGCCCCTGGGGGCGAGCGGACGCTGCCGCCTTCGCCGGTTCCACTGCGGACGCGATCCTGGTTCCGAAAGTCGCCTCTCCGGCCGATCTGGACGCGGTCGCGGCCCTGGTGCCCGACCTTCCGCTCTGGGCGATGTTGGAAACGCCGGCCGGTGTTCTCAACGCCGCGGCGATCGCGGCGCATCCGCACCTGGAAGGCATGGTCATGGGCACCAATGACCTCGCCAAGGAGCTTTCGGCGCGTGTCGGTCCCGGACGGGCCGAGCTGCTGACTGCGCTGCAATTATGCCTGCTCGCGGCGCGGGCCCACGGGCTTGCCATTATCGACGGCGTCTTCAACGCCTTCCGGGACGCGGAGGGCCTCGCGCGCGAATGTGCGCAGGGCCGCGACATGGGCTTCGATGGCAAGACGCTGATCCACCCCGCCCAGATCGAGGTCGCCAACACCGCCTTCGCCCCTTCCGAAACCGAAATCGAACTGGCGCGCCGCCAGATCTCCGCCTTCGAGGAGGCGACGAGCGCCGGGCAAGGCGTTGCCGTCGTCGATGGCCGGATCGTGGAGAACCTGCATGTTGCCACCGCGCGTGAACTCCTCACGCGGGCCGAGGCGATTGCGGCGGCTGCCAGTTAGGCGCAGGCTCCGCCCCGGCCAGTGGGAGATTCGGCATGGACATTCTGATCCTTGGACTCGTTCTGTGGGTTTTTTCCCATCTGTTCAAACGTCTGATGCCGGGCCTGCGGGCGCGGATGGGCGCGGCCGGCAAGCTTTTTGTCACTGTCCTTTCGCTGGCGGCGATCGCGCTGATGGTCATCGGCTATCGCGGGGCGGAGGCCGAGGCGCTCTACACCCCGCTCCCGGGAATGGGTCATCTGAACAACCTGCTGATGCTGATCTCGCTTTATCTGATGGGGGTCGGGCATTCGCGCGGCGTACTCAGCGCGCGGATCCGGCATCCGATGCTGTCTGGCGTCGTGCTTTGGGCGGTTGCGCATCTGCTGGTCAATGGCGACCTGGCCTCTGTCATGCTGTTCGGCAGCCTTGGCGTCTGGGCTATCGCGGCGATGTTGTTGATCAACGCCCAGGAGAGATGGCAGCGGCCGGCGCCGGGTAGCCCACGGGGCGATGCGATCAATCTGGGCGTGACGCTCGTTCTTTATGCGCTGATCGCGGGAATTCACATCTGGCTGGGCCACAACCCCTTCGTGGGGACCTATGGCTGATCGAGAACAAGGGGACGAGGGAATGAAGACCAATCCGGGCAGGTTTTTCGAGGACTACAGCCTGGGCGAGGTGATCGTGCACGCGGTGCCGCGCACGGTGTCGGGGGGCGAGCGCGCCCTGTATCACGCGCTTTATCCGGCCCGCCACGCGCTGCATTCGTCCGACGAATTCGCCCGTGCCTGCGGGCTGCCCGCCGCCCCGCTTGACGACCTGATCGCCTTTCACACCGTCTTCGGCAAGACGGTCCCCGATATCTCGCTGAATGCGATCGCGAACCTTGGCTATGCCGAAGGGCGCTGGCTGAAGCCGGTCTGGCCGGGTGACACGATCCGGTCCGAAAGCACTGTGATCGGACTCAAGCAGAATTCCAACGGCACCTCTGGCGTCGTCTATGTCCGGACCCGCGGGCTTAACCAGCATGGCGAGGCGGTGCTGGAATACGTGCGCTGGGTCATGGTGCGCAAACGTGACCCTGAAGCCCCGGCGCCGGAAGCCGTTGTCCCGGATCTGAAGAAGTCGGTGCCTGCGGATGCGATCGTGCTACCCGAAGGGCTCGATTTCACCCGCTACGACACTACCCTCGTGGGGGAGGCGCATCGCTGGGGCGACTACGCGGTCGGCGAGCGGATCGACCATGTCGATGGCGTCACCGTCGAAGAGGCGGAACACATGCTGGCCACGCGCCTTTGGCAGAACACCGCCAAGGTTCATTTCGACCGCACCCAGCGTCCGGACGGCAAGCGGCTGATCTATGGCGGCCATGTCATCTCGCTCGCGCGCGCGCTGAGCTTCAACGGGCTTGCGAATGCCCAGATGATCGTGGCGCTGAACGCGGGCGCGCATGCCAATCCCTGCTTCGCTGGTGACACCGTGCGCGCCTGGTCGGAGGTGTTGGACAAGGCCGAAACCGGGGCCCCCGGGGTAGGCGCGCTCCGGCTGCGGCTGGTCGCCGTCAAGGATGGCGCGGCGCCCTTCGCGCTGAAGGACGAGGCCGGGAAATACCTGCCCGAAGTGCTGCTGGATCTCGATTACTGGGCGCTCATGCCGATCTGACGATGGGTGGCGCTGCCCGTCCGGACGCTGAACCGGCCAGAGGTTCACGTTCCGGCGCCTCCGCTGCGAGGGGTGGGGCACCTGAGGGGCGCATCGTGTGATCACGCACCGGAAAAGCGTGATCACAAATGGAAAAAACTGCCTCCGTTGGTGCGAAAGATCGGTGTCTGGGGCGAAGTCTGGCGTGACTTGATGGAAATTTTCGGTATTCATGACGCAGAAAATGCGCGACCTGTTGCGAAAGGACCGACCATGGCAGACGTGAACCGGGGCAATCGGCCGCTTTCCCCGCACCTTCAGATCTATCGCTGGCAGGTGCCGATGTTGACCTCGATCCTGACGCGGGTCACCGGCAACGCCCTGATCGTATCGACCGCGCTCGTGGTCTGGTGGCTGCTCGCGGCGGCGACGAGCCCCGAATATTTCGCGCTGGCCGACGCAGTGGTGCGCTCCTGGTTCGGCAAGCTGGTGTTCCTCGGCTCGATCTGGGCGGTCTGGTACCACTTCCTGACGGGGCTTCGGCATCTTTACTATGACAGCGGCCGCGGGCTCGATATCCCGACGGCGGAAAAGCTGGGCTGGGCCTGCATCATCGGTTCGGTCGTTCTGACCGTGATCACAGTCATCATTCTCTGAAGGGGGCGGCGATGAGATATCTGACCGACCGCAAGCGCGCCGCTGGCCTTGGCTCCGCCAAGAGCGGGACCGAGCATTACTGGCACATGCAGGTCTCGGCCGTGGGCCTCGCAATCCTGGTGCCGCTTTTCATCTTCACCTTCGGCTGCATCCTTGGCGCCCCCTACGAAGAGGTCGTGGCCTATTACAGCCGCCCCTTCCCGGCGATCGTCACGGCGCTGACGCTGATCGTGGGGCTGACCCACTTCAAGAACGGCGCGCAGGTGATGATCGAGGATTACGCCCACGGGCTGGCGGCCAAGGCGCTGATCGTGGGCACCGTCTGCCTGTCCTACGCGCTGATGGCCACTGGTCTTTTCGCGCTGATCCGGCTCGCGCTCTGAGGAATGACGATGACTGCTTATCCCTATGAAGTTCACGAATACGATGTTGTGGTCGTCGGGGCGGGCGGCGCGGGTCTGCGCGCGACGCTGGGCATGGCCGAACAGGGCCTGCGCACGGCCTGCGTGACCAAGGTCTTCCCGACGCGGTCCCACACCGTCGCGGCGCAGGGCGGGATCGCCGCCAGCCTCGGCAACATGGGGCCGGACAGCTGGCAGTGGCACATGTACGACACCGTGAAAGGGTCGGACTGGCTGGGCGACACCGATGCGATGGAATACCTCGCCCGCGAGGCGCCCAAGGCGGTTTATGAACTGGAACACTACGGCGTTCCCTTCAGCCGGACCGAGCAGGGCAAGATCTACCAGCGGCCCTTCGGCGGTCACACGACCGAGTTCGGCGAAGGCCCCCCGGTGCAGCGCACCTGCGCCGCCGCCGACCGCACGGGCCACGCGATCCTGCACACGCTCTACGGCCAGTCGCTGAAGGAACAGGCGGAGTTCTTCATTGAATACTTCGCGCTCGATCTGATCATCACCGACGGTGCCTGCACCGGCGTGGTGTGCTGGAAGCTCGACGACGGCACGATGCATGTCTTCAATGCCAAGATGGTGGTGCTGGCCACGGGCGGCTACGGGCGAGCCTACTTCTCAGCGACCTCTGCGCATACCTGCACCGGCGACGGCGGCGGCATGGTGGCGCGCGCGGGCCTGCCGCTTCAGGACATGGAGTTCGTGCAGTTCCACCCGACGGGCATCTATGGCTCCGGCTGTCTGATCACCGAGGGCGCGCGGGGCGAGGGCGGGTACCTCACCAACTCCGAGGGCGAGCGCTTCATGGAACGCTATGCGCCGACCTACAAGGACCTGGCCAGCCGCGACGTGGTGAGCCGCTGCATCACCATCGAGATCCGCGAAGGCCGCGGGGTGGGCGAGCACAAGGATCACATGCACCTGAACCTGTCGCACATCCCGCCCGCGACGCTGCATGAACGGCTGCCGGGGATTTCCGAGTCAGCCAAGATCTTTGCCGGCGTGGACATCACCAAGGAACCGATCCCGATCCTGCCGACCGTGCACTACAACATGGGCGGTATCCCCACGAACTATTGGGGCGAGGTGTTGAACCCCACGGCGGACAATCCAGACAACGTCTTCCCCGGCCTGATGGCTGTCGGGGAGGCGGGCTGCGCCTCGGTCCACGGGGCGAACCGCCTGGGGTCGAACAGCTTGATCGACCTCGTGGTCTTCGGCCGCGCGGCGGCGATCCGCGCGGGCCAGATCGTGAAGCCAGGTGCCGCCAATGCGCCGGTGAACAAGGCCGAGGTGGACCGGGCGCTGTCCCGCTTCGACGATCTGCGCCACGCCAAGGGCAACGTTCCCACCGCCGAACTGCGGCTTGAGATGCAGAAGACCATGCAGGCCGACGCCGCCGTCTTCCGCACCGACAAGACCCTGGCCGAAGGGGTGGAGAAGATGGGCAAGGTTGCGTCCAAGATGGACGACCTGAAGGTCACCGACCGCAGCCTGATCTGGAACTCCGACCTGATGGAGACGCTGGAGCTGACGAACCTGATGCCCAACGCGCTGGCCACCATCACGGCCGCCGAGGCACGCAAGGAAAGCCGCGGCGCCCATGCGCATGAGGATTATCCGGATCGCGACGACGCGAACTGGCGCAAGCACTCGCTCGCGGCTGTCGATGGCGCCAAGGTCACGCTCAGCTACCGGGCGGTGCATCTCGATCCGCTGACGACCGAGGCAGAGGGCGGCATCGAACTCAAGAAGATCGCGCCGAAGGCGAGGGTCTATTGATGTATGGCCGGGCCATAGCGGCCGGCGCGCTTGGCTTCACGCTGGCCGCCTGCAATGCCGCGCCCCCGCCGCCGGGCGGTCCGATTGCGCTTTGCAGCGCGCAATCGGGCCTGAGCCTACGCGCGGCCAAGGCGCAGGCGGCGGGTGCGGCCGAGCCGGTCAGCGCGACGCCCGAAGAGGTCCGGCAGATCAACGCCTGCCTGGTTCGCGCCGGTGCCGGCGCCATCGAACGCGAGGTCACGGTGCCGGTGCCGACACCCGAGCGCGAGGGGGCCAGCATCTTCAGCGAAGGCACGGGCTACCGTGGATCGACCCTGGTGAATGTCACGTTGTCGCCCGTCGCGGCCGATCCGGCGCCGCGGCCCGCACCGAAACCCGCCAAGGGTAAGCTGCCGTTGCCGACAAGCTATCCGCTCCTGCCCGGCGATGCCGAGCTTTGGGCGACGCTGACGCGCGAACAGCAGGAACGCGCGCTTCTGTTCCTTCAGGACGGCTCCACGATCCGCGCCTCGTTGAGGACGGATTGATGAATATCGCGCCGATGCTCCTCGCCACGACCCTGGGGCTGACCGCTTGCGGTCCGATGTCGGTCGAGCGCGCGGAGGATGCCTGTTTCGAACGCGCCCGCCTTGCGGCCGGACCGCGTGGCTTCGTCGCCGTCGGCGGCGGAAGCGGCGGGGTCGGCACCAAGATGCGGCTCGCGATCTCCACCGACTACTTGCAGAGGCGCGATCCGTCGGCCCTTTATGACGCCTGCGTCTATCAGAAATCCGGCCAGCCGCCGCGCCAGCCGCTCTACACCCGCCGAGATTGGAAGGGATAAGTCATGGTTCAGTTCACGCTTCCGAAGAATTCGACGATCCGGGTCGGCAAGACCTGGCCGAAGCCCGAGGGAAAGAACATCCGCAAGTTCCAGATCTACCGCTGGGACCCGGACACCGGCGAAAACCCGCGGGTGGATACCTATTTCCTTGATATGGACAAGTGCGGCCCGATGGTTCTGGACGCGCTGATCAAGATCAAGAACGAGATCGACCCGACCCTGACCTTCCGCCGGTCCTGCCGCGAGGGGATCTGCGGCTCCTGCGCGATGAACATCGACGGGCGCAATACGCTGGCCTGCATCTTCGGCCTTGATGAGGTCAAGGGCGACGTGAAGATCTATCCGCTGCCGCACATGCCGGTGGTCAAGGACCTGATCCCTGACCTTACGCATTTCTATGCGCAGCATGCCTCGATCATGCCTTGGCTGGAGACCAAGACCAACCGGCCCGCGAAGGAGTGGCGCCAGTCGATCGAGGACCGCAAGAAGCTCGACGGGCTTTATGAATGCGTGATGTGCGCGTCCTGCTCGACCTCGTGTCCCAGCTACTGGTGGAACGGCGATCGCTACCTTGGGCCCGCCGCGCTGCTGCACGCCTACCGCTGGATCATCGATTCGCGCGACGAGGCCACGGGCGAGCGGCTGGACCAGCTTGAGGACCCGTTCAAGCTTTACCGCTGCCACACGATCATGAACTGCGCCAAGACCTGCCCTAAGGGTCTGAACCCGGCCAAGGCGATCGCGGAAATCAAGAAGATGATGGTCGAACGGATGGTGTGACGGCCCGGCGGCCCATGTCGCGGGCCGTCTTCGTCCTGTCCACCGGGCGCTGCACGACCCAGGCGCTGGCGCGCGCGGTGGCGGACCTCGTGCCCGGCGCCGTGGTGGAGCATGAGGGGCTGAAGGCCCGCTACATGCCCCGGCGCGTCTATCGCAAGCCCCAGGCGCTTGCCCGCGCCTTGGAGCGGTCGGGCGAGATCGAGGCGAAGTTTCGTGAGATCGAGGACCTGATCGCAAACGGCCGACGTTATGTCGATACCGGCTGGCCGGTCTATGCCTGGATACCCTATCTCCGGTCTCGTCTGGGCGACGCGATGGGCTTCGTGCACCTGGTGCGCAACCCGTTCGACTTCGCGGCCTCTATGCTGACACATCGCTTCTACGTCACGTCGAACGGGCGCTACAAGAAGCAGGGCGTGATCTTCGGGACTGACAAGAAGCTCATCCATTCGGCCCTCGCCGCGGGGTGGGAGGGGTTCTCCGCCTACGAAAAATGCCTCTTCCACTGGCTCGAACTCAACGCCTTCGGGATGGAATGCCATGACTTGCCCGGCTTTCGCGGGCTCTACCGGTTCGAGGACTTGCACGCCGGCGACGGGGTGGCGCTGCGGGCGCTCCTGTCGGAGCTTTCGGGGGCCGTGCCGGATGCGGCGTGCCTGCCGGTCGAGGACAAGGTGCATGTCCCGCTCCGGGAGCCGATCGTGGTGAGCCATTCCCTGCTTTTCGATGCTGTGATCGCGCAGGCAGAGGCGCTTGGATACGATGGTGCCCGGTTGCGCGCGGGTTACGACCCGAAGGCGCTCGCGCAAAGATACGGCGCGGCGCGCTGGGCGGACCGCCGTCGCCGGAACTAGGTGCCGCGCGGACCCCGTGGTAAGCTAAGCCGTCTCCGGTGTGAAAGGATGCGGTCATGGACGGTCGGCTGAAGCTTCTTGTCGGCACGACGAAGGGGCTTTTCCTTGTCGAGGGCGGCCCGGGCCGCACGGGATGGGAGGTCAGCGGGCCCCACTGCGGCGGCTGGCCCATCAACCATGCCGTGGGGGACCCCGACACCGGAACGATCTGGGCGGGCGGTGGCGGCGACTGGCACGGCGCGGGCGTCTGGCGGTCCGAGGATGGCGGCAAGAGCTGGGAGCTGTCGAGGCTTACCAGCGGGCGCATGGACGAATGGGCCGCCAACGATCCCGACTTCGCGGCAATGATCGGCTGGACGGGGGCAGAGGTGCTGTTCGGAGCCGACTTTGCGCAGGTCTGGTCCTTGGGCCATGCGCACGGGACGCTTTATGCCGGCACGAAGCCCGCCAGCCTTCTGCGCAGCGCCGACGGCGGGCGAACCTGGGAGCGGGTGGAGGGCCTCAGCAACCACCCCTCCGCCGGAAGTTGGACGCCGGGCGCGGCAGGGCTGGTTCTGCATACGATCGTGGCCGATCCGGCCGACGCGCGCAAACTCTGGATCGGGATCTCGGCGGCTGGTGTGTTAGCGACCGAGGACGGGGGTGAAAGCTGGGACCGCCGCAACCGCCTGTCGAACGCCGAAGCCTGCGCCCATCATGACCACCCGGCCGCGCCTCGCGACGGCGAGACCGGCCATTGCGTCCACAACATGATGCGTGCGCCGGGGCGCGGGGACGTGCTTTACCAGCAAAACCACCACGGCGTATGGCGCAGCGCCGATGGCGGGCGCAGTTGGGACGACATCACGCCCGGGCTGCCCTCCACCTTCGGCTTTCCGATCCGCGTGCATCCACGCGACCCCGACACGATCTGGACCCTGCCGCTGAACGGCGATATGGCCGGGCGCTTCCCCCCCGATGCGGCCTGTGCGGTCTGGCGGTCGCGCGATGGCGGCCAAAGCTGGCAGGCATTGCGCGAGGGTCTGCCGCAGAAGGCGTGCTACTTCACGGTGCTGAGGCAGGCCATGTCGGGCGATACGCGCGACCCGGCGGGGATCTATTTCGGCACCAACAGCGGTTCGGTCTTCGGCAGCCTCGACGAGGGCGAAAGCTGGAGCGAAATCGCCCGGCACCTGCCCACGATCCTGGCGGTGGAGGCGTTGGAGCATGGCTGATGCGCCGCCGCGGACGGGATGGGTGCCATCGGGACGGGCGGCGCCTTGAGCCTTGCCGCCAAGATCCGGGACCGCTGGAAACGCTGGAAGCCGCGCTTCAAGCGGCTTCTCGCACAGGTGAACCGCAAGGTGCCGCCCGGTGTCCGGCTCGTGCTGGGCCTTCTGCTGATCGCGGGCGGCATCCTCGGGTTCCTGCCAGTCCTCGGATTCTGGATGATCCCGCTCGGGCTTGGGATCGTCTGGCTCGATATCCGGGCCTTGCGCCGGGCGGGCCGGGACTCAGGGCCGGACAATCGGCGGCGCTGAGCGCCGCCCGCCTCAGGACCGGACGTAGTGGAGGCCCTGGAAACCCGCGCGCAGGGCGGCGGTTTCTGCGGCAAGGCCCGCCGGATCGTTGGAGCGCAGGGCCCCCGCGATCAGCCGCGCCAGCGCCGGGGCATCGGCCTCGGTCACACCGCGACGGACGAGTTCCGGGGTGCCGATCCTCAACCCGTTCAGGTCGCCCGGCACCTCGGGCAGGGGCAGGCCGATCCCGCAGGCCAGGAAGCCCGCCTTTCGCAGCGTTTTCGAGGCCGCCTGGCCGCCGCCGAAGGCCGCCGCCTCGACCGCAAACTGATGGGAGCGGGTCGCGCCGCGCCCCGCTGCGAACACCGGGAGCCCCTCGGCCTGAAGCGCGTCGGCAAGCGCCCGCGCGACAGAGATCATGCGCGCGGCATAATCCGCGCCAAGATCGCGCCAGTCCAGAAGCGTCAGCGCCAGTGCCGCCACCCGTCCGGCGTCGAAATTCGCGGTCATGCCGGGAAAGGCGATGTGGTCCAGCGCCTCGGCGATCTCGGCCTCATTGGTCACGATCAGCCCGCCGGCGGGGCCGCCGAGGCTCTTGTAGGTGGACATGGTCATCACATGCGCGCCCTCGGCCAGCGGGTTGGCCCACTGGCCGCCCGCGATGATGCCGCATTGGTGGGCGGCATCGAACAGGACCTTTGCCCCGACCTCATCGGCGATGGCGCGAATGTCCCGAACCGGGTGCGGGAACAGGTTGAGCGACCCGCCGATCGTGATCAATGCCGGACGGACCTTGCGCGCGAGGGCGCGCAGGGCGTCAAGGTCCACGGTGTAGCCATCGGCGTCCACCGGAGCAGGGTGCGTGGTCAAGCCGTAAAGCCCCGCACATCCCGCCTTGTGGTGGGTGACATGCCCGCCGACGGTCGCGGGCGGCGCGATGATCGCATCGCCGGGCCTGGTCAGCGCCATGAAGGCGTAAAGGTTGGCCATTGCGCCGGAAAACACCCGCGTTTCGGCATATCTGGCGCGGAAGACCTCGGCGGCGAGTTCCGCCGCGATGGTCTCGATCTCCTCGATCGCTTCCAGCCCCATCTCGTATTTGTCGCCGGGGTAGCCGAGCGATGGGCGCGTGCCAAGTCCGGCCGCCAGCGCCGCCTCTGCCTGCGGGTTCATGACGTTGGTTGCGGGGTTCAGGTTGAAGCAATCGCGGTCGTGGATCTGGCGGTTGTCCCGGATCAACTGCGCGACCCGGCCCGCGACCTGTGCCGAGGGCGCGGTGGCCGCCTTGGCGTGGCGTTGGATCAGGTCTTCGCAATGGGCCGGAACCCAGGCGCGGCGGGCAAGATGGGGCATCGGGTCCTCCTTGATATGCGCGGAGTGTGACGCGAGAGGGGTTGCCGACACAAATCAGAAATGCGAAATTTTAGGCGTAGAAAAATTGAGTCTTCAGAATGCCCGTCGCCCCACCCCCGCCAAAGGGCCTTCCTCTGAACGCGCTCCGCGCCTTCGAGGCGGCGGCGCGGCTTGGCGGGTTTTCGGCTGCCGCCGTCGAACTGGGGGTGACGGCGGGCGCTGTGACCGCGCATATAAAGGCGTTGGAGGAGGCGCTGGGCGCCCCCCTTTTCGAGCGCCACGCCAAGGGCGTGCGGCTAAGCGCCCTTGGTCAACGTGCCTTGCCGGAGTTCACCGAGGCGTTCGACCGCCTTGGCCTCGCCGTCCAGACCCTGCGGGCGGAGGCCGCACCGCGCACCGTCCATATCGCGGCGCTGCCTGCCATTGCGCAGCTATGGCTGTCGCCGAGGTTGCCGGCAATTCGCGCCGCCGCACCGGGCATCACCGTTTCCATCACGGCGTTGGAGGCGCCCCCGGATCTCAAGCGCACGCCCTTCGACCTAAACCTCTTTTATCGGGAGGACGATCTCGGCCGCCATGTCGCGGGCGATGAGGTCTTTCCGGTCTGCGCTCCGCAGCTCGCGGGCCGCTTGCGCACGCCCGCGGACCTGGCCGGCATCGCCTGCCTGACGGACAGCGCCTGGCCCGGGGACTGGCAGGCCTGGCTCGGGGCCGCTGCGCCTGGGCTGGCGATCGTGCCCAAGGGGCCGGTCTATTCGCTTTACGCCCTTGCCGTCGAAGAGACCGTCAACGGCGCGGGCGTGCTGATCGGACATTCGGCCCTGGTGGCGGCGCATCTGGCCTCCGGCGCGCTGGTCGCGCCCTTCGAGACGCGGGTCAGGCTTGCCAGATCCTTGCGGCTCTGGTCCGCGCGGCCGCTGCGCCCGGGATCGGCAGCCGCGCGTGTCGCGGACTGGCTTTCCGCCTAGGCGAAAGCCGCCTCCAGTGCGATCTCGACCATGTCGCCGAAGCTCCGCTCGCGATCCTCGGCCGGCAAGGCTTCGTGCGTGATCAGGTGATCCGAGATCGTCAGAACCGCCAGCGCCCTTGCGCCCAGTCGGGCCGCGACGGTGTAAAGCTCGGCCGCTTCCATCTCGACGCACAGCGTGCCGTGACGGGCCAGGACCTCATTCAGGTCGGGGCGCTCGTCGTAGAAGACATCCGCGGAATAGATCCCGCCGACATGCGTGGGCGTGCCCTTGGCCCGCGCCGCAGCCACGGCCTTTTCCAGAAGCCCGTAGTCGGCGCAGGGCGCGAACTGCATGTCCCGGAAGAACCCGCGCGAGGGCGTCGACATGGTCGAGGCCGTCATTGCGATCACGATGTCGCGGATCTTCACCCGCTCCAGCATCGCGCCCGCCGAGCCGATGCGGATCAGCGTCCGGGCGCCGTATTCGCGGATCAGTTCGTTGGCGTAGATCGAAAGCGAGGGCATGCCCATGCCCGACCCGTGAATGGTGACCCGGTTGCCCTTCCAGGTGCCGGTGAAGCCCAGCATGCCGCGGACCTCGTTCACGCAGACGGGGTTCTCCAGGAACGTCTCTGTCGCCCATCTGGCGCGGCGCGGGTCGCCGGGCATGAGCACGGTTTCGGCAATATCGCCGGGCTTGGCACCGATATGGGGGGTCATGGTTCGCCTTTCACTCGCAAGCCGAGGCATCGTAGCCGCACCAACCGGTGCGGCAAGCCCGAAGTTGCAGGCCAAAAGGGTGGGCGGCTATTCGGCCGCCTCGGCCTTCGGTTCGGCGAGAAGGACTATGTCGCCCATGATCCGGTTCAGTTCGAAGTCCTTCGGGGTGTAGACACGGGCCACGCCGATGCGGCGCAGTGCCTCGGCATCCTCGTCGGGGATGATCCCGCCAACGACGACCGGCACATGCGAAAGCCCCGCGGCCTGCATCCGCTCCATCACCTCGGCGACAAGCGGCAGGTGACTGCCCGAGAGGATCGACAGGCCCACGACATGCGCCGCCTCCGCTTCGGCCGCCGCGACGATCTGCGACGGGGTCAGGCGAATGCCCTCGTAATGGATGTCCATGCCGCAATCGCGCGCCCGCGCCGCGATCTGTTCGGCGCCGTTGGAATGGCCGTCGAGACCGGGCTTGCCGACCACGAACTTCAGCCTGCGTCCAAGGCGCGAGGACACCGCATCGACGGCGCCGCGCAGGTCGTCCAGCCCCTCGGTCCGGTTGGAGGGCGATTTCGACACGCCCGTGGGGCCCCGGTACTCGCCATGGACGGCGCGCATGACACCCGCCCATTCGCCCGTCGTGACCCCGGCCTTCGCGCAATCGACCGAGGCGGGCATGATGTTGCGCCCGTCCTCCGCCGCAAGGCGGAGCGCGGCCAGCGCGGCCTCGACGGCCCGCTGGTCGCGGGCCTGGCGCCAGGATTGAAGCCGGGTGATCTGGTCGGTCTCGACCGCCGAATCAACGGTCAGGATCGCGCCGTCGCCCGCGGTGAGTGGCGACGCCTCCCCCGCCTGCCAGCGGTTCACGCCCACCACGACGGTTTCGCCCGCCTCGATCCGGTTCAACCGGTCGGCATTGGCCTCGACCAGGCGCCCCTTCATGTATTCGATCGCGGCGATCGCGCCGCCCATGCCGTCCAGCACCTTCAACTCGTCCCGCGCGCCCGCCTTCAGCACCTCGACCTTGGCGGCGATCACCGGGCTGCCGTCGAAGAGGTCGCCATATTCCAGCAGGTCGGTCTCATAGGCCAGGATCTGCTGCATGCGCAGCGACCACTGCTGGTCCCAGGGTCGCGGCAGGCCCAGGGCCTCGTTCCAGGCAGGAAGCTGAACGGCGCGCGCGCGGGCGTTCTTCGACAACGTCACCGCCAGCGTCTCCAAAAGGATGCGATAGACGTTGTTTTCCGGCTGCTGCTCGGTCAGGCCGAGCGAGTTGACCTGAACGCCATAGCGGAAGCGGCGGTATTTCTCCTCCTCGATCCCGTAGCGGTCGCGGCAGACCTCATCCCAGAGCTCGGTGAAGGCCCGCATCTTGCACAGTTCGGTGACGAAGCGGATGCCCGCGTTCACAAAGAAGGAGATCCGCCCGACCATCGCCGGGAAGGCAGCGGGATCGACCTTGCCGCGCAGGTCGTCAAGCACCGCGATTCCGGTCGCGAGCGCGAAGGCCAGCTCCTGCTCCGGCGTCGCGCCCGCTTCCTGCAGGTGGTAGGAACAGACGTTCATCGGGTTCCACTTCGGCAGGTTCCCGGCCGTGTAGGCGGCGACATCGGTGATCATCCGAAGCGAGGGCTTCGGCGGACAGATATAGGTGCCGCGGCTCAGGTATTCCTTGATGATGTCGTTCTGCACCGTCCCCTGCAGCTTGCGGACATCCGCCCCCTGCTCCTCGGCCACCGCGATATAAAGCGCGAGCAGCCAGGGCGCCGTGGCGTTGATGGTCATGGAGGTGTTCATCTCCTCCAGCGGGATCGCGTCGAAGAGGGTCCGCATGTCGCCCAGATGGCAGACCGGCACCCCGACCTTGCCCACCTCTCCGCGTGCAAGCTCATGGTCGCTGTCGTAGCCCGTCTGCGTCGGCAGGTCGAAGGCGACCGAAAGGCCGGTCTGGCCCTTGGCCAGGTTCGCGCGGTAAAGCGCATTCGACTTGGCGGCGGTCGAGTGGCCCGCATATGTGCGGAAGAGCCAGGGCTTGTCTTTCTTTACCTCGGTCATCGCGGGCCTCCGGATTCGGTTTTGAAACTTTATTTCGCAAGCGCAGAGATAGGCGACATTTCCTGACTTTGTCAATTCGCTGCGTTGCGGCATTCTGCTGTTGTGACACGCCACGCTTCGGCGCGCCGGAAAAATGTGCGCCCGAATGCAACGCAGCCGGGCGCGCCAACCAGACGGCCAAAGGGTCTATTGTCCGGGCGGGCGCGCTGACGCATTGTCGCGCCGAGGGTGCTGACGCCCGGGGCGCGGATCGGTAGGCTGTTGCGGATGATGGCGACCATCGAAATTCCGGTCTGGCTCTTCGTGCTGATCCTCGTCTTCGCCGGGGTGACGTTTGCGTCGCATTTCCTGTTCCCTTCGGTGCGATGGTTCCTCCGGCACGGGATGGAACGCATGGTGGCGCGGCTGAACGCCCGTCTGGAACGGCCGATCGAGCCCTTCAAGCTGATGGCGCGCCAGGACATGGTGATCCGGCTTGCCCACGACCCCAAGGTTGCCGAGGCGATCGCCGCCGAGGCCGAGGAGACCGGCATCCCGGAAACCGTTCACCTTGAACGCGCGCGCCGCTACGCCCGCGAAATCGTGCCCGCCTTTTCGGCCATGTTCTATTTCGGCATCGCGGCGCGGGCGGCCAAGTGGTTCGCGCGGTTGATCTACCGCGTCCGCATCGGTCAGTTCGACACCGATGCGATCGCTGGCATCGATCGGCGGGCGACGATCGTCTTCGTGATGAACCACCGCTCGAACATGGACTATGTGCTGGTCACCTACCTGGCCGCCAGCCGGTCGGCGCTGTCCTACGCGGTGGGCGAATGGGCGCGGGTCTGGCCCCTGTCCTGGCTGATCCGGGCGTCTGGCGCCTATTTCATCCGCCGCAGGTCGGGCAACCTGCTTTATCGCCGGGTCCTTGCCCGCTACGTCCAGATGGCGACGGCTGAGGGCGTGACGCAGGCCCTCTTTCCCGAGGGGGGGCTTAGTCTCGATGGCAGGGTGGGCCGGCCGAAGCTGGGCATCCTGTCCTATATCGTCGAGGGCTATCGCCCGGGCGGTCGGGATGTCGTCTTCGTGCCCGTCTCCCTGGCCTATGACCGCGTGATCGAGGACCGGGTTCTGACCGCCGCCCATGCTGCGGGTGTGCGGCGGTTCCGGGCGCCCGTCGGAACGATCCTGCTGTTCATCGGCCGTCAGCTGCGCCGGATGCTGACCGGGCGTTTCAAGAAATTCGGCGTGGCCTCGGTCAGTTTCGGCACCCCCCTGTCCCTGGCGGCGTTCCTCGCGGCACCACATGGCGATGTCACGGCGGACCTGGCCGAGGAACTGATGCGGCGCATTGCGCGCAACGTCTCGGTGCTGCCGGTGCCGCTCTTCTGCGCGGCGCTGGGCGAAGAGACCGATCTGCCTCTTGCTGAGGTCGAGCAGCGGGCGGAAGCCCTGAGGCGTCGGCTGGCGGCGGCGGGTGCGCACCTGGACCTGCCGGATGGTTCCGCGCGTGCGGCGGTCTCTGGCGCCATCGAGATTCTTGCGCTGCGCAAGATCGTCCGGCGCGCGGGCGACCGCATCCA
The DNA here is from genome assembly GCF_025751575.1 of Albidovulum sediminicola. Taxonomy (GTDB): domain Bacteria; phylum Pseudomonadota; class Alphaproteobacteria; order Rhodobacterales; family Rhodobacteraceae; genus Albidovulum; species Albidovulum sediminicola. The sequence continues at coordinate 153,422 of NZ_JAOWLA010000009.1, read as the reverse complement.
GGTTGCGCCGCGCGACCGCGCGCTGATAGACTTCTACGCGGCCCCGGTCGCACATTGGCTTTGTGCAGATGCGGCATCCGGGGCGCGTCCCAAGCCCTGAAAACGTGCGAAGCGAGATTCGTTGGGACATAAAATTTCAAAATTGACCATAAGTCCTATTGCAAAATTACCCTCTCGCACATATTCCATGCTTGGAACCGCATTGATTCTGCGGTGCGGCGACAGACTCAGGAGAGGTGGATGGCTTTGGACACGCAGACCGAAATCGCGCCCTACGACGCGCCCGAGAAGGACCTGTACGAGATCGGCGAAATGCCGCCCCTCGGCTATGTGCCCAAGAACATGTATGCTTGGGCGATCCGCCGGGAACGCCATGGCGAACCCGACAGCGCGATGCAGGTCGAGGTGGTTGAAACGCCCCAGATCGACAGCCACGAGGTTCTCGTGCTCGTCATGGCGGCGGGCGTGAACTACAACGGCATCTGGGCCGCGCTTGGTGTCCCGATCAGCCCCTTCGACGGCCACAAGGCGCCCTATCATATCGCGGGCTCCGACGCCTCCGGTATCGTCTGGAAGGTTGGGGACAAGGTGAAGCGGTGGAAGGTCGGGGATGAGGTCGTCATCCACTGCAACCAGGACGACGGCGACGACGAGGAGTGCAATGGCGGCGACCCGATGTTCTCGCCCAGCCAGCGGATCTGGGGCTACGAGACGCCGGATGGCTCCTTCGCGCAATTCACCCGCGTCCAGGCGCAGCAGTTGATGCACCGCCCGAAGCATCTGAGCTGGGAAGAGTCTGCCTGCTACACGCTGACGCTGGCAACGGCCTACCGGATGCTGTTCGGCCATCGTCCGCACATCCTGAAACCGGGCGACAACGTGCTGGTCTGGGGGGCCTCGGGTGGTCTGGGGTCCTACGCGATCCAGTTGATCAACGCGGCAGGCGCCAATGCGATCGGCGTGATCTCGGAAGAGGACAAGCGCGACTTCGTGATGGGGCTGGGCGCCAAGGGCGTGATCAACCGGAAGGAGTTCAACTGCTGGGGCCAGATGCCCAAGGTCGGCACACCCGAATACGGGGCCTGGTTCAAGGAGGCCCGCAAGTTCGGCGCTGCGATCTGGGCGATCACCGGCAAGGGCAACAACGTCGACATGGTGTTCGAACACCCCGGCGAGGCGACCTTCCCGGTGTCGGTCTTCGTGGTCAAGCGCGGTGGCATGGTCGTGATCTGCGCCGGCACCACGGGCTACAACCTGACCTTCGACGTGCGTTACCTCTGGATGCACCAGAAGCGGGTGCAGGGCAGCCACTTCGCCAACCTCAAGCAGGCCTCGGCCGCCAACAAGCTGATGCTGGAGCGCCGGCTCGACCCCTGCATGTCCGAGGTCTTCCCCTGGGCGGAGATCCCCGGCGCGCATATGAAGATGCGCCGGAACGAGCACAAGCCGGGCAACATGGCGGTCCTGGTCCAGGCGCCGCAGACCGGGCTGCGCACGTTTGAGGATGCGGTGGAGGCCGGCCGGCGGGGCTAAATCCGAGTCGCATCGACACAAATCTTGCAAAAGGCGCGCATCCGGCTGGAGTGCGCCTTTTCGCTTTCAATATTATCAATGACTTACGCCACCACCTTCCCCCATTATCGGGGAGTTGCATTGCGCCCCGCCTCGTCCAATTCTCAGGGCATGAAACGCGAGCAAGAATGCAATCCACTTCACGCGAGAGTTGAAATGCAGTACGAATGGATACTGGACGTGCTGAGTGATCTCAAATCTTTCGCTCAAGGGAACGGTTTGCCCGAGCTGGCCGAGCAGTTGGGGGACACATCCATCGTTGCGGCGCACGAGATTTCCCGACTGTCCGAAGAGTGGGGCGGAGGCCAATCGCGGGATGCGGGCAAGGTTGCAGCGGTTCGTTGGGGAACTTCAGGCGTCGAAAACGCGTGAGGATCTTCAGCGCCATGTCGGCTGGTTTCGCGATCAACTCGGCGTCGATCACCTTGTCTATCACTCGGTAAGCGGTGCAGGTGAGCAATACGGCATTCTCACCTATCCGGAGGAATGGGTTCAGCGCTACATCGCCGAGGGCTACGCGCGGATCGACCCGGTCGTCCAGGGGTGCTTGCGGCGGTTCCAGCCGACGGACTGGAAGCATCTGGACTGGTCTGGCCGGCAGTCCCGAAACCTGCTCGGAGAGGCGGTGTCAGCGGGGGTCGGAAACCAGGGATATTCGGTGCCGATCCGGGGGCCGGGCGGGCAGTTCGCGCTGTTCACCGTCTCGGGCCGCATGACTGATACGCGATGGGAGAAATTCGTTGCCAATACATCGACGGAGATCCTGTTGGCCGCCCATTTCCTGAACCAGAAAGCCCAGGAGATCGCGCAGAGCGATCCGTTGGGCGATGCCCAGCCTCTGAGTGGCCGGGAGATCGACGTGCTGACCCTGCTCGCGCTGGGGATGAACCGGGCGCAGGCGGCTGACTCGCTCGAAATATCGGAACATACCTTCCGGTCCTACGTCGAAAGTGCCCGCATAAAACTCGGCGCGACCAACACGACGCATGCCGTGGCGCGCGCCGTTTCGGGCGGGTTCGTCCTGCTCTGAAAGGGCACCGATAGGCTCCTGTTAACCAGTTTTCGTTAATCCCTCCTTACCTGCAAGGAGGGATACTATGCTGAGATTTCTGACCGGAGAGGAGCTCTCCAACACGCCGAAATTGCGTGACACGATGTACGCGGATCGGGCCTGCCAGTTCCGCGATCGCCTCAACTGGGAGGTGCGCGTGGATGACCGCGGCTGGGAACGGGACGAGTACGATGCCCTCAATCCGCTCTACGTCATCTGGCAGCGCGCCGATGGCCGCCACGGCGGCTCGATGCGCTTCATGCCGACCGAAGGCCGGACCATGGTCAACGATCATTTCCGGCATCTGGCGGGCGGGCGGCGGATCTCCAGCGCCAGGGTGTGGGAATGCACGCGCTTCTGCCTCGCGGCCGAGACGGAGGCCAATGTCGCGGCGGCGCTGATGCTCGGCGGGGCGGAACTGGGCGTCCGGCTCGGCCTGACGCGGGCGGTCGGTGTCTTCGATGCGCGCATGGTGAGGATCTACCGCCACCTTGGGTGGGAGCCCGACATCCTGGGCAGCACCGGCTCCGGCCGCGAGGCGATCAGCCTGGGCTTCTGGCGCTTTTCCGAGGAGGTGCGCGTGAAGATGGCCGCCAAGGCGGGGATTCCAGAGGCGCTGTCGCAGGCCTGGTTCGCGTCCGACCGGCATGAGCCGCTTCCGGTTCGCGTCACCGGATAATCGTCTGGCACTTGGCCGACGGGGCGGGTAGGGTCGCCGCCATGACCCTTCCCGCGCTGCAGTTTTCCGACGATCAGGCCGAGGCCTGGGACCGCGTGGCGGAGGTGCTGCGCGGGGCGGGCGTGGACCTTCTTGAGGGCACCACGCTGCCTGCGGCGAGTGGCAAGGCCAGTGTGCTCGCGGTCGTCGGCAAGGCCGGGTCGGGCAAGACCATGCTGCTGGCGGAGCTTACCAAGGCGCTGGCGGCCGCGGGCGTCGACACGATTTCGGGCGACTACGAAGGGCGGCGGCGCAAGGACCGGCGTACGCTTGCCATCCTCGCGCCGACGAACAAGGCGGCCAGCGTGCTTCGCGGGCGGGGCGTGCCCGCGACGACGATCCACCGGATCCTCTACACGCCCGTTTACGATCCCGAATACGAAAAGATCGCCGAATGGCTCGCCGGGAACGGTGACCGCCCCGAGGTCGAAGGGCTGACCGACATCGCACTTGACCGGGCCAAGGCCTTCTATGACCAAGTGAAGTCCATTCCCGGCGCACTTGCTGCGGCGGGTCTGCGCGGGTCCGACTTCATCCTGGGCTGGAAGCGGCGCGAGGACCCCCTGGACATCGGGTTCATCGACGAATCTTCGATGCTGGACGAACGCCAGTACGAGGATCTGCGCGAGATCTTCCCGACCCTGATCCTTTTCGGCGATCCCGCGCAGTTGGCGCCCGTGGGGCAATCCGGCGAAATGGTCTTCGACCGGCTGGCCGAGGGGCGCAAGCTGACGCTCAACCGCATCCACCGGCAGGAAACCGACAGCCCGATCCTTGACCTTGCCCACGCGCTGGCCGACCCCGCGCTGGATTTCGAGGGGTTCGAGCGCATGGTCGCGGACGCGGCCCGGCGTGACGAGCGGGTGCAATGGGCCGAGCGCGTCGATGCCGGGCTCATGGCGCGCTCGCCGGTGCTGGTGTGGCGCAACCAGACTCGGGTGCGGCTGATCCAGGCGTTCCGCGCAGCCTATGGCGCGCCGGCTGACGAGCTGCTGCCGGGCGAGCCCCTGATCTGCGACGGGATCGAACTGCCGCTGAAGCACCGCAAGAAGCGCATCGACCTGGAGGCGCGGGGCCTGATCAAGGGGGCGCAGGTCATCTATCTAGGCCCCGGCAAGAAGCCCGGTTTCTCGCGCCTTCATGTCGTTGGGTCCGAAGACCCGCTGGTCTCGGCCGCGTCGATCATCAAGATCGAACAGCCCGACACCGAGGAACCCTTCATCCCCTACGCTGCGCGCATGGGGGCCGCCTTCCTGCATGGGGCTGCGGTGACAATCCACAAGGCGCAGGGGTCGCAGTGGGAGGACGTGCAGGTCTTCGCGCCCGACCTTTTCGTCGCCGCGCGCATGGGGCGGACGGAGGCCGGCCTGCCGCTGTGGAAGCGCCTTGCCTATGTGGCGATCACGCGGGCGGAAAAGCGCCTGCACTGGGTGGTGCGCAATCGCCTCGCGCGTCCGGCCGAGGCGCTGGGTGTGGCCGATCTACCGCGGACGAGTTCGGTCCTGTCGCTCGACCCGGTGGAGGCAGGCTGAGGCCGCTGACGCCTTTTCCATCCGGCCCGCTGCCGCTACTGTCCGGAGCAAACAAGGGAGTCGCCCATGCGCTGCGTTTTCGTCCAGTTCCGTTGCCAGCCCGGCAAGACCTATCAGGTCGCCAACGAGATCTACGACCGTGAGGTCGTGTCCGAGCTCTATTCCACCTCGGGCGATTTCGACCTGATCGCCAAGGTCTACATCCCCGAGAACGAGGACGTGGGCCATTGGCTGGCCGAAAAGCTCTTCGACATCGAGGGCATCAGCCGAACCCTGACCACGATGACCTTCCGGGCGTTCTAGGATGGCGGGCACGATCGTCGTGACAGGCGCGTCCGCCGGGATCGGCCGGGGGGTCGCGGAGCATTGTCTGGCCGAGGGCTGGAACGTCGTCCTGATCGCCCGGCGTGCGGGAGTGCTGGAAGAGGTCGCGGGTGGTGCCGCGAACGCGCTGGCGCTGGCCTGCGACGTTTCGGATGCGGCGGCGGTCGATCGGGCCTTTGCCGAGGCCGCCCGGCATTTCGGCCGGATCGACGTGCTGTTCAACAACGCCGGGATCTTCCGCCCCTCCGGCCTCATCGACGAGATCCCTCTGGCCGACTGGACCGACACGCTCGCCGTGAACCTGACCGGCATGTTCTTGTGCGCGCGCGCCGCCTTTCGCCAGATGCGGTCGCAGGCGCCGCAAGGGGGCAGGATCATCAACAACGGCTCGATCTCGGCGCATGCGCCACGGCCCGGGTCGGTCAGCTATACGACGACCAAGCACGCCATCACCGGCCTGACGAAGTCGCTGGCGCTGGACGGGCGGCCCTTCGGCATCGCCTGCGGTCAGATCGACATCGGAAACGCCCGGACGGAACTGGCGGCCAAGATCGAAAAAGGGGTGCCCCAGGCCGATGGTTCTCTCCGCGGTGAACCGATGATGCAGGTGTCCGACGTGGTCGAGGCGGTGATGACCATGGCGCGGATGCCGGCCTCGGCCAACGTGCTGTCGATGACGGTGATGGCGACGAACATGCCCTTCGTCGGGCGCGGCTAGCCTAGCGGCGCAGCAACCGGAAGGCTTCGGAGGCCGCCCATCCCGCAAGCCCGGCCAGCACCAGCGCAAGGATGCCGTAGGCCGCAGGCTGTTGCTGCGCAAGCGTATAGAGCCAGCGTTCGATCCCGACCTTGCGGACATAGATCGTGGACTGGTCCGAAGTCAGAACATGGCGGTTTCGCAGCAGGTAGATGCGGGTGACGTAATTTCCCTCGACCAGGTTGGCGGGCAGATCGAATGTCGCACTGAAAAGCGTGCTGTCCTTCAACTCTGTCCCGCTTTCGGCGGCGCCGTAGATGCCCTCATCTTGCCGGATGCGGATCAGCGCGTCGGTGAAGGCGGGGGAGTCCATCACGTCCTGCGGCGCCCCGACAGAGCGGATCTTTTGCGGGACGGAGATCTTGTGACGCAGGTCCTCGGTCTGGGACAGGATGTACTCCAACGGCGCGGTCGCGGCGACGGCGTAGAAGCTGGGGGCGTTGTCGACCTCGACCGAGGAGGTGTTGACCCAGATGCCCATTTGCCGCGACTTGCGGCGCACGACGATCGGGCCGGAGGGACCCTCCAGCGTGATGATCACCTGAAGGAGCCCGGTGTCCGGGATCGGCGTTTCCCGCTTGATCGCCCCGTAGACCAGCAGGTCCGAGCCCTCGAAGTTCGCGGTGATCGAGATGCGGTCCTGGCTCACGCCCGAAACCACCTCCTCCTGCGCGGCCGCGGCGGTGGCCGCGAAAAGGCCGAGGAGAAGGGCGAGCCACCTCATGATTTCACCTTAGCGAGCGAGTAAAGCTCGTTCGGCTCGATCAGCAGATCGAGCGCGATCTTGATGCAGACCGCAAGGACGAGCAGGGCCAGCAACACCCTCAGCTGCTCGGCGTTCAGCCGCGCGCCGATCCTTGTGCCGACCTGTGCCCCGACGACACCGCCCAGGATCAGGAGCAGCGCCAGCATCAAATCCACCGACTGGTTCGTCAGGGCGTGCATGAAAGTGGTGAAGCTGGTCACGAAGATGATCTGAAAGAGCGAGGTGCCGATCACGACCTTGGTGGGCATGCCCAGCAGGTAGATCATCGCGGGCACCATGATGAACCCGCCGCCGACGCCCATGATGGCCGCCAGAAGCCCCACGAACGCCCCCACGATCAGGGGCGGTATGACCGAGATGAAGAGGCCCGAGGTCCGGAACTTCATCTTCAGTGGCAGGTTGTGAACCCAGGTATGGTGATGGCGCTTGACCCTCGGCGCGGTGCCAGAGCGGGCGCGGCGCATCGCCCGCACGCTTTCCTGGAGCATCAGCAATCCGATCAGCCCGAGGAACAGCACATAGGCCAGCTGCACGGTCAGGTCGATCTGGCCCAGCCGCGACAGCAGGTTGAAGACCCAGATGCCGATCGCCGAGCCAGCGAGGCCCCCGACCAGGAGCACCACGCCCATCCGGATATCGACCGAGCGCCGCTTCAGGTGGGCCAGCACGCCCGATATCGAGGAGGCCACGACCTGATTCGCGCCGGTCGCCACGGCAACCGTCGGCGGCACGCCGATGAAGAACAGCAGCGGCGTGATCAGGAACCCGCCCCCGACGCCGAAGAGGCCGGACAGTATTCCGACCAGCCCGCCGATCCCGAAGAGTAGAAAGGCGCTTACGGACACTTCGGCAATGGGCAGATAGATCTGCATCGGCAGCCAGTTGCTCGTGGATGTTGTCTTTGCAACGGTTGCGCCCCGGCGGGGCGATGTCAAACCCACTTGCGCTCACAGTGCGGAAATTTAAAGGGGGAATTTCGCGAACCTGGGCGGGGAGCATCCCGACGTGCTCGGCACACGGGCGCACGGATCGCCCCTGTGGGATAGCGTTGCACTGCCGGTCAGGTTGGGCGTATTTGACGCTAAGAATTTGATATATATAGTTAAGTTACTCAAGGCGCGGCTCTGGCGCCGTCCCTTGGGGCGCGCGCGGTCAGGGGCGTTCCGGGGTTGCCGGCCGCGGATGTGTTGAACTGGACATAACTATTCGCCAATCGTGGACCTATCTCGACTGCGGTGCGCGTGGTGATCTTCATCAAGATGTCGTCAATGCCTGCTGAAATGCCCGCGCCGAGCCTGGTCCCGAAACCGGGGCCGGCCCTTGGCGCGTGTCGCTCGCAATGCACGCGCAGCACTAGGGGCTATGAATCTGCAAGTTAGCGTAGGAGTATCGGGATACGGACGACAAATGAACAGACCGCAGAGAAATCGAGAAAGTCGATCGCAAAGCAAATCAGAAAGCCAAAGGGAGTAATTTGAATGACTGAAGCCAAGAAGCTGTCTCGCCGTACCGTGCTGAAGGGTGCCGGCGCGGTGACGCTGGCGGCGCCGCTTTATTCGAAGAGCGCGCTGGCCTCGTCCGGCGAAATCAACATCATGATGTGGTCGGACTACCTGCCGCCCGATTTCCTCAGCGCTTTCGAAAGCGAGACCGGGATCAAGGTCAACTACACCGGGATCGGGTCCAACGAAGAAATCATCAACAAGATGAAGGCGACGAAGGGCCAGGGGTTCGACCTCGTCAGCCCGACGAACAACCGCTCGCTCCAGTGGGAGCCGCTCGAACTGCTCCAGCCCTTCGACATGGCGCGCGTGAAGATCGACGCGGTCAACCCGGCCATGGCAAAGATCGGCACCGACGCGTGGAACTTCGGCGGGGCGGGGTCGCACTGGCTGCCGCATATCTGGGGGACCGAGGGGATTGCCTACCGCACGGACCTCTGGCTGCCGGCGGGCGATGCGCCCTCCTATGGCGATGTCTGGTCCGAGGAGAACGCCGGCAAGACCATGGGCCGCGCGCATTCGATGATGCTGGGCGCGGGCCTCTTCATGGAACGCTCGGGCGAGATGGAGCCGGGCTCGATCTGGTCGGCCTACAATGACGAAGAAACCATGCGCAAGGTCTGGGGGCAGGTGACTGACTGGTGCATCGCGCGCAAGGGCCGCATCAAGCTGATCTGGAACGACGCGGACACGCAGAAGAACGGCCTGATGAACGAAGGCGTGATCGTCGGCCAGACCTGGGACGGCCCCCCGCTCGCGCTCAAGGCGGCGGGTGAACCGGTGCACTACCAGGCCCCGATCGAAGGCGCGATGGCTTGGGTGGACGGCATGGCCATTCCGTCCGGCGCCGCGAACATGGACCAGATCTATGCCTTCATCGATTTCGCCTACCGTGCGGACCAGGCGGGCCACGCGATCGACAGCCACGGCTACAACTCTCCGGTGCTGGGCGCGGACGCCTTCTCGGGCGATGTCTACAAGAAGAACTTCCAGGAGGCCTATCCGGGCGACAGCCTGGCCAATCTGAACCCCTGGCCGGCCGAGGCGCCCTGGTACGCCGACGTGCGGACCGAGTTCGTCAACAAGTTCACGAGCGCCTGATCGCGCGCGTGCAGGGCCTCCCGCCGGTCGGGGGGCCCCTTGCAAGGATGTGACGCGCGGATCAACCGCTGGCGTCGCTTGAAATGCGGCCGCGCGAACCGGAGCCGCATCACGGGGAGAATTTGGGACATGAGTGCTGGGGTCGGCGTCGATCTGGAAAACCTCTGGATCCGCTTCGGAGATTTCGTTGCCGTGCGCGACGCGAATGTGAACATCAAGGGCGGGGATTTCTTCTCGTTCCTGGGGCCCTCGGGCTGCGGCAAGACAACGATCCTGCGCGCCGTGTCGGGGTTTCTCGACCCGTCGGAAGGCAATGTCCTGATCGGCGGAAAGAACATGAAGGGGGTCGGGCCGAACAAGCGGCCGACCGCGCTGATCTTTCAGAACCTCGCGCTGTTTCCGCTGATGAAGGTCTGGGAAAACATCGCCTTCTCGATGGAGATCAAGGGGGCCAGCGCGGCCGAGCGGCGCAAGCGCGCCGACGAACTGCTGGAGATGATCGCGCTCGAAGGGCAGGGGGACAAGCTGCCGTCGGAGCTTTCGGGCGGGCAGCGCCAGCGCGTCGCCATCGCGCGCGCGCTCTGCGCCGAGCCGCATGTGCTCTTGCTGGACGAACCGCTCTCGGCGCTGGACCTGAAACTGCGCCAGCACATGCGCACCGAATTGCGCGAAATCCAGCAAAGGGTCGGTATCACCTTCATCTACATCACCCATGACCAGGGCGAGGCGCTGACGATGTCGGACAGCATCGCCGTGATGCGCGCGGGGGTGATCGACCAGATCGGCGACGGCAAGACCATCTACAACGACCCCGCCACGCCCTTCGCGGCCTCTTTCGTCGGGGAAAACAACGTCTTCCGCGGCAAGGTCAAGCAGGTTAGCGGCGATCGGGTGCTGGTGCAGTCCAACCGCTCGGGCGAGCTATTGGCGCGGGTTTCGACAGCCAACGTCGGCAAGATGAAGGAGGGCGACAGCGCCATGATCTTCATCCGCCCCGAGGCCCTGGAACTCGCCAAGACGGGGACAGAGGGCGACCACTACGTCTCGGCCCGAGTGGTCAACGAGGAATTCGAGGGCAACGTCTTCAACATCTTCATGGAGGGCGACGGCGGGAAGGAGATCAAGGTCTCGCTTCCGAACCATGGCCAGTCCTTCGATAGCCACAAGGGCGAGACGATGACCCTGCGGTATGACGTCAAGAACGCCGTGGCGATGCCCGCGGGCGTTCTGGCCACGGAATGACGGGGGAAACGAGATGCCCCGTTTCCTGAAAGACTTCCTGACCCGCAACGGCACCGGGCCGGGCCTGGTGATGCTGGGGCTTGTCCTCTTCTGGACGGTCGGCCTGATCATCCTGCCGCAGCTCTCGATGCTCGACTTTTCCTTCCGCCCGAACCTGCCGCCGCCGGAGATTGGCGGGCCGAAGGATGTCTACACGCTCGAAAATTACAAGTACCTGGTCTATGGCCCGGAAGGGGGCGGACAGGCCTATAACGCCGTCGACCTGATGGTGTTCTTCCGAACGCTGGTCGCGGCGGTCTGCGTGACGGTCTTCAACCTGATCCTGTGCTACCCGATCGCCTATTACCTGGGGCAGACAAAGGGCAACCACATCCGGGTGCTCGCGCTGATGCTGATCATCCCCTACTGGATCAACGAGATCCTGCGGGCCTTCGCCCTGCGCATCATCTTCGGGGAAACCGGCGTCCTGAACACGATCCTCACCGGGATCGGACTGTTCGACACGCCCTTCGACTTCATCCGCAACGATTACGCGCTCTATGCCGGGCTGGGTTACGCCTACATCCTGCTGATGATTTTCCCGATCTACAACGTGATCGAGAGCCTCGATCACAACCAGATCGAGGCCGCGCGCGATCTTGGCGCGCCCTGGTGGCGCATCCACTGGCGCGTGGTGATCCCCTATGCCAAGCCCGGCATCAGTTCCGGCTGCACCATGGTCTTCATGCTGTCGGCGGGCGCGCTGGCCGCGCCGCAGATCCTTGGCGGGCCGTCCAGCCTGTGGTTCACGCAGCTTATCTACCAGCAGTTCAATGACAGCAGCGACTGGCCGCAGGGCGCCGCCTATGCCGTGGTCCTGCTGGTCACCTGTATCCTGCTGGTGCTGGCGATCATGCGGCTCTTCAAGGTGAACATGGGGGACATCGGGAAATGAACCTGTCCTTTCTTCGCCTGAGCGTCTGGATCTACCTTGCGATCTTCTTCGCCTATCTGTTGGGGCCGCTGGTGATCATGGCGGTGACCGCCTTCAACTCGCCCAGCTTTCCCAGCGCCACGCCATGGGAGTGTCTGACGTTCGAGTGGTTCTCGGCGCTTTTCCAGGACACGCGCATCCTGAACGGCATCAAGAACTCCATCATCATCGGGGCGGGGACGGTCGTGCTGTCGGTGCTGATGGGGCTCGCGGGGGCGCTGATGCTGACGCAGATCTGGCCGAAGCTGCGCGCGACCTACTACACGGTCATCATCGCGCCGATCCTGATCCCCGGCGTCGTCCTGGGGATCTCGACCCTGGTCTTCTGGGACCGCATCAACCGGATGGTGGGCCTTGGTCCCGACAGTGTGCTGTCGAGCGGCCTGTTCCTGACGATCCTCGGACAGTCCACCTTCATCGCCTCCTACTGCATGCTGGTGCTGGTCGCGCGGCTTCAGCGCTACGACACCGCGCTGACCGAGGCGGCGCTGGACCTGGGGGCGACCCATGCGCAGGCCTTCCGCAAGGTGCTTTTGCCCTTCATGCGCCCGGCCATTGCATCCGCCGCGGTGCTCGCGTTCCTTGCGAGCTTCGAGAACTACAACACCACCACCTTCACCTTCGGCGAATACCCGACGCTGACGATCGAACTGGCGCAGAAGGTCCGCTACGGCATCTCGCCCGCGATTTCGGCACTCGCGTTCATCATCGTCATTCTGACGGTCTTTGCCGCGCTCACGAACGAGGCGGCGATCCGGCGGCGCGAGCTGGTGGCGGCTGCGCGGCGTGAGGCCACGGTGGCGGAGCTGTCGGGCGGCGGGGTCAAGCTGCCCGGTTTCCTCAGCGGCAACGCGGCGGCGGGTCTTCTGGTCGCCCTCGCGATCGCGACGATCGTCGTCGTCGGGACGGCAACCGTCTACAGCCCCGACCAATGCATCACCGATATCCGTGAGCAGAAGCGGATCGAGGCCGACCTGCGCGCCGAGGAACTCCGCAGGAAGCGGGATGAGGAGCGCAAGCTCAAGGCCGCTGAAGAGCCCGCGCCCGCCGCCCCGACCGGCACCGGGACCAGCAGCGGCAGCTTTGGTGGGGTTTTCGATCCGAACGCCCTGCAAAACGCCCCCGCCGCGCCGGAGGCTGAGGCCAATCCGCCGGCCGGGAACAACAGCGGTTTCGGCGGGGTCTTCGATCCCAATGCCCTGAAAGGGACCGACAACTGAGCGATCGGAAACGGAAAAGGGGCGGCCTTCGTGCCGCCCCTTCTTCATGTCTGGCGGGCGGACCTAGCGCTCCTTGACGTAGGGCTCCCCGCCCGCCCGGGGCGGAATGGCGCGGCCGACGAAGCCCGCCAGGACGATGACCGTCAGGATGTAGGGCAGGGCGTCCAGTGCCGGGACCGGCACGTCGAAGCCCACGGTCTTCTTGATCACGTCGGGCCGCAGCGCCAATGCCTGGAAGAAGCCGAAGAGCATGGTCGCCATCAGCGCGTACCACGGTCGCCATTTGGCAAAGATCAGCGCGGCCAGCGCGATGTAGCCGCGTCCTGCCGTCATCTCTTTGCCGAAGCCCGCCTGGAGACCCGCCGCCATGTAGGCGCCCGCCAGCCCGCAGAGGATACCGGTGATCACCACGGCCGCATAGCGCAGCCGCACCACCGAGATGCCCGCCGTATCGACCGAGGCGGGGTTTTCCCCCACCGCACGCAGCCGCAGCCCGAAGCGGGTGCGGTAGAGCACCCACCAGGTGGCGGGGACGGCCAGCAGCGCGATATAGACCAAGGCGCCATGGCCTGAGAGGACCTCGGAGTACAAGGGGCCGATGATCGGGACCCCGGACAGGCTTTCGGCGAAGGGCAGCGTGATCGGGTTGAACCGTGCGCCTCCGCTCAGCGGCGGCGTGCGCCCTCCCTGGTGAAACAGCGACTGGGCGATCAGAACCGTGATGCCGGAGGCCACGAAGTTCAGCGCCACGCCCGAGATCAGCTGGTTCCCACGGAAGGTGATCGAGGCGACCCCGTGGATGGCGGCAAAGATGACGGCCCCCGCGATCCCGGCCAGCAGGCCCAGCCAGACCGACCCGGTCAGGGCCGCGACCGCGCCGGTGCACATGGCGGCCATCAGCATCTTGCCCTCAAGCCCGATGTCGAAGATGCCCGAGCGTTCGGAATAGAGCCCGGCAAGACAGGCCAGCAGCAGCGGCGTCGCGAGGCGGATGGTGCTGTCGAGGATCTGGAGAAGGGTCGCGTAATCCATCACGCGGCCTCCAGGCGGCGGGGGCGGAAGAAGAGGCCCAGCACCATTCGCACCATGTGGTCGAGCGCGCCCGTGAACAGGATCACCAGGCCCTGGACGACGGTTCTGAGTTCGATCGGGATCGAGGTCCAGAGCCCGATCTCCGCCCCGCCCTGATAAAGGATGCCAAAGAGGATCGCGGCCAGGACCACGCCGATCGGGTGGTTGCGGCCCATCAGCGCCACCGCGATCCCGATGAAACCTGCCCCCTCGGAGGAGTTCTGCAAGAGCCGCCCGCTTTCCCCCATCACGTTGTTGATCGACATCAGCCCCGCCAGCCCGCCCGAGATCAGCATCGCCAGCATCGTCACCTTGAAGGGTGAGATGCCGGCATAGATCGCCGCCGGTTCGGACTTGCCGAAGGCGCGGATCTCATAGCCCAAACGGGTCCGCCAGAGCAGCAGCCAGACCAGCCAGCAGGCGATGAGTGCCACGAAAAGCGTCACATTGGCGGGGATCTTCTTGTCGAAGATCGCGCTGAGGATCGGCAGTTCGTGCAGCGTCGGCAGCGCCGCACCCGCCGGAAAGCGGGCGGTGGCCGGGTCCATCTGCCCGGCCGGGCGCAGCACGTTGACCAGCAGGTAGATAATCAGCGCCGCCCCGATGTAGTTGAACATGATCGTGGTGATCACGATGTGGCTGCCGCGCCGGGCCTGAAGATAGGCGGGGATCGCCGCCCAGGCCGCGCCGAAGACGGCGCCCGCGATTATCGCCGCGGGCAGGGCGAGGGTCCAGTGCGGCCAGGGAACAGCCAGGCAGACGAGCGCCACGCCCAGCCCGCCCAGTTGGGCCTGCCCCTCACCCCCGATATTGAAGAGGCTCCCGTGGAAGGCGACCGTGACCGCGAGCCCCGTGAACATGAAGCTGGTGGCATAGTAAAGCGTGTAGCCCCAGGCGTAGGGCGAGCCCACGGCGCCGGTGACCATGGTCGTCAGCGCCTCCATCGGGCTTTGGCCGATGGCGAGGATCACGAGGGCCGAGATGACGCCCGCCAGCAGAAGGCTGATGAGCGGGACGAGGATCAGGTCGGCCCAGCGGGGAATCCTTGCCATGTCCTACGCCCTCATTCCCGTTGCCTGCCGTTCCTCATGCGCGTCGGAGGAGATGTCCCAGCCCGCCATGGCGCGCGTATCGGCGCCGCCAAGGCCTGCCATCAGGCAACCGAGCCCGACTTGCGTGGCGCTCGCCGCGGGTCCGGTACCCATCAGGTGCCCGTCGAACATCACGGCGATGCGGTCCGAGAGGCTCATGATCTCGTCCAGTTCCACGCTGACCAGAAGCACCGCCTTGCCCGCATCGCGCAGTTCCACGATGCGTTTGTGGATGAACTCGATCGCGCCGATATCGACGCCGCGCGTCGGCTGGCCGACCAAAAGCAGGTCGGGATTGCGCTCGATCTCGCGCGCCAGGATGATCTTCTGCTGGTTGCCCCCGGAAAAGCTCTTGGCCTGAAGCGATGGGATGGGCGGGCGCACGTCGAAACGCTCCATCTTGCCGCGGGCGTCCTCAAGAATGGCGCCGTTGTCCATGAGGAGCGCGTTCTTCTGATAGGCGGGGTCGTTGTGATAGCCGAAGGCGATGTTTTCCCAGGCGGTGAAATCCATGATCATGCCCAGCCGCTGACGGTCCTCGGGCACATGGCTGATGCCCCTGCGCCGCCGCGACTGCCCGTCGGAAAACTTGCCGGTCAGGTCCAGACTGTCGCCGTTCAGAAGGATGGTTCCGGTGCCGCGCGCGATCCCGCCCAGCACTTCCAGCAATTCGGTCTGGCCATTCCCGGCGACGCCCGCGATGCCCAGGATCTCGCCCGCGCGGATGGTCAGATCAATCCCCTTCAGCCGTTCGATCTTGTCGCCGTCACGCACCCTGAGGCCCTTGATCTCCAGCACCGTTCGGCCCGGCTTCGCCTCGCCCTTGGGAACGTGCAACAGGACCTTGCGCCCAACCATTAGCTCGGCCAGTTGCTCGGGACTGGTTTCGGCGGTCCGGACCGTCGCCGTCATCTCTCCGCGCCGCATGACGCTGACGGTGTCTGTGATCTCCATGATCTCGCGCAGCTTGTGGGTGATCAGGATCACGGTCTTGCCCTGTTCCTTCAGGTTCCTGAGGATGCGGAACAGGTGGTCGGCCTCGGCCGGGGTCAGCACGCCCGTGGGCTCGTCCAGGATCAGGATATCGGCGTGGCGATAGAGCGCCTTGAGGATTTCGACGCGCTGCTGGTGGCCGACAGAAAGCTCCTCGATCACCGCGTCGGGATGAACGTCTAGCTCGTATTCCTCGGCCAGTTCCGCCAGAACCTTGCGCGCCTTGGCCAGCGACGGGCGCAAAAGCGCGCCATCCTCGGCGCCCAGGATCACGTTTTCGAGGACGGAGAAATTCTGCACCAGCTTGAAATGCTGGAAGACCATGCCGATGCCGGCGCGGATGGCGGCCTGGCTGTCGGGGATGGCGGTGGGGTGGCCGTTAATCAGGATCTCTCCCGCGTCGGCCTTGTAGAAGCCGTAGAGGATCGACATCAGCGTGGACTTGCCGGCGCCGTTTTCGCCGATGATCCCGTGGATCGTTCCCTTGGCGACCTGGATCGAGATGTCCTTGTTCGCCTGAACGGAACCGAATGCCTTGGAGATGCCGCGGAGTTCGATTGCATAGGGGGCGGCAGTCACCTGCCGCCCCGAAGCGATCTCGCCTTTCATCAGAAGGACGCAGCGGGGCAGGTGTTGTCGGTCATGTAGTTATGCACCTCCAACTCGCCCGATTTGATCTTGGCCGCGGCCTCGTCCACCGTCGCCGCCATTTCAGGCGTAACGAGCGCGGCGTTGTTTTCGTCCATCGCGTAGCCCACGCCCTCATTGGCAAGGCCCATGACCTTCACCACGCCGGTTTCCAGATCGGCTCCCGCCGTGAACGCCTCATAAACGGCGTTGTCGACCCGCTTGAGCATCGAGGTCAGGACCTGGCCCGGGTGCAGGTAGTTCTGGTTGCTGTCGACGCCGATCGACAGGATGCCCTCGTCGGCGGCCGACTGAAGCACGCCGATGCCCGTGCCCCCCGCGGCCGCATAGATCACGTCGGCGCCCTGCGCCTTCTGCGCCTTGGCCAGTTCCGCCCCTTTCACCGGGTCGTTCCAGGCGGAGGGCGTGGTGCCGGTCATGTTCATCACCACGCTCGCGTCCGGGTTCACGGCCTTCACGCCCTGCGCGTAGCCGCAGCCGAACTTGCGGATCAGCGGAATGTCCATGCCGCCGATGAAGCCCACCGTGCCGGTCTTGGAGGCGAGCGCCGCCAGCATGCCCACCAGGTAGGAGCCTTCATGCTCGTTGAAGGCAACCTGCAGGATGTTCGGGGCTTCGAGCCAATCGACATCGATGATGGCGAACTTCGTGTCCGGGAAGTCGGGTGCAACCTGGGCCAGCACGTCGCCGAAGGCGAAGCCCGTCATGACCACCGGGTTTGCCCCGGCCTCGGCCAGGCGGCGCAGCGCCTGTTCACGCTGGGCCTCGGACTGCATCTCCAGTTCCTTGTAGGAGCCGCCGGTTTCGGCCTTCCAGCGCTCAGCCCCGTTGAACGCCGCTTCGTTGAAGGACTTGTCAAACTTTCCGCCGAGGTCGTAGATGATGGCCGGATCAGCCAGCGCCACGCCCGAGGTCAGCGCCAGCGTTGCGGCGGCGCCGAGGAATTTGGTCATGAGGGTCATCGATTTCTCCCGGTTCTGTATTACGGTCACCCAGGTCTCGGGGCCGCCCGCCAATCGCGGGGCGATCACTTGCGGATCAAGGGAGATTAGGTCGCAGTCCCGGTAACGGGTCAATAGCTATCTGTGGGGCAAGGCGCATGAATTTGACCTTTTGGTCAAGTCGTTCCGGGCGCCTGAGCCAAAGCGCGCGTCATCACCAGCGCGTCGCGCCGGGTGCCGTCGGGGCAGGCATAATAGCCCTTGCGCCGACCGGCTGCGCGAAAGCCCGCCCGATGGTAAAGCGCGATGGCCGCAGCGTTGTCGGCGGCAACCTCCAGGAAAGCCGTCGCCGTGCCGCGCCGGGCGGCCTCGGCCAGGAAGGCCTCGGTCAGGAACAGGCCCGTGCCCTGGCGCCGCGCCTCGGCCTCGACCGCGATGGTCAGCAATTCCGCCTCGTCAACGATCACCCGGCCCAGAACGAAGCCCGTGCCGTGCGTGATCAGGAAGGTATCGGCGCGCGAAAGAAGCTCGGAAAACTCCGCCGCGGACCAGGGGCGCGGAACGGTGAAGGCGCGGGCATGGAGACGCGCCAGGTCCGAGGGGGTCATGGCAGGATGCGGGGCGCGGCATCGCGCGAGGGCGCGGCATCCGCGGGGCGCAGGTAAAGCGGTGCCGGGCGGGGTTGCGCGCCAAGGCGGCGGCCAAGGGCGATCCGCGCGATGGCTGCGGGCAGGGATTTCCGGGGGGCGGCCACCGTGCCGCCGCAGATCGCGGCGATTTCATCGGCGCGATGGCCGATGCAGGAGGTTGCGGCGCCCGCTGGCATCGACGGCAGCGTCTCAAGATCGCACAGCAAGGGGCCGGTGCCGTCCCCGTCGCTGAAGACCTGCACATACAGGCGGCCCTGCCGGGCATCGAGGCTGGTGACGACGGGGCCGGGGGTCCCTGCCGCCAGCGCCTCAAGCGCGGAAACGCCGATCGCCGGGATTTCCAGCGCGAGCGCCAATCCGCGTGCGGCGGCGACCGAGATGCGGATGCCGGTGAAGTTGCCCGGCCCGATGCCCACACCGATCGCGGCAAGATCGCGCCATTCGGCGCCGGCCGTCGCCAGAAGCTCACCCAAAAGCGGCACCAGCCGTTCGGCCTGGCCCTTGTCCATCGGTTCGATGACCTCGCCCAGCAACTGGTTGCCGCAAAGCAATGCGGCCGCGCAATGCGCGGCCGATGTGTCGAACGCCAGGATCAGGGGATCAGGCCGCAACGGGCCGGACCTCCAGCACTTCGGGGATGTAATGGCGCAGCAGGTTCTCGATCCCCATCTTCAGCGTCAGCGTCGAAGAGGGGCAGCCCGCGCAGGCGCCCTGCATGTGCAGATACACGATCCCCCGGTCGAACCCGTGGAAGGTGATGTCGCCGCCGTCCTGGGCGACCGCGGGCCGCACGCGGGTATCGAGCAGTTCCTTGATCTGCTTGACGATCTCCTCGTCGGGCCCGTCATGGGCGGCGTGCGCGCTCTCGTTGCGCTCACCCTCGATGGCGGGGCGGCCGGACTGGTAATGCTCCATGATCGCGCCGAGGATCGCGGGCTTGATGTGGTCCCAAAGGACCGCCTCGGCCTTGGTCACGGTAACGAAATCCATGCCAAGGAAGACGCCGGTGACGCCTTCGACCGCGAAGATGCGCGCGGCAAGGGGCGACTTCCCGGCGGTGTCCGGCGCGGGGAAATCGGCGGTGCCGGTCTCAAGGACCGCCTGGCCGGGAAGGAACTTCAGCGTGGCCGGGTTCGGCGTGGATTCGGTCTGGATGAACATTTCTAGTCTCCGACTGTTCCAGTCGGATATGCGCCTCGGACTGCGGCAAGTCAAGGCGAGCGGCGCGACCGAATGGGGCGCTCCGAGTGAAAAGGCTCAGGTGATCGCCTCAAGCCGATCCTTTGAAATCTCACCCGGAACGATGGTGATGGGGATGGGCAGATTGCCCGAGGACCGCGACATCTGTGTCACAAGCGGCCCCGGACCCGACTTTTCGGTGCCTGCCCCGAGGACCAGAACCCCGATCTCCGAATCCTCGCGGATCAGGTCGAGGATCTCGTTCACCGGCTCGCCCTCGCGGATGACCAGTTCCGGGTTGACCCCCTGGCGGTCGCGCATCCACTTGGCGAAGACCTCGAAATGCGCCTCGATCCGTTCACGCGCCTCTGCGCGCATGATGTCGGACACGCCGATCCAGTGCTGGAACTCATCCGGCGGGATCACCGACAGAATCGTCACCCCGCCCCCTGTGTGGGCCGCGCGAAGGGCTGCGAACCGCATGGCGTTCAGGCATTCGCGGCTGTCGTCGAGCACGACAAGGAACTTGCGCATGATAACTCCCTCTTGCGCGGGGATCATGGCGTCTTGCCGTGGTTCTGGCAACTGGCACGATGCGCGCGGGCGTTAAGCCGCCGGAAAGCTTGATCGTGATCCCATGTCCCCGATGCCCGGACGGAGACGCGCGATGACACCCGGAAAACGCTTGTTCGATCTGGTGCTGGCGCTGGCCCTTCTGCCCTTGCTTCTTCCCGTCATCATACTGCTGGCCGGGCTGATCCTGGTCTGCGACGGGGCGCCCGTCTTCTACTGCGGCGAACGGATGGGGCATGGGGGACGGCCCTTCCTGCTTGTCAAGTTCCGCACCATGGGCGCGCATGCCGAGACAGGGGCAGCGACGGGCGGGCATTCGCAGGCCAGCATCACGCGCCTGGGCCATGTGTTGCGCCGCCTGCGCCTGGACGAACTGCCGCAGATCTTCCACATCCTTCACGGCCGGATGAGCTTTGTCGGCCCCCGTCCGCCCCTGCGCCGCTATGTTGAGCTTTACCCGGAGCTCTACGCCCAGGTGCTGATCAGCCGCCCGGGGGTAACGGGGCTCGCGACAGTGCGGCTTCACGGGCAGGAGGCGCGCCTGCTTGCGCCCTGCCGGACGGCGGCGGAAACCGATGCCGTCTATCGCCGCCATTGCCTGCCCCGCAAGGCGCGGCTGGACCGCTTCTACGCACGCAGGCGGAGCCTTGTCCTTGACCTGAAGATCATCCTCGCGACGGCGGTTTCGATATTTCTGCGCCGGGTCTCCAAGGCTTAACCCGCCGGTAAGCACGATGGGCGATGAACGTCGTGACGCGGCAGGAGGTGCAGAATGCAGCAAGCCGAACGAAGCAAAGCTTTCCCGTCTCGATGGAACGGCCGCCTGGCGGAGGCGGCGGCGCTGGTGCTGGCCCTCGGCGCGGGGATCGCGCCCGCGGCCCTGCTTTGTGCGCCTGTCGTGCTGGCTGGTATCCTTCTTGCGCAAGAGGAGGGGGCGGCGACCCAAGGGCGGCGGCGCGCAGCGGGCGTGGCGATCCTTTGGATGGCGGCGCCGCTCTGGACCATCGCCTTCCCGGCGCTGTCGGGGGGCGAAACGGGCACGACCGCACTGATCTACGCCGCGCTTTGCCTCCTTCTGGTGAAGGCCGCGCCGGCCCCGCGGTCGTGCGCGGCAATCGATGCCGAGGCGATCTTGCGGCGCCCCGCCCGGTCCCTTGTCCCGCCACCCGTGGCAGCTTTTGCAGGTCGGAACCTGCTCGTGACCGGCGCGGGCGGGTCCATCGGAAGCGAGATCTGTCGTCAACTGATGATCCTTCGCCCGGCGCGGCTGGTCCTTTTCGAGCAGAGCGAGGCCGCGCTTTACGAGGTGGATCGCGCCTTGCGCGCCATGCCGGGCGCGGCGGCGGTGCGGATCGTGCCGGTCCTCGGTTCGGTTGCGGATGAGGCTGCGGCGCTTCGCGCGCTCCGCGAAAACGCCATCGACATTGTCCTGCACGCTGCCGCCTACAAGCATGTGCCGATGGTGCAGGCCAACCCGCGCGCGGGCCTTGCGACGAACACGCTGGGAACGCTGACCATGGCCCGCGCGGCGCAGGCGGCCGGCGTGGGGCGCTTCGTCCTGATCTCCACCGACAAGGCGGTCAGGCCGGAAGGGGCGCTTGGCGTTTCAAAGCAGCTGGCCGAACAGGCGGTGCTCGACCTGGCTTCCCGGCCCGGACCGACGTGCTTTTCGGTCGTGCGCTTCGGAAATGTCTTCGGGTCGTCCGGTTCGGTCGTGCCGCTCTTTCTCGAACAGATCGCGCGTGGCAGGCCGGTCACTCTGACGGATCCGGCCGCGACCCGCTATTTCATGACCGTGCAAGAGGCGGTGGGGCTGGTGCTTTGCGCCGCCGGGATCGCGCGGGGGGGCGAGGTCTTCGTCCTCGACATGGGCGCGCCGATCGCGATCGGGGAGCTTGCCCGGCGCCTGATCGCCGCCGCAGCGCCCGAGGGCGCGGATGTCCCGATCCGCGTCACCGGGTTGCGGCCGGGCGAGAAGCTGCATGAGGACCTGGCCTGTTCGGGCGCCCTGGAACCCACCTCCGTGCCGGGTCTGTTCACCGCACTGGCCCCTGTGCCCAGCCAGATCGAGGTCGCGGCCACGTTCCGTGCGCTGCGCCGCGCGCTCGCGGGCGACGACGAGGCGGCGCAGGACTTTGTCCGCCGATGGCTGGAGGCCCAGGCCACCGAGGCGCGCGTCGGGCGTGACGTTTCGCGCCAGCAGGTGTTGCCATGAGGCAAGCGGTCGTCGTGCTGGGCATGCATCGCAGCGGAACCTCCTTTCTGGCCCGCAGCCTCGCCTCGCTGGGCTATGCCCTGCCCCGGGACGCCCAGCCGGGTGCCGAGGACAACCGCCATGGCCATTGCGAGCCGCGAGCAGTGGTGGATCTGAACGATCGCATCCTTGCGGCGGCGGGCGGGCGCTGGGACCAGGCGGCGCCTTTCACGGCTGACGCTGCGGCGGAGGTCTGTCCCGACCTTTCGCGTGAGATGCGCGAGGCGCTTGCGGAGAGTTTCGGGGCAGCGCGCCGGATCGTGCTCAAGGATCCGCGCCTCTGCCTGACCTTCGGGCTCTGGCGGCCCGAGCTTGCGGCGATGGGCATCGATCTGCGTGTTCTTGTGGCCTTGCGCCACCCCGTCGCTGCGGCGCAGTCGCTCGCGCGCCGCAACGCCCTTCCGCCGGATTTGGCCGGGCTCAGCTGGATGGCCCATGCCCAGGGCGCGCTAGAGTCGTCCGAGGGGTTGCCACGTGCGATCCTGACCTTTCCGGACTGGGTGGCCGAACCGGGCGCCTCCGCCGACACGATCGCTGCGGCGCTGGATCTACCGCGCCCGATGGCCGAGCTGTGGGCCGACGGGGCGCAACGCCAGTTCTGCGCGGACGACCTGCACTGCTTGCCCACGGGGTCTGCGCAGGGCCGGCTCATCGCCGCGACGAATATGTTCGACGCCTTAAGTGGTGGCGATGACCCGGTGGAAACCCTTGCCCGGTTCCGCCCCATGATCGCGCGCGCCCAACGCGCCCTCGCGCCGCTCGACCGCTATCGGCTGGGTGAGATCGCGCGGTACTCGGGTAAGGTGCCTGCTCGCGACAGTCTCAGGGCCGACCGGTTGGAGGCCCTGCTGGCGCATTCAGAGGCGCGCGCAACGGTGCTGACCGCGCAACGCGACCGGGCAGAAGAGACGGCCCGTGCCGCGGCGGACCGGGGCGCCCATGCGCGGGCCTTGCTGTCGCGCCGCCTGGCGATCGCGCGCCGCGCCGCGACGCTCGGCGGTCAGCGTCGCGGGGCGGAGGCTCTGGCGCTTCTGGGCCAGCTTCGGGCCGCCCGCCGCGCGCTGGCGCTGCGCCAGGGCGAAGCCGGGGCGGCGGGCGCCCGCGCGCAGGACCTCGATCACCGCCTGACCTGCGCGCTTGCGGAGTGCGCCCGGCTCCGAACCGAGCGCGACGCGAACGACCGGCGCGCGACAGACCTTGCCCAGCTTGTTCAGAAGGAGAAGCAGACCGTGCTACGCCCCATCTACAGACGCCTTTATCGCGGTGGCGGATCGCTCTTGCGCAACCTTCTTCCGGCCGCGCAGGTGGACCGGATCAAGCGCCTTTTGCCACATCCGGAGGGCATACCGGTCGCGCTGTCCATGGTGCCGCCGCCCTCTGTGGCGCGGGACGTCGGGATACCCCCCCGCCCTGCCGCGGGCGACAAGGCCGACATCTTCATCCTCTCCATCATCAACTGGGACTTCCGGACCCAGCGCCCCCAGCATCTGGCGCGGGAATTCGCGGCGCGGGGCCACCGCGTGTTCTACCTGGAAATGGAGGGCGCCGAAGCGGACACCACCTTGCGCCCCGTCGCCGACGGCGTCTGGGTGGTGCGTCTCGCCGATCACGGGGTCGGCTTCGTGCGGCCCTATTCCGGATGCCCCTCGGGCCGGCAGGTCGAGGGCTGGCTGGCCCAGTTCAACGCGCTCTGCGACCGGATCGGCGCCTCGCCCTGGCGCCATATCGTGGTGGAGCACCCCTACTGGTGGGCTTTCGCCCGGCACCTGTCACCGGAAAACCGCATCACTTTCGACTGCATGGACGAGATCGCGGGCTTCTCCAACACCGAGGCCCATGTGCTTGCGGCCGAGGAAGAGATGGTGGCTGCCTGCGACCGGCTTGTCGTCAGTTCCGATTACCTGATGGCGAAACGCGGCGCCGGCCGTGCCGCGGCGCTGGTGCGCAATGGCGCCGACATCGCCCACTTCACCGGCGCCACGGATGCGCCCTTGCCCAGCCGGATCGCTGATGCCCTGCGCCCGGGGCGGTTGAGGGTCGGCTATGTCGGCGCGATCGCCGAATGGTTCGACGAGGCGTTGTTGGCGGAGGTTGCCGGCCTCGCGCCCGATGTCGACTTTCACCTCTGCGGGGCGGTTACTGCACCCGGACCGCTGAGGCTGGCCGACCTGCCCAACGTCTCGCTGCATGGTGAGATTGCCTATGCCGAGGTTCCGGCATTCCTGCAGGCGATGGACGTGATGATCATTCCCTTTCGGCTCTTGCCGATCATCGCCGCCTGCGATCCGGTCAAGTTCTACGAATACTCGGCCGCCATGCGCCCGACCGTTGCGACGCCGATGCCGGAGCTGCGCCGCGCGGGCGATCTTGTCCGCACCGCGGACAATGCAGCGGATTTTGTCGCCGCGATCCGCACTGCCGCGGCCTCCACCGACCCGCTGGGGGGCGAACGGCTCAGGAACTATGCGCTTGCGAATACCTGGTCGGGCCGCGCGACGGCGATGCTGGCGGAGATGGAGCGCGCGCCCCTGGTCTCGATCGTGATCCTGGCCTGGGGGGATGCGGCGCTGACGATGACGGCCGTGCATGCGCTCTTGGGCGAGAGCCGGATTTATCCCGCGCTTGAGGTGATCGTGGTGGACAACGGCTCGCCTGCTGAGGAATGCGCGCGGCTTGCCGACTATCTCGCGCGCTTCCCCGAGGCGCGGCTGATCGAGAACGGCGCCAACCTCGGCTTTGCTGCGGGCAACAACGTGGGCATCGCGGCCGCGACGGGCGACCACGTCCTGCTTCTGAACAACGACACGTTCATGGCCCCGGGGGCGATCTGGGCGATGGTCACGCATCTGGAGCGCAACCCGCAAATCGGCGTCGTCGGCCCCCTGACCAACAACATCGGGAACGAGGCCCGCGTTGCGGTCGATTATGCCGACATGTCGGCGATGCGCACGGCCGCGCGCGGGCTGACCCAGGGCTTCCGCGGGCGCTGGACGCCCTTGCCGGTCCTCGCCTATTTCTGCGCGATGTTCCGCCGCGGGGATCTTGAGAGATTCGGCCCCCTTGACCCCGCCTATGGGCGCGGCATGTTCGAGGATGACGACCATTGCGCGGTGATCCGCGCGCAAGGTTTCGAATGCGCGCTGGCCGAGGACGCCTTCGTCCATCATCACCTGTCGGCAAGCTTTGCGCAGGTGGAGCCCGCCGAGCGCCGGGCCCGGTTCGAGGCCAACCGGCGGACCTATGAGGAGCGCTGGGGGCCCTGGGCGCCGCATCGCTACCGCGACACCCGCCCCGCCCCGGCGTGGGAGGCCGCCTGATGCGCACCGTCATCTGCCACTACCACATCTACAAGAACTCCGGCACCAGCTTCGACGATGCGCTGGCCCGCAACTTCGGAGAGGCGCATCTGAGCTTCGATGGCCCTTTTCCCTATTTCGCCATCGACCGGACCCAGCTGGACCGCATCATCAGCCGCAATCCCGGCCGCCGCGCCTTTTCCTCGCATCAGATCCGCCTGCCGGTGCCGGCCTCGCTTGACTACCGGGTGCTGGCGGCGACCTTCCTGCGCAATCCGTTCCTGCGCGTGGCCTCAATCTGGCGCTTCAAGCGCGCGCATGCCGACGGGACACGGACCTCGGACCTGGCCCGGCGCCTCGGGTTCGCGGACTGGCTCGATCAGGCGCTTTCCGACCCGCAGGAGATCACCCATGTCTCCAATGCCCAGACCCGCATCCTGGGCGAGGACGGGACGGGCCGCCTGCTGATGCGGCGTGGGGCGGGGCGGATGGAATACAATCTGGAACAGGCGCGCGCGAATCTGAGGAATGTCGCGCTCCTGGGGCGAACGGATCACTACGATGCGGATATACTGCGCATCGCGCGGCTTCTGCGGGCCGAGGGGATCGACTTCGACCCGCCCCCGCCGCGGCGCCTGAATGCCACGGATCCGAGCATGGGGCCGGTCGAGGAACGTGTCCGTTCCCTTTTTGCTGACCTGCCCGAGGCGCTCGGGGCACGGCTTGTCGCCGCCAACGATCAGGATCTGGCCCTTTATGACCACGCCAGCCACTTGATCGAGGCGCGCGACCGGGGCTGACCCCCCTTCAACCGCGCCGGAATTGGTGCGCCGGCGACGGCCTGCGATGCGTCCGGGCAAGGTCTTGGTAACCCTTCGCGTCGAAACCCGCGAATATTCACCACTTCGCAAGAGCTCGGCCCGACTCTTGGTGGCGGGTGAAGAACGGGTGACAAGCGATGATCGGGGTCCAGCATATGGCCACGCTCGGCGGCGGTAGCGTGCCGGCCGGGGTTCGGGTGACCGATTTTATTGTTCAGACGACGGCCACCGGCAGCGTCCTCTACGCGGCGACGGCGGCGAATGGCGTCCTGGGGTTCGGCCTTGGCGCCGGGGCGACAGCAGTGGGCATCGGATCGGCCAGCTATGCGCCGGGCGCCGACGTTTTCGGCCCGCCGCGTCTCGATGTTCTTGAACATGACGGCAGCCGCTGGCTTTTGCTGGGCGGGCGCTTCCCCGCCGAACTGACGGGGATCGGCCTGACCACGTCCGGGACAATGGGGGCGGTGGCCTCGTTCTCGGACGGTCCTGGTGGGGACTTTAACGCGGCGGACCTCGCCGTGCTTGACCAGGGCGGGACCGCCTGGATCTTCGGTGCGGATGCGGCCGGCGGCGGGCTCATCGCCTGGTTCATCGCTCCGGGCTCAACCAC
The DNA here is from genome assembly GCF_025751575.1 of Albidovulum sediminicola. Taxonomy (GTDB): domain Bacteria; phylum Pseudomonadota; class Alphaproteobacteria; order Rhodobacterales; family Rhodobacteraceae; genus Albidovulum; species Albidovulum sediminicola. The sequence goes on along the minus strand of NZ_JAOWLA010000009.1, from coordinate 126,537 downwards.
GCTGACGCCGACGGCGGGGTTTCCCGATACCGCGCTGACCTATCTTGCGTCGCCGTCGGTCCTGACCTCGGCGACGATCGATGGGCAGGGCTGGGTCTTCGCGGCCTCTGCGACGGAACATGGGGTCACCGCGCTCAGGCTGGAGGCGGGCGGCGCTCTCGTTCACGCAGGTTCCCTGGGTCTGGCCGAGGGGTTCGGGCTGAACGCGCCGACCGCGCTGGAGCTCGTGGGGCAGGGCGGGCAAAGCTATCTGCTCGTTGCCGACGCGGGCAGTTCATCGCTTTCCGTTCTGCGCCTGGACGCGGACGGCTTGACGCCCACCGATTTCGTCATCGACACCGCGCATACACGCTTCCAGCATGTCACCGCGCTTTCCGCCCTCACCGTGGGGGGGCGCACCTATGTCGCCGTCGGGGGCGGGGACGATGGCGTTTCCATCTTCCGGCTCCTGCCGGACGGGCGCCTTTTTCTCGAAACGACGATCGCGGACACGGCGGGGACGTCGCTGGCCGATGTCGCCGCGCTTCAACTGGCACTTGTCGGGACGGAGATTCAGCTTTTCGTCGCTTCCGGATCGGAGGACGGCATCACCCAGTTCCGACTGCAAACCGGAACGACAGGGCTCGACCGGATCGGCACCAATGGGGCGGACTCGCTTACGGGCTCGGGCGCGGACGACATTCTGTTTGGCGGGGCGGGCGATGACACGGTGGCGGGCGGCGGCGGGAACGACATCCTCATCGATGGCGCGGGCGCCGATGTCCTGCGCGGCGGTACGGGTGCCGATGTTTTCATCTTCTACGCGGACGGGGCCCTTGACCGGATCGAGGATTTCAACATCGCGACCGACAGGCTGGATCTGTCGGATTGGCTGCTTCTGAACGGTGTGGGGCAGCTTACGATCGAGCCGACTGCGTCAGGGGCGATCCTGCGCTACGGGTCCGAGGTACTTGAGATCCTGACCGACGACGGGACCGCACTGCTGCCTGGCCAGTTCAGCGACGCGAACCTGCTCAATCTGCCGCGCCCGGCGGTCGAACTCATCCACCGTGAGCGTGTCCTGTGCGGAACGCCCGGCGCGGACCGGATCACGGGGTCGGTCTTCGCCGATCAGATCCAGGGCGCGGGCGGTGACGACACGATCACCGGGGGTGACGGCGACGACAGCCTGGCGGGCGGGGAAGGCGCGGACCGGCTGGAGGGCGGCGCCGGGGCCGACTGGGCGGACTACGCCACCGCACCGGCGGCGGTGACGGTCGATCTCGTCACGCCCTCGAATAATCTGGGCGAGGCGCTGGGCGATACCTATCTCTCGATCGAGAACCTCCGCGGCTCGGCCGGGGCCGACGACCTGCGCGGTGACGGTGGCGACAATGTCATCGAAGGCGGTGCGGCGAACGACTGGCTGACCGGGCGCGCCGGCAACGACACGCTGCGAGGTGGCGCTGGGATCGACAACCTCGTCGGCGGAGAGGGCGCGGATCTTCTCGACGGGGGGGAGGGGTTGGACCGGGCGGTCTATTCCGACGCGACCTCGGGGCTGCGCATCGATCTTCTCAACCCCGGGACCAACACCGGCATTGCCGCAGGCGACATCTTCATCTCGGTCGAGGCCGTGCGGGCCTCCGCCTATGCCGACGAACTTTACGGCGACCTGGGCAACAACACGCTGGACGGGGGTACCGGCAACGACGTGATCTACGGGCGCGCGGGCAACGACTGGCTTCTGGGCCGGGCGGGCGACGACCTTGTCGACGGGATGGAGGGCAACGACATCCTGTTGGGCGGCCCAGGCGCCGACCGCTTCGTGGGCGGCGCGGGCATCGACCGGGTCCATTACGGCGATTCCGCCGTGGGGGTCCTCGCCGATCTGATGATGCCGGAGCGTAATACCGGCATCGCCGCCGGGGACAGCTACGAGGGGATCGAGAACCTTCAGGGTTCGCAGGGCAATGACACGCTCTGGGGGGACGACGGCGGCAACATGATCCTCGGCGCGCGCGGCAACGATCTGATCTACGGGCGCGGCGGCAACGATTTCCTGATCGGGCTGGATGGCAACGACACGCTCTTCGGCATGGCGGGGGACGATACGCTGGAAGGCGGCGCGGGCGCCGATACGTTCGTTTTCGAGGCCGGCAACGGCATTGACAGGGTCAAGGACTTCGAAATCGGTCAGGATGTCCTTTGCTTCGACAGCAGCCTTGCGGCGGTCTCCGGGATGGATGCAATGACGGTGATCGAGACCTATGGCCATATGACGGACGCAGGGGCGACCTTCGATTTCGGCGACGGCGATGTCTTCATCATCCGCAATGTGGCGGACCCCATGGATCTGCTGGGCGATATCGTCATCGGCTAGGCTCATACCCGTCCGAGCATCGTCGCGAGCGCCAGCGACAGGTCGCCCGCGCGGCTCTGCCGGAAGAGCCCCGCCGCCCGCAGTTGGCGCAGGGCGCGCAGGCCGCGATCCCCGCGCAGCCGCAGGAAGGCCTCAAGGCAGTCGCGGCTTTCCGGCGTCAGGATGCTGGCCGCGCGTTTCAACTCCGCCGTGTTCGCGCCGTTCCAGGCCGCGAACTTTCCCCGCAGGAGGAAGGACAAGCGCCGAAGCCGCGCGGGCAGCGACAGGTTCGCCCCGATCTGGTTGGCCTCATGCTGGCGGTAGAGGAGCGAGGGCACCGGGTCGTAGAGGACCTGGCCGCCCGCGCCTGACACCAGCTGGTAAAGCCACCAATCGTGGCAGACCGCGCCATCGGCAGGGCCGGCTCGTCGCGCCAGCGCACGGGCCTTCGCGTTCAGCACCATGGTGTTTCCGCCGGCGAAGCTTTGAACCAGCGCGTTGCGAAAGGCCGGGGCGCGCCGTGGCAGCGGCGACATGCCGCGGATCGTCAGGTCGGCATCGGCGATCCAGCTCCGGCTACCGTAAAGCGCGGCGTCGTCAGGATGCCGGGCCAGGGCCTCCACCGCGCGGCGCAGCTTGCCCGGAAGCCAGACATCGTCCTGGTCGGCAAAGGCGAAATGGTCCGCCTTAATGCCGGTGTCGCGCAGCAGCGACAGGAAGTTCACGGTGCTGCCGCGCCCCGGCCCCATCCGCCAAACGATCTTCCGATCCGGATGGGCGCGGGCGAACTCCGCGACGATCTCGTGTGTCCGGTCCTGCGACCCGTCGTCCGAGACGTGCAGCGACCAATCCCCATGATCCTGCGCGGCAATCGAGTCCAATTGCGCGTGCAGGTAGCGCGCGCCGTTGTAGGTGGCCAGAAGAATGGCGACATGCGCGCCGGTTTTCATCGGAGTTCCCCTCATCCGTGGTGCGCGAAACATGGGGCGGAAATGGTTAACCGGGCTTTTCCATCTCAAATCTTATGCAATTTCCCTGACTGCCCGCGGATCACGATCGCCCCCGCGAGAAAGAGCGCGCCCGCAATTCCAAGCACATAGGTCACGCTGACGAAGGCTGCGGGGTCAGGTCCGAAGAAGCCCTCGCGCATCGCCTCGACCACATGGGCGACGGGGTTGAACCAGAGCCATTCCGAAAGCCCGGCAGGTATCTGGCGCGTGGTGAAGAGAATCCCGGAAACCAGGAAAACCGGACGGTTCACGACCGACCAGATCTGCCGCCACGACGGCAGGACGCACAAAAGCGCGGCGTTCATCGTCCCCATCCCGGTGCCGAGCGCTGCTGCCAGCGCGAGCGACAGCGCGACCCGGTCGGCCGCGATCTCTGGCAGGCGCGGTTGGCTCAGCACGATCGGCACCAGCACGGCGGCCGCCACGGCGACATGGGTCAGAAGTTCGAGCAGCGCGCGCGCGATCAGCACGTCAAGGGGCCGCACCGACCGGTAGGACAGAAGCCCGCGGTTCGACGGCAACGCGGCCATCAGGGCCGATGTTAGCGAATTGTACATCAAGAACGGGATAACTCCCGTGGCGTAGAAGAGTGTGAAGCTCGACCCCAGCGGAGGTTTCGGCGCGATGAGGGCGAAGGCCAGCGACAGGATCGCAATCCCGCCCACGGGTTCGGCCAGGGCCCAGGTGTATCCGCCCCAGGACCGGCCGAAGCGGGCGCAGGTCTCGCGCAGGATCAGCGCGGCGACAACGCGGGCGGTGCTGGCGTACAGGGGGGCGGTCGGGGTCATCCTCGTTCCTTTCACGGCGGTTGGGCGACCGCGATCCTGCCCGCCGATGGTTAACAAAACGGAGTGTCGCTGATGTCCCAGACCGCCCCCGCCATGCCGCTCCGCCCGGTTCCCGTGTCGCCTGCACCTGCGCAGGCGGGCCTTCCGCCGCAGGGCGCGCGTGTCGGCCTCTTGCATGTCCGCGCGCGGCGGCGGCGTCGCGGATGGCTGGCGCTAAGCTTCGTCGTCGCGGTGTTGCTGCCGGCCCTCGCGGCTGCGGCCTACATGTTCGGCTGGGCAGAGGACCAGTATCACTCGCGCATGGCCTTCTCCGTCCGTTCGGAGGCTGCGGCCGCCCCGGTCGAGCTTGGCCTTCTCGCGGCCGTGGGTGGTGTGGGCGGCGGGGCTGCCGCCGACGCCGACATCCTTTTCGATTACATCACCAGCGAGGAAATGGTGGCCGCCGTCGATGCCCGCTTCGATCTTGGTCATGTGTTCCGCCCGGTTGAGACCGATCCGGTCTTCGCGCTGCCCGCCCGCGCCACCCGCGAGGACAAGGTCGACTACTGGCGCCGCATGGTGCGGGTGCGTCGCGATGCCGGGACCGGGCTTCTGGACGTTGAGGTGCGCGCCTTCCGCCCGGAGGACGCGCAAGCGCTGGCCGCAGAGATCCTGCGCGAAAGCGACGCGCTGGTGAACCGGCTGTCGGAGCAGGCCCGACGCGATGCGATCCGCTTCGCCGCCGCCGATCTGAACGAGGCCGAGGCACGGCTGCGCGCGCAACGGCGCCTTCTGGCCGAATTTCGCGACCAGAACCGCATCGTCGATCCCCAGGCCGATGTCGAGGGGCAGATGGGCCTCTTGAACGCGCTCCAGTCGGAGCTTGTTCAGACGCTGGTTGAGCGTGACATGCTGCTGACCTATGCCAAGGCCGACGACCAGCGGGTGGCTCAGGCCAACCGGCGCGCCGATGCGGTGGGCGCCCGGATCGAGGCGGAGCGGGAAAAGCTGGGACTGGCAGGTGATACCCGCGCGATGGCCGCCCTTTTGGGCCGGTATGAGGCCTTGCGGACGGACCTGGAATTCGCGGCGGGCGCCTATACGCAGGCACTGGCCGCCCACGCCGCCGCCCTTGCCGAGGCGCGGCGCAAGGTGCGCTACCTCGCGGCCCATGTCGCCCCGACCCGCGCCGAAAGCGCCATCTACCCGCGCCGCCTTAGCCTGACGGGCCTGGTGGCGCTTGGGCTGCTCCTGGCCTGGGGGATCGGCGTTGTCCTGAGCTACAACATCCGGGATGCAGGATGAACGACGCGCCGCACCATCCCCGGGATCTCGGGCTTGAGATCAAGGCGCTCGCCAAGGGCTTTCCGTCGCCCGGCGGCTGGCGGACGCTTTTCGACGGGTTGACCCTGCGGCTGCCCGCGGGGGCGCGGGTGGCGCTCTTGGGCGCAAACGGGGCGGGCAAGTCGACGCTTCTGTCGATCCTTGCCGGGACCCAGCGGCCCGACCGGGGCCTGGTTCGCAGCCGGGGGCGCGTCTCCTGGCCGCTTGGGTTTTCCGGCGGCTTCGCCAACGATCTGACCGGGCTGCAAAACGCCCGGTTCGTGGCGCGGATTCACGGGGCGGACACGGATGCGACGGCCGACTTCGTGACGGCGTTTTCAGAGCTTGGCCCGGACATGCGCCTGCCGGTCCGGGCCTATTCCGCCGGGATGCGGGCGCGCCTGGCCTTCGGCCTGTCGATGGCACTGGCCTTCGACTGGTATCTCGTCGATGAGATCATCGCGGTCGGTGACCAGCGGTTCCGCGCACGCGCCGAGGCCATGTTCCGCGACCGGCTGTCGACTGCGGGGCTGATCATGGTCTCCCACGCGCCAGCCATCCTGCGCCAATATTGCCAGGGCGCGATCCTTTTGCACCGCGGGCAGGCGCAGGTCTTCGACGATCTTGAGGAGGCGCTGGAGCGGCAGGCCGCGCTGGCCCCGGCGTGAGGGAACATCAATCCGCCTCCGCCAGCAGCGCCTCAAGGTCAAGGCGTTCGGTGCCCATTGCCAATTCGCCGCCCGCGTCACGGGGCCAGTCGGCCTCTGCCCGGTCGCGATAGATCTCCACCCCGTTGCCGTCCGGGTCGCGCAGGTAGATCGCCTCGCTCACCCCGTGGTCCGAGGCCCCGTCAATCGGATAGCCCGCCTCCACGAGCGTCCGCAGCACCCGCGCCAGATCCTGGCGTGAAGGGTAAAGGATCGCGGTATGGTAAAGGCCGGTGTGCCCCGGCGGGGGCGGGGTGCCGCCCCGGCTTTCCCAGGTGTTCAATCCGATGTGGTGGTGATAGCCCCCGGCCGACAGAAAGGCCGCGCCCTTGCCGTAGCGCTGCGTGACCTCAAGGCCCAGAAGCCCGGAATAGAAGCCGATCGCGCGTTCCAGATCGGCGACCTTCAGGTGAACATGGCCGATGCGCGTGCCGGCGGGGGCGGTGTAACCCATGGCGGTCTCCCACTGCTTGCCGGTCCAGTATGGCACGGGCGGCGCCTGTGGGAAGCCGCGATTTTCATCGCCGCCCGCCGAGGATCGAAGGCCGCTCAGGGGCGCGAGCGGATCATCCCCACGATGTCATAGGCCTGCCGCAGGATCGGGCTGGCGATCGCGTCGGCGCGTTCGGCCCCGTCGCCCAAGATGCGGTCGATCTCGGCCGGGTCCGCCATCAGCCGCTTCATCTCGGTCGAGATGGGGGAGAGCTTGGCCACCGCCAGATCGACCAGCGCGGGCTTGAAGGTGCCGAAGCCCTTGCCGCCGAACTCGGTGATCACCGCCTCGGGCGTCATCTCGGCGAGCGCCGCGTAGATGTTCACCAGGTTCTTCGCCTCGGGCCGGTCCTTCAGCCCATCAAGCGTTTCGGGCAGCGGTTCCGGGTCGGTCTTGGCCTTGCGGAACTTCTGCGAGATCGCGTCGGCCTCATCCGTCAGGTTGATCCGGCTCGCGTCCGACGGGTCGGATTTCGACATCTTCTTGGACCCGTCGCGCAGGGACATGACGCGGGTCGCCGCGCCCTCGATCACCGGCTCGGTGATCGGGAAGAAGTCCACGCCGTAGTCGTGGTTGAACTTCGCCGCGATGTCGCGGGTCAGTTCCAGATGCTGCTTCTGGTCCTCGCCCACCGGCACATGGGTCGCGTGGTAAAGCAGAATGTCTGCGGCCATGAGCGAAGGGTAGGCGAAGAGCCCCAGGCTCTCGGCCTCGGCATTCTTTCCTGCGGTCTTGTCCTTCCACTGGGTCATGCGGCCCATCCAGCCCATCCGCGCGACGCAGTTGAAGATCCAGGCCAACTGGGCGTGGCCCGGCACCTGGCTCTGGTTGAAGAGGATAGAGCGCTTGGGGTCGATGCCGGCCGCGAGGAAGCCCGCCGCCGCCTCGCGCGTCTGCGCGCGCAGCTTTTCAGGGTCCTGCCAGACGGTGATCGCATGCAGATCGACGAGGCAGTAGATCGTCTCGATCCCCTCGTTCTGCTTCTCGACGAAGCGTTTCAGCGCGCCCAGGTAGTTGCCGAGCGTCAGCCCACCCGAGGGCTGGATGCCCGAGAAGATGCGCGGGGTGAATTTCGAGGTCGCCTCGGCCATGGTCCGTCCCACTTGTCCGTCTGGAAATTTGTGCCCCGCTCGCGTATCGCAGGGGGCAGGTCCCGTCAACGCCGGAAGGAGATCGCAATGCGGCCAGGATATGACGAAGCGCCCTTGAACCCCCTGCCGGGGGTTGTGTGGCTTCTGCTGCTGCCGCTTGTCGCGATGGAGGCGGTGATCGGCCTTGGCAAGGCCGGGCTTGCTGGCGGGGGCATGGGCGAGGCCTGGCGCAATGATGCGCTGCAACGCTTCGCGCTGCCACCGCAACTGCTTGAGGCGATGGTGGACCGGGGGCAATACCCGCTTGAAGGGCTCTGGCGCTTCGTGACCTATATCTACGTCCACGGCAGCTTCACCCATGCGATCTTCGTCGCGGTCTTCCTGCTGGCGCTCGGCAAGATGGTGGCCGAAGTCTACAAGGCCTGGTCGGTCATCGTGATCTTCTTTGGCGCGGGCCTTTTCGGCGGGATCGTCTATTCGCTGGTTCCGGGGATCAGCTATCCGCTTTTCGGGGGATACCCGGCCGTCTACGGGCTGATCGGCACCTTCACCTTCATGCTCTGGGCGCGCCTTGGCGCGGAAAACGCCAACCGTTTCCGCGCCTTCACGCTGATCGGGTTCCTCTTGGGCATCCAGTTGATCTTCGGAGTGCTGTTCGGGGGCACACCCGACTGGATCGCCGATCTGGCGGGCTTCGGCTTCGGCTTCGGCGCGTCCTTCGTGGTGGGGCCCGGCGGGCCTGCTTACCTGCTGGCGCGCATCCGTCAGCGCTGACGCGACAGCCCCGCGCGCAGGTCGGAGGGCCGGAAGGCGCCGGTCAGCATCGCGGCGAGGGCAAAGCTCGCCATGCCGCCCAGGACCACGAGGAACAGGCCCAGAATGCGCGCATGTTCCCGCTCAAGCATGTCCGACATCAGCGTCGTCAGCCCCCAGAGGCAGAGCCCCATCAGCGCCGCCGCCAGCATCGTGCGCGGCAGGCGCTTGCGGAAGCGGTCATCGGCCCTGGCGGCCTCACCCATCTTGCGGGCACCCCACCACAGTTGCAGCGTCATCGCCCAGCCGGACAGGGTCGTGCCCCAGGCGGCGGCGCTGAACCCGATCAGCGGCGCCAGCCCGATCGCGAGGGCCGCGTTGACGATCATCGAATGGACCGCGAAGCGGAACGGGGTGCGGGTGTCCTCGCGCGCGAAGTAAAGCGGTTGCAGGACCTTTTGCAGGACGAAGGCGGGCAGGCCGAGGCCGTAGATCGCCAGCACATAGGCGGTGGGCACCGTGTCGGATGGCAGGAATTCCCCCCGCTCGAACAGGACCGAGATCAGCGGGACCGGGATCACGACAAGTGCGACCGCGGCCGGAATCGTCAGGAAGAGCGCGAATTCCAGCGCACGGGACAGCGCATGACGGCTGCCGCCGGTGTCGCTATTCTTCAGCCGCCGCGACAGGTCCGGCAGCAGGACGATGCCGATGGCGATGCCGACGACCCCGAGCGGCAGTTGGTAGAGCCGGTCCGCGTAGTTAAGCCAGGCGATGCCGCCGTCAAAGAAGCTGCCGACCTGGCGCCCGACAAGCAGGTTGATCTGCACCACGCCGCCCGCCAGCACCGAGGGCGCCGCGATCGACAGAAGCCGCCGCAGTTCGGGCGTGAAACGGGGGCGACGGAAGCGCAGGGCAAAGCCCATGCGGGCGGCCGCGACCCAGACGAGGCCCAGTTGCGCAAGCCCGGTGATCGGCGTCGCCCAGGACAGCGTCAGCCCCATGTCCCAGCCCTGGCCCCGCGCCACGACCATCGCGGCGATGAAGATCAGGTTCAGCAGGACCGGCGCCCCGGCTGCCGCCATGAACCGCCCGCCCGCATTCAGGAGGCCCGACAGAAGCGCGGTCAGCGAGATGAACAGGATGTAGGGAAAACAGATCCGCCCGAACTCCACCGCAAGCGGCAGCCGCGCGTCGCCCGCAAATCCGCCTGCCATCGCCAGCACCAGCCAGGGCATCGCGACCATGGCCACGACCGAGACGCCGATGACCACGACCGCGAGGCCGGTGAAGGCGTCTTCGGCGAAGGCGCGCGCGTCCTCTCCGGCCTCAAGCTTCTTGGAGAACATCGGCACGAATGCGGTGTTGAACGCGCCCTCGGCGAAGAAGCGGCGGAACATGTTGGGAAGCGAGAATGCGACCAGGAACGCCTCGGCCACCGGCCCGGTGCCAAGGTAGGCCGCGATCAGCATGTCGCGCAGAAAGCCGACGACGCGGCTCAGCAGCGTCCAGGCCCCGACGGTCAGAAAGCCCCGGACGAGACGGATGGGCTGCATCAGGCCTGCGCCCTTTCGGCGCCCTCGGTGATGGCCTGCCGCAGCTTGCGCTCAAGACTGTCGCGTTTGCCCTTGGTGTGCAGCTTCAGCCCGAACATGTCCTTGACATAGAACGTGTCCACGACCTGCGCGCCGAAGGTCGCGATAACGGCAGAGGCGATATAGATGTTGTTGTTGGCCAGCGTCCGCGTCAGGTCGTAAAGCAACGCGGGCCGGTCGCGGGTATCGACCTCGATGATCGTGTAGATCTCTGACCCTTCGTTGTCGAAGGTGACATGGGTCGGGAACCGGAACTGACGTTCCCGCTTCTTGATCTTGTCGCGAGTCTTCAGCGCCTCGCGCGCGACGACCTCGCCCTTCAGGGTCCGTTCGATCGTGGTGCGCAGCCGCGGGATATGCTCGGTCTCGTAGGGGTGGCCCTCGCTGTCCTGCACCCAGAAGGCGGCGGTCGCGTAGCCGTCCTTGGAGGTGTAGGTGCGCGCGTCCACAACGTTTGCGCCCACAAGCGCCAGCGCCCCCGCCAGGCGGGAAAAGATGCCCGGGTGGTCGGCCAGTGCGAAACAGGCCCGCGTCGCGTCGCGGTCGAGGTCGGGCTTGATGTCGATGCGGATCTCATCATCCGCGATCCCGCGCAAAAGCTCGGCGAAGACCGCCTGCGTCTCGGTCGAAAGCCCCTGCCAGTAGGGCCCGTAATGCCGCGCGGTTTCCTTGCGCAGATCCTTGAGGTCCCAGCCCTTCAGTGCCTCGCGCAGCGCCCGCTTCTGCTCATCCTCGCGTTTCTCGCGATTGACCGACTCAAGGCCCGCCACCAGTGCGTCGGTCGTTTCCGCATGGAGCCGGCGCAGAAGCATGGCCTTCCAGTTGTTCCAGGTGTTCGGCCCCACGCCCCGGATGTCGCAGACGGTCAGCACCGTCAGCAGGTCGAGCCGTTTCTTGGTCTTCACCACCTTGGCGAAATCCCGGACGGTTCGGGGGTCGGAGATGTCGCGCTTCTGCGCCATGTCCGACATGAAGAGGTGATAGCGCACCAGCCATTCGACGGTTTCGCATTCCTCGGCGTTCAGCCCCAACCGGGGGGCTACCCGGCGGGCGATCTGCGCGCCGAGGATGGAGTGATCCTCGGGCCGGCCCTTGCCGATGTCGTGAAGCAGCAGCGCCACATAAAGCACCCGCCGGTTCACGCCCTCTTCGAGGATCGAGGAGGACAGCGGCAGTTCCTCGATCAACTCCTTGCGCTCGATCTGGGCAAGGGTGGAGATCGTCTGGATCGTGTGTTCGTCCACCGTGTAGTGGTGGTAGACGTTGAACTGCATCATCGCCACGATCGGTTCGAATTCCGGGATGAAAGCCGAGAGCAAGCCAAGCTCGTTCATCCGCCGCAGCGCCCTTTCCGGGTTGCCGTGCTTGAGCAGAAGGTCGAGGAAGATGCGCGTCGCCTCCCGGTCCTCGCGCATGTCCTCGTCGATCAGGTGCAGGTTCGCCGTCACCACGCGCATCGCGTCGGGGTGGATCAGGTAGCCGGTGCGCAGCGCCTCCTCGAAGATCCTGAGAAGGTTCAGCTTGTCGGACAGGAACTCGCGTTCGCTGCCGATGGCAAGGCGGCCATTCTCGATCCGGAAGCCCCAGCGCATCTTCTTGCGGCGGCGGAAGAGGCCGGCCAGAGGGGCCTCGCGCTTGACGTGGCGCGCCTCCAGCACGGTCAGGAAGACCCGCGTCAGCTCGCCCACATGGGTCGCGTGGCGGAAATAGTCCTGCATGAAGTGTTCGACCGCGCGCCGGCCGCCGCTGTCGCGGTAGCCCATCCGCGCGGCGACCTCGACCTGAAGGTCGAAGGTCAGCTGATCGGCGGCGCGTCCGGTGATCAGGTGCAGATGGCAGCGCACCGCCCAGAGGAAATTCTCCGCCGCCTCGAAGGCGCGGAACTCATCGGCGCGCAGCAGGCCGACATCGACCAGTTCCGCCGGGCTGCGTACGCCGTGGATGTACTTGCCGATCCAGTAAAGCGTCTGAAGATCGCGCAGCCCGCCCTTGCCCTCTTTCACGTTGGGCTCAAGCACGTAGCGTTGGCCACCCTGGCGCTTGTGGCGCTCCGCCCGTTCCTGAAGCTTCGCCTCGATGAATTCGGGGCCGGTGTTCTTGAAAAGCTCGGTCCTGAGCCGTTTGCGCAGGTCCTCGGCCAGGGGGTCGTGACCGACCAGGAAGCGCCGTTCCAGAAGCGCGGTGCGGATCGTGTAGTCTTCCCGCCCGAGGCGCAGGCAGTCCTTTACCGTCCGGCTCGCGTGACCGACCTTCAGCCTGAGGTCCCACAAGATGTAGAGCATGGATTCGATCACGCTCTCGGCCCAGGGCGTGATCTTGTAGGGCGTCAGGAACAGCAGGTCGACATCCGAATGGGGCGCCATCTCGGCCCGGCCGTAGCCGCCGACCGCGAGCACCGCGATCCTTTCGGCGGCCGTCGGGCTGGCCAGCGGATGCAGAAGCCGCGTCGCCGCCGCGAAGGTCGCGGCAACCAGCGCGTCGGTCAGCGCCGCATAGGCGCGGGTGATGATGCGCGCCTCCCTCGGGGCGGCGGCAAGAGTCTCCTCGATGGCGCGCAGGCCCTCCTGCCGGCCGGCCGCCAGCGCCTTGACGATCGCGCCGCGCCGGGCGCGGGTGTCCGTCGTCTCTGCGGTCTCGCTGGCCAGCGCGGCGATCAGCGCCTCGGTGTCCCAAAGCGTCAGATGGCCGAGAAGCGGCGCGGCCTCCTGCCCGGGCGCGGGGGCAGCCGCCTCAGAAACCGGCGCCACCGAAGCTTCTCGGAGCTGGGTCGATGATGACGATCTGGCCATTGCGAAGCTCGGCCACGGCGAGTGCGCGTTCGTTGGTCCCGTCGGAGCGCAGGCGGAACACGCCGTTCACCCCGGCAAAGCCCGCGCGCTGCGTCAGCGCCGATCCCGATAGCGCATCCGGGGCGCCAGAGCGGGCGAGCGCCCCGATCGCGGCGATGCCGTCATAGGCCAGGCCCGAGATGGGCAGAGGGATGGAGCCGTATTTCGCCGCGAACCGCGACTGGAAGCCGGAGGCGGGCGCCGGGTCGGGCAGCGCGAACCACCCCCCCTGCAAGCCCGAAAGCGTCATGTTGGCCGGAGAGGTATCCCAGCGCGTCAGCCCGATCAGCTTGACCGCGTTGGTATCGAGGCCGTTTTCCGGCAGAAGCTGCGACAGCAACTGCAACGCGCCGCCGCTGTCCGCGGTCAGGAAGACCGCCGTCGCGCCCGAGGCCTTGATCTGCGCCACGATCCCGGGCGCAGCCCCGATGATGCCCTGCTGCGAGAACTCGTAGCTCATCGTACCGGCATGGGCGGCGGGAGAACGCCCGATGGCCGACTCGATGGCCCGGCGTCCGGTGTCGCCGGCCGGTGTCTGCTCATGCAGGACGAAGATCCGGTTGCGCCCCTGCGCGGCGGCGTAGCGCACCAGCCGGTCGGCGGTGTTGGGATAGGTCTGGCCGAGGACAAAGACATTGCCGCCCGCGATGTCGGTCACGTTGGAAAAGGCCAGGACGTTCACGCCCGAGGACGCGACCGCGCGTCCCGCCGCATTGGCGGACTGGGCATAGACCGGGCCGAGAATGATCGCCGCGCCCTCTGAGACGGCCGTTTGTGCCGCGCTCGATGCGCCGGCCGGGTCGGCGGCGGTGTTGTAGACCCTGAGATCGACGGAGGCGCCCTGAAGGTCCGCCGCCGCCATTTCCGCCGCCTGACGCAGGTTCTGTGCCAGCACGTCGTCCGCCGCGTTCCCCGATCCGCCGGGCACCAGAAGTGCCACCGGAACGGGCTTGCCGGGTTTCAGCCCGCCCCCACCCATCGGGATCGGCCCGCAGGCGGAAAGCGAAAGAAGCGACAGCGCCAGCCATGCCAGAGGCTTGCGGGCGGATTTCAAAACGGCGAACATGAAAAAGACCCTCGTCGTGGCGCGGCTGAACCTTGCGCCGACCCTATGCGTTTCACGGCGCGAAGTAAACTTGCAGCGGATCTTGTAGCCATGACCGGCGAAATTCAGAAACTGGCGCCGGGGCTCTACTTCGTCTCGACCCCGATAGGCGCGGCGCGGGACATCACGTTGCGCGCGCTCGACATCCTTGCCTCGGCCGAGGTGATCGCCGCCGAGGATACGCGAACCCTCCGGCATCTCATGGAAATTCACGGCGTAGCGCTCGCTGGCCGACCACTTATCGCCTATCACGATCACAACGGGGAGGAGGCGCGGCCGCGCCTTCTCAGGGCGCTGGCGGAGGGCAAGTCGGTGGCCTATGCCTCCGAGGCCGGAACCCCCCTGGTCGCCGATCCGGGGTTCCAGTTGGGCCGGGCGGCGGCGGCGGCCGGGCATATGGTCACCGCCGCGCCGGGCGCTTCGGCGGTGCTTTGCGCGCTGACCGTTTCGGGGCTGCCGAGCGATCGCTTTCTGTTCGCGGGCTTTCCGCCCTCGGCCGAAGGGGCGCGGCGGCGCTGGCTTGCCGAGCTTGCCGCCACGGCCGCGACCCTGATCCTTTACGAATCGCCCAGGCGCGTTGGTGATTTGTTAACCGATCTCTCCCAAAGCTTTGGGGAGGATCGGCGGGCGGTCGTCTGCCGCGAACTCACCAAACGGTTCGAGGAGGTCCGGCGCGGCACGCTGGCCGAACTGGCCGCGGAATTCGCGGACCGCGCGGTCAAGGGGGAGGTCGTCGTGCTGATCGACCGCGCGCCCGAACGCGCGGCGGATGCGGCCGACCTGGAGGCGATGCTGTGCGAGGCGATGAAGACGCTTTCGGTCAAGGACGCCGCCGCCATGGTGGCGGAGGCGCTGAAACTGCCCAAGAGGGAGGTCTACCAGGCGGCGCTGAAACTCGGGCGCGACGGTTAAGGGGCCGCGTCGCCCACCTGGCCGGTCAATCCGCCGAGTATCAGGTCGCGCGCCGGTATGAGGCCGCCGGCGCGACCCTCGCGGCCCGGCGCTGGCGCGGAAAGGCCGGAGAGATCGACCTGATCCTGCGCGAGGGCGCGCGGGTCGTGTTCGTCGAAGTGAAGTTCTCCGAAACCCTGTCGCGGGCCGCCCAGATGCTCGGGCCACGCCAGATCGCCCGGCTGCAGGCCTCGGCGCAGGATTTCGTCGCGGGCGAACCGTCGGGGCAGGACACCGAAATGCGGTTTGACCTGGCGCTTGTCGATGCCGCCGGGCGGGTCGAGATCGTCGAGAACGCGCTGTGCTTCTGACGCGGGGACGATTGCATCCGGCGGCCCCTTGCGCCATCACTCCGCTGACGCATTGGAACGGGGAACGCCATGGCACTCAAGGTCGCAATCCAGATGGACCCGATCGGGCCCATCAACATCGACGCCGATTCCACCTTCCGCATCGCGCTGGAGGCCCAGGCGCGCGGGCATGAGCTGTTCTACTACACGCCCGATCGTCTGTCCTACCGCGAGGGGCGGATCCTCGCGCGGGGCTGGCCGCTGACGCTGCGGCGCGAAAAGGGCAACCACTTCACGCTCGGCGACGAGGTCGAGGTCGATCTGGACGACTGGGATGTCGTCTGGCTGCGCCAGGACCCGCCCTTCGACATGAGCTACATCACCAACACCCACCTGCTGGAACGGCTTGCCCCCGGCACGATGGTCGTCAACGATCCGTTCTGGGTGCGCAACTGCCCCGAAAAGCTTCTGGTGCTGAACTTCCCGCACCTTACGCCGCCGACGCTCATCGCCCGCGACCTGGCCACCATCCGTTCCTTCAAGGCCGAACACGGGGACATCATCCTCAAGCCGCTTTACGGAAATGGCGGCGCGGGCGTGTTCCGGCTGGACCCGAACGACCGCAACCTCGCCTCGCTGCACGAGCTTTTCACCGGCATCAATCGCGAGCCGCTGATCGCGCAAAAATACGTCCCCGCCGTCGTGAAGGGCGACAAGCGCATCATTCTGGTTGATGGCGAGCCCGTCGGCGCCATCAACCGCGTCCCGGCCGAAGGCGAGACGCGCTCGAACATGCATGTCGGCGGGCGGCCCGAGAAGGTCGGCCTGACCGAACGCGACCGGGAGATCTGCGCCGCGATCGGGCCGACGCTTCGCAAGAAGGACCAGATCTTCGTCGGCATCGACGTCATCGGCGACTGGCTGACCGAGATCAACGTGACCTCCCCGACCGGAATCCAGGAGTTGGAGCGTTTCGACGGCACCAACGTCGCCGCGATGATCTGGGAGGTCATCGAGGCGCGCCGGGAAGGGCATCGGGCCTCAGGTTCCGGGTCCTGAACGCCACCCTGCGCGTGGCCGTCAAACCTGCGCTGCCGCGGCAGACCGACCCGGTCGCCGTGCGCGAGTCGTACGTTCGGAGTTCGGCTGACGCTGGCCCGGATAAGCGGCGCGGGAAATTTCGTTTGTGCGCCAGCGTAACGGCTTGCGCCCAAACATCCCTTCCCCGCCGCATGCGAGGACCCGCAGACCGTAGGGGATAGCCTTATTGTCGCGGGTCATGGCGCTGATGACGTTGCGCTCGGGGCGTGGCGCCGGGGGCGGGCGCAGTCCGGCTGGCCGACCAGTAGCACGCGACAACGCCGCGTCGGGCGACGGTGCCCTGGCGCCCTTCACCGACAAGACGGGACCGGGGGCCTTGCCGCGCTGTCGCCAGGCGACCGATGTCCTGCCGCCGTTCGAACGGTTCAGGGAACTGACCGACCGCGCGCCGGGGGATGGGCGCGACCCCGCCGCTAGAGCGTCTTCGCGAGCGTCAGGCGATAGCTGACCGCTTCGGCGACGTGGGGCTTGCGGACCCTGGCCGAGCCGTCAAGGTCCGCGACCGTGCGGGCGACGCGCAAGACCCGGTGGTAGCCGCGCGCCGACAGGCCGAAGCGCTCTGCCACCTTCAGAAGCAGGTCGCGCCCCTCTGTGTCCGGCGCCGCGATTTCTTCCAGAAGCGCGCCCTCGGCTTCGGCATTGACCCGAACCCCCGGCTGATCGCGAAAGCGCAGCGTTTGCACCTCACGCGCTGCGGCCACCCTGCTGGCAACAGTGGCGGAGCTTTCGCCGGTCGCGGGCAGGTCGAGGTCGGCAAAGGCGACCGGGGGAACCTCGACCCGAAGGTCGATCCGGTCCATCAGCGGACCCGAGAGTCGGCCCAGGTAATCCTCGCCGCAGCCGGGGCTTTTCGCGCAGGCGCGGGCGGGATCGGAAAGATAGCCGCAGCGGCAGGGGTTGGCGGCGGCCACCATCAGGAAGCGGCAGGGGTAGCGCACATGGGCATTGGCGCGGGCGACCACGACCTCGCCGCTTTCGATCGGCTGGCGCAGGGTTTCAAGGACGGGCCGGGGAAATTCGGGCAGTTCGTCCAGGAAAAGGACGCCGTTATGGGCCAGGCTGACCTCTCCCGGCTTGGCGCCGCGCCCGCCGCCGACGATCGCGGCCATGGAGGCGGTGTGATGCGGTTCACGAAAGGGCCGCGCGCGGCTGATGCCGCCTTCGTCCAGAAGACCCGCGAGCGAGTGGATCATCGAGGTCTCCAACGCCTCGACCGGGGACAGCGGCGGCAGGATGCCTGGGATGCGCGCGGCCAGCATCGATTTGCCGGACCCGGGCGTTCCCACCATCAGCAGGTGATGGCGCCCCGCCGCCGCGATTTCCAGCGCGCGCTTGGCGCGTTCCTGTCCCTTCACGTCGCGCAGGTCGCGGGTGCCCGCGCTGGCGCGGACCTCGCCCGGCGTTGCGGGGGCGATGGGCGCCTGGCCGGTGAAGTGGCGCAGGACCTCGGCCAGGGAGGCCGCGGCAAAGACCGGCGTCGCCCCGACCCAGGCGGCTTCCGGACCGCAGGCCCTGGGGCAAAGAAGCTGCCGTTCCTCCTCCGCCGCGGCCATGGCGGCGGGAAGGGCGCCCGCCACCGCGACCAGCCGGCCGTCCAGAGACAACTCCCCCAGCGACACGGTCGTCTCGGCGTCCTCGCGCGGGATGATGTCGATCGCGGCCAGCAGGGCCAGGGCGATCGGCAGGTCGAAGTGCGAGCCTTCCTTCGGCAGATCGGCGGGCGACAGGTTCACCGTGATCCGCTTCGACGGCAGCGCGATCGAGAGCGCTGACAACGCCGAGCGCACGCGGTCGCGCGCCTCGCTCACCGCCTTGTCGGCCAGCCCGACGATGGAAAAGGCCGGAAGGCCGTTGGCGACGGCGCACTGAACCTCGACGGTTCGCGCCTCGACCCCCTCGAAGGCCACCGTGAAGGTGCGCGCCACCATCCGCCCGTCTCCGCTACCCCTGCGCCAAGGGGTAGCGGGGCGAGGGTTTAGGAATGGTTAACGCGCGCTTTCCACCATCGCCATGAACCTCGGCCAGACCTCCGGGTCGTGGAGCGTCTTGTCGCGGCAAAACGCGTTGCAAAAGCCCCAGACGCGGCCGTCGAGGCGCAGGAAATGGGTGACGGGCTTGCCCGAATAGGGACAGGCGTCGTTCAGCGAAGGCCCTTCGCAGGCCTCGGCCACCAGGGGCGCCGGGCCGGGCCAGGGGCGCTCGGCGTAGGGTTTGTAATAGCTCGGCTGGACCAGGTTTTCGGCCCGGCCCATGGCGCGCCACCGGCGGAAGGACGGATCGGCCAGATGCGCATCGACATAGGCCTGGGCTGCCGCCGACACCGGCAGGTTGTAGGTGGCGATGCGGGTGGCGACCGGGGCAAAGAAGGCATCCGCGCCGCTGTAGCGCCCGAAAAGCCAGGGGCCCTCCACGCCGAAACGGTCGTGGGCGCGCGCCCAGATCAGCTCGAGCCGGGCGAGTTCCGCCAGAACCTCGGGACGCGGCGCGCTGTCCTCGTAGCTTTTGAGGAGGTTCATCGCGCAATCGCCCCTGAGCGCGGTGAAGCCCGCGTGCATCTCCGCGACCATGTAGCGCGCCATGATCCGGGCCGCAGGGTCCGTCGGCCAAAGCCCCGCGTCCGGGTGGCGCTCCGCCAGGGTTTCGAGGATGGCGATGCTTTCGCCGATGACCTCGCCCTCGGGCGTCTTGACCGCGGGCACAAGCCGGGCCGGGGCGAAATCGGCCAGCAGTTTCTGCACCTCGTCGGTGTAGAGAACGCAGCGCCGCGTCGTCGCCGGGATTCCGAACTTTTCAAAGAAGAGCCAGCCCCGGAGCGACCAGCTCGAATAGCTGCGGTCGCCGATGGCGAGTTCGTAGGTCATCTGCGCCTCCTTGTTCGGCGCGACCCTAGTCGCGGGGCGCGGGGAATGCACACCATGAATTGTGGCCGCGGTCATCACGGATCGTGAACGATGCCCCGGCTTGTCATTACCCGCCCCCGCGCCTAATCCTGAGGCAGGCAAGGGAGAGGGCCGATGCTGACAGGCAAGCGTATCCTTCTGGTGATCGGCGGTGGAATCGCGGCCTACAAGGCGCTCGACCTGATCCGGCGCCTGCGCGAACGGGGCGCGTCGGTGACGCCCGTCCTGACCTGCGCGGCGGAGGAGTTCGTGACCCCCCTTTCGGCGGGTGCGCTGGCGGGGGCGAAGTGCTTCCGCCACCTTTTTGACCTCACCGACGAGGCCGAGATGGGGCATATCGAGCTGTCCCGTTCCGCCGATCTGGTGGTCGTGGCGCCGGCGACGGCGGACCTGATGGCGAAGATGGCGGGGGGGCATGCGGACGACCTGGCCTCCACCCTTCTGATGGCGACCGACAAGCGGGTTCTGGTCGCGCCGGCGATGAACGTGCGGATGTGGCTGCACCCCGCCAATCAGCGCAACATCGCGGCGCTGAAACGCGACGGCATCCTTTTTGCCGGTCCGAACGAGGGCGACATGGCCTGCGGCGAATACGGGCCCGGCCGGATGGCCGAACCGTTGGAGATTGTGGCGGCGGCCGAGGCGGCGCTGGGAGAGGGGCCGCTGAAGGGCCGCCATGTCGTCGTGACCTCCGGCCCCACGCATGAGCCCATCGACCCGGTGCGCTACATCGCCAACCGATCGTCGGGCGCGCAGGGAACCGCGATCGCGGCGGCGCTGCGCGATCTGGGCGCGCGGGTCACATTCGTGACCGGCCCCGCCTCGGTTCCGGCCCCGGGCGGGGTCGCGGTCCAGCGGGTCGAGACCGCGCGGGACATGCTTGCGGCGGTCGAGGCGGTGCTGCCTGCCGATATCGCGGTTTTTGCCGCAGCGGTCGCGGATTGGCGCGTCTCGAACGCCGCCGGGTCCAAGATGAAGAAGGACGGGTCGGGTCGTGCGCCCGCGCTTGAATTCGCAGAGAACCCCGACATCCTCGCGACGGTGTCGCGAATGACGCAGGGGCGGCCCGCGCTTGTCGTGGGCTTCGCCGCTGAGACCGATGACGTGATCGCCCATGCGACCGCCAAGCGCGCGCGCAAGGGCTGCGACTGGATCGTGGCCAACGATGTCTCGCCCGCGACGGGGATCATGGGGGGCGGTGAAAACGCGGTGACGCTGATCACTGCCGCGGGGGCGGAGGAATGGCCGCGGCTGCCGAAGGACGAGGTCGCGCGGCGGCTGGCCCTGCGCATCGCCGAAACCCTGGGGACGAGTGGCTAGGGCGGGTGCCTCCGGCGGGAGTATTTGGGCCAGAATGAAGGGGTAGGCGATGGTGCCGGTGATCCGGGTGATGCGAGAGGACTGGGCCGATCCGGCCGTGGACCTGCCGCGCTATGAAACGGTGGGCGCGGCGGGCGCGGACATTCGCGCGAACCTGCCGCCGGATCTGCGGGTCGAGGGGATCGTGCTGGCGCCCATGGCGCGCGCCTTGGTGCCGACAGGCCTCAGGATCGAGATCCCCGAGGGCTACGAGGCGCAGATCCGCCCACGCTCTGGCCTCGCGCTGAAACACGGCATCTCGCTGGCCAATACGCCCGGTACCATCGACAGCGATTATCGCGGGCCGTTGGGGGTGTTGCTGATCAACCTTGGGGCGGAGCCATTTGTTATCGCCCATGGCGACCGGATCGCGCAGATGATCGTAGCGCCCGTCGTCCAGGCCCGGTTCGAGGCCGCCGGGACGCTGGGCGAGACGGCGCGCGGGGCGGGCGGCTTCGGCTCGACGGGGCGGTCATGACCGTCCTTCTGATCGCGGCGTTCCTGGTGGCGCTCGGGCTGGTGCTGAAGTTCCCGGCCCAGATCGTCTGGGGGATGCTCCTGGTGCTTTGGGGCGCCGTGGTGTTGGCCCATCTTCTTTTGCCTCAGGGGCATGCGCTGGCGCGGGCGTTGGGTGGGAGCTTCGAACACTGGCTGGTCGCGGGTGGGGTCGTGGCCATGATCCTGACCTATCGCAAGGGGCTGGGCGTCCTGCGCGGGCGCGTCCGGCCGGCGCCGCCGCCAGCCCAGACGGGCGCCTTCAGCCCGGCCGAACTGGACCGCTATGCCCGCCACATCGTGCTCAGGGAGGTCGGGGGGCCGGGGCAGAAGCGCCTGAAGGGCGCGAAGGTGCTGGTCGTGGGCGCGGGCGGGCTGGGGTCGCCCTCGCTGCTGTACCTGGCAGCGGCGGGGGTGGGAACCATCGGTGTGATCGACGATGACATCGTGTCCTCCTCAAACCTCCAGCGGCAGGTGATCCATACCGACGCCCGCATCGGCCAGCCCAAGGTCTTTTCGGCCGAGGCGGCGATGAAGGCGCTGAACCCCTTCATCGAGATAAGGCCCCATAACCGGCGGCTTTCGGAGGCCGAGGCGCCCGCGCTTTTTGCCGGGTACGACCTGATCCTCGACGGGTCGGACAATTTCGACACCCGCTACATGATCAATGCCGCGGCGGTCGCGGCGGGCAAGCCGCTGATCTCGGCCGCGATCACCCAGTGGGAGGGGCAGATCTCCCTTTACGATCCCGCGCGGGGCGCGCCCTGCTACGCCTGTATCTTCCCCGAGCGCCCCGCCGACGGGCTCGCCCCGGCCTGCGCGGTCGCGGGTGTCATGGGGGCGCTTCCGGGCGTGGTCGGCGCGATGATGGCGGTGGAGGCGATCAAGGAGATCACCGGCGCGGGCGAGGGGCTGCGGGGCCGGATGCTGATCTATGACGCGCTTTACGCCGAGGCGCGCGGCATCACGTTGAAGCGCAACCCCGACTGTGCGGTCTGCGGCGGGGTGCACGGCTGATCGGGCGCTCTGGCAATTCGCCGGGCGCGCCCCTAGCTTGCGTGGCAAACAGGAGACCCAGATGACGAACCCGCTGCTTGCCCCCTGGACCGGCGCCTATGCGCTTCCGCCCTTCGCCGCGATCCGGGACGAGGATTTCGGCCCTGCCTTCGATGCGGCGCTGGCCGAGGCGCGCGCCAGTATCTCGGCGATCGCGGACAGTGAGGCGCCGCCGAGCTTTGCCAACACCATCGCCGCGATGGAACTGGCGGAGGAGACGCTGTCGCGCGTGGCGGGCACGTTCTACAACCTCGCGGGTGCCGACAGCACGCCTGCGCGCGAGGCGCTGCAACGCGAACTGGCGCCGAAGCTTTCGGCCTTCGCCTCGGAGGTCACGATGAACGAACGGCTTTTCGGCCGGATCGAGGCACTGTGGCAGGCGCGCGAGACCCTTGGGCTTGCGCCAGAGGAGGCCCGGGTGCTGGAGCTGACGCGGCGGAGCTTCGTCCGCGCGGGCGCCAAGCTGGAAGGCCCGGCGCGGGACCGGATGACCGAGGTCAAGGCACGGCTCGCCGTACTGTCCACCGAGTTCACGCAGAACCTTCTGGCCGATGAGCGCGACTGGTTCATGGCGCTGGAGGAGGCGGACCTGGAGGGCCTGCCCGATTTCGTCGTGGCCAGCGCCCGCGCCGCCGCCGAGGAACGCGGGCGCGCGGGGCATGTCGTTACGCTCAGCCGGTCGCTGATCGTGCCGTTCCTGCAGTTTTCCGCCCGCCGTGGCTTGCGCGAAAAGGCCTATGAGGCCTGGGCCGCGCGCGGTGCTGGCGGCGGCGCCACCGACAACCGCGCCATCGCGGCTGAGATCCTGGCGCTCAGGGAAGAGCGGGCCAAGCTTCTGGGCTATCCCAGTTTCACGGCCTACAAGCTTGAAACCGAGATGGCGAAATCGCCCGAACGTGTCCGGGAGCTTCTGCTTCGGGTCTGGGAGCCCGCCCGCGCCAAGGCGCTGGAGGACGCGGGCATCCTCGCCGGCATGATGCATGAGGACGGGATCAACGGCGCGCTCGAAGCCTGGGACTGGCGTTACTACGCCGAAAAGCGCCGGGCGCGGGATCATGCGCTGGATGAGGCGGCGCTGAAGCCCTACCTCTCGCTCGATGCGATGATCGGCGCGGCCTTCGACTGCGCCACGCGGCTTTTCGGCCTGTCGTTCAGGCCGTTGGAGGTCGATCTTTATCACCCTGACGCCCGCGCCTGGGAGGTGACACGCGATGGGCGCCATATGGCGGTCTTCATCGGCGACTACTTCGCCCGCCCCTCGAAGCGCTCTGGTGCCTGGTGCTCGGCCTTCCGCCAGCAGCGCAAGCTGGGGGGCGAGGTGCGCCCCGTGGTCGTCAACGTCTGCAACTTCGCCAAGCCCGCCAAGGGGGAACCGGCGCTCTTGTCCTGGGACGATGCGCGCACGCTCTTCCACGAATTCGGCCACGCGCTGCACCAGATGCTGTCGGACGTGACGTTCGAGAGCATTTCCGGCACCTCGGTCGCGCGCGATTTCGTCGAATTGCCGAGCCAGCTTTACGAACACTGGCTGGAGGTGCCGGAGGTGATCGAGGCCCACGCCCGCCATGTGCGCACAGGCGAGGCGATGCCGAAGGACATGCTGGACCGGCTCCTGGCCGCGCGGAACTTCGACCAGGGGTTCGCGACGGTGGAGTATGTGGCTTCGGCCCTTGTCGATCTGGCCTTCCATGAGGGCGCCGCGCCCAAGGACCCGATGGCCGCGCAGGCGGCAGTGCTGGAGGGGATCGGGATGCCCTCTGCGATCCGCATGCGCCACGCGACGCCTCATTTCGCCCATGTCTTTGCCGGCGACGGCTATTCCTCGGGCTATTACAGCTACATGTGGTCCGAGGTCATGGACGCCGACGCCTTCGAGGCTTTCGAGGAAGCGGGCGATCCCTTCGACCCGGCGACGGCGAAGCAACTGGAAACCTGGGTGCTGTCCGCTGGCGGCTCGCAAGAGGCCGAGGCGCTTTACACCGGGTTCCGGGGCCGGATGCCGGGGGTGGAGGCGCTCTTGCGCGGGCGGGGGCTGGTTGACTGCTGACACGCTGGTGTCAGCAGTCCCGGCGCGGGGCCGGGTGAAGTGAGTTTTGCAAGGGCCTCACCCGCAGCCCTTTTTTCTTTCCAGAACGGAGTGACGTGGTGCGGCCATGACAACGGATTTCCTGATCATCGGTGGTGGGATCGCGGGCGTATCGGCGGCGGCGCGTCTGTCGCATCTGGGCTCGGTCACGCTGGTCGAGGGCGAGACGGCGCTGGCCTGGCACGCCTCCGGCCGGTCCGCGGCGCTTTACGAGCCGGGCTATGGCCGTGGCGCCGTCAACGACCTTACGGCGGCCAGCGGCAGCTATCTGGCGGAGGCCAACGGCGGCGTCCTGTCGCCGCGCGGGCTCCTGCTGGTCGGCGGGCCCGGGGAGGACGCCGCATTCGCCGAGGAGGCGGGGGCGATGAACCTTGCCCGTATCCCGGTTGACGAGGCGCGCGCGCTGGTGCCGATCCTGTCGCCGGAACGGGTGACGATGGCGGCTCACACCACGCGGGCGCAGGACATCGACACCGACCTCTTGATCCAGAACTTCGCGCGCGAGGCGCGGGCCAATGGCGCGCGGCTTGAAACCGGCCGCCGTGTCACCGGAATCGAGCGTCTGGACGCTGGCTGGCGCGTGGTGACGGCCGGGGGCGATCTTGTCGCGCGCGTCCTGATCAACGCCGCCGGGGCCTGGGCCGACGATGTTGCCCGCATTGCAGGGGTCGTGCCGCTGGGCCTGCGGCCGTTCCGCCGCTCCATGGCGCGCATCCCGGCGCCGGGCAGGCAGGATGTCGCGGGCTGGCCGATGGTCTTCGGCGCGGGGGAAACCTGGTACATGAAGCCCGACGCTGGCGCGCTGATCGTCTCTCCGGCCGAGGAGCATCCGATGGAGCCCCATGATGCCTGGGCCGACGACATGGTCCTGGCCGAGGGGCTGGCGCGCTACGAGGAGTTCGTGACCGAACCCGTCACCCGGCTTCTGGCCTCCTGGGCGGGGCTCAGGACCTTCGCCCCTGACCGGGTCCTGGTGATCGGCGAGGACCCCGAGGTCAAGGATTTCTACTGGCTGGCCGGGCAGGGCGGCTACGGGTTTCAGACCTGCGCCGCCGCCAGCCGCCATATCGCCGATCTGATCGGCGGCTGCGCGCCCGAAATCGGCGCGCGGGCCACGGCGGCGCTTTCGCCCGCACGGTTGCGCTGACGATGGCGCCGCGCAAGCTGATCTTGCCCTACAGCGCCCCGGGCGAGGGGGACGATGCGCGCCGGTTTGCCCCCTCCGCCGGGCGAAATGCGGCGGCCATCGTCGCGGTGTTGGGCCGTCATGCGCCCGGACGCGGACGGGCGCTGGAACTGGCCGCAGGCACAGGCCAGCACTCGGTTGCCTGCGCGCGGGCTTTCCCCGGCCTCACCTGGCAGCCGACCGACGGGTCGGAGGATGCTCTGGCATCGATCGCGGCCTGGCGCGCGGAGGCAGGCCTGCCCAACCTCGCCGCGCCGGTGCTTCTTGATATCTCCGAGCTGGATTGGGGGCGAAGCCTTGGCGGGCAAGACCTCGTGTTCGCCGCGAACCTTCTGCATCTGATCAGCCTGGCCGAGGCGCAGTCGGTCCTGGGGGGCATGGCGCGGGTGCTGGTGCCGGGTGGCACGGCGGCGCTTTACGG
The DNA here is from genome assembly GCF_025751575.1 of Albidovulum sediminicola. Taxonomy (GTDB): domain Bacteria; phylum Pseudomonadota; class Alphaproteobacteria; order Rhodobacterales; family Rhodobacteraceae; genus Albidovulum; species Albidovulum sediminicola. The sequence goes on along the minus strand of NZ_JAOWLA010000009.1, from coordinate 100,679 downwards.
GCCCTTCCGCCGGGGCGGCGCGCTGACCAGCCCAGGCGACATCGCCTTTGACGCCAACCTTCGCGGCCAGGACCCGGCGATCGGCTACAAGGACGATGCCTGGGTCCTCGCCACCGGCGAGACCGAAGGGCTTTTGCCCGTGACGGTCGAGGAGATGCCTGCGAACAACCTGTGTTTCATTTTCCGCCGTCCGGTGTGACGCAGAGTTGCATTCGTTTTCTTGAATGACATGACCTTGATCAAGGCGCGCGCCATCGGACCATGGAAGATCGCGGCAAAACGCAAGGAGTTCTCATGTCCTACAAGGAAAAGATCGACGAGATGCGCAGCGAGCTGCGCGTTCTGAACCGCACCATCCCCGGTGCGATGGGCGGCTTCGGGACACTGTCGAAGGCGGTGAAGGAAAACGGCCCGCTGAGCGTGAAGGAAAAGGAATATGTCGCGCTCGGCATGGCGGTGGTCATGCGCTGCGAGCCTTGCATCAACTTCCATGTGGAGGCGCTGATGAAAGCTGGCGCCACGCGCGAGGAACTGGGCGACGTCCTGGCCATGGCGATCCAGATGGGGGGTGGGCCGTCGGTCATGTATGCCGGCCATGCGCTGGCCTGCTGGGACGAACTCGCGGCCTGAGGGCGCGCCTTTCGGGACGGTGACAGAAACGCCTTTTGAGCCTATGCTGCGCCTAAACGCGAACAACAGCGTGAGGCAGACATGCGGGCAGTTTCCAGTCTTCTCTTGATGGCCATCACCGCCGCCGCGCTGGCGGGCTGCGGTGGCGGCCATCCGCGCGGCATCCCGAGCCGCTTTGACGACGCGGATCCCTACGCCTGGCGGCAGAACGCGCCCGACACCTACCCGGTGCACGGGATCGACGTGTCGCGCTGGCAGGGCGCGATCGACTGGCGCCGGGTCGCGGGGTCCGGCGTGAGTTTCGCCTTCATCAAGGCGACGGAGGGCGGCGATGTTGCCGACCCGCTTTTCGCGCATCACTGGCAGGGCGCCGCCGCCGCAGGCATCCCCACGGGGGCCTATCACTTCTATTACCATTGCAGGGGCGGGGCGGAACAGGCGCGCTGGTTCCTGGAAAACGCGCCGCCGCGCGCGGGCACGCTGCCACCGGTCCTGGACATCGAATGGACCCAGTCGCGCAACTGCCCGAGCCGCCCGGACCCCGAGACCGTTCGGGCCGAGGCGCAGGCCTTCCTGGATACGGTGACGCTCGCCTGGGGCAAGACGCCGATTATCTACACCACCGTCGATTTCTGGGAAGAGAACGAGCTTTGGCGGCTGGGCAACTACCCGTTCTGGCTGCGCTCGGTCGCGGGCCATCCGCACGATACCTTCGGGCACCGGGGCTGGACCTTCTGGCAGTACACCGGCACCGGGCTTGTGCCAGGGGTGCGCGGCCAGGTCGATCTGAACGCTTTTGCCGGAAGCGAGGGCGCCTGGCAGGCCTGGCTCGCGGCCGCGACGCTCTGACGCGAAAGGGGCCGGTTTCCCGGCCCCTTTCCTAAATTGGTTGCGATCGGTCGGGCGATCAGCCGTTGACGCGGATGCGCTCGTTCTTCGGGTCGAAGGGGCTGTCCTCGACCACCTCCGCGTCCCATTCCTGGCGCAGCATCCGCACCTTCAGCTTGGTGCCCACGGCGGCGAGGTCGGGGCGGACATAGCCCATGCCGATCTGCTTGCCAAAGGCGACCGAGTAGCCGCCCGAGGTCAGGCGCCCGATCTTTTCGCCGTTCAGAAGCAGCGCTTCCTTGCCCCAGGGATCGGTGTCCGACGGACCGTCGATCAGGAGCGTGACGCACATGGCGCGGATGCCGGTGTCGAGCATCGCCTGCTTGCCGTGGAAGTCCTTCGACATGTCGATGAACCGGTCCAGGCCCGCTTCGGCCGGGGTCGCGTCGCGGCCAAGCTCGGTCCCGAAGGCGCGGTAGGATTTTTCCTGCCGCAGCCAGTTCTGGGCGCGTGCGCCGACCAGCTTCATGCCGTGCTTTTCGCCCGCGGCCAGCAGCAGATCCCAGAGGTAGCGCTGCATCTCGATCGGGTGGTGAAGTTCCCAGCCAAGCTCACCGGTGTAGGCCACGCGGATCGCGTTGACCGGGCACATGCCCAGTTCGATCTTGCGGGCCGACAGCCAGGGGAAGCGCTTGTTCGACAGCGCGGTGTCGGGATCGGCATCCTTGATGATCTCTTTCAGGATGTCGCGCGACTTAGGACCCGCGATGGCGAAGACGCCCCACTGGGTGGTGACATCGTTGATATCGATGTGGCCACCACCGTTCGCCATGAAGTCCTCGGCCGACTTCCTGAGGAAGTCCGCGTCATAGGCGGTCCAGGCACCGGCGGAGACGAGGTAGTAGTCGTTCTCGCCGTTGCGGACGATGGTGTATTCGGTCCGCGTGGTACCCGCCGAGGTCAGCGCGTAGGTCAGGTTGATCCGGCCGATCGCGGGCAGCTTGTTGCAGGTGAACCAGTCCAGGAACTCGGTCGCGCCGGGGCCACGCACGGTGTGCTTGGTAAACGCGGTCGCGTCGATCAGGCCGGCGGTCTCGCGGATCGCCTTGGCTTCATCGACGGCGTATTGCCACCAGGCGCCGCGCCGGAACGAACGGCTGTCGTGGTCGAACGACGCGGGCGCGTCCTTCGGCCCGTAGTAGTTCGGGCGTTCCCAGCCGTTCACCTGGCCGAATTGCGCGCCAAGCGCCTTCTGGCGGTCATAGACCGGCGCGGTGCGCAGCGGACGGCAGGCTTCGCGCTCTTCGTCCGGGTGGTGCAGAACGAAGACGTGGTCGTAGCACTCCTCGTTCTTGCGCGCGGCATATTCGGTCGTCATCCAGCTGCCGTAGCGCTTGGGGTCGAGCGAGGCCATGTCGATCTCGGCCTCCCCGTTCACCATCATCTGGGCCAGGTAGTAGCCGGTGCCGCCCGCCGCGGTGATCCCGAAGGAGAAGCCCTCGGCCAGCCACATGTTGCGCAGGCCCGGGGCGGGGCCCACCAGCGGGTTGCCGTCCGGCGTGTAGCAGATCGGGCCGTTGAAGTCGTCCTTCAGGCCCACGGTTTCCGAGGTCGGGATCCGGTGGATCATCGACATGTATTCTTCCTCGATCCGCTCCAGGTCGAGCGGGAAGAGGTCGGCGCGGAAGCTTTCCGGCACGTCGTAGAGGAAGCGGGCCGGGGCACCCTTTTCATAGGGCCCGAGGATCCAGCCGCCGCGCTCTTCGCGGACGTACCACTTGGCGTCGGCGTCGCGCAGCACCGGGTGCTCCGGGTTGCCAGCGGCGCGCCAGGCTTGCAGTGCCGGATCGGGTTCGGTGACGATGTACTGGTGCTCGACCGGGATCGCGGGGATCTTGATGCCCAGAAGGCGGGCGGTGCGCTGGGCGTGGTTGCCGGTGGCGGTGACGACGTGTTCGGCGTGGATCTCGGCCTTTTCCTCACCCGGGACCAGGTTGCCGCCCTTCTCGACCATCTTCGTGACCGAGACGATCCATTCCGAGCCGGTCCAGCGGTAGCCGTCCACCTGCCACTTGCGCTCGATCGTGACGCCCAGCTGGCGCGCGCCCTTGGCCATGGCCTGGGTCACGTCGGCGGGGTTGATGTAGCCGTCCTGCGGGTGGAAGAGCGCGCCCTTCAGGTCCTCGGTCCGGACCAGCGGCCAGCGCTCCTTGATCTGGGCGGGGGTCAGGAATTCATGATAGACCCCGGCGGTCTCTGCGACCGACGAATAGAGCATGTATTCGTCCATCCGCGCGTCGGTCTGCGCCATGCGCAGGTTGCCCACGACCGCGAAGCCCGCGTTAAGCCCGGTTTCCGCCTCGAGCGTCTTGTAGAAGTCGACCGAGTACTTGTGGATGTGGGTCGTCGCGTAGGACATGTTGAAGAGCGGCAGCAGACCGGCCGCGTGCCAGGTCGAGCCCGAGGTCAGCTCGTCCCGCTCCAGCAGCATCGTGTCCCAACCGGCTTTCGCAAGGTGATAGGCGATTCCGCATCCGACGGCACCGCCGCCGACGACTAGGGCTTTGACATGGGTCTTCATGGGCCGACTCCTCGGGGGAAATGATTGGCTCCTAATTGCCAGAGGCGTGGTTATTCTGAAAGGTCAGCCCGACGCTTGTTGATTTAAAAGCGACACAAGCACTCGTCGTTTTCGGCGCCACCGCCTCAGAGCGCCCCGATGCCGCGCAGGATGATCGACCTGACGCTTTCCTTGGCTTCTTTCCATTGCCGGTCCGACAGCGGCTTGCCGCCGTTCAGCGTCTCGATCTGGTGACCGAAATCGGCGTAGTGCTGGGTCGTCGCCCAGAGCATGTAAAGCAGGTGCCGGGGATCGATCGACGCCATCTTGCCCTCGTCGATCCATTTCTGGATCAGCTTCGCGCGGCCCCCCGTCCACTCCCTGAGCGTCGTTTCGAGGTAGTCCTGGATCACCGGCGCGCCGTGCATCACCTCGCTGGCCCAGACCTTGGAGCCGAACGGATGGCGGCGGGAGATTTCCATCTTGGCGTCGATATAGGCGCCGATCGCCTCGACCGGGCCGGGCGCGTCGTCGAAACTGTCGGCCGCGTGCAGCCAGATCTCGAAGATCTGCTGCACGACCTTGCGGTAAAGCTCTTCCTTGGTGGCGAAGTAGTAATGCAGGTTGGCCTTCGGCAGCCCCGCCATGTCAGCGATCAGCTGCATCGTCGCGCCGCCGAATCCGGCCTCGGCAAAGACCTTTTCGGCGGCCGACAGGATGCGCGCCTCGTTCTCCTGCCGGATCGCGCCGCGCTTGGATATGCGTTCGACTTCGGCCATGGCCCCCAAGATAATCGTTGACCGGTTGGTCAGGTTGTGGTGGTCTCAACCTTGACCATATGGTCAGGAAGCGAGTCGCCGCAAGGGGCATCAAGACCCCGGCAGGGCGGCCAAGGGAGATAGCTATGGCAGCACCCGGAGAAAACCTCCGCATCGATTCCGCGCGGCTGTGGGACAGCCTGATGGAGATGGCCAAGATCGGCCCCGGCATCGCGGGCGGCAACAACCGCCAGACCCTGACCGATGCCGACAGCGAAGGCCGCCACCTGTTCCAGAAATGGTGCGAGGGCGCCGGCATGACCATGGGTGTCGATGCCATGGGCAACATGTTCGCGACCCGTGCGGGCGAGGACCCGGAGGCGCTTCCGGTCTACATGGGATCGCACCTCGACACCCAACCCACGGGCGGGAAATACGACGGCGTTCTGGGGGTCCTGGGCGCGCTGGAAGCGGTGCGGACGATGAACGACCTGGGCATCCGGACCAAGCACCCGATCGTCGTCGTCAACTGGACGAACGAGGAGGGCACGCGCTTCGCCCCCGCCATGCTCGCCTCTGGCGTGTTCGCGGGCAAGCACACGCAAGACTGGGCCTATGAGCGCGTCGATCACGACGGCAAGACCTTCGGCGACGAACTGAAGCGCATCGGCTGGGTCGGCGACGAGGCCGTCGGCGCCCGCAAGATCCATGCGCTGTTCGAGTTGCACATCGAACAAGGTCCGATCCTGGAGGCCGAGGGCAAGGACATCGGCGTCGTCACCCACGGGCAGGGCCTGCGCTGGATCGAATGCACGGTCACGGGCAAGGAAAGCCACACCGGATCGACGCCGATGCATATGCGCAAGAATGCGGGCCGGGGTCTCGCGCTGGTGACCGAACTCGTCCACGAGATCGCGATGAAGAACCAGCCGAACGCGGTGGGCGCGATCGGCCATATCGATGTCTATCCCAACAGCCGCAACATCATCCCCGGCAAGGTCGTCTTCACTGTCGACATGCGGACCCACATCCTGCCCAAGCTGAACGCCATGGTCGAGGAGTTGATGGAGCGCGCGCCGAAGCTCTGCGCCGATATCGGCGTGGGGTTCGAGGCCAAGATCGTTGGCCAGTTCGATCCCCCCGCCTTCAATGAGGGCTGCGTGAAGGCCGTGCGCAACGCGGCCGAGCGGCTTGGCTACAGCCATATGGATATCGTCTCCGGCGCCGGTCATGACGCCTGCTGGATCAACGACGTCGCGCCGACCGCGATGATCATGTGCCCCTGCGTGGATGGCCTGAGCCACAACGAGGCCGAGGAGATCAGCCCGGAATGGGCGGCGGCGGGGGCGGATGTGCTGTTGCACGCGGTTCTGGAGACCGCGGAGGTCGTGAGGTGAGGCGAGGCCGGGGGCTCTGCCCCCGGACCCCCGGGATATTTTTGAAAAGAAGATGGAGCGGCACGCCGCTTTCCGGACAGGGAGTGAAACATGGCGACCACAGTCATCAAGAACGGCACCATCGTCACCGCCGATCTGACCTACAAGGCGGATGTGCTGGTCGAGGGCGGCAAGATCACCCAGATCGGCGAGAACCTGAAAGGTGACAAGGTTCTGGACGCCACCGGCTGCTACGTCATGCCGGGGGGGATCGACCCGCATACGCACCTGGAGATGCCCTTCATGGGCACCTATTCCTCGGACGATTTCGAAAGCGGCACGCGCGCGGCGCTGGCGGGCGGGACGACGATGGTGGTGGACTTCGTGCTGCCCAGCCCTGGTCAGGGGCTGCTGGACGCCAAGCAGATGTGGCACAACAAGTCGGGCCGGGCGAATTGCGACTATTCCTACCATATGGCGGTGACCTGGTGGGGCGAGCAGGTCTTTGACGAGATGAAGACGGTGGTCGACAAGGAAGGCATCACCACCTTCAAGCATTTCATGGCCTACAAGGGCGCGCTCATGGTCAACGACGACGAGATGTACGCCTCGTTCCGCCGACTGGCGGAACTGGGCGGTATCGCGCTGGTGCACGCGGAAAACGGCGACGTCGTGGCCGAGCTTTCGGCGAAGCTTCTGCGCGAGGGCAATGCCGGGCCGGAAGCCCATGCCTATTCCCGCCCCCCGCAGGTCGAGGGGGAGGCCACCAACCGTGCGATCATGATCGCCGACATGGCCGGCGTGCCGCTTTATGTCGTCCACACCTCTTGCGAGGATGCGCATGAGGCGATCCGGCGGGCGCGGATGCAGGGCAAGCGGGTCTGGGGCGAGCCGCTGATCCAGCATCTGACGCTGGATGAGTCCGAGTATTTCAACAAGGACTGGGACCACGCCGCGCGCCGGGTGATGTCGCCGCCCTTCCGCAACAAGAAGCATCAGGACAGTCTTTGGGCCGGGTTGCAGTCGGGCTCGCTGTCGGTGGTGGCGACGGACCACTGCGCGTTCACGACCGATCAGAAGCGCTTCGGCCTCGGCGATTTCACCAAGATCCCGAATGGAACCGGCGGGCTAGAGGACCGGATGCCGATGCTCTGGACGCATGGCGTCAACACCGGGCGGCTGACGCCCAATGAGTTCGTGGCCGTGACCTCGACCAACATCGCCAAGATCCTGAACTGCTATCCCAGGAAAGGCGCGGTCCTTGTGGGCGCGGACGCGGATCTGGTGGTCTGGGACCCGGAACGCACGAAGGTGATCTCGGCGAGCACGCAGCAATCGGCGATCGACTACAACGTCTTCGAGGGGCATGAGGTCAAGGGCCTGCCCCGCTACACGCTGACGCGCGGGATGGTGGCGGTTAATGACGGCAAGGTCGAGACCCGTGAGGGCCATGGCGAATTCGTGCGTCGCGAGGCCGGAAACCCGGTCAACCGGGCGCTGTCGTCATGGAAGGAACTGACCTCTCCGCGGCCGGTCGAACGTAGCGGCATTCCGGCGAGCGGGGTGTGATGGGTCGCTTCCGACATGGCGCGCCCCGCCGCCGGGCGCCGCGGTCAGGGCACCAGTGCTTCGAGTTCGGGCAGAAGCACGACGCTTTCCTGTTCGTTCGGATCGGTGCGGGCGATGACGGCGGTGCAGGGTTCCGGCCCCGGGTTGAAGGGCAGGTGCGGCATGTCGGCGGGGATGTAGATCAGGTCGCCGGCCTCGGCCTCCATCCGGTGCTGGAGCCGGTCGCCCCAATACATGACCGAGCGGCCCGCGATCTGATAGATCGCGGTTTCGTGGGTGGCGTGCTTGTGGGCGCTGGCCCGGCCGCCGGGCGGGATGGTCAGAAGATGCATGCAGATCGCGTTGGCGCCGACGCTTTCGCGGGCGATCCCTGCGTCATAGGTGAAGCCTTGCTTGCCGGCGTAGCGATCGGCCGGCCGGATCTTGCGGCACTCGGTCATGGGAATACTCCTGCACTGTCGCAAGGATGGTACCACAAAGCGTGGCAGGCGGGGAAACGGGAAGGAATGCGAGCGTGAGGGATTCGATCGGCCAGAGCGCGCCGGTGATCGAGGCGAAGGGCCTGGGGCTGACGTTCCAGACGGGCGACGGCCCGGTCCATGCGCTGAAGGATGTGGACCTGACGATCGGCAAGGGGGAGTTCGTCAGCTTCATCGGCCCCTCGGGTTGCGGCAAGACCACGTTCCTGCGGTGCATCGCGGCGCTGGAACACCCGACCGAGGGAACGCTGACGGTCAACGGGATGGCGCCCGATGCGGCCCGCCGGGCGCGCGCCTACGGTTATGTGTTCCAGGCGGCGGGGCTTTACCCTTGGCGCACGATTGCGGGGAATGTGAAACTTCCGCTGGAAATCATGGGCTATTCCAGGGCCGATCAGGAGACGCGTGTTCGAAATGTGCTGTCGCTGGTCGATCTGGACGGCTTCGGAAAGAAGTTCCCCTGGCAGTTGTCGGGCGGCATGCAGCAGCGCGCGTCGATCGCGCGGGCGCTGGCTTTCGATGCAGATATCCTGCTGATGGACGAACCCTTCGGCGCGCTGGATGAGATCGTGCGCGACCGGCTGAACGAGGAACTCCTGAAGCTCTGGGCGCGGACGGAAAAGACCATCGGCTTCGTGACCCACTCGATCCCCGAGGCCGTCTATCTGTCGACGAAGATCGTGGTGATGAGCCCCAGGCCGGGGCGGATTACCGATGTGATCGAAAGCACCCTGCCGCGGGAGAGGCCGCTCGACATCCGGGATTCGAAGGAGTTCATCGAGATCGCCCACCGCGTGCGCGAGGGCCTGAGGGCGGGGCACGGCGATGAGGCCTGAGATCCGCAAAGGCGACCTGCGCCGGTCCCGGCTTACGGCAGGGCGCGGGGGGCTGTCTGCCCCCCGGCCACCGGCAGCGCCGGCGGCCCCCCCCGAGGATATTTGGAAAAAGAAGAAGGGGGGCGGCGCATGAGGTTCGTGCTGCCGGTCTTCGCCGTGCTTCTGGCGATCGTCGTGCTGTGGTACGGGGCGGCGGTCAAGATGAACTCCGTCTGGACCTACGACCAGGCCGCGCGGGCGGAGCTGGAGGTGTCCTTCGCCGAGGTTCTGGCCGACACGATGGTGCAGGAGCGGCCCGTGCTGCCGGCGCCGCACCAGGTGGCCCTGGGGCTTTGGCAGGGGCTGTTCGGTCAGAAGGTGACCTCCAAGCGGAGCCTTGTCTATCATGGGTGGGTGACGCTGTCGGCGACGCTGGTGGGCTTCGGGATCGGCACCGGGCTTGGCATCCTTCTGGCGGTGGGGATCGTCCACAACCGGGCCATGGACATGTCGGTCATGCCCTGGGCCATCGCCAGCCAGACGATCCCGATCCTGGCGATTGCGCCGATGGTGATCGTGGTTCTGGCCTCGGTCGGGATCACCGGGCTTTTGCCGAAGGCGGTGATTTCGGCCTATCTGTCGTTCTTCCCGGTCGTGGTCGGCATGGTGAAGGGGCTCAGAAGCCCGGACGGGATGCAGCTCGATCTGCTGAGAACCTACAACGCGGGGCGCTGGGCGACGTTCTGGAAGCTGCGGCTGCCGGCCTCGATGCCCTATCTGTTCGCCTCGCTGAAGGTGTCCATGGCGGCCTCGCTGGTGGGGGCGATCGTGGGGGAACTGCCGGCGGGGGCGACCGCGGGCCTGGGCGCGCGGCTCTTGTCGGGCAGCTACTACGGTCAGACGATCCAGATCTGGGCCGCGCTTTTCACAGCGGCGATCCTGGCCGCGGGGCTCGTGATCGTCATCGGCGTGATCGAGCGGGCGGCGCTGAAGCGGATGGGGATGGCGCGATGATCTGGCTGGCGGGTGCAATCCTTTTCTGGCTGTCGGCTTGGGCCTTCAATGTCTGGGCCTCGCACCAGCCCTTCGCGCGCACTGGCGCCGGGCGGTTGGCGATCCCAGCGCTGTTTGGCGTGACGCTCCTGGTCCTGTGGGAGGGTGCTGTCCGAGGGCTCGATGTGCCCGGCGTCATCCTGCCCGCGCCCTCGGTCATCTGGGGGACGATCACCGGGTCGGTTCCGGTGCTGTGGCAGGATTTCGTGCAGACGATCCTGAAGGGAGGGCTGTCGGGCTATGTCATGGGTTGCGGGACCGCGGTCCTTACCGCGATCGCCATCGACCGCTCGCCCTTCCTGCAACGGGGGCTGCTGCCGGTCGGAAATTTCGTGGCAGCGCTGCCGATCGTGGGGATCGCGCCGATCCTGGTGATGTGGTTCGGCTTCGACTGGCAGTCCAAGGCGGCCGTCGTCGTCGTCATGGTCTTCTTCCCGGTGCTGGTGAATACCGTCGCGGGGCTGGCCGCGACCGAGCGGATGCAGCGGGACCTGATGGCGACCTATTCGGCCAGCTACTGGCAGACGCTGATGAAGCTTCGCCTGCCGGCCGCCATGCCGTTCATCTTCAACGGGCTGAAAATCGCGACGACGCTGGCGCTTATCGGTGCGATCGTTGCGGAATTTTTCGGCTCTCCCATCAAGGGGATGGGGTTTCGGATCTCGACCGCCGTGGGACAGCTTGCGCTGGACATGGTTTGGGCTGAGATTGCCGTGGCGGCCCTTGCCGGTTCGGCATTCTACGGGCTTGTGGCGCTGATCGAGAAAGGCGTCACCTTCTGGCATCCGTCGCAGCGTGCGCGGAGCTGACAACAGGGAGCAAGGCAATGATGAAATGGACGGTTTCGGTTCTTGCGGCGGGGCTTATGGCCACTGCGGCGCAGGCGGCCGACGACGTGACGCTGCAGTTGAAATGGGTCACGCAAGCCCAGTTCGCGGGGTACTATGTCGCCAAGGACAAGGGCTTTTACGACGAAGAGGGGCTGAACGTCACCATCCTTCCCGGCGGGCCGGACATCGCGCCCACGCAGGTCATCGCGGGCGGCGGGGCCGATGTGATGATCGACTGGATGCCCTCGGCGCTGGCGGCGCGGGAAAAGGGGTTGCCGCTTGTCAATATCGCGCAGCCGTTCAAGTCCTCGGGCATGATGCTGACCTGCCTTAAGGAAACCGGGATCACCAGCCCCGAGGATTTCAAGGGCAAGACGCTGGGGGTCTGGTTCTTCGGCAACGAATATCCCTTCCTGTCCTGGATGAGCCAGCTTGGCATTCCCACGACGGGCGGCGCGGACGGGGTCGAGGTTCTGAAGCAGGGCTTCAACGTCGATCCGCTGCTGCAAAAGCAGGCGGCCTGCATCTCGACCATGACCTACAACGAATACTGGCAGGTGATCGACGCAGGCATTGGCGCGGACGACCTTGTCACCTTCAAATACCAGGACATGGGCGTCGCCACGATGGAGGACGGGCTTTATGTGCTTGAGGACAACCTCAAGGACGCAGCCTTTGAGGACAAGATGGTGCGCTTCGTCCGGGCCTCGATGAAGGGCTGGAAGTGGGCCGAGGAAAACCCCGACGACGCCGCGATGATCGTGCTCGACAACGACGAGACCGGCGCACAGACCGAGGCACATCAGAAACGCATGATGGGCGAGGTCGCGAAGCTGACCGCTGGCTCGAACGGCGCGCTTGATCCGGCCGATTACGAGCGCACGGTCGCCACGCTGCTGGCGGGTGGTTCCGACCCGGTGATCTCCAAGGCGCCGGAAGGGGCCTGGACGCATCAGATCACGGACAAGGCGCTTCAGTAACGGGCTGGCGCGACAAGACCAAGGGCGCGGGGCGGTGACGTCCCGCGCCTTTTTTCTTTGGCGCGCGCGCGCCCGGCCGGGAGATCCGTCAGGGGCAGCGGCGGACGTCGTATCTGCCATCGCCCCGCGCATAGGCGCATTCGTCGGTCGCGTTGTTGCGTGCGACAAGGGTGCCGATGGCGGCCCCGGCAAGGACGCCCAGCACGATCCAGTCGTCATCGTGGCTCAGCGCGTCCGCCGTCAGCCCGCCGATGGCCGCGCCCGCGACGCCCCCCGCGATCATGCGGTCGCGGCGGTTCCAGTCTTCGCAGGCGGCCAGGGTGAACAGCAGGACAGTCGCGATCGCCAGGCTTGGGAGTTTCATTGCGATCTCCTTTCGCGGAAAAACGTAAGGTAGCAGCCCGTCGGGAGGCGGAATTGATATCGCTCAATTCCCGGCGGCGCCCTGGGCTTTAGTATTGCTCTTGCGACGGGATCGCGCTCTATCTGCCTTAGGCAGGTCTACCGAGGGGGATGATGGCATGGACATGAAATCGGGTCGTGGGCAGCGGGCGCGCGTGGCCTGTGCCCTCGCGGCGGTCACGGCGCTGGCGCTGGTCGCTGGCTGCAACCGGGACAAGGTTGAACTGACCCAGTGCGAGGGAGGTGTAGCGGAGATCGCGCGGACCGCGGATGTCGCGCCGCCAAGCTGCTGAGCCGTAAATCGCCGCGCAAGCCCCTACCTTTCCAACGGATTCCTGTTAATCTTCGGCTCGTACGCAGGGGAGGGGTGTAGGCGTGTCACGCGGTGCGCTGACAGGGTCGCGGGTCCGGGAACGCCGGGCGCTGGCTGGGTTGAGGCAGGCGGACCTTGCGCGCGCCGTGGGGATCTCTGCGGCCTATCTGAACCTGATCGAACACAACCGGCGCCGGGTCGGCCCCGATCTTCTGACGCGCCTTTCCGTGGCGCTGGGGGTGGACGAGGCCGCGCTGGCCGAGGGCGGCGAAAGCGCGCTTTTCGACGCCCTGAGGGAGGCGGCCGCGGGCGCCGCGCCCAGCGAGGTTCCGCCGGAGACCGAGCAGATCGAGGAATTCACCGGGCGTTTCCCCGGCTGGGCCGCGCTTCTGGCGGCCCGGCAGCGGCGCGTGGGCGAATTGGAGCGCACGGTCGAGGCGCTGACCGAACGCATGGCGCATGACCCCTATCTCTATGCCTCGCTGCATGAGGTCCTCTCGGCCGTGACCTCGGTCCGGTCGACCGCTGCGATCCTGGCCGAGACGGAAGATATCGAACCGCGTTGGCGGGCGCTGTTCCACCACAACCTTGGCAACGACTCCTTGCGCCTGTCGGAGGCGGCGGCGGCGCTCGTGGCCTATCTCGATGTCGCCAAGGAGGCCGAGACCGGCCCCTCCTCCCCGCAGGAGGAGGTGGAGGCGTGGCTGGCGGCTCAAGGCTACCACATCGCGGCGCTCGAACGGGCCTCCGCGCCCGCGCCGGAGAGCCTGCTCCAAGGCGCGGGCGAGCTTGCGACCATGCCCGCCCGGCGCCTGGCCACGCAATACCTTGAACGCTATCGCGAGGACGCGGTCGCCATGCCGCTCAGGACCTTCCGCGCCGCGGTCGAAGCCCATGGGCAGGACCCCGCCGCCCTTGCCCGCACCTTCGGCGCCGGCCTTGCCCCAGTGTTCCGGCGCCTGGCCAGCCTGCCGCCGGAGGAGGGCCTGCGCCCCGCCGGGCTGGTTGTCTGCGACGCGGCGGGCGCCTTCGTCTTTCGCAAGCCCGCACCGGGCTTTGCGTTGCCGCGCCATGGGGCGGCCTGCCCGCTCTGGCCACTTTACGAGGCGCTGGCACGCCCGGGTATCCCTATCCGCACGGTGATGGAGGTCGCCGGTCGTATCCCCCAGCGCTTCGAGGTTTTCGCGATCGGAGAATACAGCCATCCGCAGGGCTTCGATGGCCCGACGGTCGCGGAGGCGGCCATGCTGGTCCTGCCCGCCGCGACCGCGCGAACCGATGCGGAGCGGTTGGTTGGGCCCGCCTGCCGCATCTGTCCACGCATGGACTGCGCCGCCCGGCGTGAGCCCTCGATCCTCGCGGAAGGGGTGTGACGGTTTCCTTTGACAGCCGGGGCGGGCTGTCGCGATGATTGCCAAAAGCAGGGGATGAGGGGATCCATGAGCCGCAAGCCAAGGCCGCTGTTTCTTGAGCGCCGAAGCTACCGCCGCCGCCGGCTTGCCGATGCGGCGCGCGTGCTGCCGATGCTGGGGCTCGTGCTGATCCTTGTTCCCATCCTCTGGCTACCCGCAGCGACGCCGGAACCCGACACTGGCCGGGGCGGCGTCTACCTGTTCGCGGTCTGGTTCGTGCTGATCCTTGCCGCCTTCGGCCTGTCGCGCGTGCTTCCCGCCGAGGATGACACCAAGCCCGACGAAGAGGAGGGCTGATGGTGCCGTTCAACATCCTGGTCGCGGTCTGCCTGTGCTATGTCGGGCTCCTGTTTGCGGTCGCCTGGGCGGCGGAGCGGCGCGCGGCCAAGGGACGGGCGCGCTGGCTTCGTTCGCCCGCGATCTACACGCTGTCCCTGTCGATCTACTGCACCGCCTGGACCTTCTACGGGGCGGTGGGTTACGCCGCGCGCTCGGGTCTCGAGTTCCTGACAATCTACCTCGGCCCCTCGCTGGTCATGGTCGGCTGGTGGTGGTTTCTCAGGAAGCTCGTGCGGATCGGGCGCAGCCAGCGCGTGACCTCGATCGCGGACCTGATCTCCTCTCGCTACGGCAAGTCGAACCTTCTGGGCGTGATCGTGACCCTGATCGCGGTCGTTGCAGCCACGCCCTATATCGCGCTTCAGCTTCAGTCGGTGACGCTGTCCTTTGCCGTCTTCGCCTCCGGCGCGCCCATCGGCTGGGGGCTGACCGACCAGGGGGCGACGGCGCTCTGGGTGGCGGGGGGGCTCGCGATCTTCACCATCCTCTTCGGGACACGCAACCTTGATGCGAACGAGCGCCACCATGGGGTCGTGACCGCGATCGCGCTTGAGGCGGTGGTCAAGCTCGTGGCGCTACTGGCGGTCGGCATCTTCGTGGTCTGGGGCGTCGCGGGAAGCTGGGGCGAGGTCTTCGCCCGCATCGATGCCTCGCCCATCGCGGACTGGTCGCTGAAACCCGACCGCTGGATCGGCCTGACGATGGTGTCGGCCGCGGCGGTGCTGACCCTGCCGCGCATGTTCCAGGTCATGGTGGTGGAAAACTCGGACGAGCGCCATCTGGCCACGGCCTCCTGGGCCTTCCCGCTTTACCTGATGCTGATGAGCCTCTTCGTGGTGCCGATCGCGGTCGTGGGTCTGTCGGTCCTGCCGCCAGGGGCGAACCCCGATCTTTTCGTCCTGACTCTGCCTCTGGCCTTCGATCAGGGCAAGCTGGCGATGCTCGCCTTTCTTGGCGGGTTCTCCTCGGCCACCTCGATGGTCATCGTCGCGGCGATCGCGCTGGCCACGATGGTGTCGAACCACGTCGTGGTGCCGCTCTGGCTTGCCTTGCGCGAAGGGGGCGCGCGGGCGCCCGGCGATGTGCGCGGCATCGTCCTCATGTCGCGGCGGGTCTCGATCGCGGCCATCCTTGCGCTGGGATATACCTATTATCGCCTGTCGGGCGGATCGGCGGCGCTGGCGGCCATCGGCCTGATCGCCTTCGTGGGCGTCGCGCAGATCCTGCCGGCGATGATCGGCGCGATCTTCTGGCGCGGCGCCACCGGCCGGGGCGCGGCGCTTGGCCTGGTGACGGGCTTTCTCGTCTGGCTCTACACGCTCTACCTGCCCTCCTTCGGGGAGGAGGGCCTCCTGTCCCATGCCGTCCTGACCGAGGGTCCGCTGGGCCTGGCCTGGCTGCGGCCGCAGGCCCTTTTCGGGTCGGAGGCGCTGGACCCGCTTCTGCATGCGGTCTTCTGGTCGCTGTCGCTGAACACCGCGACCTTCATCGCGGGCTCCCTCCTCAGCTTCCCGACGCCGCTGGAACGCTTGCAGGGCCTGGCCTTCGTCAATGTCTTCGATCATGCGCCGGGCCAAGGCGGCTGGTCGCGCGGCGGCGCCGAGGCCGAGGATCTGCTCGCCATGTCGCAGGGCATCCTCGGGGCAGAGGAGGCGCAGGAGTTCTTCCGGGCGGAGGCCGCGCGCCAGGGTCGGGCCGGGTTCCTGCCCGACACCACGCCGGAGTTCATTGAACGGCTCGAACGGCGCCTTGCCGGCTCGGTCGGATCGGCGACCGCGCATGCGATGATCGCGCAGTTCGCCGTGGGCGCGGCGGTTTCGGCGCAGGACCTGATGGCCGTCGCCTCCGAAGCACAGCAGATCATGGAATATTCCGCCCAGCTTGAGGCGAAATCGGCCGAGCTTGCCCGCACCGCGCGCCAGTTGCGCGACGCGAACGAGAAGCTGACCGAACTGTCGGTGCAGAAGGACGCCTTCCTCAGCCAGATCAGCCATGAGCTGCGCACGCCCATGACCTCGATCCGCGCCTTCTCCGAAATCCTGATGGATGAGGACCTTCCCGGCGAGATGCGCAAGAAATACGCCGGTATCATCCAGGATGAGGCCACGCGGCTGACGGGGCTCCTGAACGACCTGCTCGACCTCTCGGTCCTGGAAAACCGCAAGGTGCAGCTGAACCTGCGGGTGGCGAACCTCTACGACCTGATCGAGCGGGCCCTGCAATCGGCGGGATCGACGCGGCCGGAACGGTCCTTCATCATCCACCGGGATATGGCCTCGGAACATTTGCCGGTCATTACGGATACCGACCGGCTGGTGCAGGTCTTCATCAACCTTATCTCGAACGCGCGGAAATACTGCGATGCGGACCGGCCGGAGCTATGGATCAAGGTGCGCCGCAAGGCGAACCGGATCGAGGTCGACTTCGTCGACAACGGGTCGGGCATCGCGAAGAAGTCCCAGACGCTGATCTTCGAGAAGTTCGCGCGCCTGACCGATACCAGCCGGGCTGGCGGCGCCGGGCTGGGGCTCGCGATCTGCCGGGAGATCATGGTCAACCTGGGCGGCTCGGTCGCCTATCTTCCGGGGCAGGGCGGCGCGGCGTTTCGCGTGACGCTGCCGGTACGCAAGGCAGCGGGGGCGGCGGCCTGAACGCCTTCAACCAATTGATAACGGCTCTGTGCGACATCTCGGGAACAGAGGCGAAAGGCGTCCGGGATGGCTGAGGCCACGGCATCAGGTGTGAAGCGCAAGCTGTTGGCGGGGCGGGGCGCTACCCCGGGCACGGGGGCTGGCCGCGCCTTCGCGCAGGCACTGGCCCGCGGGGCGCATGAGCTTTTCGGCCTGCCGCTTCGGGTGCGCGCGCAGTCCGAGACGCTGCGTTCACTGGCCGAATTGCCGGAGCTTTTGGAAGATCACGCGCTCCTGACCTTGCTTGATGGTCCGGGGGAGGCGGTCGGGCTTTGCGCGCTCGGGTCCGGCGCGCTGTCAGCGCTGATCGAGACCCAGATGACCGGACGACTCGCCCCCGCCCCGCCCCCCGCGCGGCGCCCGACGCGGACGGATGCGGCGATGCTGTCTACCTTCGTGGAGGCCGCGATGATCGCCCTGACCGATGAACTGGCAAGCAGCGCGGAACTGACCTGGGCCGGTGGGTTTCACTATGCCTCCTGCCTTGAGGACCCGCGTCCTCTGCCGTTCTTGCTGGAGGATGGGGCTTTCAAGGTCCTGCGGCTGGATCTGGCGCTTGGGGCGGATGCCGCGCGCGAGGGAACGATCCTTCTGGCACTGCCGGCAGAGGGGCGCGGCGCGGCGCCCGCCCCGGCTCCCGGCCATGACGACGCTGCTGGCTGGTCGGCTCGGCTGGAGCGCGCGGTGCTCGCGGTGCCGGTGACGGCGGTGGCCGTGCTGGGGCGGGTCCGGCTGACGGCGGAGGGGATGCTGGACCTGCGGCCCGGTATGCTCCTTCCCCTGGCAGCCGACTGTGTCGGGCAGGTCTCGCTGGAGGTTTCGGGGGACGGCTGTGTCGCGCGCGGGCGGCTTGGGCGCTATCGGGGCCAGCGGGCGCTCCGAATCGCCGAGTTGACGGCGGGAGAGGCGCCGGAACCCGCACCCTCTGTCGTGCCGATCTACCCACTGGTGCAGGGGCCTGGGCCTTCACTCGCCAGGGTTCGGCCGGTCGTCCCGCCAAAGGACGGTGCCGAGCAGCCAAGCCTGGCTGAACGGCAAGCGCCCGAGCGCGAGGCCGCTCCAGCTCTGCGGCGGGCTGCTGCGTCGGGTTAACGCTGCGCCAGGTCGGCCAGGCGGGCGCGGAACGGTTCCAGATCGTAGCCCCACTGGGCGGGTCGCGCGATCAGTTCGTCGGTCGGCAGCTTGCCGGCCTGGCTCAGCGCCCAGGCGATCGAGGACCGGTTGCCGGAGGCGCAATAGGCGAAGACCGGGCCCCGCGCCTCGGCCTGGACACGGGCCTGGGTCGCGATGTTTTCCGGGGTGAGGGCGCCCGGGATCAGCGGGTTGTCGACAAAGACCATGCCCGCAGCCTCGACCGCGGCGCGAAGATGGACGGCCTGGATCGGCTCCGGGATCTCAGCGTCGGGGCGGTTGCAGATCACGCTCACGAAACCCGCCGCCTTCACGGCCGGAACATCCTCCGGCGTGATCTGCGGGGACACCGCGTAGTTTGGTGTCAGGTAGCGGAATTCCATCATCGTCTCCTCAACCGGCGGCGAGGCGGTCGATCCGCGCCCGCAAGACAGGTGCCGCGACCATACCCGCCAACATCGCGATAAGGAAGAGCAACGAATTCCAGCCGCCGAAGAGCAGGACCGCGACCGACGGGCCAGGGCATAGGCCCGCGAGACCCCAGCCGAACCCGAAGGCGAGAGAGCCCAGCACAAGGCCGCGGTCGGCGTCGCGGAAGGGGGGCGGGCTCAGCGGTCCGCCGAACACCGCCGTTTTGCGCCGGGGCGCGATCCGCCAGGCGATCGCCATGGGCACGATGGCCGCGGCCAGCACGAAGGCCAGGGTCGGGTCCCAGTCGCCGAAGATGTCGAGCCAGCCGATCACCTTGGTCGTATCCGTCATCCCCGAGACCAGAAGCCCCGCGCCGAAAAGCCCGCCGCAGCCGAAGGCCGCCAGAAGCCGCATCACGAAATCCCCAGGAGGTGACGGAAGAAGATGACCGACAGGCCGCCGCCCACAAGATAGAAGACGGTCGCCACGAAACCCCGGAAGGACAGGCGCGACAGGCCGCAGACCCCATGCCCGGAGGTGCAGCCGTTGGCCAGCCGCGTGCCCGCGCCCACCATCAGCCCGGCCGCGATCAGAATGACGGGCTGGCTGGTCAGGTTGGTCGCCGGCCGCCCGATGACAAGCCAGAGCAGCCCCGGCACAAGCGCGAGGCCAAGAAGAAAGGCGAGGTTTTCAAGCGCCGAGGACCGGCTCGCGCGCTGTTCGCTGCCGTCGGCAAGCCTGCCGATGATGCCAGAAGCGCCCATGATCCGGCCGTTCAGCAACAGATAGGCCGCCGCGGCCGTGCCGATCATCGCACCGCCGACCAGGCCCCAGATCCAGTCTGCCTGCATATGCTGTCCCTCCCCCCACAGGGTTTCGATATCGCCGCGTCGGGGTAGGTTGCAATCGAAGAATGCTCCCCGCCTCCGGATTGACTTGCATCAATGCCCGGACTGCCAGAGGCTGCGTAACTAGGCCAAAGGCTTCAGGAGACGCAGATGAAATCCGTCGCAACGCGCAAGGCAGAACTCGAAACGCGCCGTTCGGTGCTGATGTCCCGGATCGAGGAGATCGGCGAGGAGTTGGACGCCCACGATTCCAAGGATTGGGAAGAGCTTGCCGTCGAGCGCGAAAGCGACGAGGTGCTGGAGGATCTGGGGATCTCGGCGCAAAACGAACTGCGCATGATCGAGGCGGCGATGCACCGCATCGAAGAGGGCGAATACGGCTATTGCGTCAAATGCGGCAGCAAGATCGCCGAGGAGCGGCTCAACGTGGTTCCCGCGACGCCCTTCTGCCGGACCTGCGCGCAGAGCCGCTAGACGGGACAGCGCCGTCGGCCCGGCGCGGCACGATCGGGCAACGCTTATCCCAGAACGATCCCGACGACGACCATCATCAGCCCGATGGCCGAAAGCAGAAGTGCGCCGAGGTTCCAGGCGATCACGCGCTGGAGCTTGGCGCGAAGCGCCGCCTCCTCAAGGCCCGCGCGCCGGGCCGTCGCAACCGTGACGATGCAGGCCACGAGGCCCGCAAGCCCCAGCAGTGTCACCGCCGCGCCCGTCCAGATCAGCCAGCCCATATCGCCTCCTTGCCGCTTTGCGATGCCCTAGCGCGCGGCGCGGCGCGGGGCAAGCCTTTGCCGCGTCGCAGCCCGGCGCAAGCCGTCTGAAGCGGCCCCTTGAAGCGCCGCGCGCGAGGCTTTAGTCAGGACGCCTGTCCGAAAGGGAGTCCGAGGATGAACCAGCCCGTGTCCGATGCCGCCTACAACGTCACCGCCGACGAGCTTCGGCAGTTCATCGAGCAATACGAACACCTGGAGGCCGAGAAAAAGGACATCACCGAGCAGCAGAAGGAAGTCATGGCCGAGGCCAAGGCCCGCGGCTACGACACCAAGGTGATGCGTAAGATCATCGCGCTCAGGAAGCGCGACAAGGACGACATCGCCGAGGAAGAGGCGGTTCTGGAAATGTACAAGGCCGCGCTCGGCATGGGCTGACGCGCCGGGCGGTTTGTCCGTCCCGTCGTCAAACCGAGGAGTTGCAATCATATGCGCCCGTCATGGAGGGGCCCTCGGAACAGGTTCTGAGGGACGCCATGACGGGCCTTGCCGTACTTGGCCACTCCACGAGACCTAAGGCCCAGGCCTCAGTGGCTGCCCGGTCGAAAGCCCCGCCCAGTTCGTTGGCTGCATCAAGGACGAAACGGGGTTTGACGCGGTCAACCCCCTCGATTTCCAGCCGGGCACGGGCATCATTTCCGCGCCGGACGACCGCATGGCCTGGGTCTCGATCCAGCTTTCCGAGGAAACGAACATGCCGCTGGTCGATGGCTACGCGACCCACGGCCTGATCCGCTTTTCGGGTTCCCAGCCGGTCGCGCGTCAGGGCCAGAGGAACTCGACCTGCGGATGATCCGCGATCGCGGCCACGTCTTCCGCATAGGCGCCGGTGATCTGATCGACCAGGGTCTGGGTCCAGCCGGGCAGGTCGATCTCCTCCTCATCGGCGCCTTGGCGCAAATGGGTTTCCAGCAACGCGGCCGTAATCGCGCGGCGGGTTCCGGTATAGCGCGGCGCGGCCTTCAGGCTGCTTTCCAGCACCGCGAGCCCTTCGGCCGTCAGAAGGGTGGCCAGAAAGTCGCTTTCGCCCTCCAGCGCGACGGCTGGATCGAGCCCGGTCATGCGGTGCAGCACCTCGGGCCAGACGAAGGGCAGATCCTCGTCGCACCAAAGGACGAGGCGCGCGTCAGGCACACGCTCGAAGATGCGTTCGATCACCGGGCGCCAGCGCATCTCAAGCGGGTGGGCCGCGCCCATCACGTCGCGGTAGCTTTGCCCGCGTTGCATCCCGACAAGGGCGGGCACCAGCGTGGCGGGATTGCGCAGCGCGATGTGGAACTCGCAGCGGCCCGCCTCGAAGACGCGCGACAGCGCCGCGACATTGCGGGGGGCGTTGGCGTAAAGCCCTTCTTCGCCGATCGAGTGCATCGGGATCGACATGAGAAAATCGTGGCTGAAGATCAGCCGGTTCGCCGGCGTGCCGTCGAGAAGGTCCTCGATGATCATCTGACCGGCGTCCTGGCCCAGAAGCCCACCCGACAGCGACTGCATCGCGCGGCGCAGGACGGGGCGGAACTGGGCGGGCGAGGGGACAGCGACGCCGCGTTCGACCAGCGTTCCGCGATTCTTCAGAAGGGCCTTCAGGATGCGGCCCTCGTCGGTGCAATGCGCGCCGATGTGATAGATGACCTGCATCCGTGGAACGCCCCCGCCGACAACTGACGGGGTCGGACAGTATACGGGCTTTCTGGACAGGAAAACCGCTTTCCGCTAACCCCGGCGCATGACGCAAGACAGTTCGGCCCCGATCCCTGGTTCGACGGCGCTCCGTGCCCGGCACGTGACGGGCAGCGGCCTGTGGTCGCTTGCCGCGCTCGGCATCGCCGCGCTGGTGCTTTTGCCCATCCTCTCGGTCGTGACCATCGCCTTCCACCCGAGCGAGAATATCTGGCCGCATCTTCTGTCCAGCACCCTGCCGCGTTACCTGGCCAACACGGCGGTGCTGACGCTGGGCGCGGGCGCGCTTTCGGCGGCGGTGGGGGCCGGGGCGGCCTGGCTGATCACGATGTACCGCTTTCCGCTGTCGCGCCTGATGGAATGGCTGCTCCTGATGCCGCTGGCGATCCCGGCCTATGTCGGCGCCTATGCGCTGGTGGATTTCCTGGAGTATTCCGGCCCCGTGCAGAGCGCCCTGCGCGAGGCGATGGGCTGGAGTTCGGCGCGCGACTACTGGTTCCCCGATGTCCGCTCGCGCCTGATGGCGATCGTCGTGCTGTCGGCGGCGCTTTACCCCTATGTCTACATGCTGGCGCGCGCGGCTTTCCGCGAACAGTCCGCCGGAAGCTACGAGGTCGCCCGCGCGCTTGGCGCGGGGCCTGTGGGGCTGTTCCTGCGCGTTGGCCTGCCGCTGGCGCGCCCCGCCATCGCCGCAGGCTCGGCCATCGTGATGATGGAAACGGTGAACGATTTCGGCGTCGTCGATTTCTTCGGGGTGCAGACGCTGACGACGGGGATCTTCTCCGTCTGGCTCGAATCGATGAATGCGGGCGGGGCGGCGCAGATCGCCTGCGTGATCCTGACCATCATCCTGATGCTGGTGGCGCTGGAAAAGGTCAGCCGCCGTCATTCGCGCTACTACCATTCCGCGCGCCAGCCGCGCCCGATCGCGCGGGTTCAGCTGAAGTCCGGCGCAGGGCTTCTGGCGCTGGGCCTGTGCCTCGTGCCCTTCGCGGTCGGCTTCGTGCTGCCCGTCGCGGTGATCGGCGCCCATGCGCTCGACAATCCGGAGGCTTGGGTGAGCAAGGGGTTGGGTCGCGCCTTCGTCAACACGCTGACCGTGTCGGGTGGGGCGGCGCTTGTGACGGTGTTTGGCGCGCTCCTGATGGTCTACGGGGTGCGGCTGACGGGGCGGCGGCTGCCGCGCGTTCTGCTGCCCGCCACGACGATCGGCTACGCGGCCCCCGGCGCGGTTCTGGCGGTCGGCATCCTGATCCCGATGGCGGCCTTCGACCATCTGGTGGCGGACGCGGTTCTTGCGCTGACCGGGGTCGATCCGGGGCTTCTGATCACGGGCTCCGCGGCAGCGATCGTCTTTGCCTATTCGGTACGTTTCTTCGCCATCGCGCAAGGGGCGCTCGATACCGCCTTCGGGCGGGTATCGCCCTCGCTTCCGATGGCGGCGCGTTCGCTGGGGCGGACGGCGGGCGGCTCCCTCAGGGAGGTCTATCTGCCCTTGATGAAGGGGTCGGTCGGGACCGCGCTGCTCCTGGTCTTCGTGGACGGGGTCAAGGAACTGCCCGCGACGCTGCTGCTGCGGCCGTTCAACTACGACACGCTGGCCACGCGGGTGCATGAAAAGGCCAGCCTTGAAAACCTCGGCGACGCCTCGCCGCCGGCGCTTCTGGTGATCGGGGTCGGGCTGCTGGCGGTCGGCCTGATGGCGCGCGCGCAGATGCGCCCCGGCGCGCGCTGAGCCTGCCGCCGCCGTCGCAAGCCCGATTGCGCCCCTGCGGGCAATGGTCTAAATGGGCTAAGGCGTGCCGCGTTAGCTCATCAGGTAGAGCGCGGGCTTTGTAACCCCGAGGTGGTCCGTTCGAGTCGGACACGCGGCACCATCCTTTCAAACGGTGACGGCAAGGGCGCGCCCTGGCGCGATCTTGCCCCTTGCCATTCGCGCGGCTACAGGCTCCCTTCGCGCAGGAGGCCCCTCATGAACCCGCTCTTCGGCATCTCGCTCAAGGTCTGCTCCGTCGTCGTCTTCATGGCGATGGCCGCGCTCATCAAGTCGACCGACGGCGCGGTTCCGGCGGGGGAGGTGGTCTTCTTCCGCTCCGCCTTCGCGATCCCGGTGATCCTGGTCTGGCTGATCTGGCGCGGGCAGCTGCGCGAAGGGCTTTATTCCAGGAACCCGCTTGGCCATGTCTGGCGCGGGCTTTGCGGAACCTCGGCCATGGGGTTGGGCTTTGCCGCCCTGCCGCTCCTGCCGCTGCCCGAGGTCACGGCGATTGGCTATGCCGCGCCCCTCCTGACGGTCATCTTCGCGGCGATGTTCCTGGGCGAGGAGGTGCGCGCCTTCCGCATCGCGACGGTGGCGCTGGGGCTGATCGGGGTACTCATCATCCTGTCACCGCGCCTTTCGGGTGTTTCCGACGGAGCAATCGACAACGGACAGGCCTTCGGCGCGATGCTGGTGCTGACCGGTGCGGTCTTTTCGGCCCTCGCGCAGGTCTTTGTCCGCAAGCTGGTCACCGGGGAAAAAGTCACCGCGATCGTCTTCTATTTCTCGATGACGGCGACCGTGATCTCGCTTGTCACGCTCCCCTTCGGATGGGTCGTGCCGACGGCCGGGACGGCGGCGATCCTGGTGCTGGCGGGGCTTCTCGGCGGGGTGGGGCAGGTGCTGCTGACGTCATCCTACCGCTATGCGCCGGCCTCGGTCGTGGCGCCGTTCGAATATGCCTCGATGGTGCTGGCGCTTCTGGTGGGCTACTTCGTGTTCAGCGAGGTTCCGACCGCCGTCGTGCTGGGCGGGGCGGCGATCGTGGTGGCGGCGGGCATGCTGATCATCTGGCGTGAGCGCCAGCTTGGGCTGGAACGCGCCCGCCAGCGTCAGTCGATGACCCCGCAGGGTTGAGCCGCGCGGCGTTCCGCTCTAGCCTCGGATCATTGTCGATCGGGGGCCCAGATGCGGAAATTCCTGACCATCCTGACCATACTTGCCGCAACCTCCGGGGCGGCTTCGGCGGCCCAGTGCGAGATGCCGGGCGCCACCGGGGCCGAGCTTCAGGCGGTTCTGAGCGCGATCAACGGCCATCGCAAGGCCGCCGGGCGCGCGCCGCTCGGGCGTGACGCGATGATCGACGCGGCCGCCCAGGCCCATGCCTGCGACATGGCGGTGAAGGCCAATCTGACCCACAACGGCAACGGCGGCCCCAAGCGGCGCATGCGCAAGGCCGGCTGCAAGGCGCGCATGACCGGGGAGGCGATCGCGATGGGCCAGGGCAACGCGGCGGAGGTCGTGCAGACCTGGATGGATTCGCCCCCGCACCGGAAGATCCTGCTGCTGGCGCAGGGAAAGAACGCGGGCCTTGGCGTCGCGCGCGCGGCCAACGGGCGGCTTTACTGGGTCTTCGACGTGGCGAACGGCTGCTAGGCCGCGCGCCTCAGGCCGCCGTGTCGAGCCAGATCGTCACCGGGCCCTGGTTGACCAGTTCCACATCCATGTCGGCGCCGAATTCGCCATTGGCCACCGTGATGCCAAGCGCCCTCAGCCGGTCGGAGAAGTAGGTGTAAAGCCGCTCGCCCTCGGCCGGGGTGGCGGCGGTCGAGAAACCGGGGCGGTTCCCGCGCGAGGTATCGGCGGCCAGCGTGAACTGGCTGACCACCAGCGCCGCGCCGCCGGTGTCGGCCAGCGACAGGTTCATCTTGTCCGCCGCGTCCTTGAAGATGCGCAGCTTGACGATCTTCTGGGCCAGCTTGTCGGCCTCGCCCTCGGTATCGCCCTGCATGGCGCAGACCAGGATCATGAGGCCCGCCCCGACCTCTCCGGTCGTGCGGCCCGCGACGCTTACACGGGCGCGGGAAACCCGCTGGACCAGCGCGCGCATCAGGCGATCTCCTTCCGCCAGGGCGGGTTCGCGCCGGGCCGGGAAACGGTGACAGCCGCCGCCGCGATGCCTAGGTCGAGCGCCGCATCCAGCAACGCCGCATCGGCTCCGGCCAGCCGGTCCTTGGTCAGCGCGCCCGCCTCGGCCAGCGCCGTCAGAACACCCGCGTTGAAGGTGTCGCCCGCGCCAACGGTGTCAGCGACGGTGACCTTGCGCGCGGGGCGGAAGCGCGCGCCCTGGGCGGTAATGGCATGTGCGCCCGCAGCCCCTTCGGTGACGAAGATGACCTTGGGGCCGCGCGCCAGCAACTGGCGGGCAAGCGCCTCGATCTCGCCCTCGCCGAGGATCCAGCGCAGATCCTCGTCCGAGACCTTGACGATGTCGGCCGCGCCCAGCATCCGGTCGATGCGGGCGCGATAGGCGGCCGCATCGGTGATGAAACCCGGGCGGATGTTCGGGTCGATCATTGTCACGCGGGCCGGCGCCTCGCGCAGCATCAACGCCTCATAGGCAGATCCGCAGGGCTCGGACACCAGGCTGATGCCGCCGAAGAACAGGGCGTCGACCTCGGCCGGAATCGCGGGCAGCGCCTCGGGCGAGAGCATGCGTCCCGCCGTGCCTTCGTCATAGAAAGCGTAGCTCGCCTGCCCGTTCACCAGCCGGACAAAGGCGAGCGTGGTGGGGCGGGCAGAACGGGGGCAAAGCGCAGAGCCGACCCCGGAGGTGCCAAGCGCGGAGGCCAGCATCTCTCCGAACAGATCGGTGGAGAGTCCGGCGAAGAAGCCCGCGGGCGCGCCCAGACGGCCAAGCGCAATGGCGGTGTTGAAGACGGCGCCACCGGGGTAGGGAGCGAATGCGGCCTCACCCTCCCGGCTTTCGCGCGGCAACATGTCGATCAGCGCTTCTCCGCAGCACAGGATCATGGGCACCTCCGATGGTTCGGCCCTTCCTAGCGGGCGTTTGCGCTACCATCAACGTCATATTGATGCGCGCCGCGGCGGAAGACCCGGGGCCGGGCGGCCGCGAAAGCCAACATCGTCCCCCAAGCGCGCGCCGATGGCGGCGGACCCCTGGCCAGTTCATACTGGCCGGGGATCCACGAGCCCTTCGGCGAACGCGCCGTGCTGGCAGAGTGGCCGGTGTGGCAGGCGGATCAGGGAAGCGCGGCGATGGTGTCGCCGCCCATCAGTTCGACCGCGATCTCCTCGACCGTCGGGCCGGCCTCCGACAGGCTCATGCCCGCTTGCAGGCGGCGGTCGTAGAGGATCCGAAGCATCAGTTCGTCCTGCCGCGTGAGGGTGGCGAATTCGTCGTTGTCGTTGAAGATCGAGGGCCGCGCCTTGGGGCTGTCGTTCACCAAACCCAGCCCTTGGGCGATCTCCTCATGGATGCAGGACAGGCGGAGAAGGTCGGGCAATTCCCCCCGGATCACCGCCAGCGCGCGGATGTATGTGCTGCTTTGCGCGGGAGAGAAGCTGAAGACCGTGCAATAGGTGTCCGGGCTCATCTCGATGGCCGATGCCAGCGCCTCGGGCGCCATGTTCGGCACGATGTCGAGCAGGCGTTGCCCGGCGTTGCGCCGTTCGTCCTCATTCAGGACGAGGACGGTGAAGTTCGGGGCGAAGCCGGTCATGCGGATCGGCAGGCCGGTCAGATCGCTCAGATGCGAAAGATAGCCCGCGATGGTTGCGCGGTCCGCGGCGCGCTGCGCGGCGGGAACGGAGGTGCCGAAGGCAACCTCCAGCCGGACCGCGCCCTGCCAGCGGTGCAGGGAGCTTTCGACCGGGCGGGCGACCAGGCGGCCGTTCTCGCGCTGAAACTCGTCGAAGAAGGCGATGCGTTCGAAGTTCCGCACCAGGTCGGCGCTGTCGAAGGGCGTGTCGTCGCCGCCACCATCGGTGCGCAACTGCCCCCGCGCCAGCGCCGCCGTCTCGATCCGCCGGTAATAGGCGCGCGCGGCCAGGCTGTTCTCGGAGAGCGGCAGGACGTCAGGTTCAGCCGGGGGCGTGTCGATGGTCGAGGGGGCGGGCGTGGTCGCGGGGACGCTGGCCATGTCGCAGCCAGTGGCCGTCAGGGACACCGCCAGCGCCAGGGCAAGCCGGACGCCGTGCGCCGTTGTCTTCGCGGAACTCCTGCTCAATACGCCCCCCTGTTTTGCGGGCCGCCGCTTTTTGCGCGCCAGAGTGCCACGTCGCCCGGGGCGGGCCAAGCCCCAAGCTGGGGTCCCTCGCGCCAGTCTCAGGCTCAGGAGGGTTTCTTGGGCCCGCGCTTCGGGCCGTCCCCACGCGGCCGGGGTGCCCCATCGCCCCGGTCGGGGCGCGGCTTGCCGAAGTTCCCGCGCGGCCCGTCAGAGCGAGGCCCGTCAGAGCGGGGTCTGTCCGAGCGGGGTTTGTCGGAGCGCGGCCCGTCCGAGCGGGGTCGATCGGAACGCGGTTTGTACTTGCCGTCCGAGGGTTTGCCAGACGCTGGGCGTGCGCCGCGGTCCGGGCGGTCGCCTTCCGGGCGGGGGCCATCGGACCAGGGTTTGCGGGGGCCGCCATAGGGCTTGCCGTCCGTGCGGGGTTTGCCTTCGGACCGGGGTTTGCCTTCAAAGCGTGGCTTGCTGCCCGGTTTGCCCGGACCGCCTTGCGGCCGGTCCGACTTCTGCCAGGGGCGTGCTGCGCCCTCGCCGCGACCCTCGCCGCCGCCGGCACGCTCGCCGCGGGGCTTCCAGCCGGACCCGCCCTTGTCATCGTCGCGGGGGCCTTTCGAATAGGGCGCGCGCGGCTTGCGCTCTGAGCGGTCGCCCCAGGGCTTGTCGCCTGCGCCCTCGCGCGGGCCCTTTGCATAGGGCGCACGTTTGGCGCGATCCCCCGAGCCCGGGCCCTCGCCCGTATCGCGGTCGAAGCGCGGTTTGCGGGGGGCGTCGCCCTCGGCGCGCGACCAGCGCGGCTTGCGCTCGCCTGCGCCGGCGTCCTCGGCCAGCGGGCGGGGTTTCGGGCGGAACGGCTTGTCCCCGCGCTCCGCATCACGCTCGAAGCGCGGCTTGCGCGGGGCGCCGTCGCGGCCCGCGTCATCGCGTCGGGCGTCATCCCCGCCAAAGGATTTGCGCGGGCCCCCATCTTTGCGCGGGCCCCCATCTTTGCGCGGGCCTCCGTCTTTGCGCGGACCCCCGTCTTTACGCGGCCCCCCATCTGCGCCACGCCGCGCTGCACCGTCCCGGCCACGCGCGGGCCGTTCGCCCTTGTCGTCCTCGGTGCCTGCCAAGCCCTCGAACAGGGGGCCGAGTTGTTCGCGCAGCACCCGGCGCTTCACCTCGATCACTTCGCCCGGCTTCATCTGGTTCAGCCGGAAGGGGCCGTAGCTGACGCGGATCAGCCGGTTCACGATCAGGTTGACCTCGGACATGGCGCGGCGGATCTCGCGGTTCTTGCCCTCGCGCAGGCCGACGGTCAGCCAGGCGTTCGCGCCCTGTTGTTTGTCCAGCGTGATGTCCATGGGCAGGAATTCCTCGCCCTCGATGGTCACGCCACGGCGCAGGGGATCGAAGGTCAACTCATTCGGCCGCCCGTTGATGCGGACGCGGTACTTGCGCAGCCACCCGGTCGAGGGCAGTTCCAGCCGCCGCTTCAACTCCCCGTCGTTCGTGAGCAGCAAGAGGCCTTCGGAATTGAGGTCGAGCCGGCCGACGCTCATCACCCGCGGCAATCCGTCGGGAAGGGTGTCGAAGACCGTCTGGCGGCCCTTCTCGTCCTTCTCCGTGGTCACGAGGCCGAGGGGCTTGTAATAGAGCCACAGCCGCGCGGGCTGGGGCGCGTCGATGGCCTGACCGTCCAGCGTGACCTTGTCGCTGGGCAGCACGTCCAGCGCGGGGCTTGCGACCGGCTTGCCGTTCACCTTGACCCGGCCCTCCAGGATCATCCGCTCCGCGTCCCTGCGGGAGGCGACGCCGGACCGGGCCATTACCTTGGCGATGCGTTCGCCCTGTTTTGCGTCTTCGGTCATCGGCTGGCCCTTTCGGCAGGGAGGAATCGAAGGGCACCCCTTAGCGCCGAATCACTCAAACGGAAAGCGGTTGCGCGAAGGCGGGGCGCGCGGCATGACGGAAACATGAGCGGATTTCGCAGTCATATGGACCGGGCGCTGGAGGAGGCGCGGGCGGCGGCCTCGCGCGGAGAGGTCCCGGTGGGCGCGGTCGTGGTCGGCCCCGACGGGCGCGTTGTCGCCGCTGCAGGCAATCGCACGCGCGAACTGAGCGATCCGACCGCCCATGCGGAGGTCCTGGCGCTGCGCGCGGCCTGTGCGGCGGCGGGGTCGGAGCGGTTGCCGGGCCATGATCTTTATGTGACGCTGGAGCCCTGCCCGATGTGCGCGGGGGCGATTTCCTTCGCGCGGATCGCGCGCGTCTACTATGGGGCCGAGGACCCGAAATCGGGCGGTGTCGCCCATGGCGCGCGGGTGTTTTCGCATTCGCAGTGCCACCACGCCCCAGAGGTGTATGATGGCATTGGCGCCGCCGAGGCCGCGCGCCTGCTGAAGGGGTTCTTTGAAGGACGCCGTGACGGGTAGCCGCGCCCGGCGTCACTGCGGCGCTTGATCGCCAAGGGGGGGAGATGACGCAGCCAGTGCCGACGCGCAGCAAGGTCTATCGGGGCCGGCTGACCGATTCCACGATCTGGGACAGCTTTGCGCTGCGCGACGACGACGTGTTCGTCGTGACGCCACCCAAATCGGGAACGACCTGGACCCAGGCCATCGTGCTGATGCTGATCCACGGGCGGCCCGGCATGGACAAGGTGCTGGACCAGATCTCCCCTTGGCTCGACTGCGGGTTTCGCGACACGGTGGCGCGCGCGGCCACGCTTTCCGCCCAGGACCACCGGCGTTGCATCAAGTCCCACACGCCCTTCGACGGTATCGCCTATGATCCCGCCTGCACCTATTTCGCGGTCTACCGCCATCCGCTGGACGTTCATTTCTCCATGCGGCGGTTCGCGCTCTCGATGAATGTCGATCTGATCAACGACCGCTTCCCCGACGATGTTTCCGAAGGGTTTCGCATGTATCTCGACGATCGGTCCAGGGACGGCGGGAATGACGACATGACGCTCGATTCCGTCGTCTATCATTACCGCTCCTTCCGGCGGTGGGCGCATCTGCCCAATGTCCACTTGCTGCACTATGCCGACCTGAAGCGCGACCTCAGGGGGCAGGTCCTGCGCATCGCGGAGATCCTTGGCTATCGGCATCCCGACGCGCTGGTCGATGCGATCGTCGAAGGCGCGCGCTTCGATACGATGAAGCGGAACGCCCGAGAGATTGTGCAGGCGCCCGGCGATACGTTGGATGAAGCGGTCTCGTTCTTCGCCAGCGGGACGAACAACAAGTGGGAAGGGCGGCTGTCGCCGGAGCAGGTCGCCCGCTACGACCGGCGTGTGCGGGAGCTTTTGCCGGAAGAGGATCTGCGCTGGCTGGAATGGGGCTCCGCGTCCTGAGCGGTTGCTGTGCCATTGTGT
Source organism: Albidovulum sediminicola (assembly GCF_025751575.1). Lineage (GTDB taxonomy): Bacteria > Pseudomonadota > Alphaproteobacteria > Rhodobacterales > Rhodobacteraceae > Albidovulum > Albidovulum sediminicola. The sequence goes on along the minus strand of NZ_JAOWLA010000009.1, from coordinate 69,441 downwards.
CGCAGGTGGCACATACAATCGGCAATCCGCGGGCGGTACAATTCCGCGCTTTGTATGGGCGCGCATTCGGACAATATGGCGTCATCCCGCAACTCAAGGACAGGAGGGCGCATGATGACGGCATATCTTAACGTACTGCGCCAGCGTGCGGGAATCCGACGACTGTCCGCCACTACCGGCTTCGGCACGACTCCCTGCTGAGACTGGACCGCTCCGGCCATTGATGGCCGGGTCCCCCCGCCCCCCCAAACCAGATGACCGTGTGACGCACGCCGGGCCTGCGCCCTTCGTTCGTACCCGGTTCCCATCCCCACCCAAGGGCCGTTCCCCACCCGGGCAACGGCGAAGGAGACCGCTATGATTCTCGACCTCGAACCCGAGCGGCGTCACTTTCCCGCCGCAGACCTCGGCACGCTGCTGGAGCGTCACGGGCCCGTGCGGGTCACTGCCGCGCTGGCCGTCGCGCTCTTCCGCCACCTGCGGCGGCCGCGCGTGATCACCGTGGACGACCTGCCGCCGCGGCTGCGCCGTGACGTCGGGTTGAACTGGGACCCGCCACGGCCGCGCCCCTGGGATCTGAGGCTGTGACCGGGCGATGGTCGCGGCGGGGCAGAGCGCCCCCGCCGCGGTCGTCGTTCATAGCGTGATTGGCACCAGCACCTCGGGCTCGATCACATCGACGCCCGGGAGCCCCTCTTTGAGCACCTGCGCATTCTGTTCGAGCGCGGGGAAGGTGCGGTAATGGCAGGGGATCACGGTCTTGAAATTGAAGAACTTCCCGGCCGCGTAGGCGGCGGCCTTCATGTCCATGGTGTAGAAGCCGCCTGCGCACAGGATGCCGATATCGGGCCGGTGGTAGTCGCCCATCCAGCCCATGTCGGCCATGATGTCGGTGTCGCCGCTGACGTAGATCGTGCGACCCTCGCCCGCGATCATGTAGCCGGATTCGTGACCGGCATAGACCGGGCCATCCGCCCCGCCGACCGAGGAGGAGTGGCAGGCGTTGACCATTGTCACCCTCGCGCCGTTCAGCTCGGCGGTGCCCCCCTTGTTGAAGCCGATGGTCGCGATGCCGTGCTTGCCTTCCCACCAACTCATCAGGTCGTAGATGCCGACGACCGGGATCGACAGTTCCTGCGCGATCGCGACCGCGTCGGCGGTGTGGTCGCCGTGGCCGTGGGTGATCAGCACATGGGTGGCGCCCTCGATGGCCGCCGCGCGTTTTTCGGCCGGGAACATCGGGTTGCCGGTCAGCCAGGGGTCAATGAGGATCACCGCCCCTTCGATTTCGATGCGGAAGCCGGAATGGCCAAGCCATGTGATCTTCATTCACTCCTCCTTTGCCTGCGGCTTGGTTCAAGGCTAGGGGCGCCGGTCCCACTGCGCAACGTTCCGCGAGGGCCGCTGGCTCAGATTTTGGCCGTGATATCGCCGCGCGCGGCCGCGGACCGGCGCTTGTACCATCGCTGGTAAGGTATTTCTCCGAACTGGTCGAGCGCGATCGAAACCGTCACCGAGACCGCAAGCATCGCCAGCATGATCGCGGGTGAAGTGTAAGCGTAGGTGCCAAGGATCGCCTCGAAGACCCTGCTGGTGACTGAGTAGACAAGGATGTGGACCAGGTAGAGAAGGTAGGATGCGTCACCGAGAACCTGGAATGCCCTTGGGGTCCTGAAGCGAACCCCGACTGCCCCATACACCAGAAGTGCAGAGGGGAGTCCCGCGGCGATTTCCCGAGAGGGGAAACTGAAAGGCAGCCAGCCAGCCAGCAGCGCGATACTCAACGCCAGACCAAGCGCGAGCGCCGGGCCTGCAAGTGGTAGTCGCCCTCGACGATGGGCAATGGCGATAGCAACGCCGTAAAGGAACTCGGCATTTCCGGAATACAACACAACATTGAGCCATTGCTGCGGTTCAGTCGCGCTAAGGGTGTAGTACTGGCTGACACCGACCCAGACAAGCAAGGAGCCAACGAGGGCCCGGGGGCCGAACTTGAAGAATGTCGCGGCGAAAATCGCATAGAAGACGATCTCGATCGACAATGTCCACGCAATCGGAACGATTTGCCCCGGAAGCGGCAACAAGAGCGCGGAAATGACGACCTGTTGCCCCTCGGGGATTCGGCCTAAGCCGCCCGAACCCAGAGCCAATACGACACGCGCGGCGATGTAGAGGCTCAGAATGGCCCAATAGGGCGGAAAGATCCGCCAGAATCGCGCCAGGAGGAATTTCTTTGCCCCCTGTCCGGCCTTGGGCGCAGCCGCGTGATAGATAATGAAGCCACTGATAACAAAGAATATATCGACACCGATTTCGCCGTGGAGAAAGGCTGTGAACAGTCCCGGATCGAATCCTTGGTCCCTCGAGGCGACAGCGAGGTGGAAGCCAGCGACCAGCAGCGCCGCGATGCCGCGAAGGGCCTGTATTCCGTCCAGTCTGCTTCTCACACCAAAATCCCCTCCTTGGGCTCGCGTTCCCATCCCGAATGGTACCGCAATCGACTCGATTGGAAATGCATGGCCGGTACGCCGGTGGCGGGCATCGGACCCCACTCTTGTGGTGGGTCGCTTGCAGCGCGGCGGGCGCGCGGCTAAAGGGGCGGGGCAGGACGCAGGAAAAGAGGTGCCCCCATGTCCATCGACATCGACACCGCGCGGAAGGTAGCGCATCTGGCGCGGATCGCCGTGAAGGAAGAGGATCTACCGGCGCTCGCCGGTGAGCTGAGCGCGGTTCTGAACTTCATGGAAGAGCTGAACGAGGTCGATGTGGACGGCGTGGAGCCCATGACCTCGGTCACGCCGATGCGCCTGAAGCGGCGCGAGGACGTGGTGACCGAAGGCGGCATGCCCGAACGGATACTCGCGAACGCGCCCGATGCGCGCGAAGGCTTCTTTGCGGTGCCCAAGGTGGTGGAATGACGATGCTGAACGAACTGACGATTGCCGAGGCCCGCGACCTTCTGCGCAAGGGCGAGACGACCGCTGTCGACCTGACGATGGCCTGCCTGACCGCGATCGACGCCTCCGATCCGCTGAACGCCTTCGTCCACAAGACCCCCGACATCGCGCTGGAGCGCGCACGGGCGGCGGACGCGCGCATCGCAGCCGGTGAGGTGCCCGCCATGTGTGGCATCCCGGTGGGGATCAAGGATGTCTACTGCACCAAGGGCGTGCTGTCGCAGGCGGCCTCGAACGTGCTGAAGGGGTTCCGGCCCGAATACGAATCCACCGTCACGCAGCAACTGGCCGATGCCGGCGCGGTGATGCTGGGCAAGCTCAACATGGACGAGTTCGCCATGGGCTCGTCCAACGAACATTCCTGCTACGGGCGCGCAGTGAACCCCTGGCGTCGGAGCGGCGACGACACGGCGCTGACCCCGGGCGGGTCCTCGGGCGGATCGGCGGCGGCGGTCGCGGCGGACCTGTGCCTGGCGGCGACCGGCACCGACACCGGCGGCTCGATCCGCCAGCCCGCGGCCTTCACCGGTACCGTGGGGATCAAGCCGACCTATGGGCGCTGCTCGCGCTGGGGCGTGATCGCCTATGCCTCCTCGCTCGACCAGGCGGGGCCGATGACGAAATCGGTGCGCGACGCGGCGATCATGCTGGGCGCGATGGCGGGCCACGACCCCAAGGATTCGACCAGCGCCGATATTCCGGTCCCGGATTTCGAGGCTATGCTGACCGGCGACATCCGCGGCAAGAAGATCGGCATTCCGCGCGAATACCGGATCGAGGGCCTTCCCGCTGAAATCGCGGCGATCTGGGACCAGGGCACCGCGATGCTGAAGGACGCGGGCGCCGAGATCGTCGACATCTCGCTTCCGCACACGAAATACGCGCTGCCCGCCTATTACGTCGTGGCCCCGGCCGAGGCGTCCTCGAACCTCGCGCGCTATGACGGGGTGCGTTATGGCCACCGCGCCAAGCTCGGCCAGGGCGACGGCATCACCGAGATGTATGAGAAGACCCGCGCCGAGGGCTTCGGCCACGAGGTCCAGCGCCGCGTGATGATCGGGACCTATGTCCTTTCGGCCGGGTTCTACGACGCCTATTACAACCGTGCCCGCAAGGTGCGCGCGCTGATCAAGCGCGATTTCGAGAATGCCTTCGCCGACGGGATCGACGCGATCCTGGCGCCGATCTCGCCCTCCGCCGCCTTCGGGCTGGGCGAGGTGGGCGACAGTGACCCGGTGGCGATGTACCTCAACGACGTCTTCACCGTGACGCTGAACTTGGCTGGCCTGCCGGGCGTGGCCGTTCCGGTCGGGTTGAACGCCCAAGGGTTGCCGCTGGGCCTGCAACTGATCGGCCGACCCTGGGAAGAGGGCGATCTGCTGAATCACGCCTATGTGCTGGAACAGGCCGCGGGCTTTGTTTCCAAGCCGAAGAAATGGTGGTAATCGCGCTTCGAACCACGTTTTCGAGGAAGAAAATGCGCCTACCCTTTGCCCTCGTCGCCGTTGCAGCGCTTGGCGCCTGCGTATCGCCCGGTGCCAATGACAGTTACGCTGACTACCAGCGTAACTATCAGGCTGGCGCGGAGCCCGGCGCCAGCGCAACCGACGTGGCCGTTGCCGAGGCCGCCGCGCCCGAGGCGGGCCATGTCGGCATCTCTGACGAGCAAGACTTCGGCGCCGTCGCCTCGCGCGAGACGATCGAGAGCGACAAGCAGCGTATCGCCGCCAACCGCTCGCAATACCAGCAGGTCGCGCCCACGGCCTTGCCGGAGCGCACGACCACCTCGGCGCCGAACCTCATCTCCTACGCGTTGAATGCGCCGAGCCGTCTGGGGCAGCCCTACTACAAGCGCGGCGGGCTGACGCTATCGAACCACGAACGCGCCTGCGCGCGCTACCAGTCGCCCGAGGATGCGCAGATCGCCTTCCTGAAGGCGGGCGGGCCGGAAAAGGACCGCAAGAACCTTGATCCCGATGGCGACGGCTTTGCCTGCACCTGGGACCCGCGGCCGTTCCAGAAGGTGCACGGGTAACGGTGCCGGGCCTGCCCTCTCCGAACTACGGCGAACGCCGCGGGGGGGCGCGGCCCGACCTTGTCGTGATCCACTACACCGCCATGCCGACGGTCGAGGAGGCGCGTGCGCGGCTCTGCGACCCGGAGGCCGAGGTCTCAGCCCACTGGCTGATCGCCGAGGACGGCGCGGTCGAGCAACTGGTGGAGGAGGCTTGCCGCGCCTGGCACGCGGGCGCGGGCGCTTGGGGCGCGGTGAGGGACGTGAACTCCCGCTCGATCGGGATCGAGCTTGCGAACCCCGGCGACACCCCCTTCCCGGAGCCGCAGATGGCGGCGCTGGAGCGGCTTCTGGCCGCCGTCATGGCGCGCTGGTCGATCCCGGCGGAGCGGGTGATCGGCCATTCCGACATGGCGCCCGACCGCAAGGGCGACCCGGGGCCGCGCTTCGACTGGCGGCGGCTGGCGCTTCAGGGCCTGTCGGTCTGGCCGGGGGCGGGCGACGACACGGCGGACTTCGCGACCTCGGCCCGTGGCTTCGGTTATCCCGATCTGGCGCCCGAAGCGCTGCTTGCTGCCTTCCGCCTGCGCTTCCGCCCCCGGGCCAGCGGCCCGGAGGCGCCAGAGGACCGCGCGATGATGGCGGACCTTGCCGCGCGCTTTCCCGTTGACGGCGGGCGCACGCGCGCCTAACTGAGCCTCGCGCGGAGGACCGGATGACCGCGGGGGGCGCGAGTCCCGCGAGGAAAGTCCGGACTCCATGAGGCAACGGTGCCGGGTAACGCCCGGCCGGGGAAACCCGAGGGAAAGCGCCACAGAGATGAAACCGCCCGCGTCCGCGCGGGTAAGGGTGAAACGGTGGGGTAAGAGCCCACCGCGGACCTGGCAACAGGGACGGCACGGCAAGCCCCACCGGGAGCAATGCCAAATAGGGGCCTCGCGCGGGGGCCGGTCCGGCAACGGAGACCGCCCGCAGGGACGCTTCAGCCCGAGAGGCCCGGGTTGGCAGCTTGAGCGCGTCGGTAACGGCGGGCCGAGAGGAATGGTCATCCAGAGGGGTTCGCCCCTTGGACAGAATCCGGCTTACAGGTTCTCCGCGCATTTCTGCCCTTCGGTTAAGGAGGGCGGCAACGGTAGCCTTCAAAGCGTCGCCTTTCCCGCGCTTTGTCTGTTGACTCTGCCGCCGCCATCCGTAAAAGGCGGGCTTCAAGAGATTTGCGGGCTGCGCCGTTCGGGCGATGTCCGAAGCAGGAGAACGACAATGGCGAAGCCGACGACGATCAAGATCCGTCTGAACTCGACGGCGGGCACCGGGCACTTCTATGTGACCAAGAAGAATGCCCGCACCATGACCGAAAAGATGGTTGTGCGTAAGTACGACCCGGTCAAGCGTGAGCATGTCGAATACAAGGAAGGCAAGATCAAGTAAGATCTGCCGTCCCGTAGGACGTCCAAGGGCCGCGCCGCAAGCGCGGCTTTTTCTTTGCCTGGCCGCCCGCGCGCCGGGCGTACAAACGAAAAGGGCCGGGGAAATCCCCGGCCCTTCGACATTTCCGAAACCTCAGATCACTCGCGATTGCCGAGGAACTGCAGGAGGAACATGAACATGTTGATGAAGTCGAGATAGAGGTTCAGCGCCCCCATGATCGCCGACTTCGCCAGCCATTCGCTGTCGCCGTGATGGGCGTGGGCGATGTAGGTGTTCTTGATCTTCTGCGTGTCGTAGGCGGTCAGGCCCGCGAAGATCAGAAGGCCAAGGGCCGAGATCGCGAACTGCATCGCCGAAGAGGCGAGGAAGATGTTCACGATCGAGGCGACCAGAAGGCCGATCACGCCCATGATCAGGAACGAACCCCAGCCCGAGATGTCCTTCTTCGTCGTGTAGCCCCAAAGCGAGAGGCCCGCGAAGGCGATCGCGGTGATCAGGAAGGTCTGCACGACCGAAACGCCGGTGTAGACGGCAAAGATCCAGCTGATCGACACGCCCATCGCCGCGGCGAAGGTGTAGAAGAACAGCTGTGCCGCCGCCGAGGAGATACGGTTGATCATCGCGCCGAAGGCGAAGACCATGATCAGCGGCAAGAACATCACGACCCATTTGAGCGGCGATGCGTAAAGCGTGACGCCTAAATCGGTCAGATAGCGGGTCGCGCCAATCTGCGCGGCCGCGTTCGCGGGGTCGGTCGTCACGGTCAGCCCGCCGATTGCCCAGGCCGCGGCTGCCGTCAGGACCATCCCTACGGACATCAGGCCGTAGACCTTGTTCATATGGGCGCGAAGCCCTTCGTCGATCGCAAGCGTGCCGGTTCTCGCGCGGCCTACGCCGATCGTATTGAAGTCAGCCATCAAAGCCTCCTGCTGCGTTTCCTTTGGTGGCGCCCCTCGCGAGGCACCCCTCGCAGGGAAATATCGGGAAGCGGCCCGTCAATTTCAAGCTTTTCCGGCCGTTTCCGATGAATTACCTCAGCCAGTTTTTCGGCACGTCCCAGACCGGCCGGCCCCGTTCGGCGCGCGCCTGTTCCGGGGTGATTCCGATGTCCCTCAAGAGGTGCGGCTCCAGATCGGCCAGAGAACGACGGGTCCTTGCGAAGGCAAGGGTCCGACGCAGGCGTTGAAGGAGCCGAAGGGGCGAGCGCGCATTCGGGCGGACATTCTGGCGGGCGGCATCCGGGCAAGCGGCGGGGCAGGTGGCGGCATGTTCCATAATGCATCTCCGTTCATGATTGTTTGGGCGAGCTTCATGATTGCTCTTGATATATATCGCCGCATGTGATCCATTTTGGAAATGAATGTTGGTTGTAGAAATCATCACGGATTTTGATATGCCAAGAAACCTGGACCTCACCGCGCTCCGGGCCTTCGCGACCGTCGCCGAAACCGGCGGCGTGACGCGCGCGGCGGGTTTGCTGAACCTTACGCAATCGGCTGTCTCGATGCAGATCAAGCGGCTGGAACAATCGCTCGGACGGGATTTCTTCGTGCGCGCCGCGCGCAAACTGACCCTGACGCCCGAGGGCGAGCAGCTTCTGGGCTATGCGCGGCGCATGCTGGAACTGAACGACGAGGCGCTGAGCCGCCTGACCGATGCGGGTTTCGAGGGCGAGCTTCGGCTGGGTGTGCCCCATGACATCGTCTACCCGGCGATCCCGCGCATTCTCGGCCGTTTCGCGGCGCTTTACCCGCGGGTGCGGATCAACCTGATGTCCTCCTTCACGAACCTGATGCACGAGGCCTTCGCGCGCGGCGAACTCGACCTCATGCTGACGACGGAGGAGGTCATCGCGCCGGGGGGAGAGGAACTGGCGGCGCGCGACCTGGTCTGGATCGGCGTCGAAGGGGGCATCGCCGGGCAGAACCGCCCCTTGCGCCTGGGGTTCGAGGAGATCTGCCGCTTTCGCGCGATCGCGCAGGCCGCGCTCGATGACGCGGGCATCCCCTGGGAGATGGGATTCAGCGGCCGCTCGAACGAGGCCGTCATGGCGATGGTGGCGGCTGATCTGGCGGTCTCGGTCAGGATGCGCGGGGCGCTGCCCAGCGGGTCGGTCGATATCGGCGATGCCGGGGGGCTGCCGCCGCTGGGGCTGGTGCGCATCGGGCTTTACGACGCGGGCGCCGAAAAGGGCCCCGTGGTCGAGGCCCTGAAGGACGAACTGCGCTTGGCCTACTGCTGCGTGATCTGAATCACGACCTTTCCAGTCGAGCGCCGGTCGCGCAAGAGCGCGAGCCCCTCGGCGGCCCGCTCCAGCGGCAGGACATGGCTGACATGCGGATGCAGTCGCCCCTCGGCGTACCAGCCCAGAAGTGTGGCCAGCGATGCCGTCAGCAGGTCGGGGCGGAACTTCAGGTAGCCGCCCCAGTAGAATCCGATCAGCGACAGGTTCTTGACCAGGAGGTGGTTGGCGGGCACCTGCGGCACCTTGCCGGAGGCGAAGCCGATGGCCAGAAGCCGCCCGTCCGGCCGCGTGGCCCGCATCGCCGCCTGGAACAGGTCGCCGCCCACCGCGTCGTAGACGACATCGGCCCCGCCGAGCGCCTTGACCTCGCTCCGCAGATCGGCGCCCGCGTCGATCAGGTGATCGGCCCCGGCCTGTTTTGCAACGGCCAGCTTGTCCTGCCCGCGGGCGACGGCGATGACGCGCGCGCCCATGAGCTTTCCGATCTCGACCGCGGTCAGCCCGACGCCGCCCGCCGCGCCAAGCACCAGAAGCGTTTCACCGGCAGCCAGTCGCGCGCGGTGGCTGAGCGCCAGATGGCTCGTGCCGTAGGCGACCAGAAAGGCCGCGGCGTGGTCGAAGGGCATGGAATCGGGGAGCGGCACGCAGGACCCGGCCGGCACGCAGACATAGTCCGCCAGCCCGCCGGACCCGGCAAATGCCGCGACCCGTGTGCCGACCGCCGGGGCGGTCACGCCCGGTCCCAACTTTTCGACGGTGCCCGAAAGCTCCATCCCCAGGGCGAAGGGCGGGGTGGGGCTGTCCTGGTAGGTACCCTCGGACATCAGGAGGTCCGCGAAGTTCAGCCCGCAGGCCGCGACCCTGATCCGCACCTCGCCCGCAGCGGGTTCGGGCAGGTCCGCATCGACAAGTATCGGGGCGGACCCGTACGCGGTGATCTGGAAACTCTTCATGGTGCCTCCTCGGTTGAGCAGACCTTGCCGGGGCGTTTCGCAAAGGTCCAGAGGCGCTTTGCGCAGGGCAGGGACGGACGGCCCCAAAGCGTTTGCCATATTAATGACAGGATGTTAGTCTCCTTCTGCGGGAATTGGTGTTAGGTGAGCGCGTATCCGGGTAGTCCTGCGATGCCCTCGCCAAGGCTTCGCGGGCCGAATTCCCCTCAGACACGAGAACAATGCGTCAGGGCGGCATCCAGATTATCGACCTTCGGCATTTCGTGATGCGCAAATTTTCCGGGCAATAGAAAGGCGCCGTGTAGGGCGCATGATGGGGAAACGGAGAGGACCATGAAGCATCCCGTTGACGTTCATGTCGGCAAGCGCGTGCGGCATCGCCGCTGGATGGTGGGCATGACCCAGCAACAGCTTGCCGAGAAGGTCGGCATCAAGTTCCAGCAGATCCAGAAATACGAAACCGGGATGAACCGCATCTCCGCGTCCCGCCTTTGGGATATCGCGGAGGCGCTCTCGGTTCCGATCAGCTTCTTCTTCGAGGGGCTGGACTCCGGCGTCGCGCCGACGGACGAGGTCGGCGGCGATATCCTTGCGGACAAGGAGGCGATGCTGCTCGTGCGGTCCTACTACGCCATCCCCGAGCCGCAGCGCCGGCGGCTCTTCGATCTGGCCAAGGTCCTGTCCGACGCCGCCTGAGGGGCCATTGACCTTGACGGTCGGCATGGCTACCCCCGAGACATCGCAGCGCCGGGGGTTCCATGCCGTCCTTGTCCTTGTCCGATGAAGAGCGCCGCACGCTCATCGACGCGGCCCATCGCCTGGCCGATGTGGCCCGGCGCGAGACGCTGGCCCATTTCCGCTCTGCCGCGCTCTCGGTCGAAAGCAAGGGGGCATCGGGTTTCGACCCGGTGACGGAGGCCGACCGCGCTGCGGAACTGGCGATGCGCGCGCTTCTGGCGGAGCTTCGGCCCGACGACGCGATCTTCGGCGAGGAATTCGGGCGGCGGGACGGCACATCGGGGCTGACCTGGGTTCTCGACCCGATCGACGGGACCCGCGCCTATATGTCGGGGACGCCGACCTGGGGGGTGCTGATCGCGGTCTCCGACCCCTCCGGCCCGGTGCTGGGCGTGATCGACCAGCCCTATATCGGTGAGCGGTTCATCGGCGGTCTGGGCCTGGCGGAACTGTCGGGCCCCGCAGGCCAGCGGGCGCTGCGCGCGCGCCCCCCCCGCCCCCTGTCGGAGGCGGTCCTGTTCACGACCTTCCCCGAGGTCGGCACGCCCGAAGAGGGCGCGGCCTTCCGCCGTGTCGCGGCCGAGGCCCGTCTGACGCGCTACGGGATGGATTGCTACGCCTACGCGCTGCTTGCCGCCGGGCAGATCGACCTGGTGATCGAGGCGGGGCTTTCCGCCTATGACATCCAGGCGCCGATCGCGGTGATCGAGGCCGCTGGCGGCATCGTTACCGACTGGCAGGGCGGGCCCGCGCATGCGGGCGGGCGCGTGATCGCCGCCGCGAACGCACAGGTTCATGCAGAGGCCTTGCGGGCGCTCGCCGGTTGATCTTCGCGACCCGGACGAAAGTGTTTTCGCCGCGCGGGGCTGGCTGGTAGCGGCGTTCTGCCCTAGGCTGCGCGGGCCGGGGCGAGTCCTTCCCCCTTCTGTCGCCCGGCCGTTCCCGATCCGCCGAAGGGGTGGCCAACAGGGGGAACGCATGGCTGAGAGTCTGATCCGAAATGCCGATACCGTCGTCACCATGGACGCGGCCCGGCGCGAGATCACCGGGGGCGATGTCCTGATCCGCGACGGCGTGATCGTGGCGGTGGGCCAGGGGCTGACCACGACCGGGACGGTGATCGAGGCGCGGGGCGCGGTCGTCACGCCGGGCCTGGTGAACACGCATCACCATCTTTACCAGACGCTGACCCGCGCGGTGCCGGGCGGGCAGGATGCGCTCCTGTTCGGCTGGCTGAAGACGCTTTACCCGATCTGGTCGCGCTTCGGCCCGGAAGAGATGCGGGTCTCCGCCCTGGTGGGGCTGGCGGAACTGGCGCTGTCGGGCTGCACGCTGACCTCGGATCACCTCTACCTTTACCCGAACGGTGCGCGGCTTGAGGACACGATCGATGCGGCGCGCGAGATCGGGATGCGCTTCCATCCCACGCGGGGCGCGATGTCGATCGGCGAAAGCGCGGGCGGCCTGCCGCCCGACGCGCTGGTCGAAGCGGAGCCCGCGATCCTGAAGGACATGGAACGCGTGGTGGATGCGTTCCACGATCCGGCACCCGGGGCGATGGTGCGGGTGGGGCTGGCGCCCTGTTCGCCCTTCTCGGTCAGCCGCGATCTGATGCGGGAGGCCGCCGTTCTGGCGCGCGACAAGGGTGTGATGCTCCACACCCATCTGGCCGAGAATGACGAGGATATCGCCTATTCTTTGGCCCAGTTCGGCTGCCGTCCGGGTCAATACGCCGAGGATCTGGGCTGGACGGGCGCCGACGTTTGGCACGCGCATTGCGTGAAGCTCGACACGACCGAGATCGACCTTTTCGCGCGCACCGGGACCGGGGTCGCGCACTGCCCCTGTTCCAACTGCCGCCTTGGGTCCGGGATAGCCCCGGTTCGGGCGATGCGCGATCGCGGCGTGAAGGTCGGGTTGGGGGTGGACGGGTCGGCCTCCAACGACGCGGGCAACCTGATCGGCGAGGCCCGCCAGGCGATGTTACTGCAGCGGGTGGCGCGCGGGGCCAATGCGATGAGCGCGCGCGAGGCGCTGGAGATTGCGACGCTTGGCGGGGCGAAAGTGCTCGGTCGGGACGATTGCGGATCGCTGGAGCCCGGAAAGCGGGCGGATATCGCGATCTGGGATGTCTCGGGCATCGAGGCGGCGGGGGCCTGGGACCCGGTGGCGGCGCTCGTCCTGTGCGGACCCACGCGGGTGCGAGATCTTTTCGTCGAGGGGCGACCGGTCGTGCGCGGCGGGCAGGTCGTGACCGTTGACATGGCGCGGGTGATCGAAACGCAGAACCGGCTGGCGCGGCGGCTGGCGGGGTAAGCCAGGTACGGCGGGGGGCTGTCTGCCCCCCGCACCCCCCGAGGATATTTGCGAAAAGAAGAAGGGATGCAGGCGCTAAAGGACCGGCTTGCCGTTGATCCAGACGGCGCGGATCGCGCGGTCGTCGCCCATCATGATGGTGGGAAAGAGCGCCTCCCAGATGTCGCCGGCGCGGGCCGCGCGCTGGGCGATGGCCGGGGTGGAGGCGAGGTCGATCACCGCAATGTCCGCCTCCATCCCCGGGGCGAGGTTGCCGATCCGGTCTTCGGCCCGCAGCGCGCGGGCAGACCCTTGGGTGGCCAGCCACCAAAGCTCGGCCGGGTGGAGCGCGCGGTGACGGAGTTGCGCGACCTCGTAGGCGGCGGCAATCGTTCGCAGCATCGAGAAGCTGGACCCGCCGCCGGTGTCGGTGGCGAGCCCCACCCGGTAGCCGCCGCGCGTCATCCCGTCCATGTCGAAGAGCCCCGATCCGATGAAGGTATTCGAGGTCGGGCAATGGATCAGGCTTGCGTCCACGTCCTTCAACCGGGCGTGCTCGCGCGGCTCAAGATAGATCGCGTGGCCATAAAGCGCGCCGGGGCCCAGCAGGCCGAAGCGTTCGTAGGTATCGAGGTAGTCGCGTGCGGTTGGGAAGAGCGCGCGGACCCAGGCGACCTCGTCGGTCTGTTCGGAGAGGTGCGTCTGCATGAGAAGCCCCGGGCTTTCGGCCCAGAGCGCGCCGAGCGCTTCGAGTTGCGCTTCGCTCGATGTGGGCGAAAAGCGCGGGGTGAGAACGTAGTTCAGCCGTTCCACCCCATGCCAGCGGTCACGCAGGCGCTTGCTGTCGTCATAGGCCGATTGCGGCGTGTCGCGGAGGCCCTCGGGGGCGTTGCGGTCCATGCAGGTCTTTCCGGCATAGGCGCGCGCCCCGCGCCGCCGGGCCTCCTCGAAGAAGGCCTCGACGCTTTCGGGGTGGATCGTGCAATAGGAACAGACCGTCGTCGTGCCGTTCGCGATCGTCAAATCGAAATAGGTTCGCGCGATTCCGGCCGCGTAGGCTGGATCGGAGAAGCGCATTTCCTCGGGGAAGGTGTAGCTGTTCAGCCAGTCGATGAGCCGCTTGCCCCAGCTCGCGATCATCGCGGTCTGCGGATAATGCGCATGGGCGTCGATGAAACCGGCCGAGATCAGCGCATCGCCGTAATCGGTCACGCGCGCCCCGGGATGCGCGCGGCGCAGGTCGTCGGCCTCGCCCACCGCGGCGATGCGGCCCGCCTCGATCAGGACGCCACCGCGCGCGGAATGACGCCCGGCCTCCGGTCCTTCGGTCGTCGGGTTGCCCGCGAAGCGCAGGGTCTGGCCTAGTAGAAGGTCCGCCATGTGGTCCCCGTTTCCCTTCCTGTCGCTGCTGTCATCGGTCTGTCGTGCGCGCAGTCTAAACGCAGGCAGCACGCGGGGGAATCCGCCCTTTGCCCCTGTTTCTTTGAAAGTGCTTCCGATAATGTCGCCGTAATCACGAGGGGAACGGAATGACGGACGCGCAAGAAACCGAGCTTGACCGCGATGAGGACGAATACGCGCTCGACCAGAAGGTCGTGAACGCGATCCTCGATGCGGTCGAGGCGGGGGATGCCGCCCGCATCGACGCGCTGATGGAGCCGCTCCACGCGGCCGACATCGCCGACCTTTTCGAACAGATCGGATCCCAAGACCGCGCCGCGCTGCTGTCGCTCTGGTCACGCGGCATCGACGGGGAGATCCTTTCGGAACTGGGCGACTCCATCCGCGAGGAGGTGATCGAGGCACTGCCGGTCGAGGTTCTGACCGAGGCGGTGCGCGAGCTTGATTCCGACGATGTCGTCGACCTTCTGGAAGACCTTGAGGAACCGCAGCAGGAACGCATCCTGGGCGCGCTGGAGGAAAGCGACCGCGCAGCAGTCGAACAGTCGCTGACCTATCCCGAATACTCCGCCGGCCGCTTGATGCAGCGCGAGGTCGTGACCGCGCCGGAAGACTGGACGGTGGGCGACGCGATCGACTTCCTGCGGACGGCAGAGGAGCTTCCCGATCAGTTCTATCATGTGATCCTGGTCGATCCGCGCTGGCATCCGGTGGGCTATGTGACGCTGGGCAAGCTTCTGTCCTCCAGGCGCAGCGTCCAGCTTCGCGACATTTCCGAGGACAGTTTCCGCGCCATCGAAGTCTTCGACGAAGAAGGCGACGTGGCCTATGCGTTCAACCAGTACCACCTGATCTCCGCCCCCGTGGTGGACGGCGACGGGCGGCTAGTCGGCGTCATCACCATCGACGACGCCATGGCCGTGCTGGACGAGGAGCACGAGGAAGACGTGCTGCGCCTGGCAGGCGTGGGCGAGGAAAGCGCGATCTCGGACGGGGTCATCGACACCGTGCGCCAGCGCGCGCCCTGGCTTCTGGTGAACCTTTTCACCGCCAATATTGCGGCGCTCGTGATCTCGCTTTTCTCCCACACGATCGAGGCATTGGTGGCGCTTGCGGTGCTGATGCCGATCGTGGCCTCGATGGGCGGCAATGCCGGAACCCAGTCGCTGACCGTCGCGGTGCGGGCGCTGGCGACCAAGGACCTGACGAGCTCGAACGCGGGCCGCGTGGTGCGGCGCGAGGCGATGGTGGGCGCCATCAACGGCGTCCTCTTCGCGCTGATCATGGGCATGGTAGGCTACCTTGCCTTCGGCTCCTGGGTGCTGGGCGGCGTCCTGGGGGCGGCGATGGTCATCAACCTCGTGGTCGCGGCGCTTTCGGGCATCCTGGTGCCCTTGACGCTCGACCGCTTCGACCTTGACCCGGCACTGGCGTCGGGAACTTTCGTGACCACGATGACGGATGTCGTGGGCTTCTTCGTGTTTCTCGGACTGGCGACGGTGATCCTTCTATGACCCTGACTGAAATCAAGCAGGCCGCGCGGACAGAGGCCTTTGCGCGGCGCAAGGCGGCTTTTGCCGCGCGCAGGCCCGAAGACGGGGCGCGGCTGATCGGCGTCCTCGCCGAACATACGGGCAAGACGCTGGCGGGCTATATGCCGATGCGGACCGAGATCGACTGCCTACCCGCGATGGCGGCCCATGGCGGCCCCGTCGGCGTGCCCGTGATCCTGGGCGCCGGAACGCCGCTGAAGTTCCGCGAGTGGCATCCCGGCGCGATCATGGTGGCCGGAGAGTTCGGCGCGCTGATCCCCGAAAGCGGCGATTGGGTCGAGCCGCAGGTTCTGGTGGTGCCGCTTCTGGCCTTCGACCGGCGCGGCTTCCGCCTGGGCTACGGCGGCGGCTTCTACGACCGCACGCTCGAAGGTCTGCGGGCGCGCGGGCCTGTGACCGCCATCGGCTTCGCCTTCGCCGCGCAGGAGGTCGCCGAGGTGCCGATCGAGCCGACCGACCAGCCGCTCGACCTGATCGTGACCGAGGCGGAGGTCTTCGCCCCGGTCCGGTGATCCCCACGTCCCGTCGCTGTCCCGGCCGTCCTCGCCGGGACAGGCGAAGCACGCTTGCCCTTCCGTGACGGCGGCCTTAGTCAGGGGGCATGAAACTTCTTTTTCTTGGCGATGTGATGGGCCGCGCGGGCCGCGCGGCGGTCTCGGGGCGGCTCAAGGCGCTCCGGGCGGACTGGGGCCTCGACTTCGTCGTGGTGAACGGGGAAAATGCCACCTCCGGCGCGGGGCTTTCGGCCGAACACGCCAAGGCGCTGCTGACGGCCGGGGCCGATTGCGTGACGCTGGGCGACCACGCCTTCGACCAGAAGGATATGCTGTCCTTCATCGAGAATGAGCCGCGCATCCTGAGACCGCTGAACTACGCCCGTACCGCGCCGGGCAAGGGCGCGCGGGTCTTCACCGCGGCGGGCGGGCAGAAGGTCCTGGTCGCGCAGGCGCTGGGCCAGGTCTTCATGAAGCGCCCCTTCGACGATCCGTTCTCGGCCCTCGATTCCGTCCTGCGCGCCCATCCCCTTGGCGGCGCGGTGCAGGCGGCCATCGTCGATTTCCACGCCGAGGCGACGAGCGAGAAGATGGCCGTGGGCCACTGGTGCGACGGACGCGCGAGCCTGGTGGTGGGCACCCACACCCATGTGCCGACCGGGGACGCGCAGGTGCTGCTGGGTGGAACCGGTTACCTCACCGATGCGGGGATGTGCGGCGACTACAATTCCGTGATCGGGATGGAGAAGCTGGAGCCCATGCGCCGCTTCGTCACCGGCATGGTCAAGGAACGCTTCAGCCCCGCGAATGGTGAGGCGACGCTGTCGGGCGTCTATGTCGAAACCGATGACCGGACGGGGCTTGCGCAAAAGATCCGCATGATCCGGCTCGGCGGCCGGCTTGAACAAGCCTTCCCGTGAGCAATTGAGACGAGCGCGCTTGATTGCGCTTCGCGTTTCTGTATGGCTCAAGCCATACGGTCCGGAGACATGATGTTCGACCTCGATCTTCCCCAAACCGCAGAAGCCTTCATTTCCATGGGTATCCTTCTTGCGATGCTCATCATGTTCGTTCGCGAAACCTTTCCGGTCGAGGTCGTGGCGATCGGCGGCGCGGCGGTGATGCTGGTACTGGGCATCCTTCCCTACGCCGATGTCGAGGCGGTGCTGTCGAACAACGCGCCCTGGACAATCGCGGCCATGTTCATCATCGTCGGCGCGCTGGTCCGGACCGGGGCCCTCGAAACGCTGAGCACGGTCGCGGCCCGGAATGTCGAAAAACACCCGGTCCGCACGCTGGTCAGCGTAGGGCTGCTGGTGACCGGGCTTTCGGCCGTCGTGAACAACACGCCGCTTGTCGTCGTGATGATCCCGATCTTCATCACGCTGTCGAAGAAGCTTGCGGTGGCGCCCTCGAAGATGCTGATCCCGCTCAGCTACATGACGATCCTCGGCGGGACGATCACGATGATCGGCACCTCCACCAACCTTGTCGTCGATGGCGTGGCCCGCGCACGGGGGCTTCAGCCCTTCGGGATCTTCGAGATCACGCCGCTCGGGATCTGCGTGGCGATCGCGGGGCTCACCTATATCGGGATCTTTTCGCGCAGGCTTCTGCCGACGCGGGATTCGATGTCGGCCCTGTTGGCCGATCGCTCGAAGATGAAGTTCTTCACCGAGGTCGCGGTGCCGGAGGAGTCCGAGCTTCTGGGCCAGACGTTGGACGAGGTCGACATCTTCAAGCGTGGTAACGTGCGCGTGGTCGATGTGCTGCGCGGCGATCTTTCGTTGCGGCGGGATCTGCGCTCGGTCCAGTTGCAGGCGGGCGACCGGGTCGTCCTGCGCACGCCGATGTCCGAGATCCTGGGCCTTCAGTCCAGCAAGCAGGTCCGCATGGTGGACAAGCTGTCCTCGGTCCAGACCGAAACGGTGGAGGTCCTGATCACCCAGGGCTGCCACATGGTCGGCCGGTCCCTGGGCTCGATGCGCCTGCGGCGGCGCTACGGGGTCTATCCGCTGGCGGTCCACCGCCGGAACCAGAACATCGGCCGCCAGCTTGACGACCTGATCGTGCAGGTGGGCGACACGCTTCTGCTGGAAGGCGCGCCCGAGGATATTTCCCGCCTGGCCTCCGACATGGAGCTTGTCGATGTGGGCCGCCCGTCCCAGCGCGCCTACCGGCGCGGGCATGCGCCCATCGTGATCGCCGTGCTTGCCGGCGTGGTGCTTCTGGCCGCGCTCGACATCGCGCCCATTCAGCTTTTGGCCTTCGTGGGCGTCGCCATCGTGCTTGTCACCGGCTGCATCGACGCGGACGAGGCCTTTGCCTCTGTCGATGGGCGGCTTCTGGGGCTTTTGTTCGGGATGCTGGCGGTGGGGGGCGGGCTGGAGCATTCGGGCGCGGTCGACATGGTCGTGACCCGTGCCGCGCCCATCCTTCAGGACCTGCCACCCTTCGCGCTGGTCTTCTGCGTCTATGTCGCGACCTCGGTCCTGACCGAGATCATCTCCAACAACGCGGTCGCGGTGATCATCACCCCGGTCGTCATCGGCCTGGCGCAGACGATGGGCGTCGATGCGCGGCCGCTGATCGTGACCGTGATGATCGGCGCCTCGGCGGCATTCGCCACGCCGATCGGCTACCAGACAAACACGCTGGTCTACGGCCCCGGCGGCTATCGCTTCACCGACTTCGTCCGCTTCGGCCTGCCGATGAACCTGATCTCGGCCATGGTCTGCACGATCGTCGTGCCGCTGCTTTACGACTTCTGAGCCGCCTCAGAGCGGCCAGAAGACCAGAATGGCGGGCAGGCCCACCGCGATGACGATCACCTCCAGCGGCAGGCCCATGCGCCAGTAGTCCCCGAAGTGATATTGGCCGGGGCCAAGGATCAGCATGTTGTTCTTGTGGCCGATGGGGGTGAGGAACGCGCAGGACGCAGCGACCGCGACCGCCATCAGGAACGGGTCGGGCGATGCGCCCAGGGCTTCGGCCATCGCGATTCCCACCGGGGCGGCCACGATCGCGGTCGCGGTGTTGTTGAGCACATCCGAGAGCGTCATCGTGACCACCATCAGGAGCCCGACCGCGACCCATGCGGGCGCCCCCGCACTGAGCCGGATCAGGCCGGATGCGATCAGTTCCGTGCCGCCGGAGGTTTCCAGCGCCGCGCCCAGCGGGATCATGGAGCCCAGCAGAACGATGACCGGCCACTCGATCTGGTCATAGACCTCGGCCAGCGGCAGGATGCGATAACCCACGTAGCCCGCCACGACGCAGCCCAGCGCCACGGGCAGATCCACAAACCCAAGGCTCGCCGCAAGGACCGCCAAGGCGAAGATGCCGACCGCCGCGGCGGTCTGGTCCGGGCGGGTCACGGGGCGGTTGCCCTCGGCCATTGGAAGGCAGCCCAGCCAGTCGATGACCCGCGCGGCACTGTCGCGGGGCGCCAGAAGCAGCAGCACGTCGCCCGCGCGGATCGTGGCCTTGCGCAGCGGTCCGCTGACCGCGCGGCCCTGCCGCGAGATCCCCATCAGCGCCGTGCCTCGGCGCCAGATCAGCCCGACCGATTCCGCGCTCTTGCCGACGATCCGGGCGCCCGCCGGCACGGCGGCCTGCACCAGGACGAGCCCTGCCTTTTCAGCCTCGAGGTAGTGCTTGCGGCGGTGATCGGCGAAGTCGAGGCCCAGCCCCGCCCGGAGCGTGTCCAGCGCCTCTGACCCGGCCTCAAGCCGGATGACGTCACCGGCAAGAAGCTCCATCTCCGCCGTGGGGCTGCGCCGCGCGCGCCCGTCGCGGATGACCGCCACCAGGATGGCGCCCGCGCGGTCGGCCTCTTCCTGGAGCGCGCCGAGCGGTTTGCCCGCGATCCTGGCGTCGTCCGGGATCACCAGCTCGGCCACGAAGGCGGAAAGTTCCGCCGGGGCCGCGCGCTCTTCGCGGGCGGGGATCATGCGCCAACCGATCAGCGCGACGAACACGAGCCCCGCCAGCGCGACCACGCTGCCGACGGGGCTGAAGTCGAACATCGAAAACGAGGCGCCCAGGGCATCCTGCCGGATGGCGGCAACGATGATGTTGGGCGGCGTGCCGATCAGCGTGACCATCCCCCCGAGGATTGTCGCGAAGGAAAGCGGCATCAGCGAGCGCCCTGGCGCGCGGCCCTCCTGCCGGGCCGAGGAGACATCGACGGGCATCAGGATCGCCAGGGCCGCGACATTGTTCATGAAGGCCGACAGCACGCCGCCGATCGCGCCCATCATCGCGATATGGCCCCCTAGTTTTCGGCCGGGCCGGATGAAGCGGCGTGTGATCATCATCACCACGCCCGCCCGCGTCAGCCCGGCGGAGACCACGAGGACAAGCGCGACGACCAGGGTCGCGGGATGGCCGAACCCCTCGAACGCCGAGGCGGCGGGCACGACACCCAGAAGGACGCCCGCCAGAAGCGCGGCGAAGGCCACCGCGTCGTAGCGCCACCGCCCCGAGATCAGCGCCGCGAAGACCAGCGCGAAGAGGGCGAAAAGAATGATCTGATCTTGGGACATCAGGCGCCTCCTGCCCCCATAGAACCCGTCCCCGGGGTTCCGGGCAAGGGCCGAGCCGGGGGTGCAGCGGCGCGCGTGCTCAGCGGGGTTGCGGCCCCCCTCCTGCCTGACATATAGAGGCGCGCGAGAAATTCCGACGGAGAAGGTCATGGCGGGCCATTCAAAATGGGCCAACATCCAGCACCGCAAGGGGCGGCAGGATGCGGCACGCTCGAAGCTGTTTTCGAAACTGGCGAAGGAAATCACCGTCGCCGCGAAGATGGGTGACCCTGACCCGGACAAGAACCCACGCCTGCGCCTGGCGGTAAAGGCGGCCAAGGCCGTGTCCTGCCCGAAGGACGTAATCGACCGCGCGATCAAGAAATCGCTGGGCGGCGATGCCGAGGACTATACCGAAATCCGCTACGAGGGTTACGGCGTCAACGGGATCGCGATCATCGTCGAGGCGATGACCGACAACCTGAACCGCACCGCGTCGAACGTACGCAGCTACTTCACGAAGTGCGGCGGCAACCTCGGCCAGACCGGCTCGGTCAGCCACAGCTTCGACCGGGTGGGCGAGATTTCCTACCCCGCCTCTGCCGGTGATGCCGACACGGTGATGATGGCGGCGCTCGACGCAGGCGCCGACGATGTCGAATCCGACGAGGACGGCCACTGGATCTACTGCCAGGTCGAGGACCTGTCGGCGGTCTCCGACAAGCTGGAGGAGATCCTGGGCGAGTCGACCGAGTCCAAGCTGATCTGGAAGCCGCAAAGCCGCACCGTCGTCGACCTGGAGACCGCGCAGAAGCTGATGCGCCTGGTCGACCTGCTCGAAGAGGATGACGACGTGCAGACCGTGACCCACAACTTCGACGTTCCCGACGAGGTCGCCGCCCAACTGGCGTAAGCGCGCGGACAGGACGATCGAGCGGGGCCGGCGACGGCCCCGTTTCAGTTTGGGGGTAGCGGCGGCGCAAGTCGGTCCGGGCCCCGGGGCGGGTAGGTTTTCAGGGGATCACATGCAAGCGCCCTTCATCGCCGGCTTCCAGCTTGGGCTCGGGCTGATCCTCGCGATCGGCGCCCAGAACGCCTTGGTGCTGCGGCAGGGGCTGCGGCGGGAGCATGTCTTCGCGGTGGTCCTCTTTTGCGCGGTCTCGGACTCGCTGCTGATCGGGATTGGCGTTTCAAGCTTCGGCCTGGCCCGCGACGCCACGCCATGGCTCGGTCCGGCGCTGCTTTGGGGCGGCACCTGCTTCCTGATCGCCTACGGCGCGCGGGCGGCCTGGCAGGCCTGGCGTGGCGGGCAGGCGCTGCGCGTGGACGGCTCCAGCGGGGCGGCTTTGCTGCCGACCCTTGCGACGGTCGCGGCCATGACCTGGCTCAATCCGCACGCCTGGCTGGACACGGTGGTCTTCCTGGGGGCGGTCTCGGCGCAGTATCCGGGCCAGGGGGTGGCTTTCGGGCTCGGGGCCGCAGCAGCCTCTTTCCTCTTCTTCTTTACGCTGGGCTACGGCGCGCGGCTTTTGCAGCCGCTCTTCGCTAGGCCCGGGGCGTGGCGGCTGCTTGACCTTCTGATCGCGCTCGTCATGTGGTCGATCGCGTGGCGGCTTGCGACGGGGTGACTTGCGGCCCCCGCGCTTTTGCTGTCATGTCGCGCCATGTCGTCCTCTGATGCCAACAGCCCCCTGGCGGGGATCGCCTGGATGTTCGTGACCGGGCTGAGCTTCGTTGCCGTGACCGCAACGGTCCGGCACCTTGGCACCGATCTTCCGGCGGCCGAAGGCGCTTTCATCCGCTTTGCGTTCGGCCTTCTGTTCCTGGCGCCTTCGCTGGTGCTGGCGGTCCGCACGGGGCTGCCGCGCGCGGCCCTGCCGCTGGTCCTGGGCCGGGGCGCGCTGCACACGATGGCCGTGATGCTGTGGTTCTTCGCCATGGCTCGCATCCCGTTGGCGGAGGTGACGGCGATCGGCTACCTCAACCCGATCGTGGTAACCGCCGGGGCGGCGCTGTTCCTGGGCGAGCAGATCGCGCTCAGGCGGATCGCCGCGATCGGGGTCGCGCTTCTGGGTGCGATCGTGGTGCTGCGCCCGGGCCTGAGGGAGATCACGCCAGGCCACTGGGCGCAACTGGGCGCGGCGGTGTTCTTCGGCACCTCCTACCTGCTTGCCAAGCAGCTTTCGGGCATGGTGCGGCCTGTAGCGCTGGTGGCCTTCCTGTCTCTGACCGTGACGATCGGCCTTGCGCCCTTCGCCGCCGTGGTCTGGATCACGCCGACGATGGAGCAACTCTTTTGGCTCGGCATCGTGGCGGTCTTCGCAACCCTTGGCCATTACACCATGACGCGGGCCTTCGCGGCGGCGCCGTTGACGGTGACGCAGCCGGTGACCTTCCTGCAACTTGTCTGGGCGACGCTGATGGGCGCGCTCGCATTCGGCGAGGCGGTCGATCCCTATGTCTTGGCCGGGGGCGGCATGATCATCGGCGCGATCAGCTACATGACATACCGCGAGGCGCGCTTGCGCCGCCGCGTGACGCCGCCCGCCCCCGAGGCGGCGCGGCTTTAGCCGGCCTGTCCCGTCTTAGCCGCGCGGGTCCAAGAGCCGGGCGATGACGGTACGGCGCGACACCTGCCCGACGATCTGCCCGTGTTCGACCACCTCGAGCGCGCGCGTCTCGTCCTTGAGCTGGGCCATCACGTCCTTGATGGGCGTGTCGATGTCGGTGCGCCCGGCGGTGGGAATGGCGTTCGGCGTCGGTTCGACCGCATCGCGTGCGGTCAGGACCGAGAGCGGGTTCATGTGGTTCACGAAATCGGCGACGTAGTCCGAAACCGGGTTCGCGATGATCTCCCGCGCGGTGCCGCACTGGACGATGCGCCCGCCCTCCATCAGTGCGATGCGGTTGCCGATCTTGAAGGCCTCGTCGAGGTCGTGGCTGACGAAGATGATCGTGCGCTGAAGCTTCTGCTGAAGCTCCAGCAATTCGTCCTGAAGCCGGGTACGGATCAGCGGGTCGAGGGCCGAGAAGGGCTCGTCCATCAGCAGGATCGGCGCTTCGGTGACGAAGGCGCGGGCCAGGCCCACGCGCTGCTGCATGCCGCCCGAAAGCTCGCCCACCTTGGCGTCGGCGCGTTCCGACAAGCCGACCAGCGCCAGTTGCGCATCAACGCGCTCGCGCATCTGCGCGGGCTCCATCCCCGCGAGTTCGAGTCCGAGGCCCACGTTTTCGCGCACGGTGCGCCAGGGAAGCAGGCCGAACTGCTGAAAGACCATCGCCACGCATTCCCGGCGCACCTTCAGCAGGTCTTCGCGCCCGGCGCTTCCGATCTCGCAGCTCCAGCCGTCGTCATGAACGGTGACCGCCCCCCGGCAGACGGGGTTCAGCCCGTTGACCGCCCGCAGGAGCGTCGACTTACCCGAGCCGGACAGGCCCATCAGCACCAGGATCTCTCCCTTCGCGACGGTGAGAGAGCAGTCGTGGACGCCCAGGATCTGCCCGGTCTTCTGTTGGATCTCGGAGCGGGAAAGCCCCTGGTCCATCAGCGGCAGGGCGCGTTCTGGGTGATCGCCGAAGACGATGTTGACCTTGTCGAACTCGACGGCGATTTCGGGCGCGGCGTTCATTTCGCGTCTCCCTTGCGCAGCATGCGGTCAAGGACGATGGCCACGACCACGATGACGAAACCGGATTCGAATCCCAGCGCCGTATTGACCGAGTTCAGGGCGCGCACGACCGGCACCCCCAGCCCGTCGGCCCCGACCAGCGCCGCGATCACCACCATGGACAGCGAGAGCATGATGGTCTGGTTCAGCCCGGCCATGATCTGGGGCAGGGCGTAGGGCAGTTCCGCCTTGATCAGCACCTGCCGCTTGGTGGCGCCGAAGGCGGTCAGCGCCTCGATCAGGGCCGTGGGCGTATTGGAGACCCCCAGGTGGGTCAACCGGATCGGCGCGGGAACCACGAAGATCACCGTGGCGATCAGCCCGGGCACCATGCCCAGCCCGAAGAAGACGATCGCCGGGATCAGGTAGACGAAGGTTGGCAGCGTCTGCATCAGGTCGAGGATCGGCTGCATCGCGGCGTAAAGCCGCGGCCGGTGGGCCGCTGCGATGCCGATGGGCACGCCCACGCCCATGCAAACGACGCAGGAGGAGAGGATGAGCGTCAGGCTCTCCATCGTCTCGTCCCAGTAGCCCTGGTCGAGGATGAAGAGGAACCCCAGGCCGACGAGCACGCAGACCTTCCAGCGGCGTTGCAGATACCATGTCAGCGCCACCGCCAGGGCGATCAGGATAAAGGGATGGGGTGCCTCAAGGCACCACAGGATGGCGGCGATGAGTTTTTCCATCATCTCCGCGATGCCGTCGAACAGCCATTTCAGATTGGCCTTCATCCAGTCGAAGATCGCCTTGGCGAGCTTGCCCACAGGGATCTTTTCGTCCGTGACGATTCCCAGCCAGATCTTGGTCAGCCAGTCCATGATTGTCCCCCGATTATCCGTTCACGGCCATTGGGCGGCGGCGACTTCTGCGGTCGCCGCCGCCGGTCGGGGCCTTCGCCCCGGCAGGACCTTACTGAAGCGCCGCCGTGACGGCCGCCATGGCGTCGCCGCCATCCTTCGTGGTCACCCCGTCGAGCCAGGGGCCAAGCACGTCCTGATTGGCGGCCAGCCAGGCCTTGGCGGCATCGCCCGGCTCCTCGCCGTCGTTCAGGATCGCGCCCATGATCTCGTTTTCCATGGCCAGCGAGAATTCCAGGTTCGACAGCAACTTGCCGGTGTTCGCACATTCGGTGATATAGCCCGCCCGCACGTTGGTGTGGACTTCCGCGCCGCCGAAGTTCGGGCCGAACCAGTCGTCACCGCCCGACAGATAGGTCATCTTGTAGTTGGCGTTCATCGGGTGGGGTTCCCAGCCCAGGAAGATGATCGGCTTGTTGTCGTCGTTGTGCTTCTCGACCTCGGCCAGCATCCCCTGTTCGGAGCTTTCGACGACGTCGAAGCCCTCAAGCCCGAAGGCGTTCGACCCGATCATGTCGAGTATCAGGCGGTTGCCGTCGTTGCCCGGCTCGATCCCGTAGATCTGGCCCTCCAGCGCATCCTTGTTCGCGGCGATGTCGGCAAAGTCGGCGATGCCCATCGCGGCCCCGGCCTCGTTCGTGGCCAGCGTGTATTTCGCGCCGACCAGGTTCACACGGACCGTGTCCACAGTGCCCGCGTCGCGGTAGGGGGCGATGTCCGCCTCCATCGTCGGCATCCAGTTGCCGAGGAACACGTCGATGTCGCCTTCGGCAAGGCCGGTGTAGGTCACCGGGACCGACAGCACCTTCACGTCGGTCTCATAGCCGAGCGCATCAAGGATCGTGGCCGTCACCGCGGTTGTCGCAGTGATGTCGGTCCAGCCGACATCGGAGAAGGTGACGCTGTCGCAGCCTTCGGAAAGTGCGGGGGTCGCGGCGGCAAGGGCGGCGCCGGCAAGCAGGATCGAACGAAGGGTCATCAGGTACTCCCTGTTTTCTTGATTGGCGCGTCAATTAACCGCACCTTGGCCAAGTTTGGCAAGCGAAATGTTTCACGCCCCGGCAGCGGGGCGCAGCCCAAGACTACGCGAAGGGGGGCAACGTGGGAACCCGGAGCCTGCGGGCACGATTTTTCTTGATTGACGAGTCAACAAACGCTCTTGTAGCCCTTGGAGGACAGGAGGAGCGTGAAAATGCCCAAGATCGGGATGGAGCCGATTCGCAAGGAAGCGCTGGTGAAGGCGACGATCGTCGAGATCGGGCGCACCGGTTCGCTCGACGTGACGGTCAGCCAGATCGCCAAGCGCGCGGGGATGTCCTCGGCGCTGGCGCATCACTATTTCGGCTCGAAGGAACAGATCTTCCTGGCGGCGATGCGCCACATCCTGACGCTTTACGGGGCAGAGGTGCGCGGGGCGCTGGCCGTGGCCGAGGGGAACCGGGGCCGCATCGCCGGGATCGTGCGCGCCAGTTTCTCGACCGCCAACTTCCGGCGCGAGGTGATCGGGGCGTGGCTGAATTTCTACGTGCTTGCCCAGACGGTGCCGGAGGCCAAGCGGCTCTTGTCGATTTACCACCGGCGGCTGCACTCCAACCTCTGTCACGAACTGCGCCCGCTGATCGGTGCGCGTGCCGACGGCGTCGCACGGCATGTGGGCGCGCTGATCGACGGCGTCTACCTGCGTGAGGCCCTGAAGGTCACGCCCCAGGATGCCTCGGCCGCGGTCGAAAAGGTCATGTCCTACATCGAACTTGAACTGAGGGGTGAGCACGATGAGCCCCCGGCGCATGGTTGACGCATGATCCCCACACCCGCAGAGCTTGCCGCGGCCTTTGCCACGACCCGCGAGCGCACGCAGCGCACGCCCCTGATCGCCGTGCCCGCCCTGGCGGAGGCGACCGGCGCGGCCGCCGCCTTCGTCAAGGCGGAAAGCCTGCAAACCGCGGGCTCCTTCAAGATCCGCGGGGCGACCTGGCGGCTCACGCGGCTTTCGCCGGAGGAGCGGCGGGCCGGGGTGGTCGCCTATTCCTCGGGCAATTTCGCGCAAGGTCTGGCGGCAGCGGGCCAGGCCGAGGGCGTGCCCGTGACGATCGTGATGCCGGTCGATGCGCCCGAGGCCAAGCGCCGCGCGACCGAGGCCTTGGGCGCCCGCGTCGTCCTCTCCCATCACGGAGACCGCCCACGGGAAGAAGCCGCCTCGGCGCTGGCGCGGGAGATCGCGGCCGCCGAGGGGCTGGTGCTTCTGCACCCGTTCGACGATCCGGCGATCGTCGCGGGACAGGCAGGTGCCGCGCTGGAGGCGCTAGAGCAACTGGTGGCGTTCGGCGCAAGGGCGGATGTCGTTGCCTGTCCGGTGGGCGGCGGCGGCCTGATCGGGGGCGTGTCTCTGGCCTTTCACCATGCCGATCCGCAGGCGCGCGTGATCGCGGTCGAGCCCGAGGGCTACGACGGCATGGGCCAGTCGTTGGCGGCGGGGGAGCGTCGCCGCGTCGCTTCGGGCGGGGCGACGATCTGCGATGCCCTCCAGGCGACGGAGCCGGGCGAAGCGCCCTTTGCTGCGGCCCGCCATGCGGGGGTGCGGGGGCTTGCGGTCGGCGATGCCGAGGTGCGCGGTGCCATGCGCTTCGCTTTCGAGCGGCTGAAACTCGTGCTCGAACCCTCGGGCGCGGTGGCGCTGGCGGCTGCTCTTTCGGGGCGGTTGCCGGTCGATGGAAAAAACCTGCTGGTCTTCGTGACCGGCGGCAACGTGGCCTTCGATCGCTTCGCGGCGATCCTGGCCCAGCAGGATTAGGGACGTGAGTATGGAAGCGGATTATGTGATCGTCGGGGCGGGCTCGGCAGGATGCGCGATGGCCTACAGGCTGAGCGAGGCGGGCCGGTCGGTCATCGTGATCGAACATGGCGGCTCCGACGCAGGGCCCTTCATCCAGATGCCCGGCGCTTTGTCGTACCCGATGAACATGCCCATGTACGACTGGGGCTTCCGCAGCGAACCCGAGCCGCATCTGGGCGGGCGCAAGCTTGCCACGCCGCGCGGAAAGGTGATCGGCGGGTCGTCCTCGATCAACGGGATGGTCTTCGTGCGCGGCCACGCGCGCGACTTCGAACATTGGGCCGAAAGCGGCGCGGCGGGCTGGTCCTATGCCGACGTGTTGCCCTATTTCCGGCGTATGGAAACCTGGCACGGCGGTGAGCCGGGCGAGTTTCGCGGCACCTCCGGACCCTTGCACGTGTCGCGCGGGCCCCGCACCAATCCCCTTTTCCACGCCTTCGTCGAGGCGGGCCGCCAGGCGGGCTATGAGGTGACGTCCGACTACAACGGTCAAAAGCAGGAAGGCTTCGGCCCGATGGAGGCGACGATCTACAAGGGCCGGCGCTGGTCGGCGGCCAACGCCTACCTCAAGCCGGCGCTGAAGCGGCCGAACTGCACGCTGACCCGCGCCTTTGCGCGCCGGGTGGTGATCGAGAACGGCCGCGCCATCGGGGTCGAGGTTTCTCGCGGGGGGGCAATGGAGGTCATCCGGGCGCGGGCCGAGGTCATCCTGGCGGCGTCCTCCATCAACTCTCCGAAGATCCTGATGCTGTCGGGCATCGGCGCGGCGGGCCACCTGGCCGAACACGGCATTCCGGTCGTGGCCGACCGCCCCGGCGTGGGCGCGAACCTCCAGGATCACCTGGAGATCTACATGCAGTTCGCCTCGCGCCAGCCGATCACGCTCTACAAGTACTGGAACCTTTTCGGCAAGGCTTGGGTGGGGGCGCAGTGGCTGCTGACCGGGGGCGGGATCGGCGCCTCGAACCAGTTCGAAAGCTGCGCCTTCATACGCTCGGACAAGGGCGTGGACTATCCCGACGTCCAGTACCACTTCCTGCCCATCGCCGTGCGCTATGACGGCAAGGCGGCGGCCGAGGGGCACGGGTTCCAGGCCCACGTCGGGCCGATGCGGTCGAAGTCGCGCGGCGCGGTGACGCTGCGGTCGGCTGATCCGGCGGACGCGCCGCGGATCTTCTTCAACTACATGTCGCATCCCGACGATTGGGCCGAGTTCCGCAAATGCGTGCGCCTCACGCGTGAGATCTTCGGGCAGGACGCCTTCGCGCCCTTCGTGAAGCACGAGATCCAGCCCGGCG
Source organism: Albidovulum sediminicola (assembly GCF_025751575.1). Classification (GTDB taxonomy): domain Bacteria; phylum Pseudomonadota; class Alphaproteobacteria; order Rhodobacterales; family Rhodobacteraceae; genus Albidovulum; species Albidovulum sediminicola. The sequence goes on along the minus strand of NZ_JAOWLA010000009.1, from coordinate 40,181 downwards.
CCGGGGTGGCCAGCGACGCGGAAATCGACGCCTTCATCCGCGAACATGCGGAAAGCGCCTATCACCCCTGCGGCACCGCGCGCATGGGCCGGCGCGACGACCCGATGGCCGTCGTCGATCCCGAGTGCCGGGTGATCGGGGTCGAGGGGCTTCGGCTTGCCGACAGCTCGATCTTCCCGCGCATCACCAACGGCAATCTCAACGCGCCGTCGATCATGGTCGGCGAAAAGGCCTCGGACCACATCCTGGGCAAGGGCATGCTGTCGCCCGCGAATTCCGAACCCTGGCTGAGCCCCCGCTGGGCGGCGGCGCAGCGCTGATCATTCGTCCCGCTGCGGGGGCGGCCGTGCTATCGTGCGGCCGATCCGCAGCGGAGGCAAAGATGGACAAGAAGGTGCGCGACCTGGCGGAGCGGCTCCTGAGTCGCGGCTACGACGACCTGCCGGAGCGCGAGCAACGTGTTCTGCGGCGCATCGCGGCGCGGGCGGCGATTTCGCGCAACATCAACGTGGCATTTCACGAAAGGCTGACCTTCGGTCAGAGGATCGCCGACCGCGTCGCGGCCTTCGGCGGTTCCTGGCGCTTCATCTTCCTCTTCGCGGTCGTGATTCTCGGCTGGGTGGCCCTGAACGCCTGGATTCTGGCGGTGCCCACCGATCCCTATCCGTTCGTCTTCCTCAACCTGATCTTGTCGATGCTCGCGGCGATCCAGGCGCCCGTCATCATGATGTCGCAGAACCGGCAGGCCGCGAAGGACCGCGTCGCGGCGGGTCATGACTACGAGGTCAACCTCAAGGCGGAGCTTGAGATCATGAGCCTGCACGAAAAGCTCGACGCCCTGCGCCAGCGCGAACTGGTGGAGCATTTCGCCCGGATCGAGGCGCGGATTGCCACCTTGGCTGAGCGCCGGCCCTAGGCGGGCGGCTCAGCCCATGACCAGTGTCGGGATCAGGCCGCGCAGCGCGTTGCCCAGAAAGACCCGCGCACCAAGAAGATCGCCGGGGCTCAGCAGCGATTCGCGCGCACGGCCTTGCGCCAGAAGCTCGGCCCGGAGCACGCCCGGCAGCAGGCCCGATGTAAGCGGCGGGGTCAGAAGGACGCCGCCCCGCTCGACGAAGACATTCGTGATCGTCCCCTCGCAGACCTCCCCCCGCTCATTGAGGAAGATCACCTCGTCCAGCCCCTCTGGCAGGCGCGCGCGGGCGCTGTCATAAAGCGCGCGCTCGGTTGTCTTGTGGCGCAGAAGCGGCGCGTCGGACGTGAGGCGCGCGCTGGCCAGCCCCGCCACCCAGCGCGCCGGATTGGGGGCAAGCGGCCCGGTCGTGACCTCGGCGTCGCCCGCTTGGCCGATGGTCAATCGCACCCGAAGCGGTCCCGGACCCGACACCGTCGCCAAGGCCGCCTCGATTGCGCCCCGGTCCCAGCGAAAGCCTAGCACGCTGGCCGACGCCTTCGCGCGCGCCAGATGCGCCTCCAGCCGGCGAAAGCCGGTGCCGTCCCAGCCGAAGGTCTCGATCAGGCGGGTGTCAGGTCGGCAAAGCGGGCTTTCCACAGGGCCTCCTCCCATTCGCCTTCGGCGGTTGAGTCTATGACGATGCCGCCGCCCACGCCGAAGCCGACCTCATCGCCCGCAAGCGTCATGGTGCGGATGGCGACGTTGAAGGCAGAGGACCCGTCCGGCCCGATCCAGCCGATCGCGCCGCAATAGATGCCGCGGGGGCCTGCCTCCAGCTCATGGATGATCTCCATCGCGCGGATCTTCGGCGCGCCGGTGATCGAACCGCAGGGAAAGAGCGCGCGAAAGATCCCCGAGGGCGTCGTGCCGGGCAGCAAGGTGCCGGTCACATGGCTGACCATCTGGTGGACGGTCGCATAGCTTTCGATGGCGAAAAGCGCTGGCACGCGGACCGAGCCGACCTCCGCGATGCGCGAGATGTCGTTGCGCAGCAGGTCAACGATCATCAGGTTCTCGGCGCGGTTCTTGACGCTTTCCTGAAGCCCGAGCTTCAGCGCCGCGTCATGGGCCGGGTTCGTCGCGCGGGGCGCCGTGCCCTTCATGGGGTGGGTCTCGATCCGGCCTCGGGCATCTGTTGCGAAGAAAAGCTCGGGCGAGCGCGACAGGATCACCGGGGCCTCGGGCAGGTCCACGAAGGCACCGTGCGCGACCGTCTGGCGCTGGCGCAGCGCCCCGTAAAGCCCAAGCGGCGTGCCGGTGACGGGCGCGCGCATCTGCATGGTCAGGTTGACCTGATAGACATCGCCCGCCGCGATATAGTCCTGAACGCGGCCAAGCGCCTGCGCGTGCTCCGCCGCGCCCCAGGCTGGGGTCGCGCGCCCGATGGTCGCGCCGCCTGCCTCCGCCGTTGCCCGCATCAAAATATCCTGTGCGGAGGTGGGCGCGTCATAGACCCCGAAATGCAGGAGCGGCCCGTCGGTCTGTTCCGGCATCAGCCGCGCCAGCTTCGGCTCCAGCGCATGGCCAAGCTCGTAGCGCGCATAGCCCGCAAGCCAGACGCCCTCGGCCCGCGCCGCGTCCAGCGCCGCAAGCGCGGCCTCGACCTCGCCGGCGGTGTCGGCGCGGATCAGGCGCCTGGGACTGTCGAACAGCGCGGGCTCGCCGCGAGGGCCGTTTTCGAGAAGGATCATCGGTCTTTGTCTGGGCCTGAACTGGGGCCGGAAGCGGGATCGGCCCCGGGGCGGAATCGTGCCGCAAGTTGGCCCGATGGCCGCCCGGTTGCAAGCGTTACCCCGCCGCTTTGACGCCCGTTCGCGGCGTGCGCGATTTGATACGTGTCAAGGTGGACCGGGCAAGGCCCGCCTAGGATCGCCCCCAAGACACGAACAAAAAGGAGCGCGCGATGTCGAACACCCCGCACGAACTGGCCGAGGAATTCCCGGGCCTTGCCGAAAAGATCCACGGCCTGAAGGCTGGCAACGCCCATTTCGCCCGCCTCGCCGATGAATACCACGACCTTAACCGGCAGGTGCACCGGGCCGAGACCAATGTTGAACCGGTTGACGGGATGACCGAGACGCTGATGCGCAAGAAGCGCGCGGCGCTGAAGGATGAAATCGCCAAGATGCTGGCCGACGCCTGAGGCATTCCGTCCCAAATCACTCCACCTCGTAAGGCAGAAGTCCCCGCCGCGAGGGATCGACGCGCAGGCGTCGTTCCAGCGGCGGGACCGATCGCTGATGACACCCGCGCCGCTCGCAGATCCGGCAGGAAATGCCGATCGGCTCATAGGCGCGGGCGTTCGTCAGGTCCAGGTCGTCGGCATAGACCAGCCCCTTGGCGTGGCTGATCTCGCACCCCAGACCGATGGCGAAGCGGCGCACCGGCGCGTTGAACGATCCCCCCGATTTCGAAATGTCGCGCGCCAGACACAGGTAGCGCACGCCGTCGGGCGTTTCGGCCAGCTGGCGCAGGAAACGCCCCGGGGTCTCGAACGCCTGATGCACGTTCCAAAGCGGGCAGGCCCCGCCGAACCGGGCGAATTGCAGCCGCGTGGCCGAATGCCGCTTGGTGATCGTGCCGGCCTGGTCGACGCGCACGAAGAAGAAGGGGATGCCCTTCAGCCCCGGCCGCTGCATGGTCGAGAGCCGGTGCGCCACCTGCTCGATCGAGGCGCCGAAGCGGTCAGCCAGGCGTTCTAGATCGTGCCGGGTCTCCTCCGCGGCCTCAAGGAAGGCGCGATAGGGCAGAAGCGCCGCCCCGGCGAAATAGTTGGCGAGCCCGATCTTTGCGATGGCGCGCGCGGCCTCGGTCTGGAAACGGGCAAGATCCAGCGTCGCCTCCAGCAGGTCGTCATGGGTGACAAGGGCAAGCTGGTGCAGGATCTGGAACCGCTGCGTCGGCGCCGCCGCGCGGGTCGATAGCGTCAGCCGCCCCTCGCCGGCTTCGCGCAGCGCGGCGGTGTCGGCGAAATCGACGGCGATGCCGCGTGTCTCCAGTGCCTCCACCGCCCGTGCGACCGGGTCCCCAAGCTTGCCGCCGGGGGCCGCGAAACGTTCCGCGGCATGATCCACGGCATCGATGTAGTTGTCGCAGTAGTGGAAGAAGTCGCGCACTTCCTCCCAAGGGGAGGCGAGGGTGGCTGCGTCCTCCCGCCCCAGTGCCTCGTCGAGGGAGGCGAGGCGTTCGTGGCTTTGCCGGTAGGCGCGGTGCAATTCCAGGAAGGCGCGCGCAAAGGCCGGGGCGTTCGAGGCGGTCAGGCGCAGGTCGGCCAGCGGCGGCGCAAGCTCGGCAAAGACCGGATCGGCCAGGGCCTCGCGCATGTCGCTGACGATCCGTTCGGCATCGCCCGAGGACAGCTCGGTCACGTCAAGGCCGAACTCGCCTGCCAGGGCCAGGACGACGGTGGCCGAGACCGGGCGGTGGTTGTTCTCCATCTGGTTGAGATAGGGCAGGGACACGCCGAGCTTCTGGGCAAAGGCCCGCTGGGTCAGTCCCAGGCGCGCGCGCGTCTCGCGCAGCTTGACGCCGGCATAGAGTTTCTGCGTGGCCACGACGCGCTCCGGAAGGGTTTGCCAACCCGGACGGTAATGTTTGCAAAAGTGCCGTGCAAGCGGCTAGCGGCCGATCGCGTGCCGCCGCGCGATCACGCCGAGCGCGGAGAGGGTGGCCGCAGCCGACGTCAGGGCCATGATCCACTGGAGCGGCGCCGCACCCGTGCCGGGGGCCAGCACCGCGCCCGCCAGGGCCGAAAGAAGCGCGCCCCCGCCCAGCATCATCGCGCCCCCCAGACCCGATGCCGTCGCCGCCAGGTGGGGCCGGACCGACAGCATGCCGGAGGTCGCATTCGGAATGACCATCCCGTTGCCGAGCCCGACCAGCGTCATCAGCCCGAAGAAGGTCCATTGGGTGGTCAACCCTGCATAGGTCAGGACCAGTGACAACGCAGTCCCGGCGGTCGTGATCAGCGTGCCCCAAAGCACCATGCGGTCGATCCCGACCGGGCGCGAAAAGCGACCCGACAGGAAGTTGCCCGCCGCATAGCCGATGGCCGGCGCCCCGATGAAATAGCCCAGCGTGTCGGAGGCAAGGCCAAAGACCTCGGTCCCGACGAAGGGCGCGCCACCCAGATAGGCGAAGAACGCCCCCGAACACAGCGCGGAGGCCATGCAGTAGCCCCAGAACCGGGGCGAGGCCAGAAGCTCGGGGTATTCGCGCATTTGCTTGCCGATCCCGGCTGAACGATGGGTCTGGGTTTCGCCCAGGTCGGCCCAGCACAACAGGGTGATCGCCAGCCCCGCGATCGCAAGCGCCCAGAAGCTCGCCTCCCACCCGAAGGCGCGGTCAAGCTCGCCGCCGATGGCCGGACCGATCATCGGAACGATGGCCATGCCCATCGTGACATAGCCGATCATCGAGGCCGCCTCCTCCGGCGGGACCATGTCGCGGATCATCGCCCGCGAAACCGCGAAACAGACGGCGACGACCGCCTGCACCATGCGGCAAAGAAGGAAGGCTTCGACCGTGGGGGCGTAGATGCAGCCGACCGTGGCCAGCACGAAGATGATAAGGCCGCCCAGGATCACCGGCCGCCGCCCGATCCGGTCGGCCAGCGGCCCGATCAGGATCTGAAGGGCTGCATTCACCCCGAGATAGCCCGCGATGGCCAGGTTCATGACATGGGCGTCGGTGTCGAAGGTTCGGGCCATCGCCGGAAGCGACGGCAGGAAGATGTTCATCGACAGAGCGGAGATGCCCGCAATGAGGATCAGGGTCGAGATATGCGGTGGGGTGGACCGGACAAGGAACCGGCTCGTCGGACGATCACTCATGCAAGACTGCTAGGACCGCGCCCATCCCTTGTCCACTGACAAAATTGTGGCCCGCACAATCGCGCGGACTCAGAGCGCGCGCCAGCCGATGTCGCGGCGACAGAATCCTTCGGGCCAGTCGATCGCGTCCACCATCGCGTAGGCGCGCTCGCGCGCTTCGCGCAGGGAAGCGCCGCGCGCTGTGACGTTCAGGACGCGCCCACCGGTCGCGACGACCGCGCCGTCCCGCTCCGCCGTGCCCGCATGGAAGGCCATGTGGAAGGAATCCTCCGGCAGCGCATCAAGGCCGCGGATCGCCGTGCCCTTGCGGTAGGCGCCCGGATAGCCCTCGGCCGCCATCACCACGGTCAGCGCGTGGTCGGCCGCCCAGTTGACCTGCGCCTCGGCCAGCCGCCCCTCGGCGCAGGCGAGCATCAGGTCGAGCGCCTGCGCGCCCAGCCGCGTCATCAGCACCTGGCATTCGGGGTCGCCGAAACGGACGTTGTATTCCACCAGCCGTGGGGCCCCGTCCTTGATCATCAGACCCGCGTAAAGCACGCCCTGGAAGGGGGTGCCACGGCGCGCCATCTCTGCAACGGTGGGCTTCACGATCTCTTCCAGCGCGCGGCGCGCGATTTCGTCCGACAGGACCGGGGCGGGGGAATAGGCGCCCATGCCGCCGGTGTTGGGGCCGGTGTCGCCTTCGCCCACGCGCTTGTGGTCTTGCGCGGTGCCCACCGGCAGCACGTCCGTCCCGTCGCAGAGGATGAAGAACGAGGCCTCTTCACCTTCCATGAACTCCTCGATCACGACCTCGGCCCCGGCGGCGCCGAAGCTGCCGCCGAACATGTCGTCCAGCGCTGTCAGCGCCTCGTCCTCGGTCATGGCGACGACGACGCCCTTGCCCGCGGCCAATCCATCGGCCTTGACCACGATGGGCGCGCCCGTGCGCCGGACGTAATCCACGGCCGTCGCCTTGTCGGTGAAGCGCGCGTAGCCCGCCGTCGGCGCGCCGGAGGCGTCGCAGATTTCCTTGGTGAAGGACTTGGACGCCTCAAGCCGCGCGGCTGCGGCCGAGGGGCCGAAGGTCAGCACACCGGCGGCGCGCAGCGCGTCGGCCACGCCCGCCGCCAGCGGCGCCTCGGGCCCGACGATCACGAAATCGATCGCGTTTTCCTCGACAAAGGTCACGACCGTCGTGCCGCTCAGGATGTCGATGTCGGCGCATTCGGCGATCGCCGCGATCCCGGCATTGCCCGGCGCCACGATCAGCCGGTCGCACTTCGGGTTTTGCTTGACCGCCCAGGCCAGCGCATGTTCGCGCCCGCCGCCGCCGAGGATCAGAATGTTCATGCGCCCGCTCCCTTGGCCTTCGTTCGCGGGCGTTCTAAGGTGGGGGACAACAGGATACAAGCGCCCCATGGACCTTCTCGAAGACAGCGCCCCGCGGGGCAACCAGCCGGAATACACGGTCTCTGAAATCTCGGGCGCGGTGAAGCGCGTGATCGAGGGCGAATTCGCCCATGTCCGGGTGCGGGGCGAGATATCCCGCGTGTCGCGCCCGTCCTCGGGGCATCTTTACTTCGACCTCAAGGACGACCGCGCGGTGATCGCCGCGGTTAGCTGGAAGGGCCAGGCCGCGCGGATGAGCGTGCGCCCCGAAGAGGGGATGGAGGTCATCGCCATCGGCCGCCTGACCACCTTTCCGGGGCAGTCGAAATATCAGCTGATCGTCGAGGATCTGGTGCCCGCCGGCGCCGGTGCGCTGATGGTCATGCTGGAAAAGCGCAAGGCGGCGCTGGCGGCCGAGGGGCTTTTCGATGCCGCGCGCAAGAAGCCGATCCCGTTCCTGCCGGGCGTCATCGGGGTCGTCACCTCGCCCTCGGGCGCGGTGATCCGCGACATCCTGCACCGTTTGCGCGACCGCTTCCCGCGCCGGGTGCTGATCTGGCCGGTGGCCGTGCAGGGCGAGAAATGTGCCCCCGAGGTCGCGGCGGCGATCCGGGGCTTCAACGAATTGCCTGCGGATGGTCCTGTGCCGCGCCCCGACCTGATCATCGTCGCGCGGGGCGGCGGCTCGATCGAGGACCTTTGGGGCTTCAACGAGGAAATCGTGGTGCGCGCGGCGGCGGCCTCGCGCATCCCGCTAATCTCCGCCGTGGGGCATGAGACGGACACGACGCTGATCGACCATGCCTCCGACCGGCGGGCGCCCACGCCCACGGCGGCGGCGGAAATGGCGGTGCCGGTCCGGATGGAACTGCTGGCCTGGGCGTCCGAGCAGGGCGCGCGGATGGTGCGCGCGACGCGCCTGCGCCAGGATCAGCGTGCGCAGCGCCTTTCGGATCTTGCCCGCGCGCTCGGACGACCCGAGGCGCTTTTGGACCCGGCGCGGCAGCGCTTCGACAACTGGTCCGACCGGCTGGGGCCGGCGCTGCTGGCGGCGGCCACGCGCAAGCGCGCCGCCTTCAACGCGAGCGCGGCGCGCATGCAGCCGGGATTGCTGACGGGCTTCATCGGGCGCGAACGGCGGCTCTTGGCCGAGCGCGCCGAGCGGCTGGCGCCCGCGCTGGCGCGCCTGGCCCGCGACGCAGGGCGCGATACCGTGCGGCGGCGCACCGAGGTCGATCAACTTGGCGCCCGCCAGACCGCCGCGCTGCGCCAGAAGCTCGATGCCCTGTCCGAACGCCTTGCCGGCCTTGACCGGATGCGCCAGACGCTGGGCTACACGGAAACGCTCCGCCGCGGCTATGCCGTGGTGCGGGGCGAAGGCGGGGTGCTGACGACCCGCGTGGCGGCCGAGGCGGCCGGGGCCTTGGAGATCGAGTTCCAAGATGGTCGCCTGTCGGCCGTCACGGGCGGGGGGACGAAGCCGAAGAAGCCGCGCGACGAGCCGCCCCCGTTCCAGGGCAGCCTGTTCTAGCGCGCGTCAGACGCCCACCTGCGGTCCGCAGGCCATCGGCGCCCGGCTCTGGTAGGTCGAGATCAGCGGCTCGCCCTCAAGGTCGTCGCCGCTCCAGGCCGCAAGGCCTCCGTCGCGGCGGCGGAACTGCCAGCAGGAGGGCTCGGTTCTGTCTTCATAGGTGAAGCAGATCATGTCCCCGTCGGGTGCCCAGGTCCCCTCCTGGCAGGTGCTGCCGAAGGTCCAGATGACGCGGCGGCCGGGCAGGTACTGTTCGGTGCCGTAATAGGTGCCGCCGCTCGAGTAGGTGATCGTGCGGCCGGTCGTGAGCGCCTCGAACTCCCCGGCGGTCAGGGGCAGGTCGTCGGCGGCCATCGCGGGGCCGGACAAAAGGGCCAGAAGCAGGGCGCCGCGCATGGCAAGCTCCAATCTGGTGTCGCGTCAGCATCGCATGCCTCGGCGCCATCGCGAAGGGGTCAGAACCGTTGCGGTTCTTCCGGCGGCAAACGGCGGTCCATGATCCGGCGCCAAAGGCGGGGAAACAGCGCCGCCGTCGCCATCACTGGCAGTGAATGGGGCAGGAGCGGCGCCTGACCGCCCGGCGAAAGCTCCAGCTCGGCGAAGCTCAGGCCCGGGCGCAGGTGATGGCTCGCGTGGCGGTTCGCGTTCAAAAGCGCAAGCCCGCTGAAGCCCTGCGGCGCATCCCAGCTGTGCTGGGGTCCGACAGGTTCCGGCGCGCCGTCCGCGCCGGTCTTGCGCAGCAAGCCGTAGTGCTGGACATAGTCCGACAAGAGGATCTGCGACTGCGCATGTGCGCAAAGCGCGAGCCAGACCAGGACACCGGCCAGTCCGAAGACGGCCCCGATCGCCAGGAGGACCGCCAGCGCCCCGCCGACATAGATCGCATAGGGGTTGATGCGGCCGGCCTTCCGCCCCAGACGCGGCCGCATCAGGAACTTCTCCATCTCGTAGCCCGCGCGGAACGCGCCGGGCCAGGCACGGGCCGCGAAGGCGTAGAAGCTTTCGCCCCGCTGGGCGGTGTTGGGATCGTCCGGGGTCGCGACGAAGCGGTGGTGGACCCTGCGGTGGGCCGAGGTGTGGTGGCCGAAAAGCAACGTGATATAGACCCACATGCCAAGCCGGAAAAGCCGCCGGTCGCTCCTGTGGATCAACTCATGGGCGTTGGCGTTCGACACCTGGCCGAACCACAGCCCGAAGGCGAGGAAGGTCGCGAACCACCCCCAGAGCCCGTGCCCGGGTGTCGTCAGCGACCAGAGCACCAGCGGGATCATCAGGAAATGCACGGCGGCGAGCGTCACTGGCAGCCACAGCGTCAGGCGCCGGTCCTCGGCCCCGCCCATGATCCCGCGCGGCACCACTTCCGCCTCGTCCAGAAGGAACGTGGCCCCCGTGATCCAGAGGAAGGCCGAAAGGCCGAACCCCCCGCCGAATAGCGCGGCCAGCCCCAACAGGACCACCGGCAGAGCGCCCGCCACCGCGAAACGGACGAACGGGTCGATCAATCTGGCAGCAAGTGGCCTGGGCATCTGCGGATCCGGTCCTTTCTGACGACGGCGCCACTCTTCCATCCCCGGGCCAAAAAGACTAGGTGGAGACAATCACGGACGGGGTATGCAATGGCGTTTTTCTCGAAACTGAAGGAACGGCTCTTCAAATCCTCCTCGAAGCTGGAAGAGGGGCTGGAGGCGATCGTCGCCGAAGCGCCCGACGCGGCCCCCGACGAGACGCCCCCTAACGCACCCCCAGCGGCACCCATCGAAACGCCACCGCCCGCGCCACGCGAACAGCCGCAGCCGCCCACGGAAGCGCCTGTGCCAACGCCTGCAGAAATTCCCGTACCGCCCTCGGAGGTCCCGGCCTCCGCCGCGCCGCTGGCCGAAAAGCCCGGGATCCTCGGGCGCCTTTTCGGACGCGCCGAGCCGGCCGAGCCGCGCCGGGTGCTGGACGACGCGATGCTCGAAAGCCTGGAAGAGGTGTTGATCCAGGCCGACATGGGGGTCGAAACCGCGTTGCGCGTGACCGCCAACCTGGCGGAGGGCCGGATGGGCCGCAAGCTCTCGGTCACGGAGATCAAGGGCCTCCTGGCGGGCGAGGTCGCCCGGATCATGGAGCCTGTCGCCCGCCCGCTGCCGCTTTACGCGAAAAAGCCGCAGGTCGTGCTGGTGGTCGGCGTCAACGGGTCGGGCAAGACCACGACCATCGGCAAGCTGGCGAGCCAGTTCCGCGCCGCGGGCAAGAAGGTCGTGATCGCCGCTGGCGACACCTTCCGCGCTGCCGCGGTCGAGCAGTTGCAGGTCTGGGGCACCCGCGCGGGCGTGCCGGTCATGACCGCGCCCGAGGGCTCGGACCCCGCGAGCCTCGCCTTCGACGCGATGGACCGGGCCGAACGGGACGGCGCTGACTTGCTCCTGATCGACACTGCCGGGCGGCTCCAGAATCGCCAGGACCTGATGGAGGAACTGGCAAAGATCGTCCGCGTCATCCGCAAGAAGGACGCCTCCGCCCCGCACAACACGCTGCTGGTTCTGGACGCGACGACCGGCCAGAACGCGCTCAGCCAGGTCGAGACCTTCCGCAAGCTCGCCGATGTGTCGGGCTTGGTCATGACCAAGCTCGACGGCACCGCCAAGGGGGGCGTTCTCGTGGCCCTTGCCGACCGCTTCGGCCTGCCCATCCACGCGATCGGCGTGGGCGAACAGATCGACGATCTTGCCCCCTTCGACCCGCAGGACTTCGCCCGCGCCCTTGTCGGGCTGAACGACTGAGGCCGGGATGGGCCCGGCCTCTTCATTCTGGCGCAAATACTCCGGGGGTCCGGGGGCAGAGCCCCCGGCGCGTCTCGATTGCTGAGCGACTGGCTCGTTTCGCTCGAAGGGACCGATGCCGGGCATCGCCTGGCGATGGGCCTCGCGCTCTGGGCGGCGTTCACACACGCGCTCTTCGGGGCCTTGCAGAAGGGGCGCCACGACCCTTGGCTCTCGCGCGCGGCGATCGATGCCTCCTACGCGCTCATGGCGCTTCCCATGGCGCTCTTCCTGGTGCCCTGGCCCGAGCCACACCTCTGGCCGATCCTGGCGGGCGCCTTCGTGATCCATGCCGGATACAAGCTTGCGCAGGCGGCGACCTATTCGCGCGGTGCCTACACGGTGGTCTATCCGGTGGTGCGGGGCACCGCGCCGCTCTTTACCGTGCTGGGCGCGGGGGTGCTTTTGGGCGAACACTTCACGCCCGGCCAATGGCTGGGCGTCGCGATCCTGGTCACGGGGATCTGGGGCTTTGCCGCCTACAATTACCGCACCCTGACCCTCGGGCGCGACACGCTGGCGCCGGCCCTGCTGCTGGCGGTCCTGACCGGGGGCTTCGTCGCGCTCTATTCCACCTATGACGCCTTCGGTATCCGCGCCACCGCCGACCCCTTTACCTTCCTGGCCTGGTTCTTCCTGATCGACGGCGTCTTCATGCCGGTCTGGACCTGGCGGCGCTGGCGCCTCCTGCCGTCCTCGGCGATTCCAGCCCTCGCGCTGCGCGGCCTGGTGGGCGCGGTCGTGGCCTGGGCGAGCTTCGGCACCTTCATGCTGGCGACAAGGCTCGACAAGGTGGGGGAGGCGGCGGTATTGCGGGAAACCTCCACCCTGTTCGCCGCCCTGATCGGCTGGCTGATGCTGGGGGAGGGGGTCGGGCCGCGCAGGCTGGGCCTGATGATCCTGATCGCGGCCGGAGCCGCGGTCGTGAAACTGGCGGGGTAGAACGTGGCCGGACGCAAGATCAACCCGTGGCTGAAGCTGGCGCTGGAATTCGGGCCGGTGCTCGCCTTCTTCGTGGCCTTCACGCGCTTCAAGGACGCCCATGTCATCCTTGGCGGCACCAGCTATGGCGGCTTCATCCTGGCGACGGCGCTTTTCATTCCGCTCATGATCGCCGCGACGCTGGTGCTCTGGCGGCTGACCGGACGCATCGCCGCGATCCAGATCGTGACGCTTGTCCTCGTGATCGTCTTCGGGGGGCTTTCGGTCTGGTTCAACGACGAACGCTTCTTCAAGATGAAGCCGACGATGATCTACCTGCTTTTCGCGGGTGTTCTGGGCTTCGGGCTCCTGCGCGGCACCTCCTACCTCGCGCTGGTGATGGAAGAGGTGATGCCGCTGGAGCATGCGGGCTGGATGATCCTGACCCGCCGCCTGGCCGCGTTCTTCGCCGCCCTTGCGGTCCTGAACGAGGTCATCTGGCGCACGATGTCCGACCAGGCCTGGGTGAACTTCAAGACCTTCGGCCTGACCGCCGCTGTCTTCGTCTTCTTCATGGCGCAGGGCCGGCTGCTTCAGCGCTACGGCATCAAGGACGGAGAGAAGGACGGCTGAGCCCGCCCTTAACCGCCGAGGATCTCGCGCCGGTAAGCCAGTTCAGCCGCGTTTTCCTTGCGCAGTTCAGCATGGAGCAGCCGCCCACGTCGCAGCGCCGGGCGCGCGCCCAACTGGCGCAGCCAGCGCGCGACATGCGGCATCTCCTCCAGCACCTGCTCCTGCCGGATCCATTGCGAGGCCCAGGGCCAGGCGGCGAAATCCGCGACCGAGAGGAAATCGCCCGCGATGAATTCATGGTGGGCGAGTTGCCGGTCAAGCACGGCGTAAAGCCGCGCGGTTTCGGCGCGGTAACGGTCCTGAGAATAGGTCGCGTCGAGTTCGGGACGCGCGCGCGGCACCACGCGCAGGAAGTGATGCGCCTGCCCGGCCATTGGCCCCAGCCCGCCCATCTGCCACATGAGCCATTCGAGGACGCGCAGTCGCTCCCGTTCGGACGTGCCGAGGAAGCGCCCTGTCTTGCGGCCCAGATAGAGCAGGATGGCCCCGCTTTCGAAGATCGATACCGGCTCGCCGCCGGGGCCGTCCGGATCGACGATCGCCGGAATGCGCCCGTTGGGCGAGATCTTCTGGAACGCGGGTGCGTGTTGCGCGCCGTGGTCGATGTCGATCAGGTGCAGCCGGTAGGGCAGCTCCATCTCCTCCAGCGCGATGGTCAGCTTCCAGCCGTTGGGGGTGGGCCAGAAATAGGCGTCGATGGCATCGGTCATTCAGGGTCCCGTGGGTTTGGGCGCCAAACGCCCGCCGTCTGGTAAAGGGGGTGACGCCAGACGCGCTCAAGGCTCCAGATCGTCAAGCGCCGCGCGGCTTTGAAGGAAAGCGCGCAGCGACCAGTAGCAATCCGTCTCGGTCGCTGCGCGGCAGGTGACGACCTGGCCGTCGACCTCAAGGCGCCAGACCGACGGGTCGGAGGCGAGTGCGCGGATCGGATAGGCCGTGCCGGCGTAGTTGACCGATCCGACCTCGGGGGCCTGGCCCGCTGGGGCACAGGCGGCCAGGGTCAGGGCGAGGGCAATCAGGGGACGGGGCATGGGGGGACCTCCTTTTCCGTCTGTCGCGCGACTTTCTCCCAACACCGGCCGGCCCACAACCCCCCGGCAGCCGGTTGACCTTGCGCGCGCTTCGCGCTATCGCCCTGCTGTGGCGATTTGTTCACCGGATTGCGGGCCACGTTAAACATGCCGCTAAAAAGGTCGGTGGCCATTGGCCCCCACCCGTCCCGGTGGGGGCTTTTTTGTTGCCGGAGGAACGGCCATGACTGACTGGAAGACGCGCACCAAACTGATCCACGCCGGGGCCCGGCGCAGCCAGTATGGCGAGATGTCCGAGGCGATCTTTCTGACCCAGGGCTTCGTCTACGACAGCGCCGAACAGGCCGAGGCGCGCTTTATCGAGAGCGGGCCGGACGAGTTCATCTATGCCCGCTACGGCAACCCCACCGTGCGCATCTTCGAAGAGCGTATGGCCGCGATCGAAGGAACGGAGGACGCTTTCGCGACCGCCAGCGGCATGGCCGCCGTCAACGGCGCGCTGACCTCGATGCTGAAGGCCGGGGACCATGTCGTCGCGGCCCGCGCGCTCTTCGGGTCCTGCCTCTATGTCCTCGAAATCCTCGGCCGCTTCGGGGTCGAGGTGACGCTGGTCGACGGCACCGACCTGGACCAGTGGCGCGCCGCGGTGCGCGAGGGGACCAAGGCGGTCTTCCTCGAATCGGTCTCCAACCCGACGCTAGAGGTCATCGACGTGAAGTCGGTGGCCGAGATCGCCCATGCGGTCGGCGCGACGGTGGTCGTTGACAACGTCTTTGCGACGCCGACCTTCTCGAAGGCGGTCGAACTGGGCGCCGATGTCGTCGTCTATTCCGCGACCAAGCATATCGACGGGTCGGGCCGCTGCCTGGGCGGCATCGTCTGCGGAACAAAACACTATATCCGCAAGGTGCTGGAGCCCTATCTGAAGCACACCGGCGCGGCGCTGAGCCCGTTCAACGCCTGGGTCATGCTCAAGGGGATGGAGACGCTGGACCTGCGCGTGCGTCAGCAGGCGGCCTCCGCGCTGGCGATCGCCGAGGCGCTGAACGGCCATGATAAGCTGGTCCGCGTGATCTATCCCGGGCTCAAGGACCATGCCCAGCACGCGATCGCCATGGAGCAGATGGGCGCTGGCGGCACCGTCGTCACGCTTGAGGTCGAGGGCGGGCAGGAGGGCGCGTTCCGCTTCCTCAACGCGCTTGAGATCGTGACGATCTCCAACAACCTTGGCGACGCGAAGTCGATCATCACCCATCCCGCGACGACCACGCACCAGCGCCTGCCAGCCGAACAGAAGGTGCTGCTGGGCATCACGCCGGGTCTGGTGCGTCTGTCGATCGGGCTTGAGGACCCGGAGGATCTGCTGGCCGATCTGACCCGTGCCTTGGCGGCGGTGTGACGTCGCAATATATTTGCAACTGTTCGTGTAGGGTTGGACAAGAGACCCCACACACCCACATAATACGTCGTGCCCCTCTGGGCCTGGGAGATGCCGATGAACTTCGTGGGCGAGATTGACCGCGAACCCGATCGCGCCGACGCCGAAGAGGCGCTTCGGCTTCTCCGGCGCTGGGCGGTGAACGCGGATCCGACCGAGGTCGCGCGGCTCGACCCCGCGATCGCGCGGCTTCTGCCGGGGCGCGAGGTCGGGAACTACCCCGATCTCTCGCGCGTCTATCCCGACGACTTCGTCGCCGATGCCGACTACCGCGTCACAATGCCGGACCTGCAGAACGGCCCGTCGAGCCTCATCGTCGGGGCCAAGGCGCAGATCCAGCATGTCGGTATCTCCAACTTCCGCCTGCCGATCCGCTTCCACACCCGCGACGGCAGCGACATCACGCTGGAAACCTCCGTCACCGGGACGGTCAGCCTGATCGGCGAGAAGAAGGGCATCAACATGAGCCGCATCATGCGGTCCTTCTACGCCCATGCGGAGCGCACCTTCTCCTTCTCGGTGCTGGAGGCGGTGCTGGAGGATTACAAGAGCGACCATGACAGCATCGACGCGCGGCTGATGATGCGGTTCTCGTTCCCCGCGCGCGTCGCCTCGCTGCGCTCGGGGCTCAGCGGCTGGCAGTATTACGATATCGCGCTTGAACTGGTGGAGCGTGATGGGCTGCGCAAGCGGATCATCCATCTCGACTACGTCTATTCCTCGACCTGCCCCTGTTCGCTGGAACTGTCCGAGCATGCCCGCCAGTCGCGCGGCCAGCTTGCGACACCGCATTCGCAGCGTTCCGTCGCGCGCATTTCGGCGGTGGAAAGCGGCGGCAAGCGGCTTTGGTACGAAGATCTGATCGACCTGGCCCGTGCCGCGGTGCCGACCGAAACGCAGGTCATGGTCAAGCGCGAGGACGAACAGGCCTTTGCCGAGTTGAACGCGGCCAATCCCATCTTCGTCGAGGATGCGGCGCGCAGCTTCGCCGAACGGCTGCTGGCCGATGAGCGGATCGGCGATTTCCGGATCGTCGCGAGCCATCAGGAAAGCCTGCATTCGCATGATGCGGTCTCGGTCCTGACCGAGGGTTCGACCTTCGTCTCGGAAAGCATTGACCCTCGGCTTTTCGCATCGCTTCACAAGATCGGCTGACATTCGGCGCGGCCTCGGCCCGCAGGCGGGTCTGGCCGGTGATGCGAGCGCGTGCCCTGGACGGTGCCAGCGCCAGTGCCGTTTCGCTCAGTACCATTCGTCTGGCATCGCCGCCTTGCGCCGGGCGATGAACGCCCCCAGTTCCCCTTCGATTGCGGGGTCGATGGCAGGCGGCGCGTAGGCGGCGAGCATGGCCTTCCAGCGCGCGTTGGCGCGTTCCTCGGCGCCTTGGCGCCCGCCCTCGGCCCAGGTCTCGTAGGGGCCGGCCTCGGCGATGCCGGGCAGGAAATTCGCGGTCGCGAAATGCTCTGTCGTGTGCCGGGTCGACAGGAAGTTCTCACCCGGCCCAGCCTCGCGGTAGGATTCTCGCGTCAGCGTCTCGGGCGTAACCGCCATGCCCGCGACGAGCTTCAGCATGGCGCCGCAGCAGTCGAGGTCCATCACGAACTTCTCATAGCCCATCGTCAGCCCGCCTTCGAGCCAGCCCGCGGCATGCCAGACCTGGTTCGCGCCCGACAGGATCGTCGCCCACATGGCCGATGTGCTGTCCGCCATGGCCTGGCCGTCCGCCGCGTTCGCCGCGGTGATCTGCCCGCCGCCGGAACGGACCGGCACCCCGAGCCTGCGGCCAAGCTGCCCCAGCGCCAGCGTCACGAGGTTCGCCTCGGGCGTGCCGAAGGTCAGCGCGCCAGATCTCAGGCTCATGGTGTTATGGAAGCTGCCGTAGACGACGGGGCAGCCCGGACGCACGAGCTGCGCCAGGGCGATCCCGGCCATGGCCTCGGCATGGGTCTGCGCGGCGATGGCGGCGGGCGTGACCGGCCCCATCGCGCCACCGAAGATCGCCGGTGAAACGCAAACGCATTGCCCGGCCTCGGCATAGACCCGCAGCGCGCCCGACATCGTCTCGTCGAAGACGAGGGGAGAGTTGACGTTGATATTGCCCTGCATCACCGCGTTTTCCGCGACGAACCCGGCACCGAAGACGATCCGCGCCATCTCGATCGAGTCCCTGGCCCGCTCCGGCGCGGTGACGCCCCCCATGAAGGGCTTGGCCGACAGCGTAAGATGGGCGTGGACCATGTCCAGGTGGCGCTTGTTCACGGGAATGTCGGTTGGTTCGCAGACCGTGCCGCCAGAGTGCTGGAGCCAGGGAGACATCCAGGCGAGCTTCACGAAGTTGCGAAAATCCTCGATTGCCGCGTAGCGCCGCCCCCGGTCGAGGTCGGTCACGAAGGGGGAGCCATAGCCCGGCATCAGCACCAGGTGATCGCCGCCAAGGATCACGGAGTGGCGCGGATCGCGGGCGTGCAGCGTGAACTCCGCCGGGGCCGTGGCGCAGATTTCTGCGGCCTGACCGCGCTGGAACCGCACCCGTTCGTTTTCGACCCGGCAGCCCGCCGCCGCGAAGAGCCGCCGCGCCTCCGCATCGCCCCGGAACTCGATCCCGATCTCGGTCAGTATCCAGTCGGCCTGCTCTTCGAGGGCGGCCAGCGCCTCCGCATCCAGAAGCTCACAGGCCGGTATCCGGCGTCGGACGGCGCCCGCCGCCGTGGGGCCGGTATCGCCGGCCCTGCGCCTTGCCCGGCCGCCGCGCCTGCCTGGGGTTGCGGTGGGCGGGGTTGCGCGTCCTTCCGAGGATAGCAATGCTAGACCCTCCGATCTGTGGCCTGGGTCGCCGCAGCGCCCGTATAGGCGTTCGTAGAGCCAGTCCTGCCGCAAGAACAAGCGAAACGAATTGCATGGATGGTATAGGAAAATTATACGGAAGCATGCGGTTTCAGCACTACGACAGTCTGCGCATCTTCAGCATCGTCGCGCGTCACGCAAGCTTTGCGGCCGCGGCGGAAGAGCTCAACCTGACCAAGGGCGCCGTCAGCCACCAGATCCGTGGGCTTGAACACGCCCTTGGTTTCCCGCTTTTCAACCGGCTTCCCCGCGGCATTTCCCTGACCCCCAAGGGACAGGAGCTTTGGATGACGCTCGGGGTGGCGTTCGATGCCGTCGAGGCGCGGATCGCCGACCTGCGCGAGGCTCCGGCGCGTCCCGTGACCATCGGGGTGACCACCTATTTCGCCTCGCGATGGCTCTCGCCGCGGCTGATGCTGTTCATGAAGGCCCATCCCCGCGTGCGGCTGCGCATCCAGCCCATGATCGACCTGTCGGAACTGGGGGCGGAGGGTATCGACCTTGCCATTCGTTGGGGCTGCGGGGACTGGACGGATGTGGCGATCCGACCGCTGTTCCTCTGCCCGGCCTTTGCAACCGGCGCGCCCGAGGCACTTGCGATGATCGACGACCTCGGGCTCGAAGCCGCGCTGGGGCGCTTGACGCTGCTGGCCGATCGCAGCGGCGCGCGGGCCTGGGCGGATTGGCACCGGGTTGCGGGTTTGCGCTATTCAAGCCGGACGGACATGCTGACGATCGCCGACCCGAACGTACGGGTGCAGGCGGTCATCGACGGGCAGGGCATCGCCCTGAACGACGCGCTGGTCGCGCGTGATTTGGGGGACGGGCGGCTGCGGCGGCTGAGCAGCCATCAGCTGGACAATTACGGGTATTTCCTGGCCCATGAGCCCGGTGCTACGCGCAACCCGGACGTGGCCGCCTTTGCCGAATGGCTGCTTCAGGCTTCCGCCACCGGCGCGTCGGATACCCTGCTGGGCGTCTAGCCCCGCGGCCGCCCAGGCGCTGCCCGGAGGGATGGTTTCACTCAGGGCCGCCGATGCCGCGCTCGAGCCAGGGCGACAGGCCAAAGTGACGCCGGTAGGACCTAGAGAAATGATCGGGGTTGTTGAAGCCGCTGGCGATGGCGACCTCGATCAGCTTCATGTTGGTCTGCAACAGAAGCGCGCGCGCCTTCTCCAGGCGCAGCTTCGTCAGATATGACTTTGGTGAGGTGCCGAGGTGCCGCGCGAAAAGACGCTCAAGCTGCCGGCTGGAAACGCCGACCCGCCGCGCGATGGCCTCGGGGCGGGTCTGCAATTCGATCTCGCGGGTCATGATGCCGATGGCTTCCGCGACCTTGTCGTTGCGGCTGGCCAGCCGGCAACTGTTGCCGATGGTCTGCTCCTGCCGCCCGCAGCGTGCGCGGAATAGACCAGCCGGTCGGCGACCCAGGTGGCGACATCCGTGCCCTGCTCGCGGCTGATGAGATGGATCATGATGTCGAGCGTCGATGCCCCGCCCGCGCCGGTGAAGCGCGCCTCACCCATCTGGAAGACGCCGCGGGTGATTTCGAGATCGGGGTGGACCTCCTTCAACGCGGCCTGGCAGGACCAATGCGCAGCGGTCTCGTGGTCGTCAAGCAGGCCCGCGCGCGCCAGAACGAAGGCCGCGCGGCGTAGACCCCCGACGGTCACGCCCTTGCGGGCTTGGCGGCGCAGCCATGCCTGCACGGGCAGCGTCCCGGCCGATACGAAGTCGTCCCCGCCGAGAACGATGACCGTGTCCCGGCGGTCAAGGTTCGAAAGCATCCCATCGGCCGTGAAACCCAACCCGTTCGACGCCACGACCGGGTTGCCGTCCTCGCTCAGCGTCGTCCAGGTGTAGCGCGCGGTCCCGTCGAAGCTGTTCGCCTCCTTCAGGGCGTCGAGTGCGGCACAAAGATCGAGCGCGGAAAAGGAGCGGAGAAGAAAGAAGACGTAGCGCTTGGGTTCGCGCCGAAGAACCGGCTCGGCGGACGCCGTGGCGATGTTCATCGGTTTGGTCATGGCCCGTCTCCCCCATCAGGCCTCACGCACGCATCTTCGTGCCATCCGGGTCGTAGACAGGCCCGCCCAGAACTTCGGCGTCGTAGAACTGACCCAGCATCTCCACCTGGACCTTCGCGCCTGGCGCTGCGTGCTCTGCCGCGACATAGGCCAGCGCCATCGACTTGCCGACGTGGTGCGCGTAGCCGCCCGAGGTGATGTATCCGACCGCGCGGCCGTCCTTCAGCACCGCCTCATCGACCGTCACGTCGATCTCGCTGTCGATGGCGAGCGTGACGAGCTTGCGTTTGGCACCCTCGTCCCGGAACTTCAGGGTTGCTTCCTTTCCGACGAAGTCCTTCTTCCAGTTGATGAAGACATCGAGCCCGGATTCGATCGCGTTGAAGTCCGGCCGGAACTCCAGCGCCCAGGCGCCCCAGCCCTTTTCGAGCCTGAGCGACATCAGCGCGCGGTTGCCATACCAGCGATAGCCAAGATCGGCGCCCGCCTCCTCGATCGCCTCGGCGAGTTTCAGAAGATATTGCGGGCGGCAGTAGATCTCATAGCCAAGCTCTCCCGAGAAGCTGATCCGGTTGAGGATCACTGGAACGCCGCCGACGAAGGTCTTGCGCGTGTCGCGGAACCTGAAGGCCGCGGAGGAGACATCGTCACGGGTGATGCGCGCCAGCAGATCCCGGGACTTCGGGCCAGAGATCGCGACCCCGTGCCAATCGGCTGTCACATTCGCATAGGCGACGTCCGCCGGCAGGTCCTTTTCGAACCAGCGGCGGTGGGCGTCCTGCATCGCGCCCGATCCGAAGACCATGAAGTGATCCTCGGCAAGGCAGGCCACGGTCAGGTCGCCGTAAAGCCGGCCCTTCGGGGTCAGCATCGGGGACAGCGCGATGCGGCCGGGTTTCGGGATGTAACCCGCCATGGTCCGGTCCAGATAGGCCCGCGCGCCGGCGCCCTTGAATTCGTGCTTGGCGAAGTTCGCGACCTCGATGCCCGCGACGCCCTCGCGCACGGCCTTCACCTCGCGCGCGACATAGTCGAAGGACCGGTTGCGCTCGAAGGTCGGATCCTCCCAGGCGTCCTCGGGGCTGTCGGCGAACCAGAGCGCGTGTTCGAGTCCGAAGGACGGCCCCATCCGCGCGCCCTTCGCGGTCAGCCGGTCGAAAAGCGCGGTCGTCTGCTGCATGCGGCCCTTTGGCAGCGTTTCGTTCGGGAAGGTCATCACGAAACGACGCTCGTAGTTCTCGCAGGACTTGATGGTGCCCCAGTCGGGCGAGGCCCAGTCCCCGAACCGCGCCACGTCCATGGCCCAGACGTCGATCGAGGGCTCGCCGTCGATCATCCACTCGGCCATCGTCAGGCCGACGCCGCCGCCTTGGCAGAAACCTGCCATGACGCCGACCGCGCACCAGTAGTTGCGCATGCCCGGCACCGGGCCGATCATCGGGTTGCCGTCGGGGCCGAAGGTGAAGGGGCCGTTGATCGCTTGGCGAATGCCGGCATTGCCAAGCGCGGGGATGCGCTCGAAGCCAAGTTCGAGCCGGTCCGCGATCCGTTCCAGATCCGGCTGCAAGAGCTCATGCCCGAAGTCCCAGGGCGTGCCCTCCACCTTCCAGGGCGTTCCCTTGGGCTCGTAAGTGCCCAGGAGCATCCCGTCGCGTTCCTGGCGGAAGTAAAGGTTCGCCTCATAGTCGAAGCCGCAGGGCAGTCGGCTGCCCGCATTGGCGATCGCGTCGATCCGTTCGGTCAAAAGGTAATGGTGCTCCATCGGCTGTACGGGCAGATTGAGGCCCGCCATCTGGCCGACCTCGCGCGCCCAGAGGCCGCCGCAGTTCACCACATGCTCCGCGTTGATGGTGCCGTTGGGCGTGGTCACGTCCCAGGTGCCATCGGGCCGCTGGGTCGTCGCGGTGACCGGCGTGTAGGTGAAGTAACGGCCGCCATAGTGGCGTGCGGCCTTGGCGAAGGCATAGGTAGTGCCCGAAGGATCAAGGTCGCCGTCCTGATCGTCCCAAAGGGCTGCGTAGTAGTATTTCGGGTCAATCAGGGGATGCCGCTCGGCCACTTCCTTGGGCGATATGAACTCCTGGTTCAGGCCCATGTAGCGCGCTTTCGAACGCTCGCGCTTCAGGTAGTCGTACCAGGTCTTGTTGGAGGCGAGGTAGAAGCCGCCGGTCAGGTGCAGCCCGACGGACTGGCCGGAGAGCTCCTCGATCTCCTTGTAAAGGCCGATCGTGTAGCTTTGCAGGCGCGAGATATTGGGGTCGGAGCTGATCGTGTGGATCTGGCCCGCCGCGTGCCAGGACGAGCCGGAGGTCAGTTCGTTGCGCTCCAGCAGAACGACATCCTTCCAGCCGAACTTCGCGAGGTGGAACAGGATCGAGCAGCCGACGACGCCGCCGCCGATGATGACGACCTTGGCATGGCTCGGCAGCGCCTTCTGCCCGGTGGATTCTTCCTTGATGATCTCGGGCATCGTGGCCTCTCAGGTCGTGAGTTTCGTGGCGGTGCAGGGCGTTCGGGGCCCGGCGTCGGCTTTCGCGGCCACAAGGGGCGCGCGGGCGCGTCCCGCCATCGGCGGCTTTGGCAGAAGCTGACCGACCCTAGGGTGTGGACCGGCGGTTGTGACCGTTGAAAATGGCGATGGATAAGATAGAAACAGATTATGCGAAAGCTCTGGAAACTCGTCTCCTCCTCCCGAAACCTCGTGGTGTTCGAGGCAGCGGCGCGGCTTGGTTCCTTCACCAGGGCAGCGGATGAAATGAGCACCCAGCAACCCTCCGTAAGCGCCGCGATCAAGCAGCTTGAGGAAGGATTGGGCGTAAAACTCTTCCATCGGGGGCACCGGAAGGTCGAACTGACCAGCGCCGGGCACCGGCTTTACTCGGATGTCTCGCGCGCACTGGGTGAGATCGAGGCCTCGGTTCTGGCCGTTCACCGCATGGGGCGCGACGAGCATGTCACGCTGAACGCCTCCTCGGCATTCTCATATTATTGGATGATGCCAAAGCTGCCGGATCTGCGCGCGCGCCATCCCGCGATCGACCTGCGATTGCAAAACAGCGACCGTGAGCCCGACCTTGATGCGGAGAATATCGACCTTGCCGTTCGCCTTGGCGACGGCGACTGGCCGGGCTGTGCAGCGGCGCGGATCGCGGATGAGGTAATCTTTCCCGTCGTCAGTCCGAGCTTCGCGCTGGGCGCGGGCGGCATCGGAACCATCGCGGACATGGCAGAGCAGCGGCTTATCCACCTGGAGGAGCCGGTGCGCGTGCGCCCGACCTGGGCGCATTGGTTCGCCCACCACGGCGTTGTCCGGCAGGATCTGGACTCGGGCCTCCGGCTGAACGACTACGCCCTTGTGCTTCAGGCCGCCGCCGCGGGTGAGGGCTTCGCCTTCGGCTGGCGGCACATCGTTCGCAATCTGATCGAGCGGAAACTGCTTGTCGGACTAGAGGAATGGGCCTGGCGCACCGACAACGGGATCTACCTTGTGTGGTCGACCGAGCGTCCGCTGTCGCCGCATGCCTGTCTGGTGCGGGACTGGATCATCTCGGTCTCGGAGTACCCGAACCGCTGAGCAAGGGCCTCAGAATCCCAGGACCGTGGTCCATCGGAAGATGCGGACGTCCTCGGCCCCGTCGAGCACCTGCGCCAGCCGGGCCAGATCGCAACCGGGGGTGTCGGCGACCCGGCACAGGATCGCGCCGTCGCCGGAACACCGCAGTGCTTCGAGCGCGAGGCCGCACGCGGCCATGGCTCTGGCGATCACCGCGAGCCCGGACCAGGGATCGGTCACGAGAAACTCGATCTCGAACGTCACTGCGGTTCCTGGAAATCCCGCGCGGGTCGCGTCGATCTGCGAAACCGGGATCGGACAGTTCGGAATAGTCTGTGAATGGTTGCCGTCAGCCACCTTAACCTCCATCGCGCTCTTGCGCATGTCTGTCGAAGGGGCGGATGCACCTTCGCTTTAGCTGCATTTGTTTTGCGCCCGCAATCTGAACGTCAAATCGGCGCATCGTCGGTGACGCTTCGTAGGGTCTCGTCCGCGTCCGGTCAAGGCCCTTCCCGCAGCGGCCTTCGGCAGGGCGGATGCGATGCGACCCGGCGGTGTCCTGGCAGCCGGCTGAGCCCGCGGTGAGGATCAAGACCTGGGTTCGTGCCTGAACGACGTTTACCTCAATGCGCGAAGTGCTGTACCTTCGGCTGGGGCGCCGGAAGGGCGTCTTGCGCGGTCCCTTCGGCTTTTGGCCGATCGATGCCGTCGGTGCGGCGACCCGCCACTTGCTTGTCCACCAAGGGAGAGATGAGAATGATTGAGAAGCTTCTGGTCGCGGTCGATGGCTCCGGTCATTCGCTCAAGGCCGTTGAATATGCGGCGGAAATCGCGGCGGCTTGCAACGCGAAACTTCTCATCCTGACGGTATTGAGGCCGCGCCAGACCCCGAAGGTATCGGAGGAGTTGCGCAAATACGCGCAACTGGAGCAGATCGCAGGGGCCGAGTACGAAGCGATCAAGCTTCTGTCGCGCGAGTTGCTCTCCGAGGCCGAGGACATCGCCCGGACGAAGGGCGCGACTGACATCGCCAAGGTGGTCGAAACCGGCCCGGTCGCGCGCACCATCGTGGACGTCGCGAAAAAGAACGGCGTCAGCATCATCGTCATCGGCTCGCGCGGCCTCGGAAACATCGAGGCAACCTTGCGCGGGGGCGTTTCCCATCGCGTCGAACTGCTGGCGAAATGCCCCGTCCTTACCGTCAAGTGACGGTTTGGGGCGGAAGAAGAGGAACCCGCCCGTTACGGCCCGATCACGCTGCTGATCGGCTGAGAAGTCTGCTGTGGGGCATCTCCGGTCATCGAGGAGATGGTCGAGGCCACGACGGCCAAGCCCCTCGACGGGCTCCCGGACTGCCCTAAAAAGCGGCCGCCGCGGATTTCCTGCACGCCGCCACCTTGCGCGCTTCGCCGTCAGCCTCGGCCTGCCTGTGACGTGGACGGTGGCCGTCGCAGGATGGAGCGTGAACCTGCCCTCCGACTGGCGCCTCCTCTGAATCCGAGGCTGTGGCCGAAGCCCCGGAAAAGCACATCAAGGGCCTGTGAAGCACCTGCACGCCAGACGCGAAGGCCGCTTCGCTCAGGCTGGCTGGGTTGCACGCTAGTCCGACACCGGTCTGCACCCGGACCGCCCGATTTGGCTAATCGGGGAAAATGTTGTTATAATACAACATGCGGCTCGCAAAATGGGCGGATGCCGCAAACGGCCCAATGGCAGGCATGCCCGTCCTTGATCGCATCAGGCATGCCGACCGGCTGGATCAGGGCTATCCCCGTTCTGTTGGCCGGAACCGGGCACGCGGGCCGTGAGAACCCCGTCAAGAGCGCCAAGGGGAGAGCGCTTATTCTGGCGCGAAAGGGAGGACGAAGTGTTCAGCAACATCATGGTTCCCGTGGATTTGCGGCATCTGGACAGGGTGTCGACGTCGCTCCAGGTGGCGGCCGATCTCGCGCGGCTTTATTCCGCGCGGGTGTGCTATGTCGGGGTCGCCAGCGCGGAACCCAGCGATCTTGGCCACCGCCCCGAGGAGGTCGCCGCGCTCCTTTCCGGATTTGCCAAGGCGGAAGCCGACAGGCATGGCCATCGCGGCACGTCCCATCTGGTCATCAATCACGACCCGACCACGGAACTCGACAAGGCCCTGCATGACACCGTCGAGCAGATCGGTGCCGATCTGGTGGTGATGGCCACGCATGTCCCGAATGTGACCGACTACATCTGGGCGTCACATGGCGGCACCCTGGCGCTGCATTCGCGCGTGTCGGTCATGCTGGTGCGTGGCTGACGGCCCGGGAACCGAAGATAACAGAACACTGCGAGAGGAGGCGGCCCCATGGACGAACAGGACAGCACACAAGGCATCCCCATCCCGGAAGGCGCGGCGGATCTCATCGACACCGATTACATGATCGGTCAGGACAACATCGAGGGCCAGCTTGGCCCCTTCGGCTTTGACGTTCACAACCCCGTCTTCCTCGTCTCGGGCCTGAGCATCGTGGCCTTCGTCTTCTACGCGCTTGCCTTGCCGGAGCAGGCCGGCTCGGTCTTCGGTTGGCTCCGGCCCTGGCTCACCTCGACCTTCGACTGGTTCTTCCTGGGGGCGGCGAATATCTTCGTCGTCTTCTGCCTGTTCCTGATTGTCAGCCCATGGGGTGCGGTGCGCCTTGGCGGCAAGGAGGCGAAGCCCGACTACAGCTACATGGGCTGGTTCGCGATGCTCTTCGCCGCCGGCATGGGCATTGGCCTGATGTTCTTCGGCGTGCTGGAGCCGGTCTACCACATGGCGATCTCAGAGCCGCTCGGCGTTGCCTCCCCCATCGCCGAGGATGGCACGATCATCCCCGAGAACGTCGAGGCGGCCAGGAACATGGGCCTTGCCGCGACGATCTACCATTGGGGGCTGCACCCCTGGGCGATCTATGCGATCGTGGCGCTTGCGCTTGCTCTGTTTACCTTCAACAAGGGGTTGCCGCTGACGATCCGCTCGGCCTTCTACCCGATCTTCGGTGAGGCGATCTGGGGCTGGGTGGGCCATGTCATCGACATTCTTGCCGTCTTCGCGACGCTCTTCGGGCTGGCGACCTCGCTTGGTTTCGGCGCGCAGCAGGCGAACGCCGGGCTTGAGCATATCTTCGGGATACCGAACACCATCACGGTGCAGGTGCTGCTGATCACCGTGATCACCGCGGTGGCGCTCGGATCGGTGTTGCGCGGCCTGGACGGTGGCGTGAAGGTACTGTCCGAGATCAACATGGCAATCGCGGCGCTGCTTCTCGTCTTCGTCCTTCTGGCCGGGCCGACCGCGACGATCTTTGCCGATTTCATCAGTGGCCTCGGCGCCTATGCGACCTCGATCGTGCCGCTGTCGAACCCCTTCGGACGCGAGGATACGAGCTACATGCAGGGCTGGACGGCGTTCTATTGGGCCTGGTGGATCAGTTGGTCCCCCTTCGTCGGCATGTTCATCGCCCGCGTCTCGCGCGGGCGCACGGTGAGGGAGTTCATCATCTGCGTGCTGCTGATCCCCTCGCTCGTCTGCGTCCTGTGGATGGCCGTCTTCGGCGGCGTGGCCATTGATCAGGTGCTGAGCGACCCCACCGCCAGTTCGGTGAAGGCCTATGTCATCGACAGCTATGTGCCTGAACTGTCGCTTTTCGCGATGCTGGAAGGCTTGCCGCTTGCCACGATCACCTCCGTCATCGGCATCATCCTGGTCATCGTGTTCTTCGTGACCTCGTCGGACTCCGGTTCGCTCGTGATCGACACGATCACCGCTGGCGGCAAGGTCGATGCGCCGCTGCCGCAGCGGGTCTTCTGGTGCACCTTCGAGGGCGCCGTGGCGATCGTGCTTCTTGTGGGCGGGGGACTGGGGGCGTTGCAGGCAATGGTCATTTCGACCGGGCTGCCCTTCACGGCGGTCCTTCTGCTCATGTGCTGGGCGACCTTGCGGGGGCTGATGAGCGAAGCCCGCTGACGCGCCGCCTTTGACCTTGTCTGGTCAACCCGCTACGCAGGAAACGTGCATGCGCGCCCGCTGGATGGCGGGCGACGGGCGTGGCGACCAGCAACCGGGTGACGATGACCAGCGCATCACGAACTGTCGATCTCAGATCCGACACCGCGACACGGCCCTCCCCGGCGATGCGCCGGGCGATGGCCGAGGCGGAGGTCGGCGACGAACAGCGGGGTGAAGACCCCACCACCCTCGCCCTTGAGGCGCGCACCGCTGCCCTTCTGGGGCAAGAGAAGGCCCTGTTCCTGCCGTCTGGGACAATGTGCAACCAGATCGCCTTCCTCGTGCATTGCCGCCCGGGGGACGAGATTATCTGCGCGGCCAACGCACATGTCTTCGGATCGGAAGGGGCGGGCGCCGCGGCGTTGGCGGGGGCGCAGGTCCGCCCCATCGCGAGTGCGAGCGGCATCTTCGGGGCCGCCGAGGTCGAGCCGCTCTTGCGCGCGCCCCGCCCGCGTGCGCCCCTCAGCCGCGTCATCAGCATCGAGCAGACCACCAACCGTGGCGGCGGCCGGATCTGGCCGCAGGCCGCGATCGCGGAGCTTGCCGGGCTTGCTCGGTCGCGCGGGCTCGCCCTGCACATGGATGGGGCGCGGCTTTTCAATGCCGCCGTGGCCGCGGGCGTTCCGGCCGCCGAATTCGCCCATGCCTGCGACAGCGTCTGGATCGATCTTTCGAAGGGGCTGGGCTGCCCGTTCGGGGCGGTCCTGGCCGGGCCGGCCGACTTCATCGATGAGGCGCTGGCCTGGAAACACCGGCTTGGCGGGGCGATGCGCCAGTCCGGGATCATGGCGGCGGCGGGCCTCTACGCGCTCGACCACAATATCGAGCGGCTCGCCATCGACCACGCCAACGCGCGGCGTTTCGCGGAGCGGCTGAGGACAGTGCCAGGGCTTCTGGTGACGCCGGTGGAGGACGCGACCAACATCGTCTTCCTGGACCTTTCGTCAACGCGTTCAGGGGCCGCGCAGCTGGCAGACCGGCTTGCAGCGGAGGGCGTTGCCGTGAACGTCGAGGGGCCGTCGATACTGCGTATCGTCACCCATCTGGATGTCTCGCAAACCGATGTCGACCGAGCGGCGGCGCTGATCGCCGAAATGATCACCGGGGCTTCGGCCTGAGACGGGGCCAGCGGCGGCCACCCTCAGCCCCAGGTTCGCGGCCAGTCGGCGTTCGGGCGCATGCGGTTGCGTGGCAGGAGGACCGGGTATCTCGCGCGGATCGCCTCGTCGATCGCGCGGGGGATGTATTCCGGATAATGCGCGCCAAGCGTCTGATCGACCTGGTCGATGGCGCGGTCAAGCGCGGTCCGGCGGCCCTTTTCGGCCCACTCGCTCGGGCTCATCCGGTCGCCAAGCTTCGGATAGACGTAATCACGCTCCATCAGGTGCATGGTCTGCCCATGGGCGAGGAAATGGCCCGGGCCGTCCAGACAGACCTCGCGGATGACATCGACCGAAACGGTGTCCTCGTTCACGTCGATGCCGCGCACCGTGCGCAGCGCCGCCCCGATCGAGTCATTGTCCATCGCCAGGCTTTCGAGCGAGAAACCCATGAGCGAGGCGACCATTCCGCCCGCCTCATACATCAGGTTGGCGCCGGAATTGGCGGTGACGACGTGGTTGAGGCCTTTTTCGTAGCCCGACTGCGCGTCCGGCATCTTGCTGTCGGCGATGCCCGCAGGGATCCCCGAAATCAGCCCGTAATACCGGCTCATCTGTCCGCAGGCCGCTGTCAGCAGCGCCTGTTCGCCGCTGCCGCAGCACATCGCCCCGGTGCGTAGGTCAGACACGAATGGCCAGAAGCCAAGGATCACCGGATTGCCCGGCGCGACCGCGTCGACATAGATCATGCCGGCCAGGAGCTCGGCCAGGATCATCACCACGTTGCCGGCCAGCGCCGCCGGGCCAGTGGCGCCGGCTTGACCCAGCGAAACGAGCATGATCGGCATGCCGGCCTTCGCGCCGACCTCCAGGCAAAGGCAGCTGTCGGCCGCCCATTTCAGCGGCGAGACCGTGAAACAGCAGGACATCGACACGAATGGCCGTTCGCGCCACGCCTTCTCGCTTCCGGCGAGCAGATGCATCACGTCCAGAGAGGCTTCGAGCTGCCGCACGCCGCCCCAGCTGGTGCCGACATGTTTCGACGTTCCGGCCAGGCTCGCGTAGCAGGTGTTGAAGTCCATCTCGAAGAAGTCTTCGATCTCGCGCGGGACCACGGTGCGCTGGAAGAAGTGGATGTTGTCGAGCGTATCGACCAGGCGCGAACAGTCGTAGAGGTCGTGAAGCGTCGTGCCGCGATAGGCGCCGGTGCGCGGGTTGACCATGTTGACCGTCGCCCCGGCGGTGCCGCAGTAAAAGCGGCTGGCCTGCATGTGCATGTCGTGACGCGGATCGCGCCCGGCAAGCAGGAAGTCGCGGTTGATGCGGGGGATGTAGTCCTCGACCAGGGCGCGGGGAAAGGTGATGCGGCCGTCGTCGCGGTAGATGCAGCCGATCCGGGTCAGGTAGTCGACCGTCGAGGGCAGGCAGTCGCCGATGCCCACCGTTTCCAAAACGTCAAGCGCGGCCCGGTGGATGCGCGCCATGTCGGTCTCGCTTAGCGGGCGGAAGTGGCGGGGGTTCTCCATGCCGCCGCGCACCGGACGCAGATCGAACTCGCCAGGTGCCGCCCTCAGGGCACGGCGCGCCGCGCGCCCGCCGCGCCGTGGTTCGGTCACTTGCATCTGGTTCATGGCGGCGCCCTTTCCACTGTGGTTTCGTGTCGCATCTGCATTGTGTGACTGGCGCAAATTCCTACAATTGATAGTTTTTTGGCGATCGGTAACCGCAGCTTACCGGTCCGGCCGCCGGCCTGGGCGGCGAGAGCCAAGGGGGGGCCGCGCATTGAATGGACGCCAGCCATTCCGCTCATTGCCACCGCTCAACGCGCTGAAGGGATTCGAGGCGGCGGCAAGGCTGCGCAGCTTCCGCAAGGCGGCGGATGAGCTCAACCTGACGCATGTCGCGATCAGCCATCAGGTCCGCCAGCTTGAGGACGACCTTGGCTGCGCGCTCTTCCTGCGGGAGGGGCGCTCGGTCGCCCTGACCGAGGAGGGGCGGGTCTTCTACGACTATGCACGGCAGGCGCTCGAGACGCTGGTGACCGGCGCCGGCATCATCAGGCGGCACGGTCCGGAGGCCGATCTGAGGATCGAGACCTATGTCACCGTGGCGATCCGCTGGCTGTCGCCGCGGCTCTCGCGCTTCCATGCCGCTCACCCCGAGATTAACTTTTCGCTGAACACGCGGCGCACGGAATGGTGGTTCGACGAGGCCAATACCGACATCGCGATCATGTATGTCGACCGTGACCTGCCGGGTAGCCTGCGCGCGCGCAGACTGTTCGAGGGCACGCTCTATCCGGTGTGCAGCCCGTCGATCCTCGCTGCGCTGAGCCCGGTGGTGACGCCATCCGACCTCCTCGGCCTGCCGTTGATCGAGGTGTCCTCGGCGCCCAACGATTGGCGCGACTGGTTCCGGGCCGCCGGCATCGAGAATGCCCCGGCGTTGCGCTACACGAAGGTCGATACCTACGCGCTGGCGTTGGAGATGGCGATCGCCGGCGCCGGGGTCGCGATGCTTAACGGTCCCTTCGCGGAAGAGGAACTGCGGCGGCGAGAACTGGTGCTGCCGGTCGATCTGGTGGCGCGCTCGCGCGGCGACTGGGCGGTGCTGTACCGCGCGGATCGCGAACGTGACCGCAAGATCCGCGCCTTCGCGGATTGGCTTGTCGCCGATGTCGAGGCCGAGCGCGCCCGGAGCGCGGTCGTCAATAGTGGCCGCTGAAGCGACGGCGCATGACCGAGGCGGCGCCGAAACCGATCAGAGTGGAGATATCGAAGACGGGCAGGCCTGTCGCCTGCTGCACCGCATGGGCATAGGGCGGAAGGTCCGTGCACTCGAAGAGCAGCGTGCCGATCTTGGGGTGTGCGGCAATCAAGTCGCGCGCGGCCGCGACGACCTCGGCCTCGACCGCCTCGAAATCGAGCGCGCCAGATTGATCATGCACCGCGGCCTTGAAGGCCGGCCGGTTTTCGAGCCCGGTGATATGGAAGGCGACTTCGGCCCCCCCGAGCGCGATTTCCATGTGCCTTTCCGTCAGAGAGGCCGCGCTGGCCGAGATGATGCCGACCGACTGCCCCGGCGCCAGACCGCGCGCGGCGAGCGGCAGTTGCAAGAGGCTCGACATGAAGACCGGCACCGGCAACGCGGCGGCCATGCGCTCCTGGAACAGGACCATGAAGCCGCAATTGCCGAAGACCGCGCGCACCCCTTGGGCGACGAGCCTGCGGCCTGCCTCCAGGAAGGGCTCCGCCAGCCGCGAGTCGGGCGTGTAGATCAAGCTGTCCATGGTGGCGCCGCGCACGACTTCGTATAGCACCGGGAAACCGAAGCTTGAGGGATTGCCGGGGGTGCCGGGCGGGTAGGGGATCGCGCAATCCATGACGATGATGCCGACCGGGGCGCCATAGATGTCACGGCCTTTCTGTGCCTTGTAGATCAACGGCGGTTCCTCGTTCTGGAAAATGCCGGGCGCTTGCGGAACGCCCGGCACATGGATCAGAAGGATTGCAGGCGCTTCATGCCGACGTTCTTCGACTGATAGTAGCTCGCCAGCGCTTCGACGCCTTTTTCTCGGCCGATGCCGGAGTTCTTGAAGCCGCCGAAGGGGGTCTCGACACCGCCGACGCCCCATTCGTTCACATGGACCTGTCCCGCCTCCAGCCGCTCCGTCGTCCAGATCGCCCGGTCGAGGTCGTTGGTGAAGACCACCGCCGCCAAACCGTATTCCGTGCCGTTCGCGATCGCTAAGGCCTCGCGCGGGTCGGAGAACTTCAGGACCGAGAGCACCGGGCCAAAGATCTCCTCCTTGTTCACCCGGTCTTCGGGGGACACGTCGGCCAGGATCGTCGGGGCCATGAAATTTCCCTCGCGGTCCAGTTTGCGGCCGCCCGCCACCGCCCGGGCGCCTTGCTGAACGCCGATCTGCGCGTAGGTGTCGACCTTGGCGAGTTGTTCGGCCGATATCAGTGGCGTGATGTCGGGGTCCTCCATCCCGGCACCGATGCTGAGGCCGCCGGCCATGGCGGCGAGGCGTTCCACCGTCTCGTCGTAGAGGCTGTCATGGACGACGAGGCGTGACATGGTATCGCAACACTGGCCGGTGTTGAAAAAGATGCCCGCCTGGGTTTGGGCCACGACGTTGTCCAGATCCGCGTCGCCATAGACGATACCCGGGGTCTTGCCGCCAAGTTCGAGCACCGCGGGGATCAGGCTTTCGGCGGCGGCATGAGCGACCTTGCGGCCGGTGACGACCGAACCGGTGAAGACGATCTGGTCGATGTCAGAATGGCTGGCGAGCGCCGCGCCCGCCTCGTGGCCGTAGCCGCAGATCAGGTTCACCGCGCCTTCCGGCAGTCCGACCTCCTCGGCCAGTTCGGCCAGGACATAGCCTGCTGTCGGGTCGAGTTCGGGCAGTTTGACCACGCAGGCGTTGCCGGCCGCCAGCGCCGCCGACAGCGACCGCGCGATCATGTTGAGCGGGAAGTTCCAGGGGATGATATGGGCGCTGACGCCGTAGGGGTAGGGAACCACGTAATCGACATAGCCATCGCCCAGCGGGATGTAACGGCCTTCGATCTGCGCGGCGAGCCCGCCGTAATACTCGAAATACTTGGCCGAGCCCTCCACCTCGCCGCGCGCCTCCGAGATGCGCTTTCCGGCGTCAAGCGAGATGAGCGTAGCGATCTCCTCGGAGCGTTCGCGCAGCTTGCGGCCGATCTCGGCCACCATGCGGCCGCGCGCCATCGGGCGCTTGTCGATCAGCGCGCGCGACGTGACGCAGCGCCGCGCCGCAGCCACGGCGCTGTCCACATCGGCCGCCGTTGCCCGCGCCACTTCGGAGAGCGGCCGGCCCGTCGCGGGGTCGAGCAGCGTGATCCGCCCGCCTGCCGCGCCGTCGACCCATTTCCCGCCAATATAGTTCCGCCAGTAGTCCTTCATCGCAGCGCTCATGTCAGTGCCCTTTCCTTGGTCTTGTCCCGCATCGCGGCGGGGTTTTTGTCGGTTGGCGCCGCGGGATGCCAGACGCCCATGACGCGAACTTCCAGCCTGCCCTCCCAGGGGGCGAGCAATGCGAAGGCCAGCGCCTTGTTGCCCAGATGCCCCCATCCGGCCGAGGTCGTGCGCCCGACGATCCGCCCGGTGCCGTCGCGGACCGGCTCGACCCCGTGCGGCATCGTCTCAGCCCCAGCGATCTGAAGGTGGACGAGCTGCTGCGCCGTCTCTGGCGCGCCAGCAGCCGTGGGCGGCGGCATCTCGACATTCAGCTCTGCGGGCCAAGTCGGCTCCGCGCTTTCCAGTCGTAGCGACTCGAGCGCCCGCGCGCCGATGAGGACGGCGCCCGGTTCCAGCGCGAGGAACACATGGCGCAGCATGTCGGCGTGGACATGGAGCCGATAGCCCGGCAGGCCGAAGGGATTGCAGCGATGGGCGCGAACCGGCGCGTAGCCGACGGTGATCGCGCGTACCGCGCCGGGCGGGAAGGCTCCGTCTTCCAGCGCCGCCCCGGTCGCCTTCTGCAAGTGCTGCCGTGCGGACGGCCCGCAAAGGAGGAGCGCGCCTTCGGACGCGGTCAGGTTTTCGATCCGCGGGCTGTTCCCGATGGGGGCGGACTTCAGCAGCGCATCGAGCACCCGGCGCTCCGCCACGGCGGAGGTCGTGAGAATGAAGCGGTCCGCGCCCTCCCGCGTGACGGTGACCTCGGCCTCGATCCCGCCCCGCGAGGTGAGAAGAAAGCCTGCCGCGGCATGGTCCGGCGCGGGCAGGTCGACCGAGAGGATGCCGGCCAGAAAGCCTTCCGCACAAGCGCCAGAGACACGGATCAGCGCGCCATGGCTGACATCCGCAAGCGCGACACCGGTGGCCGCCGCGCGGCATTCCCGGCCTACGGCCTCATGCCAGTTGGGCCGGTAGAACGAGGGAGCGTCTTGCATCCCTTCGGGCGCGTACCAGTTGGGCCGCTCCCATCCGGCGACGGCGCCGAAGCGCGCGCCCCGCGCGGCCAGCAGGTCATGGAGCGGCGTCGTGCGCAGCCCGCGCGCCGCTGGCAGCTCCTCGCCCGGCTTGGGCAGGAGGTAGGTATGCTCATAGGCTTCCTCGACCTTGCGGGCGGACCATTCGCGCGTCGCCCATTCGCCAAAGCGTCGGGAATCGCAGCACGCCATGTCGATCGAGGGCGCGCCCTCAAGGATCCACTCCGCCATCTGCCAGCCGATCCCCCCGGCAAGCGTGATGCCAAAGGGATTGCCCTCGGCGAGCCAGAGGTTCTTTCGCCCAAAGGCGGGCCCCACCGTCGGCAGGTCATCGGGCGTGTAGGGCATCGCGTAGTTGACGACGCGCCGCACGCCCGCCCTGCCGAGTGCGGGCACCCGTTCCACCGCGCGTTCGAGATAGGGCAGGAGTTTCTCCATCTCGTCGGGGAAGGGCTCGGCCATCCCGGCGGGCGGGTCCTGGACGAAGCGCGCCTCGCCGCGTCCGTCATAGGCCCCGACCAGCAGGGCATCACCCTCCTGACGGCAGTAGAAAACATCCTCGGGATCGCGCATGACCGGCATTTCCGGCAGACCCGCCCGGCGCCGCTCGACGAGTTCCGCCAAAGGCTCGGTCACGAAATACTGGTGCCGCA
Source organism: Albidovulum sediminicola (assembly GCF_025751575.1). GTDB lineage: Bacteria > Pseudomonadota > Alphaproteobacteria > Rhodobacterales > Rhodobacteraceae > Albidovulum > Albidovulum sediminicola. Next base: position 4,504 of record NZ_JAOWLA010000009.1, on the reverse strand, counting down.
CGGGCACGCATTGCGCGGTCAGCCCGACCATTCCGGCGACGCGCTGGGCATGGTTGCCCGACGCGGCCACGACATGGCGGGCAAGGATCGTTCCCATCGAGGTCTCGGCGCGCCAGAAGCCGTCCGCGTGCGGCACAAGTGCGGTGACCTCGCAGTTCCGATGCAGCCTTGCGCCGCCCTTGCGCGCCCCGGCGGCCAGGCTCTGGGTCAGGTCGGCAGGGGCGATATGCCCGTCCCCGGGGTTGTAGAGCCCGCCGAGGACCCCTTTGGTCGTCATCAGCGGCCAGAGCGCGCCGATCTCCTCGGGTGTCAGCAACTGTGCCTCGACGCCGGTGGCCTCGGCGACCCCCAGATAGCGGCGGAACTCGTCAAGCCGCCCAGGGTGAGTGGCCAGCCGCAGGTTGCCGCAGGGGTGAAACCCGGGCGACATGCCGGTTTCCGCCTCAAGCCGGGCGTAAAGGCCTGCCCCGTAGCGATTGAGTCGGCTGATGGTGGGATCGAGCGTGTAAAGGATGACATGACCCGCGGCGAAGGCGGTCGCGCCCGAGGCGAATTCGTGCTTTTCACAGAGCACGACGTCGCGGCAGCCCTTCTTCGTCAGGTGATAGGCGATGGAGCAGCCAACCGCGCCGCCGCCGATGATGAGGACTTCGACTTTCTCCTGCACGATCCGCCTCCACCTTGGTCGTCGGCGGCAGCATAGGAACCTTCCCGAGCCCTCGAAAAACGGATAATCCTCATGTCGGGTATGAACCAGATTCATGGGGTGGGCAGGGTATGGCACGGCGTCTTCCACCGCTCTATCCGCTGCGGGCGTTCGAGGCGGCGGCGCGCCATGGCAGCATCTCAGCCGCCGCGCGGGAACTGTCGCTGACCCAAAGTGCGGTCAGCCACGAAGTCAAAGCGCTTGAAACCTATTTCGGGACGTCCCTGTTCCGGCGCACGCGCTCGGGCCTCGTTCTGACACGGCGCGGCCAGACGGTCTTCGCGACGGCGCAGGGCGCCTTTGCCGATCTCGCCTTGCTCGGGACGGACAGCGAGAGCCGCGATCTTTCCGGAACGGTGACGATCGCCGCCCCGCCGCTGTTCTGCGCGCATTGGCTGCTGCCCCGGCTCGACCGTTTTTCCCTGGCCAATCCCGGTGTCGCGTTCCGGCTCCTCAATGTGACGCTTGACCGGCCCGAGCTGCTGCAAGAGGTCGATATCGCGATCATCTGGGGAAATGGCGTACCGGAAGGCCATGACGGAATGAAGCTGATGGCGGCGACGCAGATGCCCGTCGTGAGCCCCGCGCTGATGGCCTCCGCCGGGGCGGCGGACCCGGAGAAGACCCTCCGGGAAAACCGCATCCTTCACGAGGGCGACACGCGGATGTGGCGAAACTGGTGCGAACTGGCCGGGGTCCGGATGGCCGAAAACCCCGATGAATGGGTGTTCGACGATCCCGCGCTCATGATCGAGGCCTGCATGCGCGGCCACGGGATTGCCCTAGGGACGCTGCCCCTGATCGACGGGCTGCTTGCCGAAGGCCGCCTGGTCGCCCTGTTTCGCGAGGCGCTCCCCGCGCCCTTTCACTACTACCTGATCAGGTCGGCCCCGCCCTCGCCGGGGCGGGTGCCGGGCGTGGTTTTCAGCTGGTTGAAGGGCTTTGCGGGCGGGGTGGAGCCCTGACGTTACCGCGCCCGCCGCAGGCCGGTTCCCGGCAGCCTGCGGGTCAGCCGACCCGGCGCGCATACAGGCTTGAAAGAAAGTCCAGGCATTTCCGGGTGCCCTTGTTGAAGTCACCCTTTCGCGTGCCGACGGCGTAGAGCTTGGTCGGCCGCGTGATCAGGTGGTCGGTGACCCTGACCAGCGCGCCGGAGGCGACGTACCTGTCGACGAACCCCGACCATCCCAGGGCCAACCCCATTCCCGCGGCGGCGGCCTCCAGCAGGTAGACGTAGTTGTCATAGGTGTCCGTCGCCGCAGCGGGCGGAACCGCATCCAGGGCGCCGAACCAGGTGTCCCAGGTCGCCCAGCCAAAGTTGTTCTTGGTTAGCGCCAGGCGCGGCACCCCTGCCCAATCCGGGGGCGGCCGGCGAAGGATCGCGTCGAACTCCTCTGCAAACGAGGGCGAGGCGACCGGCACGAAGCTTTCATCCACCACGGCAACGCTGTGGCGGTCGGGCTGGATCTGGGAATACCGGAACACGATATCCGCCCCGGCATGGATCATCGCGGGGATCGCATCGTATTCGCAGGTCAGGATCTTGACGTTCACATCGCTGCCGATGGCGCGCCGCATCTCCCGGAACACCGGCATCAGCAGCAGGTGCGAGACCTCATGCGTGCAAGCGATGGTGATATCGCGCGAGGAGGCGCGAAGCGCCTGGCGCGCGGCGGTCAGCGTTCCGAGCGCCGAGGAGACGACATCCAGGTAGGTCTTGCCCGCATAGGTCAGCGACACGCCGCGCCCAAGCCGTTCGAAAAGCCGGACGCCCAGATCATCCTCCAGATGCTTCAGATGACGGCTGATCGCGGACTGCGAGGTGTTCAATTCCTCTGCCGCGCGTCCGACGCCACCCAGGCGCGCGACGCTTTCGAACGCGATGAGCGTGCTGGAGGAGGGGATGCGGAAGCGTGGCTGACTCATATCATTTTTGATACGATAATCGCTACAAAAGGCAATGGATATCGAGCATTCAGAGGGCGAAAAATATCGTCAGGCCGATGACCTGCGGGAGCGGATATCCATGATCAAATACGAGAAACCGAAGCACTGGGCGATTCCCCGGAACAAGCTTTTCCCCCACCAGGTGGGGTTCACCTGCCCGCCGATCGATTGGGACGCCGCCCCTTCGGATTTCCTCCGGATGGCGCCCGAGACCGTCGGCGTCCATGGCTGGATGCTGCATGTCCCGGATTACCGGCACCAGTTGGACCAGCGGAAGCAGAACTTCGGCATGATGGAGGATTTCGTCCAGTGCATGGCAAACAACGGCGCCAATGTCTGTGGCCAGGTCGGATCGAACTGGGTGCATGCCTCGGGGCTGGGCGTCGAAGGCATCCGCCAGCACTGCGAGATGCTGAGCGAGAAATACGAGACGCCGTTCCACATGGCCGGATATGCGATGGTCGAGGCGCTGCGCGCGATGAACGTCGAGAAGGTGGCGCTCAACGCCGCCTATCACCGGCCGGGCTGGTGGCAGGGAACGGTGAACTTCTGGAAGGAGGCCGGTTTTGATGTCCTCTGGGCCGGCAACTTCGTCGATCAGGGCTGGTTTGAAACCCAGGAAGAGGTCGACGGCATGCACTGGTGCTTCGACGGCGATCTGGCCCGCAAGAGCTTCGAATACGTCGCCGACAAGGCGCCTGATGCCGACGCCTACCTGATCAACGGAATGTGCAATTTCCGCCGCGCCGGCGACGGGCTCGCGCAGCGTCCGGTCCATCTGGAGGCCGATCTCGAAGCGCTGCTCGGCAAGCCGGTCATCGGCCACGATACCGCGCTTTACTGGCGGATATTCAAGACCCTCGGAATTGCCCCCACCACCCGGCAGGGCGCTCTCCTGTCCTCGCTGAAAGGATGACAAGAATGCACAAGATCGTTGCCCTCTGGGCGGTCCCGCGGTCCACGTCGACCGCCTTCGAATGGATGATGCGCCAGCGCGGCGACATGGAATGCTTCCACGAACCCTTCGGCGAGGCGTGGTACCAGGGCGAGGCGCCTTTGTGGCAGCGCTGGAAGGAGGGTGACAAGACCACGCCGGGGCTGACGCTGGAAAGCGTCTGGGAAACCATCAAGGCGGCGGCCGAGAAGCGGCCGGTCTTCATCAAGGATTTTCCGCATTACATCAACCACATGTGGGATGCGGACTTTCTGTCCAACTTCACCCATGCGTTCCTGATCCGCGATCCCGCCAAGACGATCACCTCGCTTTACGACAAGTGGCCGGATTTCGATGAGGGCGAGGTCGGCTTTCCCGAACAGCGCGCGCTCTTCGATCTGCTGAGCGCGATGACCGGCAAGGCGCCGACGGTGATCGACAGCGACGATCTGCTCGAAGCGCCCTATGAGATGACGCGGGCCTTCTGCGAGGGCGTCGGGATCCCCTTCATCCCCGAAGCCCTGACCTGGGAGCCCGGCGCGGATACGGGCCAGTACAGCTGGTGGGACGGCGGGTCCTTCCACGCGAATCTCAAGGCCTCCACCGGGCTCAGGCCGCAGACGCGCAAGTATGTGACGCTTGAAAACACGCCGCCGCGCGTTCAGCAGGTGCACCGGCGCATGAAGCCGCACTACGACCGCCTGCACAAGCACCGGCTCCGGGCCGAGGCCTTCGCGCAATGAAGGACGCTGTGAACCAGGGGCCGCGCCCGAACGGAGGCGCGTTGGGGAACCTTGCTCCGATTCCGGAGCTTTATGTTTCCTACGATTCCGCCCAGAAGCTGAAGCACGAGGCGGCGGCGTTGCCGTCTTGGGACCTGTCGCAGCGGCAGGTTTGCGACCTGGAGCTTCTGATGA
>NZ_JAOWLA010000008.1 GCF_025751575.1 Albidovulum sediminicola | reverse complement strand
AAGCCAAGGTCCGCGCCGAGGTCGAGGCGCTCTGCGCCCTCTTCCCGCTCTACCCCACGCTCTGATCCCAAGACCCACAAACACCAGGGGCGCCCCACAAAAAGGGGCGCCCCTGCGCTTGGTGGAAACGCGTAGACCTACTTCGGGAACACGGCCAGCCCGGCCGGAACCGAGCGCGGTGCCGGTGTGATCGCTGCGGGTCGAGGGCGTGCCGCAGCGGCGACTTGGGCCCGGTAGGCGGCCAGATCCGGACGCGACTTGGGAATGCTCTTCATGCCTTGTACCTTCTTCTCTCAGCCATCGAATGCCCAGGACACCCATCAGGCGATTACCGCTGGAATGAAGTCGAGACGTTCGGGCGCGTCAAGGCCCGCATGACAATTCGTGATCTTCACCGGCAAGTGCCGTAACGTCCCAGACCATGCGCAAGGGTCCGTCCAAAACCACCCGCCAGATTGAAGCCGCCCTGGGTCGGGCGGTGCGCCGCCGGCTTCCGCACTGGGCGGGGGAACTCGTGCTCTTCGGCCTCAAGCAGGCCTGGGCCTGCCTCTTCGGGGGACTCATGCTGGTCGCGCTGCTCGTCAGCAAGGCGCTCTGGCAGCCCGGCTGGGCGATCGCGCGCTATGACGCGCTTTTCGTCTTCGCCCTGCTTGTGCAGATCATCATGCTGGCCGCCCGCCTCGAAACCGCGCGGGAGGCGCGGGTGATCCTCCTCTTTCACCTGACCGGCACAGCAATGGAATGGTTCAAGGTCGGCGCAGGGTCCTGGGCCTATCCGGAGCCCGGCCTTCTCAAAATCATGGGGGTGCCGCTCTTTTCGGGGTTCATGTATGCGTCCGTCGGCAGCTACATGGCGCGCGTCATCCGCATCTTCGCGATGCGCTTTGCCCCCTATCCGCCGTTTGCGGTCACAACACTTCTAGCGGGCGCGATCTACGTCAATTTCTTCGCCCACCACTATCTGCCCGACGCCCGGTTGGCGCTTTTCGCGGCGACAGTCCTTGTCTTTGGCCGCACCCGTGTCTGGTTCACCATCGGTGCCCGCGCCTACTGGATGCCCTTGCCCCTTGCCGCTTTCCTGACCAGCCTGTTCCTATGGCTCGCGGAAAACGTCGGCACGCTGACGGGGACATGGCTTTATGCAGGGCAAACAACGCTGAATGCGGTGAGCCTCACCAAGATCGGGTCCTGGTACCTGCTGCTTTATGTCAGCTTCGTCACCGTTACGCTCGTGATGCGCGACGCACTGGAGCCCGGCGTCAGAGGAAGCCGCGCCAAAGCAGCGTTGCCAGCAGAAGCAGACCGATGGCCAGGGCAATGAAGGCCATCTGCGCGGCCAGGTCGAGCAGCCGGTTGACCCAGCGCTGGCGGGCGCCGATCGGGCGCAGGTAGCGGACACAGGCGTCGAAGGCCTGCGCCACGCGGGCATGATCCATGCGGGCGTAGAGCACCGGATTTCCCGCCTCTTCGACCGCCCGCACAAGGAACTCCGCCTGCTTGCGCACGCGGCGCGGCAGACGCCCGCGGCCGCGCCGCAACTTTTCGGCGAGCGTGCGGCCGCGAACGCCCAGCCGGTCGCCCATCAGACCGGCCACGCGATCCGCCATCTGCTCTATCGAAGCGCCAGCCATGCCCTTCCTCCTGCGCGCCGATCCTAGTCAGCGATCGGGGCGGCGGCAACACTCTGGCGGGCGGCGAAAAGGCAGGCTAGGAAAGGGGATGCTGACCATGACCCGCTACGGGCAACCCTCTGCCCTGCCTCCGCTCCTGATCGTCCACGGCCTCTTTGGCTCCGCCCGCAACTGGGGCGCGATCGCGCGCCGCCTGTCGGACACGCGGGAGGTCATCACCGTGGACATGCGCAACCACGGCGACAGCCCGTGGTTCCCGACGCATACCTACGCTGACATGGCGGCGGATCTGGCGGATGTCATCGACGCAATCGGCGGGCCCGTCGATGTGGTCGGCCATTCCATGGGCGGCAAGGCCGCCATGCAACTGGCGCTTACGCATCCGGAGAAGGTCAACCGCCTGATTGTCGCCGATATCGCCCCCGTCACCTACGGCCACTCGCAGAACCACCTTGTCGCGGCGATGCGGGGGTTGGACCTCACTGGCCTCGACAGCCGGTCAGAGGCCGACCGCCGCCTTGGCACCCGCGTCGAGGACCCGGGCGTCCGGGCCTTCCTGCTGCAATCGCTCGACCTCAAGGCCGACACGCCGCGCTGGCGGCTGAATCTGGACGTGCTGGAGGCCGAGATGGACAAGATCACCGGCTGGCCCGGCACCGGCGGAGAATTTGACGGTCCGGTGCTGTTCCTGGCGGGCGCATTGTCGGATTACATCCGCCCCGAACACCGGGCGGAGATCAAGCGCCTCTTTCCGAAGGCCAAGCAGGCGAAACTACCGGGCGCGGGTCATTGGCTTCATGCCGACCGCCCGCGCGAGTTCGAGGCAGCGTTGCGCGCCTTTCTGGGTTGAGGTCAGGCCACAGGCCGCTTCATCCGCTCCATCAGCCCGTCGCGCAGGACGAACTGGTGGTAAAGCGCACCCAGGATGTGCAGACCCGACACGATCAGCAGCGCCGAGGTCATCGCCTCATGTACCTCTGAGATCTGGGTCAGCCCGCCGAACCACGCCAAGGCGCCGCTGACCGGCAGCGCCAGCAACAGCGCGTAAAGCGCCAGATGCGTGATCCCCGCGATCCGGTCGAGCATGGGATTGCCGCCTGCCGGAAGCGCCGGCGCCCCCCGGCGCAGGCGAAGCGCCGCCCGCCAGAGGACCAAGAGGAGGATCGCGATCCCGCCGAAGACATGCAGGGGAACCGTCAGGTCGAACCCCGCCTCCTGACCACGGCGATAGGCCCGCCAGGCAGACGAAATGCCGTCCTCCAACAGATACTGCGAGACAAGCAGAAGGAAAACGGCCCAGTGAAGGGCGATCTGCGCCCGGCTATAGCCCTGCGGCTTCATGACAACCTCCATCTTCAACATCTCTTACACGCAGGCGGGCAGGGTTTCCGTCGCGCGTCATGACTGGATCTGGCGCGTGACCACGAAGGCGAACGGAACGGCGACGACGATTGGCCAGGCACGCTGCCGCCCCGTCGCAAGCGCCGCGACGACGGCAGATCCTGCCCGAACTCTGGCCGCCAGGGGATGGATGATGAAGAAGAGGTGCTCTGCCCGCCGGTTGTACGTTGTTCATAATGAGAGTCCGCGGGGGTATCTGAAGGCGCACCGCACGGCTTCGAGCCTGCGGGCGAAAAAGGGGGGGGCTGATGACCAGCGCGGGCGTCTGATCGGGCGCACGAAGGGTGCCTTGAACACCAAGCTGCACGCCGTCACGGGCGCCAAGGGACGACCGCTGAAGTTCTTCATGATCGCAGGCCAGGTCGGCGACTAAACCGTAGCCGCCGCCCTATTGGGCAGTCTGCCTGCTGCCGAGTGGATGATCGCGGACCGGTTCGAGCGAACCGGCGAGGGTCGACTGGTTCCGGGAAGCGTTGAACGACAAGGGGATATGTCCCTGCATCCCCGGTCGGAAGTCGCGCGGCAAAGCTGTCCGATACGACAAGCCGCGCCATCGCCGCCGCAACCGCATCGAGATTATGTTCGGTCGCCTGAAAGACTGGCAACGGGTCGCAACGCGCTACGACAGATGCGCCAAGACCTTCCCATCCGCCATCGCATTCGCGGCCACCGTCATATTCTGGCTTTGAAGATCAATGAGACTGGACCCTAACGACCAAAGCCGCCTAACCTGCCACCAAATCACGGAGGCAGTCATGAAAACGGTCAACTGGGGCGTGCTTGGCGCCGCGAAATTCGCGCGCGAGCATATGGCGCGGGCCATTCATGAGGCGGAGGGCGCGCGGCTCTTTGCGCTTGCGACATCGGACCCGCTCAAGGCCGCAGGCTTCCAGGCCTTTTGCCCAGATCTGAAAATCCATCAGGGCTACGAGGCGCTTCTGGCCGATCCGGAGGTGGAGGCCGTCTACATCCCGCTTCCCAATCACCTGCATATCGAATGGACCCGCAAGGCGCTGGAGGCGGGCAAGCATGTGCTGACCGAAAAGCCCATCGCCATGGCCGCGGCAGAGATCGACGCGCTGATCGAATTGCGCGACCGCAGCGGCCTTTTCGCGACCGAGGCCTATATGATCGTCCACCACCTGCAGTGGCAACGCGCCCGCGCGCTGGTCGAGGAAGGGGCGATCGGGCGCATCCTGCATGCCGATGCCGCCTTCAGCTATGACAATCGCGCCGATACCGGCAACATCCGCAACCGTCCCGAAACCGGCGGCGGGTCGATCCCGGATATCGGCGTCTACGCCTATGGCTCGGTCCGCTGGGTCACCGGGGCGGAGCCGGTGGCGCTCCGTTCCCGGATCCAGCGGGAAAATGGCGTTGACACCTTCGCCCAGGTCCTGGCCGACATGGAGGGGCCGGGCGGGCGCTTCACCTACACCGCCATGACCTCGATGCGCTTGCCCCCCCGGCAGGAGGTCGTTTTCCAGGGTGAGGCGGGCCTGATCCGAATGACCGCCCCCTTCAATGCGGGCCTTTACGGCGAGGCGCAGCTGCACATGCTCAGGCCCGGCCGCCCCGACCATATCGAGCGTTTCCCCGGTGCGCGCCAGTACCGCAACCAGGTGGAGGCATTCGGGCGCCGGATTCGTGACGGTGCGCCCTATCCCTGGTTGCTGGAAGATGCGCGCGGCACGCAGGCGATGATCGATCGGGTCTTCGCCTCGGACTTCGCGCTGAGCGATTGAGGCGGATCAAGGCGCCCCCTCTTTCGCCCTGCTAGGGTCGGGTGTGAAAGCGAAGAGAGGAGTTGCGCGATGAAAGCTGTGAAAACTCTGATCGTCCTCGCCGACGATGCTGCGGCCCGTTTTGTCTTGAACGAAGGCGTCGGCAAGGGCCTGCGGGAAGGCACTTCGGTCTCGGCGCGCGAATTCGCGCAGGATGAGGTGGAATACGGCGATCGCCCCGGACGGTCTGCCGCCGGGCCGGGGGGAATGGCAAAGCACGGGTTTGACCCGCATCAATCCGCTGATGAGGCAGCACGGGCACGCTTCGCCGCCAGGATCGCGGAGGCGCTTGAGCGGGAATGGCATGACCAGCAGCCCGACCGGCTGATCCTCGCCTCGGCGCCCAAGATGCTGGGCGTCCTGCGTGGCGTGATCGGCACCGGCCCGCGCGCGGCGCTCGCGGCGGAATTGCCGAAGGACCTGGTCAATATCCCGTTGCGGGATCTTGAGGGGCACCTGTCCGGCGTGCTCGCCCTCTAGCAGGGCCGGACCAGCGGCGTTGAAAGTGGCGCGGCCTCTGCTAATGTCGCCGCCATGTCGAGACCTGCGGTCATCATTCATCTTCCTGTCGCTTGCCTGCTGGGGCAGGAGCATATCGCGCCCTACTTCCACAAGCTGCGCGACGGACTTGCCGAGCGCCAGATTCGGGTCGAGATCGAGGCGCTTGACCGCGCGGGCCTGGCGGAGCGGATCGACGGGGATACGGATTTCCATATCGTCAGCTACGGAACCCTGCGCCATCCACGGGTTCTGAACACTGCGTCGGCCTATATCGCGCCCTTCTGGTACCTCGATCCGCAGGGCGTGCGCGTCCACTCCTCCATCGGGGCACAGGACTTCGATCCCTCCACGATCGACCCGGAAGCGGCGGGCAGTTTTTTCAAGGCCTTGCGCCGCCGCAGGGTGGGCGAACGGGTTTCGCGCTACCCCCAGGCCGGGAACGCGCAAGCCTTTCCGAAGGGCGCCATCGCGGTCTTCCTTCAAAGAGCCGAGGCGGACGCGACCGCGCATGTCCCGCGCGCTGCGATGATCCGGGCGCTTCTGGCGCGCCACGATACCTCGCCCATCCTGATCAAGCCCCACCCCCGCGACGACAGCGCGGAGACCCTGGCGCTACTGGCCGACGCGGCCCGCGACCCGCGCGTGCGCATCACGAACGCCAATATCCACGACATCCTCGGGGCGGCTCGGGTCACGGTCACGATCAACTCTGCCGTCGGGCTGGAAAGCCTGATGCACCGCGTCCCGATCGTGCTGTGCGGACCGGCGGACTTTCACCACTCCGCCGCAACGGTGACGGACGCCTTCGACCTCGATGCGGGACTCGCCAAGGCGCGGCTCTGGCCCTGGCACTACGATGCCTATCTTTACTGGTTCCTGAAGCTCAACTGCGTGAACGCCGGCGATCCGAAGATGATCGACGATGTGCTTTCCCGGATCGCGGCGACGGGCTACGACGTGGACGCGCTCTTGCCGGGGATGCAGCGGGCCTGAGGCTCAGGCCCGCCCGCGCGGCCTCAGCTCTCCATCGCCTCAAGCTCGTCGATCATGCCCGCGATCATCGACAGGCCCTTGTCCCAGAACTTCGGGTCCGTCGCATCAAGCCCGAAGGGCGCGAGAAGTTCCTTGTGGTGCTTCGAGCCCCCCGCCTTCAGCATGTCGAAATACTTCGCCTGGAAGTTCGGCAGCCCTTCCTCGTAAACCGCGTAAAGCGCGTTCACGAGACCGTCGCCGAAGGCATAGGCATAGACGTAGAAAGGCGAATGGACGAAGTGGGGGATATAGGCCCAGAAGGTGTCATAGCCTTCCATGAACTCGAAGGCGTCGCCCAGGCTTTCGCCTTGAACGCTCATCCACAGAGATCCGATATCCTCGGGCGTGAGCTCGCCTGCGCGGCGGGCGGCATGCAGCTTGCATTCGAAGTCGTAGAAGGCGATCTGGCGCACGACCGTGTTGATCATGTCCTCGACCTTGCCCGCCAAAAGCACCTTGCGCTCGCCCGGCGTCTTGGCTTGTGACAGCAGCTTGCGGAAGGTCAGCATCTCGCCGAAGACGCTGGCGGTTTCGGCCACCGTCAGGGGGGTGGAGGCCAGCATTTCGCCCTGGGGGGCCGCCAGGACCTGATGGACGCCGTGGCCAAGCTCATGCGCGAGCGTCATCACGTCGCGCGGCTTGCCCAGATAGTTGAGCATCACATAAGGGTGCACCTCGGTCACGGTCGGGTGGGCGAAGGCGCCGGGCGCCTTGCCGGGCTTCACGCCCGCGTCGATCCAGCCGCGCTCGAAGAAGGGCTGGGCCAGATTCGCCATCTCCGGGTCGAAGCCGGCGTAGGCGGACATCACGGTGTCCCGCGCCTCCGCCCAGCCGACGGTCCGCTTTTCCTCGATCGGAAGGGGGGCGTTGCGGTCCCAGACCTGAAGTTTTTCAAGGCCCATCCACTTCGCCTTCAGCCGGTAGTAGCGGTGCGACAGTTTCGGATAGGCCGCGACCACCGCGTTGCGCAGCGCCTCGACCACCTCGGGTTCGACATCGTTGGACAGGTGGCGGGCGTATTGCGCCGAGGGCATCTTGCGCCAGCGGTCCTCGATCTCCTTTTCCTTGGCCAAGGTATTGTGAACGCGGGCGAAAAGCTTGACGTTCTGGCCGAAGACCTCAGCCAGCGCGCGCGCGCCGGCCTCGCGCCGGGGGCGCTCCTGCTCGGACAGAAGGTTCAGCGTGGCCTCCAGGCTCAGGGGTTCGGCCTCGCCTTCGGGCTTGAAGGTCAGGCCCGCCAGCGTTTCATCGAAAAGCTTGTTCCAGGCCGAGGCCCCGACCGTTGACTGGTCATGCAGGAAGCGTTCCAGTTCGTCGGACAGCTGGTGCGGCTTCATCGCCCGCATGCGGTCGAAGACGGGCTTGTAGCGCGCGATCTCGGGCGAGGCGACGAAGACCTCCGCATAGCGCGCATCCTCGATCCGGTTGAATTCAAGCGAGAAGAAGACGAGCGGCGTCGTCATGTCGGTGATGCGGTCCTGGCAATCCGACATGAATTTCGCGCGCTGGCCGTCGACGGTGTTCTGATAATAGCGCAGGCCTGCGAAGGACATGACCCGGCCAGCCACGGCCTCGATCCGCTCATAGCGCTGGATGCACTCCAGCATGGCCGGCCCGTCCAGCGTATCAAGCTTGCCCTGATAGTCCGCCGCGAAGCTTTCGCAGGCGCGCTCAAGCCAGTCCAGATCGCGCTTCAGTTCGGGCGCGTCGGTGGCGGTATAAAGGTCGCTCAGATCCCATTCCGGCAGGTCGCCCAGCCCCCCGGCGGCGGCGTTTGCGTCAAAGACGGGGCGGGGCAGGCGGATCGGCATGGGGTTCTCCTTTTTTCGTCGTTCCGACAATGGTCATGGCGGCGGCGCAAGGCAAGGGCGGGCCTGCGAAAAGCGCCGTCGCGGTTGCAGGCGCGCTGCCGCCGCCCTAGTGTGGCGCCGCATCACGAGGGGAGCGCGCAACATGACCTACGGCGTCGGGCTGCTGCTGAAGGACGGCATGGTCCTGTTGTCCGACACCCGGACCAACGCCGGGATCGACCACATCTCCTCCTATCGCAAGATGTTCCATTTTTCGGTGACGGGCGAACGGGTTATCACGATCCTGACCGCGGGTAGCCTTTCGACCAGCCAGGCCACGATTGCGCGCCTGCAAGAGGCGGTCGAAGACCCGCAGGCTACCCCCGAAACCTCGATCCTGCTCGCGCCCTCTCTCCTTAAGGTGGCCGAGATCGTGGGCGCCACGCTCTGGTCGGTGCGCGAGGGCATGGAAAAGCGGCTGCACACCAACGGCACCTTCGGACAGGCCACGATGATCGTCGCCGGCCAGCGCAAGGGCGGTGTGATGCGGATGTTCCTGATCTACCCCGAGGGCAACTTCATCGAGGCGACGGAGGACACGCCCTTCCTCCAGATCGGGGAGCACAAATACGGCAAGCCGATTCTGGACCGGATCGTGCGGCCCGAAACCTCGCTGGCCGATGGCCAGAAGGCGGTGCTGCTGTCGATGGACTCGACGCTCCGGTCGAACCTTTCGGTGGGCATGCCGCTCGACCTTGCGGTGATCGAGCGCGACACCTGCCGCATCGCCTGCGAACGCCGGATCGAGGCGGGCGACGAGGATTTCCGCGCCATGAGCGAGGCGTGGTCGGCGGCCCTTCGCGAAGGCTTCACCAAGATCGACATCCTGAACTGATGGCGCGGTCGCTCAGGCGCCAGCCTCGTTGAACAACGCGATCGTCCGGGACAGGAAGCGTTCGCGAACCTCGGGCAATTCCATCAGCAGTTCGTGTTCCGCGCCGCTGAACAGGTCAAGCTGTCCGCCCGGCCAGCGCGCCATCAGTGTGTCGATGGCGATGGGATCGACGATCCTTTCGCGCGTGCCGACACCGACATAGCAGGGCAGATCGGGGGCGGGGCGTGCCAGCAGCATGCGCGTTTCTGCCAGCGCTTCGTTCAGCCAGTGCAGCGAGGGGCCGCCAAGGCCAAGCTCCGGATGCGCGGCGATTTGGCCGCGGGCGAAGTCCCACATCGTGGGGTCGCGGGTCAGGAAATTGTCCTCGAAGGGCGCATCGGCGATATAGGCCGCGGCCGAGGTTCCGGGCGCATAGCGATGCCCCTGTCGGATCGTGCGCGCCGCCGACGACAGGAACCTTGCCGTGGGGCGCAGCACCGGATGGATGCGGATGCCCCACATCGGCGCAGAGAAAGCCGCCGCGCGCACCGGAAGACCCGAGTGCAGCGCCCTGAGGCCGATGCATCCCCCCATGGAATGCCCCATCAGAAACATCGGCTCGGGCAACTCCAGCGCCCGCGCTGCGGTCATCAGCGCGGCGACATCGCTTTGATAGTCAACGAATTCATGGACATGACCGCTCATCGGATCTGGGATGATGCGGTCCGAAAGGCCCTGACCGCGCCAGTCGATGGCCAGACAGGCATAGCCCGCCTCCGTCAGCCGTGTGACCGGCAGCCCGTATTTTTCCACATACTCGGTTCGCCCCGGAAAGATCAGGACCGTCCCCTTCGTGCCGCCAGCCCAGGCGCAGATCCGCAGCCGGACGCCATCCTGCGCCGTGGCCCAAAGGGCGCGCGCGCCGTCTGGCGCGCGGGCGATATCGTCGAAGAAGGGGGCGGGCTCCATCCTCAGGACAGGGCGGAGCCAAGCTGCATCGCCATGCCCATGCTGCCGTCCACCGCCAGCTTGCCCGTCATGAAGGCCGAGGTCGGGTTGACCTCGCCCCTCAGCAGACCTTCGAAGGTCTCGCGGCTGGCGCTGAGGGTGACATCGGCCTCCTCATCCCCGATCCGCGCGCCCGAGGCGTCCAGCATGATCGCGCCTTCGCCCTCGATCACGAATTTCGCAACACCGGGAAACCCGCCGCTCAGCCGTTTGTTCAGGGCCTCGACCGCTGCTGCCAGAACCTCGCTCATCCGATCCTCCAAATGTGAGCGCCGGGCTCTCGATTTCCGGCGCGCTTCGGTTACACTGATCTTATGCGCAATCTGTTCGGATATCTCAAACCCGTTGCCGCGGCGGTGGCGCTTCACCTCGCGGCACCCGGTGTGGTCTTCGCCCAGGATGCCGACCTCGATCAGCTTTACGCCGAACTGGCCGACCCTGAGAACGAGAACTGGCAGCGCGTTCAGGCCGATATCCTGCGCGAATGGTCGAAATCGGGCTCTGCCGCGATGGATCTGCTGCTGCAGCGGGGGGAGGACGCGATGGCGGCGGGCGATATCCAGGCCGCCATCGAGCATCTTACCGCGTTGGTCGATCAGGCGCCCGATTTCGCCGAGGGTTGGAATGCGCGGGCGACCGCCTATTTCCACGCCGGTTATTTCGGGCCTTCGGTCGCGGACATACAGCGCACGCTCGCGCTGAATCCCCATCACTTCGGGGCGCTTGCGGGGCTCGGCATGATCTTGCAGGCCAGCGGCCGGCCAGAGGCCGCGCAGCGCGCCTACGAGGCCTCGCTTGCTATACATCCGCATCAAGACACGCTAAGGCACGCGCTGGAGGAACTTGAGCGGGAAAGCTCGGGCACCGAGCTTTGAGGGTGGCGCCATGAACGCGCAGGCGAGGATCGCGGCGGTCCTCGGGCCGACCAATACGGGCAAGACGCACTACGCCATCGACCGGATGCTCGCGCACCGGACGGGGGTGATCGGCCTGCCGCTGCGGCTTCTGGCGCGCGAGGTCTATGACCGCATCGTCGCGCTGCGCGGCCCATCCGTCGTCGCGCTGGTGACGGGGGAGGAGCGCATCGTGCCCGAGCGGGCCCAGTACTGGGTCTGCACGACCGAGGCCATGCCGCAGGAGATCGGCGCCGATTTCGTCGCCGTGGACGAGATCCAGCTTTGCGCCGACCCCGAACGCGGCCACATCTTCACCGAGCGGCTGCTGCGCGCCCGCGGGCTTCATGAGACGCTTTTCATGGGCTCCGAAACCATGCGGCCGGCGATTGCCGCCATGGTGCCCAAGGCGCAGTTCCTGCGGCGAGAGCGTTTTTCAACGCTCAGCTACA
The DNA here is from genome assembly GCF_025751575.1 of Albidovulum sediminicola. GTDB lineage: Bacteria > Pseudomonadota > Alphaproteobacteria > Rhodobacterales > Rhodobacteraceae > Albidovulum > Albidovulum sediminicola. Next base: position 181,933 of record NZ_JAOWLA010000008.1, on the reverse strand, counting down.
CAGGTTCGAAAAAGATAAGCAGGCTGCCCTCCAGATCTGCGATCGTCAGCTTCTCTGTTGAAAATCTATATGCCATCGCAGAGCTGATCCGACGCCAGAAGGGCGGGTGCGCGGTCGTGATGGGGGCCCTTTCACCACGCACGCGCAACGCCCAGGTGGCGCTTTATCAGAACGGCGATGTCGATTACATCGTGGCGACCGATGCCATCGGGATGGGTCTGAACCTCGACATCACGCATGTCGCGTTCTCTGCGACTTCGAAGTTCGACGGTCGCCGGATGCGGTCCCTGTTCCCGCATGAACTGGGCCAGATCGCGGGCCGGGCGGGGCGCTACATGCAGCCTGGTACCTTTGGCGTCACGGGTGAGGCATCGTCCTTCGACGAGGATCTGGTCGATGCTTTGGAAAACCATCGCTTCCGCCCCATCGACCGCCTGCAATGGCGCAATGCCGAGCTGGAGTTCGGCACGACCGAGCGGCTGATCGCCTCGCTGGAGGCCGCGCCGGCCAACGAGTGGCTGGTGCGCGGGCGCGATGCCGACGATCTGAAGGCGCTCAAGGCCCTGTCCGACATCCCGGAGATCCGGGGCCGCGTCCGCGGGCCGCGCGACGTGAAACTCCTTTGGGATGTCTGCCGCATCCCCGATTTCCGCTCCATCTCGACGGGCGAGCATGTCTCGCTTCTCGACCGGATCTTCGGCTTTCTCCAGGACAAGGGGCATGTGCCGTCGGACTGGCTGGCCCAACAGGTGGCGCGCATCGACCGGACCCAGGGCGACATCGACACATTGTCGAAACGCTTGGCCTATATCCGCACATGGACCTACATTGCGCAACGTGCGGGCTGGGTGGATGATGAATCCCATTGGCGCGGCGAAACGCGCGCTGTAGAAGACCGCCTGTCGGACGCGCTGCACAACGCGCTGACGCAAAGATTTGTGGACCGGCGGACCAGTGTCCTGCTTCGCCGGCTCAAGCAGAAGGAGAGCCTTGTGGCCGAGGTGAACGACAAGGGTGAAGTGACGGTCGAGGGGGAATTCGTCGGCCGGTTGGAAGGGTTCCGCTTCCGTCAGGATGCCTCCGCCTCGCCGGATGCGGCCAAGACGCTGCGCCAGGCCGCCTATGAGGCGCTTCGGCCCGAGTTCCATCTGCGGGCGGACCGTTTCTACAACGCCCCCGATACCGAGCTGGACTTCACCGAGCAGGGCGGCCTGATGTGGGGCACCTATGCGGTCGGCAAGCTGGTCAAGGGGGCCGATCCCCTCAAGCCGCAGGTCGAGGGCTTCGTGGACGAGGAAGCCGGTTTCGACGTCGGCGAAAAGGTGCGCCGCCGTTTGCAGCATTTCATCGACCGCAAGGTTGCCACGCTCTTTGAGCCGCTCCTGAACATGCAGCGGGACGAGGCGCTGACCGGCCTGGCCCGCGGCTTCGCCTTCCGCCTGGTGGAAAACCTTGGTGTCCTGCCGCGTGAGAACGTGGCCGATGAGGTCAAGGCGCTGGACCAGGACGCCCGTGGCGCGCTGCGCAAGCACGGCGTGCGCTTCGGCCAGTACACGATCTTCCAGGCCGCGCTGCTGAAGCCCGCGCCGACGCGGTTGCGGCTGGTTCTGGCCTCGCTGGCCCAGGGGCTTGACGAGTTTCCCGAAAGCCCGCCGCCGGGGCTGGTCACGATCCCGAACCTTCCGGACGTGCCCAAGGATTACTACACGCTCTCGGGCTACCACCCGGCCGGGGCGCGGGCGATCCGCATCGACATGCTGGAGCGCCTGGCAGACCTTCTGCGCGGTCAGGACAGCCGCGCAGGGTTCGAGGCGACGGCCGACATGCTCTCGATCACAGGGATGACGCTGGAACAGTTCGCCGATCTGATGGCCGGCCTTGGCTACAAGGGCGAGCGTGGCGAGCGCGAGAAGGTCAAGACCGAGGTCGCGACCCCTGCCGAGGGCGAAAGCGCGAACCCGATCCCGGAAGAACAGGCGGTCATGCAGACGGTGACGGAGACGGAAGTCTTCTACACCTTCACCTGGGCCCCGAAGCCGCGCGCCCCCCGGCAACCCCGGCAGGAGGCCAAGGGCGACCGTGGCCCGCGTCCGGAACGGCAGGGCAAGCGCGACGGCGACCGGGGCGAGCGCCCCGAGCGTGGTGGCAAGCCCGGAAAGGGCAAGCCCCAGGGACGGCGCGACAAGGACGCCCGCCGCGAGGACAAGCCCCGCAACTTCGAATCGCGCCCGCAGAAGAAGGACCGGATCGACCCGGATAACCCCTTCGCCGCGGCTCTGATGGGACTGCGCGACAAGATCTGAGGCGATGGCAGAGGCCGGCCGGCGTATCCGCATCGACAAATGGCTCTGGCAGGCCCGGTTCTTCAAGAGCCGGACCCTTGCGGCAGAGCGGGTCGCGGCGGGCGCGGTGCGGTTGAACGGGCAAAGGCTCTTCAAGCCCGCGCATCCCGTCGGCGCGGGTGATGTGCTGACCTTCGCACAAGGCGGCGTCATCCGCGTGGTGCGGGTGCTCGCGGCCGGAACCCGGCGCGGCCCCGCAGCCGAGGCGCGCCTGCTTTACGCCGATCTGGACGAACCGGATGACCCGGCCCTCGCCTCGGGGGCGGAATGATTTTCCGCCGTCGCCCTGCATGCGCGAAGGGCAGACTTTCCGGCGATGGCGGTCTTGAATGATCCGGTGCATGGGGCTAGGTAGCGAAAGCATTCCAAGCCCTCGGGGTCCCTCCATGACCTATGTCGTCACTGACAACTGCATCGCCTGCAAATACACCGACTGCGTCGAAGTCTGTCCGGTGGACTGCTTCTACGAAGGCGAGAACATGCTGGTCATCCATCCCGACGAATGCATCGACTGCGGTGTGTGCGAGCCCGAATGCCCCGCCGATGCGATCCGGCCCGATACCGAACCGGACATGGACGACTGGGTGGAGTTCAACCGCAAGTACTCCGAAATGTGGCCGGTGATCACCCAGCGCAAGGACCCGCTGCCAGAGGCCGAAGCGCGCGACGGTGAGCCGGACAAGCGCGGCAAGTACTTCTCGGAAGCTGCCGGCGCCGGCGACTGACCTTCCCGAATCGATTCGGTGGCTCGGCACCGCCGATGGTCTGCTTGCGACACAAAGCCTGTCGCAAATGATCTATCGCTCAAGTACCCCCCCTTTTTCTGCGGGGTATTTTCTGCTATATTATTGTCACAATAATTCGAGGATGCCCAAAGCCTCCGCAGCGGATGGAACTGCGGTGGCTTTTTCACCGCCGCTTCGCAGCCTGTTCCGAAATCAGATTTCGGGGACAGGCTTTCGTTGGCGGCGTGTCCTTTGCGAGGAAGAACTGAATGACCAAGACCAAGAAGACCGATTTTCGGCCCGACGATTTTGTTGTCTATCCGGCGCATGGCGTCGGCAAGATCATGTCGATCGAGGAGCAGGAGATCGCGGGCCTCAAGCTCGAGCTTTTCGTCATCTCCTTCGAGAAGGACAAGATGACGCTGCGCGTGCCCACGCACAAGGCGACCGAGATCGGCATGCGCCAGCTTTCGACCCCCGATGTCGTCAGCAAGGCGCTTGAGACGCTGAAGGGCAAGGCCAAGGTCAAACGGGCCATGTGGTCGCGTCGGGCCCAGGAATACGAGCAGAAGATCAATTCCGGCGATCTCCTTTCGATCGCGGAAGTGGTCCGTGACCTGCACCGCACCGACGACCAGCGCGAGCAGTCCTATTCCGAGCGTCAGCTTTACGAAGCCGCCCTCGAACGCCTGACCCGTGAGGTTGCGGCCGTGTCCGGCGTCGATGAGGCCGGTGCGCAGAAGAAGGTCGATGACGTGCTGCTGTCGCGCGCGGCCTGACCCGACAACCCTCAAAGACTTCCTGAACGCGGTCCCTCAGGGGCCGCGTTTTTCATTCGCTGTCGGTGTGTTCCGCGTCCGAGGCGCGGTCTTCCGGTTTGCGCTCCCGCGCCTTGGCGAACTTTGCCATCAGCGTCGCCTCAAGATCGCGGTTCAAGGCCTTGGCACGGGCCACGTATTCCGGGTTCCGGTCGTTCGGCACGCCTGGTTTCCACAGCGTCGCGAGGTCGCGCACCGCCTGCCGGTCGAGCTTGAAGAACAGGGTTTGCAGTTCATGCGCCTCGTATTCCGAAAGCCCCATGTTCTCAAGAACGTAGCGACCCATCCTCAGGCTTGAGTCGAAGTGTTCCCGGACGATGTCATTGGCGCCAGCGCGGTAGAGTTCATAGACGTTTTCCCGATCCCGCGCGCGGGCGATGATGTGCAGGTCCGGCCGCTGCCGGCGTGCATAGCGCACGATCTGCAGGTTCGCCGCGGGATCGTCCATGCAGGCCACCAGCACCCGCGCTTCAGTGAGGCCCGCCGCCTTGAGGAGTTCCGGCCGGGTCGGGTCGCCGACATAGCCCTTGAAGCCGAAATGCCGCAGCAGTTGGATCGTCTTCAGGTCGTGGTCGATGACCGTGGTCTTGAAGCCGGAGTTTGTCACCATCCGGTTGACGACCTGCCCGTAACGTCCGACGCCAGCGATGATAATTGGCTGATGATCGTCGATGTCGTCGGCCTTGACCGGCGCGGAATCCTCGCCGAGTTTGCGCGCCAGAACGTCGTGCAGGATGAAGAAGAGCGGTGTCATCAGCATCGACATGGCGATGACCAGAAGCAGCGTCTGCGCAAGCTCGGTCCCGATGATCCGCTGTTTGAGCGTGAAGGAGACAAGCACGAAGCCAAACTCGCCCGCCTGGGCAAGACCGAGCGTGAAGAGCCACTTGTTGCGCCCCTTCATCTTGAAGACCAGCGCCAGGATGAAAAGCACCGCCCCCTTCACCAGCATCAGCGCCATTGTCAGGCCAAGGATGGTCAGCGGCCGGTCGAACAGCACGCCGAAGTCGATCCCGGCGCCCACTGTGATGAAGAAGAGGCCCAGCAGCAGGCCCTTGAAGGGGGCCACGTCGCTTTCCAACTCGTGTCGGAACTCGGAATTCGCGAGGACGACGCCCGCGAGGAAGGTGCCAAGCGCGGGCGAAAGCCCGACGATCAGCATTAGCGAGGCGATGGAGACCACGATCATCAGCGCGAAGGCGGTGTGAATCTCGCGTAGCCGTGCGGAATGGACGAAGCGATAGAGCGGCCGGACGAGGTAATGCCCCCCCGCGACCGTCGCCGCCACCGCGCCCAAGGTGACAAGCGTGACGCCCCAGGCCGGAAGGCTTTCGATCAGGCTCAGCGCCGCGTGGCCGGCCCCATGCTCCGCCTGCGCGATGGCGCGTGCGCCCGGAAGCGCCAGAAGCGGCAGCAGCGCCAGGATCGGGATGACCGCGATATCCTGCATCAGGAGAACGGCGAAAGCGTTGCGGCCCCCCGCCGTCTGCATCAGCTTCTTCTCCGACAGCGTTTGCAGCACGATCGCGGTGGAGGAGAGCGAGAGCGTGACACCGACCGCGAATGAGATGCGCAGGTCGTATCCCAGGGCCTGCCCGCCCGCGGTTACCAGAAACGTCGTCAGCACGATTTGCAAGCCGCCCAGCCCAAGGAGCTTGTTGCGCATCGCCCAAAGTGCCCTCGGCTCCAGTTCGAGCCCGATCAGGAACAGCATCATCACGACGCCGAATTCGGCGAAGTGCTGGAGGTCCTGCGTCTCAGAGCCGACGAGGCCCAGGACCGGTCCGATCAGGATGCCCGCGGCGAGGTAGCCAAGCACGGACCCAAGCCCCAGGCGCGAGGCGATGGGCACCGCGATCACCATGGTGATCAGGTAAAGCGTGGCCTGGAACAGAAAGCCTTCCATGATCCTCTCAGACGGGCAGGGGGGCGTCGGGTTTGAACTGATCCATCACGATCTGGCTCTGCACCCGCGCGACCGCGGGGTGAACCAGAAGCACCTGATGGATCAGATGGTTAAGGGTGGAGAGATCCTCGCAATAGACACGCATAAGGTAATCGGCCTCACCCGTCAGGGTCCAGGCCGATATGATTTCCTTCCGGGTGCGCACGAGGCGGGAAAAACTGTCCAAGGTCTCGGCCCCGTTGCTGGCCATACGGACCTGGACGAACGCCTGCACCGACAGGCCGAGTTTGGTCGGATCGAGCCGGGCTGCATAGCCGGCGATCAGTCCCTCCGCCTCAAGCCTCTGACGGCGCCGCCCCGCCTGACTTGGGGACAGGTTGAGCGCCTCGCCCAGTTCCTGCGCGGTCAAATGCGCATCGCGCTGCAATGCGGTAAGCAGGCGAACATCGGTTTCATCAAGTGAGATGCGTGAAATTTGCATTTGTTTCCATCATAGCGCGCGGTTTGCGCGCCATGCCAGCAAATTTTCATTACAATCCCGCAACATATCCGTGAAAGGCGCAGGAAATGCGCCTTGAATTGCAAGGCGCGCGCCTCCTGCGGTCGCCGGAGCTCTCATGACAAAGCCGCTTCTTCCAAGCCGGTTGGACGCGAGCGAGACGCCGGTTCTAGACGTTTTGCAACATCGACGGCCCCACGGGCCTGGGGATCAGCTCTTGTCCGTCATTTTCAGAACATAGGTCTTGCCGCCCTTGGTGTAGGACAGCTGGCCGTCGCCAATCGCGGACACCTTTCCGCCATCCAACTTGTCGCCAATGGCGACGTTCAGGATCTTGCCTTTCGACGTCCTGACGAGCGCGTGGCGTTTCGAGGCAGGGCCGAAGATTCCGATCAGGCTCAGTTCACCAAGGTTGATCGCGTTGGCGATGGTGGCCTGCTTCGCGACATTGGCCTTGGTCGGAATGTCAGGCGCCGCGGATTCGGGTTCCGGTTCGTCGATCTCGTCCGGTGCGACATTGGGGGCGGTTTCAACGGCGGCAGAGGCATCGGCGAGCGCCGCGGCCAGGGCAGCCTCGACCGCGCTGTTATCGACGCCGCGGGTCAGCTTTTCGGGCCGGGCTGAGGGGCGCGGCGACGTCGCCACCGCGTAGCGGGAGGCCGTCTGTACAGCATCGCTCTGCACAGGTTCAGTCGCCGCTTCGGCAGCGGCGGCCTCGATGGCGGCGGGGCGTCCAACAGGGCGCGTCCCGGCCGTGCGCGGGTCCGGTTCGGGCGCGGCGGTCGCCTCGTCCTCGGGGCTGGCGGCCTCCGTTCCTTGTTCCGTCACGGGGGCCGCAGAGGGCGCGCCGGGCTCGGCGGGCGGGACGATCGAGGCGGGCCGTGCCACGGGGCGCTTCGTCGCGCTGGTCAATTCAGCGGGCTGGGGACCGGCATCAGCCTCGGGCGACGCAGGGTCGGTGGTGGCAGGCGTTTCGGGCGCAGGCGCGGCATCGGAAAGGCTCGCCGCGTCGGGAAGGGTTGGCGCCAGCGCAGCCGCCAGCGCCTCGATCGCCTCGGGACGCTGCGGCGGCGCGTTGTTCGGGCGGCCGGCATAAAGGGTGAAGCCCTCCGCCATGCGCACGCCCTCCGCCGTCGGGATGACGTTGCCCGCGCTGTCGAAGCGGCGGAGCGACTCGAAGGCGGTTGGCAGCGGTTGGGCCGCCGGTGCCGGGTCCTGACCCTCGGTCGCGGCTTGGTCGAGTGCCGCAGCGGCAGGCGCGGTCACAGCCCGCTCGGAACCGGCGGCGGGACGACCCTCCGCGGCGTCCGGCGTCGGTTTGGACGCAAGCACCGGCGAAAGCACTGGCGGTTGGGGCGCCAGCTCGCCGGGCTTCGCGGGCAGGGGCTCCAGCGCGGCGGAGGCCGGGTCTTGGGCCGTGGGCGCTTCGCTTGCGGGTACTTGGGCTGGGGGTTCGTCGGCGGCTTGTGCCTCCGAGGCGGGGGGCGGACCGGGCTCGGCCGGTTGCTGCGTGGCCAGGTCTTCGGTCGGCGCTTCAGGCGCCGACGCGACCGGCGCGGAAGCTGTCGGCTGGACAGGCTGGGTTTCGAAATACCACCACCACAGACCGACAATCGCCACGAAAAGCGCAGCCGCCACCGCCGTCGCATGGCGCATCCGCCGCCGCGCCTGACGCTGTCGTGTTTCGAGTTCTGCCATCCCCGCCGGCGCGCGTACCCGGTCGAGACCGCGCGTCAGGGTGCTGCCCGCCGCGATTGCATCCTCCCGCGACAGGGCCGGGGCAGGCGCGCGCATGGGCGCTGGCGGCTGCAATGGGCGCGCGGGGCCCGGTACGGCGCGGGTGGCACGCGGTGCCGTGCCTGCCGCCGCCATCTGTATACGGGACGCGATGTTTTCGATCCGGCTGCCATCCGCGCCCGCCACGCCAGCGGAGCGATGCGACGTGAAGCCCGGCACCGGGTCCACGCCTTTCGGGAGGGACTCGGCGCTGTCCTTCAGTTCTGATGCGCCGTCGGGCTCGACGGGTTCGCTCGTGGTGGGCTCTGTGGCGATCCAGTCGTCGTCGCCGACCGGGAAGATATCTCCGTCGTCCGGGATCTCGGCGAAGGGGGCTTCGTCCCCTTGCGGCTTTTCCCGGTCCGCACTGTCCGGCTCTACGGCCTTGGCGTCGCTCGCCCCTTCCGCGACCATTTCGGTGGCGGGCAAGGGGGGGGCGCTTGCCGTGTCGTCGTCGGGCGACGCCGTATCGGCGGTGGCGGGTGCCGTTTCCTCGGCCGCAGGCTGGGCGCTGCCATCGACAGCCGGAACGTCGACAGCCGGAACGCCGAGGGGCGGTGCGCCGAACCGCATGGGCTCCCGGTCACGGTCCAGCCGGGCGCCCTTGGGCATGTGGCTTGCCTGGCGCTTGGTCGCGCCAAAGAAGGGTTCGCCCGCGAATTGATCCTCGCCGGGAACGGTCACGAAGGACAGTGGCGCGAAGTCGAATTCCTCTGCGAATCCCTCGGCCTCGTCCAAGGTCATGCGCGCGACCACGGCGACCTTGAGAAGCGGTCCCTTACCCGACCAGTCGAAGACCAGTTCTTCGACCCGGTAGGGCGTGCAGCCTTCAAGCGCGGCGGCGATCTGCGCGCGGCGGCTGGCGTCGTCGGGTCCGGGGGCGGCGATTTCGGCGTAAAGAACCTGGCTTGCGGGCAGGATCAGCTTGGTCTGAACCCCTTCAGGCGCACGGGCCCCTGCGATGGCGCGCAGTGCGGCCATCTGCGTGGGCAGGTCCCCGGAGGCTGGATCGGCCGCGCCCAGATGCGCCCATCCCTCCGGCGTCCTGGCAAGAAGGTCGATCCGTTCGTCCGACAGAGAAAGCGCAAAACCGGGTTTCATGCCGTGCGTCTACCATTACTTCGCGGGCACCGGAACGGACGGGTTCCGCAATTTCCTCCTAAAGCAGAAATCCGCCCATGGAAAGCGGCGACGCCAAGGAATGCCTTGCGACGCGCGTCCTAGGTCTGAAGATCCGCAGAACCAAAGGAGGTTTTCATGCGCCTATTGCCCTTGTTCTTTTCCGCCCTGCTGCTCGCGACCCCGGCCTTTGCCGATGAGGCCAGGCCGGTCATTTCCGTCACCGGTGAGGGGGCGGCAGCCGCCCTTCCCGACATGGCGACCGTATCGCTCGGCGTGGCGACCAGCGGGCCGACGGCGCGCGACGCGCTCGACGCCAACAGCGCGGCCATCGCGGCGGTTCTGGCGCGGCTGGCCTCGGCGGGGATCGAGGAGCGAGACGTGCAGACCAACGGCCTGTCCCTGGGGCCGGTCTATGACTATTCCTCGTCGGGCGAGGGTCGGGGCCCGGTGCTGACCGGTTTCCAGGCCTCCAACATGGTCACGGTGAAGGTCCGCGCCCTCGATGGGCTGGGCGCGCTCCTCGATGCGGTGGTGGGCGAGGGGGCTAATACCGTCAACGGCGTCTACTTCGGGCTTGAGGACGCCGAGGCCAAGGGGGACGAGGCGCGGATTGCGGCCCTCGCGGACGCGGAGCGCAAGGCGAGCCTCCTGGCCGAGGCCGCGGGGACCCGTCTGGGCCGGATTGTCGCGATCAGCGAGGGCCGCGTGGCCATGCCGATCGGCGGCATGGGGGGCGTCGCGTTCGAGCGCGCCGCCGCGCCGGTGCCTGTCGCCGCGGGGGAACTGACGGTGTCCGCAAGTGTCTCGGTCACCTGGGAACTGCTCGACTGACCGCGCGTTGATGGTGTGACTGCCCCCCGACGGCATCGGTGTGCCAAGGTGGGTCTGCGATGATCCACAAAGGAGAGCGGTCCTGCCGGAGATGATCACGGTCGGACTCGATCTGGCGAAGAATGTGTTTCAGGTTCACGGGGCTGATGCCTCGGGCCGCACGGTGCTGTGCAAGAAGCTGAGGAGGGACCAGGTGCTGGCGTTCTTCGGCCATCTTCCGCGTTGCATTGTCGCTATGAAAGCCTGTGGGGGGGGGCGCATTTCTGGGGCCGCGAGATCGGCAAACTGGGCCATGAGATCAGGCTCATCCCTCCCGCTTACGTGAAGCCTTTCGTCAAGCGCCAGAAGAACGACATGGCCGATGCCGAGGCGATCTGCGAAGCGGCGACGCGCCCCACGATGCGCTTCGTGCCCGTGAAGAGCGAGGAGACCCAAGGCGCGGCGATGGTCTTTCGCATCCGTGAGCTTTTGATCCGGCAGAGGACCCAAGCCATCAATGCCTTGCGAGGGCATCTGGGCGAGTTCGGGAAGATCGTGCCGCAGGGCGCGGCCAACGCGTCAAAGCTGATTGCAATTGTAGAAGCCCCAGAAAGCGGTCTGCCTGCCGATGCCATCCCCACGCTCATGGTGCTGGTCGCGGCACTGATGCAGCTGGAGGCTGAGATCGGCAAGCTTGATGCCGAGATCGAGGGGCGCGCGAGGAAGAACGAGGTGGCCCGCCGGCTGATGACGGTGCCGGGGATCGGGCCGCTGATCGCCACGGCCCTCGCGGTTCTGGCGCCGCCGCCCGAGATGTTCCGCAAGGCTCGGGATTTTGCGGCATGGCTTGGCCTCACGCCGCGGCAGCACTCGACCGGCGGCAAGCAGCGGCTCGGCACCACCACAAAGATGGGGGAGCGCTCGCTCCGGCGCCTGCTGATCATCGGTGCGAACAGCGCCATCATCAAGCGCCACGTCCACGCCGCGGCGCGGCCGGGCACCTGGCTGGGCGGGATGCTGACGCGCAAGCCGCCGATGCTGGTGCGCGTGGCACTGGCGAACAAGATGGCGCGTATCGTCTGGGCGCTGATGGCCCGGGGCGGCATCTACCAGTCTCCGACCGCGGCGGCATAAGCCGACCGTCGGTCGAGAGGACGTCGGAGCGAAAGAGGACAACGAGCGGCTTGGCGCAACGGTCATGAGACGGGATCAGAGGAACCAGTCTGCAACAAAGTGCCATTGAGCACGCGGCGTTGATTTGGGACCTGATCCGCGAACTCCGTGCGGACCCGCGGCATGACGATGGCCGCATCTGAGGCCGGATACATGTCAGCACCCGACAGCGCGCCAAAACAGCTCAAAATCCCTCTTGCGCATGGGGCGGTTATACATGTTGCAGAACCCAACCGTTGAAGGATTCACATCGGGAAACCATGCGGTTAGAGGAGCTGGATGAGCAAGACCAAGCCCGCCCGCTCCCGCACGACGAACTGGTCCACCTACAACGATGCGCTCAGGAAGCGCGGGTCGCTGCTGATCTGGGGCGACAAAGAGATGGCCTGGCTCGCGCCGCGTGCCGGGCGGCCTGGACGGCCAGCGGTGTTTTCCGATGTCGCCATTCAATTCTGCCTGTCGATCAAGGCCTTGTTCAAGCTCCTCTCACGTCAGGCCGCCGGGATGGTGGCCCGCCTGCTCAAGATGGCGAACCTTCGGCTGGGCGGTGCCTGGCTACACCACCTTGTGCCGACGACAGAAGACGCTGGCCGTCCAGATCCCTTGTCGGCGCGCTGATGGCCCTCTGACTCTGCTGGTCGACATCGAGCCGGTAAGCGCCACCGGTTCGAGCGAACCGGCGAGGGACATCAAGTTTATCGGCGATGGCGAATGGCAGGCGCGCAAGCACGGCGCGCAACGACGACGCCAATGGCGCAAGGTCCATCTGGCCATGGACCCGGCCACCTCCGATATCCGAGCGGTGGAGTTCACCTCCAGCAGTGACGGCGACAGCCCCATTCTGCCGGACCTGCTCGACCAGATCCCAGAAGGCGAAGACATCGGCACGGTGACTGCCGACGGGGCCTATGACACCTGCCGCTGCCATACTGCCATCCTCGACCGCCCTGCTGCTCCGATCATCCCCATCCGCAAAAACGGGCGCCCCTGGAAAGAAGACTGCCCGGCAGCGATTGCCCGGGGCATTGTCGCAGAAAGGCGGCTTGAGGCGCGACAGCCCCTTTCCCCTACATGTTCAGGCGACGCGGACGATCTTGGCGGTGCCGAGGCGTTGAAGCGGTTCATTAGGGCGATGCGGATGTGGATCTCAGCGGTCTGGCGGTCGGGGGCTCTTGTGGCGATGCCTTCGCCGAAGGACTTCAGGCAGCGCATCTTCGCCTCAATCCGGCTGCGGGCGCGGTATCCGGTCCGGCGTTTCCAGAACACCCTACCGTAGCGCCTGGTGGCGGACAAAGTTTCGTTCCGGGCGATTGCAGCTGGGCAATCTTCTGTATCGACCCAGCGGAATCTGCTCAGGTTAAAGGCCGAAGGTGAAGGGGGATGGAATGCCCGCAAGCACGGCGGTGCGAAACGACGTATCTGGCCCAAGGTACACTTCGGGATCGACGAGGAAACGCTGGAGGTCCGGGCGGCCGAGATCACGGGCAGCAACATTGGTGCTGCGCCCGTGTTGCCAGAACTTCTGGACCAGATCCCGCCTGATCAGGAGATCGGTAGGGTCACCGCCGACGGCGCCTATGACACCCGAAAGGGCCACGAAGCAATTGCCACTCGAAACGCCGCCGCTGCCATCCCGCCCCGCAAAAACACCAAGCCATGGAAGCCGACGAGCCCGCGCGCCGTAGCACGCAACGAAGCTATGCGGACGCAAAGTACCTGGGCTGCGCTATCTGGCGACGATGGAGTGATTATCACCGCCGGAGCCGTGTCGAGTCCAAGATGAACTGCATCAAGCTGCTTGGTCGGTCATTGATGGCTCGAGAATTCGATCGCAAGGTCGCGGCGATGCAGGTTCGCACCGCCGTGTTGAACGGCTACACCGCGCTTGGCATACCCGTCACAGTGGCCGTAGGTTAAATCCGTCCGGGGGAAGGGGAAGCCCGGATCTTAGCCGATTTGTGCAACAAGGTCCGCTGGCGACGCTGCTTGCGCTCGCGCTCAATATCATCCTCAAAGCAGGGGTGGCCAACCACGCCTCCACTGGGCTCAAGATCGACGAGACGCTGAACGAATACGTGACGCGCTGCGTCTCCCGCCAAGGGGCGAGCTGGGGGGCGCGCGGCGATCGACCGGGCCGCGCGCAATAGTTCGCGGCGCTACGGCTGCAACGTCAAGCTGAACACGGTGCGGGAAATCGTCTTCGACTTCGAACACTGAGGTGAAGTCTCTGCGGGATGGGGAGTACCTGCCCGCGGCGACGGAAACATCCAGGAAGAGGATTTGCTCACGGGCAGGTACTTCGTGATCTCGTCCGGAGGCGGAAATGCCTTCGGGTCCGACCGCCGCGTCCGGCACGCAACCCAGCCGGCCGCGCCATCATCGACCGTTCCCGTCTAAGTGGTGATTCTAGCAGAATTGTTGTAAGCGGCCAAAACGCCCAGGCTCAGCGTTGCACCAGCAGCGCCATCAGGTCAGGACAGGCGCGGGCAACCTCGTCGGGGACGATCCCGGCGCCGAACCGCCGTATCAGCAGCTTGAGCAGTGAGTGCATCAGCCTGTCGCGGTGAACCGGGTTGCTGAACTGCCGTGCCGAAAGATAGTAGGTATACATCAATAGCCCCCGGGCCCGCGCCCGCGTCAGCGCCAACGTCGCGGCCTTCGCGCGAAAGGAGAGGTTCTCGGGGTCAGCGAGCACTGGTTCGAAGAACAGCGCGATAAGCGGCGACAGCGCGTAAAGTTCCTGCTTGGTGCTTTTCAGCCGGTCGTAATCCCCCGCCGCAACCAGGGCTTGGCATTTGATCGCCAGCTTGTAGCGGTGCGCGGCCGAACCGGGCTTGACGAGGTTGAGCGCCTGATCAAAGCAGGCCACGGCGGAGTCGAACTCTCCTCCAAAGGCGCGAAGCTGGCCGATCACTGTCAGCGACCCGGCGACGGACATGCATCTGCGATAGGCATCCTCCGCGATCTCGCGGGCAAGGCTCGAATAGCCCCGGCCCAGGAAATGCAGGAGCTTGGCCGCGGTGATCAAGTATTCCGGTTGATCGTAAATAGCCGGAAGCGCTTCGAGAACCAGAGCCTCGATCGCATCTTCGTCCTCCGCCCGCTCGTCCACGCCATCCGTGAAAAGCTGGTAGCTTGTAAGCACATATTTCGTATGGAGGTGGGTCGCGTACAAGAGCTTGAGCGTTGGGTCGTCCGGGTTCGCCGCGCGCAGGGCTTTCAGGTGCCCTTTGGTTTGCTTCCAGTAGGCAATGTTCCGGGCCTCCTGTATCGAGACGCTTCTTTGCAGCTTGTGATTGCTGTCGGTAGCCTGGCCAGGATCGACATCCCGGAACGAGGTCGCGTTGTACATCGCCAGGGCCAGCGGACCTTCCGCCTCAGGACGGATGGCCAGTGCGTGCCAGGATTCGCGCGCCAGAAAGGTTGCGAGGGCGGATGCGGCCGCCATGTTCGGGTCGCAGACCGTCTCGCTGTCCAGGGTGACGCGGCGCACGGCCAGAACCCGGCCCGTGCGAAACTCCCGCGAGGTGGCGACGCAGTTGATGGTCTGCGCCTCCAGAAAGAATGTAAGCTCGAGCGAACGCGAGGTCACGCGCCCGGAAAGGTTGGACGTAGCCGGGCAGTCGGGCGCGAAGACGGCAACCTGTTCGGGCAGCAGATCCGACTTGACCGCCCTGTAGAGGGCGTTCGCAAACTGTTCGGCCAGGCCACGAAACTGGCCGATCTGGTCGAGGCCGCGGAGCGGCCCGATAATGAAATCGGCATCCACGAGGTCGACCGCCGGCGCATCCGCCGGGGCGATCCAGACATAGCCCTCACCGTAGCGGGTCGCGATGTACTTGGGATCGCGGGCGTCGTCGCAAAGCTTGCGCCGCAACCGGTTGATCAGGAAATCGATCGCCCGGTCGTTGCTTTCAGATCCTTCGCCCGCCACCGCATCGAGCAGCCGGGCCCGCGTCAGAAGGCGATTGCCGTTCTGGGTAAGAATCTCAAGCGCGCGCGCCTCAGATCGGGTGAAGCTCACGACCTCGCCCTGGGCCAAGACGGCTGAGGAATAATCGGGCGCGAATGTGATTTTGCCGGATCTTGGAATGTCGTCTATCTTCATGTCCCCCCCGGGGGAATCGTCTGGTTCTATCCGCTGAGCTTACCGCCGCTTGGGGAACGGTCAAACGGAGGTGACACCTGTCCGGGAAGAACCGAACCGCGATGCGCGCATCCGCGCATCCGCGCTGCGAACGGCGGTGGGGCTGCCCGCTTCATCACCCGCCGACCGAACGGGCCATATGCGCCTCAGACATTCTCCGAGGTATAGATCTCGAGCCCCAGGGCGACGCGTTGGGCGCCGCTTTCGGGTCCGCCGCGCTTAGCGCGGCATCGACGTCAGCCACGAGGCGGTCAGTTTGTGGCGGCATCGGTTCGGTCCGATGCTTGCCGGCGATATCGGCGTCAGAAAAGTCCGGTTGACGCCGATATCGCGATGGATCGGGTGCCAGACTTGGACTAATAGAAAAATCAGGGCGCTCGGTGGCGGCGCTTCGTTGGATTAGCAACTCGGGATCATCCTACCGTGCGTCTCTTCTTCATTGTTATAGCGTTTTTTTCTCAGGTGAATGTCGCGATTGCAGCCGACACCTATGGTGAAATCAGGGCCACGCTGAACGGCGAGGACCGGGTCTGGTACATTCTGGGCAGCGAGGGCAGCAGCAACAGCGACTGGACCCAGCTGGTGCGCACGATGTTCGATGTCTCCCTCTGGGGATCCGCCGAAGAGGCCGATCCATATTACGTGCCCGGGGCCCTGCTTATTGATTTCAGCGCCCTCGGGTCCGAAGACGATTGGGACGCATCCGAAATCGAAGTTCAGTACCTCGAGAATGGCTACGTCAGCATGTATCTGGCGAATGACGACGAGGACTCGGCAGTCACGATCGACGACTTGCGTGTCGAAGACGGGACCATGTTCCTGAGCGGATCGTTCTATTCCAATGTCTATTACCGAGCGAACGCGATGTCCTTGGAGACCGATCGCTCTAAATCCATCGTGATCAAGGGGACTTTCCGGGTGGAGTTACCTGAACAGGAGTGAAGGTCTGCCGAGGTGCCCGGCATCCGCCGGATCTTTCGAGGCTCTGCCCGGGCGAAAAGCACCCAGCCACGAGTCCCCCCGCAGTCAGGTAAGGATCGGTCATGTTGAGAAAAGCTGCTGTCATTGAGGCGACTACGCCGGTCAGGGGATCTGCACAAGCGAACGCAAGACTGGACGCCAGAACCTCCGCGCGGCGTGGGTGGGGCTTGTGGATGGCTGTCTGCGCTGTTCTTTGCACGGCGCCATCCTTGCCGGTATCGGCGGGCACGGAAGAGGTCTGCGCCGATCTTGGGGCTCTTGTAACTTTGGCTGACAAGGTTCTGACCAAGGCCGACAGCGGGGCCGAAGTCGGCTCGGTCGATCTCGGGCGGGTGAGGGTGGCCGCGCTCAAGGCAGGAAAAATGCTGGGACTCGCGGCGGCCGACTTTGCCGATCCCGATATCTCCGAACCGCTCGCCGAGCTCGACCGTGTCTACGGGGAGCACGATGGTGTGCGGCTTTCGCCCACCGAGGCCACCGACCTTCTGCGCAAACAAGCGCCAGTGATTGCCGCCAGCCTTTCCGCCAACTGTCCGGGTGCGGTGATTCCTGCCCGGTTCGCAACGCTTCAATAGGATATGTGCATGACTTCCGTCGATCTGATCGATCCTCGCATCAGGGCACATCTCACGCCGGACGAGCGCGTCCTCTGGCAGGGGGCGCCGCGCCCCGACACCTTCTTTTCTCCGGCACAGACCGCTCCGGCGATTTTTCTCGCCTTCGGTGGCATCGCGCTCGGGCTCGGTCTTCTCGATGGCTTCATTCCGATGCTGGCAACGGTCACCGGCGCAGCGAAGGTCGTGCCGGCGCTGGCGGCAGTGGCGGCCGGCGGACTGAACCTCTGGACGAACTGGCAACGGCGCGGGGCGCTTTGGTCCTACGCGATCACTGATCGCAGGATCCTGTCGGTACTGGGCCACAAGCTGATCCGCTCGGTCCCCGCCGGCGCTTTCGCGCCCGAGGATGTGAAGGTGGATGGCACGGTCGTCTTTTGGGGCGAGATGCCGTGGGACAAGGACATGCAGCATTCGGTGCCCGAATGGATGCGGCGCGGTCCCGACCGTCCCAAGATCGGGTTCTACGGACAGAGCGATCCGCAGGCGGTCCGGCAGCGCATCCTGGACTGGTTGTCGGGCATGACGGATGCGGCGGTTGCGTCGGGCCAGGCCTATCTCGCGAAGGATGATGCCCCGGCAGCCGATGCGGTCGCGCCAGCGGGCGTCGCGGACGGTATGGCCGAGCGGGGAAGTCACGTTCACCGGGAAAGCGGCATTTCGGTGGACCTTCCCGAAGGCTGGGACGTTTCCGCCTGGACGAAGAATGACGGACCGCTGAAGGTGTTCGGTATCACCCTGCTACCCAGGTTCATCCGTGAGACGGAGCGCAAACCCTACTCCGTCGGAGCTTCGTGGAACGCGCTGCTGGCATCCGGCGCGCATGATGCTGGCTTCGCCCTGACGATCCAGCCAGGACCGCTGACCCTGACGCTCGACACGGTGCGGAACGACCCGTGGTCTGCCGCGGCCAATCTGGAACTGC
Source organism: Albidovulum sediminicola (assembly GCF_025751575.1). Taxonomy (GTDB): domain Bacteria; phylum Pseudomonadota; class Alphaproteobacteria; order Rhodobacterales; family Rhodobacteraceae; genus Albidovulum; species Albidovulum sediminicola. Next base: position 164,095 of record NZ_JAOWLA010000008.1, on the reverse strand, counting down.
TCGAAACCGTCCCGAACGACGCGCGCCCGGGCGGCTATCGCGGGTTTTCGATCCGTCGGCTGGTCAAGGGCGGCGGATCGCTCATGGATTTCGGAACGGTCATGGGCGATGTGGAGCTGCACCAGATATGGCTCTCGAACGGGAAGTACCGGATCGAGGCCACGGCCCTGTCGCCTCACGGGAACGCGACGCTTGCGGCCGTCGGCGACAGTATCGCGGCCTCGCTGCGCGGCTGATGCGGGCCGTCGGCCGGGTGGTCGCTATGGCTTTTCGGCCGTAAGGCCGCCGCAGCCCATGTAGGTCGGGTCGATGATCCCGCCCGGGCCGACCACGTCGTTCGGGTCTATGTCCTTCTCCATGGGATTGATGCGGCAGTTGTAGTGCTCTTCCTTCCGCTCCGGCTCGAAGAGCGCCTTCTTGGCGTCCCGCACAAGTTCGATTGACCCGCACATCCGGGCCGTTGCCCCCCCGAAAGCGCCGCCGACAATGCCGCCCATGGCCAGGCCACCGACGTTGTTCAGGTGCGCTTCGACCAGGCAGCAGGCCTTTTCCTCCGTGCTGCCCCATTGTTCGCAATCGGCGTATTGCTTGAGGGACTTCACGAGGCTGTAGGCGGTCAGGATCAGGTCGGTGACATACTCGGTCACCTCCGATCCGCGGCCGTCCGACAGCATCCCAAGGGTATTTCCGGTCTGTGGATCGACGCGCCACCACGCGGAATACTCCAGCCCCTCGGGCCGGGCGACTGGGAGCAAAGCCACGAAGCCCGCTTCCAGGTCTTGCGCGAGCGCGGCCTTGGCGGAGGGGTCAAGCGGTGCTGCCTCGGTCTCTTTGGCGGCCCGCAACCAGTCAAACCCGATCCCCTGCTGCTTCGCGGCGGCGAATACGGACATCGTGCCGGTGCCGGAGGCGGGATCGCCGGCAATGGGATCGACGAGGCGCTCCGCCATAGTGTCCCAAACGCCGGCCCGCAGCACGGCGGCGGGATTTGGCACAGGGACAGCCCCGGACAGGTCGAGAGCCATCCGGGGATTGGTCACCACATCGACCGAGTGGAACACCGTCGCGTCCCGGCTCAGACCGTTGCGGATGACGATGAGTGCGGGCGCGTTCCGATAGACGAGGTCCGCGCCGAGAGATCCCGTCGCCCGGTCGAAAAGCCGGAAAAGCTCGATATGCGCAAGGTCGGGCGCGCCCGGCCAGTCACGGGGCGAGATCGCGACCTGCCTGTCCTCGAAAGAGGCAAGAAAGACGTCCCAGAGCGGTTCGGTCTCGATCAGGCGGTCATAGGCCCGCAGCGCGGCGTAGTCGCCGGAGAAACGTCCCGTTGCGACCATGGCGCTGTGGTGTACCGTCAACTGCGCGATCAGCGCATTGCGGCGGGCGTCCGCATCCAGATCCTCGGGCAAGGGGTCCAGCAGGGATCGCCGCCAGATCTGGCGCTGGCCGCCGGGTGCGGTGAACGTATAGGCAATCCAAACTCCGGTCAGCTCTCGTAAGTCGCCATCGCCGGCGTCCGCCTTGCCGAAGCTGAGGTCGCTCAGCGCGTTTGCGGCCCTTTCGGTCGCATCGCCGATCGTCTTGAAGAACGCGCTGGCACCGAAAGCATCCATGCTGAGCGCGCCAGTGTCCACCGTGTTCCCCGTGAGGTCAAAGGACCTGACGCCGGGCACGCCGGCAAGCACCGGCGTGAAGATCGAGGCGCTTTCCAGCGCCGTAGCCATCGCGTCCGAAGAGCGGTCGAGCGTTACAGTATTCGGCGCGTTGTAGATCTCGATCAGCACGCCGTCGAGGTTCGCCGCGGGGCGCGTGTAGGGTCCGGCCACGGTCGTGACCGTGCGCTTTTCGCCGACACGTTGCTCGATCTGCATCTCGATCGTGACGGTGTGAACCTTGTCCTCGGGGACCGCGCCGCTGGAAAAGCCTTCCGACGCGACCGCGGGAGGGGTTTCGAAGAACGGATAGAAGGCCTGCCACTCGTCGTTCGGGGCCGTCCGGTATTCCACCCAGGCGTAGGCCGCAGCGTCCGCTTTCAGCGAAGCCACGGCATCGGGTCCTCCAATCTTGATGCCCGCCGCGTCCAGTTCGCCGACAAGCCAGCGGGCCTGTTCGGCCGCGTAGGCGAAGGGTGCGCTGTCGGCCACCGGCGGGGTGTCATCCTGGGGTAGCGCTGCGCGCGGGCGGGCCTGTGCCAGCAGCGCCTCCGCATCTGCGGCGGTGAGGCTGCCGTAGTGGATGCGCGTCTGGAAACCGGAATCACCCAGCAGCCGGGCCAGCAGAACCGCCGTGTCGAGCGCATTGCCCGCCCGCGACCTGAGCGTGCCGTCCGCCCCGCGCAGTGCGCCGGCATAGGGCTCGTAGGCGATCTCGCGCGAGACGAAGCCAATGATCTCATCGGCGTCCCAGACCGCCGCTTCGAGCACGGCGTCGAGGTCGAAGGCGATGCGGTCCAAAGCGTTGCGGTCTTCGCGGACGTCGTCGATCAATGCCCGAACCCGCGCCTCAAGGTCGGCAGCCGCGCTTTGCGCAAATGTTGCGCTGCCGGGCGACAGCACCGCCATGGCCGAGGCCAGCAGTCCGATTGCCAGTTTCTTGCCGACAGTTGATGTGCTCATGGGGCCTTCCTGTTTCAGCGGGTCGGCGGGACAAGCCCGCTTCCGTTTTGGTAAGTCAGATCGAGGACCTCGGCCGGTGCCAGCTTGACCGTTATCGGAGCGCCGCTGGCGACGGCACGGGGGATGATTTCCAGCTGTCCCGCGGGCACGATCACGTCTTCGCCCGGTGATATCCGGCCGACCAGTTCCTGCGTGCCGTCAATGTGGTGGCGCACGATGTCGAACCGGGGCGTGAGTGCACCCGAGATCGCCTCGGCCAGGGCTTCCGCGCTGCCGGCGTCGAAATAGCTCCCGCCACCGGCCTGCGCCCAGCCTGCGAAGGTCTGGGCCAATACGGCATCGTCGATGGCAAAGCCGACGATGTTCACCCGGATGTCGAGCCCCGAGGCGCGAAGCGCCTCGACGGCCGCAGCTGGGTCACCGTCGCAGGTCTCCTCCCCGTCGGTCACAAGCACGATGACGCGCGGTTCGCTGGCGTCCCGCAGGTCCTCGGCCGCCGACAGAAGGCTCGCTGCGATGGCCGTTTTCGCCAGGTTGATGGCTGGCACATTGCCGATGCTGCGCGCCGCCTTGGCGGGGTCGAGCGGCGCCAGCGGCAGTCGAAGTTCGTTGAGGCAGGCGTCTTCCTTCAGGCCGAAGGCGCGGAAGGCGAAGGGAATACCCGGCGGCAGGACGTCCGTCACCAGATGCTTCAGCGCATCATGGGCGACCTCGATCCTGCGCCTGCCGTCGATCCGGCCCAGCATCGACCCCGAAGCATCGAGGATCACCTCGACCGCGCCGGCCGGCGAGGCATCCGCGTCGAGCGCTTCGATCGAGAGCATGGCTTCGCCTTCCGGTTCGGAATACGGCTCCAGCATCGCGATCAGGCGATAGGGCTTGGGCGCGCGGAACAGGGCCGCTGCCATGTCCAGGCCATCCGCCAGCCCGGCCGGACCCGTCACCCGCAGGAAATGGCCGCGATTGACCGTCGCCCAGTCCATCATGATGGCCGCATTCTGCCGGTCGTTGCTGTCGATCGACAGGGAGACGACGCGGGGATGCGCAGCCAGCAGCGCGGGCCAGAGGTCGCGCTGATAGCCGGCCTCGGCATCGGTCAGCACGACGATACCGCGCGCGCCATCGCGCGTCTTGAGCGCGCGGGAGGCGATCATCATCGCGTCTTCGGCGGCGCTCGAGTCATCGGGGGTCATGTCGCGCAGGGCAGGGGCCACCTCTTCGGGCGACACCGCAAAGTCCGGGAGCATCGGCCCGGCCGCGCCGAAGGGCAGCAGGTTCAGGGCATCGCGCCCAGGGACCAGCGCCTTGGCCCAACTGCGGACCGCTGCGACGGTTTTGGGGATGTAGGGAGAAACGCTGCCCGACGTGTCCCAGGTGATCACCACGGACCGCGGCGGCTCGAACACGCGCAGCAGGTAGGCGCCGGGGACCAGCACCGCGGAATAGGTCCGTCCGCCGGTCTGTGACGCTGCCAGCGGCACGACGGTGCCTTCCGGTGTTTGAAGTTCGGGAACCACCTCGGGGACCGCCGCCGCGAAGGACAGGGTCAGTTGCTGCGGCGGTCCTTCGGGTACGAAGACCCGCCACCAATCCTCGTTCCGTTCTATTTGCGCCGAGGACGCGATCGCGACACCCGTCGGAAGGTCGACTGCGGCGGCTGGCGAAGCGCCCCCAACCGGCAGTGCGTGGGTTTTGGTCGCGGCACCGGACACCGCCTCGAAGGCGGCGCGCGGCACGTCGTCTTCCCAAAGCGCGAGGACAGAGGTGCCGCGCGCTTCCAGCGCCTCGATCGCATCCGGGCCTGTCGCCTTTGATGCCCGGTCGGTCGCGAAGGTCAGGCGCAGGAACCTCGCCCAGACCGGGGTCTTGAAACGCAGCTCGGCGCGCTCCTCGCCAATCGGCGGAGCGGGCAGCAGGCCGATGTCGGTCCACGGGCCGCCGGGGCTGTCGGTGCTGACCTCGACACGCGCGGTCTCTATCCGGGCCTCGTCGGCGGGGTGTCCGACCCACACAACGGCGTCGAGCAGCGCGGCCCGGTCCTGGTGGAAGCCCAGCACGACCGTTTGCGCCCCGTTCTCGGCCTTCCACGGCGGGTTCGACTGGCGGTCCCCGGCGACCAGAATGCCCTTGTTCCAGGCCCCGTCGAGGCTGGGGAGGGCGTAGATCACATGGCCGCCGAGGGCTTCGTTCGCAACATTCACAGGCGGCAGCCCTTCAGGGTGGGCGCCCGGCGTTGCGATGGCCTGAAGCTCCTGCACCTGGGTGTCGTTGCATTTCAGGTTGCAGCTGGGGAAGGTCGCGCGAAGATAGGCGGCCTGGCGCGGCCGGTCGAAGACCACATATTGCGGCGCGTGGATGGACTCGAGCGCCATGCTGGCCGCCATCTGCCAATCCGTGCCGTTCACCGAGATCTCGAAGACGGCCTCGGCCGGCCAGCGTTCCGTCCCCGCGGTGGCGCGCAGCTGAACCATCGCGCCGGCAAGTTCGGCCGGGGCCGCGAGGCGCAGCACCACCTGGTGGTCAATGGTCGGCGCCGCGGTGTGCGGCGCGAGACCATCGTGAAGCGGCGCGAGCCTTTCCTGTGCGCGGTCATCCAACGGCTTGCCTGCCGCTTCGACGACGCGCGCGCCCAGCCCGAAGTGAAGCATGTTGAGCCCGCCGCGAAGCGCGTCGGGTGCGTGCCAGTAAGGGCCCGGATTTACCGGGATCGCCCCGGCCACGACGGGGACCGCGGTCATCGCCGCTGCGAAGTCGTCTGCCGCATCGGCGCGCAAAATGATGTGCGGGTCCGTGACGGGGGTGGCCCAGGGGGGAAGCGTGACCTCTATCGTCGCTCTTGCCGATGCACCGGGCGCCAGAATGAGCGTTTCGGTCGTGATCGCCGCGTGCCAGCCCTCATCGGTCGCCCGCACCGAAAGGTCGAGGGCCTGTTCGGTTTCGCTGGTATTGGTCAAGGTCGCGGGAAAGGCCAGGCTCTGGCCCATGTCGTTGTAGGCCGCGAGATCGGGTGGCGCGTCGAAGGCGATCCCGATCGGAAGCGCGCCGGTCGGCTGGTGCGCGGGCGCCTCCCTTGCCAGGAGGTCCACGATCCCGGGCGCCGGGGGCGCCACCGGTTCGCCGGCTGGCGCGTCTTCTTCGTGGACGGTGAACGGCGCGGCTGGACCCATTTCCGCCGGGCGCCTCAGGTGCGCCGTGGTGAAGAGCGCGCAGGTGACAAGCTCCCCTTCGACGAGGGACGAAAATCGGCCGCGCAGCTCGGCCTTGCCCCGTGCTCTTAGCCACGCCATTCCGGCCGGTCTGATGTTTCGCACATATTCCGCGCCGCCGATCTGCACGAGGTTCTCGCCGAGAGCCGTGCCATCGGACGACCGGCAGCCGGCAAGCCCGGCGGTGCCGTCGGGCAGGTCGAGCGCGAGGGTTGGTTGCCTTGTGTCGGGGCCGATTGCGAATTGCACGGCCTGGCCCGGTTGCAGCATCGCAGGCGCTTCCGTCAGGCTGGCCGCGGGCCAGGCGTCCGGCGGGAAGCGGATCGCGCAGTCGTAGTGCGAAAGACCCCTGCCGCTTTCCATCGCCAGCCGCAGCGCACCGCCCGTCTCTGGCGTATAGGCGAAGCCCATGAGCCCCGCGCGCGCGTCGGTGACCAGATCACCGGTCAGCTCTCCCTTTCTCAACCGCCAATCGTAGACGCGGAATTGCATCGCCTCGCCGGTTGTGTCGCATACGACAATTCCGTCACCCGAACCTTCGGGAAGCGGCACGAGGTACTGGTCGTCGTGGTCGAAACCTCCGACCGACGAAGCGACGTCGCCCGTTCGTGGCAGCGCGCGGGCCGCCGCGGGGGCATCATCGGGTTCGGCATCCGCCAGCGCAGGCAGACGGCTGAGGTTCAGGATATAGGTGCTCCACGCGGAACCGCGCTGCGCTGCAACGCGAACCGTCCACTCGCCTCCCGGCAGCCGGGCGCGATAGCGGTATGTCGGATCCTCCGGGCCGAAGGCGATGTCGCCACCCCATTGGCGGCCGTCACGGAACAGCCTTGCATAGGTCGCGCCTTCTGGCGGCGGGGTTATTGCGATCTCCACATCCGCGGCCGCGGCAAGCGTGAAGAGATAAAGGTCTTCGTCGGTGGAATGGTGAAAGGTCCCGCGCGCCGGCGTATCGAAGCGCAACAGGCCGGCGGTCAACCGCGTGTCGTTCGGTTCGCTTTCCCAACCCGCGGGGCGCGGGCCAAGGTCCATTACCTTGAGGGCGTAGTCCCCATCAGCCTCGACTTGAACGCGGTAGGTTCCGGGGACAAGCGCCAGCCCGTCCGCCGTCGTGCGCCGGTCGTCGGCTGTGAGGCCGACGATCTGCTTGCCCTCATGGTCGCGAACTTCAAGCTTGCGCGCATCGAGGGCGATCACGCGCCAAAGATGGTCCTCGGTATCGTCGGGCACGGAGAAGGAAAAGACGTCCTGATCATCCGGCAAGGCGGTTCCGCGGACCGCGCCCGAGGCCGGCAAGGGCATCGCCACGAGGTCGGTATCGTTCGGCTCGACCTCGCGGCCGGCCGCCGGCGCGGCGGCGGTCCGCACGGCGATCCGGTAGGGCGCGGGATCCGGGGTCTGGTCTCGCCGCTGTATTTCAAGCCGGTAGTCGCCGGTCGCAAGCTCAAGCTCTGGCATCGTGATGGCGCCGCGACGCGACTCCCGCGTCAGAACCTTGACCGGTCGTCCATCGACGTCACGCGAAAGGACAGCAGTGAATTTTGGCCACAGGGCGTCGCCGCCAATGGATATCTCCAGCGACTGCGGGGCGCGAAGGGAGAACTTGAAGATATCCGTGTCGCCGCCCAGCAGAACCCCGGTCGCACCGGTATCCGGGTCGAGCTGGTTTGGATCGCGGTCATTCGGCTCGGCCTCGTCGAGGTTGCCGGCGAAGGCCGCGACGCGCAGCAGGACGAGCGGAGGCCTCGCCGCACCCGGATCGGGCAGCGTGACGCGAAGTTCGGCTTGTGCGCCACCTGTCCAGGGATACAGCCCCCCGGGCGGAAGCCGTTGGCCGTCGAGCCGGGCTGACAGGTCCAGACCGCCTTCGCCGACGACTTCGATGACCTGCGGCCCGTCCCCGATCGCAAGCTGCAGCTTCAGATCCTTGCTCTCCGGGGACAAGAGCCAGGTGCCGCCGCTTGCCGTTTGCCCGGGCGCGCCGCGCGTCGGCGCAGCGCTTTCGTAGGCCAAGGCAAGCTCGGCGGCTTCTGTCCCGCCGGGGGCGACGAGGTACCGCCGACCGGCGGCCAACAATACCGGGCCTATCCGGGCGGACCGGGCGTTGCTGGCGTCCTCGCTGAGGACGACGGGCCGGCTCCGGCCGTCGTAGCCCCCGTCCGAGGTGGGGAAATACATCAGGAACAAGCTGCCTGGGGTGGAGAGATCAAGCGAGTAGAACCCGTCCTCGGCCACGCTGATCCATGCGAAGGTGCCCTGCGCCATCGCGGCCGTGTCGAGCGCAAGCCGGTGGCCGGGTATCAGCGAAGGCGCGCTGTCGAGAACGGCCTTCTGCGCCTGTAAACGGTCGTCGATTCCGGCGGCAAAGGCCGGTAACCCGCAGGCCAGAATGGCCGCCACGAGCAAAGAACGTATGACCGCCATTTTCGATGTCACAGCCAAAGAAGTATCCCCCAACCACGATTGGTAACGTCGCAATGCGGGCAATTCCAACGGAATCGCCTTGCGCTTTGTTTCCCGGCTCTGTCAGAGGGACTCGGCTTGAGCCAGGCAGATGGCTTTTGCAGCCCCCAAGATGGCCCAGCTCTCGAGGGTATGAAAACGAGCCGCTGGCAATGGCATCTCGACGAGACCTTCGTGAGGATCAACGGCGAACGGCACTATCCGTGGCGGGCCGTGGATCACGAAGGTGAAGTGCTCGAAAGCTTCGCTGCTAAGAGCCGGGACTGAACACCTAGGTTCTCGAATACTTGTTTGGTGAACTTAGGAGCATTCGTTCGTGGCACCAGCATCGAGTCGACAACGCTCCGCATCTGCTCCCGTAGCACGCCGATGAGGTTTCCGCCGGTGTGCTGCTCCATAAGTCTCAAAGGTGCTGGCAGACAAATGCGAACCAGTCTCCACAAGGACAGCGGGCCTGTCCTTATGCCGCGCAAAGACCTCGCCTTCGTGATCGACCGCGCGCCACAGGTAGTGCCGTTCACCGTTGATCTTCACGAAAATCTCGTCGAGATGCCACTGCCAGCGGCTCGATTTCATGCCCTCGATCCGGCGTTTTCGGATCGCGGCCTCTCCGACCGGCCACTCTTCAAGCAGATCCGCGCCGCCGCCCTCGCCGAATAAGGGGCAGTGTCTCTGCCCTTGTGGAGACGGGTTCGAACATGTCTGACACCACCGGCCGGACTGATCAGGTCGCGCCCGGTGATGGGCGGTGGCCTCAGCAGGCCGCCGTCACGATGATCTCGACCTTGAGGTCCGGACGCGCCAGGCGTGCCTCGCCGCAGGCGCGCGCGGGGGCGTGGCCTTGGGGTACCCATGCGTCCCAGACACTGTTCATTTCCGCGAAGTCCGCCATGTCGGCCAGCCAGACTATGGCCTGAAGCATCTTTTCGGGCGAGGAACCGGCCTGCGCCAGCAGGGCTTCGACCCGCGACAGGCAATCGCGCGTCTGCTCCGCCACCGTGGCACCGTCGCCCACTTGGCCGCACAGATAGGCGACGCCGTTGTGCTTCACGATCTTGCTCATGCGGGCGCCGGTCCCGATCCGTTCAATCATCTCTTACTCCTGCTCCGTGGCGCGCTGCGCCGGGTTTTCCATCGCGGCCAGTTCCCCCAGGGTCACCGGCTTGAGGGGCGGTCTGATCCGGTAGTAGCCCGTCGCGTCGGGGCTGGTGCCGTGTGCCTCCGCCAAGAGCGCGGTGACCGTCAGCCCGCAGTAGCGGCCCTGGCAGGGGCCCATTCCGGGGCGACCGAAGGCCTTGGCCTGGTTCGGGCCGAGGCAGCCCAGTTTCGCATAGCCGCGGATGTCGCCGGCGGTGACCTCTTCGCAGCGGCAGACGATTGTGGCGTCGGCGGGGGTCATGGCCTCGCTGAGGGGCGGGTAGGCGGTATCAAGGAACGGCCGGACGGCCAGTTCGCGCGCGCGGGCGGCGAGAAGCGGGCGTGCCTGGGCATCGCGCTCGCCTTGGGTCAGTTTGCCATGCTCCTCCGCGACCTTCAGCGCCGCGATCCGGCCGGCGATCTCGGCCGCCTTCGCGCCGCCGATCCCCGCGCCGTCGCCCGCGATCAGCACGCCCGCGACATCGGTGGCGCCCCATGTGTCGAGTATTGGCGCGAAGCAGCGCTGCGCCTCATTCCAGCGATGGGCCACCCCGATGGAGCGCGCGGCCTGCGTGTTCGGCACGACACCGTGATGCAGCAGAACCGTGTCGCAGGCGATCCGGTGCGATCGGCCGCCCGCGCGAAAGCGAACCGCCTCGGCATGGGTGCCGCCTTCGACCGCGATTGCGCTTGCCCCCGTATGACGGGGCACGCGCGCGCGGATGATCTCGCGCAGAAGCTTCATGCCCTTGGCGAGATATGGCCAACCGCGAAGCGCGCCCGGCAGGTGCGGCATCGCGCCCAGAAGATCGCCGCGGGTCTGCGTTTCAACGAGCGCCAGCGGCGGGGTTCCCGCGCGGATCATCTGGGCGGCGATCAGGTAAAGCAGCGGGCCGGAACCGACGAGCGCGGCGCGGCGGGCCACCATGCCCGACTGTTTCAGCAGGATCTGCGCGGCGCCGGCGGTCATCACGCCCGGAAGCGTCCATCCCGGCACCGGCATGGGGCGTTCCAGCGCGCCGGTCGCAAGGATGATCCTGTCGCCCGCGACCTGTGCTGCGCAGCCGTCCTTGGTGTAGGAAACCCGGAAGCCTTCCTCGATCTCCCAGACCACGGCGCCGGAGATCTGCGCGATCGCCGGGTGGTTGAGGGACTGCGTCAGGGTGGCGCCATGGGTGTAGTCCGCCCCAAGGATGCGGCCGCGCTTCGCCGCCGCGCGGTCCACGTCGCGATAGATCTGGCCGCCGGGCCGGGGCTGTTCGTCCAGGAGTGTCACCGCGAGGCCCGTTTCGGCAGCCTTTGCGGCGGCGGCCATGCCCGCCGGGCCCGCGCCAATGACGATCAGGTCACTGCGTTTCATCGCTGTCCCTCCGCTGGTGCGGGGCGGCGATCCGCATCCCTTCGGTGACCTCAAGCATGCAGGCCTGCCGCACCACGCCATCGACCTCGACCAGGCAATCGAAACAGGCGCCCATCATGCAGAAGGGGCCGCGCGGCGCGCCTGACACCGGGGTCTGACGAAAGACGGTCACGCCAGCGGCCAGAAGCGCCGCGGCAAGGTTTGCGCCCTGCGGCAGATCGAGCGGCCGGCCGTCGAATTCGACACGGACCCGCGCGCTGTCCTCAAGCTCATGAAACGGCGAAGCGGTCTTCACTGAATACCTCCAGGTCGGGGGCGGCCGGGGTCCGCTCCAGCCACTCCGGCAGGAGGCGGGCGTGGGCCGCCGCGAGGGTAATGCCGCTATGGCAGGTCACGAGAAAGGCGCCGGGCATCTCGTGGCTTTCCTGATAGATCGGAAGCCCGTCGGGCGAGAGGACGCGAAGCGCGCCCCAGCTGCGGACGAGTTGGGCGCGGGCCAGCACAGGATAGGTCGCGATGGCCTCTGCGGCCAGACGCGACAGCCCCGGCTGCGTCACGCCGTCGTCATATCCGACCTCTTCGTTCGTTGCGCCGATCTGGATGCCGCCTTCGTCGACCTGCCGGGCGATCAGCGAGGGGCGCCGGATCAGCCCCTTGGGCAGCTTCTCGGTGATCAGGACCTGCCCGCGCTGCGGCCGGACCGGCGCGCGCAAGCCCAGCTGCGGGCCAAGCGCCGCCGCCCCGAGGCCCGCCGACAGGATGCATTTGGCCGCATCGACCGTCGTTCCGTCGACGCAACGGACGCGGAAGCCGTCGGGTTTTGTGATCTCGGTCACCGTCTTGCCGGTCAGGACCGTGCCGCCCATGCGCCGCACGTCATCGGCCAGCGCGGTCAGAAGTTTCAGGGGGTTCGTGTGCCCGTCCTGATGGTGCAGGATCGCGCCGACGACCTTCGGGCCGATCTGAGGCTCTTCCTTGCGCAGCGCGTTGTGGCCTAGGACCTCGAAAGGGTAGTCGCCGTCAAGCTTCGCCTTGAGCAGCTCGTATTGCGCGACGGTCTCTTCGAGGGTCTCTTCCGAGAAATGAAAGTCGAAGCCCCCCTGTTGCTGCAGATGCAGCGAACGGCCCGTCGCCTCCGACAGCTCCTGCGCGAAGTCGGCCCAGATCGCGGCGGATTGCTGGCTCCACCGCGCGTAGCGCGGCTGCTTCATGCCCTTGGACTGGACCCAGACAAGCCCGAAGTTCCCGCGGCTTGCCCGGAAGGCGCCGTCATCGCCGTCGAGGACAACGACCCTCTTGCCGCGTTTGAGGAGCCCCCAGGCCACCGAGAGCCCGACAACGCCGCCGCCGACGATCGCGTAGTCTGCTTCCATCGTTGCGCCTTTCTTGCCGTCGGGATGTTAACAGGGGGGTAGGCGGGGCGGCCACTTACCGGCCGTCCCCGGGGTCTTATCACTTGGCGATCTGGTCGAGAATGGCCTGGCCCCAGTCGGCGCCCACATCCTCCAGCACTTGCGGCCAGACGGTCTCGCGCACCTTGGCGGACATCGCGGCCAGTTCCTCGGGGCTCAGCGACACGATGGTCGCGCCAAGGTCGGCCAGCTTCTGCTCGTTGGCGCCCTGATCGGACTCGGCCACGGTCCAGCGCGTCGCCTCGAATTTCTCGGCCTCGGCCTTCAGCGCGGCCTGATCCTCGTCCGGAAGGCCCGACAGGCTTTCGTTCGAGATGATCATGTACCAGACCTCGAAGTGGGTGTTGGCGGGGATGTAGGTCTTGGTCACGTCACGGAAGCTGGCATAGTAGCCTTCCGCACCCGACCCGATCACGCCATCGACCACACCCGTCTGCACGGCGGTGAAGGCTTCCGCGAACGGGATCGGCGAGGGGATGTAGCCGAGCGCCTCGCCCGTCAGCTGGAACGACTTGATGCCGGGCACGCGCACCTTGATGCCGTTCGGCTCGGTCGAGCCGGGGGTGACGGCCTCCCGGTTCAGCGAGATGCCCCCGAAATAGACCGGATAGGCCGCCAGCATGGTGATGTCCTGCTCGGCGAAAAGGCCGGCCATGGTTTCACGGACAGCGCCGCCCGGGCCATAGATGTTGCGCGCCTGTTCCCAGTTCGCGGCAAGGTAGGGGAAGGACGAAATCTGCATCCGGCGATCGGCCGCGGTGGCCGCCGGCTGGACCGCCATGTCGACCGCGCCGACCGAGATGCGTTCCTGCACGGTGGTGTAGTCGCCAAGCGCGTTGGCCGGGAACAGCTCCAGTTCCACATCGCCGCCGGTTGCGGTCTTCACGGCCTCGGCAAAGGCGCGCAGTTCGACATCCACCGTGGCGTCCTGCGGGCGGACGTGGCTGATCTTGAGCGTCTCGGCCAGCGCGGGGCTGACGGTCAGCAGTGTCGCCAGCGCGGATGCGATGAACTTGGTCTTCATTTCAGTTTCCTCCGATGTTGGATGGGGTCAGTAGCCGAAGTAGCTAGGCAAAAAGAGCGACAGCTCGGGCCAGAATGAGGTCAGGAAGACCACGGGCACATAGCCGAGCAGGATGAGCGTCATTGCGGGCGGGATCACCTTGGTGACCTTCACCTTGCCGATCCGCGCGCCGAGATAGAGGATCGAGGCGTAGGGTGGCGTCACGCCCCCCATGGCCGTGTTGACCCCCATGATCGCGGCGAACTGCACCGGGCTGACGCCGATGGCGTTCATCAGCGGCAGCAGGAGCGGGGCGATCAGGATGATGGCGGTCACATCGTTCACGACCATGCCCACCAGAAAGAGCATGATGTTGATCATGATGAGCAGCAGGATCTTGTTCTCGGTGATCGCAAAGATCGCGCCGACGATCTGCTGCGGGACGTTTTCCAGGACGAACATCTGGCTGAGGATCATGGAGAAGAGGATCATCATCATGATCGCGCCGACGGCGGTGGCCGCTTCCTTGCCGGCGCCAAGGAAATTGTCCCAGCGCAGGCCCTTGTAGATCATGAAACCCACCGGCACCGCGTAGATGACGGACACGGCCGCGGCCTCGGTCGGCGTCATGATGCCGCCGTAGATGCCGCCGAGGATGATGATCGGCATCAAGAGGGCAGGAAGGGCATGGACGCCGCGGCGGGTCGCCTCTCCGGCCAGTTCGGCCATGGTCGGCTTGTCGTCCAGCACCAGCGGGAATTTCCGGGCCATCCAGAGGTTGATGAGCGAGAAGGCCACCATGATCAGAAGACCGGGCCCAAGCGTGGCGAGAAAACAGGCCAGGATCGAGGTGTCCGTGACCCAGCCGTAGACGATCATCGTGACCGAGGGCGGGATCAACAGGCCAAGGATCGAGGAATTGGCGATCAGCGCGGTGGCGTATTCGCGCGGATACCCGCGCTTTTCCATCTCGGGGATCAGGATCGGGCCGATGGCGGCGATCCCGGTCAGGCCAGAGCCGGAGATTGCGCCGATCACCGCGCAGGACACCGCCGCGACCACCCCCAGCCCGCCCCGGATGTGGCCGATGAAGGCTGAGACGAAGCGCAGAAGGCTTGCCGCGATCCCGCTTTCGGACATGATGGTTCCGGCGAGCACGAAAAGCGGGATGGCCAGCAACACGGGGTTTCCAAGCTGCTGGAAACCCCAGAGCATGTTGCCCTTCATGGTCACGTCGCCGACGAAATACATCACCATCAGCGCGCCGCCGAAGCAGTAGGGCAGCGGAACCCCAAGTGTCAGCAGGATAACAAGGACCGCGATAGCCAGAAGCGCGACTTCGATCATGCGAGTTTCTCCCCGGCGAGGTCGCGGACGTGGCGAACAAGGTGGTAAAGGGTGAAGACCATCATCAGGGCGAGCCCGATCACGAGCGCCACATCGGCGTAGAAGGTGGGGATGTAGAGCGTCGGGCTTTCACGCCAGGTGCGGATCGAATAGCGCGTGAAATCCCAGGCCCAGGTCAGCAGCCACAGCCCGACGATCAGGCTGACGAGCTCTCCGATGATCGCAAGGATCGTGTGGGCGCGGGCGGTCTTGAGAAAGATCTCCAGCACATTCGCGCGGATATGCGTGTTCTCGCGCGAGGCGTTGACCGAGCCGAGGATATAAAGCCAGAGCGTCGGGTAGGCCATCGTCTCCTCCAGTCCCATGACGGGCACCTGAAGGACGTAACGCGTGATCACCTGAACGAACTGGCCGAGCGCGACGATGCAGATCAGACCTGTCAGCAGGTATTTGGCGAATCTGTCCATGTCTCCTCCCCCGACGGTCGGACGATGTCGGCTGCGCGGCATATCACTGGACAGGGGTCATAAAATCAATTTGAATAATATTGTAAGTCCATCAACATGATTTATGGGGCGCGCGATGAACCTGTCGCTTCGGCAACTGACCGTCTTCCGCGAAGTCATGCGCAGCGGATCGATATCGCAGGCCGCGAAGACGGTGGCGCGAACCCAGCCGGCGGTCAGCACCATGATGGCGACGCTGGAGCAGGAGCTCGGCTTTCCCCTGTTCCTGCGCGAACATGGCAAGCTGACGCCGACACCGGAGGCCCGGTACTTCCTGGAAGAGGCCGAGGCGATCCTCGCCCGGCTTGAACGGACGAAGCAGGCTCTCAGCAAGATCAATGCATTGGAGACCGGCAGGCTTCGCATCGCCAGCCATCCAGCCGCATCGGGGCTCTTCATGCCGCGCTTGCTGACCGGGTTCCTGAAAGACAAGCGCGAGGTCGAGGTCTCGCTTATCATGCGCTCGTCGGGGGTCATCGAAGACCTTGTCGCCTCACAGCAGTTCGACATCGGCTTCGCCGAGACACCCAGGCCCAGGGCGTCGATCGACCAGGTGGATTTCGACCTCGAATGCGTCTGCGTCCTGAGGGCGGACGATCCGCTGGCCCGCAAGCCGTTGCTTTCGCCCGATGACCTGGACGGAAAGCCA
This sequence comes from Albidovulum sediminicola, assembly GCF_025751575.1. Lineage (GTDB taxonomy): Bacteria > Pseudomonadota > Alphaproteobacteria > Rhodobacterales > Rhodobacteraceae > Albidovulum > Albidovulum sediminicola. Next base: position 148,397 of record NZ_JAOWLA010000008.1, on the reverse strand, counting down.
ATGGCCGTCCTGTTCGAGGATCACACGACGGCAACCCAAACGGAATTCGCGTTCGCCGCCCGGGGGCGAAGCTTCAACAAGCGGCTCGAACTGCGCACGTTCATGCCGGGGCTTCAGTTCGTGTCGGACGGCTTTTGCTACATGATCTGCGATATGATCACGGCTTATAGCCACATCCTTCAAGGGTCTCAGCCGTCGAGCCTGACCATGCGACGCTTCATCCCGCGCGTCGGGGGCAGCGTCTCGATCCTGACGCCCGCCTACGTCAGCCAGGCACGGCTGGCGCAGGCGTTCTCAGCCCACCTTGCGGAGGCAATCGCCAGAATGCGGGAAGAAACCGAGGCATATCTGGACGCTGCGGGCCGCGGTTGACGGCCGTGCGGGCGGGCTTACTTGGCCGCCAGCGGCTTGTAGGCGATCACGTCGACCTCCACCTTGGCATCGACCATAAGTTGCGAACGCACGGTCGAGCGGGCGGGGCCACCGTTCGGGAAGAACTCCGCATAGACGCGGTTGAAGGTCCAGAAGTCGCGGGTGTCGTCGAGCCAGCAGTTCGCCTTGACCACGTCGTCGAAGGTGCAGTCCGCCATGGCGAGGACCTTGCGGACGTTCTCCATCGTGCGGCGGGTCTGGGCCTCGATGCCGCCGGGCTCGATCTCGCCGCGCTCATTCATCGCGACCTGGCCGGAGACATAGACGAAATCCCCGGCGCGGACCGCCGGGGAGAAGGGCAGGGACTGCCCGCCCGCGCCGGTCCGCTCAACGCCGATACGTTCGATGGTCATTCATGTCTCCTTTACGTTCATGACTTCGGAATAGGTGGGGATGGGCGCGACGGCGCCATATCCGGTGGTCGATAGCGCGGCCCCGGTATTGGCAATCCGCGCCGCCACGAAGGGATCATCGGTGCGCAGCAGATGCGTCAGGAAGATCCCGTTGAAGCAATCGCCCGCGCCGGTCGCATCGACCGCGTTCACGCGGAAGGGCGGGATATGCGCGCTTTGGCGGCTGTCGGACACCAGCACGCCCTTCGCCCCCAGCGTCAGGGCGACGATCCTGGCCCCGAGATCGTGGTAGAAGGCGACGATCGCCTGCGGGTCGGAAAGGCCGGTCAACTGCCGTGCATCATCAAGGCCCGGCAGCGCGATGTCGCAATTCCGCATGAGGTCGTGCGACACCTTCCGCGCGGTTTCGAGCGGCCAGAGGCGCGTGCGAAGATTGGGGTCGAAAGCGACCGGCAGGCCGGCCGAGCGCGCCAGGTTGACAGCGGCGGTGGTCGCGGCCCGGAGGGTCTCGCTGACGCCAAGGCTGATGCCGGAGGTGTAGAGGATCCGCGCCGATGCGATGGTCTGCGCAGAGATCGCTCCGGCGCCCAGCTGGCTCGCGGCCGACCCCTTGCGGCGGTAGGTGAAATGATGCCCGTCCTCGTCGTGGGTCACGAAGTAGATCCCGGTATCCCCACCCTCCAGCACATTGACATGGGTCGTGTCGATGCCTTCGTCCGCCCACATCCGCCGGAGCGCGTCGCCGAACCGATCGTCACCGACCTGGCTGATCAGGCCGACCTTGCCGCCCTGCCGGGCGATCGCGACGGCGACGTTGGAAACATCGCCGCCAAAGCCGGGGCGAAAGCTGCCGTCGGCGGCCTGATTGAGCTCGAAAAGGGGCTCTCCGAGGCACAGGATCGAGGTGCGCGCCATAGTCACCAGACCCGGCCGCGGGCCATGACGGGGGCGGTGACTTCATGCCGGGCGCCGCGCACAAGTTCGATCCGATCCAGCATGTTGGTGACGACACAGGCGTGGTTGGGCACGATGCGCACCCGCTCGCCCACCGAAAGGCCAATCCTTTCGGCGTGGAGCGTGCCATGCTCCTCGGAGAGGGCGTCGATGCGAATGTCGGGGCGCCCGAGGACATGGCCATAGCCCTGAAGCCCCAGCAGGTCCGAGGTCAGCACCTTCGAGCCCGCGTCGATGATCGCGCGCGTCTCGGTCGGCACCGAAACGACGGTCGCCAGAACCGTCAGGGCGCAGTCGTCCCAGCCGCAAAGCCCGCGCGCCTGAAGCGAGCGGTCATTGTAGATATAGGTGCCGGCGCGGTATTCGGTCGCCGCCGGGACCTCATGTGCCTGCCACATGCCGGGTGTGCCGCCGTTCGAGATGGTCGTGACGGCCAGCCCTGCGGCCTCGATCAGGGTCTTGGCCTCTTGCAACCAGGACTGGACCGCTGCCTCGCGGCCGATGGGCGGGTAGGTCATCAGCCCGGCGAAGCGCAGCCCGCCAAGGCGCGCGATCTCCAGCGCCAGGTCCCGCGCGGCCGCGGGCGTCTGGACGCCACAGCGCCCCGCGCCTGTGTCGCATTCGACCAGCACGCCCAGCGGTCTGGCGGCACCTTGGAACGCGCCCGCCAGCCCCTTGGCCACGGTGGCGCTGTCGGCCACGACCGTAAGCGCGACCCTCTCGGCCAGGCGCCTCAGGCGGTCGGTCTTGTCTGCGCCAAGGATGTTGTAGGTGATCAGCACGTCGTCGATGCCGCCGTCGGCGATCATCGCTTCGGCCTCGGATACCTTCTGGCAGGTGATCCCGATGGCCCCCGCCGCGATCTGCCGCCGGGCGAGCATCGGCAGCTTGTGCGTCTTGATATGCGGCCTGAGGCCGAGCCCGTGGGCGTCGCAATAGGACTGGAAGCGGTCGATGTTCGCCTCGGCGATATCCAGGTCGACGAGGACGCTCGGGGTGTCGATCGTGGGAAAGATCATCGGACTGCCTCCTCTTCGAATGGGTTGTCCACGATGGGCCACAGCTTGCGCGTCAGCCGCGTATAGGCGTTGTTCCGGGGGTCGTTTGGATAGGGGCCGTCGACCGCCGCATAGATGATGTCCGCCGCAATCGGGGCGAAGGCGCCGTGGAAGTGGTTCGTCGATTTCACGACAAGGATCTGCTTCGCCGAGACATCGATGCCGAGGTTGGTGAAAAGATCCGGCGAGAAGCTTTGCGCGCGGTTCGAGTTCAGGACGATCTGGATGCCGCGCGCCTCGATCACCGCGCAATCGCCCAGGGGCACGACCGAGGCGCCGAAGCTTTGCACCGCGTTCTTCTGCACCCTCAGGACCGTCACGTCCGCGTCGATGGGCGCGCCCGCGCTGTCGCTGGTCTTCGCCCCGAAGCGCAGGCGCAGCGTCGCACCTTCCCCAGCCGCGTGGCAGAGCCGCACCGCCATCGGGTCCCAGATGGTGCCGAAGGCGATGTTGGCGATCCCGAGGGACAGCGCCTCTTGCAGGATGATCGTGGAATCGCCCGCGACGCCGCCGCCGGGGTTGTCCCAGACATCGGCGATGACGACCGGGTGACGGGGCGCGGCGCTGGCTTGCAGAAGCGCCGCGCGCGCGGACAGAAACTCGGGCTTTGTCCGGCCCCGGAAGGAAAACAGCTCTTGCCCCAGTTCGCGGGCGACCGCCGCGCCGCGCGCGGGATCGGCGTCGGTGATCACGATGATCTTGGCGCCAAGGTCGGGCGAGTCGCCCGCCATGAACCCGTGGATGGCCGATACCGACAGGATCGTCCCCTGTCCTTCAAGCGCGCTCATCTTGTCCACGAAGCCCCGCATCGGGGCCCGACTCGTTGGCAGCACGTCGATCATGCGCACGTCGAAAACCGAGATTGCCGGGGCGATTTCGCCGCGCGCGGCCCGCAGGGTCAGTTCGACGCAGGCCTCGCCGGTTTCGACGAAGTCGGTGTGCGGGAATTCCTTGAATACGGTGATGATGTCGGCGTTCTCGACCCGCCGCGCGCTCAGATGGCTGTGCGGATCGAAGGTGACACCGATCCTGGCGCCGGGGCCCGCGATCTCGCGCGCGGCGGCGATCAACTCGCCCTCCGGGTCGGTGCAGCCATCGGCGATCATCGCGCCGTGCAGGCCCAGGACCACGGCATCGACCGGCGCGGCCGCGCGCAACTGGTCGAGGACCTCGTCGCGCAGATGGCGCCAGGTGGCGGCATTGAGCAGCCCGCCCGGTTCCGCCCAGGTCGCCGTGCCCTCGATCAGCTCGATTTCGCCTGCTGACGCGCGTCTGCGCAGGGCGGGGAAGACGGCGCTGCAAAGGGTGGGTGTCTCGGGGTGTTCGCCCGGCGGCGCATAGAAGCTTTCGAGAAAGTCCGACATGTCCGTCCGCAGCGGAGAGAACGTGTTGGTTTCCGTCGCGAGGGACGCACAAAAGACGCGCATTGCGAGTGTCCTGTCAGATAGCCGTCGAGACCGGTCGCAAGGCTGCGCGGTCGTGAAAGGGGGCGGCGGGCAGGGCAGCCCGCCGGCCCGGATGCTCAGTTGAGGTACGAGTCCGCGTTCGCGCCTTGGACCGCGGTCTTGAACAGGGCCAGCAGTTCCGCGGCCTTGGCGTCCAGATCCTCGCTCACATGCGCCTCGAACACCGGCTGGGTCGCGGCGGCCATCGCGGCGCGCTGCTCGGCCGTGAGGGCGGTTACTTCGATCTTGTCCTTCAGCCCGGCAAGGCCGCGATCGGAGGCCTCGATGATGCGCGACAGTCCCCGGCTCGCGGTGACGCAGTTCTCGGCGGCGGAGCGGACGGTGGCGCGTTCGCTGTCCGACAGCCCCTCGTAGAAGGCGCGGTTGATCATGAACGTGTAGGGCGAGAACAGGTGGTTCGTCAGCGTCATATACTTCTGAACTTCGGCGAAGTTCGCAAACGAGATGATCGGAACCGGGTTCATTTGGCCGTCGATGACACCTGTTTGCAGGCCCGAGTAGACTTCGCCCCAGGCCAGCGGATAGGCCTCGGCGCCGAGCGCCTGCATGATCTTCTGGTGCGACGGCAGCGTCATGGTGCGGACGCGGATGCCGTCGAAGTCCTGCAGCTCGGAGATCTTGTGCTTCGAGTTCGTGACGGCGAAGAAACCGCCGGTGTCGGGGAAGCCCAGGACGACGACATCGCCGAGTGTGTCCTCAATGTCCTTCGCCAGCGTCTTGCCGAAGTCGCCGTCGAAGACCTTGTAGGTGGCCTCGTTGTTGGCGAAGGCGAAGGGCAGGTTCAGAACGTCGATGCGCGGGTAATAGCTCGCCAGGGCGCCGGTCGAGGTCAGCGTCGCCTGGAGGATGCCGTCGCGCACCTGCTGCACATGCTCGGCCGCCGTGCCCAGCTGGTTCGAACCGAAGACCTCGACCGTGACGGCGCCGTTGGTGCCGGCGCTGACCAGGTTCGAGAAGACCGCGGTGCAGGCGTGGGCCGGGTTCTCGAACGGGTCGGTCTTGTTGTCGTGGCCGAACTTTATGACGCCTCCGTCGGCGAAGGCGGCGCTTGCCGTGAGCGTGGCGGAAAGGGCCAGGCCGGTTGACAGATACTTCATGTTTCTCCTCCGTTAAGTATCATGGGTGGGTGTTGGATCGGGTTCAGCCTGCAAATCCGAGATAGCGCGGTAGCAGGAGGGCGGCGTCTTCCCAGAAGGCGAAGACAAAGAGGATGACGATCTCGGCGATCAGGAACGGGAAGAGCTTGATCGAGATGCGTTCAAGCTTTTCCCCCGTGACCGAGGAGAGGACGAAAAGACAGGCACCGACCGGCGGCGTCATCAGCGAGATGTTCAGCGCCAGCACGAAGATGATGCCGGCATGGATCGGCTCCAGCCCCACCTGCTCGGTCAACGGCACCAGAACCGGCCCGAGGATGATCAGGATCGCGGTGATATCCATCACCATGCCAACGACCAGCAGCAGGCAGATGATGATCGCGATGACGGCGTAGCGGTTGTCCGAGATGCCCAGAACGGCCGAGGCGATCGCCTGCGGGATCCGCTCGAAGCTCATCCACCAGCCGAGGATGCCGGCGAAGGCGATGATGACGAAGATCACGCCGGTGATCCGCGCGGTGCGCACCAGCATTCCGTAAAAGGAGCGCAGCGTCAGCGTCCGGTAGACGAAGATGCCGATGAACATGGCGTAGGCGACGGCGATGGAGGCCGCTTCGGTTGGCGTGACGATGCCGCCGAGGATGCCGCCCAGGATGATGACAGGCATGGTCAGCGCGGTCAGCGAGGAAACGAAAGTGTCCCAGATCTCGCGCGGGGTGGCGCCGCGCATCGACTTGGGCAGGTTCTCACGCTTGCCGCCGATGGCGATCACGGCCATGCAGATGACGCAGATCGCGAGACCGGGCAGCACCCCGGCCGAAAAGAGCCCGGCGATGGAGACGCCCATCAGCGAGCCGTAGACAACCATCAGGCCCGAGGGCGGAATGGTCGGCCCGATGATCGACCCGGCGGCGGTGACGGCGCAGGCATAGTCGCGCTTGTAGCCTTCCTTCACCATCGCGGGGACAAGCGTACGCCCGAAGGCCGCGGCATCGGCGGTCGCGGACCCGGTCAGACCCGCGAAGAAGACCGAGGCCAGCATGTTGGTATGCGCCAGCCCGCCCCGGAAGCGCCCGACCAGCACATTGGCGAGCTTCACCAGGCGATCGGTGATGCCGATGTCGTTCATGATCTCGCCCGCCAGGATGAAGAACGGCATGGCGAGGAAGGGGAAGATGTTCAGCCCGTTGAAGATCTTGCTCGGCCCGATGGCCAGGAACTGCGTCCCGCCCATCTCGATCAGGCCGACGACACCGGCCATGCCGATCGCGAAGCCAATGGGCATACCGAAAAGGATCAGGGCAACGAATGCGATGGCAACCAGCATCAGAGCAGTCCTTCTTCGGGGATTTCTTCGATATGCGTTCCAAGGTCGCGCAGAAGCACGAGGGCGATCTGCACCGAGGCGACCGCCGCGGCGGCCGGGATGGCGGCATAGAAGGGTCGCAGCGAAGCGCCGAAGATCATCGCCTGCCGGGTAGCGCCGCCGTTCGCGAAGGGGACGCCATACCAGAGCACATAGGCAAAGAGCGCGAGCGAGAGCAGATCCATCGCGATCAGCAGCGCGCGGCGGATCGGCTTCGGCAGCTTGTGCAGGAACGCGGTCAGGCCGATATGTTCGCGTCGGGAGATACCCGAGGACACCGCCAGCATGGCCGCCCAGATCATCAGGTACCGCGCGAGCTCCTCGGGCCAGGGCAGTTGCCAGTGGAAGAAATAGCGGTCCATGACCCCCAGCCAGACATCGAGGACCAGGAGGAGCATCAGCGCCGCGACGATCGCCTCGACGGCGGCGTTGATCCGTCCGCTTGCCTTGCCGGCCCAGTTCCGCATGATGCCCTCCCTCTGATGCATCATTTGTAATTAAGGTACATGTTTGCGACGAATTGAAGTTCGGTCAAGTGTTATTTGTTACTTAAGTACATTTAAATCGACCAATCCGCAAAAATATGTACCTCCATCTCTGGAAAAGTCGTCTATATGTACTTCACATACATATCAGTTGGGCAATCCAGTAGGGCCAAGATGAGCCAGGAATCGGTGCGGGACGCAGAAGAAACGACGATGATCGTCAAGGGGCGTGGCGCCGCGACCGATGTCATCTCTGCGCTTCAGCGTCTGGACGGAACCTTCGCGTCGCGTGAGCAGAAGGTCGCGGACTACGTCAAGGGACATCTGGAAGACATCAGCACGATGACCATCGCCGAACTTGCGGGGGCATCGGGGGTCAGCACGCCGACCGTCATCCGATTCTGCCGCACGCTGGGGTGCGACGGGTTCCGCGAATTCAAACTGCGCCTCGCCCAGAACCTCGCCGTCAGCCTGCAATATCTCAAGCCGGAGTCCGGTTCGGACAGCGGGGGGGCGGCATCGGTCCTGGACGAAGTCCTGGCGGGCGTCTACGCCTGCGCCAACGTGATGCGCCAGCAGCTTGACGAAACCCAGATCCAGCGCGCCTGCGATGCGATCGCGGGGTGCAGGCAGTTCCTTGCCGCGGGCATCGGCGGCGGTTCCTCGATGATGGCCCAGGAGGCGGCGAACCGGTTCTTCCGGCTGGGCATCCCGGCGGTCTCGACCAGTGACAGCTACGTTTTGCAGATGCGGGCGGCCACGCTGGGGCCTGAGGATGTGTTGCTGCTCTTTTCGACCAGCGGCGAGGCGGACGCGCTGGTCGCCGCCGCCAAGACCGCCGAGGGGTACGGGGCGCAGACGATCTGCGTGTCGCGTTCCGGAACGCGCCTGTTCCGCGCGGCCCGCATCCCGATCGGGGTGGATATGCCCGAGACGCAGGACATCTTCATGCCCACCTCCTCACGCTACGTACATCTGGCCATCCTCGATACGCTGGCGCTTTCGGTCGCGCGCAAGCGGCGGGAACAGTCCAAGGACAACCTTCGCAGGGTGAGGGCCTCGCTGACCGCCTACCACGGGCGCACCGGTCCCCAACCGCTCGGGGATTGAGCGTCCGGGCGTCTCAAGCGGCGAGGCGCGCGCGCAGTGCCGGGCCCAGGCGGTCGCGCACATCGGCGGCCGTCATGGCCCGCGCGCCCATCTTGTGCAGCAGGCCGACCGGATCCATCCGCGCGGGACTGCGTTGACCATCGCAAGGAAGGTGTTCAGGTCCTTTGGCGCGCCGCAGGGCGCGCTGGCGCCGTTGCACGCGTGTTGGGGCCCCGGGCCGCCTTGCTCGACCGGTTGCTTCGCGCACCAGAGGTGGCCGGTGTCAAAGACTTCGATTTCGGCCAGTACGCCCATTTCCTCGACCTGGCGCGGCAAGGCGCGCGACATGCCGGGCGTATTCGCCATCACGAACTCCGCCTCCGCGACCTTCGTGGCGCCGCAGTCGGGCGTGCAGATTTCGGGCGGGCAAAGTCTAAGCTGTTCATGCCGCGCGCGCGGCTGGCAGTCGCGGAGAGGATGCGCCAGCGCAAGGCGGCGCGGCGCTTTGGGATTTCGCGTGGCGGTGTAAGGAAGATCTTGAGCCTCCCGGTGCCGCCCGTGTTTCGCCGGGCGGCCCCCGCCGGCCAGCCCGGTCAGTTCTTCGGGCCGCTGAAGACGGGGTGTGGTATCGGTGACTTCAGGGCGGTAAGGTGCCGAGACAGGAACAAGGCCCAGGCCGTGCACCACAAGATCGGTGCGATGGGGGCCTCAGGGGCGGCGAGGGGGGCAAAGACCCGAAAGCCCGCCGCGAGCCACAGCAGGGTGAAGCCCGCGAGGTCAACTGTCGCGGGTCGAAGATGGCGCCCGCGCCGGGCGAGCGCGCGCGCAGCGACGGCATAGATCGAACAGGCGATAGCGCCGGCGGCCAGGGTGTGCAGGGCATCGCTTTCCGGCAACGCCACGCCCGCGAGCCGGGACCAAGCGACAAGTACCAGGCCGAACGGCAGCCAGAGGTACCCCAGATGCAAGATGGCCAGAACGGCGCTTTGCCAGACCCCGCGGGACTGCCAGAGTGCCAGGCGTGCGGCCTCGGCGGCCGAGGCAAGGATGAGCAGGCCGATGGCGAGCGCCCCTTGGTCACGGCCAAGCAGCCCCAGCACCAGCGTCAAGACCATCGCCGCGGCCGAGGACGCGCCCAGACCCCGCGCCAGGACGAAGCGGCGCGCCTGCGCCGGGCTCTGGGTCATCTGGTTCCAGGTGAAGGCCGCCACCATGCGCCCGCCGACGACCGACAGCAGAAGTCCGAAGGCGAGTACCGGGAAATGCGGTGAGGACACGCCGGACAGCGCCGCAACCTGCAAGCCCGTCAGAAGGGCCGCGAACAGGGCCTGCACGCCTCCGCGCGCCTGGCGGGAACGCAGGGCTGCGAGGCCGAGGATTGCGGTCACGAAGGCCATGAATGCGATCCCGGCCGGCAGGACCACGCGCGGGTCCTGCCCGAGGCTGCCCCAGGCCGACAGACGGGCAAGGACCCACGCCCCCGTCAGCATCGCCACGGCCAGGCGCGTCGGGCGGATTGCGGTCGACCAACTGCTCATCGCCGTCAGGGTGTAGCCCGCAAACCCGGCTGCCGCGAAGCCGAAGACCATCTCATGCGCGTGCCAGGCGGCGAGCGCACCCAAGGGTGAGGTCGCGGGTGCCAGGCTCTCGCCCCCGGTTGTCAGGGCGACGGCCACCGGCGCCCAAACCCCCGCCGCGATGAACATCGGGCGATGTGGTGAGGCCAGGACGCGGTCCAGCCACGGGGGCGCGACGGTCGTGGGGTCCGGCACCGCCGTTCCTCAGCCAGCGCGCCAGGGGCGCAGCAGCGCCGGGCCGTAGCTTAGCGCGAAGCCCGCGAAGGCCAGGACCCAGGCCAGCCCGGCCAGGGGGTGCAACCATGTCGCGGCCTCGGGCCAGAGGCTGGCTGAGAAACGGGCCAGCGTTGCCAAAGCCATGGCGGCATAGATCGCCACGGTCGCGGGGCCTGCCGACAACGCTTGCCCGGTATGCCCAAGCGTTGCCCGCGTCATCACGGCCAGGGTCATGAGCCCGATGGCGCCCGCCATCCACAGGTGCTGGGCGGCGGCACGGTCAATCAGGTCGGGCCAGAGAATACCGGTTCCGATCGCCAGCGCCCCGAGCGGCAGAAACAGATAGCCCAGATGCAGGACCAGAACCAGCGGCTCGGCGGCCGTCCGATGACCGCACCAGCGGGCCAAACGCACCAGATGCAGGAGCCCCGATGTCAGCAGCAGCGCGCCCGTCGCGGTCGCCTCTGGCGCCCCGACCCAGGCGAGGCCCGCCGCCAGAAGCACCAGCATTGCCGCTTTGTCGAAGCGCTGCATCGGCGGTGCGGGCAGCGCCCCGCCGCCCCGCTTGACCAGCCAGTTGCGGGTGAATGAGGGGACGATGCGCCCACCGATCATCGCAATCATCAGGATCGCGGCGCCAAGCCCCAGCCGGAGGCCCACCCCCTGCGCCGCTAGATCGCCCCGCGCCGCCTCCCAGTGAAAAAGCGCGTTGCCCAGCGTGAAGACCGAAAGCATCGCTAGGACGACGAGGTTGCGCCAGTTCCGCCCGGCGACGATTTCCCGTCCGATGGCGAGCGCGAAGAGCAGCGGGAAGGCAAGGTCGATCGCCGCGACCAGCCCCGCGGGCAGCAGGGCCGAGGTCGCGACCGCCAGCCGCCCCGCCAGCCAAAGCGCGGCCAGAAAACCCAGGCGCCAGCCCACGATCGGCAGCCGCCCGGTCCAGTTCGGTACCGCCGTCAGCAGAAAGCCCGCCGCGACCGCGCTCAGATAGCCGTAAAGGAATTCATGCGCATGCCAGCTGACCGGGGCGAAGTGCGTCGGCAAGGAAAGCCACCCCGTCAGCATCGGCACCCAGAGCAGCATCGCCAGCGCTGCGAAGACCGCGCCCCCGAAGAAGAACGGGCGGAACCCGTAGGTCAGGATGGCGGGGCCCTTCCAGGCGCGCATCTGTTCTGCTGTCGTCCCGGCCACGGTCCGGTCCCTCCGTTCCTATGCGGGCACGGCGTTCGCGATCCGCCTATAACCCGCGGCGCCGTGATAGAAGCCGTTGCTGAAGGCGACATTCCCGCAAAGCGCCCTTAGCCCTTCCTCGGCTGCCGCGACCGTTTGGCGGCCGTCCAGTGCCTCGCGGTAAAGGCCAGCGACCGCCACCATGTCGACGGCCTGCGGCATCAGCCGCAGGTGGGTCACGCCATCCGCGATGAGGCGCCCCATCTCGGGCAGAAGGTCGATGTAGCTTTCGGATTGGGTCTGGATGCCGTTCACGCGCAGGATCGGCCTGTCGTCGCTGGTTCTCAGCGGCATTCCGTCCGGGTCCTCCTCGCAGACGAACTGGCAGTTGTCCTTGGTGCGGTGATGCGCGCGGGCGTGGTAGCAGCGCGCCGACACCGCGAGCGAGGCGCGGCCAAACACCTGCACCTCGACGCCGAGCCCCAGTGCGCGCGCCGCCTGCGCGGCGACGTCGATCGAGGGCGCCGGCAACTCGCCCGGCAGGCAGACATGGGTGGCGCCCCGGCTGGCCATCCAGGCGATCGCGGCCTCGTTATAGGCGTTCATGAAGGGGCCCACCCGGTGGGGCCGGTCCCCCCGGGCGTAAAGACCGGCGGCGTTGTTGATCTCGATCTCGGGGGAGGCGAGTTCGGCCAGGTCCGCGGTTGCCTTGCGCTCGCGTTTCAGCATCACCTCGGCCAGCGACGACAGGATGACCGTCTTGCCGCCGCGTTCCAGCCGTTCGAGGGTCGCGGGAAGATCGGCCTCGAAGAAGGGCGCGCGCTTCGAGCAGATCACCTCGCCAAGATAGACCTCATCGATCGGAGCCTCATCGGCGATCCGGGCGTAGAAATCGCGCCGCCGCTCGGCGCTCCAGTGATAGGCGATCGGGCCCAGGGTCAGCTTGATCATCTCTCTCACCGCCATTTCTTCGTCTCGAAGGCGCCTTGGGTCTGCTTTTGCCCCTCGGTCAGCGCGACCAGGTCCGCCATGTTGGCGGGGCGTCCGGCGCGGATGTCATCGACCGCCTTGCGAAAGGCCGTCACCACGCCCCGAACGTAGGATTTCGACCTTTGGCGGCCCTCGATCTTGAAGGCGTGAACGCCCGCATCGATCAGCTCCGGCAGGAGCTGCGACAGGTTCAGGCTGATCGGCTCCTCGAAGGCGTAGTAACCCTTGGGCCGGTGCGGCGCGGTGTAGCGCCCCTTGCAGATGGTGGGATAGCCGGCCTTTTCCTCGGCGCCGAAGCAGTCGATCGTGAAACCCGCCAGTTGCGACGACATCGACCCGTCGGCATGGCGCGCGTATTCGACGTCGGAGGCGGGCGAGCACACCCCGTCCATGTTCGTGGATTGCCCGGTCAGGTAATTGGTCAGGCTGCACCGGCCTTCGACCATCAGCCCGTGGTTGCCGAAGATGAAGGTCTCGATCTCGCAGGGGATTTCCTTGCGGATCTGGCGGATCTCCGGGATCGTCAGGATGCGCGGCAGGACCACACGCTTCACGCCGAAGTTCTCGCAGTAGTAGCGGATCGCCTCGGGGCTGGAGGCCGCGGCCTGCACCGACAGATGCAGACGGATGCCCGGATGGGTGCGCGCGATGTAATCGGCCACGCCCATGTCCGCGACGATGAAAGCATCGACCCCAAGCCTGGCGCCCGTGTCGGCCGCCTGCCGCCAAAGGTCGACCTTGCCCGCCGGCGGGTAGGTATTGAGCGCGAGCAGCACTTTCGCGCCCTTCGCATGGGCATAGGCGACGGCCTCGGCCAGTTCCTCTGGGGTGAAGTTCAGCCCCGGGAAGTTGCGGGCGTTGGTGGCGTCCTGAAAGCCGCAATAGACGGCGTCGGCACCGGCATCGACCGCCGTGCGCAGGGCTGCGGGCGTGCCGGCGGGACAGATCAATTCGGCAAGGCTCATCTTCGTTCGCAGTCCTTTCAGGTCTCGGAATAGGCGCGGCGCAACCGCGCGAGGATCGCTTTGCCGGGGGGGCCGAACATCGCGGCTGCCTCCTCGGCGATCGAGCCGTCCACATCGTCAAGCGCGTTGCGCAGCCGCACCACCGCTTCGGTGTCGCCCGCAACCTCCAGATCGCGGGAGAAGAAGGCCGCGTCGCCGTCCTCCTCGGAGTCCATCAGCTCCAGGAGGAGCAGAAACCGCCCCCGGATTACCGCGCCCGCCTTCGGCGCCGCGTCGCGGGGCACCGCCCGAAAGACCAGCGCCTTCGGATCGGGGCGCAGGTGTAGCGCGAAGGGCAATTCGATCGGATCAATCAGGAAGTCCGTCGACTGGTGCGGCCCGAGACGCGCAAACAGCGACGGATGCCGCGCCGCGACCCGCCGCACGACGCGGGAGAGGATCGGCTGGACGGCAGCACAGGCCAGCCGCGATACGACCGCCCCCCCGATGGTCCGGTTGCGAGGGTTCGTATCGACTGTTGAGCTCATCACAGATGTTCCTGTTCTGCCGGCAAGCCGGTCTTCGAAGCCGCCACGACGCCCCGGCACCATGTCAGCACGGCGTGCTCCTCGGGTGGCAGGCTGGTGGCCATGCCTGCCGCGAAACGGTCGAAAGCCGCCCGATGGGGTTCGGACAGGCCGGTCAGGACCGGCACGCCGCGGTCCAGCGCCTCGGCGATCAGGGTGCGAAAACCGCGCCCCTCGGCCTCACGGAGGCCGAACTTGTTCAGCACGACCAAGTCCGCGCCTTGGGCCGCCAGGCGCGCGGTCGCGATCCCGACCGCCCCTTCCAGCGCCCCGGCATCCATCCGGCAGGCCGTGGAGCCGGCGCCCAGGTCCTGCGTGATCCGCACAATTGGTCCGTCGGGCAGCATCCAGAGGTCGCTGTCGCAGTGGCCCGTCGCCGCGCCTTGCCCTGTTGGGCGCAGCGCGCCCAGCACCCTGACACCCTCTCCGGTCAGCCGGGTGACCACCGCCGCCAGCAGCCGATCCGTTGCGCCGCGTCCGTTGGCCATGATGGATGCGATTGCCATGTTCTTACCCCCACGCGCCGCAGGGCAAGGGCGCGCCGCCCGCTACCGTGACCCGTGGCATCGCAGCCGATCCGTGGCGAGGGGTCGGACGCGGGCGGGGCAGGGTGTGTGCGCCCCCGGTTCCCGTGCTATGTCGGGTGTGTTGCTGGGGTGTGTCCTTCATCGCCGAATGGGCCCCGCTGCTCTGGTGACAGAGGTGATTTGGTATTTGATTTGCCGATTACACCCGCTTAATACGCATTGTAAATACCAAACCGGGAGATCGGCCTTGCGCCTCACGACATTCACCGACTTCGGGCTGCGTGTGCTCATGCGGCTGGCGGGCGATCCGGCCCGGCCGTTCACCACCGCCGAACTCGCGGACGAATTCCGCGTGTCGCGCAATCACCTGGCAAAGGTCATCTCTGCCCTGGCCGCCGCGGGATACCTCGAAACCCGGCGCGGGGGCGGCGGCGGGGCGGTGCTGGCGCGCCCGCCCGAAGACATCCGGCTTGGTGATGTCGTCGCGCGGCTTGAGGCCGATCAGGCGCTGGTCGAGTGTTTCCTGCCCGGCGGCGCCGCCTGCACGCTGACGCCCCGCTGCCGGCTGAAAGTGCGGCTCGCCGAGGCCGAAGCCGCCTTCATCGCCGACCTCAACCGCAGCTCATTGGCCGACTGCGTCTATCACCCCGCCAAGGTGTGACCGGCCGCCATCGCGAACGCGCCCGCCTTGACGGTCAAAGGATGACACGCGGTTCTTCGCGCCCCTTGACGGAAAGGTCGGTTGCATAGACGAGGCCCTGCGCTGCGTCGGGGCGTTCGAGCCCTTCTTGCGCGGTCGTGGCGAAGAGCGTCCGCATCTCGGCGCCCCCGAAGGCCGGGCAAGAGCAATGCAGGCCGGGAACCTCGATCGCGCGGTCGAAGGCCCCGTCCGGGCGGTACCGCGCGACGCGGCCAGCGCCCCATTGCGCGTTCCAAAGAAAGCCTTCGTCGTCGCAGACGGCGCCATCCGGGTTCAGGCCTTCCGCCCGCAGGTCCAGGAAGACCTCGGCCTCCGCCGCAGGCCATCCCTGCGTATCCAGCCGCTGGCGCCGGATCTTCCGCGACCGCGTGCAGGCGAAATAGGCATGTGTGCCGCCGGGTGCGAAGCAGATCGCGTTCGGGATCGTCAAGCCGGTGTGGAGGCGCCGCAATTCGCCCCTGTGGTAGCGATAGATCGACCCTTGGCCGGGCTCGGCATGCTTGCCCATCGTACCGATCCAGAACCCGCCAAACGGGTCCGCGCGGCCATCGTTCGAGCGTGTGTCCGCGCGCTCCGCCTCCAGCGGAACGAGACGGGCGCGGGTGCCCGTGGCGATGTCGAATCGCCACAGGCCCGTTTCAGACGCGATCAGAAGCGTCGCTTCGTCAATGATGCCGGCTGCGGAATGGTGCTCGTCGAACTGCCATTCGCGCGGCCCGCCCGGTCCTCGGGCAAGCAGTTTGCAGTTGAGGATGTCAAACCAGAAAAGCGTTTGGAGGGACGGGTGCCAAAGGGGGCCTTCGCCCAGGTGGCAGACGCGGTCATCGAAAACCCTTACCCCCATCTCACGCACCTTCGAAGGCAGCGTCATAGGCCGCGATGATCGCCGCTGCCTTTGCCCCCACGCCTTCGGGGGTGTCGCCGGGTGCATAGAGCGCCGTGCCGATTCCGAATCCGTTCGCGCCTGCAGCGCGCCATGCGCCGAAATTCGCGGGCGCCGCGCCGCCCACGGCCAGAACCTCGGCCCCCTTCGGCAGGACCGCGCGCAGCGCCTTCAGGCCCTCCGGCCCGATCAGCGATCCGGGAAAGAGCTTGAGCCCGCTTGCGCCGGCATCGAGGGCGGCGAAACACTCCGTAGGCGTCATCACGCCCGGGTAGGACAGCATGCCCGCCGCCCGCGTGACCCGGATCACCTCGGGGTTCATGTTGGGCGAGACCGCCAAGGCGGCGCCCGCATCGCCAAGGCGGCGCACATCCGCGACGCTCAGGACCGTGCCGCCGCCGATAAGCGCGCCCGCGCCGAAGCGCGCTGCGAGTCTCGCGATGGATGTGAAGGCGTCCGGGGAATTGAGCGGCACCTCGATCTTCGTGATCCCGCAGCGGATGAGCGTTTCAGCGATGGCCTCGACCTCGGCAGGCGTCACGCCCCGCAAGATGGCGACAATGTTGCGTGTCAAACTCCCGTCTCCTCCAACTCCGCGAAGGCCGTGCGTAATCCTTGAAGCACAAGGTCACCGCCGTCCAGCACCTCGGCCACGACGCCCGCATGGGCAAGGGCCGTTCGATAAAGCGCGGCAAGTGTTGGCTCGCCGATGATCGCGACCGAGTGTGCCGACCAAAGCGATGCCGTGGCGGCCAGTTCCTGTCCGATCAACAGGCCAGAGAGGGCAGAGCGCGTGGCGCCCGGCGGCTGAGACGCCAGGAGGCTTTCCGCGCGTAGCGCAAAAAGTGCGGCCGTCAGGGTTTCGGGCGCATGCATCGCGCGGCGTAGCGCCTGTTCGAAGGCGTCCCCCTGCCAGGGGTCGTCCCCGGAGATCGAATGCCGCAGAACGGACGCGCCGGAGAGAAGCGCGAACAGCTCACCCGTCATCACGGTACGGAAGTGGTCGATCCTTCCGCCGGTCACGCGCACCCATTTGGTATGGGTGCCCGGCAGGCAAAGCACCCCGTCAAAATCCGGCCGCCCGACGAGAAAACCGGCGATCTGGTTCTCCTCCCCCCGCATCACGTCGGGCGGATCGGCCTGCGAAAGCCCCGGTATGATCCTGACCGATAGGCGCGGGTCGCGCGTGGCCACGGTTGCCGCCCCCTTGCCGGACAACGTGCAGGGGACGGGGGCATAGGGGGTTTCTCTCCAGCCAGACCGCGCGCCGGCCATGCCGCAGATCAGCACCTCGGCAGCCCCTGCGGCCTCCACCAGATCGCCGGCGAGGTCGAGGAAGGCCGGCTCGAACGCATCGGGCGATAACCCTCCCATCCCCTTGTCGGACCGCCGTTCGGCCAGGACATGCCCGTCCGGGGCCAGCGCCCAGAGGCGCAGGGCCGTGGTCCCCCAGTCAACGGCGATCCGCACGCTCATGTCACACCAGGTCCAGGGGCAGGATGTCCTCGGGGATGTTCTGGTAGCACACCGGGCGGAGGAAGCGGCGGATCGACAGTGTGCCGACCGAGGTCGCGCCGAAATTGGTCGAGGCGGGGTAGGGGCCGCTATGCACCATGCTGTCGCAAACCTCGACCCCGGTGGGGAAGCCGTTGGCGAGGACCCGCCCGGCCTTGCGCTCAAGAACCGGCATCAGGCGCCGCGCAAGCATCGTGTCACCCGCATCCATGTGCAGCGTCGCCGTCAGTTGGCCCGCGAAGCTTCGCGCGACGGTCAGCAGCTGCTCCTCGTCCTCCGCGACCACGACCAGGCCGAGGGGGCCGAAGACCTCTTCGGACAGCGTGTGGTTTCCAAGCCAGTCGCGCGCGGCGACCCGGAACAGGAAGGGCTTCGCTTCGCGCCGGTCGCACATGGAGGTCAGCAGGTCCCGAACGCCCGCCTGCGCGCCGAGCCTTTCGGCGCCCGCGACATAGGCCCGCGCAATGCCATCGGTCAGCATGACCTGCGCGCCCTGTTCGGAAAGCGCCACCCGGGCGGCTTCGGTGAAGGCGTCTGCGCCAGGACCCTTGAGCACCACGGCAATGCCGGGGTTGGTGCAGAACTGGCCCGCGCCCATGGAGAGGGAGGCAGCCCAGCCCTTGCCCAGATCCGCACCGCGCTTGGCCAGCGCCCCCGGCAGCATGAACATCGGGTTGACCGAGCCAAGCTCGCCAAAGAACGGGATCGGCTCGGGCCGCGCCGCGCAAAGATCGAACAAGGCCCGCCCGCCCGCGAGGGACCCGGTGAAGCCCACGGCGCGGATCAACGGATGCTGTACCAGCGCCTGCCCGACAGCGCGGTCGCCGCCCTGAACGAGCGAGAAGACGCCCTTCGGCATGCCGGTCCTTGCGATGGCGGCGTGGATCGCTTCGGCGACGATCTCAGCCGTGCCCGGATGGGCGCCGTGGCCCTTGACCACGACCGGGCATCCTGCGGCCAGCGCGGCGGCGGTGTCGCCGCCCGCGGTCGAAAACGCGAGCGGGAAGTTCGAGGCGCCAAAAACCGCCACGGGCCCGATCGGGCGCTGCATCATCCGTAGCTCAGGCCGGGGCAGGGGCTGACGGTCCGGCAAGGCAGCGTCTTGGCGGCGGTCGAGGTAGTCGCCCTTCAGGATATGGGCGGCAAAGAGGCGCAATTGTCCGGTGGTGCGCCCGCGCTCGCCTTGAAGGCGGGCTTCGGGCAGGCCGGTTTCCTGGCTGCCGATCCGGGTGATCGCCTCACCCCTTGCCTCAACCTCATCGGCGATGGCGTTGAGGAAGGCCGCGCGGTCCGCGCGCGACGAATAGCCGTAGGACCAGAACGCCTCTTCCGCGGCCTCGCAGGCACGCGCGACGAGATCGGGGGTGCCCACGGAAAACGCATGAGCCGGGCCATGCGCGGGTTCTGAGGAAAAGGTCGTCTCGGTCGCGACCCATTCGCCGGCGATCAGGTGCCGCCCGTGCGGGGTGTAAGTCATAGTAGGCCTCACTTGCCCCATTTCAGGGCGATCACGTCAAGTTCCCGCGACAATTGCAACAGGCGCTCCTTCGTTCGCGGGCTCAGGGGCTGGAGCGGCGCGCGGACGTGGTCGGACTTGATAACGCCGCCCTCCATCATCACGGTCTTGGCCGCGCGCAGCCCGCACTGGCGGTTTTCGTGGTTGATGAGCGGTAGGCAAAGCCGCCATTGGTCCAGCGCGGCGGCCACATTGCCCGCGCGGTAGTTGACCAGGATCGGGCGGATCTTTTCCGGCTGAAGCGCCGAGGTCATGGTCCCCGTGCAGCCCGCGTCGAGGTCGGCCAGAAGCGTGACCGCCTCCTCCCCATCGAAGGGGCCGAGGATGTGCTCCCCGCCCTGCTCGATCAGGGCCGCGAGCTTGTCGGCGGCGAAGGGGGTTTCCATCTTGAAGTAGGAAACGTTCTCGATCTCCCGCGCCATGCGCACCAGCAGGGGCACCGAGAGCGTCACGCCCGACAGAGGCGCGTCCTGCACCATGATCGGAATGTCGATCGCGTCCGAAACGGCCTTGAACTGGCCGAAGACGGCATGTTCCGGCGGCACCAGCCCGACGCCGTGATAGGGCGGCATCATCATGACCATGGCGGCGCCCAGGGCCTGCGCCTCGACCGCGCGGGCAACAGTGATCTGGTTCGCGAAATGTGAAATCGTGACGATTACCGGGACGCGCCCCGCGACATGTTCCAGCGACAGCCGGGTCAGGGTCGCGCGCTCCTCATCCGACAGCACGAACTGTTCGGAGTAGTTGGCGAGGATGCAGATCGCATCGACGCCCTGGTCTATCATGCAGTCGAGGACGCGCTTCATGCCCTCTTCGTCCACGCGCCCGTCTTCGAAGAACGGGGTGGGGGCAACGGGCAGGATTCCGGTAAGCGGCTGTTTCATGTCTCTTCTTTCGGACTGTTCGATGAACGGTGCGACGCTGTTGCGCCGGCCAAGCGCCAGCGCGTCGCAGACGTGGATCATCGGGCGCAGGTCCATGTCGATCCCGCCCGTGGTCAGAAGCCGGGCCATTTTCGCGTAAAGGCGGGGGTATTCACCGGCCAGCGGATTGTCGTCCGCCAGCGCGTCCTCGACCCCGTCGATCTGGATACGGGCGCCGCCATCCAGAAGCGTCAGCGTTCCCGCATCGGTGACCGCCTCGATCGTCCAGGTCTGCTCGCCCTCCTGGCGCCAGTCGAAGACGGCGCGGACCTTGGCGCCCTCCGGGTGATAAAAGGTCAGGTCCGCGCCGATCGGCGTCTGCCGGTTGGCCGGAACATCGAGCGTGGCCGAGGTCAGGTGGATGTCCACCGGCAGGATCTCCGTCACGATGGACAGCGCGTTGATGCCGGGATCGAAGACGCCCATGCCGCCGGGTTCCCAGATCCAGTCCTGCCCGGGATGCCAGCGCCGCACGTCTTCCTTCCAGGTCACGCTTAGCGAGATCAGCCGCTTGTCGGCCAGCCAGGCCTTGGCGGCCGCGACCTTGTCCGCCTCGCGCGAGTGCCAGGTGGCGAAAAGGCAGACCTTCTGTTCCTTCGCGAGCCTCATCAGCGTGTGGCATTCCGCCAGCGTCGCCCCTGGCGGTTTTTCCAGCATCACATGACGGCCCGCGCGGATCGCCTTGGCCGCGGCCTCGAACCGGGGCACGGGTGGCAGGCACAGGGAGACCACGCGGATGTCGTCGCGCGCCGCAAGCAGGTCACCGATGTCGGTGAAGCTTTCGACGCCCGCAACCGTGCCGTGACGTGACGCCGTCGCCGCCAGCGCGAAGTCGGGCGAGGCCGCGATGGCCGGCACATGCTGGTCGATCGCGATCTTTCCGATACCGATGAGGGCGATGTCCATCAATGGCTGTCCTTCCCGACCGGGTTGCCCCGGCACCCCTTGAGGAAGTCAAGATCCGCGCCGGTGTCCGCGCCCTCGACATGCTGTTGGTGAAGCCAGGCGTAGCCGCTGGTCGGCTGATCCGGCAGGGGTGCCCACCTCGCCAGCCGCGCGGCCAGTTCCGCGTCGGAGATGTCGAGGTGCAGGCGGCGGTTCTTCACGTCCAACTCGATCACGTCGCCGTCCCGCACGACCGCAAGCGGACCGCCAGCGGCCGCCTCGGGCGAGGTGTGCAGGACCACCGTGCCATAGGCCGTGCCCGACATCCGCGCGTCCGAGATGCGGACCATGTCGGTGATGCCCTTTTGCAGGACCTTGGGCGGTAGGCCCATGTTCCCGACCTCGGCCATGCCCGGATAGCCCTTGGGCCCACAGTTCTTCATGACCATGACGCAGGTTTCGTCGATGTCGAGGTCCGGGTCCTCGATCTTGGCCTTGTAGTCGTCGATATCCTCGAACACGACGGCGCGGCCCCGGTGCTGAAGCAGCGAGGCCGTCGCCGCCGAGGGCTTCAGCACCGCGCCCTTGGGCGCAAGGTTGCCCTTCAGGACGACGATGCCGCCCGATTGCGTCAGGGCCTTGTCGGTGGGCAGGATCACGTCCTCATTGTGGTTGACGGCGTCCTTGACCTCCTCCCAGATCGAACGGCCCGACACGGTCAGCGCGTCCTTGTGCAGAAGCCCGCCTTCGCCCAACCGCTTCAGGACGACAGGAAGGCCGCCGGCATAGAAGAACTCCTCCATCAGGTATTTGCCGGAGGGCATGAGGTTCACGATCGTCGGCACGTCGCGGCCGCAGCGGTCCCAGTCCTCCAGCGTGAGGTCGATCCCGACGCGCCCGGCCAGCGCCAGGATATGGATCACCGCGTTGGTGGACCCGCCGATGGCCGCGTTGGTGCGGATCGCGTTTTCAAAGGCCTCCTTGGTCAGGATGTCGGAGGGCTTCATGTCGTCCTTGACCATCTGCACGATGCGGCGGCCCGAGAGTTGCGCCATCACGCGGCGGCGGCTGTCGACCGCCGGGATCGCGGCGTTGCCCGACAGCGCCATCCCAAGGCTTTCCGCCATCGACGCCATGGTCGAGGCGGTGCCCATCGTGTTGCAGGTCCCAGTCGAGCGCGACATCGAGGCCTCGGCCTCCAGGAACTCTTCCTGCGTCATCTCACCCGCCTTCACGGCTTCTGAGAACTTCCAAAGGTGGGTGCCCGATCCGACACGCTCGCCCCGGTAGTAGCCGTTCAGCATCGGCCCGCCGGTCACCACGATGGAGGGAATGTCGCAGGATGCCGCCGCCATCATAAGCGAGGGCGTGGTCTTGTCGCAGCCCACCATCAGCACCGCGCCGTCCATGGGCTGGCCGCGGATCGTCTCCTCGATCGCCAGCGCGGCGAGGTTGCGAAACATCATGGCCGAGGGCCGGAAGGTGTTTTCCGAGGCCGAGAACACGGGGACTTCCACCGGAAAGCCGCCCGCTTCCCAGATGCCGGCTTTGATCTTCTCGGCCAGTTCCTTCATGTGGAAGCCGTTGCAGGGCGACAGCTCCGAGAAGGTGTTCAGGATGCCGATGATCGGGCGCCCGTCGAACAGGTCGTGCGGGTAGCCCTGGTTCTTCAGCCAGCCGCGATGGTAGATCGTATCGCGGGAGGTGCCGCCGTACCATTCCTGGGATCGCAGCCTGCGGGGCCATTTCGCGGGTGTGAACGCCATGGGAGTATCCTTTCCCTGCCAGCCCTCAGGCCTGCTTGTTCTTGTTGTAGACGTCGAAGAAAACAGCGGCGAGCAGCACCAGGCCCTTGATGACCTGCTGGTAGTCGATGCCGATGCCCATGATGGACATGCCGTTGTTCATCACGCCCATGATGAAGGCGCCGACGACCGCGCCGATGATCTTGCCCGAACCGCCCGACATGGACGCCCCGCCGATGAAGACGGCCGCGATCACGTCAAGTTCCAGCGCGAACCCGGCCTTGGGCGTCGCGGTGTTGAGGCGGGCGGCGAAGATCAGGCCCGCCAGCGCTGCCAGAACGCCCATGTTGACGAAGGCGAGGAACGTCAGCCGCTCGGTCTTGATGCCCGAGAGTTTCGCCGCCTTCTCGTTCCCGCCAAGCGCGTAGACGCGGCGGCCGATCACGGTCTTTTCGGTGATGAAGGCGTAGATCAGGATCAGAACGCCCATCGTCACCACGACGTTCGGAAGGCCGCGGAAGGTCGAAAGCTTGAACATCAGGAAGATGATCGCGGCGGCGATGATCGCCGTGCGCGCCCAGAACAGTCCCGGCGGTTCGTCGGCGATGCCGTAAAGCGCGTTGCGCGCGCGTTTCTTGAGGCCCATGCGGATGACCGCCCCGGCCGCGATCAGGCCAAGCGCGAAGGACAGGACATTGAAGTTGCGCGCGCCGAAGAAGGCGGCAAGGTTGTCGCCGATCACGGCCGGGAAGATTTCCGGCACGAAGCCCGTTGAGAGAACCTGGAAGCTCTTGGGGAAAGGGCCGACGGACTGGCCCTCAAGCAGCCAGAGCGACAGGCCGCGAAAGACCAGCATCCCGGCCAGGGTCACGATGAAGGACGGGATGCGCCAGATCGCGACGAAGTAGCCCTGCGCCGCCCCGATGGAGGCGCCGACGGCCAGGCAGATGGCGACCGTGACGATGATTGGCACGCCGTGGTTCACGATCAGCACGGCCGCCAGCGCGCCGACGAAGCCCATGACCGAGCCGACCGACAGGTCGATGTGGCCTGAGACGATGACGATCAGCATCCCCAGCGCCATGATGATGATGTAGCTGTTCTGAAGGAACAGGTTGGTGATGTTCACCGGGCGCATCAGCGTGCCGGCCGTCACGATCTGGAAGAAGACCATGATGGCGATCAGCGCGAAGAGAAGCCCGAATTCGCGCATGTGGGACGCGAGGTAGGATTTCAGCCCCTTCGCCTCGGTGGCGCCGCCGTGCGGCGACATGTCGTTGGTGTCGGTCGTCATCCCCTTACCCCTTCTCGTCGACGATGAGCGACATGATGCGCTCCTGGCTGGCTTCGTCTGCGGCAAGTTCGCCGACGAAGGCGCCTTCGTTCATGACGTAAATGCGATCGCACATGCCCAGAAGCTCCGGCATTTCGGATGAGATCATGATGACCCCTTTGCCCTCGGCCGAAAGCTGGTTGATGATCGCGTAGATTTCGTATTTCGCGCCCACGTCGATGCCGCGCGTCGGCTCGTCCAGGATCAGAACCTCGGGCGCGGTGTTCAGCCACTTGGCGAGGACCACCTTCTGCTGGTTGCCGCCCGAGAGGTTGCCGACCTTCTGGAAGACGGAGGGCGTGCGAATGCGCAGCGCCTCGCGGTATTTCTCGGCGACGGTGGTTTCCTCGTTCCCGTCAAGCACCCCGTTCGAGGATACGCCCTGAAGGTTGGCGAGCGTCGTGTTGAAGCGGATGTTCTCGTCCAGGATCAGGCCCAGGCTCTTGCGATCCTCGGTCACGTAGGCGAGCCCCGCCGCGATCGCGCGGTCCACGCGGGACACGTCGGTGGGCTGACCGTGCAGCTTCACGGTGCCGCCGATCCGCCGTCCGTAGGACTTGCCGAAGATCGACATCGCAAGCTCGGTCCGGCCCGAGCCCATGAGCCCCGCGATGCCCACGACCTCGCCTGCGCGCACACTCATCGAGATGTTCTTGATGACCTGGCGCTCGGCATGTTCGGGGTGCCAGACGTTCCAGTCCTGCACCTCCATCAGGATATCGCCCGCGCGGCGGTCCCGTTCCGGGTAGCGGTCCGACATCTCTCGCCCGACCATGTCGCGGACGATGTCGTCCTCGGACAGCCCCTGCTTGGCATCGAGCGTCGACACCGACATGCCGTCGCGAATGACAGTCACCGTATCCGCAACGTAACGGACCTCGTTCAGCTTGTGCGAGATGATGATGCAGGTCACGCCCTGCGCCTTCAGGTCCAGCATCAGGTCAAGGAGCTTCTGGGAGTCGTTTTCCTGAAGCGCCGCCGTCGGTTCGTCGAGGATCAGGAGCTTTACGTCCTTGGACAGCGCCTTCGCGATCTCGACCAGTTGCTGCTTGCCGACGCCCAGGCTGTCCACGATCGTCATCGGGCTTTCCTTCAGCCCGACCTTCTTCAGAAGGGCCTCGGTGCGATGGTTCGCCTCGTGCCAGTCGATGACCCCGCCGCGCGCGGTTTCGTTGCCCAGGAAGATGTTCTCGGCGATGGAAAGCTGCGGCACCAGCGCCAGTTCCTGGTGGATGATGATGATCCCGCGGTGTTCGCTGTCGCGGATGCCCCGGAACTCGGCCACGGAACCTTCGTAATGGATTTCGCCGTCGTAGCTGCCGGCGGGGTAGACGCCGGACAGGACCTTCATCAGGGTTGACTTGCCGGCGCCGTTTTCGCCGCAGATCGCGTGGATTTCGCCCGCCTTCACCTGCAGGTTCACGCGGTCGAGTGCCTTGACCCCCGGGAACTCCTTGGTGATGGAACGCATTTCGAGAAGCATTGTCATGCTGACCTCGTTCCAAAGAGGAACCCGTCCGCCGAAACCGGAAGTCGCGGCGGACGGGCCGGGAGGAGTGGGCTACTGGATCTGGTCGGCCGTGTAGTAGCCGGAACCGATCAGGATCTCTTCCCAGTTCGACCCATCGACCGAGACGGGTTCAAGGAGGTAGGACGGCACGACCTTCACGCCGTTGTCATAGGTCGTCGTGTCGTTGATCTCGGGGTCGGTGCCTTCGAGAACCGCGTTGACCATGCCCACGGTGACCTTCGCCAGTTCGCGGGTGTCCTTGAAGACGGTCGAGTACTGCTCACCCGCGAGGATCGACTTGATCGAGGGGATCTCGGCGTCCTGGCCGGTCACGATCGGCATCTTCAGATCGCCCGAACCATAGCCCACGCCCTTGAGCGAGGACAGGATGCCGATCGAAAGCCCGTCATAGGGTGCCAGCACGCCATGCACGTCCTTGTCGGTGTAGTTGGCCGAAAGGATGTTATCCATGCGCGCCTGCGCCACCGCGCCGTCCCAGCGCAGCGTGCCGACCGTGTCCATGCCCATCTGACCGGACTGGATCACGATGGTGCCGTTGTCGATCAGCGGCTGAAGCACGCTCATCGCGCCATTGTAGAAGAAGTAGGCGTTGTTGTCGTCGGGCGAGCCGCCGAAGAGTTCGACATTGTAGGGGCCGTCGCCGAAGCGTTCCTTCAGGCCATCGACAAGGCTCGTCGCCTGCTGAACGCCGACCTTGAAGTTGTCGAAGGTGGCGTAATAGTCGACATCGCCGGAATCACGGATCAGGCGGTCGTAGGCGATGATCTTCACGCCGGCGGCGGCCGCGTTTTCGAGCGCGTTCGACAGCGTGGTGCCGTCGATGGCCGCGATCACGAGCACGTTCACGCCCTTGGTCACCATGTTCTCGATCTGGGCGAGCTGGTTCGGGATGTCGTCCTCGGCATATTGCAGATCGGTCTCGTAGCCCGCGGCTTGCAGTTCCTTGACCATGTTGTCGCCGTCGGCGATCCAGCGCGCCGAGGACTTCGTCGGCATGGCAATGCCCACCAGGCCGTCCGCATAGGCGGCGGACGTAAAGGCGATGGCCGCGGTGGCCGCGGTCAGAATCGTTCTGAGCTTCATTTCTTCCTCCCGAAAGATGCGCGGCACTCCCTGTCTCCGTGCGCGCGCCCCTCTGTTTTTCAACGGGCCCCAATCGGCCTTGGCAAGAGTTAGTCCCAAAACAATATCACTGTAAAATGAGATTAAACGCGGTATGTATACCGAGAATGATATGTTGAGGCTTCAATGCGTTTCGTCAGGCAGATCAGCCCCCGCCATCTTAAGCTGGTGCTGAAGGTGCATGAGGTCGGGCAATTGCAGGTGGCGGCCCGCGCGCTCAACATGTCGCAGCCGGCGGCCTCTCGTATCCTGAGCGAGGTCGAGGAACGGTGCGGCGCGCCCATCTTCAAGCGCACGGCCAAGGGGATGGAGGCGACCCCGGTCGGGGAGGCCTTTGCCCGCCATGCGCGCATGGTCCTGACAGGCCTGGAAAGCCTTGAGAAAGAGGTCCTCTCGCTGGTCGCGGGCGTGGCGGGGCATGTGCGCATCGGTTCGGTCACCGGCCCGGCCGTGGGGATCCTCTTGCCGTCGATGACCGCGATGCGGGAACTGGCGCCCGACATCTCCTTCGCGATCGATGTCGCCCCCTCGACCGAACTGGTGCGGGGGCTTGACGAAGGGCGCTTCGATTTCATCCTGGCCCGGGTTCCGGCGACACATGACAGCCGCGACCTGATCGTGCACCCCGCGCGCTCCGAGGTGGTGCGGCTCCTCGTGCGGGAGGAGCACCCTCTGGCGCTCAGGCAGGGCGTGGCGCTGGAGGATCTGCTGGCCTACGAATGGGTCATCCAGGAACGCGGATCGCCCATCCGGGAAGCGGTCGAACAGGCATTTTATGCCGAGGGTGTGCCGGTGCCCCACCGGGTGATCCACTCCTCGTCCCTGCTGATGGTCGAGGCGCTGCTGGCAACCTCGGACGTCATCGCGCCGCAATCGCGCGAGGTGGCCGAGCTGTTGACGGGCGCGGCCTTCGGCGCCCGGTTGAGGCTGATCGACACCGCCAGCGACATGACCGTGACCCCCTACTCGGTCGTGCGCAACCGGACGCGCGAGCTTCCGAGCGGCGCGCGGCTGTTCCTGGACCAGGTCCTGCGAAACCTTTGAGGGCAGGGCAGGGCATCTCGGCAAGCGGGAGGACGTTTCCAACGGGATGGGGGGCGCCCGGGTGGCAAGCCCCGGGCGCCACTTGCATTACGACAGGTGGTGCACCTGTTGCAGCCCGTAGACAGGCGTCGCGATACCTTCCATGCGTGCCTTGATCTGGAGGGAGAGGAACTGCGAGTAGTGCCGCGACTGGTGGAGATTGCCGCCATGCATCCAGAGGTTCGGCACCTGCGTCGGCTTCCACATGTTCCGCTCCTCGCCTTCCCACGGGCCCGGGTCCTTGGTCGTGTCAGATCCTAGCCCCCAGCACTTGCCAAGCTGGTCGGCCTTCTCCTGACCCATCAGGTCGGCCACCCAACCGTTCATCGAGTTGTAGCCGGTGGCGTAGACGATCAGGTCGGCATCAAGATGCTTGCCGCTGTCCAGGGTGACGCCGGTTTCATCCACTTCGACGACCTGGCCGCGCTCAAGCTTGATCTTGCCGTCGATGATCAGCTGGCTCGCGCCGATGTCGATGTAGTATCCCGACCCGCGGCGCAGGTACTTCATGAAAAGCCCGCTGTCGTCGTCGCCCCAGTCGAGCCAGAACCCCGCCTTTTCAAGCCCCGCGTAGAAGTCTGCATCGCGTTTTTTCATCTCGGCATAGGCCGGGATCTGGAACTCGTGCAGGATGCGGTAGGGCAGCGAGGCGAAGATCAGGTCCGCCTTCTCGGTCGTGACGCCCGCCTTGACGGCTTCCTCGGAATAAAGCGCGCCGAGGCCCACATCCATCAGCGTGTCCGATCGCACGATATGGGTCGAGGACCTCTGCACCATCGTCACATCGACGTCGTTTTCCCAAAGCGCGGCACAGATGTCATGCGCCGAGTTGTTCGAGCCGACGACAACCGCCTTCTTGCCCCGGTACTTCTCCGGGCCGGGGTGCTGGCTGGAATGGTGCTGGTCGCCCTTGAATCTCTCCATCCCGGGGAAGCTGGGCATCCGTGCCTTTCCGGACATGCCGGTGGCCATGACAAGCTGCTTCGGCTTCAGGACGACCTCTTCACCATCCCGGTCGACGACGATGGACCATTCCCCCGTGGCTTCATCGTAGCTTGCTGATTTGGCGGTGGATTTCGTCCAGTAGTTCAGCTCCATCACCTTGGTGTACATCTCGAGCCAGTCGCCGATCTTGTCCTTCGGGCTGAAGATCGGCCAGTTGTCCGGGAATTTGATGTAGGGCAGGTGATCGTACCAGACCGGGTCGTGCAGGCAGAGCGACTTGTAGCGCTTGCGCCAGCTGTCGCCCGGCCGGTCGTTGCGTTCGACGATGATCGTCGGTACGCCGAGTTGGCGCAGCCGCGCCCCGAGGGCGATGCCCCCCTGACCGCCGCCGATGATCACGCAATAGGGCTGACGGGTGTAGCCAAGCTCCCTCGCCTCGGTCTCGCGTTCTTCCTTCCAAGTCGTGCGGTGCTTGCCTGCGCCGTGCTTGGCGCCAAGCGGGCGGGCAAAGCCACGGGGCTCTTCATGGCCCTTCAGTTCGACCATCGTGGTGAGCAGCGTCCAGATCTTGCCGTCCTTGAGGCGCAAAAGGCCGTAGCCGCGCGCCACGGCGGTTTCAAAGGTGATCCAGGCCGTGACGACCCCGCCATCTTCACTGGGAATTTCACCTTCGGCCAGCGCCCAGCCCGTGGGCTTGGTCGTGGCAAGCTGGTGTTTCAGCATGTCCTCGACCTGATCGGGGCCTTCGACCGTCTTGATGTTCCACGTGAAGGTCACAAGGTCGCGCCAATAGCAGTCCGCGACGAACATCCCCTTCGCGCGCGCGATGTCGCCCGCTTCCAGCGCCGCCCCGAAGTCGTCAAGAAACGCCTGCGTCTGTTCGGATATCGTTGAGTCGAGCATTGATCCTCCCTTTCAAATCCTGTCGTCCTCCGGGAGAAATCGTGGCCGAGCGCGCTTTGCGCAGGCAATGGGTTTGGCACCAAACCGCGTGCTAATCGCGGCTTGCACGGTGCGCTTGTTGCGCGCGCAACAGAACGCAACGGATCAGTGCGGCGGCGCGATGCCCAGCTTGCGCGCGCGGCGCAGGATGGTTGAGCGGTTGACCCCAAGCCGCCGCGCGGCCTGCGACATGTTCCACCCGCAGGCGTGCAACACCAGCTCAAGGGCCTCATCCTCGCCGGTCTCTTCGGTCCGGACGCCCGTCGCCGCGGGCAGGTCGGTCAGGTCGATGACATTGCCCTCGGCCATCGCGACGGCCACGTCGATCACCCGCTCCAGCTCGCGGATGTTGCCGCGCCAGTCGCGCGATTTCAGTTCGATCCGTGCCGCAGGGGAAAGCCGCGTGTTGTCCGCCGTGCGCCGCCGCAGCAAGCGGTCGAGCAGCCAGTCGAAATCCGCGCGATGCCGGAGCGGCGGCAGGCTGAGTGTCATCCCGGCGATCCTGTAGAAAAGATCGGCGCGCAGACGCTCGGCAAGCGCGGCGGGGTCGATCCGCGTCGAGGCAATGACCCGAAGATCGGGCGCGCCATCGAGCAGCGCCAGAACGGCGCCTTGGGCCTCGGGCGAAAGATCCTCCACCCCCCGCAGGAAGAGCGTGCCGCGCGCGCCTTGCGGCATCTGAGACGCGGTGACCGTCACGGCGCAGCGCATCTCGTGAAATGCCCGGCCCTCCGGTCCGCAGACATGGATCGCGCGGGCCAGTTTTTCCTTGCCGGTACCCGTCTCTCCGGTGATGAGGAGGGGAACCTGGGTCCGGGCGACGCGCGCGGCCCCCTGCAGGAGGCGCGCAAGCCCGGGGTCCGGCCCCGCGAAGCTGCCAAGGGCGCCCGGCAGATCCGCCCCCATCCGGCGCGCGCCGGCAAGGCTGCGCGTCGCCTGCGGGGCGATCGCATGTCCGAAAAGCCCGCGCCCGTCCGTGAGGCGCAGAACGCGTTCCTCGGGCGGGCGGCCGCGCATCAGGTCGGGCAAGTCGTCCACGCCGATCTCGATCCAGTCATCGATCCGTGTCCCGATGAGCCGGCCCTCGCCATCGGGATCGAGCGCCTTGCGCGCGCCCATGGTCATGCCGACGATACGGCCGGACCCGTCGAGGGCCACTGCCGCTTCGGGATCGACCTCCAGAAACTCTGGACTCGTCGATAAACGCAAGACCCAGTCGCGGCGCGTCATCGCCATCAGGTTCGCCATCTCGACACGCCGGGTCGAGGCGGTCACGAGGCTCATTGCGAGGTTCTGCGACGATTTGGGCGAGGGCGAGCGCA
Source organism: Albidovulum sediminicola (assembly GCF_025751575.1). Taxonomy (GTDB): domain Bacteria; phylum Pseudomonadota; class Alphaproteobacteria; order Rhodobacterales; family Rhodobacteraceae; genus Albidovulum; species Albidovulum sediminicola. The sequence continues at coordinate 117,638 of NZ_JAOWLA010000008.1, read as the reverse complement.
AAAGCGAGATGTCCAGCACCGCCGAAAGCTCACCCTTGGTGTCATGGATCGGTGCCGCGGTACAGGAGAGCGGCACATGCGACAGGCCGAAATGGTCGCCCTGGTGGATGGTGAGCGCCTTGCCGTTGACGATGCAGGAGCCGACGCCGCAGGTCCCGGCCAGATCCTCGGACCAGTGCGACCCGAGATAGAGGCCAGCTGTGCGCAGTTCGTCCTCAAAGCGCGGATCGCCGAAAAAGTCGACACAAACGCCCTGCGCATCGGCCAGAAGCAGGACGTAGTTCTGCCCCGCCACCTGCCGGAAGAGCGCCTGAAGTCCCGAGCGCGCCGTCGCGATCAGGCGCTCCGACTGTTCGCGGTGCTCGCGCAGTTCCATCTCCGTGACGATAAACGCGGGATCGGGGCGTGTCGGGTCCATGCCGTAGGTTTCGACACAGCGCCGCCAGCTTTCCGAGACGGTACGGTCCCGCCCGGTCTCGTAGCCGCGCAGAACACGGTCGATCTCGGCTACATGCTCGGTATCGCGCATCCCATCCTCCTGGTCTGCCCCGATCGGTTGGTCCGGTCCAGGTCTCGGTTCAAGACGGGGCGCGACCTCACCCTGTTTCTGGTCTTGGCTTCCTGCGCCCCCTCGGGTTGGTTGAGGTTGGGCAGCAAAGGCGCTTGGCGTCAAGCTTCCGAACGCCGAACGAGGCCGGTATTCGTTGTGGCCCATCGGCAATGTCCGGGCGCAGCGACAGATAGTGGATCGGTTGGCCCTCTTTCAGCATTGCATGCGAAAAACCGGCTGAATGGGCCGGCATTCTTGCCGAAGGCCCGCCGCTGCCAAGAAATCGAGACTGTGCCCATTCAAGGCAGAGGCGGGCCGCTTTCCACTAACAAGGCCCGTGCTACTCGGCCGCAACCTGCGTCGGCAGGGGAAGCGCTGCGTGCGTCGCAGTGATCTGGATCGCGGCGTCGGCGGCCTCCCGGCCCTTCTTGACGAAGTGGTCGAAGAAGAAGCCCTGATGGTCTTTCGACGGCTGGAAATGGTGCGGTGTCAGAGACACAGACAGCACCGGCACGCCCGTTCTCAAGCTGGCCTCCATGAGGCCCGAGACGACGGCCTGCGCTACGAAATCATGCCGGTATATCCCGCCGTCGACGACCAGTGCGGCCGCGGCGATGGCATCATAGAGCCCGCTTTCGGCAAGCTTCTGAGCAAGCAATGGCATCTCGAACGCGCCTGGCACGTCGAAGGTATCGACCTCTGCCGCGATGCCGAGTTCGGCCAGCCTTGCCGTGAACCCCACCAGCGCCTGATCAACGATCTCGGCATGCCAACGGGCCTTGATGAATGCGAATTTGGGGGATTTTGTCATAGCTCCAGATCCTTTCTAGCAGACAAGATCCCAGAGCGCACAAGCTGCCCGGGCCAGCAGCCCGAACACCCCATTCTCTCCCATCCGGACTATGACCGTCGGCCCCGGAGTTCCACCGGATCTGCTGACCCGTTCCGAAGAACGGCGCTCGCGGGCTATGACCGCCGGTGGGGAATTTCACCCCGCCCTGAGTGTTTCACCGACTACCGGAAGAAACGCCCGCGGCCAAGTCCAAATCACCGGGCGAGGTCCGTCGTCGAACGTAGAACCCCTCCTGGCGCCGCGAACGCGCCGTCTTCGAGTGTCTTGCCGGCACTCGCAGCCCCTCTCGTGATCACAGGCTCCGGGTGCGTCCCAATATCGACTCGATTGCCCGTTTCGCGGCCTTGCGCGGCGCATGCTTGGGTGGATTCGGGTCGCGCTTTCATGAGCGGGCACGCGGGGTGGCGAGGGTCGATCAAGGAGTTATATCAAGCAAATATCTATTTTATATAACAAAAACCTCGTTTTCGAGAACTCCCATCTGGTGCGTTCAACATGTTGACACGCCGCCTCATGAGTGCAAATAATTACACAAGCTGTAAAAAATTACAGAAATGAAGACGACCTTTGTCAGGGTGTCTTGGGAGGAGCCATGGCAAGACCTGCGATCAGACGCGATAGCGACGACAGTCTCGCGATACGCGCGGCATGGCTGCATTACGCTGGTGGCCTGACCCAGGCCGAGGTGGCGACCCGTCTGGGCGTGACGGGCGTCAAGGCGCATCGTCTGATCGCGCGCGCCAACGAAAAAGGCGCGATCAAGGTGACCATTGATGGCACGGTGGCCGATTGCATCCTTCTGGAGCAGAAGCTCGCCGAGACCTACGGGCTCAGCTATTGCGAGGTCGTTCCCGACCTGCACGAAGAGGGGCTCCCGATCCGCGCGCTTGGTGTCGCCGGGGCCGGGTTTCTGCAGCGCGAGATCGAAAACCAGCAGACCAGCGTCATCGGGATCGGCCACGGGCGGACGCTGGCCGCCGCTGTCGCCGACATGCACCGGCTCCAGGCGGGAAGCACCCGCTTCGTATCCCTGCTTGGCGGCCTGACGCGCAACTATGCGGCCAACCCGCATGACGTGATGCATCGCCTGGCCGAGAAGACCGGTGCGACGGCTTATGTCATGCCGGTTCCCTTCTTCGCCAACTCGGTCGAAGACCGTGAAGTGCTTCTGGCACAGCGCGGCGTTTCGGACGTGTTCCAGTTGGCGGGGAAAGCGGACCTGATGATCGTCGGCATCGGCAATGTCGAGCCTGACGCGCAGCTCGTGTCTTCGCAGATGATCGAACCCTCCGAGATCAGCGAAGTGAAGGAAATGGGCGGCGTCGGCGAAATACTTGGACACTTCTTCGACATCGACGGCAATTCGGTCGAAACCTCGATTGCCGCGCGCACGCTGTCCCTGGGGCTGGATGTCCTTAGGGAGCGCAGAATTGTCGCCATCGCAGGCGGCCCGGAAAAGACCTGTGCGATCAGGTCTGTACTGATGAGCGGCTATCTCAGCGGCCTCATCACCGATGAGCGCACGGCTCTTGCGCTTGCAAACTACCATCGTCCCTAGACCGGGACACAAGGGAGGAACGTTAATGTACGAAAAAGAAAAAGGGTTGGTCGACGCGTACCTGCGCGGACAAATGAGCCGCCGCAGCCTGATCCGCGGCTTGGGTTCGCTGGGTGTGACCGCCGCGACGGCTGGTACGCTGCTGAACCTCGGCGCCACGCGTGCGCTGGCCGCCGATTTCGACTGGAAGAAGCATTCCGGCACGACCGTGAAGCTTCTTCTCAACAAGCACCCCTATGCCGACGCGCTGATCGCAAACCTCGACAACTTCAAGGAGTTGACGGGAATGGACGTCCAGTATGACGTCTTCCCCGAAGACGTGTACTTCGACAAGGTCACCGCCGCGCTTTCCTCGGGGTCGTCCGAATACGACGCGTTCATGACCGGCGCCTACATGACCTGGACCTACGGTCCTGCGGGCTGGGTCGACGACCTGAGCGAATACATCAACGATCCGGAAAAGACGAACCCGCTTTATGCGTTCGACGACTTCCTTCCCGGCGTGATCAAGTCCTGCGCCTGGAACGGCCAGCCCGGCGGCGCCTTGGGCTCGGACGACGCCAAGCAATGGTGCATTCCGCTCGCCTACGAGCAGAACAACCTGACCTACAACAAGCGTATCTTCGACGCGAACGGCCTCAAGGTTCCGACCAATATCGACGAACTGCTTGACACCGCCAAGGCTGCGAAAGCGGTCATGAACGGCGGCTACGGCATCGGCGTGCGCGGCTCGCGCTCCTGGGCGACGATCCACCCGGGCTTCCTGTCGGGCTACGCGAACTTCGACCAGAAGGACCTGAACATCGACGCCGACGGCAAGCTGACGGCCGCGATGAACACCGACGTGTCGAAGGAATACCACAAGAAATGGGTCCAGATGATCCAGGAAAGCGGCGCGCCTGACTGGTCGACGCACACCTGGTATCAGGTCGGCACCGACGTGGGCGCCGGCAAGTCGGCCATGATGTTTGACGCCGACATCCTCGGCTACTTCATGAACGGTGGCACCGCCGAGGCCGGCAACCTCGCGTTCTCGGCCTTTGCGGCGAACCCGGCTGCTTCGGGCCCGACCCCGAACATCTGGATCTGGGCGATGGCGATGTCCTCGTTCTCGAAGAACAAGGACGCGACCTGGTACTTCCTGCAGTGGGTCACCGGCCCCGAGCATGATCTGTTCGGCGCGCAGAAGATGGACCTCGTCAACCCGGCGCGGTCGAGCGTCTGGGCGGACGGCGCCTTCCGCGACAAGCTGTCGGGCAGCTACCCGGGCTACGTCGAGATGCACGACACCTCGGCCCCCGGCGCCTCGATCAAGTTTACGGCCCAGCCGCTGTTCTTCGATCTGACCACCGAATGGGCCGCAACGCTCCAGAAGATGGTCGCGAACGAAGTGCCGGTCGACGAAGGCCTCGACATGCTGGCCGAAAGCGTCAACAGCCAGTTGGCGGACGCCGGGCTCTAACCCGACAGGGTCCGCCCGCCCGCTCCCGCGGGCGGACCCACCCCTCTCTTTCAAACCGGCCATCATCCGATCATCGACCGCCCGGCATCGCGTTCGCGGGGCGCACGGAAGGAATTCGCCATGACAACCGCTATGACAGGCCAGCCGCGCCCCCGCCGCTTCCGCGTGAGCCGCCGCGTGCTGCCCTATCTTCTGAGCCTTCCCGCGCTCCTGACCTGTATCGGCATCCTGATCCCGTTTGGAACGGCGGTGATCTATTCGCTCCAGCGCTACCGGCTTTCACAGCCCTGGGCGCGCAAGTTCAACTGGGGCGAGAACTACTTCAACTTCCTGTCGGATTCCGCCTTCTGGAACACCCTCAAGGTCTCGGTCGTCTATGCCGGGCTGACCGTGGTGCTGGAGCTTCTGCTCGGCCTCGGCATCGCGCTGCTTCTGCAAAAGCGCAGCCGCGTGAACAATTTCGTGTCGATCATGCTCCTGATGCCGCTGATGACGGCGCCGGCGCTGGCGGCGCTGATGTGGAAGCTGATGACCAACCCGGGCTTCGGCATCCTGTCCTACTTTGCCACCCTGATCGGGCTGGAGGATTTCAACTGGGCCTCCGATCCGTCGACGGCGATGCTGACCGTCGTGATCGTGGACATCTGGGTCTACACGCCCTTCATCATGATCCTGCTTCTCGCCGGTCTCAGGTCGCTGCCGCAGCAGCCGTTCGAGGCCGCAGCACTTGACGGTGTGCCCCGCCTGTTCGTCTTCTGGCGCATCACGCTGCCGATGCTGACACCCTTCCTGCTGACGGCGACGCTGTTCCGCGTGATCGAGTCGATCCAGCAATTCGATATCATCTATGCCATGACCCAAGGCGGTCCCGGCGACCGTCTGACGGTCTTCCAGGTCGAAGCCTACCTCAACTTCTTCCAATCGACGAACGTTGGCCGCTCGGCCGCGCTGCTGATGATCCTCTGGGCGATCACCTACGCGCTGTCGAACATCTTCATCAAGAACTGGCTCCGGCTGCGCGAAAAGCAGCGCGGTGAGGCGTAAGGAGGCCATCATGCTGACCACAAGCCCGATCGAACGGATCCTGCGCGGCCTTGCCATCACGCTGGTCTGCCTGTTCTTCATGTTCCCGATCGTCTGGATCTTCCTGATGAGCTTCCAGACCAACGAGACGATCCTGCGGATTCCGCCCTCTGTCGTGTTCGCCCCGACCCTGGACAACTACCAGGCGCTGATCACGGGCAAGCTGGAAACGGCAGCGGGGATGCTTGAGATCAACTTCATGCGCAACCTTGGGAACTCGCTCTTCCTGTCGGCGACCTCGGTGGCGATCGGCCTCCTGCTCGGCGTACCCGCCGCCTATGCCTTTGCACGGCTGAAGTTCAAGGGCTCTGAGGACATCGCCTTCACGCTGCTGTCCTTCCGCTTCGCGCCGCCGCTTCTGGTTCTGCTGCCGCTGACCATCTATTTCCAGCAACTGGGTCTGGCGAATACCTATGGCGGGCTGATCTGGGTCTACCAGCTGATCGTGCTGCCGCTCATCCTCTGGATCGTGCGCGGCTACTTCGAGGATATCCCGGCCGACATCGAATACGCCTACCGCATCGCGGGCCATGACTTCTGGTCGACGTTCCGCCGGATCGCGCTGCCTCTGGCCGGTCCCGGGATCGCCGCCGCCGGACTTCTGTCCTTCATCTTCGCTTGGAACAACTTCGTCTTCGCGCTGGTGCTGGCCTCGGCCGACAAGCAGCCGGTGACCGTGGGCGCGCTGGCTTTCGTCACGGCTTCCGGCATCCAGTATGGCCAGGTCGCAGCCGGGATCGTCCTGTCGATCGCGCCGACCTTCGCCCTCGCACTCTATGCTCAGCGTTACCTTGTCGAAGGTCTGTCGCTTGGCGCGGTCAAAGGATAAAACGATGACCATATCTCTGAAAAACATCGAGAAATCGTTCAAGACGGATACCGTTCTGGACGGCGTCTCACTCTCGGTCGATACGGGCGAAACGCTCGTCCTGTTCGGGCCGTCGGGGGCGGGCAAGACGGTTCTGCTGCGCCTGATCGCGGGCGTGATCGAGCCGGAAGCGGGCGAGATCTGGGTGAACGGCGTGAACATGGATGGCGTGGAGCCCGAGGATCGGGGCATCGGCATGGCCTTCCAGAACTTCGCTCTGTTTCCGCATATGGACGCCTTCGCCAACATCGCCTCGCCGTTGACGGCGCGGCGGCAGTCGAAATCGGTGATGCGGCAAACGGTCGACCAGGTGGCGAAGCTGCTGAAGATCGACCATGTCCTTCATCACAAGCCCAAGGAACTGTCGAACGGCCAGAAGCAGCGCACCGCCCTGGCCCGGGCGCTGGCCGCGCAGCCGTCGATCCTTTTGCTCGACGACCCGCTGCGCAACGTTGACGCAAAGCTGCGCTTCGAGATGCGGCTTGAACTCCCCCGGCTTCTCAAGGACCAGAACGCGACGGTCATCTACGTTACGCAGGACTACAAGGAGGCGATGGCGCTGGGGCACCGGATCGCCGTCATGTCCAACCATGGGATCCAGCAGATCGGAACGCCGGAGGATATCTACCTGCGCCCCGCGAATATCGAGATCGCGCGGCTTTTCGGCGATCCGGTCATCAACCTTCTGTCCGTGAGACCGGAGCGCGGCGCGAACGGCGTCGTGGTCAACCTCTCGGACACGCCGATTGAGATGGCGGCGGGCTTCGAGGCGACGATCGGCACGGACTGCGTTCTTGGCCTGCGCCCCGAGGCGCTGCATTTCGTCCCGGAAGGCACCCCGGGTGCCATCCCCGTCGAGGTCGAAACCGAGACGCCGCTGAACGAAAAGACGGTGACCCTGGCGCTGACCGCCCGCAAGCGCGAGATCATGGTCTCCCGCCCGGCGGGCAGTCCGGGACCGAGCAGGGGGCGCGCCTATCTTTTGGTGGACGCCGGGCAAGCGCTTCTTTTCGATCGGGAAAGCGGCGCGCGGATCGCCCCGAGCACACATAACGGTCTTCAGGAGGACGTGGCATGAGCGACGCAATGCTTCGGCTGGTGAACGTCGACAAGTATTACGGGCCGCTCGACCACGGCGTCGCCGCGGTGAAGAACATCAACCTGGAGGTCGAGAAGGGCGAGATCATCGCGCTTCTGGGGTCATCAGGCTGCGGCAAGACCTCGACCCTGCGCATGGTCGCTGGCTTCGAGGCGGTCTCGCGCGGCAAGGTCTTCCTGAGCGGGCGCGAGGTACAGAACCTGCCTCCGGTCAAGCGCAACGTCGCGATGGCGTTCGAGGGTTATTCGCTTTATCCGACCGTCACCGTGCGCGATAACATCGCCTTTGCGCTCAAGGCCGCGCGGCTGCCGGAAAGCGAGGTCACCAAGCGCGTGGCCGAAGTTTCGGAGATGCTTGAGATAACGAGTATTCTCGACCGCTTCCCCTCATCCATCTCAGGTGGTCAGCAACAGCGGGCATCGCTTGCCCGCGCGCTTATCCGGGATGCGGACCTGCATCTTCTGGACGAACCCATGGGGCAGCTTGAGCCGCAGCTGAGGACGCTGTTGAGGGGCCGGATCAAGTACTACATCAAGGAACGCGGGCTGACGGCGATCCTCGTGACCCATGACCAGACCGAGGCCAACGCGCTGGCCGACCGGATCGCCGTCATGGAGGGGGGCGTGTTGCAGCAATACGCGAGCCCCGAGGAGATCAAGGAGCGGCCTGCCAACCTCTTCACCGGAACCTTCGTGGGCGAGCCGCCGATGAACGTCTTCCCGGCGTCGGTCACGGCGGCAGGCGGCAAGCTGCACATTGATCTGCGCGGCGATACGCGGGGCGACCTGCGCGCGGGACTGGACCTGATCTACGCAGAGAGCGATTTTGCGCAGCCTGTGCGCGAGCGGATGCTGGGCAAGCGCGATGTGGTCATCGGTGTTCGCCCCTACGCCGTCCATCGCGCGGCGCAGGGGGCTGCGGCGCAAGTCGTGGCGAACCAGTGGCTTGGCGACCAAAGCCATATTGCCGCATCTTTCGCAGGCAAGTCGATCGTTCTGGTGGAACACGACCGGGCGGTGCTGTCCGAAGGGGAGACCATCGCGGTCGAGATCCGGCCCAACGATCTTCATGTCTTCGATGCCGAAACCGGAATGGCGATGAGCCACGGCCAGGAGCTGGCCTGATGCAACCCTCCGGGCGCGACATCCTCATCGGGATCGATGCCGGAACCTCGGTCATCAAATCCGTTGCGTTTGAGCTCGGCGGGCGCCAGATCGGGGTCGCGTCGGTTCCAAACCGTTACACCATGCGGCCCGACGGGGCCGCGTTCCAGCCGCTTGGCCAGACCTGGGCCGATTGCGCACGAACGCTGCGGGACCTCGCGGAGAAGGTGCCGGATCTGGCCCGGCGGACGGCAGGCATCGCCGTGACGGCGCAAGGTGATGGCACATGGCTTGTCGGGGCCGGGAACGTGCCCGTCACCGATGGTTGGCTCTGGCTCGACGCGAGGGCGGCGGCGCTCGTGCGTGAGATGCGCAGCCGGCCCTCGGACCGGGCACGGTTCGAGGCGACGGGCACCGGGCTGAACGCCTGCCAGATGGGCGCGCAGCTGGCGCAGATGCAGGCGACGACGCCCGAGCTTCTGGATCGCGCCGAAGTGTCGCTGCACGCCAAGGACTGGCTCTACCTGAACCTGACCGGACAGCGCGTCACCGATCCCTGTGAGGCCACATTTACCTTCGGCGATTTCCGCACCCGTCGATATGACGAGGCGGTTATCGATACGCTGGGTCTGACAGGGCGCAGGGCCCTTTTGCCCGAGATCGTGGACGGAACGCAGGTGACGCACGCCTTGACCGAGGCCGCAGCGGAAGAGACCGGACTGCTTGCGGGCACGCCGGTCAGCCTCGGCTATGTCGATGTGGCCTGTACTGCGCTTGGCGCTGGCATCCACACGCCGGATGGGGGATCGGCGGGCTGCACCATCATCGGATCGACCGGGATGCACATGCGCGCGCGACGGGCCGAGGATGTGCATCTGAACGAGGACCGCACCGGTTATGTGATGCTTCTGCCGATGCCCGGCATGGTCGCGCAAATCCAGTCCAACATGGCGGCAACGCTGAACATTGACTGGGCCCTGCAACTGGCCGGAGACTTGGTGGCCGAAATGGGCGGCACGGTTTCGCAGTCCGAACTGATCGGCCGCATCGAGGGCTGGTTGGCGGCATCGACGCCGGGGCAGATCCTTTACCACCCCTATATCTCCGATGCTGGCGAACGCGGGCCCTTCATCGACAGCGCGGCACGGGCGAGCCTCGTGGGCCTCAGCATCGGGCACCGGTTCCCGGACCTGATCCGCGCCGTGATCGAGGGATTGGGCCTTGCCGCGCATGACTGCTACGCCGCGATGGGCGAGATGCCGGCCGAGGTTCGCCTGACCGGCGGTGCCGCACGCTCCGCCGGCCTGCGGGGCATCCTTTCCGCGGCCATCGGCGCGCCCACCCGTGTTTCGTCGCGCGAGGAGGCCGGCGCCGCCGGGGCGGCCATGATGTCTGCGGTTGCGATTGGCGCCTATCCTGACATGGAGGCCTGCATCGCCGACTGGGTCGTCCCTCAACTCGGCGCCGCCGAAGCGCCGGACCCGGTCACCGTTCGCACCTATGCGCGACTTTATCCCACCTACAGGGACACCCGGCTGGCCTTGCAGCCGGTCTGGAGTGCCCTTTCGAAAAGACAGGACGGATCAAATGGCTAGGCAAGTTGCCATCATCGGCGATCACTTCATGTTACCCGAGGTTTTCGAGACCAAGTTGATCGAGGCCTGCGGCCCACAGATTGCGACCCGCACCCGCAAGGACAACTGGCCCGACGAACCGATGGAGCATGGTTACGCGGTCGCGGGCATGGACGGGCTGAAGGAATACTTTGGCACCGCAGATGATGTCTGCGAATTCGTTGGCGATGCCGAGATCCTCGTGACGCAACTTGCGCCGATGTCGCGCGTCATGTTTGAGCGCCTGCCCAATCTGAAGATGATCGCGGTGTCGCGCGGCGGCCCGGTCAATATCGACATGAAGGCGGCGCGCGATCACGGGGTTCTGGTCGTCAATACGCCGGGGCGCAACGCCAGCGCGGTGGCGGAATTCACCATCGGCGCGATGATAGCGCTCAGCCGCAAGATCACCGAGGGTCACGAGGCGCTAAGAAGGGGCGAATGGCGCGGCGATCTTTACCGTGCGGATGTCACGGGCCGCGAGTTGAATGAACTGACCATCGGTGTGATCGGCTATGGCAACATCGGCACCAAGGTCGTGAAACTGCTGCGGGCCTTCGGTGCGAAGGTGCTGGTTACCGATCCCTATGTGCAGCTTGCGCCGGAGGACGCGGCAGGGGGCGTGGAGCTGGTGTCTCTCGACCGGCTGCTCGCGGAGTCCGATATCGTCAGCCTGCATCCTCGTGTCACGGAAGAGACCCGGAACATGATGAATGCCGGGGCCTTCGCCAGAATGAAGCTAGGGGCCCTGTTTCTCAACACCGCGCGCGGGCCGCTTTGCGACTATGACGCACTCTGCCAGGCGTTGCAGTCCGGGCACCTTGGCGGCGCGATGCTGGAGACTTTCGCGGTCGAGCCGGTGCCGGCGGACTGGCCGCTTCTCCAACTGCCGAACGTGACCCTGACGCCGCATATCGCCGGCGCCTCGGTGCGCACGGTTACCTTTGCCGCCGAACAGGCTGCCGAAGAGGTGCGCCGGTTCCTTGCCGGCGAGCCCGCAAGGAACCCCTGCTGATGGCACATCGAGAAGATATCTGCGCCGCAATGGTGGCGCTTGTGGACAGCGGGCTCAACCGGGGCGCGTCCGGCAATATCTCGGTCCGGGATGGCGAGCACATGCTGATCACGCCTTCCGGTGTGCCGCCGCGCGACATCCTGCCGAACGACATCGCCCGCATGCCGCTTGCAGGAGACGGGGAGTGGGAGGGGCCACTGGCGCCGTCCGTCGAATGGCGGTTCCACCGCGATATCCTGAATGCGCGTCCCGAGATGAACGCCGTCGTTCACACGCATGCACAGTGGTGCACGGCCCTGGCGGTCGCACGGAAATCCATCCCCGCCGTCCATTACATGATCGCGGCTTTTGGCGGTTCCGAAATCCGTTGCAGCGATTACGCGACCTACGGGACGCCCGAACTATCGGCCGCGGTCCTGGCGGCGCTGAAAAACCGCGCTGGATGCCTCATGGCCAACCACGGAATGGTGGTGGGGGGCGAAAACCTGACCAAGGCGCTCTGGCTCGCGAATGAGCTTGAGGCGCTGGCCCATCAGCACTTCCACAGCCTCTTGATCGGCGGCGCGCACGTTCTTAGCGATGAGCAGATCGCGGAGACGGCGCAGGGCTTCAAATCCTACGGAGCCAAGGCCAGGGGAGAAAGCGCATGACCGAAACGGTCGATCTTTTCATCATCGGCGGCGGCATCAATGGCGCGGGCATCGCGCGGGACGCAGCCGGTCGCGGGCTATCGGTGATCCTGTGTGAAAAGGACGACCTGGCTCAGGGCACCTCGTCCCGCTCCGGAAAGCTCGTGCATGGCGGGCTGCGCTACCTGGAATATTACGAGTTCCGGTTGGTGCGCGAGGCCCTGATTGAGCGCGAGGTGCTTCTGGAAAGCGCGCCGCACATCATCTGGCCCATGCGCTTCGTGCTGCCGCATTCGCCACAGGATCGCCCCGCGTGGCTCGTGCGGCTGGGGCTGTTTCTGTACGATCATCTCGGCGGGCGCAAACGGCTGCCGGGGACGCGGACGCTTGACCTGCGCCGCGATCCCGAGGGCGCGCCGATCAAGGACGCCTACACCAAGGGCTTCGAATACTCCGACTGCTGGGTGGACGATGCACGCCTCGTGATCCTGAACGCGCTGGACGCGGCCGAACGGGGGGCGAAGGTCCTGACGCGCACGGCCTGCACCCTGGCCCGGCGCGAGGGCGACTTGTGGAAGGTCGAGATGACCGACACACGAACCGGCGCGTCGCGCATCGTGATGGCGCGGGCCCTGGTGAACGCCGGCGGACCTTGGGTCAACGACATCATCAACCGGGTCGCCGGCTCCAACAGCCGCCGCAACGTGCGCCTGGTCAAGGGAAGCCACATCATCGTTCCGAAGTTCTGGGAGGGGGCGCAGGCCTATCTCGTTCAGAATACCGACAAGCGCGTCATCTTCATCAACCCCTACGAGGGCGACAAGGCGCTGATCGGCACGACGGATATCCCCTACGACGGCGCGCCCGAGGATGTTGCGGCCGGTGAGGATGAAATCGCCTACCTGATCGCCACCGTGAACCGCTACTTCAAGCAGGCCTTGAGGCGGGAGGATGTGCTGACCAGTTTCTCCGGCGTCCGGCCGCTTTATGACGACGGGCAGGGTAACCCCTCTGCCGTGACGCGCGACTATGTGTTCGACCTCGACACGGCGGGCGGCGCGCCGCTTCTGAACATCTTCGGCGGCAAGATCACGACCTTCCGAAAGCTGGCCGAGCACGGCGTGCAGCGCCTGAAGGCGACCTTCCCGAACATGGGCGCCGATTGGACGGCGAAGGCCCATCTGCCGGGCGGAGACATCGACAACGCCGACGTGCCGTTGTTCCTGGAGGCGTTGGCGCAGGAATATCCCTGGTTGCCGCGGCACCTCGCCCGGCATTATGCACGCCTTTACGGCACCCGGACCCGGGCGCTGATCGGCGGGGCCAAGGGCCTTTCCGACCTGGGCCAAAACTTTGGCCCGCAGCTTTATGAGGCCGAGGTGCGCTATCTTGTCGACCACGAATGGGCCGAAAGCGCGGAAGACATCCTCTGGCGCCGGACCAAGCACCGCCTGCACATGTCCCAGAGCCAGATCGCGGCGTTCGAGGCCTGGTTCGCCTCAAACCGGGAGGCCCGCAGCGCATGAACCCCGCACAACGGACGCGACCCGAGGGACTTGCCCGCCTGGCCGACCTGTCCGCCCGGATCGGGGCGGACCCGCTGCTGATACAGGCGGCCGGCGGAAATACCTCGATCAAGGACGGCGACGTCATGTGGATCAAGGCCTCGGGCACGCTTCTGGCCGACGCTCTCGATCGCGATGTCTTTGTCGCCTGTGACCTGCCGGGCATGCGCGCGGCTTTGGCCGAAGGCGCCGCGCGGGCGGACCAGCCCGCCGAATTCGCCTTGGATAAGGACGGCTTGCGACCCTCGATCGAGACCTCGCTTCACGCGGTCTTCCCGCAGGCCGTGGTCGTGCATGTCCATTGCGTCAACACCATCGCGCTGGCAATCTGCGCGGATGCCGAGCAAGCGCTCGCCCGCCGCCTGTCGGCCTTCGACTGGGCCTTTGTGCCCTATGTGAAGCCCGGCGCCCAGCTTGCGGCGCTTGTGCGGCAGACGCGCGGACCCAAGACGGATGTCATCGTGCTTGGCAATCACGGCCTGATCGTCGCCGCCGACACCGTAGAGGCGGTCGAGGAGCTATTGCTGGCCGTGGTCGCGGCGCTCAGGGCCGATCCGCTCACCCAACCACCGATCGACACGGCAAAGCTTGCCGCGCGCGCCGGGGACGGGTTCGAGCCGTTGCCGGTGGGGCACCCTTTGCATATTGTCGCGCAGGTGCCGCAGCTGTGCGAACTGGCCACGGCAGGAAGCCTTTACCCTGATCACGTGATCTTTTGCGGCCCCGGTGCCGCGACCCTGAACGCCGGGGAGGCGCCGCGACAGGCAGTCGACCGACGGCTTGCGGAAGGGTTTCCGCCGCCGGTCTTCCTGCTGGTACCGGAGACAGGGGCGCTGGTTCGCAGTGACGCCAGTTCGGGCGCGCGGGCCTTGGTGCGATGCCTGGGCGACGTGTTGTCGCGGCTGGAAAAGGGGGCCGCTGTCACCCATCTGACGGCCGAACAGGATCAGGAACTGACCAACTGGGACGCGGAGAAATACCGGCAGGCGCTCAATGCCGGATAGAGATCTGTTCGTCGGGATTGATCTGGGGACCTCCGGGGCCCGGGCGATCGTGATCGACGGCGACGGTCGCGTCCACGGTACCGCGAAGGCGGCGATGAGCGACTTTGGCAGCAATCACCGCGCCCCCGCGATCTGGTGGCAGGCGGCCGAGGCCGCCTTGGGCGGCGCGCTTGAGGGCGTCGAGCGTGCGCGCGTGCGCGCGGTCGCCGTCGATGGCACCTCGGGCACCATGGTTCCGGTCGATCCCCGCGGGGTGCCACTCTCAGACGGGCTGATGTATAACGATGCCTGCCCGGACAACGCGGTGCTGGAGGCGATCGCCCGCCACGCGCCCGCCTCCAGCGCCGCGCACGGACCGACAAGCGGGCTGGCGCGAGCCATCCTGTTCCAACGCCTGAGACCCGCCGCTATCCTGCACCAGGCCGACTGGATCGCCTTCAACCTCTCGGGGCGGTTTGTCAGCGACGCCAACAACGCCCTGAAGACCGGCTACGATCCGGTGTCCGCCGAATGGCCACGCTGGATCGCCGAGACGGGTTTAGACATCTCGCTCTTGCCCCCGGTGTCGGAGCCCGGCATGCCGGCCGGGCCGATTACCGCCGATGCCGCGGCGGCCTTTGGCCTCCCTTCCGACACGTTGCTGATGGCGGGGACGACGGATGGTTGCGCCTCGTTCCTGGCAACTGGCGCGTCCGAGGCCGGGGACGGGGTCAGCGCGCTGGGCACGACGCTGACCATCAAGATCCTGTCGGACAAACCGATCTTCGCGCCGGAATATGGCATCTACAGCCACCGCATTCTTGGCAAATGGCTGGCCGGCGGGGCATCGAATTCGGGCGGCGCGGCGCTTCTTGCGCATTTCACCGCCGAGGAGATGACGGCGCTGACGCCCGAGATCGACCCCGAAACCGACACCGGCCTAGACTATTACCCGCTGCCCAAACCCGGGGAGCGGTTCCCGGTCGCGGACCCGCTTCTTGCGCCGCGTACCGATCCCCGGCCTGAAAGCCGCGCGGAGTTTCTGAAGGCGCTTTTCGAAGGCGTGGCCGGGGTCGAGGCGCTGGCATTTCGCCGTTTGGCCGAGCTTGGCGCGCCGCCCCTGCGTTCGGTCCGGTCGGTCGGCGGCGGGGCGCAAAACCCGGTCTGGACCCGGATCCGGGAACGCAGGCTGGGCGTTCGCATGGAGGCGCCGCAATCGAGCGAGGCGGCCTTTGGCGCCGCACTTCTGGCCAAGGCCGGGGCCGGCGCATGAAACCCGCGACGCTGAAAGAACTGGCGGCCCGCTTCGACGCGTTTCTTGTCGATCAGTTCGGTGTCCTTCTGACGGGAAGTGGCGCCTATGATTTTGCCCCGGCCGCGCTTTCGCGTCTGTCGTCGTATGGCAAACCGGTGATCCTGCTGTCGAACTCGGGCAAGCGATCCGCCCCGAATGAGGCGCGCCTGACCCGGCTGGGTTTCGCGCGGGGCAGCTATCTGACCGTCATGTCCTCAGGCGAGGCCGCCTATTCCGCGCTTCGTCACCGGATCGGCGCGGACCTCGCGCCGGGGACCGCCGTCTGGGTCCATGCCCGCGACGGCGACCAGAGCAATGTCGCGGGCCTGGGCCTGGTGCCGGTCGATTCCCCGGCCGACGCCGGGCTGATCGTTCTGGCAGGAAGCCTGGGCGATGTCCTGACGCTCGATGACTACCGGGCGCTTCTGGCGCCGGCGGCGCGGCGCGCGGTGCCCTGCTTGTGCACCAATCCGGACATGGAGATGCTGACGCCCCAGGGGATCCGTTTCGGAGCCGGGCGCATCGCGCGGCTTTACGAAGAGCTTGGCGGCCCGGTGGAATGGATCGGCAAACCGCATCCGCTGATCTATGCCGAGGCCGCGCGCCTCCTGCCTGGGATTGCGCCGGATCGGATCCTTTGTATCGGCGACAGCCCGGCGCATGACGTGGCGGGCGGGCAGGCGGCAGGCTATGCGACCGCGCTAGTCCGGACCGGACTTCACGCGGAGCTCGACGATACGTCCCGCGCGGCCCTGTGCGAAAACGAAGGCGCGGTGCCCGATTTCGTGATCCCCTGTTTCTGCTTCGACCCTCCGGAGGCCTGATGCCCTTCACGTTGTCCCTGAACACCAATCCGCTGGTCAATCGTTTCGCCGACCCCGACGACCTGATCGAGGTCGTGGCGCGGGATCTGCGCATCCGCGACCTGCAACTGACACATGAGTTCATCAACCCAAGCTGGCCCGCCCATGTCATCCGCCGCCAGACCCGGCAGATGCAGCAGGCATGCGCGCGAACCGGCGTCCGCGTGACCTCGGGGATGACGGGGCCCTATGGCCGGCTGAACCATTTCGGCCACCCCGACGCCGAGGTCCGGCGATACTACATCGACTGGTTCAAGACCTTCGCAGAGATCACGGCCGACCTCGGCGGCCAGTCCGTCGGCACCCAGTTCGCGATTTTCACCTACAAGGACTTCGACGACCCGGCGCGGCGGGAGGAGCTGATCCGCATCGCCATCGACGGCTGGGCCGAAGTGGCCCAGCACGCGAAGGATGCGGGGCTCAGCTATGTCTTCTGGGAACCGATGAGCATCGGGCGGGAATTCGGCGAGACGATCGAAGCCTGTCTCGCGTTGCAGGACCGTCTGACGGCAGCAGACATGGCGATCCCGATGTGGATGATGGCCGACATCGACCACGGCGACGTGACCTCGCCCAATCCCGATGACTACGATCCCTATGCCTGGGCGCGCGCGGTGCCGAAGGTTTCGCCGATCATCCACATCAAGCAATCGCTGATGGACAAGGGCGGCCACCGCCCCTTCACGGCGGATTTCAACGCGCGGGGGCGCATCCAGCCCGGGCCGCTTCTGGCGGCCTTCCGGGAGGGCGGGGGCGAGGACAACGAGATCTGCCTGGAACTGAGCTTCAAGGAACGGGAGCCGAATGACCGCGAGGTGATCCCCCAGATCGCGGAAAGCGTTGCCTTCTGGGCGCCCCATGTCGATACCGGGGTGCAGGATCTGAACATCTGAGCGGAGTAGCGCGCCATGACCCTCACCCAGAAACTGATCAACGACGGCAACGACACGGTTGACGAGATGCTGGCCGGGGTGATGGCGGCGCATCCCGATCACCTCTGGCGCCCCGACCACGCGCCGCGCGCGGTGATCGCGCGGCACGGCCCGCGCGAGGGCAAGGTCGCGCTGGTCATCGGTGGCGGATCGGGCCATGAGCCGACGTTCCTTGGCTTCGTCGGCAAGGGTCTGGCCGATGCCGCCGCGATCGGGAACGTCTTCGCCTCGCCGCCGCCGCAACCGGTGATGGACGCCGCGATGGCGGCCCACGGCGGGGCAGGGGTTCTTTTCATGTACGGCAACTATGCCGGCGACGTCATGAACTTCGACATGGCCGCCGAAATGCTGGAGATGGAAGGGATCGAGACGCGCACCGTGCTGACGACGGACGACATCGCCTCTGCCCCACGCGAGGCGCGCGACAAGCGGCGCGGCGTGGCGGGCAATGTCTTCATCTTCAAGGCGGCAGGCGCGGCGGCGGATCTAGGTCTGCCCCTTGACGAGGTGGAGCGGATCGCGCGGCATGCGAACGCGCGCACCTACACGATGGGGGTCGCCCTGTCCGCCTGTTCTCTGCCGCAGACGAGGCGGCCGAACTTCGACCTGCCCGCGGGCGAGATGGAGATCGGCATGGGCATCCACGGAGAGCCCGGAATTCGGCGCGAGGCCCTGCGCCCCGCCGATGCGGTCACCGACGAGATCATGGATGCGATCCTCTCGGAAATGGCCGCCGCGCCGGGGGATCGGGTTGCGGTGCTGGTCAACTCGCTCGGATCGACGCCGTTGATGGAGCTTTACATCCTTCACGCCCGCGTCAACGCGCGGCTGAAGGCGGCGGAACTTGAGGTTCACCGCACGCTGGTCGGACCCTATTGCACCTCGATGGAAATGGCGGGGGCATCGATCACGATCATGCATCTGGATGATGAGTTGCAGCGGATGATCGATCACCCCTGCGATTGCGCGATGTTCAGGCAGGGGTGAAAGCATGGCCGAACTGACGCCCCAACGACTGGTCGCGAGTTTCGCGGCACTGGCCGAGAAGATGGATGCGGAACGAGACACGCTGTGTCGGCTCGACGGCGTAATTGGCGATGCGGACCACGGGATCGCCATGGCGCAGGGCATGGCGGCGGCTTCCGGGGCGGCGGCGGACCTGCCGGAGGGCGCAAGCCTTCAGGACGTGTTCAACGCCGCCGCGAAGGCGTTTCTGAACGCCGTCGGTGCCTCTTCTGGCCCGCTTTATGCCACGGCCTTCCTGCGGGCGGGGAAGGCGGCCGGCCCCCACGCCGCGATGCCCCTGGCCGAGACGCCTTCCCTGATCGCGGCCATGGCGGAGGGGATCGCGGCGCGCGGCAAGGCGGAGCCTGGGCAGAAAACCATGCTCGATGCCTGGGCACCAGCGGCCGAAGCGGCGCGGCGCGGCGACGATCTGGTTGCGATCTCCGCCGTTGCCCATGCGGGTGCCGAGGCGACGGCGGAGATGATCGCCACCCTCGGCCGCGCGGCACGCCTGGGCGAACGGAGCCGGGGCCACAGGGACCCCGGCGCGGTTTCCGCCGCGATGATCATTGCGGTGATGGCAGAGAGCTGGTCGCGGCCGGACGGGGCGTGAGGCCCGCTGCCGCGACAAGGCTCAAAGGATGCTTTGACCCGTGGCCGCCCAGTCCTTCGCGAACTGCGCCAGGCCCTTGTCCGTCAGGACGTGCGAGGCCAGCCCCTTGATCACCGCCGCTGGGACCGTCGCCACGTCCGCGCCCGCAAGGGCTGCTTCCTTGACATGGTTGGCGCTGCGGACCGAGGCCGCGAGAATCTGCGTCTCGAACCCGTAATTGTCGAAGATCTGGCGGATCTCTCGGACCAGATCCATCCCGTCAATATGGATGTCGTCCAGCCGCCCGACGAAGGGCGACACATAGGTCGCACCGGCCTTGGCCGCCAGCAGCGCCTGGTTGGCGGAAAAGCACAGCGTCACGTTGGTCTTGATGCCCTTCGCGGTGAAGTGTCGGCAGGCCTTCAACCCGTCGAGTGTTAGCGGCAGCTTGATCACGACATTCGGCGCGATCTTCGCCAGGTGCTCGCCCTCCGCGACCATGCCGTCGAAGTCCAGCGCCGCGACCTCGGCCGACACGGGGCCGTCGACCAGCGCGCAGATCTCGGCCACGACCTCCTTGAAGTCGCGCCCAGACTTGGCGATCAGGCTGGGGTTCGTCGTCACGCCATCCAAAAGGCCGTAGCTGTTCAACTCGTCGATCTCGGCGACGACTGCGGTGTCTGCGAAGAATTTCATGTCCGTCTCCTTATTTGCCCGTCAGCGCGTGGGCCCGGGCGATAATGGCGTCCTTGGTGATGCCGAACTTTTCGTAAAGCACTTCGGCCGGGGCGGAGGCGCCGAAGCCGTTCATGCCGATCACGTCGTCCTCGCTGGCGACATAGCGGGTCCAGCCGAACTTGCCCGCCGCCTCCACGGCAATGCGCGGTGCGGTGCCCAGAGTCCGCCTGCGATATTCCGCGGGCTGCGCCTCAAAGAGCTCCCAACTTGGCATCGAGACGACCGCGACGCCGAGGCCCTCGGCCGCCAGCGCCTCGGCGGCTTCGACCGCCATCGACACCTCGGTGCCCGTGGCCAAGAGCGTCACATCGCGCGCGGCACCGTAGGACCGGATGACGTAGGCGCCGTGCGACGACATGTTCGGGGCGTCCAGGCCCGGTCGGCCGCCGCGAAGCTGCGGCACTGCCTGACGTGACAGCGCCAGAACCGAGGGGCGCTTGCGGTTCTTCACCGCGATCTCCCAGCATTCCAGCGTCTCGACCGCGTCGGCAGGCCGGAACACCAGCAGGTTCGGGATCGCCCGCAGGCTGGCCAGATGCTCGATGGGCTGATGGGTTGGCCCGTCCTCACCAAGGCCGATGCTGTCATGGGTCATCACATGGATGCTGCCGACCCCCATCAGCGCGGCAAGCCGGATGGCGTTGCGGGAATAGTCGGAAAAGACCAGGAAGGTTCCGCCGTAGGGAATGATGCCGCCATGCAGGGCCATGCCGTTCATCGCGGCGGCCATGCCGAACTCCCGCACGCCGAAGCCGATGTAACGCCCGGGCGCATCGGGGGTGAAGGCCGGCTCCACCGACTTGACGCGGGTCAGATTCGATCCGGTCAGGTCCGCCGATCCGCCCACCATCTCCGGCAGTGCCGCTGTCAGGCTTTCCAGCGCGATCTGGCTGGCGCGGCGGGTCGCGACGGCTTGCGGCGTGGCGAAGAGCGCGTCGCGCGCTGTCTTGAAGGCGGCTTTCAGGCCCGCTGGTTCCCCGCCGGCCAGGCGCTGCGCAAGCGCCGCGCCCTTCGGGTCGGATGCCAGCCGCTGCCCCCACGCCTCGCGGGCGGCAGCGCCGCGGTTGCCGATCCCGCGCCATTGGTCCAGAAGCACCGCCGGGATTTCGAAGGGCGGGTGGGCCCATCCAAGCGCCTGCTTCGCCGCCTGCGCCTCTTCGGCGCCAAGCGGCGATCCGTGAGCCGCCGCCGTGCCTGCCTTTTTCGGCGCGCCGTAGCCGATGACGGTCTTCAACGCGATAAGGCTCGGGCGATCCGTCACCGATGCGGCCTCGGTCAGGGCCGCGTCAATGGCGGCGTGATCGTGTCCGTCCGCCTGCACGAAATGCCAGCCGCAGGCCCGGAACCGAGCGGGCACATCCTCGGAGAACGAGACAGAGGTCGCGCCATCGATGGTGATGGCGTTGTCGTCGTAGACCACCTTGAGCTTGCCGAGCTTCAGGTGCCCGGCAAGGCTGATCGCCTCTTGCCCGATCCCCTCCTGAAGACAGCCATCGCCCACGAAGACCCAGGTGCGGTGATCGACAAGGTCGCCGCCGAATTCTTCGGACAGGATGCGTTCCGCCAGCGCCATGCCGACCGCGTTCGCGAGGCCCTGGCCAAGCGGCCCGGTCGTGGTCTCGATGCCCGGTGCATGCCCGAACTCCGGGTGACCTGCCGTGCGCGCGCCCCATTGCCGGAAGTTGCGCAGTTCCTCCATCGTCATGTCGGGTGAGCCGGTCAGATGCAGGAGCGCATAGAGCAGCATCGAGGCGTGGCCGTTCGACAGGACGAAGCGGTCGCGGTCCGGCCAGTCCGGGTTCAGCGCGTCGAATTTCAGGTGGCGGGCGAATAGCACGGTCGCGGCATCCGCCATGCCCATGGGTGCGCCGGGATGCCCGGATTTTGCCGCCTCGACAGCGTCGATGGCCAGCGCGCGAATGCAGTTTGCCAGCGCCTTATCGGTTCCCGGGTGCAGTTCGTTGGGCATCGCTTCCTCCTCATTCTGAGTGGGGCCTAAGTCAGAATCACAAATGTCACAACAATAAATCACAAAATAACGATAATAATGTTGATATGTAATTTTCCGGCGTTATGTTTCGCCGCATCCCAAGGGGACGAGCATGAAGCTGGAAGACCGCCGCAAGGAAATCATCGACCTGCTGATCGAGCAGGGGACCGTCGGGCTGGACGATCTCGCGGTGCGTTTCGGCGTGTCGAAGATGACGATTCACCGGGATCTCGATGATCTCGAAAGTGCGGGACTGCTGCGCAAGGTGCGCGGCGGGGCCTCGATCGAGACCAGCCTGCAATTCGAAAGCGACTACCGCTACCGCGCGCGCCGAGATACCGACGCGAAAAGGCGGATTGCCCGCGCCGCGGTGGATCTGGCCGAGCCGGGGATGACGGTCCTGATCAACGACGGTACCACCGCAGGCCTGCTGGCCGAGAGGCTGGCGGAAAAGCGGCCGCTAACCGTGATCACCAACAACCTTGCCGCGATCGAGGCGCTGACCGAGGCGCCGGGCATCACGCTCCTGGCGCTTGGAGGCACCTACAGCCGAAAGTTCAACGGCTTTTTCGGCGTCGTCACCGAAGAGGCTCTGGCGCATCTGCGCGCAGATCTGGCCTTTCTGTCCTCTCCCGCGATCTCGGGCGGGGTTTGCTATCACATGGACCAGGAGGTCATGCGGTCCAAACGCATGATGATCGAGAGCGCCTCGCGGGCCGTGCTCCTGGCCGACCGGCAGAAGTTCGGGCGCACCGCCCTTTACCGGCTGACCGATCTGGGCCGCTTTGATACCGTCATTACCGATGCGGCACTTCCACCCGACCATGCGACGCCGCTGGTCGAGTCAGGGGTGCGTATCCTGATCGCAAAGGATGAGGAATGATCGACGAACCGCACGTCTGGATCGGCACGAGTTGGAAGATGAACAAGACACTGGCCGAGGCGATGGCCTTTGCCGATGGTCTCGCTGCGGCCGATGGGGGCCGCGATCCGCGCGTGCAACGCTTCATCGTCCCGCCCTTCACTGCGGTCAGGGAGGTCAAGGCGCGGCTGGCGAAGTCCTCCGTCAAGGTCGGGGCGCAGAACATGCACTGGGCCGAGAAGGGCGCCTGGACGGGCGAGGT
The DNA here is from genome assembly GCF_025751575.1 of Albidovulum sediminicola. Classification (GTDB taxonomy): domain Bacteria; phylum Pseudomonadota; class Alphaproteobacteria; order Rhodobacterales; family Rhodobacteraceae; genus Albidovulum; species Albidovulum sediminicola. Next base: position 94,719 of record NZ_JAOWLA010000008.1, on the reverse strand, counting down.
TTCCGCGCCGATGCTAGTGGACTGCGGCCTTGACCTGGTCGAACTGGGCCATTCCGAGCGGCGCGAACATTTCGGCGAAACCGATGAGACGGTTGGCCTGAAGGTTGAGGCCGCTGTGCGCCACGGCCTGACGCCGCTGATCTGCATTGGCGAAACCCTGGCCGATCGCGAAGGCGGTCGCGCCGACGAGGTGCTTGCACGGGAGGTGCAGGGGGCGCTTGGCAAGTTGGATGGCGCGCAGAAATCGGCGCCGATCCTTCTGGCCTATGAGCCTGTCTGGGCCATTGGGGAGCATGGAATCCCGGCCAGCGCCGACTATGCCGACGCCCGGCAGGCCGAGATTATCGCCGTCGCCGAGGGTATCCTGGGTCGGCGTATCCCCTGTCTTTACGGCGGCTCCGTCAACCCCGGCAACTGCGCCGAGCTGATCGCCTGCCCGCATATCGACGGGTTGTTCATCGGTCGCTCGGCCTGGGACGTCTCGGGCTATCTCGACATCCTGGCGCGCGTCTCGGCCGCGCTTTGACATCAACATTCGCCGATAGGGAAAGGAACTAGCTATGAAAATCGCAATCGCTGGGGACAGCGCAGGCGAGGGCTTGGCGGCGGCTCTGGCCGACCACCTCAAGGGTCGGTTCGAGGTTTCTGAAGTGTCGCGCACGGATGCGGGGCCTGACGCGTTCTACGCCAACCTCTCGGACCGCGTCGCGTCGGCGGTGATCGCCGGGGAATACGACCGCGCGATTCTGGTTTGTGGCACGGGCATCGGCGTTTCGATCGCGGCAAACAAGGTGCCGGGCATTCGCGCGGCGTTGTGCCACGATACCTATTCCGCCGAGCGCGCCGCGCTGTCGAACAACGCCCAGATCATCACCATGGGCGCGCGAGTTATCGGGCCGGAACTCGCCAAGGCGATAGCCGATGCGTTCCTGAAGGAAACCTTCGACGAAAAGGGCCGGTCCGCTGCAAACGTTGCCGCGATCAACGATGTCGATGCCAAGTATCACGCCGAATCCTGATCTTCGGGTGTTCAGTCCCGGCATCTGCCGGCCTGGCTTTGCAGCCCAGCCTCTTCGGATGAAATCGTGGGGCGTGACGCCGTCGGGCGTCTTGGGCCTGTACCGCGACAGCCTGCGCCTGTCGTAGATTCCGGGAGTCCGTCGTCGGCGCTGCACTGGCGCAAGGCGCGGCCCTCGGGGCAGCGGTAGAGATCTGCGCTTGCGTCATGGGCGAAGTCGCGCTGATCCAGCTTGCCGCCCGAGCGGGGTAATCCTCCCCGTTTTAGTGGGGCGCGACCGTGAAACTTATGCGGCCATTTTCTGCTTCATGGCGGGGTTGGGCCGCCGATGCCCATGTCGGGGCGTTCGTTGTTGTAGGCCCATAGCCATTCGGTGGCGATCTGCTGCACCTCCTCCATGGTTTCAAAGATTTAAAGGTCCGGCCATTCGTGCCGGACCGTCCGGTTATGGCGCTCGACATAGGCGTTTTGCTGCGGTTGGCCGGGTTGGATGTAGGTCAGCGCGATGCCTTGCTTTTCGGCCCAAGTCATCAGCGTGGAACTGATGTATTCGGGGCCGTTGTCGACCCTGAAGGCCAGCGGCTTGCCGCGCCACTTGATGTGGAGGAGGGGCAGGAAGCGGTCCGGGGGACCGTCTCCCCGACGACGGCTTCAGCGACCGAACGAGCCGCTCGGCGGGCAGCGAGAAGTCGATCTCGATGCCAAGGCCTTCGTTGTTGGAATCGCCCAGCACGTTCAAGAGCCGGAACTGTCGCCCGTCGGCCGGGCGCTCGGCCATAGACCGAAGGTCCGCGAAGCGAATTCCATGGACCAGACCAGGTTGGGCGCCTCCGGCATGGCCAATTCATCGGGCTTCTCGCGTTCGAGTTGGCGCCGCGGCTTGATCCGCAGATTCCGCTCCAGCTCGCAATAGATCCGGTGGACCCGCTTGTGGTTCCAGGCCCTCGCCATTGGGCTTGAGCCAAAGGTTCCCAATGGCTCGACGCTTCACGTTCCGAAGGTGCAGAAAACACAGGCCAAAACCCCAGGTCTTGTGCGCCCTGGTCAGCCCGACCAGCAGGTCGGCGATCATCTCGTTCTCCTCGTCGCGCTTCGGGCTGTAGCGGACGCAGGTCGCGCTGACGCCGAACGCCCGGCGGGCCAGCGCGATGCTGACCCCTCTTGTCGCCACCGCTTTCTCTGCCAACTCCCGGCGCTGAGCTGGCTGCCTCACTTTTTTCCGTGGGCCTCTTGGAGCAGATCGGCTTGCATGCGGAGATCGGCAAGCATGCGCTTCAACCGACGGTCCTCCTCCTCAAGCGCCTTCAGCCGCCGAGCGTCTGACACGCCCATGCCGTCATATCTTGAGCGCCAGTCGGTGGGCTGGACGGCTCGCTACCCCGAGCAAAGTGGCGGGTTACCGGAGACACCGGAGGGAAGACTGAGGTGCGCCTGGATTTGTAGACGCTTTGCCGCCTTGCTTTGAGCCGAGGAGGCGAGCATTGGGACAAGCAATTACAGTGACGCGGTCCAGCGGGACGCGGTGCCTCAGATCACGGTGCGGGGGTCTCCGGTTCGGGAGGTGTCCCGGCGGTTGGGCGTGAGCACACATTCCCTCTGCAAGTGGCGGAAGCTGTTCGGGGAACCCGTTCCAAAGCCGGGCGTGGATCATGAGGCCGGGAACCGGCGGCTGAAGCGCGAGCTGGCCAGGGTGACCGAGGAGCGCGACATCCTGAGAAAGGGCGAGCCATGTCCGCCATTGGTCCGAGGGCAATGGACGAGCGCGGACTTCGCGCGAGGGTCCCAGTGAAGTACGCCTTCATCCGGGCGCATCGCGAAGAGTTCGGCGCCCGGGCCATGTGCCGGGTGCTGCGGGTCCATTTCTCCGGCTTCCATGCCTGGCTCAAGGAACCGTCAAGCCACCGCGCGCAGGAGGATGCGCGTCAGACCGCGCTGGTCCGCCAAGCCTGGCGCGACAGCGGCAAGATCTATGGCTACCGCAAGCCGGCTGACGATCTGCGCGACCGGGGCGAACGCATCTCGGAGAACCGTGTGGCCCGGCTGGCGTCGCTGGCCGGGATCGCTGCGCAGGTGGGCTACAGGCGCCGCCCGGCCGATATGGCGGCAAGCCCGCGGTGGTGGCCGAGAACAGGCTGGAGCAGCGCTTCGAGGCATCTCGCCCCGATCAGCTTTGGGTCACCGATATCACCTACCTGAGGACACACGAAGGCTGGCTCTATCTCTGCGTCGTCATCGACCTGTTCTCCCGCCGTGTCGTTGGCTGGTCCGCTCAATCCCGCATGACGACGGACCTCGCCCTGCAAGCCCTGCTGATGGCCGTGTGGCGGCGCAAACCCTCAGGTAGGGTCATGGTACATCCCGATCAGGGTTCCCAGTTCACCAGCCGGGAATGGCAGACGTTCCTTCGCCAACACGGCCTCGAACCCAGCATGCGCCGCCGCGGCAACCGCCATGACAACGCGGTCGCCGAAAGCTTCTTCCAGTTGCTGAAGAGAGAGCGGATCAGGCGTCGGACATATCCGACCCGCGAAGACGCGCGGCCAGACGTGTTCGACTACATCGAGCTGTTCTACAACCCGAAGCGTAAACACACGAACAACGGTATGCTGTCGCCCGCTGACTTCGAGATCAGGCAGCAGAAACCGACCAAGGCGGGTCTCTAGGAAACTCGGGGCAGCTCAAGAAGCGCTCAATGTCGTCGAACACGTCGGCGCGTGCCGCGTCACGGGTGCGGTAGAGCTTGCGGGCCGTGGGCCCGTTCTGCAGCGACGAGAAGAAGCTCTCCGTTGCCGCATTGTCCCAGGCATTGCCGGCCCGGCTCATCAAGCGGGTAATGCCATTGTCGAGCAGCAGGCGTTGGACCTACGCACTGGCATATAGCGATCCCTGGTCCGAATGGTGGAGCAGCGCGTCGGTCTTGCCGCGGCGCCAGACAGCCATCTCCTGGTCTTGCACTTCGAGGGGTATATCTTCGCCGGTTGGTGGGCCACTTCAGCGGCGGCATTCCGGTTGAAGACGATCGCAAAGGCCAACCCGCGCAACCCGCGGCTATAGTGACGCTCGTGAAAGGCGAAATGCCTGCCGAGGGTCCAGCGCCCGTACATCAGCGCCATGCCCGAGGATGAATAGGCCTCCAGCGCCTGCTCCGCGGAAAAGACCTCGATCTGGTTTGGGGACAGGGTCAAGCGTCAAGCCCCCCTGCACGATCGTCACGACCGCGTCGTTGGGGCGGCGCAGGGTGTCGAAGTCCCTCTCGGCCCACTCGAACAGCCGTTCCGTGCCGGTGTGCACCTTGGGCATCGAAGACCTCCGATCGGACGGAAAACGGTCCACGGAAGACAGGTTAGGTACTCTCGGCTCCCCACTATCTGCCTTCCTTCGCGGCGGTCCAGCATGATGCTGTCCCTTGGATGGTGTAGCTGGCGCTGACGGTCACTGTTGTGTTCGGCGCGGGCATGGTTGATCAGGATGCCACGGCGGGCAGGCTGATGACGGCATCATCGCCCAAGGGCGCGATGGTTTCCAACGTCATGTAGCGGGCGCGCTGGACGGCCCATTCGTCATTTTGTTCCAGGAGCAGGGCTCCGATGAGGCGAACGATGGCGTCGTCGTTTGGGATCGAGGGCATTCCTGCCACTGGTCCGAGGGGATGCCCGAGGGCCGACGACATCGGTGCGGCGCCTGATTTCGCCGTTCAGGCGCTCGATTGGGTTGGTGCTGTGCAACTTCGCTCGGTGCTCCTTCGGGAAGGACATGCAGGCGAGGACATCGTGCTTGGCGTCGTCCATCAGCGTGGCGAGCTTCGGCACCTTGGGCCGGATCTGGTCGGCGACGGGCCGCCCCTGGGTGCTGGCGGCCTCGGCCGTGTCCTGCGCGAAGGCAGTGGCGATGAGCGCCGTGACGACGCGCCGCCCGCTCTTCCCGGCACGGGCGAGGGCATTGTTCTGGAAATGGACGCGGCAGCATTGCCAGATGGCGCTGAGTACCTTCGAGACGGAGGCTTTGATGCCCCCCGGTGCGCGCCCGAGATCACCGGCTTTACGCCCCGAAGGCCGCGCCGGACCTTGAGGTAAGTCGCGTCGATCCAGAGGTAGGACCAATCGCCTTCGAGAGGCCCGTTGAGGAGGGCCTTCACCTTGCCGTCGATCTCTTCGCACGGGCGGCTGACCTGGCTCTTGCTGATCCCCGACATCCCCATCGCCTTGACGAGATCGTCCACGGGCCGCGTCGAGATGCCCGGAACATAAGCCTCCTGGATGACCGCGGTCAGCGCCTTCTCGGCCATCCGCCGGGGTTCGAGAAAGCCCGGGAAGTAGCTGCCCTTCCTGAGCTTCGGAATGCGCAGCTCGACCGTCCCGGCGCGCGTAACCTAATCCCGGTCGCGATAGCCGTTGCGCTGCGCGAGCCGTGCCGGGTCCTTCTCGCCACAGACCGCACCCGTTGCAGCGCCGACCCCCAATTCCATCAGCCGCTCGGCGGCAAAGCCAATCATCTCGCCCAAAAGTCCGCCTCAGGGGGCCTCCCGACGCGGTGGCGGGAGTTCATTATGTCGGTGGTCATCGGTGGTCCAGATTGGTGTCAGAAACCAGGCCCCAACCGAACGCCGCCTGTGCCCCCCTCCGCCAGAAGCTACACCACGCTCAGGGTCAGCATCCCATAGGTGCGGTCGCTTGCCTTGAAGCTCCTGTCAATCACGGTGATGAGCTTTGTACCAAGGATCGCGCGAGCGCGGGCCGGACGATGGAACCAAGCATGAAAGCCGGAACGTGAGGCCTCCATGACCTCACAAAGCCCGTTCACGGTCCAGATATCGCCGTGCTTTGCGATGAAGGCGAACGTCATGTCGCCTCCCCGCGCGAACAAGGTCGCCGCTTTCTTGAGGATGCCCCGCTCCGCCCGGAACCGGACGGCCTCTTTCTACAGCGCTGCAATCTCGGCCAGGTCCGATCCCATCTGCCCGTTACCGGGAAAGGCCGCAGCAGGCGCCGCCGTCAATTCCTTGGTCCGGCGCCGCAGCACACTCTCTGTCAGGTCCAGATCCCGGCGCGCCTGGGCCACCCAAACGCCCCGCTCCGTCACCAGCTTCGCCGCCTCGATCTCGAACTCGCGGCTGAACATCCGTCGCGCCATTTCCACTCTCCAACTCCATGGTCACGATCTTATCTTCGTGCCCATGGAACCGGCAGAAGCTCATACGTCTTGGGGATGATCGCACCTTCCAATCGATCGCGACCCTCAACGCATTTGGTAAGAGCGGGCTGGCAAGAGGGGGCGTCCCGCCCCCCCTTCTAGTTGTGCGGCTACCCGATCAGGCCGTTGCCTTCGCAAGCGCCTGATCGAGGTCGGCGATGATGTCGTTGGCATCCTCGATCCCGATCGAAAGGCGCACGACATTGGGCGCGGCCCCGGCGGCCTTCTGCTGCTCGGGCGACAGCTGGCGGTGCGTCGTCGAGGCGGAGTGGATGATGAGCGAGCGGGTGTCGCCCAGGTTCGCGACGTGGCTGAAAAGCTCCAGCGAGTCGACGAGCTTCACGCAGGCCTCGTAGCCGCCCTTCACCGCGAAGGTGAAAAGCGCGCCCGCGCCCTTGGGGTAGACCCTCTGGGCCCGCTCGTAATAGGGCGAGGAGGGCAGGCCGGCGTAGGTCACATAGTCCACGCGCGGATCGTTCTCCAACCATTCGGCGACCTTGCGGGCGTTCTCGACATGGCGCTGCATCCTGAGCGACAGCGTCTCGATCCCCAGAAGCGTGTAATGCGCGCCCTGCGGGTTCATGGTCATGCCCAGGTCGCGCAGGCCGACCGCGATCGAGTGGAAGGTGAAGGCCAGCGGCCCGAAGGTCTCATGGAACTTCAGCCCGTGATAGGCGGGCTCGGGCGCGGAAAGCGAGGGGAACTTGTCCGAGGCCGACCAGTTGAAGTTGCCCGAATCCACGATCGCGCCGCCGGTCACGGTGCCGTTGCCGGTCAGATACTTGGTGGTCGAATGCACGACCAGCGTCGCGCCGAGGTCGATCGGGCGGCAAAGGTAGGGCGTGGCGGAGGTGTTGTCGACGATCAGCGGCAGCCCGGCCTTGTCGGCCACATCGGCGACGGCGCGGATGTCGGTCACATAGCCGCCCGGGTTGGCGATCGACTCGCAGAAGATCGCGCGGGTGTCATCGTCGATGGCCGCGGCCAGCGCGTCCAGGTCGTCGAAATCGACGAACTTCGCCGACCAGCCGAAGCGCTTGATGGACTGGCTGAACTGGGTGACCGTCCCGCCGTAAAGCCGGGTGGAGGCGATGATGTTGCGCCCCGGCCCCATCAGCGGGAAGAGCGCCATGATCTGCGCCGCGTGGCCCGAAGAGCAGCAGACCGCGCCGACGCCGCCTTCGAGCGTGGCGATGCGCTCGCCCAGGGCCGCGACCGTGGGGTTGGTCAGGCGCGAATAGATGTAGCCGACCTCTTGCAGGTTGAAGAGGGCCGCCGCGTGATCCGCGTCGCGAAAGACGAAGGCCGTGGTCTGGTAGATCGGAACCTGACGCGCGCCCGTGGCGGGATCGGGCCGGGCGCCGGCGTGGATCTGAAGCGTGTCAAAGCCGTAGGTCTTGGTCATCGGGGTCTCCGCGGGAAATGATGCGGCGCCGAGGTTAGGGCAAGCGCCCCCCCAAGACAACAGGTGCGCTGGGCGCGCGTTTCACAGCGTGCTTAGCAGTTGCAGCCTTTTGGACCGCGGTGGTCTGCGTGTTGGGTCGCGCTGCGCGACTCGGACGGGGATTGCGCCCTAGCCACGCAGACAAGCGCGACGGAAAACAGCGTCAGGGCAGCAAGGATGGCGGCAAAGGTCATGATGGCCTCCTTTCCGGGTGGGGCTATTGTGCGGCCATTCACCGTTCACACGGAAATCACATGCGCGGGAGGGGTCTGGGCGGCGGTTATCCGCGCAGCCTGAGGACCAGGCGCTGCCCATCGCGAACGAAGGTGATCTGCCACCGCCGGCTTGGCTGGCTCGCAACCGCTTCGAGGTCGCGGAGCGAGCGGATCTCCACCCCGTTGATCGCAAGGATCACATCGCCGCTTTGCAGCCGCGTTCCCCGCGCGGCGCCACCAACGCCGGTCACGATGATCCCCTCGGCGGACAATGGCAGCCCGTATTTCTGGATCAGAGCGGGGCTCAGGATCGCGGCCGAAAGCCCGTCGAAGATCGTGTTCGCCGTGATGCGAAGGCTTTGCGCATCGGAGACCGGCGCGGGCGAGAGGGTGACATCGGCTTCCTCCATGCGCCCGTCGCGCCAGTAGGCGACCGGCGCGGTGCCGCCGGTTCCCATCGTGGTCAGGCGGAACTCAAGCTCCTGCGGTCCATCGACATCAAGGCCGCCGACCGAGGTGATGACATCGCCGGTTTGCAGTCCCGAATGTGCGAAGGGGCTTTCTGGATGCAGGCGCGTGATCACGACGCCGCGCGGCGCGGGCATGCCCATGGCCTCTGCCATGGCGGCATCCACGACCTGGACCTCGATCCCCGACCAGGGGCGCTCGATCTCGGTGCGGCCGGCTTCGGCCTGGCTGACATACTGCCGGACAAGGTTCGCCGGAATCGCGAAGCCGATGCCGTTCGATCCGCCCGATCGGGTGACGATCTGGCTGTTGATCCCGAGGACCCGCCCCGTCATGTCGATCAGCGCCCCGCCGGAGTTGCCGGGGTTGATCGGCGCATCGGTCTGGATGAAATAACCGCCCCCCTGGCCCATGCCCCCGCCGGAGCGGGCAAGGCCCGACACGATCCCCGAGGTCACGGTCTGGCCGACGCCAAAGGGGTTGCCGATGGCCAGGACAAGATCGCCGACCTCCGCCCGGTCGGAGTCGGCCAGGTCCAGCGCCGGCAGGCCGGAGGCGTCTTCAAGCTGGATCACGGCGATATCGGCGCCGGGATCGGACAGGATCACCCGCCCGTCGAATTCGCGCCGGTCCGACAAGACTACGCGGATCGTGTCGGCGCCGCCGACGACATGGTAGTTCGAGACCACGATCCCGTCCGCGCGCAGGATCACGCCCGAGCCAAGGGAGTTCTGGACCCTTGGCGCGGCCTGTCCGAAGCCGAAGAACTGCGAAAAGAACGGGTCGTTGGCGAAGGGGCTCTGGCGCTGCTCGACGATCCTGCGGGCGTAGATGTTGACGACCGCAGGGGCCGTCGCCTTGACCAGCGGCGCGAAGCTCAGGCTGATTTCGGCCTGGGAGGCGGGCAGACGGGTCTCGGCAAACGCGGGCTGGGACAGGGCGGCGAGCGCGCAGAGCGGCAGGATCAGCATGGATTTCATGGTCTCGGTTCCCGGGCTTCTTGGCCAGCACCTGTGTTTCGTGCGCAGCTTTTTCAAGGGATTGAGGCTCAGCGCAGCCAAAGCTTCGCCTTCTTCAGCCGGTTGCGGACTGCCTGTTCCTGCGGCGGCAGCGCTTCGCCCTCGAACATGGCGCGGACTTCGGCGCCCTTGCTCTGGTAGATGAACTTGCGGATCGGTTCATGTTCCTTCACGACCTTCTTGATCCAGTTCGGCGCCAGGGCTGCCTCGATCGCCGCAATCGCGCGGTCGTCGCGATTGGCGTAAAGCAGCGGCAGCACCCGATAGTGGCGGCTGACGCTGCCATCGAGCCCGTCGAGACCCCGGCCCGGCCGTCCGCCGCCCAGTGAATGGATGACGAGGGGAAGCGCCACCTGGTCCAGCCAGGGGTCGAGCGACTGGCAGACAAGCGCGTCGGGCGCATCGTCGCGGATCGCCAGCGCGTAGTCGAGAAACCGCTGGCCGAAGACCCGCGCGTCGCGGTGAAAGAACCAGCCCGCGTTGAAATAGAGATAGCGTTCCCAGTGCTCATCCGGCTTCGTCCGGTCGAGAGAGCTTTCGAAGTCGAGGCCGAACTTGTCGTAGAGCGACTTCCAGATCTGGCCGTAGCCCGGTCCGTAAAGTTCGATCTGCGGCCAGGTGCCCTTGCGCCGCATTGAGGCGGCGGGTCGATCGAATTCGAAGACGACATCGGACAGGGGCGCCATGAAGGCGGTGTCCGTATCGAAGAATACGAAGGGGCGGTCCCCCGGCAGGATCGAAAGCGCCTCGATCTTGTTGCCATAGGGATAGGACTGGCCGAAATGGCGGCTCTCGAAGGGCACGATCTCTGCGCCCAGCCGGTCAAGCACGCCCCGGATCGCATCGGGAAGGCGCGTCTCATCCTGCCAGAGAGGGCCGGGCTCAGGTTCCGCCATCACCAGGCGCCCCTCGAAACCGGGATTGGCGGCGCGGAACGTGGCCGCGAAGATCACCGCCTCATAGGCCAGACGCCCGGCCTGGGCCACGCAGATCACGTCGAAGATTTCAGCCTGGGGATGTGCGGGCGCCATGGCGCTATATCGCGCGGGACCGTTCGTCTGGCAAGGGTGCGCCGTCGGCATCAAGGCCTTGGCGGGCCGCCTCGAACCCGGCAAGGATGTCGCGCAGTTCGCGGGTAATCGCTCCCTGGCGCAACAGGCGGTAGGCATCCATCAGCGCGTCACGGTGTTCTCCGATACTGCGTTCGGCGCGCCGCATGTTCACTCGCACGCGGTTCTGCCGGAGGTCTGTAAAGAAGCGTGAAGATGGTTGCCCGATCGGCCAGGAAAAGAGCGATCGGACCCAATGGCGGGGGGCGCGGCTTCGCCCCGTGCGCGGGCGGTCGCAGGCGAACCCGGTCGGAGCCGAACGTGATCAGGCCGGACCCGCCGCCCTCGGGCCGGGGTCATGCCGTGACGCCCTTTCCGCGTAGCACGATCCGCAGCCCCATCTCGATCGTGTGTTCGAAGTCGCCGATGGCCTCCGCCGCGCCAACAACCTGATGGATCCGGGGCGCGGACAGTGCCCTTGTCGCGCGCACCATTGCGTGGATTTCCCGCGTCGTCTGCAGATGCGCGGACGCGTCTTCAAGCGATTGCATCGCCGCCCTCGCTTGCTCCTCGTATCGCGGCAGGCCCGGAGTCGATCGCGCCGCCCGCGACCAAGCTTTCGGCGGGTCTCAGTGTCGATCTGGGTGCCGAGCCGCGCGCAGGTCTCCGAGTCCTCGACCTGGGCGCAGCAAGGCCGCAGGTCCCCGGCGAGCGCGCGGAAGGCGGGAAGCTGCGCCTTGCCGCCGACGCGGCTGACCGAGTTGCCGATGTCCAGGGCGGGCAACTGCCCCTTCTCGAAGTGGTCGGGCGCGAGACAGATCCGATGGTCAGTGATCGAGATCAATTCGGTCCGGATGAAGGCGGAGATGTTCTGCGCTTGCGTCTCCGTCACCGGGTGCGCGGTCAGGGCGCCGCCGCCATCGACCGCCGCGATCCCGGTTTGGAACGGGGCGACGGCGGCCGCTCGATGGGTGACCATTCCGGACCCGTCTCTGGTCGCCCTGCGGCTGGCCAAGCGCGCCCATCACCCGCCCCAGAAGCCCACCACCAACCGGCGTGCCGATCACGCGCCGGAGTCGGGTAACCTTGCCGCCGTGGCGTATCCCATCGCCGCAGCCAAGGACGATGACGCCCGACCGGTCGGTGCCCAGGCTGGCCGCTATGCCGGTCTCGGCCCGCTCGAAGCTCACCAGCACGTCTGCCCGCAGCTCGGGTATGCCCGCGATCCGGGCGCTGCCGTTTCCGACGCTCAGCACGCGGGCGACGCTGCCAAGCTCCACCTCGGTCCGGGTTTACGCCACGATGCGGGTCATGCGGTCCAAAGGTCCCGCGAACACGTCGCCAGGCAGAGAGGAGCGTTCAGGCGGCATCGACCGCCTGGCTGGCCGTGGTGACGAGGCTATCGGATACCAGCGTCTCGACCCGATCCAAGTCGCGCGCCGCTGACCATTCGAGGACCGGGCGGCCCGGCGTCAACCACATCCCGACCGGCGCGTCCTCTGCGGCGCGGTAGTCAACGTCGATCCCCTCGGCGATGTGATCATGAAGCGCGCGCGCGATCCGGTCGCGTGCCGCCGGGGTTAAATCGGTCGAGTTTTCGACGTGCGCCGACGCCCCTTCTGCCGTGGCCGAGGCGATCGCGCCGATCGCGACCGTCAGGCCGGCCGTGATGATCGAGACGATGGCGAACCGGACCGCGGCATCCTTTTCAGGGCTCCATTCCGTTGGAGAGCTTGGGGGAGGGCGCGGGTCCGTTGTCCGGACGGACGGTGGAGGCGATGAAGCCCATCGCGAGGGCCGCAAAAATATAGGCCTGGATCAGGCCGGTCCGCAGTCCCAGAACCTGTATCATCAGGGGGAAGAAGAAGGGCGCGATGCTGCTGTCGGTGCCGGCGATGACCGTCCCGCTCATGAAACGACCGTTCAGCCGGACGGCCAGCGCGATGGCGCGGGAGATCTCGGAGACGATGTTGATGGGGAGCATCACGGGCAAGGGCCGGACATCAGTGGGCAGTTAGCCCCAAAGGCCGCGCCGCGAGAGCGAGAAGGCAGACACCGCGATCAGCGCCGGCAGCGCCTGGGCCGCCTGCCAGAGCGAGGTGAAACAGACCAAGGCTCTGCGCCGCCCCGGCTATCGCGCCCAGATGGAGTGTCGAGGTCATCGCCCTGGCTTCCCGGTCATCCCTGCGGTCGAGAAGAAGGGCTGCGTCGGGAACCGTTCCAGCGCGCGCCGCACGATGGCGCGTCCTTTTCCGACAGCTCCTCGAACCCCGGCATGGGATGATGTCGTTGAGGTCCTTCTATTCCGCCAGCGCCGTCTGCACGGCACGCGCGGAAGCGCACACCGGTGGGGGCTTGCCGTCGATGGTCTCGTCGAAGATGTTCGGCATTTGCCCCAGCAGCGCCATGCCCGTCGGGGCGGTCAGGGGTTGCCCGGTATCGCGCCCGGCATTCCGAGCCGAAGCTCGGAGGAGAGGCTCAGGACCAGCACATGCGGCTTCGCGGCTGGGCAGGCTTGCAACCTCCAGCGTCATGGCGGCGTCGGACAGCAAGAGAAGCCGGGAGCCAATCCGGGGCGCCGCATGTTCGAAACGCACAGCGGCGCCCGTTCCCTCTGCCGCGACGCTATGCCCAAGGCGCGTGTTGTCAGCCAAGGTGACCTCGACACCGAACCCGTGGCCAGGGCGCCGCGACCGGCGCCCTTGAGCCATGATCCCGGATATCAACGGGTTTCACGCCTTGAGGCATAACAGTGCCGCCGGGTCCTGCCCCCTTGGCATGACCATCGCCGCCGACGCGGCAGCCTAGGGGCGGCTTAGTCGATCCAGCGGTGGATGTTGACGTCCTGCCCGGACCGCTCGGCCATGATCGCGACCGCGCGCCGCTCCTTCTCGGCTGTCGTGGCGCGCACGCACATCATAATCCCCCCCTTGTGGAGCTTGTCCTCGTAGAAGGGTTTGAGGTGCTGGCCGCTGCGATGGGCCAGGATCGCCCCCATCACGTCGCCGGGGATGCCCTCGATCGACACCACCGAGATCGACGCGGCAAGGGTGCTCGCGGGCGTTACCAGCATCGCCATGGCGATGTAGGATCCCATGAAGGCGAAACCGTACTTCAGGAAGGCCTTGTAGTCCTCCATCGCCGCTTCGGGCACAAAGGCTGAAACCGGCACGGTAGGATCGTTTTCCACTTCGCGCGACCACCAGAACCGGTTGCCGAGCGTCTTTGCCAGCGCGTCCTTGCGGCCCAGAAGGTCGACATCGTACCGGCTGAAACCGACCGCGCGCAGGTCGCTGTAGGTGGCTTGCAGTGCTTCGTAGGATTTGAAAACGCCGACGACTTCGGGGGCGTACAGCGTGCTCGGCCGATCGGCCGTTTCGATCAACACACTTGTCATGTCAGATTCCTCGCTTGGAGTCGTCCATACAATGCGGCAAAAATGCGGCATCGCATACCCTATCTTCAAGCGAGATGTGAAAATCGCAATAATCTAATAGAATACGTTCTATTATATGCGTTTTGTTAAACGATTCCGCCCAGAGATTGGGCCGCAGCATCGAGAACGGCCAAAAGACCGCGCAATCCGTGGGTTGTGGGGCGGCAAAGCGGAGAGAATCGCCTTTGCCTCGCAGGTCGGTGCCCGGAAACGGCGGCCGCATGATCGGGATCAATTGGCCCGGATCGGAGGTTGATAAAATTACCTTCAAGAAGCATGTGGCAGGGTAAGCGATGTTTGCGCGTGCGGTTTGGTCCATCGATCTTTTCGGCGCCGAGATCAGGCTCGACCCTGCCTGGATTCTTGTCGCCGCGCTGATGGTCTGGTCGCTGTTGTCTGGCTTCTTTCCTGGACGCCTTCCCGATCTTGGCAAGGGCGATCACGTTCTGCTCGCGATCGTCGCGACGGCGGGGCTTTTCGGCAGCATCGTTCTGCACGACGTCGCCCAGGCCCTGGCTCGCCGGAGGGTCTCGCAGGGTCGCGTCCTGCGGCACGATCTGGCGCCCGATCGCGTTGCCATGCCCGAAGAGGCGCCGCAAAGCGCGGGTTCGGAGCTCCGGATCGCGATCGCGGGCCTCGCGGTGCCGTTCGCGCTGGGCGCGCTCGCCTGGGTGGCGTTTGTGGCGTTGTCACGGGCCGGCATCTCGCCGCCGGTTCTGGCGCTGCTGGAATACCTTGCGCTGATCAACCTCGCGCTGGCATCGCTCAACCTGCTGCCCGCCTATCCACTGGACGGCGGTCGCATCCTGAGGGCCGCGCGCTGGCGCGCCTCGCACGATCTGGCCGCCGCGACGCGGGAGGCGGGTCAGGTCTCCGCGCTCGTCGCCCTCCTTCTGGTCGGATCGGGCTTCGTCTCACTGTTTTCGGGGGCCATGATCGTGGGCGGTTGGCAGGTGCTGATCGGTATCCTGTTGTTCCTGGCCGCGCCGCAGGCGCCGAGGCTGCCGAAGCGACCCTTGGTGGAAGCGCCCCAGGTGACGGGCGGAACGGTGGCGCAGTTCATGAGCGGCTCGCTCCACACCGCAAAGCCGGAGGACACGCTCGCCGAGGCGATAGACCGGATCATCCTGCGCCACTCGCGCAGCTTCGTGCCGGTGACCGAAGGCGAGCAGCTTCTGGGCTATGTCGATGCCAGACTGATCAGCGCGATCGACCGGGAAAACTGGGACGATACCCATGTCGCCGACATCTATGTCAGCAGCGACGAGACGAACACCATCCCCCCGGACCTGGAGATGGGCACCGTGATGAGGCGCATGATCACCGGCGGCCCGCGCAAGTACATGGTCGCCGAGCAGGGGCGGCTCTTGGGCGTCGTGACGCTCGCGGATCTGACCTCACATATCGCCATGCAGCAGGAGCTTGACCAGACGGGCGCGCCCGGACTGGCGGAGCCGGTTGGATACCTGCGAGCCTGAAAGCCGTCTGTTTGCGGGCGGTTGACGCCGTCGTCGCAACGGGCGAGGCTGCCGGCGCGTCCAACCTGGGAGATTCCGGCCGATGTCGTGTGAGGCATCAAGCGTCGTCTTGCTCGACACCATCCTCGCGACGGCTGTGGATGCCATCGTCGTTTGCGATGCCGATGGGCTTGTCACCCGCATCAATCCGGCCGCCAGCGCGATGTTCGGGTATGAACCCGAGGAGCTTCTGGGTCAGTCGATAGACCTGCTGGTGCCTGACGTCGCCGCGGACGCGCATCGGCGCCGGATCGGGGACTACCTCAGGACCGGTGAGGCGGGGATCATGGGCCACGGCCGCGATCTCGACGCGCTTCGCAAGGATGGCAGCATCTGCCCCGTGCATCTGAATATCGGCCGGTGCGACCTCGACGGGGCGCCGGTCTTCGTCGGGATCATGCGCGATCTGTCGGCGCGCAATGCCAGCCAGCGCGCGATGGAGGCGGCCAAGCGCATGGAACTGCTCGGCCAGCTGACCGGGGGCGTGGCGCATGATTTCAACAACATCCTGACCATCGTCATCGGCAACCTGGAGCTTCTGGGCAACTGCATCACCGACCCCAAGCAGCACGCCCTTCTGGATGAGGCGATGTCGGCGGCGGAGCTCGGGACCAAGCTGATCGGCAAGCTGCTGGCCCATGGCCGCAACGGGCCCGTCAGCCCGGTCCGCCTCAGGGTCAATCAGGCGATCTCGGAATCGCTCAGGCTTCTCAATCGTATCCTGTCGCCCAAGACCTCGGTGCGCTACGTCTACCGCTCGACGATCGACCAGATCGACATCGACCCTTCCGCGTTCGAGAATGCGCTGATCAACCTCGTCGTCAACGCGCAGGACGCGATGCCCGACGGGGGCGAGATCGTGATCAGCACCGCCGATGTCCGCATTGACGATTTCGGCTTTGCCGAGGTCGGGCTGCTGCCGGGGCGCTATGTGCGGATCTCCGTCACCGACAACGGCAAGGGGATGAGCGACGAGGTCAAGGCCCGCGCCTTCGAGCCGTTCTTCACCACCAAGGCGCCGGGGCGGGGCACCGGCCTCGGCCTCGCCACGGTCCAGGGCTTTGCCCGGCAGGCCGGGGGCAAGGTAACCCTTTACAGCGAGGTCGGTCTGGGCACGACCGTCAGCCTCTATTTCCCGGTGCCGGTCGCGGACCCGCCCGCGCGCGGGACCGAGCCCGCCTGCGAGAGCCAGACCGGGGCCGGAAACGGCAGCGTCATCCTTGTTGTCGAGGACGATCGCGCCATCCGCACGCTGACAAACAAGCGGATCGAGGCCCTGGGCTACCGGACGCTTGCCGCCGCGAGCGCGGCCGAAGCCCTGGACGTTCTGGAACAGCATCCGGAGGTTGCCGCCGTATTCTCCGACTTCATCATGCCGGGGCCGCTGAACGGCTTCGATCTCGCGCAAAGGATCAGGGCCGAACGGCCGGGGGTCGGGATCCTCATGACTTCGGGGTTTTCCGGTGATCTGCTGATGCCGCCCGGGAAAATGATGCCGCCCGGGAAAAGCGACGAGACATTGCAGCTTTTGCAGAAGCCCTACCGCCAGGTCGAGCTTGCCGCGCGACTGAAGGCCCTTTTGCCCGACAGCCGGGCCTAGCGGCTACGACACGAAGACCTCGGTCGCAAAGGTGTAACCCACGCCGCGCACCGTCTTGATCAGCTTGGGGGCGCTGGGCACCGCCTCGATCTTCTTGCGAAGGCGCGCGACCTGATTGTCGATCGTCCGGTCGAGGGGCGCCCATTCGAAGCCGTTCACCAGGTTCATGATCCTTTCGCGCGACAGCACCTCCCTGGGGTGGTCGAGAAAGACCGTGAGCAGGCGGAAATCGCCAGCGGTCAGTTCGATGGGCGCGCCCTCGGCGTCGAAAAGTTCCAGCGTTTCAGGGATTGCCCGGAACCCTGCGAAGGCGTATTCGCGCGGCGGTCCGGCCAGGGGGGTCGCGGGCTTGCCCGCCCCCTCGACCCCGGAGCGGCGCAGGATCGAATGGATGCGCGCCAGCACCTCGCGCGGGTGGAAGGGCTTGGTGATGTAGTCGTCCGCGCCCAGTTCCAGCCCGACGATCCGGTCGATGACGTCGCCGCGGCCCGTCACCATCACAATCGGGACGTTGGATATCTTGCCGACACGCCGTGCGACGTCCAGGCCGTCGGCGCCCGTAAGGTTCAGGTCGAGCGTGATCAGGTCGAACGACTGCCTTTGCACCATCTCGATGGCTGCCTCGCCCGTCTCGGCCTCGCTCACGGCGAAGCCGTCGGCCTCAAGACTCCGGCGCAGGAGCTGACGCACGCCAGGATCGTCTTCGACGACCAGGATGGACTTCCCGACCACGACCCCTCCTCATCCGGAACCACATGTCTAATTGTTCTGGGACATATTGTTTTCCCGAAAGGAAACGGCAAGCGGCAAGCGCGGCAATTACACTTTGATACAGGGCCAAAGATACTTCTGCGACATGTCGCAACCAATATACCGCGCATACCGCTAGGGGGCCATCATGTTTGCGAACACTGCCTGCAATGTCCTGTCGTTCCAATCCTGCCCCGTCCTGAAACGCGAACGCGCCCGGGAAGCCCCCGAGGGATGCCGGCGCCACCTGCGGCAGGGGGAGCATCTGTTCTACGAGGGCGACACGGCTAAGCATGTTTTCGAGGTCATCTCCGGGACGCTTCGCCTGGCGCGGGTCCAGCGGGACGGGCGCCGACAGGTCATGACCTTCGGTCTGCCGGGGGATCTGGTCGGCCTTCCGGTCGATGGCAGGCATTCGGCCGAATGCGATGCGGTGGAGCCCTGCGAAGTTATCGCGCACCGCTTCGATCCGCTTTCACCGCCGGAGCGCTGGCCCGACCTGAATGCGCGTGTCTTGAACGCGGCGCTGGAGGAGATCCACGCGCTTCAGGACCATTTCCTCACGCTTGGCCGGCGGTCCGCGTGCGAAAAGGTCGCGGCCTTCCTCCTCTGGCTTGGCAGCCGCGTCGGAGCGCGCGCGGGACGGCATCGGCGCGTACACCTCGCGATGAACCGCGCGGACATCGCCGACCATCTGGGCCTTACCCCTGAAACGGTCAGCCGCACGATCACGCAGTTGCGCGAAAGCGGGCTGCTTGCGCTGGATGGGGCGCAGACCGTGGTGATCCTCGACCCCGACGGGATGAGGGTATTGGCGGAGGGCGGCTGATCCCGGTCAGGGGGCGGCCTGCGCGACGCGCCTTTGAAGGTGGTTGAACCACTCGTGCGTCAGTTGAACGGTATGAACTATGACCTCCAATCCTTTGCGCGACTTCAGTGATGTTCTACGTCGGCCGGGGCGGCGGCTTCACGCACATAATTCGGCGGGCGAGATGATCGGCGTCAGTGCGCAAGGTCACGCGACCGTGAATTCTGCGCGCATGAAGCCCTCCTCGGTGCCCCCCGGTCCTGTCCCTTCGGCCCCCTCAAAGGTGGCCAAGATCGCCGCCGCCCTGCGCGACCGCGGCACGCCGGCTGAGGAGGTGAGAGAGACCAACATGGCTTGGGTCTTTCTGACCCGTGACGCCGTCTTCAAGGCGAAGAAGCCGGTCCGAAGCGCGCTCAGCGACTGCCGGTCGCTGCGCGCTCGCCGCGATGCCTGCAACGAGGAACTGCGGCTGAACCGGCGTCTTGCCCCCGATGTCTATCTGGGGCTGTCGCGACTGACGCGATTGCAGGGCGGCAGCTTCGCCATCGACGGCGACGGGGCGACGGCGGAATGGCTGGTTCACATGCGAAGGCTTGAGGCCGCGCGCTTCCTGGACCAGGCGATCCGGTCGGGGGATGCCACGCCGGGCGAGATCGCTGCGGCGGCGGACCGCCTGACGAGGTTTCACGCCGGGGCGGCGCGGCCACCCATCGGCCATTTCCGCTATCTTGGTCGCTATCGGCATGAGATCCAGGAATTGCGTCATCTGCTGAACGAACCGCCGTTCCAGGAGTTTGCCCCTCACCTGGACCGCCTTGCCGAGTTGCTCGACCAGTTCCTGGCCGACGACATCGGGCTGATCCTGTCGCGGCTGGACGATGGGCATGTCGTCGACGGCCATGGCGATCTTCGGCCCGAACATGTCTGGCTGGGCCCGCCGGTCCTGATCATCGACTGCCTCGAAGGCTCGGCCGATCATCGCGCCCTTGATCCCTACGAGGAATACGCAACGCTCGCGATGGAATGCGCGGCGCTCGGCGCGCGGGGTGTGCAAGAGGTGCTGTTCGAGCGTGCCGCTATGGTTCTGGGGCCGGTGCCACCGCCCCGGCTCATCGCTTTCTATACCGTGTTCCGGGCGACATTGCGCACCCGTCAGGCGCTTGCGCACCTCCTTGACCCTACGCCGAGGACGCCGGAAAAATGGGTGCCGCAGGCCGCGCGCTACCTAGCCCTTGCCGAAGAGGCGGCCCTTAGCCTGGAGGGCGGATAAGCTCGCTGAGCGAGCCATCGGCCAGCAGGGGCGCGACGCTGACGACCTCGACCCGGCGGCCGTGAAGGGCAGGGTCGAGCCTGCGGCGCGGCATGCTGTGGGGGGCGATCCGGCGGCTGACAGCGTCGTTCTCCGACACCGCCTCCGCGCCCGCACCGCGGGGCTGATCCGGTTAATCTCTGCCAGACGTTCCATCTTGCCGGGGCAGGGCCGCAACTCTGCCGCAGGGGCATTGCGCGAAAGCCAGTCGCGGATCGCGTCTCACGCCGACCACGACAAGGCCGCCGACCGCCGCCAGCCCCGCCAGAGCCGGAACCAGCCGCCCGCTGCCGCGCCAGGCGGGAAAGCGCGCTTTCGACCAGCCGCGCATCAGGGCGAAAGGCCGGGCGCATCGTGGCATCCGTCGCCCGCCGGACACTGCTGCCCGAGAAGGAGACGACCCGTGCCCTTGGCCGCTGCACCGTCCAAAGGACGCCCCTGTTGCGGACCAGAGGCCCTTCGCGGCTCGCGCCACCTCCCGCGCCAACAAGACGGATCGCCGCATCGCGGCCTCCGCGCCGGCATGGCAAGTGGCGCTCAGGATCACACAAGGGGGGGATGGCAAGGGGTGGGCTCTCTCATCCACCACCCCACCGCGCGAGGACTTGGCGAAGGCGCGCAACTGGTCCTCGGCGCGCCGGTTCACGCTGCCCTCCGGATAAAACGCGTCGGGACCGCGTCCAGATGCCGCTGCACCGCGGACACAGCCGAAAACGCCTTCCGCACCTCACCGATCGCGGCGTTGAGTCCGGTGGTCGCCATCGCGTGGTTCGGTCCCTCGACCTCGTGGCGGTGGCCCTTCTCGCGCGTGGGGCAGACTTGAGCACCTCCGACAGCTCTTCCTCCGTCTGGGCGATCACCTTGTCGCGCGCTTCCTGCGCCGTCTCTGCCAACTCCTGGTAAGCCTCGGAGTTGGACAGCGCATGGATGTCGTTGGCCAGTTCGTCGATAAGCCGCTCCATCGCGGCGCGGAACCGCATCGCCGGGCGGCAAGCGGATCGCGCCCAGCGCACGGCCAGATCGGCACTGGTGGCAAGGTGGTCGTCGGCCGCCGACCCGGGCGCGCAAAGGCTTTCGGACGGCACGGCCTTTGGGTCGAGCGACCCGGGCATCGTCAGGCTCCTTCAAGCGCATTCGGCACATACCCCTGCGGGGCGGGCATATTGATCGGTATCAACGCCGGCGCCGCCGCGATCCCTAGACTGGGAGGGGTCAATCCGGGAATCAGCCGATGCAAGAGGAGCGGATCGTCAAACCCTGTGCCGAACGGGCGCGCGCCAACATGCCGGACTACGCGGCCGCGCGGGCGGCCTTCACTTGGGCCGAGGCGCGCAATTCGCTCGACGGGCTGGGGCAGGGCAGGCTCAACATCGCGCATGAGGCGATTGGCCGCCATGTCGCGGCGGGCCACGCGGATCAGGTCGCGCTGCGCTGGATCGCCAAGTCCGGGGCGCGGCGCGACTACACCTACGGCGACCTCGACCGCGAGACCAGCCGCTTCGCCAACGTCCTGCGCGACAGCGGCCTTGCGGTGGGCGACCGGGTCTACGCGCTTCTGGGTCGCACGCCGGAACTTTACATCGCGGCGCTGGGCACGTTGAAGGCGGGCTGCGTCTTCTGCCCGCTGTTTTCCGCCTTCGGCCCGGAGCCCATCCACGCGCGGATGGAGATTGGCGGCGCCGCCGCGCTGATCACGACAAAGCGCCTATATACCCGCAAGGTCGCGGGCCTGCGCGATCGCCTGCCCGACCTGCGCCTGGTCTTCCTGACCGACGCGGAGGTCGAGGGCACCCGCGCGATCGGCCCCCTGACGGACGCCGCATCGGACAGGTTCGAAACCGTGCCCATGGCGCCGGAGGACTCGGCGCTGTTGCATTTCACCTCGGGCACCACCGGGCGCCCCAAGGGCGTGGTCCATGTCCACGAGGCGGTCGTCGCGCATCACACCACCGGGCGGCTCGCGCTCGACCTCAGGCCGGGGGATGTCTTCTGGTGTACGGCGGACCCCGGCTGGGTGACCGGCACCTCCTACGGGATCATTGCGCCGCTGACCAACCGCGTGACCATGATCGTGGATGAGGCGGAATTCGACGTGGCCCGCTGGTACGGCATCCTTGAGGACGAACGGGTGAACGTCTGGTACACCGCCCCCACCGCGATCCGGATGCTGATGAAGGCGGGCGCGGATCCTGCCGCGGGCCGGGATTTTTCCGCCCTCCGCTTCATGGCCAGCGTGGGTGAGCCCCTGAACCCAGAGGCGGTGATCTGGGGCAACAAGGTGCTGGGCCGCCCCTTCCACGACAACTGGTGGCAGACCGAGACCGGCGGGATCATGATCGCCAACTATGCTTCGATGGACGTGAAACCGGGGTCCATGGGCAAGCCCCTGCCGGGGATCGATGCCGGGGTGGTGGACGTGACCGACAACGGCGTCCATGAGCTGAACGAACCCATGGCGCTGGGGGAGCTGGCGCTGCGTTCCGGCTGGCCCTCGATGATGCGCGGCTACCTGCATGAGGAGGCGCGCTACCGCAAGTGCTTCCGCGACGGCTGGTACCTGACCGGCGATCTGGCGATGCGCGATGCGGAGGGCTATTTCTGGTTCGTGGGCCGCGCAGACGACCTGATCAAGAGCGCGGGCCACCTGATCGGCCCCTTCGAGGTTGAAAGCGCGCTCATGGAACATCCGGCGGTCGCCGAAGTGGGTGTCATCGGCGTTCCAGATGAGACCGCAGGCCAGCTGGTCAAGGCCTATGTCGCGCTGAAACCCGGGCATGAGCCGTCGGAGGATCTGCGCCGCGACCTTCTGGGGTTGGCGCGCTCGCGGCTTGGCCCCGCCGTTGCCCCCAAAGAGATCGTGTTCCGTAAGAACCTGCCCAAGACCCGCAGTGGCAAGATCATGCGCCGTCTGCTCAAGGCGCGCGAACTTGGCCTGCCGGAGGGCGATATCTCGACCCTGGAGAGCGATGAACAATGACGTCTGGCAGCCTCAAACCCCATCTCGATCATGACCATGTGCGCGGGCTTCTCAAGGCGATGATCCGCATCCGCCGGTTCGAGGACAAATGCGCCGAGCTTTACACCGAACAGAAGATTCGCGGCTTCCTGCACCTTTACGACGGCGAAGAGGCGATCGCGGCGGGGATCATTCCGGTACTCGGGGCGAAGGACCGGCTGGTGGCGACCTACCGCGAGCATGGCCATGCATTGGCGCGCGGGGTTCCCATGAACGCGGTCCTGGCCGAGATGTTCGGCAAGGCGGAGGGCTGCGCGGGCGGGCGCGGCGGGTCGATGCACCTGTTCAGCAGCGATCACAACTTCTACGGCGGCAACGCCATCGTGGGGGGCGGGTTGCCGCTGGCAACGGGCCTCGCGCTGGCCGATCGGATGCAGGGAAGCGACGCCATGACCGCCTGCTTCTTCGGCGAGGGCGCCGTCGCGGAGGGCGAGTTCCACGAGGCGATGAACCTCGCCTCGCTCTGGGACCTGCCGGTGTTGTTCGTCTGCGAAAACAACGGCTATGCGATGGGCACCGCGCTGTCGCTGTCGGAGGCCGAGACCGACATCGCCGCCAAGGCCCGCAGCTACGCGATCGCGTCCGAGGTCGTGGACGGCATGGATGTCGTCGCGGTCGAGGCCGCCGCGCGCCGGGCGATCGCCCAGATGCGCGAAACGCGGGAGCCCTTCTTTCTCGAATGCCGCACCTACCGGTTCCGCGCGCATTCGATGTTCGACGCCCAGCTTTACCGCCCCAAGGCGGAGGTCGAGGAATGGCGCCAGAAGGGCCCGATCCTGCGCTTCCAGGGGTGGCTGGAAGAAAACCATCTGCTGCATGCCAATGAGGTGGCCAGGATCACCGCCGAGGTAGACGCCGAGATCGCCTCGGCGGTGGCCTTCGCCGAGGCGGGTAGCGACGAACCCGTCGCAAACCTGACCCGGCATGTCCTCTCCGACACCCGCCCGGAGCCGCCCGCCCTCGTCCCGCCGGGCAAGCCGATCTCCACCACCTACCGCGAGGCGATCAAGGCCGCGATCACCGAGGCGATGGAGCGGGACGACCGCGTGTTCCTGATGGGGGAAGACGTGGGGCGCTACGGCGGCTGCTACGCGGTTTCCAAAGGGCTGCTGGATCGCTTCGGAGCTGAACGCATCCGCGACACGCCGCTGTCGGAATCTGGGTTCACCGGCGCGGGCATCGGCGCCGCCATCGCCGGAATGCGCCCGATTGTCGAGGTGATGACGGTCAACTTCTCGCTCCTCGCGCTGGACCAGATCCTCAACACCGCCGCGACCTTCCGGCACATGTCGAACGGCCAGTTCGGGGTGCCGGTCGTGATCCGCATGGCGACCGGCGCGGGGCGGCAGCTGGCGGCCCAGCATTCCCACTCGCTCGAAGGGTGGTATGCCCATATCCCCGGACTGCGGGTTCTGGCACCCGCCACGATCGAGGACGCGCGGGGAATGCTCTGGACGGCGCTTCAGGACCCTGACCCGGTCCTGATCTTCGAAAACGTCATGCTTTACAACATGGATGGGGAGCTTGCCGAGAACGCGGGCGCCGTCGACATCGACCGCGCCGTGGTCCGGCGCGAAGGCACCGACATCACACTTCTGACCTATGGCGGATCGCTTTGGAAAACGCTGGAGGCGGCCGGGACATTGGCCGCACAGGGGATCGAGGCCGAGGTCATTGACCTGCGCAGCCTGCGCCCGCTCGATATGGAAACCATCCTCACCTCGGTCCGCAAGACGCGCCGGGCGGTCGCGGTGGACGAGGGCTGGAAAAGCGGCAGCCTGGCCGCCGAGATCGGGATGCGGCTCGCGGAGGAGGCGTTCTGGGACCTCGACGCGCCGCTTGGGCGGGTGTGCAGCGCCGAGGTGCCGATCCCCTACGCCGCGCATTTGGAACAGTCGGCGATCCCGCAACCGGCGCGGATCGTCGAAACCGTCATGGCCGTGATGGGGGAACGCCCATGAGCGCGTTTCTCATGCCCTCGCTCGGCGCGGATATGGAGGCCGGGACCTTGATCGAACAACTGGTGCCGACGGGCGGCGAAGTGCATCGCGGCGACATCATCGCCGTGGTCGAAACCCAGAAGGGCGCGATCGAGATCGAGGTCTTTCAGGATGGGCGGCTGGAGGGCTGGCTGGTCGGGGTCGGGCAGAAGGTTCCGGTCGGGACGCCCCTGGCCATGATCCGCGCGGCGGGCGAGCCCGAGGCGCCGCAACCGCAAGATCCGGCCCCCGAACCGCCCGCCCCGGAGGTGCCGCCGCCGGCGGAGCCTGGCCCCCCGTCGACCGAACCCGAGGTGCCGCCCCCCGATATCCCCTCGCCGGAGCAACCCTATCCGGAACTGCGCCGGCCCCGCGCCTCGCCCGCCGCGCGGCGGCTGGCGGCGCGACGGGGCATCGACCTGAGCCGCCTCGCGCCGCGCCGCGACGGGACAATCCGGCTTGCCGATGTCGATGCCGCGGCCGGGGCGCCGCCCGCGCCAGACATGCGTCAGGCCATCGCCGCCGCCATGGCGCGCTCCAAACGCGAGATCCCGCATTATTACCTGTCCCACCAGCTTGACGTGACGGCGGTCCTCGATTTCGTCGCGCAGCGGAACGCTGACCGCCCGCCCGAGGCGCGGCTGGTGCCGGCGGCGCTCTACCTGCGGGCGATGGCCAGGGCGCTGGACAAGTACCCGGAATTCGCGGGCCACTACATCGGCGGCCGCTTTCGCCCAGCTGGCGGCGCGCATATCGGTCTTGCCATCAACCTGCGGGGCAGGGGCCTTGTCGCCCCCGCGATCTTCGACGTGGACCGATCAGATATTGACGCGGTGATGGCAGCAGTGCGGGACCTCGTCCAGCGGGCGCGCGCGGGACGCTTCCGGGCGCGCGAGTTGTCGGACGCCACGATCACGCTGACCAGCCTGGGCGAGCGCGGCGTCGACGGGTTGTTCGGCATCATCTACCCGCCGCAGGTGGCCATCGTCGGCATCGGCACGCCCGCGCCGCGCCCCTGTGTCGTCGCAGGCCAGGTGGTGGCGCGCACCATGGCGACCCTGACCCTTGCCGCCGATCACCGCGTCAGCGACGGCCACCGGGGGGCGTTGTTCCTGCGGGCCATCGATACCCACCTGCAACAGCCGGAGGCGCTATGACCCGCGATCAGATCGAGCAGATCCTCAGGGCCGAGTTGAACCGCATCGCTCCGGACATCGCCATCGACCGGATCGACCCCGCCGCGCCCCTGCGGGAAGAGTTCGACATCGACTCAATCGATGTTCTCACCCTCGTCACCGCGCTTTCCAAGGCGTTGAAGATCGACATCCCGGAGGCCGATTATCCGCAGATGGAAAGTTACGCCGATCTTCTGGACTATCTGGCGGCGCGCGCGGGCTAGGTCTCCCCTGGCAGGGGACTGCTGGCGAAAAAGGATATACCGGCGCGCGGGGGCGTGTCATCCAGGGCCTCCGGCAAGGGTATGCGAGGATCGGGATGAAGCTGCTGCGCTATGGATATCCGGGGCAGGAAAAGCCCGGCATGCTGGATGCGGAGGGCAACATTCGCGACCTGTCGGACGCGGTCACGGATATCGCCGGGCCGGTCTTGGGGGATGCGGGGCTTGAGGCACTCCGCGCGCTTGACCCCGCGCAGCTACCGCTTGTGACCGGCGATCCACGCATCGGGCCTTGCGTCGGTGGTGTCGGCAAGTTCGTCTGCATCGGCCTGAACTACGCCGATCATGCCGCTGAAAGCGGGATGGATCTGCCCGATGAGCCGATCGTCTTCTTCAAGGCGACCTCGGCGATCTGCGGACCCAATGACGGGGTGGAGATCCCGCGCGGATCGGTCAAGACCGACTAGGAGGTGGAGTTGGGCGTGGTCATCGGCAAGACCGCGAAATACGTCACCGAGGCGGAGGCGCTGAACCATGTCGCGGGCTACTGCGTCGTCAACGACCTGTCGGAACGTGACTTCCAGATGCACCGCTCGGGCCAATGGGTGAAGGGCAAGTCCGCCGACAGCTTCGGGCCCATCGGTCCCTGGCTCGTGACGCGGGACGAGGTGCCCAACCCGCAGGCGCTGGGCATGTGGCTGGAAGTCAACGGCCGCCGGTACCAGGACGGCTCCACCCGGACGATGCATTTCGGCGTCGCGGCCGTGATCGCGTACCTTTCGCAGTTCATGAGCCTGCATCCGGGCGACATCATCGCCACCGGCACGCCGCCGGGCGTGGGGATGGGGCAGAATCCGCAGGTCTACCTTCGTCCCGGAGACATGATCGAACTGGGTGTCGAGGGGCTTGGCCGCCAGCGGCAGCGCGCCTTCGCCGGATAGGGGCGCTACCTTGCCTTGGTGAAGGCGCGGTCCAGTCCTTCGGACACCTGGTCGACATCGGCCAGCGACAGGCAGAGCGGCGGCACCATCCGCAGGGTCGACCGCGTCGGCCCGGACTTCGACAGGATCAGCCCGCTTTCGCGGCACTGCTCGAAGACGGCTGCGGTGGTTTCGGGGTCGGGTTCCTTGGAATTGCGGTCCCGCACCATCTCGATGGCGAGCATCAGGCCGCGCCCGCGCACGTCGCCGATGGCCGGATGGCGTTGGCGTAGGTCGTTCAGCCGTTCAAGCAGCGCGCCGCCGACGGTCTTGGCGTTCTGCTGAAGCCTCTCCTCGCGCAGCACCTGAAGGACGGCGCGGCCCGCCGCGCAGCTTGTGGGGTTGGCGCCATAGGTGTGGAACATGAATTTCTCGGCCATCGGCTGGGCGATCTGCCGTTGCGCCACCACCGCGCCGAGGGGGAAGCCGTTGCCGATCCCCTTGGCCATGACCACGATATCGGGGATCACGCCGTCGGCCTCGAAGCCCCACATGTGATCGCCGGTGCGCCCGAAGCCGGACTGCACCTCGTCGGCGATGTAAAGCCCGCCCGCCGCGCGCACCCGTTCCGCCGCGCCCGACATGTAGCCCGGCGGCATCTCGATGATCCCGCCGTAGCCTTGCACCGATTCCACCAGCATCCCCGCGATGCGGCCGGTGGTGGCGACGGCGATGGTGCGCTCGATCTCGTCCAGGTAGGGCTGGGTGCCGGGGCCGAAGACGCCGCGATACTGGTTTGGTTCGGCGACGAAGGCGACGTTGCCGGGCATGCCGGGGTGGCGGAAGGCCGCGATCCCGGTCACCGACTGCGCGGCCGAGGTGGGCCCATGATAGCCGTTCCGGAGCGCCAGCAGGTCGAGATTGCCGGTGTATCCGCGCGCCATCACCATGGCGAGGTCGATCGCCTCGGAGCCGGAGTTGGTGAAATGCACCACCCACTCGATATCGCCCTTCGGCCCCTTCGGCATGGTCGCCGCCAGTTCCTCCGCCAGATGGGCGGGGACGGGGTGGTAGAACATCGTGGTGCAATGGGTCAGTTCGGCGGCCTGCTCCGCCGCGGCCTTGACCACCACGGGATGCGAATGCCCGACCGAGACACAGACGTTCATGCCCAGAAGATCGACGTATTTCCTCCCCGCCTCGTCCCAGAGGTATTGCATCGACCCCCGGCGAAAGATCATCGGCTCCGCGAAGGGGACGAACTTCTTTTGGCTCGCGGCATAGTAGGTGTCGCGGCGGCGGGCTGTGCCCTCAAGGCTCCAGTCGATGGGCAGGGTCATGCGCTTGTTCCTTCTATCTCTCGGGTGCGGCGGGCGACGAAATCGTCCAGGGCTTCGCGCACGGCGATGTCCATGTCCGGCGGCTGGTAGTCCGCCAGCAGCTTCTTGACCTTCAGCGCGGCGCGCTCATGTTCCCACAGCGCGCCCTCGGCGCTCCATTGCTCATAGGTGCCGTTGTCCGACATCTCGCCCATCCAGAGCGCGGTTTCGAAAAGCGCCTGCGTGTGGGCCGCGCCCAGGAAGTGGCCGCCGGGGGGGACCTCCCGAAACGCGTCCATCGCTTGCGCGGATTCCGAGAAATCGACCCCCTGGACGAAGCGCATCATCGCCGAGCAGCGGTCTGCATCCATCACGATCTTCTCATAGCCCGTGGTCAGCAGCCCCTCCAGGCAGCCGGTGGCGTGGATGATGAAGTTGACCCCGGCCATGGCCGCACCCATCAGCTGCGCCTGGCTTTCGTAGCCCGCCTGGGCGTCCGGGACCTTCGAGGCCGTCAGCGCCCCGACCGAATGGAAGGGCAGGCCCAGCCGGTCGGCAAGCGTCTTGGCGCACATCTGGAACTGCGTGCCCTCGGGCGTGCCGAAGGTCGGCGCCCCGGTCCTGAGCGAGATCGGCGAAAAGAACGTGCCGAAGGCCGCCGGCGCGCCGGGGCGGATGAGCTGGATCAGCGCGACCGAGGCCATGACCTCGGCCAGCACCTGCGCCAGCGTGCCGGCGATGGTGACGGGCGACATCGCGCCGCCCAGGACGAAGGGCGACACCACCGTGCACTGCCCCGCGCGGGCATATTCCTTCAGCGCCCAGAGCATGGTTTCGTCCAGAACCAGCGGCGCGTTGGTGTTGACGACCGAATAAAGGACGCAGTTCCGCTCGACGAACTCCGCGCCCATGGCGAGCTTGCACATCTCGATCGTGTCGCGGGCGCGCTCGGGGGCGGTCACGGCCCCCATGAAGGGCTTGTCGTTCAGCGTCAGATGCGCATGCGCCATATGCAAGTGGCGCAGCGGCACCGGCAGGTCCACCGGTTCGACCACCACGCCGCCGGAGTGGTTCACCGCCGCCAACTGGTGGTGGATCTTGGTGATATCGCGGAAATCCGCGATGGTCGCGTAGCGGCGGCCGCGTTCGATATCATGGACGAAGGGGGGGCCGAAGCTGGGGCAATAGACCTGCGCATCGCCCCCGATCTGGATCGAACGGGCCGGATTGCGCGCATGCTGGGTGAAGACGCGCGGCGCGGTTCGGATCTTGTCACGGCACCAGCCGGGGTCGAAGCGGACGCGCTGGCCCTCGACCCGTGCGCCATGCTTGCGGAAGATCTCCAGCGTTTCGGGGTCGCCGCGAAACTCCATCCCGATCTCGTCCAGGATGCGGTCGGCGTTCCGCTCGATGATCTCGACGCTTTCCGCATCGATCAGGCTGACCTGTCCGATCCGCCGGATCGTGTAGGGCGCGCTGAGCGCGTTGCGGGCGGTGCGGGCGCGGATCTTCTCGCTCCTGCCCGCGCGATGAGGCGCGGGCCTTTCCCTGGTTTCGTCATCCTGCTGCATGGCATCCTGCGGGTTTGCGCCTTGTCCCGGCAAGTCTACGCAGCCGCCCAGGCTTCCGCCTAGAGGTGCCGTGGATCATCGAATTTACTAATGATGGGGATTAGCCCTTCGTGCCTTCCGGGGCGGGGAAGTGATATTCGACCTCATCGGCGATTGCGGGAAAGCGCAACGCGAAGTGTTCCCGCAGGATCTGCGCGCATTGCCGCGCCAGCGCCTCCGCGATCGCCTGATGATCGCCGTCGCGGCTGACGACCTGAATGCGCCGCCGGAAACCCGGAAAGGGCAGGGGTTCGATCCGCAGCTTCATGCCCTCCGCCACCGCGTCGATCAGGAGCGAGGGCGTCAGAAGCGCGAAGCATTTCCCGGTCGCCACACCGGCCACCACCATGGACGACCGGTCGGCCTCCATCGCGCGGGGGAAGTGCAGGCGGCAGCGTTGCAGGTGCTGGTCAGTCCGGCGGCCGACCGGCGTGGCCACGCCGAAGCGCACCAGCGACAGGCGGGAGGAGATCTCGTCGATGTCCTTGGGGTTCCCGCCGTAAGATTCTGGCAGAACGAGATAAAATGACTCATCCAGAATTGGGACCACATGGTCGTCCTCGTCGTTGCGCACCAGTTCCGAGGTCACGGCGATGTCGATCTGGCGCGCGTTCAGCGCCGCGCGGTGGTCGATGGCAAGGCCCGCCGACAGGATCAGTTCCGGCACGCCCAGCTCCTCCACCGCGAAGTCGAAGAGGCCCGGCGTCAGCGTCGTCGCGATCGAGGCCAGGAGCCCCATCCTGAGGACCGGCAGAGAGGTCGCGTTCAGCCGCCGGATATTGGCCTTCAGGTCCTCGATCTCGTTCAGGATGCGGTATCCGTGGCGTTGCAGGATGCCGCCCGCATGGGTGAGTGTCACAGGCCGGTGCGACCGGTCTATGAACTTCACCCCAAAGGCGGTTTCGAGGTTTTTGAGATGTTGGGAGGCCGCGGACTGCGTCATCCCCAACGCACGCGCCGCGGTCGTGACCTGCTGCATCTCGGCCACGGCCATGAAGATCTCGACCGCCCGGAAGAGGTTGAAATCCGGCGTCTGGTTTGACTTCGGGTCAGAATCCTTGGGGTTTCGCATCTGTTTCACCTGCCGGGCCGGAAAGCGGCCTTCGCCCGCGCGGCCCGAATCCGGCGAAGGTTCTGTCTTTCATTAGAAAGTTTAATAGTGTTTGCGCGGGCTTGATCAATGCCCCGGGCACGGGATCAGGTGGCGTCAGGCACAACCGGGTGGCGCATGGCAGGAACACTCATCATCGGCGGCGGCGCGATCGGGCTCAGCCTCGCCTATCACCTGGCGCGAAGGGGCGAGCGCGAGGTCCTGCTGGTCGAACGCGATCGGCTGACCTCCGGCACCAGCTGGCATGCGGCGGGCATCGTCGGGCCGCTGCGCGCCACGCCCAACATGACGCGGCTTGCGATGTACGCGGGCGAACTTTTCCCGCGACTTGAGGCTGAATGCGGCCTGTCCACCGGCTACCGCCGGACTGGCGGCTACTGGCTGGCGCGCGACCCGGCGCGGATGGACGAGCTGCGCCGCATCGCCGCGCTGGGGCGGCATTTCGGCCTGACGCCTTCGATTGTTCCGGGCGAGGAGGTGCGGGTTCCGGGGCTGGAGACGGCGGGCATCCTCGGCGCGCTCCGGGTCGAGGAGGACGCGAACGTCAATCCCGTCGACCTCTGTATGGCCTATGCCAAGGCGGCTCGAACGCTGGGGGCCGAGATCCGGGAACACACGGCGGTCGCCGCGCTGATCGTCGAAGGCGGTGTGGCGCGCGGCGCGCGGCTTGCGGACGGCTCCGAGATCCGGGCGGATCGCGTGGCGCTCTGCGCCGGGGCCTGGTCGAAACGGCTGGCGGAGGCGGCAGGCGTGGCGCTGCCGCTTCAGGCGGTGGAGCACATGTATATCGTCACCGAGCCGATGGCCGGCCTGCCGCAGCCCTATCCGGTGCTGCGCGACCTGGACCGGGGCATCTACGTGAAAGGCGACGCCGGGAAGCTGGTGATCGGCGGTTTCGAGCCGGGGGCCAAGTGCTGGAACCCCTACGGGCCGGAGGGCAGCCGCCCCTTCCTCGAACTGCCGGAGGACTGGGACCAGTTCGCCCCCTTCATGGAGGCGGCCCTAGCCCTGATCCCCGCGCTTGAGCGCACGGGCATCCAGCATTTCATGAACGGGCCGGAAAGCTTTACCACCGACAGCCGGCCTCTTATCGGTCAGACCAATGAGGTCGATGGGCTGTTCGTCGCCGCCGGAATGAACTCGGTCGGCGTCATGTCCTCGGCCGGGGTGGGGCGGGTGCTGGCGGACTGGAT
Source organism: Albidovulum sediminicola (assembly GCF_025751575.1). Classification (GTDB taxonomy): domain Bacteria; phylum Pseudomonadota; class Alphaproteobacteria; order Rhodobacterales; family Rhodobacteraceae; genus Albidovulum; species Albidovulum sediminicola. The sequence continues at coordinate 62,352 of NZ_JAOWLA010000008.1, read as the reverse complement.
GATGGAGGGCGCCGCGCCGCTCGATCTCTGGCCCATCGACGTGGCCCGTGCCGATCCGCTGACCGCCGCCGCCGCGCATGTGGAGGCACGGATGGAGGAGGCGGTGGCCGATGTCTTTGCGATCCACTGGCCCTACAAGCAGCCCAAGGCGGGCCGGGGCCTGCGCCGTTCGGCTCTCCACGACCGTTGGGCGGAGGCGGGCGCGGTCTTTGGCCTGACGGCGGGATGGGAACGGGGGCTGTGGTACGCGGCGAACGATGATGAGCGCCGCTTGCCCTACTCGGTCACTGAGCAACCCTGGCAAGAGATCGTCCACCGGGAGGCCGCGGCGATGGAGCGCGGCGCGGCGCTGATCGACCTGTCGCCCTTCGGCAAGTTCGATATCGCGGGGCCGGACGCGCTTTCGGCCTTGCAGTTCCTGGCGGCGGGCAATGTCGATGTCGAAACCGGGCGGGCAGTCTATACGCCGCTTCTGAACGCCAGGGGCGGGATCGAGGCCGACGTGACCATCACCCGCCTCGGCACCGATCTGTTCCGCCTGACGTCAGGGGCCGCGACGCGTTGGCGCGACCTGGCCTGGCTTCGGCGAAACATGGCGGGGCGCGACCTGACGATCCGCGACGTGACCGAGACGGAGGTCGTGATCGGCGTGATGGGCGCGGGGTCGCGAAGGCTTCTGGCTGGGCTTTCCCCTGACGGCTGGCAGGATTTCCCGTTCGCGACCGCCCGGGACGTTACCGTGGCAGGCCAGCCCTGCCGCGCGACCCGCGTCAGCTTCGTGGGCGAGCTTGGCTGGGAATTGTCCATCCCCGCTGCCCACGGCGGCCCGGTCTTCGATGCGCTTCGGCGCTGGGGCGCGTGCCCCCTTGGCCACTATGCGCTGGACGCTTGCCGGATCGAGAAGGGGTTCCGCCACTGGGGCCACGATCTCGGCCCCGAGATCACGCCGCTTGAGGCGGGCCTGGGCTTCACGGTGGACTGGGGCAAGGACTTCCTCGGCAAACCGGCGCTCGAACGGCAAAGGGCTGCGGGGCTGACGCGCCGCCTGCACCTGTTTGAGGTCGAGGGGCGCCCGCTGGTCCTGCATGACGAGCCGATCCGGGAGGGCGGCGCGGTCGTGGGCATGACGACCTCCGGCGGTCGGGGGGCGCGGACGCGCAGGACACTCGCCTTGGGCCTGATCTCGGTCGGTCCCGGCGAAAAGACCGCCCAAACGGCGGCGCGGCAGTTTGAAATCGAGATCGCGGGGCGGCTTTATCCGGCGAAAGTGCTGGAACGGGCCCCCTTCGATCCCCAAGGCGAACGGATGCGGGGATGACATTGAACGCTCAGGTCCTGATCATCGGCGGCGGCGCGATGGGCGTGTCGCTGATGTACCACCTGGTCAAGGCCGGCTGGAGCGATGTCGTCCTGACCGAGAAGAACGACCTGACCCATGGCTCCACCTGGCATGCGGCGGGGCTGTGCACGCATTTCGCGCACAACCCCACGATCCAGGAGTTGCGCGCGACCTCCGTCCGGCTTTACCGCGACATCCTGCCGGAGGAGACGGGCGGCACCTGCGGTTTCCACCGGTCGGGCGCCATGCGCATCACCTCAAACCCCGACCGGATGGATGAATTCGCCCATGTCGCGGGGCTGTCGCGGTTCACGGGCTATGACCTGCGGCTTCTCACCTCGCCCGAGGAGGTCGCGGCGCTGCATCCACTGGCGCGGACCGAGGGCATCCTAGGCGGCATCTACGAGCCCGACGACGGCCATGTGGACCCGACCCTTGCCACCAACGCGATGGCGCAGGTCGCGCGGGCTGGCGGCGCCACGATCCTGCGGCAGAACCCCGTCCGCGCGATCCGGCGCGAGGGCGGTCACTGGATGGTCGAAACCCTGCGCGAGGTGATCCGCGCCCGCCACATCGTCAATGCCGCCGGCACCTGGGGCTGGGAGGTGGGGCACATGATGGGGCTCAACATCCCCTCGGTCCCGGTCCTTCACCAGTATCTTGTCACCGACACCATCCCCGCCGTGGCCGGGCGCATCGCGGCGGGTCTGCCCGAACTGCCGATGATCCGCGACCCGGAGGAAAGCTGGTATGTTCGCCAGGAACGCGACGGGTTGATCCTCGGTCCCTATGAAAAGAACGCCCAGCCCTGGTCCATCGACGGCGTCCCGCCCGACTTCGGGGCCGAGCTGATGGCGCCCGATCTGGACCGGGTGGAACATATCATCGTGGCGGCCATGGCGCGGATCCCGGCGCTGGAAACCGGGGGCGTGAAGTCGGTCGTGAACGGGCCGATCACCTTCACCCCGGATGCGAACCCGCTGATCGGCCCGGTCCATGGCCTGCCGGACGCCTGGCTTCTGACCGGGTCCTCGATGGGGGTGATGGAGGGCGGCGGCGCGGGCTGGTTCCTGGCCCACTGGATGACGCACGGCGCGCCCCCCATGGACGCGCTTGCGGTCGACAGCCGCCGTTTCGGCGCCTGGGCCGACCGTGACTACCGGGTGCAGAAGGCGGTCGAATGTTTCGGGCTCCAGTTCGGTGTGCATTATCCCTATGAGGAACGTCCGGCAGCGCGTGGCAAGCGCCTCTCGCCCCTCCACGACCGGATGCTGGCGCGCGGGGCGGTCATGGGTGCGGCCCATGGCTGGGAACGGCCGAACTGGTTTTCCGACCGCACCGGGGACGAGGCCGTGCCGACCTTCCGCCGGGCCAATTGGTTTCCCCATGTCGCGCGCGAGGTCCAGACGGTGAGCGAGGCCGCGGGCCTCGCCGACCTCTCGGTCTTTTCCAAGTTCGAGGTCACGGGACCAGATGCGCGCGCTTTCGTCGACGCATTGGGGGCCAACCGGGCGCCCAAGGTGGGGCGCGTCGGTCTCCTCCATGCGCTGACGCCCGCTGGGGGCACGGCTTCGGAATTCACTGTCAGCGCGCTGCCGGGGGACCGCTTCTACCTGACCTCCGCCGCGGCGGCGGAAGAGATGGACGAAGACCTTCTGCGCGCCCGCGCCTCCGGCTTCGATGTCCAGATCGCCAATGTGACCGAAAGTCTCGGCGTGATCGCCCTGATGGGGCCGAAGTCCCGCGCGATCCTGTCCGGGCTGACGGACGCCGACCTGGGTGCCGGTTTCCCCTGGCTTGGTGTGCGGGAGATCACGGTGGCCGACATTCCCCTGCGAGCGCTCCGCGTATCCTACATCGGCGAGCTGGGGTGGGAGCTTCACGCGCCGCGCGCCGATTGCGCGGCGCTTTTCGACGCGCTGGAGGCCGCGGGACGGCCGCATGGGCTGGGCCTTTTCGGGGCCTACGCGATGAATTCCATGCGGCTGGAAAAGGGCTACCGGGCCTGGGGGGCGGATTTCACGACCGAACGGACCCCGGCGGAAAGCGGGGCCGGGCCGCTGATCCGGGCCGAGGGCCGGGATTTCGTCGGACGCGAGGCGCTCGCACGGCGGATGGAGGCGCCGGATCGATGGGAAACGGTGCTGCTGGCGATTGAGGCCGACGGGGTGGACCCGTTCTACAGCCACACCGTCCTTCATGCCGGCCGGCCGGTCGGCGTCGTGACCTCAGGCGCCTGGGGGCACCGGACCGGAAAGGCGCTGGCGCTGGCCTATCTGCGGGAGCGGGGCCTGCGGGACGGCCTCAGCGTCTCGATCCTCGGCCGGTCCTGCGCCGCGACGGTGCTGGAGGCCGCGCCCTACGACCCCGCGAATGAAAGGCTCAAGGCATGAGCGGTCATCCGATCATCGCGCTCTGGTCGCATCCGCGCTCGATGTCCACGGCGATGGAACGGATCATGCGTGAACGCGGCGATCTGGACTGCCTGCACGAACCCTTCATGTATGACTACTACGTGCACCGGCAGGTCCGCACCATGCCGCATTTCGAGGTGCAGGCCGATCACCCGACAAGCTACGGTGCCATCCGTGACATGATCCTGGAGCGCGCCGAACGGGCCCCGGTCTTCTTCAAGGACATGTCCTACTACGTCTATCCGCAGATCCTGAAGGACAGGGCTTTTGCCGAACGGCTGACCGATGTGTTCCTGGTGCGCGACCCGGTCGCCTCGATCCCCTCCTACTTTCGGCTCGACCCCGGCCTGACGCTTGAGGAGGTGGGGCTGGAGGCACAGGCCCGCCATTTCGACGCCCTGGTCGCTGCCGGGAAGTCGCCGCCCGTCATCGTGGCCGAAGACGTTCGCGCCGATGCGGAGGGCGTGATCGGCGCGCTCTGGGCGCGGATCGGGCTTGCCCCCTGTCCCGCTGCCTTCGACTGGCAGCGCGAGACGCCAAAGGACTGGGCCCAGGTCGGCGGCTGGCACGGAGAGGTCAGCCGGTCCAGCGGCATCCGCCCCCTCGATGCGGACGAACTGGCCAAGCGCGAAAGCGATTTCGACGCGCTGGCGCGGCAAGAGCCGCGTCTTCGTGACCTTCTGGACCATCACCGGCCGTTCTACCGGCACCTGGCGGCGCAGGCGCGGTCCTGACACGGGCACAGCGACTGCCCGCTTGACAACCGCGCCAAGGGCGAGGTCCCTTTCCCGCCAAGATGGCAGAGTTGCCGAGACCGGAGGGACGATCATGGCGACCAAAGGGGCCCGCGCGGGCGAACGTGCGCTGGATTTCGATCCGGCGGCGCATCCCGATGCAGGGCTGTGCTTCATCGGCCGCATCACCTCGCCCTGGCGGCGAGGGGAATGCCCGAAGAACTTGCGCGAGGCGCGCGCGCGCGGCGGTGCTTTCGGGGCGGTGGTCGCGGAGCCCTATCGACCGGGGCTTGCCGGGCTTGCGGCGGGCGATCCGGTGGTCGTCCTTTACTGGATGGCCGATGCCGCGCGCGACCTGATCGTGCAGGCCCCCTCGCACCGCCCGGTGCCGCAGGGGGTCTTTGCGCTGCGCTCGCCCGCCCGGCCGAACCCGGTCGCGCTGGCGGTCGTGCGGCTTCTGGCGGTCGACCCGGTCACGGGCATCTTGCGCTTCGATGCGATGGACGCCTTCGACGGGACGCCCTTGCTGGACATCAAGCCCTGGCTCGCCTCCGTCGATGTGCCGCCGGGTTCGGAGGGCTTGGTGGACGGCGCCTAGCTGCCCGGCGCGGCGACGCGGGCGAAGACGAATTGCGTGTGCTGCTCGTAGATCTCTTCGGGCCTGAGTACCGGTTGCGGCCAGTCGGGATGATGGATCGCGTCGGGCCAGACCTGCGGCTCCAGCGCGATGCCGGGGAATGCGCCCATCGCGCGGCCGTCAAGGCCCGGCACCGGCACCGCGAGTGGTGCGCCGTCGAAGACCTGGAGGCCGGGTTCGGTCGTCCGGATCCGCATGGACAGATCGCCACCCCGCAGCTCCCCGACCTCGCGCAGCGGACCCCGAGCCGGGGCGAGGCAGAGGTTGTGGTCGATGGGTCCCCGCGCGCAGGCATCGCCCAGACGCTGCGGGGTGCGGAAGTCGAAGCGTGTGCCGGCCACTGACGCGACTTGCCCGGACGGAATCAACTCCGCATCGACGGGCAGGTAGTGATCGGCCGCCAGACGCAGTTGGTGGTTCAGGATGTCGGCCTCGCCCGAGAGGTTGAAGTAGCTGTGATGCGCGAGGTTGCACAGCGTCGGCCGGTCCGTCGTGGCCGTGATGCGGATGTCGAGCACGCCCCCCGGCTCCAGCGTGAAGCGGACGCGCGCCGTCAGCGCCCCCGGATAGCCCATGTCCCCGTCCGGCAGCAAGAGCGTCAGGGTGGCGTGGCTCGTCCCGACCTCCTCGAACGACCAAAGGCGGTGGCTCGTCCCAAGTTTCCCGCCGTGAAGCTGGTGCTTTCCCAGGAAGTTCGCGTCCAGCTGATGCGTGACCCCGTCGAGCGTGAAGGCCGCGCCCGCGATCCGGTTCGCGCAACGTCCCGCGATGGCACCGAAATAGGGGGAATAGGCCAGGTAATCCTCGATCCGCGCGAAGCCCAGGACAAGCGGGGGACTGTGCCCCTCCAACCGCAGGTCCTGCAGGATCGCGCCAAAGCTGAGGACCGAGGCGCTGAGCCCGCCGCCGTGCAGGACCGCCCGCTCAACCGGGCTGCCGTCGGGCAGGGTCGCGAGCCGCTCGGTCATGCTCATTTTACGCGCCCCCTTGGCCCCTGAAACGAAAACCCCGGCGCAGGGTACTGCCTGCGCCGGGGGAATGTCGCCCGCATTCGTGCGCTGGGCCTAGCCGTAGACTAGGTTTGGCAGGAATGTGATGACCTGCGGGAAGAACATGCAGATCAGGAGCCCCAGGATCTGCAGGAGCAGGAAGGGGATCGCCGAGCGGAAGATGTCGCTCATCGGGATCGAGTCCGGGGCCACCCCGCGCAGGTAGAAGAGCGCATAGCCGAAGGGCGGCGACAGGAAGCTCATCTGCATGTTCACGAGGTAAAGCACCCCGAACCACAGCACCAGGTCGTCGGTGTTGTCGAAGCCGAAGGCGGCCGCGCCCAGCGACTTGATGATTGGCACGAAGATCGGCACGCAGAGCAGCAGGATCCCCACCCAGTCGAGGAACATGCCCAGCACGATCAGGATGATCTGCATCACGATCAGGATGCCCCAGGGGCCTAGGCCCATGCCCTGCATGGTCTCCTGCACGAACTCCTGCCCGCCTTCCAGCACGTAGAGCCCGACGAAGATGGTCGCGCCGAACATGATCCAGATCACCATGGCGCTGGCCTTGAGCGTGGTCAGGCAGGCCTCGCGGATGGTGGCCCAGTCAAGCCGGCGGTGGATGGCCGCGACGATGAAGGCGCCGAAGGTGCCGATGCCGGCGGCCTCCACGGGCGTCGCCACGCCCGAGAAGATCACCCCCAGCACCACGACGATCAGGCTGATCGGCGCCGACATCTTGCCCAGGAGGTGGAACTTCTCCCGCGTGCTGACCCGCTCCTCGATCGGGATCGGCGGGCCGAGGCGCGGGTTGATGTAGCTGCGGATGGTCACGTAGAGGATATAGAGCCCCGACAGCATCAGGCCGGGGATGACCGCGCCGATGAACAACTCGCCCACCGACTGCTCGGCCACGACCGCGTAGATGATGGCCAGGATCGAGGGCGGGATCAGGATGCCGAGCGTGCCGCCCGCCATGATCGCGCCCATGGCGATCTTGGGATCGTAACCGCGCTTGAGCATCGCCGGAAGCGCGATGATGCCCATGGTCACGACCGCCGCGCCGATCACGCCGACCATCGCGGCAAGGATCGTCGAGGCGAGGATCGTGGCGGAGGCCAGCCCCCCCTTCACGCCGCCAAGCACCTTGTAGATCACGTCGAACATGTCGTTGATGATCCCTGCTCGTTCGAGCATGGCGGCCATGAATATGAACAGGGGAATGGCCGAAAGCTGATAGTTCGTCATCAGCGGGAAGATCCGGCTTGGCACGATGTTCAGCGCGCGCGCGTCCCCCAGGATGAAGAGGAAGACGCAGGCCAGGCCGCCGGTGACGAAGGCAAGGGGCAGCCCCGCCATCAGCAGCACCAGCAGCGAGCCGAACATGATGAGCGTGAGGAGCTCGATTGAAATGTCCAGTCCCATGCCTCAGGCCCCTTTCGCGATCACGCGGATGTCTTTGGAAAGCTTGGAGACGCCCTGGAGGACCAGCAGAACGCCGCCCACGAACATCATCCATTTCATCGGCCAGAGCGGCACTTCCCATTCGTTGAAGCTGATTTCACCCCAGCGGATCGCCGGATCGGTCCAGTCGCGCAGCGACAACCCGCCCAGCATCTCGCCGAAGCCGATCTGGCCCCGCGCCCAGTCCGACACGACCGAGTTGCCCGAGGGTACCGCGATGGCGTCGAAGGCGAAGATGTAGGAGGTCACCAGAAGCGTACCGGCGAAGATGAAGAAGAAGATCGAGGTGAAGAGATCGGTCCAGGCCTTCCGGCGCGGCGACATCGGCGCATAGAAGATGTCGACCCGCACATGGCCCTCGGTCATCATCGCGTAGGACCCGGCGATCAGGTACTGCATCCCGAACATCAGGTACATCGATTCATGCGCCCAGTTCGTGGGGGAGTTGAAGACATAGCGGCTGATGACCTCGAAATAGTAGACGAAGACTGCGATCACCGCCCAGTAGCTGACGAACTCACCGGCATAGAGCGACAGCTTGTCGATCCAGTTTTCCGCCCACTCATGGTCGGGCTTGCGCGCGTCGGGGTCGATCTGCGCGGCCTTTGCGGCGGTCTCGGCGTCGATGATGGTTTCCTCGGGCAGTTCAAGGGCCACCGCTTCGTTGGCCTTGCGCACGAGACCGGGGATCAGCAGCGCGTCCAACGCCACGAAGGCGAGGATCAGGTAGAAGGTGTAGCGCGCCGCGTTGGCCCAGAAGGCCCGCTTGTCGGTCGCCGCCACGGCGATGGGCTGGGCCTCTGCCAGTTCTTCCTCTGCCGCGACGATCCGGTCGCGCCCGGTCGCAATCGCGTCCTCGGCCCGCTTCAGCCGGCGCTCGGCGCTTTTCTTGGCGAAGGAGTCGGGCTCCGCGGCCTCCACCTCGGCCTTCAGCGCGGCGATGTCGGCCTCCGCGGCCTCGACGCGAGGGGCTTCGCGCTCAATCACGCGCTCGGCGATGCGGACGTGGTTGGTCGCGTCCGACAGGGCCGCCCGCGCGTCGCGTTCGGCCGCGTTGCTCCACAGCACGAAGAGGAAGACGGGGATGAAGACAAGGCCGAGCAGGCTGCGCAGGTAGAACCTGTGTAACCCGAGGATGCCCCCGGTCACGAGGATCAGATAGGCCAGCGCGCTGCTGTAATTCTTCTGCGTTTGGCGGGTGCGCCGCGCCAGGATCATTCCCGCTATGGGGAAAAGGAGCAGCCCGAGCCAATAGGCCCAGTGGGGCAGGGTGAAGTCGATGTTGGGCATTGCGGTGTCCTGATGCTGGGCCGCCATATGGCAAGGCCGGGCCGCGGCGTTCCCGCCCGGCCCGGCCGCTATGCTTGGGGATCAGAGATCGAGCGTCAGGCCCTCGATCTGTTCCGGCGTGACGTAGCCGAGCGAGCCGGACATCATGTAGTCAAGCTGGATCTTAAAGACCCGGGCCGCGTCCTTGTCACGGTTGGCGTATTTGAACCAGATCGGCACGGCCACCTCGGTCAGAAGCTCCACGTCGTCCTGGGTCAGGCGCGTGACCTCGGTCCCGTCGGCGGCGAACTTCGCCCAGGCTTCCTGGTCGGCCTTCTGGATCGCGGCGTGATGCATGTCGGAGTAGACGTGGGTTTCCATCTCCACGAACTGCTGCATCGCGGGCGACAGCGCGTCCCAGGACGATTGCGACACGGTGATGTCCATGATGTCGACCGGCTGGTAGACCGACATGAAGCCCGGAGGCCCCATCGAGATGTATTTCGTCACCTGGCTGAAGCCGAGCGCGTAGTTCACCGCCGGGCCCACATAGTCGGCCACGTCGATCGTGCCCTTCTCCAGCGCGGGGAAGATCTCCGAGCCCGGAAGAACCGTGGTTTCTGCCCCGATCTCGGTAAAGACATCAGCAACCATGCCGCCCGGAAGGCGCATCTTGCGGCCGCGGAAGTCGTCGATCGAGCGGATCGGCACTTTCGAGTGAATGATGTTCGGCCCGTGGTGCACGGGGCCGACGAAATGCATGCCCTGCGCCTTGTAAAGCTCGCGCGCGATCTCAAGCCCGCCGAGCCCGTAGTAGAACACGTCGAATTCATGCGGATTGCGCAGGCCGAGCGGATAGGACGTCAGGAACGTCGCCGCCGGAATGATGCCCTGCGCGTAGATCGTGAAGGGGTTCACGGCGTCAAGCACGCCGTTCTTCACCGCGTCGTAAAGCTGGAAGTCGCCGACGACGTCGTTCGCGCCGAAGGGCTGGAATGCCAGCTCTCCCCCGGTCTTTTCGACGATGGTCGCGCACCAGTCCTTGAAGATCTGCAGACCCGCACCGCCAGGCCACGATGTCTGGATCTTCCAGGTCGTGCCGTTGGCTTGCGCCGAGGCGATGTGGGGTGCGGCCAGTGTCGAAGCGCCAGCCGCAGCGAAGGCCCGAAGCGCGCCTCTGCGAGTGGTGGTCTTGATGGTCATCCTCTTTCCTCCCGTTGTTGCCTTCAAGTTCTGTCGTGGTCGTCAAGGACTCCGGCTTGTGTCGCCCTCCGGTATTGGTAACATTACTTTACCATTTGTCTACCACTCAAATTCGGCATCCGGCATATTTTATCGCGTTGCGATGGTATGTCGCGCCGAGGCGGAGGCCGCCAAGAACTTGCCCTCGCCGCAGCTAAAGGGCGTCAGGACCCGTCCGGGCCGGATTGGAAAGGTTTGTGGGCGCCGGGACTGGCCCGGCGCATGACCGATCAGAAGGCGAAGAGGCCCCTGTCGCGGGCGATCATCGCCGCATGGGTGCGATTGTTGGCGTCAAGCTTGCGGCAGATGCTTTTCACATGCGCCTTGATGGTGACTTCCTGCACGCCGAGTTCCAGCGCGATGATCTTGTTCGGCTTGCCGTCGCACACGCATCTGAGAACGCTGAGTTCCCGTGGCGAGAAGATGTCGCTGCCAGCCTGGTTTTCCTGGGTCATGAAATCGAAGGGCGCATAGACCTCGCCCGCGGCCATGAACCGGATGGCTTGCACCAGGGATTTCGCGCTGAGCGTCTTGGGCACGAAGCCGGAGGCGCCCGAAGCGATCGCCGCTTCGACCGTATGGCGCGACACGTTGCCGGACATCAGCGCGACGGCGCCATCCCGGTTGGCCGCGATCACACGCTCCAGCCCCTCAAGCCCGTTCATGCCCGGCATGTTGTAGTCCAGCAGAACGCAATCGAAGGTCCCCTCGGTGGCGATCAACCCCAGCGCCGCTTCAAGGTCGCTGGCGGCGCGAACATCCATGTCGTCATGGCCGGCGATGAAGGCAGCAAGCGTCTCAAGGACAAGGGCGTGGTCGTCTGCAATAATGATCTTCATGACTTTTGCGCTTGCTGGCTCGGCGTGGGTGGTCGTTCGACTATTCGTTACAATGCGTTTGTTCTTATGCTGGATGCAAGCATGCGTCCGGATTGCCGCACCGTCAGTATCGATAAATACTATACTTAAGAGGTGTTGCTTTCACGAATGGAAAATGTTCCGCAGGGTAAACACCCAATTTCTCCAGCCTTGGAAGGAGAAACCGTCATGAACATGGCTGTTCCACGCTTGCTATGTTGTGGGTTTTTCGCGTTCGGCGCAGCTCAGATCGCCTCTGCGGACATCCCGGCGCCGCTGGAAGTGCCGACGGGTGAGGTGATTCTGGAGGTTTGCGGGAACATCACGGTACACAATCAGGGGGATTGCGCCGTCTTCGACGTGGAAACGCTGAAGGCCATCGGCCATGTGCACCTGGAAACCTCGACGATCTGGACCGAGGGCGTTCAGCGTTTCGACGGCGTGCGGCTGAAGGATCTGCTCCAGCGGGTGGGCGCGCAGGGCAAGTCCGTGTGGGCGAGCGCGGCCAACGATTATGGCGCCGACATTCCCGTGACCGACGCGACCGAGGATGGCCCGATCCTAGCCTATATGCTCAACAACGAGGAGATGTCGTTGCGTGACATGGGACCGCTCTGGGTGATCTATCCCTATGATCATGATAGCAAGTTCCGGTCCGACCTCATCTATTCCCGCAGCGTCTGGCAGCTTGTCAGCATGGAAGTGCGCGAATAGGCTCGTCCGGAAGCGACCGCGGGGGCCCCGTGAGGACCCAAGGGGCGAGGAAGCTGATGACACAGGGCGCCATGGACCAGAAACCATCACCGCCTCCTGTCCCGATGGGTTTCGTCTGGCGGATGGCCCGCTTCGTGCGCGCCTGTTTCCACAACGTCACGCTCTGGGCCGCCTCGGTGGTGATCCTTTGCGCGTTGGTCATCGCCTTCCTGATCCAGAGCGTCGTGCTGGACCTCGAACAGCACCGCTCCGCCGTGGAGGACCGCGTGCTGTGGAACATCTCGCAAAGCGAGGTGGAGATGACGACGCTTCAACTGGCGATCGCGAACAGCATGAAAACCCCCGACGCCGCCCGCCTGACGCAGCTGCGCCGGGCGTTCGACATCTTCTACGCACGGGTGTCGACGGTGGAGGAAGGGACGGGGTTTGCCGACCTGCGCAAGGACCCGCAGTTCGCGCTTGGGTTGGCGCAGGCCCGGAAATATGTCGCGACCGCTGTGCGGCTCATCGATTCCCCGAACGAGGATCTGATCGCGTCGCTGCCGGCGCTTGAGATAATGACCGAGGAGGTGCGACGCTATGTGCGGCAGATGTCGCTCGACACGGTGCGTAACCGCACGGTCTTTGCCGACGGCATTCGCGCGCAGCTGGTGACCACGCTGCTCCGGCTCGGGGGCTTCGCGGTGCTGCTGATCGCCGCGCTCCTGCTCAGCACATTGTTCGTGCTGCGGTTGTCGCGCAGTGCCGACCAGCGCGCGCAGCGCATCGGCGAGACGAACTCCCGCATCGAGGAGATCTTGTCGCGCACCAACCGGGCGGTCATCACGGTGGACAATCAGGGGGCGGTCCTCGACTTCAACCTCGCCGCCGAAGGAATGTTCGGCCTGCCGCGGGGCGAGGTCCTGGGCCGGGCCCTAGGCCAGGTTCCGCTTGACCCCGGGATCAAGCGTGCGATCGGGCGGCTCCTGTCAGGCTCGCCGGACCCCGACGAGACCGGCGAGGCGTTGGCCGAAAGCCTCAAATACGCGACCCGTGCCGATGGAAGCCAGTTCCCGGTCGAGGTGTCCATGTCCGTGATCGAGAGCCCGGCCGGGCGCAGCGTGCTGGTCTGGGTCACCGATATCACCCCGCGCTTACGCCGCGAGCAGCAATTGAACGAGGCGCTGGAACGGGCGGTTGCGGGCGAAACCGCCAAGGCCCGGATGCTCAATGTCATGAGCCATGAGGTCCGGACGCCGCTCAACGGCCTGATCGGGGCCCTGCAGGTTCTGGACGATACGATCCTGACCGCCCGCCAGCGCAAGATCGTCGGTACGATGAACACGTCCAGCGAGATCCTGCTCAACCACGTCAACTCGGTTCTCGAAATCTCCCAGATCGACGCGGGCAACCTGTCCTCGGCGCATGAACCCTTCGATCTGAAAGAGGTGGCGCAGCAGGTGGTGGAAAACCAGATCCACGCCGCAAGGAGCCGCGAGAACGTGCTGGTGATTGACGACATGTCCGGGATGACCATGCAGTTCCTGGGGGATGCCAAGCGTATTCGTCAGATCCTGATCAACCTCGTCAGCAATGCCAACAAGTTCACCCAGGCCGGCGAGATCAGGATCCGCCTGCGCACGGGGGAGGTGGGGGATGAAGCGGGGCTTGCCCGGATCGAGGTCTGCGATACCGGTATGGGCATTGCCGAGGAAAACCTCGAACGGATCTTCGAGGACTTCGTGACCATCGACACGAGCTATGAGCGGCGCACGGAAGGCACCGGGCTTGGTCTGGGGCTTTGCCGCCGCCTGGCGGCGATGATGGACGGTACCCTGACCGTCGAAAGCGAGATCGGCCAGGGAAGCGTCTTTCGCCTGACGCTGCCGCTGGTTCCGCTGGGGCCGGAAAGCGCCTCCCTGGGGGCGGTGCCGTCGCCCGAAGGTCCCGCCGCGCCGCAGGTTCTGCCCAGGTCGCTCAAGGTCCTTCTGGCGGAGGACAACCCGATCAACATGGAAATCCTGAGCGACATGCTCACCTCGGACGGCCATCGGGTCTATTGCGCAAGGGACGGACAGGAGGCGGTCGAGCGCGCGCAGGCGCGCGCCTTCGACGTCATCCTTATGGACATCAGCATGCCGCGTCAGAACGGGGTCGAGGCGACCAAGCTCATCCGCGAAGGCGACGGTCCCTGCAAGCAAGTCCCTATCCTGGCCGTGACCGCGCATGCGCAGCAGTCCGAGATCGACAAGTTCCTGCGGGCGGGGATGACGGCCACCATCGTCAAGCCGGTGTCGCGGGCGCGCCTGCGCCAGGCGCTGGCCAGTCCCGACATCCTCTCGGTGCCCGGCCCGAAGGACCGGGGCGCGCTTGTCGATCGGGATACGCTGACGGACCTGATCGATGCGCTTGGTCCCGAGCGTGTCACCCGGCTTGTGACCGAGGTTGACGCCGCCGTCGCGCGTTTCGCCGATGCCCTGGCCGGGCGGGCCACTGAACGCGCGGTCGCGGACGGCCTGTCGGAGGAGGCGCACAAGCTTGCCGGGGCGGTCGCGCTGGTGGGGGCGGCCGCCGTCAGGGAACATCTTGTCGCGCTGGAACATCTTCTGGCCGGGGCGGACGGCGGTGAGGCTGAATTGCACGCCCACGATCCCGCGCTCGTCGCGACCTGGCAGGCCACCAAGGCCGCGATCACCGAGACGCTGGGGCAGGCCGATCAACTCCGCGCGATGCGCGCCTGACACAACGCGCGCCCCGCAGGGTACGGGCGGCCACGCTGGATCAAAGCCCCAGGGCACTTTCGATGGCCGCAATCTGCGAGGGACGATCGACTGGAATGCCTCCTCCGAACTGGTCCGACGCTATGTTTGGGAAACGGAGGACTGAGAATGGCGAACAAGCGCCACAAGCCCGAGGGATACTCTCAGAATCTGCCCCAGGTCGATCTGCCTGTCGGCCAGGGGATGCAACGTGTGGATGCGATCCGAGCGGTTTGCAAAACCGAGCAGACCGATTGCCGGTGGCGCAAGCACAATGGCGGAAAGGGAATTGACCAACTGAAGGAACTCAAACGGCTGCAGAAGGAGAATGTGCGGCTTGGAAAGGCCGTCCCGGATCTGACGCTGAACAAGCTGATCCTCGCGGAGGCTGCCCGGGAAGCTGTAGGACGGCGTCAGCAAAACCTCTGAACCCCGCCCGTCGGCGTGCTTTTCCGGGAGCGCCGAGCAGAACCTCGTGCCGGTACTTCGAGATGTAGATGGCGACAAGAAGGGGCGGAACAGGGGTAGTTTTGGGGGCGGTCATGGCCGGTCTCCTTTGCCGCGCGGTTCGCAAAACCACTTTAGAGACCTGAGATCCGGCTATCGCCACCGGCCGCGCAAATTGGGGGCCGCCCAGGCAGCCAGAGCCTTCTGAAACCACCAGCTTCCTGACGTGCTATGGCCCCGCGTTCGCCGCTCAAGCGGCTCGGGACCGGATCGCAGCCGTCGGCGCCAGGACGGCCTTCATCGAGCGGGGGAGCCCGTGGGTGAATGGCTATGCCGAGAGCTTCAATGCCTGGCTGCGCGACGCGCTGCTGTACAGGGAAATCTTCTACTCGCTCAGGGCAGCACAGATCCTCATCGAGGGCTGGAGAAAGCGCTCCAACATCAAGCGACTCCACAGCGCCTTGGGGTACCGACCACCGGTGCCGGAAACTGTCGTCCAGATGGACCCCGCGCATGTCATGCACCAACAAACAGATCGGATCAGTCAGATCGGGCTACCCACATTTGCACATGCATATGTAGTGAAACCTCTGCAACCGGGTGAACACAAAGCGCCCGCTGGGCGCGGGTTGAGGCAATTGGCGCTGGAATGAGGGTGCGGCCAGAAGGCGCGGCGCTAGGCCACCCCGGCCGGAGAGATGCGCAGGGCCCGCAGGGCGTTCAGGATGACCGCGACGTCAATCACTTCCTGAAGCAGCGCGCCCTCGACCGGCGTCAGGTAGCCCAACGCGGCGGCGATCATGCCCAGGACCGACAGGCCAATCCCGGCGACGACGCTTTGAATGGCGATCAGCCGCGCCCGCCGGGCGATTTCGAGCCCCGGGCCCAGGCGGTCGATCCGATCGACCAGAAGCACCACGTCCGCGGCCTCGGCCGAGGCCGCGGCGCCGCGTGCGCCCATCGCGACGCCGACATCCGCTGCGGCCAGCGCCGGGGCGTCGTTGACTCCGTCGCCGACCATCATGACAGGACCGTTCTTGCGTTCGCTCAGCACCAGCAGCACCTTCTGATCCGGCGTCAGCCCCGCCCGCACCCCGTCGAGCCCAAGCCCCTGGGTCACGGTCTCCGCGACCTCCGCCCGGTCGCCGGTGGCCAGAAGGATGCGCCCGATCCCCTCGTGCCGAAGTCGCTGCAGCATGTCGGGCGCCTCGGCGCGCAGCGGGTCGGACATGATGAGATGCCCGGCCATCTGCCCGTCCAGCGCGACGGCGACAAGGACCGAACCCGCCGCGATATGCGGGTCGGTGCCCGGCATGCGCCCGACCCGGCGCGCCACGAAGTCGTCCCCCCCGACGATCACCTCGTGACCCGCGACCGTTCCGATGACGCCCTCGCCGGGAAGCTCTGCCACGCCTGTCGGGACGGGCAACGCCAGCCCCCGTTCCTGCGCGGCATTGACGATGGCCTGCGCCACAGGGTGCTTCGACGCCTGGTCAAGCGCCGCAGCCAGCCGCAGGACATCGGTCTGGGAAACCGTGCCATGGCTGTCGATCGCGACGATCCGTGGCCGTCCGTCCGTCAGCGTGCCGGTCTTGTCGAGGATCAGTGTCCGGATGCGCGCCATCGTCTCCAGCGGCCGGGCACCCTTGATCAGCACACCGTAATGGGCGGCCCTTGACAGGCCCGCGACCAGCGCCACGGGAACTGCCAGGATGAGCGGGCAGGGCGTCGCCACCACCAGCACCGCCACCGCGCGGATCGGATCGCCGGTCTGCCACCACGCCGCCAGCGCGATGGCGATTGTTACCCCCAGAAAGCCCAGCGACCAGCGGTCGGCCAGCCGTGACATCGGCGCCTTGGACCGTTGGGCGGCCTCAACCAGCCGGACGATCCCGGCATAGGTGCTGTCCTGCGCGATCCGCGTCGCGGCAAGATCGAAGGCCTCGCCCGCGTTGGTCGAGCCGCTGAGCGCCTCTGCCCCCCGGGCAAGCTTGACGGGAAGCGGCTCTCCGGTCAGCGCGGCGGTATCGAGGAAGGCGGAGGCCGACAGGATGCGCCCGTCCACCGGCACCGTGTCCCCCTGCCGGATCAGCAGCCGGTCCCCGGGGGCGATCGCGTCAAGCGGCACCTCCTCCAGCGCGCCGTCGCGATGGCGTGTGGCGGTGCGGGGGACGCGCGACAGCAATTCGTGCATCTCGCGCCGCGCGCGGCCCTCGGCGAAGCTTTCCAGGAAGGTGCCGCCGGAATACATGACCGCGACCACGGCGGCGGCCAATGTCTCGCCGAAGGTCAGCGCCGCGGACATCGAGAGCGCCGCGACGATGTCAAGCCCGACTTCCCCCCGGCGCAGGCTTTGCACGATCTCTGCCGCCAGCGCGAAGAGCACGGGCAATACGCCGAGCGTCCAAACCAGACCGGCCGCATCCCCGCGCCCGGCGATCCAGAGGGCAAGACCCGTCACCAGGCCCGTCAGGCCCACCAGCAGGAAAAGCGTCTTGAAGCGATCGCCGTTCGTTCGGTCCACCGGATCGGTCCCCTTGGCGGGCCCTTGGTTCGTCTGGACCCGAGCGCGACTATGCACAGGACGGCGGCGGGCGCCACCGCCGAATCGCGGCCGCCAAGGGCCGGGCCGTCAGACCCGGAAGAGCCGCCCCGGCGCGTCGACGGCAAGGGGTGCACCGGTGCTGCGGGCCATATGCCAGGCCAGGACCTGGTTGCTGGACAGGACCGGGATGCCCAGTTCCGCCTCCAGATCGTCGATCAGGTCGAGCGTGCGCAGATTGGTGCAGGACAGGAACACCGCCTCCACCCCCGGGGCGGCGGCGACCGCGCGCGCGGCGGCGCGGATCGAGTCCGGGGCGATGCGGGCCACCCGCGCCTCGACCTCCTCCCCGAAGGTCACGGCGGCGGCGACGGGGAAGCCTGCGGCCTCGAACGCGTCGCGGACGGGGGCGGCGATCTCCTCGACATAGGGTGTGACGAGGCCGAGGCGTCCGACACCAAGCGCGGCAAGCGCGGCCAGCGCCGCGGTCAAGGGATCAGTGACGACCGGCGTTTCGACCCCGCGGCGCACCAGGCGCGCCACCGCCTCCGCCCCGATCAGCGTGGTGCCAGAGGTGCAGCCGTATCCCAGCGCGTCGAACCGTGCCGCACGCGGCAGAAGCCAGGCGCCGCGCGGCAATTCCGCCTCCATCGCGGCGATGGAATCGGTCGAAAGTTCCTCGCCCGAGGGGATTCGGCTGACGTAAAGCGCGACATCCCGGTCCTGGAAGAGCCGGCGGAAGTCCTGTTCCAGCGTCTCGTCCGCCTGAAGCACGACCAGCCCCAGCGTGGCCTTCTGTCCGATCGGGCCGATCAGGTCGAAGCTGACGGTCTTCATTCCAGGATCTCCGGCAGTTCGGCTGGCGCCCGGCGCGACAGAAGCTCCGGCCCGCTGGCGCGCAGGACGATGTTTTCATCGTGAACCATGATGCGGCCGGGAGCGATCTCCACCCCGGGTTCGAGCGTCAGCACCATGCCCTCGCGCAGTTCGGTCCTGTCCTTGGGGGTGAACGAGGGCCATTCCGTCAGCGTCAGACCCAGGCCATGGCCAAGCCGCCCGCCGCCGGGCGTGGCGTCTTCGCGGGCGAGCGCCTCGGTCAGCGTCCGGTGCAGATCACAGGCCAGCATGCATGCCCGGGCGCAGCCGGTCCAGCGCCACCTCTGTCGCCGCGTAAAGCGCGGCGTGGGCGCGCCGGGCGGCGTCCGAGGCGCGACCGATCGCGAAGTTGCGGTCGAAGTCGCAGAAATAGCCGTCCCGCACCGCACCGGTGTCCAGCATCAGGACATCGCCCGCACTCAGCGGGCGGTCGTCGGCGGGGGAGATTACGTCCCCGTAGCCCCCGGGCCCCGCGCCGCCCGCGACGTAGCTGACCCAGTCGGCGCCCTCTTGCAGCAGCGCCACCTGGAAGTCGCGGAAGACACGGGCCAGCGGCGCGCCGGGGCGGGCGAAGTCCGGCACGCGGTCGAAGGCCGCGTCGGCCACCGCGCAGCTGGCACGGATCTTGGCGATCTCGGCCTCGGACTTGATTTCGCGGACCCGCTGGACGGTCGCGGTGGCGTCGGTGAAGGCGCGGGGCGCAAGCCGTTCGTGCAGCCGGGCGAAGTCGGCCACCGGCATCCGCAGATGCGTCTCAAGCCCCATCGGCAGGCCGATCCGTCCGGTCTCGGCGACGAGGGAGGCCAGCGTCTCCGCCAGCAGGCTCACGCCGTCATCGGCCGGATCGGGCGCGTCCCAGGTGCGGATATCGTTAAGCCAGCAACGCCCCATCAACTCGGCGCCGATGGCCGGAATGACGGCCACGGGGTCGCCCTTGGCCGGGATCGCGATGAACCAGGGCCGCGCCGGGCTTTCCCAGAACCGCGTCAGGAAGCCCGTGACGTAGAACACATCGGGCGGCGTCGTGAGAAGAAGCGCATCCTGCCCGTGCTTGGCCATCTCCGCCTGAAGCGCTGCGACGCGGCGGCGGTATTCGTCCGCCGGAAAGATGAGCGAGGTTTCAGGCATCGGCCGGCCCCTCGCTCAGGATGCAAAGCACATGCGCATCCGGCCCGATCCCCGCGATCCCCGCCAGCAGGGCTGCCAGCCCTGCGCCACCCGAAGGCGTCGTCGCAAGCCCCGCGTCGGCCAGTTCGGCCGTACCTGCTGCGGCCTCTTCCTCCGACAGCGTGACGAAACGGTCCGCGTCGCAGGCCAGATCGGCCAGCGCGAGGTAGGAGGGCGTCTTGCAGTCGAGCCGCCCCATCGAAGATTCCGGGCCGCTGGTCGTGACCGGGCGTCCGGCGCGAATGCTCTCGAAAAGAGCGGGCGCCGCCTCGGGTTCGACGACGATCACTTGGGGCGCGGCACCCCAGGCCCGGCGCAGTTCGGCGGCAATGGCGGCAGCAAGACCGCCGACGCCGGCCTGAAGCAGGATATGCGAGGGCGGCTCCGGCATCTGCCCTGCGATTTCCGCCGCCATCTGGCGGTAGCCTTCCATCACCCGGAACGGCAGGTCCATGTAGCCCGGCCAGGAACTGTCCGACAGCAGCGTCCAGCCGTTGTCCTCCGCCGCCCGGGCCGCGGCCTGCATGCTGGCCTCGTAATCCGCGCCGGCCCGGACGACCTGCGCGCCGCGCGCGGCCAGCCGTTCGGCAAAGGACTCCGGCACGGCATGCGACAGGTAGACAACGGCCCGGGCGCCGAAGACTCGTGCCCCCGCGGCGACCGACAGGCCGTGATTGCCCGCGCTGGCGGTGACAAAGGTCCGGCCTTCCAGCGCCGTCGCCAGGTCCTGTGCCCCGGTCAGCGACGCCTCGCGGGCGATGGCATAGGCCGCGCCAAGCGCCTTGAAGCTGCCCAGCCCCATGCGGGCGCGCTCATCCTTGATGGAAAGCGCCGCGATGCCCGCGCGCCGGGCGAGGTCGGGGCGCTCAATGAGCGGCGTGACCGCATGTGCCGGACATTGGGCCAACAGGGCGGCCACGGCCTTCGCATCGGCCCCAGGAGTGCGCGGCAGGTCGGGCAGCCCCGCCCCACGGAACGGATTGTCGATTGCCTGTGTCATGTGCCCTCCCGGCCGGCTTCCGTCTGAATCTACCCGCTATGGCCGTCGGACTTCCCGGACAACTTTGCGCCCGCTTGGCTGATTTTCGGAGTAGGATGGCTTCTATGAGCGGAAATTCGGCCCGTTAGAACTCTTTCGCTGTGACTCAGGCCGATTTTCCGCCAGAAACGGGGCATGGACAGATTCGACGCCCTCATCCTTGACGCCATCCAGACCAACAACCGCCTGACGGCCGAGGCGCTGTCGCAGCAGGTCAACCTGTCGCCCGACGCCTGCCGCAAGCGGCTGGCCCGGCTGCGCGCCGAGGGCTATGTGGAGGCCGATGTCGCGATCCTTGACCCGCAGAAGGCGGGCCGCGGCCTGATCCTGATTGTCGAGGTCACGCTGAACTCGGAACGTCCGGCCGAACTGGACCTGTTCCGCGCCCGGATGCGCGCGGCGTCCGAGGTGATGCAGTGCTACTACGTCACCGGGAACAGCGATTTCATCATGATCCTGTCGGCCGTGGACATGGCGGATTACGAACGCTTCACGCGCCGTCATTTCTTCGCCGAGGACAACATCACCCGGTTTCGCACCAGCGTCGTGATGGATCGGGTGAAGGTCGGCTTCGCCGTCCCCCTGGCGGCCGGGGACTAAGGCCACCCGCCGGGCTCAGCTTCTGACGCCTGCGAAACGCGCTTGCCAGTCCTCGCGCTCCTCGTCCGCGATCTTGCGGAACAGGACATCCGGCGTCTGGAACGCGTGGCCCGCCGGCAGCACGGCCAGGGCCTCCGCGATGGGGCCGGGCCAGGTGCGGTCCTTCGTTCCCAATGCGGCAAGCATGGTTTCGGCGGCGTCCGGGATGAACGGCTCCGACAGGACCGCGTAAAGCCGGATCAGGTTCAGCCCCAGCCGCACCATCGCCGCCGCCTGCGCGGGGTCCTCCTTGAAGACCGACCAGGGGGCCGCCGCCTGAAGGTACTCATTCCCCGCAACCCAGATCGCGCGCAGCTCCGTTGCGGCCTTGCGGACATCCATGGCCTCCATGTGGCCTTCGTAGGCGCGCACGCGGGTCTCAAGCTCCGCGACCAGCGCGTCGGCACGCTCCCCCGCGATGCCGCCCTCGGGCACCACCTCGCCGAATTTCGACCGACAGAACTTGGTGATGCGGCTGACGAAGTTGCCCAGCACATCGGCCAGGTCCTTGTTCACACTCGCCTGGAAGTTTTCCCAGGTGAACTCGCTGTCGGAGTTCTCGGGCGCATGGCTGAGCAACCACCAGCGCCAGTAATCCGCCGGAAGGATCGACAGGGCCTGGTCCATGAAGACCCCACGCCCCTGGCTGGTCGAAAACTGCCCGCCGTCATAGTTCAGGTAGTTGAAGGACTTGATGTAATCCACCAGCTTCCACGGCTCGCCCGAGCCGATGATCGTGGCCGGGAAAGAAAGCGTGTGGAAGGGCACGTTGTCCTTGCCCATGAACTGGACATAGGTCACGTCATCCGCGCCCTTGTCGGTCCGCCACCAGCGTTCCCAGGCAGCGTCGTCCAAGCCGTTGGCATCGGCCCATTCGGCAGTCCCGGCGATATATTCGATCGGCGCGTCGAACCAGACGTAGAAGACCTTGCCCTCCATGCCCCTCCAGGGCGCGCCCTCGAACTGCGCCGGCACGCCCCAGGCCAGGTCGCGCGTGATCCCGCGATCCTGGAGCCCTTCGCCGTCGTTCAGCCATTTCTTCGCGATGGAGGTCGTCAGCACCGGCCAACCGGCCTTGCTGTCGATCCACGCGCCCAGCTTGTCCTTGAGGGTTCTCTGCCGCAGGTAAAGGTGCTTGGTCTCGCGCACCTCCAGCTCGGTCGAGCCGGAAACGGCGGAGCGCGGGTTGATCAGGTCGGTCGGATCAAGCTGCTTGGTGCAGTTCTCGCACTGGTCGCCGCGGGCCTTCTCGTACCCGCAGTTGGGGCAGGTGCCCTCGATGTAGCGGTCGGGCAGGAAGCGGTTGTCGGCGACCGAGAAAACCTGTTTCTCGACGACCTCGGCGATCAGGCCGTTCTCGCCCAGCTTGCGCGCCATGTGCTGGGTCAGCGCATGGTTGCGCGCCGAGGACGACCGGCCGAAATGGTCGAAGGACAGACGGAAGCCGCGCGCGATCCCGGACTGGACCTCGTGCATCTCGGCGCAATATTCCGCCACCGGCTTGCCCGCCTTGGCGGCGGCCAGTTCGGCCGGCGTCCCGTGCTCGTCGGTCGCGCAGATGAACATGACCTCGTTCCCGCGCATCCGGTTGTAGCGGGCGTATAGATCGGCCGGCAGTTGCGAGCCGACCAGATTCCCGAGGTGCTTGATCCCGTTGATATAGGGAATCGCGGAGGTGATGAGAATCCGGGCCATGCGCGCGCCTCTGCCTTGTGTCCCGGCCCGTTTAGCGCCTGCGCGCGCGAAGGGCCAGAGGGCACGGGACCGTGCCCACCACCCCCTCTTCTTCTTTTCGCAAATATCCTCGGGGGGTGCGGGGGGCAGACGGCCCCCCGGCACGGGTCGCGGCGGGCGCGTGCTAGCCGTCCCGCCGCGACCGCCGGAACAGGCGCCCCGCGATGAAGGAGGTGCGCGGCGTGAAGATGTAGGGGGTGCGCGGGCCGACCGAGGGGCGCGCGCGCATCCTGACGACGCCGAAGCCGATCAGGAGCAGATGGATCACCGAAAGGAAGATGAACATCGCCGAGGGCCCATGTGCCTCGATGAGCCAGGAGGCCGCCAGGGGCGAAGCGATGGCGCCGACCGCATAAAGGAACATGAGCGCCGCGGAAAGCTCCACCCGCTCGTCGTCCTGTCCGAAGTCATGCGCATGCGCGGTCGAAAGTGAATAGATCGGCAGGGTTGTCGCACCAAAGAAGGCGGCGGCGGCGAAGACCGCGGCATCGCCCAGCCCCTCGACCCCGATCGTGACCCCGCAGGACAGGATCGCAGCGGCGGAGAGGCCGATCAGGACATGGCGGCGGTCGTAGCGGTCCGCCAGCCAGCCCAGCGGAAACTGCACCACCACACCGCCGATCACGAAGGCCGCAAGAAAGATCGCGATCGTGTCCTGGGTCAGCCCCACCTCGATCCCGTAAACCGGCCCCACCATCCGGAACGCGGCCGAGGTCACGCCCGAGACGACAACCCCCAGCGCGCCCAGCGGCGACCGCTGCCAGGCCAGCCATGGCCGCAGACGCGGGGCGGCGTTCATGGCCGGCTCCTCCGCCTTCGACACCAGCATCGGAAAAAGCGCCGCGCAGCACAGCAGCGCCAGCATGTTGTAGGAAAAATAGGCCGCGGGCGTCAGCACGCCGATCACCAGTTGGGCGGCGAGCGACCCGCCGGTATCAACAACCCGGTAGACACCCATCGCCCGTCCACGCGTCGCGTTGGTCACCTTGGCCTGAAGCCAGGCCTCGATCACCGTATAGGCCCCGGCGACGCAAAGACCCGAAAGCATCCTCAGCCCGGCCCAGGCGACCGGATCGACGATCATCATATGGGCGATGACCCCGATCGTCCCCGAGGCGGTGAAGGCCGCGAAGGCGCGCGAATGCCCGACCGCCCCCATGAGCCGCGGCGCCCACCAGCAGCCGATGAAGAAGCCCAGGAAATGGGCCGAACCCATCGTCCCGATCTCGGACTTCGTGAACCCCAGTTGCACACCGGAAATCGCGTCCAAGGGGGCAACCGACCCGGTGCCGAGCTGCAGCAGGAAGACGGAGAGGAAGAGGGCGGCGAAAGAGATCAGAAGGCGCATCGTCGGGGCTCTGGCAAACGCCGACACCTTGTCGCCTGCCGCAAGGAAAGCCCAGAGCAAAAACGGCCGCCGCTGAAACTAGGGCCCCAGGACCAGACGGGCGAGGATCTTCAGCCGCACCTCGTCGCCCACCTGGTCGGCAAAACCTGTGGCCCCGAAGTCCGACCGTCTCAGCGTGCCGGTGAGCTGTACCGCGAGGCGGTCCCGGTAGCCCGCCGGCGTGCCCTGCGGGCGGAAGATCTGCGCGGCAAGCGTCATTGGCCGGCTCTGGCCGCGCAGCGTGACGGTTCCGGTGACGCTCGCGGCATCGCCGTCGCGGCGAAACTGCGCGCCTTGGAAGGTGATCGTCGGGAACTCGGCGGTGTCGAGCACGTTGCCGCTTTTCATCGCCAGTGTCGCGAAGGGCAGGTTCGCCCGCGCGCCCGAGGCGTCCAGCACCACCTCGGCGTGGCTGTTCGCGGCATTTTCGAAATCGAGCGTGATCTCGGCCGCTGCGACCGGCATCGTGCCGCGGATAAGCCCCTCGTTCATGGTCACCTCGAAGCCGACCACCGACCCTTCGGCATCGAGCCGGTAGTCGAGCGGCGCCGCAAGGGCAGGGGCCGATCCGAGGCCAAGGATCAGAACGGCTGCAAGGCACCGGGACCGGCCAGGCCGAGGCGGCTCCGGAGCGCGATGGATGATGTGGATACGTCCCGCCATCGCCGTCACACCGGCTGGACCGGGCAATCCCGGATCAGGCGTCGGGCCTCGCGCGCGCGGCAAAGCTCTGTGGCGTCGGTCATGACGGCAGCGCAGGCGGCGGCGGTGCCTTCTTGAAGCGCGCGTTCGGGCCGCAGGCCGCGCGCCAGGGCAAGCACCATCGCCCCCATGAAACTGTCGCCGGCGCCGATGCGGCTCTTGACCGGCACCTCCGCCGCGCGGGCGAGGAAGCGCCCTTCGGGACTGGCCAGCACCGACCCTTCCGCGCCGCGCGCCACGATCACCAGCCGCGCCACACCCCGGTGCACAAGTGCCTGCGCAAAGTCGGCGCTGTCCGCCGCTAGGGGCAGCGGATGGCCGGCAAGCTCTTCGGCCTCCGCCCCGTTCATCCTGAGAAGGTCAAGCCCCGATGGCCCCCCGGCAAGCTCCGCCAGCGCGGCACCGGAAGTGTCGGCGCCCATGCGCCCGCCCGCCCGCGCGATCCGGCGTGCAAGGCGCGCTGCGACATCGGCCGGGACGCCCGGCGGCAGGCTTCCCGACATGACGAGGAACTGCCCGCGCGCCACGGCCTGAACGGTACTCCGCAGCGCGCTGGCGACATCGCTGGCGCGCCACTTGGGGCCGGGCAGGGCGAAGCGGTACTGCTCGCCCGTGCTCCGCTCCGTGACCGTCAGGCCTTCGCGGGTCTCGCCCGGCGAGGGCAGGGGGCGGAACGGCACATTCTCGGTCGCAAGTGCGGCACAAAGCCGGGCGCCGTTGCCGCCGCCCACCGCGACCAGGGCAAGCGTCTCGCCCCCCAGTCGGGCCACGACGCGGGATACATTGACCCCGCCGCCACCGGGATCGATGCGCGGCGCGGTGCAGCGCAGCTTCGGCCCGGGCAGGACGCGCCTGGTCTCCACCGCAAGGTCGAGGGCCGGGTTCAGGGTCAGCGTCACGATTGGCGTCAAGGGCGGGACTCCGAGGAACCGCTGCCAGTGTGCCGCGAACATGCGGCCCGGCCAAGGGTGGCCGGGCGCACTTCAGCCCAGCATCAGCTGGTAGGAGGTGGGTACATAACGAAAACCCTCGCCCGCCGCCTCGATGAAGCCTGTGGCGGGGAAGGGCATGTGGTAACCGATGAAGGGCAGTCGATCGGCGGCGATCATGCCGAAAAGGCTCTTGCGGGTGGCCGCCGCCATGGCCTTGTCCATGTCGAACTTCACCTCCCAGTCGGGGCGGGCCAGCGACCAGACGGGGTGGTTTGCCGCGTCCGCGATCACGATCAGCGCCTTGCCGCCGCTTTCGATGCGATAGGCCATGTGCCCGGGCGTATGGCCATGCGCCGCGAGCGCGGTCACGCCGGGGGCGACCTGGCCGCCGTCGTCGAGGAAGCTGAAACGCTCGTTCAGCGGGCGGACCTTGGCGTCGAAGGTTTCATTGCCCGCGCCCATCCAGTGGTTGTGCTCGGTGGCCCCGGTCACAAAGGAAGCATTGGCGAAGGTCGCGCCGCCCTCGCCCATCAGCCCGCCGATATGGTCGCCATGCATGTGGGTGATCACGACCGTGTCGATCTGGTCGGGGCTATGGCCCGCGGCGGCAAGGGCGGTGGTGATGCCCTCCGGGTTCAGGCCGGTATCGAACAGGATCAGCGATCCGCCCGTGTTCACCAGCGTGGGCGTGAAGAAGAATTGCACGACATCGGACGGAAGGAAGGCCGCGTCGGAGGCGGCGGCGAACTCCTCGGCGCCGACGTTCAGGCCGAAGATGTCATGGGGGTTTTCGACCGCGCGGGTTCCGGCCAGAAGCGTCGTTACCTCAAACTCGCCCAGCGTGAAGCGTTTGAAGGTCGGCACGCTCATCCCCTGCTTTTCGGCCCCGGCCGAGGCGCGGCCGGGAAGGGCGGCGGCCAGCGGCAGGGCCGCAGCGGAAAGCAGCGCCTGACGGCGGGACAGTCCGGTCCTGACGGTCATGTTTCTCTCCCCATGTTCTTCTGATCGGGGCAGTCTAGGGCGCTTGGTGGCGATGGCGGTTCACAATGCCGTGTCACGCCGGGGGATCAGAGGAACAGCCAAAGCACCAGGGGCGCGACGAAGGCCGTGGCGATGGCGTTCAGCGCCATGCCAAGCCCGGCGAAGGCGCCGGCCGTGGTGTTGACCTGAAAGGCGCGCGCGGTGCCGATCCCGTGGCTCGCGATGCCGACGGCCAGCCCCCGCGCCCGCCAGTCGCGGATGCCGAGCGCGTCGAGCAGGGGCGTTGCGGCCACCGCGCCCACGATCCCCGTCAGGATGACGAGCACGGCCGTCAGCGTCGGCGCGCCACCCACGCGCTCGGCGATGCCGATGGCGACGGGGGCGGTGGCCGATTTCGGCGCGATGGAGGCAAGCTGGGTCGGTCCCGCGCCCAGGGCCCAGGCAATGGCCACCGCGGAACCCGTGGCGGTGGCGGAGCCCGCGATCAGCGCCGCGACCACTGGCAGCGTCGCGCGCCGAAGCCGGTTGAGGTTGTCGAAAAGCGGCAGCGACAGGGCCACCGTCGCGGGGCCCAGCAGGAAGTGAACGAACTGCGCCCCCTCGAAATAGGTGCCGTAGGGGGTGCCCGTGCCCCAGAGGATCGCCGCCAGGATCGCGACCGCGATCAGGACGGAGTTGACCCAAGGCTTGCGCCCCGACCAGCGGAAACAGGCGTCGCCCACGACATAGGCCGCCAGCGTTAGCGCGAGCCAAAGGAGCGGGCCTTCGGACAGATAGCTCCAGAATGCGGCAAGCTCACTCATCCCCGGCCCCCGTCAGCCGCGCCACGGCCACGAAGACCCCGGCGCCCACCGCGATGGAGAGCACGGTCGAGACCACCACCGCGATCAGCAGCGATACCGCCTGCGCCCCAAGGGTTGAGATATGGCCGACCACGCCCACGCCCGCCGGCACGAAGAGCAGCGAAAGGTTCCCAAGGATGCCTTGCGTCGTGGGGCGCATGAATTCGGCGAACCGGGGCACGGCCAGGAACAGGCCCACCATCATGAGCATCCCGATCACCGGGCCGGGCAGGGGAACCGCCAGGGCGCGCCCGATCGCCTCTCCGGCAAGCTGGCAGGTCAGCAGGGCAAGAAGGGCGTGGATCATGGCGGCGCTCCGGTCACGTCGGGCAAAGACTAGGCCGAAGCGCCCCCCTGGCCAAGCGGCCCTATTCCCACCAGCGGTCGATTTCGGCGATCTCCTCGTCCGACCAGCCGAAATGGTGGGCCAGTTCGTGGATCATGACATGGGCCACCATCTGGCCCAGCGTGACGTCACCCCGTTCGGCCCATTCATCCAGGATGGGGCGTCGGAACAGCCAGATCGTGTCGGGCCGGTCCACGACATCCATCACCGACTTCTCGGTCATCGGGATGCCTTCATAAAGGCCGGTCAGTTCGAACGGGTCCTCGACCGACATCTCGTCCAGGATCTCCTCGGGCGCGAAGTCCTCAACCCGGATCAGCACGCCGCGCGCGGGCTCCGCGAACTGCGCGGGCAGATCGGCCACCGTGGCGTGGGCCATAAGTTCGATCGCCTCGAGGTCGGGCGCCGCGCGCCCCAGCCAGTCGTTCATGCCGCTCTCCTTCAACCGCCCTCATATGGACAAAATGCGCGTCCTGTGAAAGAGGGGGCGCCAACAGGAGGCTTTCCGATGACCGTCACCCGTTTCGCGCCCTCGCCGACCGGCTATATCCACGTGGGCAACCTGCGCACCGCGCTGATGAACTACCTGATCGCCCGCAAGACCGGCGGCAGCTTCATCCTGCGCCTGGACGACACCGACCGGGAACGGTCGAAGCAGGAATATGCCGACGGGATCAAGCAGGACCTGGAGTGGCTGGGCCTCACCTGGGACCGGGTCGAGCGGCAGTCCGACCGGCTGGACCGCTACGCCGCGGTGGCCGAGGAGCTGCGGGCGAAGGACGTGTTCTACGAATGCTTCGAGACGCCGACCGAACTGGACCTGAAGCGCAAGAAGCTTCTGAACATGGGCAAGCCCCCGGTCTACGACCGTGCGGCGCTGAAGCTGTCGGACGATGACAAGACCCGTCTTCGCGGCGAGCGTGAGGGTTACTGGCGCTTCCTGCTCGACCAGAAGCGGACCGAGTGGGAGGACGGGATCCTCGGCGCGGTGTCGATCGACACCGCCTCGGTCTCGGACCCGGTCCTGATCCGCGCCGACGGGCAGGTGCTTTATACCTTCGCCTCGTCGGTCGATGACGTGGACATGGGCATCACCCATATCGTGCGCGGCGCGGACCATGTGACCAACACCGCGACCCAGATCCAGATCATGCAGGCCATCGGCGGCACGCCGCCCGCCTTCGCGCACCACTCGCTGCTGACCGGCCCGCAGGGTGAGGGGCTGTCGAAACGCCTCGGCACGCTGTCCTTGCGCGACCTGCGTGCGCAGGGCGTCGCGAAAGAGGCGCTGTTGAGTCTGATGGCGCGGCTTGGATCGTCCCAGCCGGTCGAGTTGAAGATGTCGCTGGATGAAATCGCCGAGGGGTTCGACCTGTCGCAATTCGGCGCCGCGCCGACCAAGTTCGACGCCGAGGACCTCTGGCCACTGACCCGCGCCCGCAACCAGGCGCTGCCCTACGAGGCGGTCAAGGACCGGATTGCGGCCCTGGGCGTTCCGGCGGACAAGGCCGAACGCTTCTGGGCGGTGGCGTCGAAGAACATCACCAAGCTCGACGATCTGGCGGGATGGTGGGATCTGTGCCGCGACGGTGCGGAGCCTGTGATCGCCCCCGAGGACGCGGAGTTCGTCGCGCAAGCGATGGCGCTGCTGCCTGAACCGCCGTTCACCGAGGCGACCTGGGCCGAATGGACCGGCGCGGTCAAGGAAAAGACCGGGCGCAAGGGCAAGGGCCTTTTCATGCCGCTTCGCCTTGCCCTGACCGGACAGGCGCACGGGCCCGAGATGGCCGATCTGATGCCGCTTCTGCAAAAGATCCGCGCGCGGGGCTAGGCGGGGCTAGGCCGCCTCAGGCGCCGCGCCTGAGGTAGTTCACCTTGTGGGTCTGCTTCATGTCGCCGCCGAAATAGTAGGCGCGGGCGCTCAACTCCCCGTAAAGGTGGGTCATCAGCGCCCGCACCCGCGCGGTGTTGGTCAGGTCCCGGTGTGTCAGCACCCATAGGTCGAGGTCGAGCCAGGCGATCGGATCGGACACCCGCAGAAGCCGGTCGTCGGCATCGCCTACGTAGCAGGGCAGGAGGGTCAACCCCAGGCCCTCCGCCGCCGCGTTCTGAACCGCGCGCGACGCACGGCATTGGAACACGGTGCGCTGGTCGCCCTGCTCGGGCGTTTTCCACACCCGCGGCACGAGCCAGCCCATTGTCCCTTCGATCAGGCAGAAGTTGTGCTCTGGCAGGGTCTTGTGCCCCTCGCGCGCGAGGTAATCGGGGCTGGAATAGAGCGCGAAGCGAAATTCGCAGATCTTGCGGCCGAAGGCGCTGTCGGGTGCCGCGCGGGTCGCGCGTATCGCCACCTCGGCCTCGCGCCGGTTCAGGTCTGCAGCGCCATGGCCGGGGGCAAGGTCGATCTGGATGTCCGGGTGCTTGTGGCAGAACCGGGCGAGGATACCGGGGGCATGTTCCTCGGCGAAGGATTCGGGGCAGGTCATTCGGATGCGCCCGCTCAGGCTTTCGTCGCGCCCCAGGATCTCGCGGCCAAGCGCGTGTACCTCGTTCTCGATCCGCTCCGCATGGGCCATCGCGGCGCGGCCGGCGTCGGTCATGACGTAGCCGTGCGGGAAGCGGTCGAAGAAGCGCACCCCGGTGCGGGCCTCGGCGGCGTTGATCCGGCGGAAGATCGTCGAATGGGTCTGGCCAAGTATCCGCGCCGCGCCTGAAAGGCTTTCCGCCCGGCAGATCGCGAGGATCAGTTCTAGGTCGTTCCAGTCGAGCCGTGAAGAGGGCGCACCCGTGTCCGACGACATCTCACCTGTCCGTTTTTGCAAGTATATCTTTCAAGATTAGCGAATTTCATTGCGGAAATGAACAGGGCACTCTGAACCCAGATCGGATGACCCGATCCGGACCCCACCGCAGACAGGAGAAGAAGATGTTCGCTCAATTCGTCCAGTTCGAAACGACCCTCACCGAGCGCGAGGCCCTCCAGGTCGCACATGAGCGCGCCCCTGCGTTTCGCGCGCTGCCCTCGCTGGTGCAGAAGTTCTACCTGAAATCGACCAAGCCCAACCACTATGGCGGCTTTTACCTGTGGGACTCGGCCGAGGCGATCGCGGAGTTCCGCCAGAGCGAGATGGCGCGAACGATCCCCGCCGCCTACAAGGTCGTGGGCGCCCCGGATGTCCAGATCTACGAAATGATGTTCCCGCTGCGCGGCTAGGGGCCGCTCAGCCCGGCAGGCGTTGCACGCCCCATTCCTCCAGGCAGTCATCGACAAGGCGCCGTTCCGCCCCCGTCAGGACCTGATGGCGGGGGTAGAGCGGCGCCGCGCGATCGTCGTGGATCGCGCTCCAGCCCGCCGTCGTCGCGAAGAACCGGCGCGCGCCCTCTGCGCCGAACTGGTGCAGGAAGCCCTGCACCACCACGTCGAGATAGCTCAGCAGGATCGGATGCGCCACGTCGGGCGCGTGGTGGGCGGGGTCGATGGCGTAGATTTCCACCGTGTCGGCCCATTCCGGTACTGTGAGTGCGCCCGCGCCCAGCCGGTGGCGGCGGTAGGCGCCCTCGCGCGCGTCGAGCGCCGCCCAGTTCCGGCCTGGCACCGCGGCCACAATTCCGTCGATCGCGCCCGGGGCCGGCTCCGCCGACAGGAAGGCATAGGGCCGCAGCACCGTCTGGCGCCAAACCCGCCGCCAACCGTCGAGCCTGACCGGCGTATTGGGCGCGTGGTCGTGGGTGGCCAGGTTCACAAGCGATCCGTAGCCGAAAAAGGCGGGGTGGCGGTCGGTTCCCATGACCCGAGAGATGCGTGCCTTCCGGTCGGTGCGCAAGGGAATTTCGCCCGGACAGCGCGCCGCGCAACAAAGTATCCCGTTGCATACACACTTGCCAGCCCCCCCGTCGCCCGGCTATTGATATGCCGTCAGGATCGGGAGAATCCGGCAGGGGCTTGGCCCCGACCGGTGCCGAAGGAGCAACCGCCCCGGTAAACTCTCAGGCGCAAGGACCGTCCTGATGACCAAAGACTCTGGAGAGTCCCCCGCGAAAACGGGGGCGCCGAAGGGATAACGATCTCAGGCGAAAGGACAGAGGGGGCATCGCAAGGGTGGAATGGGTCCGCCCTGAACGGTGCCGGAACCTGCAAACCGGCGAGAGGGAGAGGCGGCATGGCCGACCTGCAACGCACGGTTCTCTATGATCTGCATATCGCGCTTGGCGGCAAGATGGTGCCCTTCGCGGGCTACGAGATGCCGGTGCAATACCCGATGGGTGTGCTGAAGGAACATCTCCATACCCGCGCGCAGGCCGGGCTTTTCGATGTCAGCCATATGGGCCAGGTGATCCTCAGGCCGAAGTCGGGCAACGTCGCCGACGCGGCGCTGGCCTTTGAGCAGTTGATGCCGGTCGATGTCCTGGGCCTTGCCGAGGGCAAGCAGCGCTACGGGCTTTTCACCAATGACGCGGGCGGGATCCTCGATGACCTGATGTTCGCCAACCGCGGCGATCACCTGTTCGTCGTCGTGAACGCCGCCTGCAAGGGCCAGGACGTGGCCCACATGCGCGCCCATCTGTCCGACGCCTGCGAGGTCGAGGAGATCACCGACCGCGCGCTGGTCGCCCTGCAAGGCCCGGCGGCGGAGGCGGCGCTGGCGCGGCTGGTGCCGGGGGCGGCAGGGATGAGCTTCATGCAGGTCGCGATCCTGCCCTGGGAGGGCAGCGAGCTTTGGATCTCGCGCTCGGGCTACACGGGTGAGGACGGCTACGAAATCTCGGTCCCCGATGCGCAGGCGCGAGCCTTCTGCGAGGCGCTTCTGGCGATGGAGGAGGTCGCGCCCATCGGCCTTGGCGCGCGCGATTCCCTCAGGCTTGAGGCGGGCATGTGCCTTTACGGGCATGACATCGATACCACGACCTCTCCTGTCGAGGCGAACCTGACCTGGGCGATCCAGAAGGCTCGGCGCGCCGGCGGCGCGCGGGCTGGCGGCTTCCCCGGGGCGGAGCGTATCCTGCGCGAACTGGCCGAAGGGCCGGCCCGCCGCCGCGTCGGGCTGAAGCCCGAGGGTCGCGCGCCGATGCGCGAGGGCACGCAGGTCTTTGCCGCGACCGAGGGGGGCGAGCCCATCGGGACCATCACCTCGGGCGGGTTCGGCCCGTCGATCGAGGGGCCGATGGCGATGGCCTACCTGCCTTCCAACCTCGCCGAGGGCGCGACCGTCTACGGCGATGTGCGCGGCAAGCGCCTTCCGGCCGCGATCGTGCCCATGCCTTTCCTTCCCAACCGTTACAAACGCTGACCAACAGGAGAAACCCCGATGAAATATACCGAAGATCACGAATGGCTGCGCGTCGATGGCGATGTGGTCGTTGTGGGCATCACGGCCCACGCCTCCGAGCAGCTGGGCGATGTCGTCTTCGTCGAACTGCCCGAACCTGGCACCTCGGTGTCGAAGGATGACGAGATCTGCGTGATCGAAAGCGTCAAGGCCGCCTCTGACATCCGCGCGCCGCTGGACGGGGAAATTGTCGAGGTCAACGCCGAGGTGGCCGACAACCCGGGCCTCGTGAACGAGGACCCGAGCGGAAAGGCCTGGTTTTTCAAGATGAAGGTGGCCGATCTGTCCGCGCTCGACGCGATGATGGACGAGGCCGCCTATAACGAGATGATCGGATAAGGACGCAAGGAAATGACCTTCACCCCCACCGACTACAGGCCCTATGACTTTGCCAACCGCCGCCACATCGGCCCCTCTCCGGCAGAGATGGAGGAGATGTTCCAGGTGTTGGGGGTGAAGGACCTCGACGAACTGATCGATCAGACCGTCCCGCAATCGCTGCGCCAGGAAACACCGCTCGACTTCGGTAAGCCCAAGTCCGAACGGGAACTCCTGTGGTTCATGCGGCAGGTCGCGAAGAAGAACAAGGTCTTCACCTCGATGATCGGGCAGGGGTTCTACGGCACCGTCTGCCCGCCCGCCATCCAGCGCAACATCCTGGAAAATCCTGCCTGGTACACCGCCTACACGCCCTACCAGCCGGAGATTTCCCAGGGCCGGCTTGAGGCGCTCTTGAACTACCAGACCATGGTCTGCGACATGACGGGGCTTGAAATTGCCAATGCCTCGCTTCTGGACGAGGCGACGGCGGCGGCGGAAGCCATGACCATGGCGCAGCGCGTGGCGAAGTCGAAGGCCCCGGCCTTCTTCATCGATGAAAACTGCCACCCGCAGAACATCGAGGTGATGAAGGTCCGTGCCGCGCCGATGGGGATCGAGATCATCGTCGGCGACCCGGAGGCGATCGATGCCGACAAGGTCTTCGGCGCGATCTTCCAGTATCCCGGCACCAATGGCCATCTGACCGATTTCGCGCCCCATATCGCGAAGCTGCACGCCGCGAACGCCGTCGGCATCGTGATCGCCGACATCATGGCGCTGACGATCATGAAAGAGCCGGGCGCGATGGGCGCCGATATCGCCGTGGGTTCGACCCAGCGTTTCGGCGTGCCGATGGGCTATGGCGGGCCGTCCGCCGCCTACATGGCCTGCAAGGACGCCCACAAGCGCCAGATGCCCGGCCGCATCGTCGGCGTCTCGATCGACGCGCAGGGTGGCAAGGCCTACCGGCTGTCCCTGCAGACGCGCGAACAGCACATCCGCCGCGAAAAGGCGACCTCCAACGTCTGCACGGCGCAGGCGCTTCTGGCCAACATGGCCTCCTTCTACGCGGTCTATCACGGGCCTGAGGGGTTGAAGGCCATCGGCCAGCGGATCCACCGCAAGGCCGTGCGCACCGTCGCGGGGCTGGAGCGCGCCGGCTACAAGGTCGAGCCGAAGCACTTCTTCGACACGTTCACGGTCGAGGTCGGTCCGATGCAGGGCATCATCCTCAAGGCCGCCCGGAAGGAGCGCATCAACCTGCGCAAGGTCGGCGCGACCAAGGTCGGCGTTGCCCTCGACGAAACCACCCGCTCCGAGACGATCGAGCGGCTCTGGCGCGCCTTCGGCATCGACCAGAAGGACGACCGCGTCACGCCGGGCTATCGCATCCCGGACGGCCTGTTGCGCGACAGCGATTACCTCGCCCACCCGGTCTTCCACATGAACCGGGCCGAGACCGAGATGATGCGCTACATGCGCCGCCTGGCCGACCGCGACCTGGCGCTGGACCGCGCGATGATCCCGCTGGGCTCTTGCACGATGAAGCTGAACGCCGCCGCCGAGATGATGCCGATCACCTGGCCGGAGTTCTGCAACCTCCATCCCTTCGCGCCCTCGGACCAGGCGCTGGGCTATGCCGAACTGTTCCGCGACCTGTCGGAGAAACTCTGCACCATCACCGGCTATGACGCGATGAGCCTTCAGCCCAACTCCGGCGCGCAGGGGGAATACGCGGGGCTTCTGACGATCCAGGCCTATCACCGCGCGCGCGGTGAGGGGCATCGCGACATCTGCCTGATCCCGGTTTCGGCGCATGGCACCAACCCGGCCTCCGCCCAGATGGCGGGTATGAAGGTCGTGGTGGTGAAGTCGGCGGAAAACGGCGACATCGACGTGGCGGATTTCCGCGCCAAGGCCGAGGCCGCGGGCGCGAACCTTGCCGCCTGCATGATCACCTACCCCTCCACCCACGGCGTCTTCGAGGAGACCGTGCGCGAGGTCTGCAAGATCACCCATGAGTACGGCGGCCAGGTCTATATCGACGGGGCCAACATGAACGCCATGGTGGGCCTTGTGCGGCCGGGTGATCTGGGGGGAGATGTCAGCCACCTCAACCTGCACAAGACCTTTTGCATTCCCCATGGCGGCGGCGGTCCGGGCATGGGGCCGATCGGGGTCAAGGCGCATCTGGCGCCGCATCTGCCCGGTCATCCCATGACGAACGGGTCGGAGGGGCCGGTCTCGGCCGCGCCCTGGGGTTCGGCCTCGATCCTGCCGATCAGCTGGGCCTATATCCTGATGATGGGCGGGCAGGGGCTGACCCAGGCAACCAAGGTGGCGATCCTGAACGCCAACTACATCGCCAAGCGCCTGGAAGGCGCCTACCCGATCCTCTTCAAGGGCAAGGCGGGCCGGGTTGCGCATGAATGCATCCTCGACACCCGCGCCTTCGCCGACACGGCGGGCATCACCGTGGATGACATCGCCAAGCGCCTGATCGACAACGGCTTCCACGCCCCCACGATGAGCTGGCCGGTTGCCGGGACGCTGATGGTGGAGCCGACGGAATCCGAGACCAAGGCCGAGCTGGACCGCTTCGTGACCGCGATGCTCTCGATCCGGGACGAGATCGCGGCCGTCGAGGCGGGCGAGATCGATCGCGAAAACAACCCGCTGAAGCACGCCCCCCACACGGTGAACGCGTTGATCGGCGACTGGGACCGCCCCTATTCGCGTGAACAGGGCTGCTTCCCGCCGGGTGCCTTCCGGGTCGACAAGTACTGGCCGCCGGTGGGCCGTGTCGACAACGTCTATGGGGACCGCCACCTGGTCTGCATCTGTCCGCCCGTCGAAAGCTACGCCGAGGCGGCCGAGTGACAGAAACCTGGTTTGCGCCATAACCAGTTGACCGTCCGGCCGCGATATCGCGGCCGGACGCGTGGCCTTGGCGTCCATCGTCTTTAGATAGTCCGCGATCGCCTTCGGTGCCACCTGACCGGGCGCGGCCGCATTTCGGCTGCTTTTGGTCGGAAGATTTGATTTCGGACAAGGTAGGATCAATCGTGGCATGATCACTGGACGCAGAACAGGAAAGGTCGCGCCATGAAAGAGCTAGCCCCCGCCACTGCCGTCCAGGTGGTCTTCCTTGCCCGCGAAGGCAACGTCGCCCGGGTGGAGCTGCATGAATTCATCGAAGGGTTGAACGCCGACGAAAAGGCGGAACTGACCGCTGTCGCCTGGATCGGGCGCGGCAGCTTCGACGCCGAGGACTTCGATGAGGCCGTGACAACCGCGATGACGGAGGCGACCATTCCGACCGAGGACTATCTGATGGGCATGCCGCATCTGGCCGAGAATCTCGAAGCGGGGCTGGAGGCGCTGGACATCGACGTGACCGGGGAAGAGGAAGATCTTCTCTGACCGGCTCTTGCGGCGATACCTGTCACGCACAATATATTCGAAATAACGAATTTGAGGGTGTGATGACCGAGAGCTTCAAACTCACCTGCGCCACCTGCGGCCAGACGAACCGCGTGCCCGCCGAGCGGATCGCGCAGAGCCCCAAATGCGGCACCTGCGGTGACCCGCTGGCGGGCGGCAAGGTTGCGGCACTGGACCCCGCAGTGCATGACAAGATGGTGCGCGGCGATACCTTGCCGTTACTGGTCGATTACTGGGCGCCGTGGTGCGGGCCTTGCCGGATGATGGCGCCGCAATTCGCTCAGGCCAGCATGGCGCTCAAGGGCCGTGCGCGGCTGGCCAAGATCAACACCGAGGACCATCCCCAGATCTCCCAGCGCCTTGGAATCCGGGGCATTCCGCTCCTGATCCTCTATGCGAAGGGGCGCGAGGTCGCGCGCCTTGCCGGTGCCCGCCCGGCCGCCGAGATCGAGGCTTTCGTGCGCCAGAACGCACCGGCGCCGGCCTGAAGAAAAATCTTGCCCGACGGCCGGCGGATCGCTTGACAACCTCCTGCGCTTCGGCCAAATACGCCCCCGGTGCGGGGCAGTAGCTCAGTTGGGAGAGCGCGTCGTTCGCAATGACGAGGTCAGGGGTTCGATCCCCCTCTGCTCCACCAATTTATTTCACTAAGAATTTGAAAAAATTACAATATTGTCATAGATAGATTTTCTAATCCCCCCAATTATCCCCCAATCAAAATTCGAAATAGCCGGAATCTCTGAGTTCCTCGCCTTCAGTCACATAACCTGAAGTTCGCTGCCTCAAGTCCTAGCGCCGAAACAAAAGTTTCGAAATGAATCAGAAAGTTACTACCCAACATAAGGCGTTGGGCATTCGGCGTTACCGTCTACATCGACGCCACATCAACACCGATCCAGAAGAACCGCAACGGCGTGCACAGGCAGGCAGTCACGCGCAACTGCTCCTACAACGCTAGCCGCCCAGTTGGAACGCCCTAGGGCAGGATCGGCTGCTGGCCGTGAAATCTCCATGACCAGTTCTCGACACCTCTTCCGTCGATAGTCCAGTCGCGGGTGGTCTTTCCTGCCAATGAAACCAGAATTCCGGCCGGGCCATCGCCAGCGGGCATCAATATCTGTTCCACGTTTCCGGTTTCGTCTTTCCAAAGCGCAACTGAGCGCGACGGATCGTACTTTCCGCTTTGGTTGGTTCGCTTGACCAGCCCCCAAGACGTAAACGTCAGAACGCTGCAACCAGGGTCGTCCGCGAGGCTGGAGGCATATCTTGCGCCCCAACGTCCGGGAAGTTGGGGACCATCCATCAACAGAGCGAACACAAGGTTTGGCCCTACCGAGCGAATAATTTCATGACAGGGGTCACTCCTCGCGAGGTCCTCACAGATCATCGTTACGAACGTGGAAGATTGCCTGAAGCGATGAAAGTACAATTCCGGGGTCCTGATCTGGTGGCTCTCCCACCAGCAGTCGACCGCAGGATTCAAGGCACTCGCTAGCGCGTAATCAGAAATCTGGCGCGCATCGAGGCGCCAGCGATGGTGCTTTCTTCGGCTCACAGCAGAAATCCAGGGCCGCGTGGTTGCGGTGGACGTCGCGCTGTCGTGACGAAGGGCGGTTAGAACGTGGTTGCCTTCGTGACCTTCGCAGTTCCTAGAGGAGCCAGCTATGATAAACTCCAACGAAGGGTCCGCGCTCCAAGCAGCCTTGCAGATGCGATCGAAACTTTCCCAGTCCAGTGCAAACTCGGGGAACATTATGGCATTCAGAGATCTGGTCTGCCTTTTGGCGGCTTCGATTAGCTTCTGCGTTGTTTCTTCGAGTTGAGACGCCTCTTTTAGCCAGCTTTGATGGAGAGAGAAATTTCCCCATGGGCGCCTACCCTTAGATTCGCCCCTGGAGGGCCGCTCCTGGAAGTCGACCCCATTGATCTCAAAAGGGGCCGGAATCAGCAAGATATCCAGTGTAGCCCGATCATCATCCCGAAGCTGCGCGACTGGCTCTGCCCACTGGCACCTAACAGACGCCCTTGGCGGCAACAGCGCGAGATTTGCAGAAAGGCTGCGC
The DNA here is from genome assembly GCF_025751575.1 of Albidovulum sediminicola. GTDB lineage: Bacteria > Pseudomonadota > Alphaproteobacteria > Rhodobacterales > Rhodobacteraceae > Albidovulum > Albidovulum sediminicola. Next base: position 23,160 of record NZ_JAOWLA010000008.1, on the reverse strand, counting down.
AGAGTACATCCGACCTGTGCCACCCTGCTCTTGGGAAGAACGCATGCCACGTCGGTATCAATTAGCGTCGTCATTGAGGCTGGATGCCGATGTCGGCGCTTGAGGGCGCTCCCAGCGATCGTAAGCTCAGTTTCGCCGTCCCTATCAGGTTTGTTCTTTGCTTTCAGCAGATCGCGCATGACGTTTGCGCTTTCCTCATCCTGTGGAAGCGGCCGAGCCAAGCCTTCAGCAGCAAGGTCGGCAACGACGAGGAGTTTCAAGGCTACCCTACACCATTCGAGTGAACCTTGGCGATTCTGAGACAGCAGCCTTGGTCGGAGGCAATCGGACCCGTGGTTGATGACGAGTGCAGTCCAAAGGTCTTGAATCGGCCCAGCGTCGTCGCCAGTTCGCCACTTGAAGGCCCAGTCCCTCAACAAAGCTCTTTCTTCCATGGTGATGTGTACAGACAAGGCAGGATCGTCACACTCTGGAGCAGGCTCGAACCAGCCCATCACACCACTTACCCGTAACAAGTGCGCGACTGCGCCGAAGACGTCTGTTGGCAAAGCCGGCAGCACATCCCATCTAGGTTCAGCTGACACATCACCGTCTGCGCTAATCAGGGGCTGAGTGCCGTGTGGTAGAACATTTTGAAGTTCGGCAAATACGGAGCGGTAGTTGTTAGTCTGCGGAGACTGCGCAGCTGATGTCTTCATGAAGGCAGACTCCGCCTTGAAAATTTTACAGAAGCCCGCTAGGGCAGCACGCGATGATAACCATGCCTCAATCTTTGATTGCAAGGGTGGTCCGAGAACCGAACGGGTCGTTCTGGCTTGACGTGGGAGCCGAGAAGTGCTGTCAGTTGGGTCCAGACCAAGGAAGGCTCTACTATGTCGAGTTATTACACCGAGGAGATGCTTGAGGCGACTTCTGTCGAAGCGGATGCCGCTCTTGAGCGTACCGTCGACTGGATGGCGCGCCAAAGCCTTAAGAATATGCTGCACGTTAACCCGAACGCAGCAGAGGTGTACGGTGGGAATGACAAGCTTCTCGCAAAACTGCGTGCGGGCTACGTGCAGTCATTGGCCATTGCTAGCTAACAGCTCTGCTAAGCAGTTCATTGATGCTCGGCCGCCGGCTAAGGCGGCCGATTGCACTTTGGAGGTCTAATTGCTCTGCTTGAACGACCGCTCTCGCCCCAGGGCCTGTCATCGGCACGCGCGCGCTCGGTCGCGCAGAACCGCGGAGTCGCTCAGCATCTTGACGATTGCGGCGCCTTCCGGCAGCGCCTCGACCTCGTCGGCTGCGCGGGCCTGCTCTCCGACGGTGTAGTCAACCAAGGGCGGCCAGGGCGGCGCAACTTCAGCGGGGGCATTACAGTCTTCGGGTTCGTCGGGGAAATGATCCACTGGATCGGTTACTGATCCTTGTCACTGCCCAACTCGCGTCTCAGCGCCGCGGTCGAAGCTTTCGATCCCAGTATTGCCGCTCTGACGGCGCACGTAGTCGTGGCGCAGCCGTGACGTATCTGTCCCATACGGGTTCCTTCCATTCCTGCGAAAGGATCGCACCATCAAACCATGGGATCAAACACCTAGTTATCGGCGTCTAAGTAGTATTCTGAGAGTTCTGGGCAGGCGGGAGTTCCAACCATCGGCAGGCCGTTACTGTCAAAGAATCCTTCAAAATTTGGATAAATTTCTATTCTCTGATCATTGGCGAGTCGAATACTTACGAGTGAGTATCCGGGCTCACCCTCAAAAACTTCCCGGATTGCCCGCTCTATCGGCATACCTTCTCGATAGCACTCCATATCAGATTTTAGTGCAGAAAGGTAAAGATCGTTCAATTTGAGTGGCCCCGCGTCCGACAAGGAGGCCGCGTACTTCCCAATTCCTACAGCAAGCCAAGAGAAACGCGCCGAGTGATCAACTTCGAAGATCACGTGGATCTCCATGGCTGATAGCGCGTTTAGGATAGGGGGGTTATCAAAGAAATCTGCATTATTTGCGATTTGATGCCGCCGAGTATCATCTACGGTTCTTGGGTTGTCGTTTCCTGAGTACCATATCGGAATGGTTGTTATGTCAATAACGCCAATGTCGAATCTCTCAGCATTAATTAGTCTGCATGTGCCCTCAATATAGAGGCTTCCTGCCCCGGCAAGGCCGCCGGCGCCGCCGATAACACGGCTCTCCGGTGTAACGGGTGAGCATTCCGATATTACAGTGAAGTCATCGTCGAATATTATAGGCGCAACAGCCACCACGGCGGTGATCAGAGAAGTAATTGCTGCGAACATTCCCAAAGGTTCTCTTGCAAATGCTTTCCGAAATACATTCATTGCCGCGTGCCTCTCTCGCCTTTAGCATGCCAGTCAAGGCTATGCGCAGGCGACATGATCACGCAACCAAGATGTGACTGCGGCTCCGTCGTTGCTGCTCTGAGTTTTACACTTTGGATCCAAGGATGACGGATTTGCCGACGGAAACGTCAGCTTACTTTATCGACATGAAGAAGTCGCCGGTACCGCCTTACTCCCCGTCGCCAACTACCACCGGCGCACGGCAACGTCGCAATAGACCGGGTCCAGTGGCACCGCGCCGCAGCGCTGCCCCCGCCCGCATACGTTCGGGGGCAGAGAGGAACCACGCCGAAGGGGGGGGGCTCCTGTTGGTGCGACCGTCTATTGTGTTCGGCAAGCATCAGTTTGAAATACCTCGTTTCCACTCCAGTATTCCATCCGCAGATAGGGTCGCAGCGAAAGCCTGACAGTGGGGCCATCATTCATAGTCAGTGCCACCACCACATGTCGCGCCTCTGTTTCCTCCACCGCGAGGACGCGATAGAGCGTGGTTCCCTCCGGTACATCCAGATGGATGTTTGTATCGCCATCGCTGAATCGCACCAGGTATTCTTGGCGAGAGTTTTCGCAGACCAACTGGTACGTCTCGGCCGTAGCGGGGCCCGCCAATGCGGCAACGGCGAGAAGAGCGGTTGAAAGGAAAGCACGGGGAACGCACTGGAATAGGCTTCGACCGTTTGAGATTTGTTCTTGATTGTGGACCACCTCAACTACCCGCCTTTCCGAATCCTCGTGGACAATCCCACGTCACAGCACCGTCTCGGAGAGCATCGCTTCTGCCTGTGCCAGAACGCCTCGCACTGCCGCTTCCTCAAGGTCCGGGGGATAGCCGTACTTCCGAAGGATACGCTTGACGAGGACCCTCAGACGCGCCCTGGCGCTGTCGCGGTGCGCCCAGTCGATGCTGACGTTGGCCTTGAGTCCTGTCAGTAGTTCATGGGCGATGACTTTCAACTGGTCGTTGCCGAGCACGTCAACCGCGCTCCGGTTGTCGGCCAGCGCGTCGTAGAAGGCGATCTCTTCGGGTGTCAGGCCAGTCTCTTCACCGCGGCTTCGTGCGTCGCGAACGTCTTTGGCCAGTGCGATTAACTCCTGAAGAACCTCAACAGTGCTGATGGCATTGGTGTGGTAGCGCGCGATGGCTTCTTCGAGCCGCTCCGAGAACTTTCGGGTCTCGATAACATTCGACCTACTGCGCGACCGGATCTCGTCGTTGAGCAGTTTCCTGAGTGCCTCTAGGGCGAGATTCTTCTTTTCCATTTTGTCGACTTCGGCCAAGAAATCGTCTGACAGGATGGAAATATCGGGCGACGACAGTCCGGCTGCCGACAATATGTCGACGATTTCGGTCGAGGCGACGGCATCATTCACAATCTGACGAATGGCAAGATCGCGGTCCGCGGCCGACCGACCGGACGTGTCGGCAGTCTTTACCATGGCTGCGCGCACCGTCTGGAAGAAGCCGACCTCGTCGCGGACATCGCGGGCAGTGTCGCTGGCTGAGCAAAGTGCGAACGCTTTTGAGAGGGCGAGAACCGCATCCGTGTATCGGCGATGCGCCGCCTTCTTGGCCTCTCTGTCGGTTTCGCGCTGCGCTGCTTCGTCCTGTCTAGCCAGAACCCAGTTCAGCGCCTCTGCCAGCGCGACAAGTCGTTGGTGCGGGGTGCCAGTCAATCCGGCCGAGTAGTCGAAGCCGTGGAACAAGGCGCGCACGACATCTAGGCGTTCCAAAAGAACTGCGACGGCTTCGCCCTCGTCGATCCCTGCCTGTTCCTGGTCCGCCTTGGAATATTGGCCTAGGGCCGACTTCAGGTTCTGTGCAATTCCGATATAGTCGACGATCAGCCCGGCAGGTTTGTCGCGGAACACCCGGTTCACCCGGGCGATGGCCTGCATCAGCCCATGACCGCGCATCGGCTTGTCGATGTACATCGTGTGCATGGAGGGACTGTCGAAGCCGGTCAGCCACATGTCCCGAACGATCACCAGTTTAAGGTGGTCCTTCGGATCCTTCGCCCGTTTGGCCAGCAGATCGCGGCGGGCCTTGCCGCCGATATGGGGCTGCCAGGCCTCGGGGTCCGAGGCTGATCCTGTCATCACGATTTTTACCAGACCGGCGCTGTCGTCGTCGGAATGCCAGTCGGGACGCAGCGCGACGATCTGGTTGTAGAGGTCGACGCAGATCCGGCGGCTCATGCAGACCACCATGGCCTTGCCGTCCATCGCCTGCACCCGGGCCTCGAAATGGGCGACGAGGTCCTCGGCAACCATGCGCAGCCGCTTTTCGGCACCGACAAGCGCCTCAACGGTGGACCACTTCCGCTTCAGCCGTTCCTGTTCGCTGACCGCCTCATCCTCGGTCAGCTCTTCGATCTCGGCATCGACCTTTGGCTTTTCCTCATTTGGCAGCTCGATCCGCGCGAGGCGGCTTTCGTAATAGATCGGCACCGTCGCCCCATCTTCAACCGCGCGGCTGATGTCGTAGATGTCGATGTAATGGCCGAACACAGCGGGCGTATTCACGTCGTCCTGTTCAATCGGCGTGCCCGTGAAGCCGATGAAGGAGGCGTTCGGCAGGGCGTCGCGCAGGTGCTTGGCGAAGCCGTAGGCGATATCGCCGGTCTTCTCGACGCGGGCCTTGAACCCGTATTGGCTGCGGTGTGCCTCATCAGCGATCACCACGACGTTTCGCCTATCCGTGAGCAGCGGATAGGCCCCGCCCTTCTCCGGTGCGAATTTCTGGATAGTGCTGAACACCACCCCGCCCGAGGCGCGCGACAAAGCCTTCCGAAGATCCTCGCGACTGTCGGCCTGAATCGGCGCCTGGCGGATCAGGTCGCGGCACATCGAGAAGGTGCCGAATAGCTGGTCGTCCAAGTCGTTACGGTCGGTGATGACGACGATGGTCGGGTTTTCCATCGCCGGTTCGCGCACAAGCTGCCCCGCGTAGAATGCCATGAGGAGGCTCTTGCCCGAACCCTGCGTGTGCCAGATCACCCCGGCTTTGCGGTCGCCCTCCGACCGGCTTGCCTCGACCGTTCTGGCCACCGCCCGCTTCACGGCGTGGAACTGATGATAGCCCGCGATGATTTTGGCGATGCCGCCGGAGGTGTCGCCGAAGACCGTGAAATCCCGCATCAGCGACAAAAGGCGCGACCGCGCGAATACGCCCTCGACCAACACCGGCATTTCCGGCGCGCCCTTGGGCGCTACTTCGGCTCCATCGGTGGTGCGCCAGGGCATGAAGCGTTCCAGATCAGCGGTGAGCGAGCCCACCCGGGCCTGGATGCCATCGGTTGTGACCAGCACGGCATTTGCGCGGAAGAGAGACGGGACTTGCGCCTTGTAGGTCTGCAACTGGTTGAAGGCCGCGCTAAGCGTTGCGGTCTCGGCCCCCGGCTTCTTCACCTCGATAACGCCCACCGGAAGACCGTTCAAGAACACCACCACATCCGGGCGGCGGTTGGCCCCGTTCTCGATTACGGTGAACTGCGAGATGGCCAGCCAGTCGTTCTGCTGGTCCTCAGAGTCCACAAACCGCACGGCATCGCCCCGGATTGTGCCGTCGTCAGCACGATACTCCACCGGCACGCCTTCGCCCATGAACCGATGCAGGCGGCGGTTCTCCTCGATCAGGGAGGGGCGGTCGCTGGCCAACACGCGGCGCAGCGCATCCTCGCGCACATCCTCGGGGATCTGCGGGTTCAGCCGGGCCATCGCCTCGCGCAGGCGCCCCGCAAGGATCGTGTCCGAATAGGCTTCGCGCTCAGGTGACGAACCATCGGGGCCCGAAACCGCATCGTTCAGACAGGCATAGCCAAGCGCGCCCAACTGATCGAGCAGGACAGCTTCGACTTCGGCTTCGCTCAGTGTTGCCATTCCCGACTCCTACCACCGCGCCGGTTTGTGAAACTGGCCCCTGCCGTCGTGCATTACGGCCGGAAACTGCGCGTTCGCCAAGGCGCCTGGCCGGATCGGCTTGATGAAATGCGCCAGCGGTTGCAGGGCGCGGCTGACCTTGGCTTGGGGGTTGAGAATCCCGATTGTCTTGCCGAACCGGTTGCGAACCACCGAGATAGGTTCCTTGAGGTCACTGTCGTTGCTGACGATCACGGCCACGTCGAACGCATCATCGAAGGCGTCGATCAACAGATGCGTGGCGATGTTGACGTCCGAGCCCTTCTCCTCGGTCTTCATCACCCGCCGCGGGGTGTATCTTCCGCGCTGCCAGTCGGCGGCGTCGGGCATGCTGACCTCGTGGGTCAGGAAATGGCCGAGGTGGATGCTGACCTGCGGCAAGGTGCGCAGAGCCCGGAAATAGGTCTGCTGGCGGGTCGGCTGGTCGGGATCATGCGGGGTGCCGCTGACCTGCGCGGTGAAATAGCGGATGGCACGGATGTCGTTCTGCGGCATCAGCGCGCTACAAAGCGCGTGCAGATTCAACCACTTGTGCGGAGTCTTCTTGAGGCAACCAAAGTAGAGGTTGTAACCGTCGACATAGACATGGGTTCTCATGCGAACCCCCGAAAAAGCAGCAGCGGCCACTGGGGCCGCCGCGCGCCCCGGCACCGAAGCACCGAGGGAGATATGAACGCATAAGTGGACATTTTCTCCACCAGGTCAAGAGTCCAGTTGCGAAAAACGCAACGCATCGGGGTTAGGGGCGGGCGGGTCACAACACCGCCTCCGACATCTGTCTGGCCTTGGTCATCGGCTCAGGTGTCGTGCCATCTAGGCCTGAACCCACGTCACTTATGCAGCAGTAACCCAGCGCAGCAAGTGGATCGAGGAGGACTGCTTCAACTTTGCCTTCTGGCAATGTGGTCATCCGCGCCTCCTGCTCGGTTCATCCTTTACATTGAGGATCAGGAATCGAGGAGCATCAACTCCGTCCCGACGATCCCGAGTGCGAACGCGCTCCAGCTCCTCGGGGTTAGTTTCTCTGACGCCGACCATGTCCTTGTCGATTGCCATCTCGCCGTTAAGTTGTTCGATGGTTGGAAAGCCATTTGTTGGCGACTTGCGGTCATCAGTAAGGTCAGGCGAAACTGCCATGACACCTTCTGACATCAAGAAACCCAAGGTGCCGTCGCTACCTTCGGCCCATTCTGCAAAAAAGTACCGGGTCTTGAAGCCTATCGGCGCAAAGAAGATGTGCCATGGAACTGATACGTCTTCGACATCCTGAATCGTCTTGATGCTGGTCTTCTTCTTGATATCGGTCGCGTCTGCAATGAGGCACCCATATTCGTAAGGGCGCCAAGGGGTTTTTCCTCCAGCAGACTTCCAGAGCTTTCGCTCCGAGTTCTTCGAATAGAAGCAATACACAGGCTTCCAGGTTATTTCGTCAGGAGTGGCTGCAGGACAGTTGTTTATGAGAATGTCGATCTGCTCTTGGATATTGGGTGCCTTGCCGACTTTGTGCTTGATCGTCAAGCGATCGTTTTTCTTCGTGCGCTTGGCTTGCACACGCATGAAAAGGCTGTATTTCCGCCCGACGACTACCCACTCCCAATCGGCGCCGATCTTGGCTTCCTGACCTTTTGAGATGGCAGTCAATTGTGTGCCGCGATCGGAGTGCCAACGCAGGATTTCCAGCAGATTGGTTTCTGTTACGGTCTCTTCGCCATAGCTTATCTTGCCGTCATTGGCATGTGCGAAGGCCAGGTTCCGCGATACCGCGTCCCCGAGCTCCAGGAATGTGTGAAGCAAGGTCCGCAATTTCAGACCTCACTATCTGCAGACGTGAACGCCACGCCCGACCAATCCTGTTCGAGAACATCTTTCCGGTATTGCATGACGTTCTTGGCGTTGATGCCGTGCCAATCATGCTTGCCAGCGCCATAGGCGATTTCACCACTTTTCGGACGGACAAACATGGTCAGGCCGCGCATCTTTTCCGGCACGCCGGGCGCGTGCACCGCCTGCATCGCCTCGTCGAGCGGATTTCCGATGCCCATCATCGCCAGCCGCGCCCCAGTCTGTTCGACCAATTGGGTGTAGGTCAGATAAGGACTCGTCGGCAGCTTGCCGTGTTTCTTGAGATAGTCCTGCAACCGACGGACATGGGCGATCAGGCCGTTACCCAGCAGCATGGCGTTCTTGGAGTGCACTGTGAGATTCATGCGATACCCTTTGGGTTGGATGCGCTGATTTTGGCCACCAGCAACTCCCCTGACATCAGGCGCGGCAGAAGGAGGTCGCGAGTCTGGGCGAGGGTGCGGGATTCGTGGATGTTGGCCTTGATCCGCTCAAACATCGCAGAGACGGTATCGTTGAATGCTTGGGCTAGCGCGGCGGGCGGCAGTGTCACGGGATACTTGGCCATGATCGACCAGCTTGTCCGGGGCATTTTCGTGCCTGTGGAGGTCTTGTCGGTATAGGCGACAAACTCCTCGTCCGAAATACAAGCGAGGACGAATCCGGCCCAAGCCGCAGATTTCGGGCGCGCAACGACAATGTCAGTGGAGCAGATACCTGCGACCGGGGCGATACCGACCTTATGAAAGTAGGGGCGCAACTTGCCAAACAGGAAATCTCCTGCGGCAAAAGCGGCCTTGTTTGAGGAAACCTTACCCGCTCCTTCCCAGTCGGCCAACGCGATTGACCCACGCGGCATGTGCTCAAGGCCGATGTAGGGCGTGTCGGGGCTGATCGCCGAGGGGTCGACTCCCTCGTTCCGCGCTGTGGCGACAGCACCCAGGGTTCCAGCCGCCCACCCCTCCGGCTTGCCCTCGGCGTCGAGGCGGGCGGGGAAGAGGGGCCAGAGGTCGGGGGAGAGGTAGGGGGGGCGGCCTTCGGCCTTGGCGCGGGTGGGGCCGAAATCGACGAACCAGTCGCGGAACAGCGCCCGCGCCATGGCCTCCAGCGTGGCGTTCATCTTCCGGTTCAACTCGATCTTGTCATCCAGCGCCCCGAGGGTGGCAGCAATGGCGCGTTGCTCGGGGAGGGGCAGGTTCGGGATTCTGAAGCGGCCAATATCAGCGAGGTTCACATTTGGCTGTGCTGATTGTGCTACCCCGCCGAGAACGGATTGAACGAAGCTCGGGTTGCGAAGGCAGAGACTAACAAAGCGGCTCGAAGCGCGCCGCTCATCAACGCGAATAATTGCTACAGCTTGATTGGTGTTTGCGGGCAAGTATTCCGAGCGGGCGATCCCGCATTTTCCGAGGTTCGCGCCAGCAATCGAGTAAAGAATATCTCCATCCTGAATGATGGACCGCTTCAATCGTTGGTTCGTTTCCTCAGAGATGAACGCAAACTTGGTGGCATCAATCGAGCCGTCATAAGAAAGGCTTTCGGACTTGATATAGTTAATTCCGCTGTCGGCAAAGCCGCCGTCCTTCGCATTCGGCGTCGTGCCTTTCGTGATCTTCAGGCACAGGTCAGCCAAGGGAACGAAATCACTCACACCCGACCCCCGCCAGTCGCGCCCGGATGGTCGCCGTCAATTCCTCGGCCTCGGCGAACTGCGCCTCCAGTTGCTCCTGCAAACCGGCGAAACGCTCGGCAAAGGGCGTCTCGTCCTCCGCCGCCGCCTCGGCCCCGACATAGCGGCCCGGCGTCAGGACGTGGCCGTGGGACCGGATCTCTTCCAGGCTCGCCGACTTGCAGAAGCCCGGAATGTCGGTGTAGCTCTCACCCAGCCGCCAGGCGTGGTAGGTCTCGGCGATCTGGGCGATGTCGGCGTCGGAAAACTCTTTCCGGGTGCGGTCCACCATGAAGCCTAGTTTGCGGGCATCGATGAACAGCACCTCGCCGCGCCGGTCGCGCAGCTTGCGGTTCCGCGCGATGCCGTTCGACTTGTCTTTCGCCAGAAACCACAGGCAGGCCGGAATCTGGGTGGAATAGAAGAGCTGCCCCGGCAGGGAGATCATGCAATCGACCACCTCACCCTCGATCATCGCGCGGCGCATCTCGCCCTCGCCCGACTGGGTGGAAGACATCGAGCCATTGGCCAGCACCACCCCCGCCGTGCCGGTGGGCGACAGGTGGTGCAGGATGTGCTGCAGCCAGGCAAAGTTGGCGTTGCCCGCGGGCGGGATGCCGTATTTCCAGCGCCCATCCTCGCGCAACCGCTCCCCGCCCCAGTCCGAGATGTTGAAGGGCGGGTTGGCCAGGATCACATCGGCGCGCAGGTCGGGCAGTTCGTTCTTGTGGAAGGTGCCTTCGCTGTTCCACTTGATGTCGGCGTCGATCCCGCGGACGGCGAGGTTCATCTTGCACAGCCGCCAGGTGGTGTAGTTCGACTCCTGCCCGTAGATGGCGATGTCGCCCAGACGGCCACCGTGCGCCTCGACGAACTTCTCCGACTGCACGAACATGCCGCCCGATCCGCAGCAGGGGTCGTAGACGCGGCCTTTGAAGGGTTCCAGCATCTCGACCATGGTGCGGACGACCGAACGGGGGGTGTAGAACTCGCCACCCCGCTTGCCCTCGGAGCCTGCGAATTGGCCGAGGAAGTATTCGTAGACACGGCCCAGCAGGTCGCGCGCCTTGTCTTTTCCTTCGCCCAGCGCGATGCCGGAGATCAGGTCGATCAACTCGCCCAGCATGACGGCGTTGAGCGCGGGACGGCCGTAGTCCTTGGGCAGGACGCCCTTGAGGGACGGGTTGACCTTTTCGATGGCAATCATCGCCTCGTCAATCAGGCGGCCGATGGTGGGCTGCTTGGCGCTGGCCTGCAGATGCGACCAGCGCGCCTCTTGCGGCACCCAGAAGATATTGTCGGCGAGGTATTCGTCGGGATCCTCGGCGCCCTCGGGGTATTCGGCCTGAAGTTCGGCGCGCTTTGCCTCGAACCCGTCCGAGATGTGCTTGAGGAAGATCAGGCCAAGGGCGACATGTTTGTAATCCGACGGCTCCATATTGCCGCGCAGCTTGTCGGCGGCTTTGAAAAGCGCGCCTTCAATGCCGAGGTCAGAGCCGTTGTCGATTGAAGCCATTGGTGAATCTGCCCCCCGAAAAATCTTTTTGAAACGGTATTGCAGCCGCAGGGTGAAATCCAGCCGTTAACAGCGGCTTGGTGGGGTTCGTTCACACGACCGCACCCTCGGTTTGACCTCTGTCACCGCGACCTCGCTAGCATCCCGCATTCGATGAGCCCGTCTCGCAACCAACCCAGCGATTGGCGCCAGTCATCGCAGGCTCGTCGGGCAGACTCGATCTGCTGTGGGTGAGGGGAGAATGTCACCGGGCACACGAGAATTTCGATGGTCGTCCAAACGCCGCGCGTGGTCGGGCCTCGAACCCGGATGCGGTCGGTGCCCACGACGATAGTGCCCGAATGTGTTCTATGTTGGTTCTGCTTAACGATGGTCGGCGCGCCCCGCTCAACACCTTCGCCTCTCTGCTGTTCTCCGGTCACGGCTAGACACCAATAAAGCCCTAGGTGTTCGGATGTGAAAAATAGGTCAAAAGGGCGCAAAATGTCTTCTCCAAGCACGCTTCCATTGCCGAGGCATGCCGGACCAAATCAATCAGATCTTGGTCGTTCCCAGTATTCATGCCTTGCGCCAATCGCGGTGTTGCTTACAGCTGCGCGCCCAAGAGGTGCGACCGGGCGGCGGCGACACGGCGAGCGCTCTTCGACGCATGGTAGACGCAAATCTGCCCCGGCACGGCGGCCTTCAGCCATTGGCAGAGGCCGTCCGTGTTGAAGATCGCATGCTGGAAGCGCGGGTTCACTTAGACGTCTCCATCCGGCTTGTCGGTCTTGGCGGCCGCGACCTCGCGCAGTATCTCCTTGGCGCGCTCGTAGGTCGGCAGGGAGGCGCGGCGCTCGGCTTCAGCCTGCGCCTCCTCGGTCTTGATGCTCTCCATCATCTTTCGGTACTCGGCCTCGCGTGCTGGGGCTCGGTTGCGCTCGATGATCTGGTAAAGCGCGCCAGGATCGGGCTTGTAGAGGACGCCGCGGGCCGAACGGGGGCCGCTGCGCTGGTACTCCGCCCAGGCCCGCCTGATCTCCTCGTCGGAATAGACTTCGAGGACATCGAGCCAGCATTCGAGGTCGATGGCCAAGATGGCGTCTGGTGTCTCTTGCCTCGACCAGAACGGGCCCAGCATGGACATGAGGCGAGGATTCAGGCGGTTGCGCCGCTCCTCTTTCCTACGTCGTGCCTCTTGCAGCCGCTTCAGCAATGCGTCTGAGACGTTCGTGATTTGGGTGGGGGGTTCCTGCTGGTCTGCCATGGCTGTATCCTATCTGCTGGATGGGTTCGAGCTTCGGAAGGGATTTGGTGGACGAGCAGATCTGCATCGCCCGATCGAACGCCTTTGGCCCTGATGGCGGTTCGGCGTGGTTGCGGCGCTGGTTGCGGACGATCTCGACGATCTCGTCGTCGAAGAGGCCGAGATCGCGCCAGCGGGCGACATGATAGATCGCAGTGGGAGGCATCCAGTACGTCGGGATGGTACCCACCTGCAGGCCGGCGGCGGCCACGACGCGATCATAGAGGTTGGTTATGTCGTCATCGACGGATTGCGGCGCAACCGATTCTGCCAGCCCCTGCTCCTCGCGCGCGCTAGGGCTGCTGCTACTAATATTCTGGTATCTGGCTTCTGGCTTCTGGGTGTTATCGCCAGTGTTATCCAAGTCCTTAATCGGCCGTAGATTTTCTGTTTTATTTCTGAGTGTTGGGTTGCCCCCCTTACGACCATTATTGCGAGCGGTTGCCGCCTTCTTCGCCATGCGTGTCAATCTGCGCGAGTAGATGACACCCTGTCTCGTGCGGGAGAACACGCCAGCGGATTCCAGTTCACCCAGCAATGCTGTGATCTGATCCGGTGTCGTTCCTACCTGTACGGCGAGTTGCGCATCAGTCGGGCGTTGGCCGCTGACGAGAAGATGGCCGTAAGGGGTTGCCTCGTGCATGATGCAGATCATCTCGATCCACAAGCCGCGCGCGGCGATCCCACACATCCGCAGGCGCGGGTCTGAGCGCCAGTCGGAGGTGTAGAATTTGAGCCAGGGGTCAGCCATTACCCTCTACCCGATCAGCTTCGAGATGGCGGAGACGCGCTCCAGCGAGCAGGCTTGCAGCGCATTGGCCTTGATGAGGCAAGGAAGTCGGCCGCGCGATCCCGCCCAGCCAGGCTAGTAGGCCTGCTAGTTCGGCCCTATGCTCGCGCCCACAACAGAACATCCTGCCCCGCATGCCCTCGACCACGCCCAGCGCGTTGAGGATCCCGCCGAGATCGGCTGGAGGGAGGTGGCTTGGCTCCATTGCGGGGCGCTGGGTGATCGGCTCGAAACCAACGAACATTAACTTCACGAGCGGTTCCGCCTTGGGAATGACCGTAGGGCGGGCCGGCGTCAGGGCGGCCCGCTTATCTTTCGGCTCCTGGCTGGCATCCTCGACGTCGCTAGTTTCCTGGAATTCCTCGGACTCCTCATCCTCGTGGCAGCGGCCTTCCGGCTCCTCACTCTCGATTCCAGAATTCAGAATAGCGCAAACTGTTGGAATATAAGCGTTACGTCTTTTCACCCCGACGCAAAGCACGGGGCTGATCGCGCTGTTGTCGTGGCGCGTCAATTCGCAATATGCGAAAAGCGACGGCATCGTCGAAGAGATGATCGCCCAGTCAACGCGCGCCCGGTCGGCGCTGTTCCTGCAACTGGCGCGCGCCGTGCGACCGCCATCGCCGAGACAGGCATTGTTGAAGCGCTGAAGTGCCGGAAGCTGTGCCATTCCCGGATTGCTCACGCGGACGTGCGCGCGGCCAGCCACGCGACGATCGAGCTTTCAGGCCATGCAACGGCCTTGGCGGTGAGGCGAACTGGCCGCGGGAATTGCCCCTTGGCCATCAAATCGTAGATTGTCGATCGGGAAAGCCCGGTCAGTTGTTCGACGGCAGAGCGGCGAAGGTGCCTGTCCGCAACTAGTTTGATCGGCGCCTTATAATATTCCTGGCGCGTGGCGTTGAGATCACTGGCCATGTCGTTTCCTCTCGGAATGCTTCGGGACATGGCAGCACGATGAACGAAGACGCCGGCCGGGTAACTTGCGGAAAAATCCCCGCGAATATTTCGCAACGCGGGAGAGTCAGGATCTCAAAAAAGTCGCCCTTAGCTTCCTCAGCTCCTGCATTCCTCTACTTATGGAGGACGCCAGGTTTCCATGGGGAAACAGTTGCGCTTCGCTTTCACCCAGATCGCCCGAATGTGCCAGTCTTTGCAGCGACGCAACAACCTGATTTCTGGAATGCGTTCGCCCGAGTCCCCTAAATAGAGACATGTATTTTTCCACAACAATGGCGCGGCGCAGGTCGATCGATAGGGGCACGGCCGGACGCCCTCGCGCGCGCTTCGGACGAGGCCCGCCTCCCATTGCCCAAAGGAGTTCTTCGTAAGCACGACTCATATGAGTCTCCTTCGCATACGAGCTTTCGGAGTTCGTCTGGCACTCATCTTCTTTCGGTAGTGACGGGCCGATCTCCCAAGGAGGTCTGGCCAGGAACCATCCCCATTTCATCATCGTATCCTCACTACCTTGCTCGCCTCGCCATCGAGAAACGCGTCCCATGCCCCCATCATCTTCCGGCGCTTGTCAAAGACATCCGATCGAGCGTAAGCCCGTTCGACTGCATCGCCGGAAAGATGGGCCAAAGCCGCTTCGGCCACCTCGCGGGGAAAAGTGCTGCGTTCCTGGGCCCATGTGCGGAAGGACGTGCGAAAGCCGTGGACGTCGGCCTTGAAGCCGAGTTCCTTGACCAGTTTGGACAGAGTCATGTCGGACAGTGGTCGGCCCGGCTTCGTGCCCGGAAACACGAGACCTGATCCGCCGCTAAGAGCCATGGCTTCGGCAAGAATGGCCATCGCGCGCGGCGACAGAGGGACGCGATGCGGGCGCTTCATCTTCATGCGCGCGGCCGGAACCTCCCAAACCCTGTCGTTCAAATCGATTTCATCCCAGCGTGCTTCCCGCACCTCACCGGATCTGGCGGCGGTCAGGATCAGGAACTCGATGGCAAGCTTGGTCGAGATCCCCGCTCCGGAGGCCCACACGGCAGCGATGCAGCCCGACACCTCTTCGTAGGGCAGGGCCTTGCGATGTTCAGGCCTCTTCGCCACCCTTGGGAGCGCCTGCGATATGTTTTCGGCTGGATTATCCTGACGCCATCCCTGCGCGATTGTCCACTTCATGACTGTGCCGATCCGTTGCCGCACTCGGCGTGCAGTCTCGGCCTTCTCGGTCCAGATTGGCATGAGGACAGCCAGAACATCGGCTGTGGCCACGTCTGTCGATCTCAGTCTTCCCAACTTGGGAAACGCGTAGGTTTCCAGCGAAGCGATGAAGTCCTGCGCGTGCTTCTTGTTCCGCCAAGTCGGCCTGTGAAGTTCGTGGACCTTTCGGGCGGCCTCCTCGAAGGTCAGGATTGCGGCCGCCTCGTGCCGTGCCCTCAATGGATCGCCGCCGGCGCGGGCAAGCTTGCGATTGGTTAGGGCAAGTTCCCTCGCCTCGGCCAGCGACACGAGATCCGCATTGCCAAGCCCCAGTTCGCACCGCTTCCCCCGGATCACGATCCGCTGAACCCAGTAGCGCGATCCATTCTCTGCCACCCGCAGATAAAGCCCGTGCCCGTCGAAATGCTTACCTGGCTTGGTCGCCGTCTTCACGAATTGGGCCGTGAGGGCCTTCGCTGGACGACGATTAAGGCTCTGGGTCATTTTGTCCCCCAAGATATCCCCCAATTAATAGGAGAACAGATCGGAACAAGCAAGAATATTGAGGAATCGTGACTGTGAATTACCTATTTGATACAACGGCGCACTGGACAATCTCAGATGATGACGGAACGTGGCTTGGCAGACCTCTGCTCCACCAAATCCCCCTAAGTACTTGCATTCTCAGTAAATGCCTGTCTTCATTGGGGTGTTTCGTCAGGATGTTACGGTAAGGTGTTACAGTGTCGGCTCTGGAAAAGATGCCTGGGCACACTCGACTCTACCGCCGTGGCGCTACCTACTACCACCGCGCTGCCGTCCCCAAAGACATCGTTAAGACCTACGGTAGGGTTGAAGAGACCTTCTCGCTCCGCACGAAGGACCGTGCCGAGGGGCTGATCCGCGTGAGGATCGAGGCGGTTCGCGTCTGCTCTGAGCCCCGACCTTGGATCTCTGGAAGCTGGAATTTCCCGGCTGCCTCACGACGACGGACACACTCCGTCCTACTCAGGACGTGGAGCCTCCGGCAAACCCGGTGCGGTTCATTCCTTCCGCCGCGACCCGCATCGAAAGTCCTTCACCAAAACTGACCATGCAGATCTTGTCAGGTGCTGTGACGCGGCTCTCCCAAAGCCGACGATCGGTTGAAACTTGGCAATTAGGACCAGATCAAACGCCCCACCAACCGCTTTCCAGGTGAGGTCGCACGCGGAGCCCGGGCGCTTCGCGTGCGACGCGCGCTTCAACCCACGGTGCTTCCCAACCAAAGCGTGATGGCAGGAAACGCAATCAGGATGGCTAACCGGACGATATCGACCCCGATGAAGGGGATGAGCCCCTTGAATATCCGAACGACCGGCACATCCGGAAGAACCGCCTTCAGCACGAAGACGTTCATGCCGACCGGCGGCGTGATCAGTGCGATCTCGGTCACGACGATCACGATGATGCCGAACCAGACCAGATCGAATCCCTGCGCGACGACGATGGGCGCGAAGAGCGGCACGAAGATCAGGATGATCGCCATCGAGTCCATGACGCAGCCCAGGACAAGGAAGACGCACATGATCGCCAGGATCAGGGCCGTTCCCTCCAGACCGGTGGACTGAACCAGCGACAAGACCCCCGCCGCCAGGCCGGAGAGTGTCAACAGCTTTGACAGCATCAATGCGCCGAACAGCACAGTGTAAAGCGACACCGACGTGTAGGCGGTATCGACGACGATCGTGCGCAGGACGGACCAGTTCAGTTTTCCGTGGAAGGTGGCAATGAGGATCGCGAGGCCCGCGCCCATGCCGGCGGCCTCAGTCGGGGTGAAGAGCTTGGCGTAAAGCCCGCCGATGATCAGTCCGAAGAGCAGCAGGAACGGCCAGACGCCGGCAAGCGTCTTGAGCTTCTCCGCCCAGGGGGTCCTCTCGCCCTGCGGCGCATGGCTGGGATCAAGGGCCGCCACGAGGCGAATGGCCAGCATGTAGAACCCCAGCCCCAGAAGACCGGGAACGACACCCGCGATGAACAGATCTCCGATGTTCGTTTGGGTCAGGATGCCGTAGACCACCATGATGATCGACGGCGGGATCAGAATGCCCAGGGTGCCGCCCGCCGCGATGGTGCCCGCGGCCAATTCGTCGGAGTAGTGGTACTTCCGCATGCTGGGGTAGGCGACCTTGGCCATCGTCGCCGCTGTCGCGTAGCTTGACCCGCAAACCGCCGAGAAGCCGGAACAGGCGACCATGGTGGACAGGGCCAGCCCGCCGCGTACGTGTCCGACAAAGGCGTAGGCGGCGCGGAACAGGTCGGCCGCGATCCCGGTTTTCGAGATTACGTTCCCCATCAGGATGAACATCGGCACAACCGCCAGGTCGTAGGACAGGACGGCATCCGATATCGTCAGCGGAAGCAGCTGGAAGGCGATATTCCAGTTGATGGCAAAGCCGATGCCGGCGACCGAGACGGCCAGCAGCGCGAAGGCGAGTGGAACGCGCAAGAAGGCAAGCAGGATGGCCACGGCCATCGCGATTGAACCGGTGATCATAGCGCGTCCTCCTCATGTGTGTCGTTCGGATCGACCATTGGGCCGGTGAAGGCGATGGCCAGCGCAGCGAGCGCCGAAAGCGCGCAACTGAAGGCCATGAAGAAATAAAGCGGCCCGCGCGGCACGCGCAGCGCCTGGCTGACCTCAGAGATGCGCGCCGCGTTCAGTCCGTGCTTGACGAAGAGCCAGGCGATCACGCCAAGAACGACGACCACAGTCGCCGACACCAGAACCCGCCACCAGGCCATCCAGGATTGGCCGACCAGCTTGTCCAGGAGGTCGATCGTCAGGTGTGCGGCCGCTGCGGTGACCAGCGGCAGGCCCGCGAAGACCACCAGGGCCATCAAGTGTTCGGTGATGTCGTTCGAGCCGTATATCGGCTTGCCGATAAGGCGCCGCCCGATGACATCAGCAAAGGTCAGCGCCACCATCGCCAAGAGGAACAGTGCCATGACTGTTTCGACCCCGCGGCGGATTTTCCATGCCATGGACAGCATGATCTTGTCTCCTCCCTGATAAACCGGGGGAGCGGACGGCCGCCCCCCTGCGCGACGGCGCGGTGGCTATTCGCCGGCCAGCGAATTGTAGGTCTCTTTGTAGAAATCGAGCATGGCTTGCGGGTCCGAGACGCCGGCCCCCTTGGCGGCCTCGATCCAGTCGGCGACCATGGCGCCATAGATCCGGTCCACTTCCGCGATCAGTTCAGGCGAGGCTTCAACGACCTCGTGCCCGCTGGCGGTCAGCTTTTCCACCGCTGCCACGCTCTGATCGTCGAAGTTCTTGCCCCATGCGGCAGAGAGTCCTTCGCCGATGACGCCCTCGATCGCGGTCTTGTCGGCGTCGCTCAGCCCATCCCACCTGGCACCGTTCATGGCCACGAAGAAGGTGGCGTCATAAAGGCCGTTCGGGAACACGGTGTGATGCTTCAGCACATCCTCAAGCCGAAAGTTGACGACCGACTCCATCGTGTGCAGCGATCCATCGACCACGCCGCTTTCCAGCATCTCGTAGGCCTTGGTCGCGGGGGCTGCGACGGGAACGGAACCCAGCGCTGTCAGCAGCTTTTCCTGGATCGGGCCGCCCATGCGGAATTTCTGGTTTGCAATGTCGGCGGGCGAAGTCACGGCCTTCGCGCCATGATGCAGCTGGCCGCCGCCAAACATGCCGACCGCCAGCATCTTGACGCCGTCGAAGGCGGAATTGTCGGCCAGGAACTGCTCATAGGTCTGCCACAGGGCGCGGCTTTGCGCCTCTGCCTTGGTGCCGGCGTTCGGGAACTCAGCGAACCACATCGACACGAAGCGCTCCGGTTCATAGGTGAAGTTGCCCCAGGTGATGTCGGCGACGCCGGTGCGGGCAAGTTCCCAGTGCTGGGGCGGGCTGGCGAGGGGCGCGGGCAGGATCGTGACCGTGACGCGGCCTTCGGTCGCTTCGGCGATCTTCTCGGTCAGCGGCACCAGGAAGTCGGTATGGATGAAATGGGTCGGTGGAACCCAGGACGACATGGTCAGCACATCTGCGCTGGCCATTTGAAGGGTTCCGGCCATCATGGCCGCCGCGGCGACGGCGCCATTGAGAAAGGTCTTGGTAAAGGTGATCATCTGGATCCTCCCGTGGATGATGTCTGGTTGTTCAGTTGAGATGGAAAGAGTCGAGCGCCTCGCGCGTGCGGCGCTTCGCGAGGTCGACGAAGATGGCGGCCCCCACCGGGATGATGCCCATGTCGAAGACATATTCGGGGTGGTGTGGCATGCGGCCGTCCTGACCGACGAAGAAGTAGGCACCGGGAACGCGGCGTGAGAGTTCGGAGAAATCCTCGGACGCCATGATGCTGCGGGCGTTCTCGATGATGTTCTCCTCGCCGATCATCCGGGCGGCCGATGCGACGACGGCGGCGACACAGGCAGGATGGTTCAGCGTGACCGGGGCAACCTTGGTGATGTCGATCTCGATCCGGACGCCGAACAGAAGCTCGGTGGCACGCGCGCTGCTTTCCAGAAGGTCTGCCAGGCGATCGCGGACGGCCTCCGCGGTCGTGCGAATGGTGCCCTCGATCCGAACCGTGTCGGGCAGGATGTTGCGCGCGGTTCCCCCCTGGATCAGCCCGAACGAGATCACGCCCGCGTCGCGCGCATCCGTAACCCGCGTGGCGGCCTGTTGCACTGATGAGATGAAATGGGCCGCCGCGGCTACAGCGTCTTCTCCGGTATGGGGCATCGACCCGTGCGCGCCATTGGCGTGGATCGTGACGTCGATATTGTCGGCGGAGGACAGGGCGGCGGTCTGCGGAACGCCCACCTTTCCGGCAGGCAAACCGGGGAGGTTATGCAAGGCGTAGATTTCGTCACAGGGGAAACGATCGAAGAGACCGTCCGCAATCATTGCCCGTGCGCCTGTCAGCAGTTCTTCCGCTGGCTGAAAGATGAAGCGTACGGTGCCCTCGAAGTCGCGGCTCTGAGCCAGGTAGGCGGCTGCGGTGAGGGCGGTGACGCTGTGCCCGTCGTGACCACAGCCATGGAAGCGCTCGGGATTTTCCGATGCATAGGGCAGGCCTGCTTTTTCGGTCATCGGCAGGGCATCAAGCTCGGCCCGAAAGGCAATGCAGCGTCCGGGACGATCCTGGCTGGCGTTCTTGCCGCGCAGGGTTCCGACCACGCCCGTCCCGCCGATGCCGGTATCTACGTGGTACCCGAGCGCGCGTAGCGTTTCGGCAACGAACGACGCCGTGCGCACCTCTTCGAAACCCGTTTCCGGGTGTCGATGCAGATCCCTCAGCCAGGCTTCCGAGGTGGGGCGCTGTCCTTCATACCACTTTGCGAACATCGTCGAGTTGCTCCATCATGTATCATCGTAAGATAGTTGCAGAGTGATACTTGTTTGGCAAGATGATTTCTGATTAAGATTATTTCTTGAGTAAATCATGGTATCAGGTGATACTTTTTTGCGCGAAGCGGGCGAAAGGCGAGCGGCGAAGATGTCGGACAAAACATTCAAGAACGAACGCCTGACCTACAGGCTGAACATCGTTGCGCAGGAAGCGATTGCGGCCAACGACGAGATCTTCCTGCGGGAGACCGGCTGCCGAATCAGAGACCTCCGTGTCTTGCGCCTGATCGACGACACCCCGGGGACAACCTTCGCAGAAATCGCAAAAATCACAGGTTTTGATCGGAGTTTGACCTCTCGCATCATTCAGAATCTGATTTCTGCCGGCCTGATAACGCGCGAGAATTCGACTGAAGATGCGCGGGTGTTTCTGCTGTCGACGACCGAAAGGGGCAAGGAAACGCGTCAGGTCGCACGGCGTCTTTCCGACCGCTTGGAGATCATCCTGACGGACCCCTTGTCGGTGCAGGAGTTGCAGGCCCTGAACGAGATCCTCGCGCGCCTGGGCAAGTGGGTCACCTCCAGCGAGTACCGCCAGGCATTGGTCGATGACGACGCCATTCGGGAAAATTAAAATAGTCTTTACATAAGAATATTTCTTGTGTAGATAAATATCAGCCTACCAAGCCGTCACAGGAGAGGCCGACACCCTCGGCGCCGAAGGAGCAACCCCCCGGAACCTCTCAGGCAAAAGGACTGTGAAAGGCGCGGGCGTCTGAAGCGTGTTGCGGGTTGAAATCCGCATCCTGCGACAGAGGGGATTGGACCTGCCATCCGGCAGGACGAAACCTTGGGTCGCGGGAGGAAACCATGACCAGAATTGCCGTTATCGGCGCCGGGATCACCGGCGTTACCACTGCGTCAAGCTTGATGGACCGGGGCTATGAGGTCACCCTGTTCGACCGCAACCGCTACGCGGCGATGCAGACCTCTTTCGCCAATGGCGGGCAGCTGTCAGCCTCGAATGCCGAGACGTGGAACCGTTGGTCGACGGTGTTCAAGGGGATGAAGTGGATGATGACCCGCGGCGCGCCACTGCTGGTCAATCCCAAGCCCAGTTGGCACAAATATAGCTGGATGGCCGAGTTCGTGGCCTCGATCCCGCAATATCGGACCAACACGGTTCAGACGACGCGCA
Organism: Albidovulum sediminicola; assembly: GCF_025751575.1. GTDB lineage: Bacteria > Pseudomonadota > Alphaproteobacteria > Rhodobacterales > Rhodobacteraceae > Albidovulum > Albidovulum sediminicola. The sequence goes on along the minus strand of NZ_JAOWLA010000008.1, from coordinate 1,088 downwards.
TGGCGATTGCCGCGCGCGGCCTGCTGAAAGAGAAGGCCGCGCGCCACGGGTTCGACTTCGATTGTGAGGACCGTGGCATCCTCCACATCTACACGAACAAGGCGGAATTCGATCACGCCGCCGAGGTCAACAAGCTGTTGGCGGAGGGCGGTCTGGAACGCCGCGCCGTGGCCCCCGAAGAAGTCCGCCAGATCGAGCCCGCCCTCAGCGGGGATTTCTACGGCGGCTTCTACACCGAGAGCGACTTCACCGGCGACATTCACCGCTACACCACCGGCCTGGCCAAATCCATCGAGAAGGGCGGCGCGGTGCTCCGATTCGGAACTGATGTCGAGGCGCTGGAGGTCGACAGGAACGCGGTGCGTGTGACCTGGAGCCGAAACAACGAAAGCCAGGTCGAAAGCTTTGATGCCATCGTCGTGTGTGCCGGCGTCGAAAGCCGGGCGATCGGGGCGAGGCTGGGCGACCGGGTGAACGTCTATCCGGTGAAAGGGTACTCGATCACCGTGCGGCTCGATGACGAGGAGAGCCAGCGCGCGGCGCCCTGGATCAGCCTGCTTGACGACGAGGCCAAGGTCGTGACCAGCCGTCTGGGCAAGGACCGGTTCCGGATCGCCGGGACGGCCGAATTCAACGGCTACAACCTCGACATCCGCGACGACCGGGTGCGCCCCCTGGTCAAGTGGTGCGAGCGCTTCTTTCCGGGTGTCAGCACCGAACACGCCATCCCATGGGCAGGCTTGCGCCCGATGATGCCGAACATGATGCCCAAGGTCGGGCAAGGCGCGCGCGACCGCGTCTTCTACAACACCGGTCACGGGCACCTGGGCTGGACCTTGTCGGCGGTCACCGCCGAAATGGTCGCCGAGGCCATTGCCGGGTCCAAGGCGGTCAACACCAACAGCAGGGAATCGGTGCGCGCACCTTCTGCCCTCGAGCCGCAGGGGGCGATGTGATGCACATCCCGAGCTATGAGGACATGCTTTTGGCGCATGATCGGATTGTGCCGCACATTCGTCGGACGCCGGTTCGGACGTCGGATTATCTGAACGAGCTGGCGGGCTGTCAGCTGTTCTTCAAGTGCGAGA
>NZ_JAOWLA010000007.1 GCF_025751575.1 Albidovulum sediminicola | reverse complement strand
CGCGCTTCGTCGAACACCTCCGGGAACGGTTCGTCGAACCTATGCGCATGGCACGGCACGAACATGACCACCGTGAAACCGACGACTACGCGGAAGAGTTCATCCGCGCCGTGATGCAAATTGGAGACCTTCCCCCCGCAGCGGGGCCTGACGCCGCGCGATCCGGAAAGCTCCGCGCCAGCCCCATTGCCCAAACCGCCCAAACCAGCAATACTCGAACACGATGTCTTGCTCTCGCTGGGTGAAAGTTGGGCACAACGCCAGCGGCTACCAAAACTCCATCGCTTTCGCGCGGGCGGCTCGGCAAGTGCGCTAAACGCTCTCCATAAAAGTCGTGCAAGTCCAGAAATCGATCTTAAGACTACTGGCTGTGTCAGTAGTGCTTCATTCGCAAGGTCACTCCCGCGACGTCACCTTGGCGAGTTCAGTTGAGCGATCATCAAATGCACCGGAGTCCTCGGCCCGGAGAGCGGCGGCCTCCGGCAATCGGCTGCTGCGGATCAGATGCCGCACCCGATTTCGGAACGTTTCCTCGAACACATTGCTGAGCGCGAAGTCGCGCGCGCGTGCCGCATGGCTGGCAATTTCCGCGCGGTTGGCCGCCAGGCGCGCGATTTCTGCGGCAAGTCCCTCGGCATCAAACAGCGGGACGATCCAACCCGTTCCCGACTCGCGCACGATCCCCTGGAATGCTTCGTTGGCATAACCCGCGATCGGCACACCGCAGGACATCACCTCGGGATAGGTGCTGGAGGGATCACCCTGCACATGGCAGCAGACGAAAAGGTCCGCGTTTTCCATGAGATAGGGAATCCATCCGGATCGGAAATCCAGCGCCCCCCGCAAGAACACCCGATCGGAGAGCCCCTGGTCCCGGATCATCGCAGCGAGCGTGTCCTTCAACGGGCCGGTGCCGAAAATGTCGAGTTGGAACGGTACGCCCAAACGGCTCAGGGTCGCGGCGACTTTCGGCAGTTCCAGGACACCCTTCATGGGCAAGAGCCGACCGCCAAAGACCAGTCGCAGGGGCTGTCCCTGTTGAATGCCGTCGAGTTTCCGCTTCAAGGCGTCTGAAGAAATGACCTCGTCGCGACGTACGCGGTTGTCGAAAAACAGCATGGTGTTCCGGTTGAGCCCGGCATAGGCCTCGAAAGTCGGTGTCCCGCTGCACTGCAGCCCAGTCGCGTCTCGCAAAAGACGGCGACGGATGCGTTCGTTCCGCCACAGCCAGACGGCACGGCGCAAACGGATGACCGGGTTGGAGACTTCGGAACCCAGAATCTGGAGGTCGGTGCGCAGGGTATATTCACTGACGAAAATGATGGGCACGCCCAGCTTGCGGCACAGGTCGGCCGCCTCCGCCTCTTCGCGGCTAAGATAGGCGAGTACCGCGGCCGCGGAGGCGAGCCTTCGGGCCAACCCTTCGGTCGTATCCGGGCGCAACTCCAGCCCGGTTTCGGCGTCGCCCGGAAAGTACTCCACGGGATCCATGTCCGTGATTGGGTCCGACGACAGCCTGGCCAGCGTGGTCACCGGCCCGGGCCAAGTCCGCGCGTACTCCGCCACGCCCCCCATGTATTTCTCGGTTAGCACAAGGCCGCCGCGGGGTCCGCGTTGCGCCGAAACCGCGGGCAGCATGATCAGTTCGCGGCTCCGGTCGGGTAATGAATTCATGCCACCAGCTCCAGCACCCGCTTCAACTCTTCCAGATCGGCGCGAAATCCGCCCTCGGCCGGGTGGGCCACAAGGAAACCGAAGGCCATTTCCATGCGGTCGGCATACTCCTTGTAAGGCAGGGCGAACCTGTCGGGCGGCTGGATGACCACGAAGGCGCCTTTGTCGGCCAGAGAATAGATCGCGTGGGCCAGGTGGCTGCCTTCGACAGCGACGACAACGCGGGCGTCCAGCGCACGCGCCGAGATTTCAGCTGGCTCCATCCCGGCCGGATCGATGATGTCGAACCCCAAGCCGGCCAGCATCGATGCGACCTCGGCCTCATTGACCAGCGTCCGGCTCTCGCCGTCCGTACCACGCATGAGGAAAATGCCCGGAGCCGGACGATCGGGCCGGCTGTCTTGCAAAGACGCGCGCATCCTGCGGCGCAGTTCGGCATAGCGGGCGGCCTTAAGCGAATTCTGGGCGAAATCGACGTAAAGCGTCAGTTCCTTGATCGCCGCGTGAACAGGCAGATCGGGCGCTGGCAGGTCCAGAAGCGCGCGATATCCCGCCGCGTGGCGCATCGGCTTTCCTGGCGCGCCCAGTCGCGGCGCGTCGGAGTCGGGCAGCATCTCCAGCGGAAGATTGTCCTGCAGGAAGTTGCCGAAGTAGTACGCCCCGGACCAGGTCATCGCCAGATGCGCCACCTCGTAATGCTGGCGCGAAGGCAGATTGAGCAGGTTGAACTGCGACTCGCCCAAGCCGATGGGGTAACGAAGCCCCTTGCAATAAAGAAACCCTCCCGCCAGAACGACGTCGCGCAGCACGACGGCGCGGCTTGCCGCGTGCGTGACCGACCGGCCTTCGAGCAGAACTTGCTCGGTTTCCCAGTCGCGCCAGGGCGAGAGCGCCGTGACCCGGTCGAGCGCCCCGGGGCAATAGACCGCAGGGGGGCAGGATGTTGTCTCTTCCGGGCAGAGTTCGCGGGTCTCGACCGCGACCTCCGCAAGCGACTGGCCGCGCCCATGCAACACGCGATGGATTGCCCAGGGGAACATGGCGCGGTTCAGGGTCATGGTGCCGACACCAATCCAATGATGCGGTCCTGATCCGCCTCCGCGAGGTCGGGATATAGCGGCAAGCACAGGATCTCGCGCGCCGCCCGGCGCGCCCGTGGCAATTCGCCAGCGGAGGCTGACGGCAATTCGCAGTACATCGGCAAGTCCGCGATCGGCGGATAAAAGTAGCGGCGGGCAAATATTCCCTCATCGCGTAGCCGCTCGTAAAGCCCGTCTCGGGAAAGCGGGTAGTCCGGGCTGACCAGGATCGGGAAGGCATAGGCGTTCCGGCCCGGGATCGCGGGATCGCACAGGCAGGTGATGCCGGGCAGATCTTTCAGGCGCGCCCAGTACCTCGACGCCACGACCTTGCGCGCGTCCAACGCAGCATCCATCCGGGGCAGAAGCGCCAGTCCGAAGGCCGCGTTCAACTCGCTCATCTTGCTGTTCAGGCCGACCGAAGTGACCGTGGTTTCATCGACAATGCCGAAGTTACCCATCAGGTCGATGGCATCCTTGGTCGCTGCGTCGGGGCAAATGATTGCCCCCCCCTCGCAGCTGTTGAAGACCTTGGTGGCGTGGAAACTCAGAACCGACAAGTCCCCCACCGCGACCAGGGGCTGGCCGTCGTGGCGCACGGCAAAAGCGTGGGCCGCGTCGTAGATCAGGCGCAGGCCGTGGCGGCGTGCGATGTCGCCCAACGCATCGGTGTCACAGGGCTGGCCGTAGCAGTGCACCGCCAGGATTGCCTGGGTGCGCGGTGTGATACGGGCCTCGACCGCGGCCGGGTCGACGTTCAGCGTCACCGGGTCAACGTCAGCAAAGACGGGCTCCGCCCCCGCCCAGCGGATCGCATGGCTGGTGGCAACGAACGAGAAAGGGGTGGTAATGACCTCGCCGGTTATGCCGAAGTGCCGAAGTGACAATACCAACGCCATCGAGGCATTGTTCACGATCGAGATGTGCTCAACCCCAAGGTATTCGCCCAGCGCGGCTTCGAATCGCCGAAGCATCGGGCCGTTATTCGATAATATCCGCGTACTCCAGATGTCCTCCAGCAAGGACAGGAAGTCCGGCAGATCAGGCAGCACAGGCCTGGTAACATAGATTGGGCGCGCATATTTCATTCGGGCACTCGTGACCTAAAGGGAACATTGAACAAAATGCTCGCCGGCCGATCGACCCCGGCACTTCGAATCTAACCGACCTTGCGGCGCCCCTCCAAGGAAATGTTCATCTTGCTCTGCCCTGCGGCGCGCGCTTCGGACGTGTCCGATGAGGTTTTGCGCCTCGCCTTTGCCGGCTCTCACGGGTGTAGACGGCGGTCTCAGGGGAACCGTTCCCAGATCCCGCGCCCTGCATTTCTCGCGTTGTAGCGTGTGAGGCGCCCTCCGGCAGGTCGCCCACCATCAGCGCGTGCCACCGCATTCCGACACCGCGCGGACGCCATCTGCGTCCTGCGTGAATCCGGGGCTGCTGGCGGCGCTTTACGCAAGGTTCACCCCGACGTCACAAAAACCGTGCAAAATGTCGCTATCTGCGGCCACAGCGCCTCTGCGAACGGGGGGCTCCAGATGCATCCAAGCCGATTGGGGGTTAACCGATGGCACTCAAGACAACGACCCGCGCCACGCTGCTCGGTGCCTGCGCCATGGCCGCGCTGAGCACGGCGGCAGGCGCACAGGCAATCAGCAACGTTGAATGGATCGGCTCCGATCCCTCGACCACCGCCGAGCAGCTCTCGGACATGTGGACCAATGCCAAGGTCAAGGTGACCTATGATGACGGCAGCACCAATACCTCGGAACTCGGCTACGCAATGCTGATGAGCAGCGAGACCGTCGTGGGCAACAACGCGAGCGCCTCCGGCGTGATCTACGACAAGTACATGACCCCGATTGCGGACCCGACCGCCAATGGCAAGCCGGTGACGCTCGAGACGCCCGATGGCACCATGCTCGCCAATATCGCGGGGAAGATCTACCATCTGTCGAACTGGGAATATGACTGGCTGCTTTCCGATGGCAGCGACTCCTCCGAGGTCATGGGGCCGATCCTGCCCTCCTCCGTCACCCTGACCGAGCTCAGCCAGGATGCCGAGGGCACGCTGACGCCGGTGGCCCAGTACCCGGTCGATTTCTCCGCCGTTGGCGGTCTTGCAGTGTCGTGCAACGCGACCGTCACGCCTTGGGGAACCTTCCTCACCTCGGAAGAAAACTACGACGCCGACGCGCGCCAGATCGAAGCCAACCGCGCCATAGATCCGACCGGCATGTCGGACGTGCTGCGCGGCATCACCAAGTACTACAACCACGGCGTGCCATCGAACCCCTATTACCGCGGCGTCATCCCGGAGGTGAAGGTTGCGGCCGATGGCTCGACGAGCGTGGTCAAGCACTACGCCATCGGCCGAGGCACCTACGAAATGGTGCAGATCATGCCCGATCAGCGCACCGTGATCGGCAGCCATGACGGCACCAACGAACCCCTGACGCTGTTCATCGCGGACCGTGCGGGCGATCTTTCCGCCGGCACGCTTTACGCCGCGAAGTTCGAGCAGGAGAGCGCCGAGAACGGCGGTGCGTTCGCGCTGAGCTGGATCAGTCTCGGCCATGCCAGCGACGACGAACTCAAGGCGCTGGTCGAGGGCGAAATCAAGTTCTCGGATATCTTCGAAACCGCCGACTCCGCCAAGGACGGCTTCACCGAGATCTTCGTCGACAGCGACAAGAACGCGCAATACCTGAAGGTCAAGAACCCGGTCGCCGCGGCATTCCTGGAAACCAAGCGCTATGCCGGCATGCTTGGCGCGGCCACCGAACTGCGCAAGTCCGAGGGCATGGCGCTCGATCCGGCGACCTCCACCGTCTACCTGGCGATTTCGGACATCGGCAAAGGCATGGAAGAGGGCAAGGGTTCCGGCGTCGGCGGCGACCAGATCCGCGTCTCGGGCATGAAGTCGGGTGCGGTCTATGCGCTCTCGACCGCTGGGGGTCAGGCAGACAGCGATGGCAGGGTGATCGACAGCGGCTTCGTGCCGGTCTCCATGGCTGTTCCCGCCGGTCTGATGGGCAGCGATCTCGCCGAAGTCGACGCTCTGGGCAACAAGGCGCATCCCGATGCGATCGCGAACCCCGACAACCTCTACTGGTCGGCCGCCTACAACACGTTGTTCATCGGCGAGGACTCGGGCATGCACATGTCCAACGTTCTCTGGGCCTGGCAACCGGGCATGTCGGCGCCGGTGCGGCTGCTCAACGCTCCGGCGGGCGCAGAACTGACCGGTCTGCGGGTGATCGAAAACATCGGCGGCTTCGCCTATGCCACGACCAATGCGCAGCATGTGGGCGACTTCGAGCCGGGCGATAACGCCGTGCTGCAGCAGGCGGCTGAACTGATCGCCACCAAATGGAACGGCGGTCACAAGGCCCCGCTCGGCTATGTGACCGGCTTGCCGGCCGCCTCGGGCCTGCTCAAGTGATCCAAACGTCATGCACGAACGGAGGGCCGGGCCTTGTGCCCGGCCTCTTTGCTGGCGCCGGCATCTTCGACTGAACCGGACCCAACCGTCCCGCCGCGCCCCGACACCAAGCCCTACCCCCGGCCGCGGCAGCGAGAAGGTTACAGGCCTAGCCTGGACGTACGGTTTGCGCGGCAAGATCGCGGGTGAAGACCCGGTCCGCGACATCGGCCAGATCCGCGTGAAATCGGTTGGCGACGATCACGTCGGCCCGGGCCTTGAACTCCGCCAGCGTGGCGACAACGGGCGCGCCCAGGAAGGACACGCCAGAGAAGGTCGGCTCATGCACGATCACGCCGACCCCCCGGTCCATGAGCCGCCGCACGATCCCGGCGGTCGCACTCTGGCGCCAGTTGTCGGAACCTTCCTTCATGACGATGCGGTAGATGCCGACCACGCGCGGGCGGCGCTCAAGGATCGCCTGGGCGATGAAATCCTTGCGCATCCGGTTCGCCTCGACCACCGCCCCGATCAGCTTCTGGGGAACCTCCTCATAGTTGGCAAGCAACTGCCGGGTGTCCTTGGGCAGGCAGTAGCCACCATAACCGAAGGAGGGATTGTTGTAGTGATCCCCGATCCGCGGGTCCCCGCTGACCCCTGCCACGATCCGGCTCGCGTCCAGACCGTGCGACAGCGCGTAGCTGTCAAGCTCGTTGAAGAAGGCGACCCGCATGGCGAGGTAGGTGTTGGAGAAAAGCTTGACCGCCTCGGCCTCATCCGGATCGACCAGCAGCACCGGCGCGGCGCGGTCGGCCGAGGCCTCCCGCAGCAGGTCGGCGAAGCGGCTCGCCCGGTCGCTACGCTCGCCCACCACGATGCGGCTGGGGTGCAGGTTGTCGTGAAGGGCACGCCCCTCGCGCAGGAACTCCGGGCTGAAAAGAATCCGGTCGCTGCCAAGGCGCTGGCGCAGGGCCCGGACATGGCCCAGGGGCACGGTCGAGCGGATCACCACCAGCGCCTTCGGCGCCATCGCCAGGACATCACGGCAAACCGTATCGACCGAGGAGGTGTCAAAGGCGTTCGACACCGGGTTGTAGTCGGTCGGCGTGGCGATCAGCACATAGTCCGCCCCCCGCGCGGCGGCCTCAAGATCGGTCGTGGCCCTCAGGTCCAGCGGCCGGTTCGCAAGATGGTCCGCAAGCTCGGGATCGCCGGTGGGGCTTTGGCGCGCGTTCAACGTTGCGACCCGCCGGGGGTCGATGTCGACGCCCCAGACCTCATGCCGCTGCGCCAGCAAGACGGCGTTCGCCAGGCCGACGTGGCCCAGCCCCACCACTGCGATCTTCATGCCCCCTGCCCTTTCCCGATGGCTGGCCACCCTGAACGACTTTGGGCCATCGCGGTGGCTGGAATCAACCGCTTGTCGCCCGCACCGATGGGGCCCTGCGCGCCGCGCCCAAACCGGGTCGCGCATTCTTGCGGCGCGTCGGGGTCGCGCGTAACCTTCCCCTGCGGCCACGGCAGGCCAAGGCACAGGGGGCACAGGCAGATGCAGCACGGCGCGCCAGACCGGCTTGCCCGCTACGCGGAGGTCAGGGTGCTGCATCTTGAACCGACCTCACGCTGCCAGGCGGCCTGCCCGATGTGCGGGCGCAACCAGGACGGCGGCAAGCTGCATGACGGTCTGACGCTTGAGGAAATCTCGGGCGCACAGTTCCGCGACTGGTTTCCCGCTGACTTCCTGACCCAGCTCGACCGGGTGTTCCTTTGCGGCAACTTCGGGGAGCCGATCCTCGCGCGCGACTGTCTAGAGATCCTCGCCCACTGTCGCGCGGCCAGCGCCGGGCTGAAGCTGGGGCTCAACACCAATGGCAGCGCCCGGGGGCCGGAGTTCTGGCAGGCGCTTGCGCGGCTGGGCGTGCGGGTGACCTTCGGCATCGACGGCACGACTGACGCATCCCACCGGCGGTACCGGCGCGGCACCGACCTGGACCGGATCCTCGCCAACGCCGTGATCTTCATCAAAGCCGGCGGCCAGGCGGTCTGGGATTTCATCGTCTTCCGCCATAACGAACATGAGGTCGCGCAGGCCCGCGCGCTGGCAGGCACGCTCGGCTTCGCGGAGTTCCGGGTCAAGCCGACCGCGCGTTTCGGCGCCCCCTGGTTCGACGTGCGCGACGAAAGCGGCGCCGTGGTGGACCGGCTGGAACCGAGCCTTGGCCATCACGAACCGCCCGGCGCCCCACGCCGGCCCGACATCCGGGCGCGCCGCATCGACTGTGACGTGGCCCGGCAACGGTCGGTCTATGTCTCCGCCGGCGGGATGGTGTTTCCCTGCTGCTTCCTCGGCCAAAGGCTGATCGACATTCCGGCACCGGACCGGCCCGAGGGACCGCCGGAATCGCGCCAGGCGGAGATCCTGTCCTTCGCGGCCGTGCTCGACAGGATCGGCGCGCGGAACCTGGACCTACGGTCCACGGACTTGCGCACCATCCTCGACCTCCACCTGCCCGCGTTCGAGCGGCACTGGCATGCCGGCGCGGGGCGACTGCTGACGTGCGCGAAAATCTGCGGCACGCACGAGCTTTGCGGCTAGATCCGGCCGGGCGGAGCTACCGGGGGCCGATCCGGCCAATTCTGGGCGGCGGCACATAGGCCTCTCGGGCGGCGCGTGAGCCTTCCTCATCCAGTTCGGACAGGGCAAGGCCAAGCTCCTGGTTCAGGCGGTCGATCAGCCTGACACCCGCATCGGCGAAGGCGCCGGGCCGCGCCTCGAACCGGGCAGCTTCATCGCGCCACAGCGCGGCGATCCCGTCGTAGTCGGACACCAGCGCCATATCCATCCGGTCCAAGGCCGCCATCGCGCAACCAAGGCGCGCGCCGTGGATCGCCCAGGCGCCATTCTCGACATCCGCGCCCACCATGCACCAGATCCTCAGCCGCTCCAAGTTGTCGGCCGAGACATGACGGCGCAACGCCTCCGCCGTCCCCATGTCAGGGCAATCGGAAGGCGCAGGACTGCCCGGTGGCCGGGCAAGCCGCGCCCCTTCGCGGAAGCCTGCGCGAAAGGCGTGCAGGGCCGTTCCCGTCACCGAGGTGCGCGACGGAACGCCCGAGGCCAGCACATAGGGCATCCGCTCGAAAAAGTCGGAGGAGGCCCCGGGCGTACGCAGCGGATCATGCGCCCGGATTTCCCGCAGTGCGGCACGCGGCCAGATCTTGATGCCGCCATTGCCATAGGCCAGCCCGTTATGGGCGATGCGCGCGGAAAATGAGATCACCGCATCCAACTCCGGCGCATTGATCTGCAACCGCCGGGTAAAGAACGTGCTGTCGGTCACGAAGTTGTCGCCGTCGACCGTGACGACCTGTGGCGTCCAGCCAAGGTCGCCCGCGCGGTTGTAGACGGCGTCCAACCCCTTGACCCCATGCACCCGGCCCGCGCGCGGCACGAGCGACTGCAGACGGCGAAAGTTCTCCTCCGCCTCCGGCTCGTCGTAGCTGAGGAAGATGACGGCGATGCGCGACAGGTCGATCAGCAGGCTCATGGCAAATCCAGGGGCGTGCCGTCGGGCGAAAGCGCGGATATGCCGCGTGCGTTCCATTTCCGCGCGATTGCCCGGAACCTGTCGCGGCGGTAGCGGTCCCAGTCGAGGTCCGGCGCAAGGCCCGCACAGGCGGCCGCGTCGGGGACGACCTCCACGATCGCGCCGCTGGCGCGGAACGGGGCGAGATCGAGCGTATCGGTGACGAAGACCGGGATCAGCCCAAGCTCGGCCAAGACCCCGGTCGCGGTGGGGATCAGCGCGCCGATGAAGCCCGCGTCCCGTCCGGTCACATCGACCAGGTGAAAGGCCGGCGCCTTGCCGGCGGCAACCGATGCCTGGACCAGCCGCGCCTCAGGCCGGAAGGGATAGGCGCGCGCCTCCTCCTCCGGGGTTGCGGTGGGCTTGGTCGGCTCGCTCATGGTGCGGCGATCCGCGCGGCGTCAAGCCGGCCGGGCAGGCGGCGGTGGGACAACATCCCGTAGACCGCGCGCCAGAGTGGCCCGATCGTCGACCAGTCGCGGGCAAGGCCGGCCCGCGCCGCCGCGGCCCCACGCCCGGCCCAGACACGCCGCCCTTCCCGCACCGCTTCGCCAAGCGTCGCGGCCATGGCGCCGTCGTCCTGCGGATCATAAAGCCGGCCGGTGACGCGGTCTGTCACCACCTCACGCAAGCCCGGAAGCGCAGGGCCGATCACGGCGCGGCCAAGCCCGAAGGCCAGGTGCGCCGCGGCCGAGGTCAGGCAGCTTTCATAGGGTAGGACGACCGCATCCGCGGCCGCGAAGTAAAGGCCCAGGCGGTCATCGGGCACATGCTCCGCGACACGGATCACGCGCGGGTCATCGGCAAGATCTGGCGCCTCACCGGGCGCCGCCGCGCCGACCACGAGGACGCGGACCAGCGGGTTTTGCGACCGCAAAAGCTCATCGACCGCAGCGCCGGTCCTCAGGTTCGCTCCCTGGCGGCCGAACAGAAGGAAGACATGGTGATCGGGCGCCAGGCCCAGCAGGCTGCGCGCGGCGGCGCCCGGCCATTCCGGGTAGCGCCGTCCATAGGTTCCTTGCCCGATCACCAGGGACTTGCCAAGCTCCGCCTGCCCGACCTCGACGGCGGCCTCCAGCGCAGCGGGCGAATGGAAATGAACGGCCGAGGCCATCGCGGTCAGATGCGGAACGATCTCTGCATGCAGCGGGCGAAAGCGCGGCTCGCGCGGCCAAAGCTCATGCCGCGTCCAGACGAGCGCCCCGCCCGCGGCCAGGAAGTCGTCCAGATCGTCCAGCAGGCGCTGCGCGCCAATGCGGGGATCGCTGCCGGGCGGCAGGCTGCAAAACGGCTCATCCTCCCAGTGCAGATGATAGACGACAGGCTGGGAGGACGCCCGCTGCACGGCCGTCGCCTCGGCGATCGGCGTGGCCTTCATCACCACGCCGGGGCCGACGGCGTCGCGAAGCAAGTCCTGATAAGGATTGAGATTCGTGCGATCGAAGCCGAAATGGACGCGGGGCCCTGAATCCGTTCCTGCCAACTTTTCAACTCGCCCGATAGCCGATGTCATGTTATGGATAGACCTGCGGCGCGAACCTGTCCACCGGGCGCGCCGAGTTGATGCGTTCGAGGGGGTAGGCTGGTGATCCGCGGGATTCACGGCAAGTTGGCGAGCATCTTCGCGGTCCTGATCGCGGCGGTCATGGGCACAGGCGCGCGGGCGGAACAGGCGCCGCCGTTCGCAACCCCGGCGCAAGCCCGCGCCTATCTGAGCCAGAACCCCGATGGCCCTTGGGCACAGGCCGCCTTCCGCGTCATCGCGCTGGCAAGCATCGGGCCGATGACCCAGGGTTTCCCGCAGGACGGCCTGATCGATGGGCTGCTGCGCAAGCGCGCGCCCGACGCCCCGCTGACCGACGCCCAGATCGCCGATCTGATGCAGCTTCTGGCACAAGCCCCGGGCGCGGAGCCGATCATCGTGCCGTCTCGCAGCAACAGCGCCCCGCAACGTGGCTATTGATCGGATGTCGTGATGCGCACCCTTTTCGCCGCCCTTCCGCAGATCCACCGCAGCGCGTCTTTCGGGCGCGCGGGCCTCGTCTTAGGTCTGCTGGCGCTTTCCGCCTGCGCGGTGAAGCCGACGCTGCCAGAGGGCGAGCAGGTTTCGCGCCTGATGGCGCAGGGGTTCACCCTGGCCCAGGACGGGCGCGGGGTGCCCGGACCGAGTGTACTGACCGTCACCGCTGGCGACGCGGATGCGGTGCTGATCTGCACCGACGCGAAGGGCAGTGCCGTGCCGGCAGGCGCGCGCGACCTGACGACCACCGCCGATGGCCTCACGGTTCGCGCGCGGCAGGTGGCGCAAGTGGACGCGCGGGTGCTGGTGGACGACGAAGGCGCGCTTTCGGGGGATTACTACTACACCGTGCGGCGCAGCCTGACGCAGGGCCGGACCCCGCTGGCGGAAGAGGTGGAAAACCACCACTTCGGGCCGGCGGATACCGTCAGGACGAAGGCCCGGCTCCTCTGCCGGCCGCGCGATTGACCGACCAGAGACAATTCGGATGGATGTCAGACGCCCAGTCCTGACCGGCCGGCTGGACGTTGTCGTGGTTGCCGACTTCCGGGTCGGGGACACCGGGGCCGAGGCGAGTGTCGCCCTTGTCGAGGCGCTGAGCCAGGCGGGGCTCACGACCGGCGTGGTCCAATGGTTCGGCTCCGCCGAAGCAGAGCCCGCGCGCATCCATCCCCGTCTGGACGAGGTGATGCAGCACCCAAACGCCCGGCGCATGGCCGCAGGGGGCGCCGCGACCGCTGATCTGATCATCGCGACGGATGCGCGGCTGTTCCTTCATCGCCCTGGCACGCCCTTGAACCTTGATGCGCCGCGCCGGATCGTGCTTTGCCACCGGGCTTTCGCCACGACCCCGGGCCGGGCCGGGGCCGTGCTGGCCCATGCGGCCGAGGCCCTGGGCGGGCCGGTCTGGCTTGCCCCGGCCGCCCCGCCCATGCGCGAGATGCTGGACCGGGTCCTGCCAAACGCGCTGGTGACGCCAGAGGACTGGCCCCCGATCCTGGCGCCGGTTACGGACGGGGAGCCGCCCCATCTGCGCCCAACGATCCCCGCGCTTGGCTGGCATTGCGGACCGACGGGGCGGCCGGTGCCCGAAACCGACCCCGGCCCGCGCGGCATCCTGCCCGACCATCATGACATCGCGCTGAAGCTTTTCGGTCTGCCAGATCACCTGCGCGCCGACTTCGGGGGCCACTTGGGGCCGCTGGAGATCTGGCCACCCCGGCCCGGGCTTCAAGGCGAGTTCTTCCGCGGCATCGACATGCTCGCGGCCTCCGGCGAACCGACCGAGGATCCCTTCCCCGAAGAGGTCATGGCGGCCCTGGCGCGCGGCGTGATCCCGATCCTGCCCCCAGCCTTCCGCGCCTGCTTTCGCGATGCCGCCGCTTATGCCGACGCGACCACGATGGCGCGGACGGCGCTTGATCTTTTCGCCGCCCCGCGCCGAATGGAACACCATCGCGCGGCCGCGGGCCGCATGATCGCGACCGAGCTGTCGGCCGGGGCGATGGTGGCGCGGGTGACCGATGCGATCGGCCCCGCCTTCCGCGCGCCCCTGGTCTCTCGCGCGGCCCTGCGGCCCGAGGTCGGTATCCTGTCGCTGTCCACCAACGGAATCGGCATGGGCCATCTGACCCGGCAGATGGCGATCGCCCGGCGCATGGACCGGCATGTGAGAACCACCTTCCTTGGCCTCTCCTACGCTGTCGGCGTGCCCGCGCAGTTCGGCTATGTCGCGGAATTCGAACAGTTCCACGCCGGGATCGGGCTCGATGACCGGTTCTGGAACCTCACCATGGCCGAGCGGATCGAGGCCGCGCTGGCCTTCTACCGCCCCCGTGTCATCGTGATCGACGCGAACGAACCCTTCCAGGCCCTCGAAACGGTGCGCAGTCGGCATGGTGGGCTGGGCTTCGTCTGGGTGCGCCGGGCCATGTGGGGGGCGGGCCGGGATCGGCTCGCGCTGGACTGGGCGGGGCTTTTCGACCTGATCGTGGAGCCGGGCGACTATGCCGCCGCCTACGACACGGGCCCCACGGTGGCGACCCGTGGCCTCGTGCGCCAGGTCGGGCCGGTCCTGCTGGCCGACCCGTCCGAGGCGCTATCGCGCAAGGACGCGGCGGCGGAGGTCGGGATCGAGCCCGACACGCTGAACGTCCTCCTGATGCCCGGCGCGATGAACAACTTCGATTCCGTCGCCTTCTGGCAGGATGCGGTGCGGGAGCTTTCGTGCTGGCCACGCACAAGGGTCGTGCTGGCGGAGTGGGCGATCAGCGACCGCAAGCTCGATCTGCCGCCCTCGGTCCTGGTGCGCCGGGGCTTCCCGTTCAGCCGCTGGTTCCGCGCCTTCGACTTCTGCCTGACCGCGGGCGGCTACAATTCGTTCAACGAGGTGCTGGCGAACGGGCTGCCCGCGATCTTCGTCCCGAACGAAAACCCGCTGATGGACCGGCAGGACCTCCGCGCCCGCTTCGCCGAACGCAATGGCCTGGGGTTGAGCCTGAGCGTGCGCGAACCCTATCGCCTCGGCGAAGCTCTCGCGCGCATGCGCGATCCGGAGGTGCGGGCGGTCTTCCTCCGCCGGATGGCGGGCCTGCCCGCGCCGACAGGCGGCGCAGAGGCCGCCGAGATCATTCAACACCTCGCCGAGGGCGGGCTCGCGCATCGGCCCGACGCCTGGGCCTGAACCCTCACAGATAACCGAGCTGGCGCATCATGCTCCCGGCGATCCGCCGAAGCGGCAGGTCGGCGGAATCGGCCGGGGCGGTCGCGATGGCGGAATGGCGCGGCAACCCCAGGGCCAGGGGGGGTGTGCGTCCGGTCCGCAGCGCCTCCGACACCGCCAGCAGCCGGGCGGGATCACTGCCGTCCTCGATCCGCCATTCGGCATAGGGCGGCGCCCACATTACCGCCGCCTGCCGGATCTGCGCGACACCGCGCAGCCAGTCGCTGGCCCTGGCACGAAGGGCCTCCGCTCCCCCGCCGGGCGCGGGTAAACCTCGGGGATCTCGCAAGACATGCAGCAAAGGTGTGCGCCCAAGCCACCGCACGTCTGCAGGATCGGCCCCATGGACGGAAATCCGCAGGGTGGGCTCGATTGCCCGCAAAGTCTCAGCTATTAGCCCCACGGCCTCGGCATCAACGCCCGCGACCGTCAGGTCGGGCAAAGGGCCACTGGCGTCCGGCGCCGCAGCCGGCCCTTCGGGGCGTCGGGCGAAGACCGGGATCTCCCCCACCGGGTCCGAAGGGCAGAGCCCCCGGCTCCGCAAGTCGCGCAGGATGGCCGGATCGGGCGGCACGATGTCGTAGCGCTGGCTCGCCATCCGGTTCCCGTGCCAGTGCTTGGCGCGATCGCGTGCCGAAAAGACCCGGCCCAGGTACTGCGCGCGGATATCGTCGAGCGACAGCCCCAGATAGTGGCGCAGGGTCAGCCGCTCCGGCGCGACAAGGGCGGGGTCGGCGGTCACGCAATGGCCGCCGGTCCTGAACCAAAAATCAAGCGGGGCGTCACGCCGGAAGAGCCGCTGCTTCGAATACTTCTCCTCGAACGGAACGTAGCGATGCATCGTCCGGGTGAAGGAACCGGGGTCGTGGTCGTCGTCCTCGGTAGCGGGAAGGAACATGAACTCGGCGCTGTCAAAGGCCATCGCGCCGCTTGTCGCATGACGATCGAGCAGCGCCGCGAAGGAGGTTCCGGAAGGCGGCTCCAGAAATTCGTCGGCGTCGGCATGGAGGATCCATCGGGTGCGGATGCTTTGCAGGATGTCGTGCTTCAGCCGCAGTTGACGCGTCAGGTCGAAGACGCCGGTGAAGGGTTCGTAAAGCAGTTCCGTCACCGGCCTGCCGCGGCGGGCGGCGGCGATCGACCAGGTCGCGTCGTCGGAACCGTGGTCGATGACGACGGTGCGCGCGCCAAGCCCTTCAAGGTGGTCGAGCAGCGCGCCAAGGGTTCCGGCGGCGTTGCGGGCCGTGAGGATCGCGGTCAGGTCAAGCAAGACTGGCCCGCCTTTCGCAGTAAAGCCGCGACACATCCGCAGGGCGCAGCGGATCGCGATCCCGAAGATAGCCAAGGGCCACCATCCGCGCCTTCGCCTCACCAGGTCCTTCGTCCTCCGCGCTATCGTGAAGGATGCGGCACGCGACGGCCAGACAGGCGGCCTCGTCGAAAGTCTCGATCCGCTCGGCGATGTCGGCGCGCTCGCGATGGTCCTCGGTGCGGGCCTGCGCCTCGACAAGCAGCATCAGCAGCTCCGCCGGGTCGGCGCCCTGCGGATTGCAGGCCGCGAGCGCCATGGCCGCGCCGGGCACGCGCGCGTCGGCGGCACGGCGGAAGTGCGCCGCGGCCTTCGCCACGTCGCCCCGGTCGCGGCGCAGACGCCCGGCATCCAGCGCGGCCTCGGCGCGGGCAGAGGCGGCGGCCTCGTAAAGGATGAGGGGATCGTGGCCCGAAGCCCCCGCCCCGGCACCGCCGCCTTCGGCTAGCCGGCCCAGTGCATGGGCCGAAAGGGCATCGCCGCGCCGCGCGCCCTCCTCCAGGAGCCGGGCCAGGGGCAAGGCCAGCGCCCCCGGCGGGACACCGGCAAGGAGCCCTTGCGCGAGGTGCAGGCTGGCGCCCTCCGACCCCGCCTCCGCCGCGCGCAGGATCTGGGCCCGGGTTTGCGCGGCCGTGGCCTGCCCCTCGCTTTGCGCGGCGATGGCGGCGTGGAACGCCCCCTCCGCATCCCCCAGTTCGGCCGCCCGGCGGAATGCGGCCAGCGCATCGCCCGCAACGATCCCATCCGCGCGTGCACGGCCAAGCGCCAGCGCCGCCCCGGCGTTGCCGCCCGCCGCCGCGTCTTCAAGGATGCGCGCCGCCCCGGCGCTCTGCCGTGCCGACCGGCCGAGAAGCCCGCGCGCAACCGAAACCCGCGTGGCCGGCGCGCGGGACAGCGGCAAGCCCAGCCAGCGAAACAGGCCCGCCCGGCGCCGGTAGGCCGCGGGCCGCGTAAGCAGCAGATATTCCTCATGCTTGGCAAGGTTCAGCCGGATCAGATCGCCCAACGCCGAGGGCGGCACCAACCCCGCGCCCAAGGCCGAAAGGCTCATGTCAAGGACGGGAAAGCGGCGAAAGGGCGGGAAGCGGTAGATCCGGTCCACGACCTCCGCATAGGCGATCCAGGGCGTGCGCTCGCGCCGCATCAGCACCTCCGGGATCGCGATCTGGGGGCCTTGGGCCAGCACGCCCAGCATCATCCGCCAGTCGTAGGCGTTCATCATCCGGCGCGGGAAGGCGCGCCGCAGCGACCCGGTGCGGAAAAGCCCGTACATGCGCGTGCCGCCGGGCCTGCGCAGGAAGGTTCGGATACGCTCGGTCCGGCTGCCCTCGATGGCGGAGGTGTCGGGCGGGTCGAGATCCTGTCCGGTTTCGGGATCGAAAAACACGCAGGCCGGAAGGGCGGAAACCGCCGCCGGGGTTTCGTCCAGCGCCGCCACCGTCCGCGCCAGAAAGCCGGGCTCCCACAGGTCGTCCCCGGCCAGCCAGGCGAAATAGGGCGTCGTGGCGCTGGCGAGAAGATCGGCGAAATTCATGTAGACGCGGCGCCGGTCCTGCCGGCGCGCGGAGATGCGCGGATCCGCCGCACAGGCGCGCTGGCAGATCTCCCATGTCCCATCGCTCGACAGGTCGTCCGAGATGACCAGCCTCCAGTCCTCAAAGGACTGCGCCCGCACCGAGGCGATCGCCCGCTCAAGCGTGCGGGCGTTGTTATAAGCTGGTATTCCGATCGTGACCCTGGGTCCGGCCATCTGCCCCTCGCGTTCCGTTTCCGTTGTAGAAAACGCCATCGTGCGCGGCAAGAAAGTTGCGTCACCCTTCGGGGGCGTCGCGGCGGGGTCGCAGGCGATTGCCTCCGATGCGCAGGATCAATAGCATGTTCCCATCAGCTTCGAAGGGAAACCGATGATCCTGTTGCGCAGCGTCTTCCTGACGGTCCTGATTCTGCTGGGCGCCTTGGGCGCCGGCCGCGCCGCAATCGAAACCGCGGCCCCCGGCGTGAACCGGGTGGCGCTTGTCGTGGGCATCGGCGCCTATCAGGAGGCGCCGCCGCTTCCGAACGCGGTCAGCGACGCGCGCGCGGTCGCGGCGGAGCTCTGGCGGTCCGGCTTCGAGGTCATCGAGCTGCTCGATGCAGACATCAACACGCTTCGCGCCTCGCTCCGCGTGGTCAGCGAACGGTTGAAGCCCGCTTCGCAGGTCGCGGTATTCTTCGCCGGGCATGGCGTTCAGATCGACGAGCAGAACTTCCTGCTGGCGCGCGACGTGGAATTGCGGGGCACCGTCGATAACGTCCTGCGCGCGGCGATCTCGGCCAATGAAATCACCAACACCTTCGCCAACTCGGCCGCCGAACTGACCATCGTCATCCTTGACGCCTGCCGGAACAACCCCTTCGCCCCGGCCGAGGAGTTGATGCCGGACGCCCAGCGCGGGCTTCGGGTGGCGACATCGGACGATACGCCGGGCCTTGCGCCGATCATCGTGCGCAGCCCGTCGGAGGTGCTCATCGCCTTTTCCACCAGCCCAGGCAATGTCGCGCTGGATGGGCCGGAGGGTGGACACAGCCCCTTTGCCACCGCGCTGATCCAGAACATCCAGGCGCCCTCCGTCCCGGTCGAGTCGGTGTTCGAGAATGTGCGCGCCGATGTGCTGAAGGCAACCGCAGGGCGGCAGGAACCCTGGATCAGCGACCAGCTTGACCGCGATTTCGTCTTCCGGACCGGCACGCTCGCCAGCGGGCGTGGCCAGGCGAATGAGGTCGATACGCTGGGCCTTCTGCCGCCTTCGCTGGTGATCGAACGGTCGCTTTGGAACACCGCGCAGATCAGCGGCCAGTCCGAGGATATCGAGGCCTATCTGACCCAGTTCCCTGACGGCAGCTTCGCCGACCTCGCCCGTGCGGAACTGGAGCGGCGGACGAAGGTTCTGGCGCAGAATGGCGTCGTTCAGCCCACGGCCTTCACGGCGGACAGCGCCAGCCGGGACATCAAGCTTCTGGCGGGGGTCACATTCCCGGTGGACCGCGCCATCGCACCGGACCTGCTGCAATCGCTGGGGAAGGTCCGCGTCCTGTCCCTGCCGGAATCGCTGGACCTCAGGGACCAGGGGGGCCAACCGATCCATCCGGGGGATGAGGTCGAGGGCACAGGCCTCGCCGCAGCCGCCTTCGTCGTGGGCGAACGGCTGGCGGGTGATATCGGGATGCTATCGCTTGAGGATCTTTCGGGCACGCCGGGCGCGGATCTGGTCTTCTCCGTCTCGGTCGATTTCGACACCTGCGATCTTGTCGCGGGCTACCCGCACGACCCAAACCGGGTCGGGCGCGGCGCGCGGCTCGAACTGATGAAACCGCTGCTCGCCATCGCCGCCTGCCAGAGCGCGGTATCGCGCTTCCCCGACTCGCCCCGCTTCAAGGCGCTTCTGGGTCGCGCCTACCGCAGCGCCGCCGACTTCGACAAGTCCCGGCACTGGAACGATCAGGCCATCGCCGACGGCTATTCCGCCGCCTTCGCGGCCGAGGGCAAGATGCTGCTCCTGGGCCAGGGCGGCCCGGTCGACCTGGAAAAGTCCTTCGACTACTTCAGCCGCGCCGCCGCGCTGGACGACAGTTTCGGCCTGACCGGGGTGGGCGAGGCCTATCTTTTCGGCCGCGGCGTCCCCGTTGACGCAGAGCGCGGGCTAGACCTGATCCGGCAGGCGACCGGGCTTGGCAACGACTGGGCGCACACGCTGATGGGGCGTATCTATGAAAACGGCTGGGGCGGCATTGCCGTTTCGCCAGAGGCCGCCTTCGACTGGTATCGCAAGGCGGCAGAAATGGGCGATCCCTCCGCCAAGCTTGAGCTTGCCGACGCCTATCGCAATGGGGCTGGCACCCCGGTCGACAAGAACGCCGCCTTCAGCTGGATCGAAAGCGCGGCGGGACAGGGCTGGACCTTCGCGCAGGCGCGATTTGGCCTCGAATACGCCAAGGGCGATCTGACCCCGGTGGACGATGCGATGGCGGTCTATTGGTACCGCCGCTCTGCCGATGGCAACGATCCCGAGGGGCAGTATTACCTTGCCAACGCGCTGATCGATGGCAAGGGCACCGACCCTGATCCCGAACTGGGGCTGGCGCTCCTGCAGATCGCGCGGGGGACGGGCCATGTTCAATCGATCCTGAAGCTTGCGGAACTCGCCGAAAAAGGCCGCGCCATGGCGCAGGACCTTCCCGCCGCCGAGCGCTATTACCAGGAGGCCTGGGATGCGGGCTTCATGTCTGCCGGGCGGCCGCTCGCCAAGGCCCGGGCCGAAGGGTATTCGGGCCGCATCGACGGCGAGGGTGCCGTCGCGGTGCTGCGCGAGGTGATCGAGAAGTCGCAAAACAGCTGGGCGATGCGCGACCTCGCGGCGCTTTACAAGGCCGGCAAGGCGGTGCCCCAGGACCCGGCGGAATCCGCCCGCATCACGCAGATGGCCGTCGATGCCGGGAACGAATATGCCCTGCGCGAACTGGCCCAGAACCTGGAGACCGGCTTCGGCGTGAAAGAGGACAAGACGGCGGCCTTCGAGACCATGATCCGCGCCGCGCACAGCCCCAGCGCCTGGGCGCGGCTGGACCTCGCGCGCTATTTTGCACAAGGCGTGGGAACCAAGCCCGACCCGGTCCGGGCCGCCTACTGGTTTGCGCGCGCGGCAAGCGTGGGCGATGCGGGCGCGGCCAAGGCCGCCGCCGAACGTGTCGCCGGGACCGATCCGGACGCGATGATCACGACCCTCGGGCTTCTGTCTCAGGAAGCCACGGGGGCCAAGGCCGACCGGACAACCGCCCTTGCGGCGGGCGAGGCGGTGCTGGCGGCAAGGACCATCGCGCGGGCCGATGAGGCGGCGATCTTCGACGCGATGAAATCGCTGGCCGAAACGGCGCCGTTGCCCGCCAACTAGCCCCTTGGGCCGCGCTTTCGGTCAGACGACCTCGACCGTCAGGCTGCCAAGCCCCTCGATCGTCGCGACCATCGTGTCGCCCGTCACCACGGCGCCGACGCCCGCGGGTGTTCCGGTCATGATCACGTCACCCGCAGCAAGTTCGAAATAGTCGGAGAGGTAGGAGATGATCTCGGGCACCTTCCAGATCATCTGGTTCAGGTCCCCGTCCTGACGCAGCGTGCCGTTGACCTGCAACGAGATCCGACCCTGCGACAGATGGCCGGTCTCGGAGGCCGGATGCAGCGGCCCCACGGGCGCCGAATGCTCGAACGCCTTGCCGATTTCCCAGGGGCGGCCAAGCTTTTTCGCCTCGCCCTGAAGATCCCGGCGCGTCATGTCGAGGCCGATGCCATAGCCCCAGACATGATCGAGTGCCCGGTCGCGTGGGATATTCACCCCGCCGGACTTCAGAGCCACGACCATCTCAACCTCATGATGCACGTCAGAGGTCATGGCCGGATAGGGAAACCGCCCCGACGGGTCGAGGTTGCTTGCGTTCTTCTGGAAGAAGAAAGGGGCCTCGCGGTTCGGATCGTGCCCCATTTCCACGGCGTGCGCCGCGTAGTTGCGGCCGATGCAGTAGACCCGGCGCACGGGGAACGCCCCCGATCCGGCGACGGGGATCGACGCCACGTTCGGCGCCGGGATCACAAGGTTCGACATCGGGGCCCCTTCTCAAGCACGGTGCGGCACGGCACGCGGCAACCTATGGGGACGGGCCGCCTGCCGTCAATCCGGGGGCACTCACCTCAGGACGCCCGCCGCGCCTCGGGCCATTGATCCGCGCCTGCGGCCGCGTTCAGCCAGGCCCGCACATAGGCGGGGCCGGTCGGAACGATGCCGGAGGGGTTCAGCGCCTTGATGGAGTAGTAACCACGCGCGATGTGATCCAGATCCACCGTTTCGGCAACGCCCGGCAGGGCAAGCATCCGCTGCACGAAGGCCGAAAGGCGCGGATAGTCCGCGATCTGGCGCCGGTTCGTCTTGAACAGCCCGTGATAGGCGGTGTCAAAGCGGATGAGCGTCACGAAGGCGCGGATGTCGCTTTCCGTCGGCGCGTCGCCAAAGAGGAAGTCGCGGGTCAGCCGTGCCTCAAGCTCGTCGAGCATGTCGAAGACATCGGCGACCGCCTCCTCATAGGCCAGTTGGGTGGTCGCGAAACCGGCGCGGTAGACCCCGTTGTTCAGCTTCCGGTACAGGCGCGGGTTCAGCGCGTCGATCGCAGCGGCCTGCGCGGCGGGATAAAGGCGCAGATGCGACGGGACCAGATGTTCGAAGGCGGTGTCGAAGATCCGCACGATGTCGGCGCTTTCGTTGTTCACCATGACGTTGCGGTGTTGGTCCCAAAGCACAGGGACGGTCGCGCGCCCGGTGTAGTGGGGATCGGCGCGGGTATAGATCTCGTGCAGGTGGCGGACACCGAAAAGCGGGTCCTCCTCCGCGCCGGGACCGCCACCGAAACGCCAGCCCTGATCGGTCAGTTCCGGGTTCAGGACGGTCACCGGAATGACCTGGTCGAGACCCTTGAGCTTGCGCGCGATCAATGTCCGCGAGGCCCAGGGGCAGATCAGCGCGACATAGAGCCGGTAGCGCCCGGCCTCGGCGGCGAAACCGCCCTCGCCGGTCGGACCGGCGCTGCCGTCCGGGGTGATCCAGTTGCGAAACTCCGACACCTGCCGGATGAAACGGCCCTGATCGTCGGCTTTCTGGACCGGTTGCCAGTCCTCGGTCCATTTTCCATCGACAAGCATGGCTTTTCCTTTCAGGCGGTGTGAAAAACGAAGGAGCGCATCGAGACCGACCCGAGGTCGATCGAAGCGTTCATGAAGGTCAGGTCGTCGCGTTCGTCGGACGCGCCCGCCACGGTCAGCGCGGGCATGTAGTGATCGACCGTCGGATGCGCCATCCTGAGGAGCGTCCCCAGCCCTTCGTGATCCGCCAGCGCCGCGAAGTCGCGCGCCACCAGACGATCGGTGAACAGCCCGTCGAATTCGAGGGCGAAGTCCAGCGGCTGCCCGCCAAAGCGCATCGTGCGCAGGTTATGGACGACGTTGCCCGACCCGAGGATCAGCACCCCCCGGTCCCGCAATTCGGAAAGCGCCTGGCCGACCTCAAGCTGGTAGTCGAGCCCGCGCGTCATGTCGATCGAGACCTGGAAGACGGGGACATCGGCGCCGGGATACAGAAACTTCAGGATCGTCCAGGCGCCGTGGTCAAGGCCCCAGGTGTCGTCCTCTGCGCCGTGGTGGCTGGCCAGAAGCGTGACGACTTCTCGCGCAAGCTTCGGATCGCCCGGCGCCGGATAGGTTTCGCGGTAAAGCGCCTCGGGGAAGCCGTAGAAATCGTGGATGGTGCGCGGCAGGGCGGAGACATCGACAAGGGTCGTGCCCCGGCTCATCCAGTGCGCCGACACCACCAGCACCGCCTTGGGGCGCGGCAGGTTACGGCCAAGCTCCGACCAGGCGCGGCTGTACTGGGTCTCCTCGATGGCGTTCATCGGGCTGCCGTGACCGAGAAAGACGAGCGGCATGCGCGCACTCGGATCAAGGCTGTCGCGCAGGTTTCTCAGGGCGTGTGCGGTGCTCATGGCGACGCTCCGGCAAAAGGGATGGGCCGCCCTCAGGGCCGGCCCGGATGGTCAGGCGAACTGGCCGAGGGCGCGGTCCAGGACCGGCAGGCGGAACGCGAAGGCGCCACGGCCAAGAAGCGCGATGGCAAGCTGCGCGACGCTCCAGAAGAGCGGGAATTCCCAGCCGCCGCCGGCGCTCGAGAACATCCAGCCGTTGCCGGCATGGGCCCAGGTCGCGCCCAAGAGGACCGGGATCAGCGCGAGCGAGACGACGCGGGTGCCGACGCCAAGGATCAGCGCGGCGCCGCCGCCGACCTCGGCCAGGATGGTCAGGTAGGCGAAGATGCCAGGGAGCCCGAGGCTTTCGAAGTACCCGACGGTGCCGGGCAGGGTGAAGACGAAGACCTTCAGCAGGCCATGCGCCACGAAGAGGCCCCCGCTGGCAACGCGAAGAACGAGGGCGGCGTAGTCGGAAGCGGTATTCTGAGTCATCTGATTTCTCCGGGAAAGGCGGCGTCAGGCCGCGAGAAGTTGGGGTGCGATTTCGGTGCCCTTGCCTAGGACATAGCCGAACTGGATGTTGAGGAAGCCAAGCGGCTCCAGGTAGCGGGCGTTCTTCAGCGGCCCGGCATCGACCGGTTCAAGCCCGATCCCGGCCGCAAGCGCCTTGACGGTTTCGCGGGCGCCTTCGTCGTCGGAGGCCACAAAGGTCTGAAGCGGCTGCGCGCCGATCTTCAGGCCGCTGGCGTAGTGCTGGGCGAAGATCGTGTTGAAGGCCTTCACGACCGAGGCGCCGGGCAGAAGCCGTGCGATCTCCTCGGCGGCGGAGGTCAGGTGGCCGACCTGGAGGCCCGAGAAGTCCTCGGTCACCGGGTTCGACACATCGACCACGACCTTGCCGGCGAAACCGGCGCGTCCCGCCAGATTGCCAGCGGCGCCGTAGGGCGTTGCCAGGATCACCACCCCGGCGGCGCCGACGGCCTGCGCCAGATCGTCGTCACGCCCGACGACGGTGACGTCATGCCCGGCCCGCGACAGGACCCCTGCCAGACCGGAGCCGACGTTTCCATTTCCAATGATAGCGATGTTCATCTGCTGTCCTTTCCGGGCCCGGCTGGGCGCCTTTTGACTGCACTGAACCTAGTCCTTGCAGACCATCACTGAAATGGAGATTATATGGAATGACTGCCCACATTTTGTTCTCAATAGGGTTGAACCGATGGACACGATCGCGCAACTCAGGGCCTTTGTCGCGACGGCGCAGACCGGCTCCTTCACCGCTGCTGCCGACCAGCTTGGGACCTCGAACCGGCTGACCTCGAAGTATGTGGCGGAACTTGAGCAACGCCTTGGGCTGCGTCTGTTCCAGCGCACGACGCGAAAGGTCGGCCTGACGCCTGCGGGCGAGGACATGCTGGCGCGGGCACCCGCCCTGCTGGACGACCTCGATGACCTGCTGAGCGGCGCGTCCGAAGGGTCGCGCGGGTTCACCGGCGTCATCCGCATCACGGCCCCTGTGACCTTCGGGGAACTCTATGTGGCAGGAATGCTGGGGCGCTTTGCGGAGCAGCACCCAAACCTGACCATGGATCTGCGGCTTAGCGACCGTTTCGTCGACCTCGCGGCCGAGGGGATCGACCTTGGCTTCCGCATCGGGCGAACCGACACGCTGTCGATCAAGAGCCGCAAGCTCGGCACCTTGCAGACCTTTCTGGTGGCAAGCCCCGATTACCTCGCCCGGTCGGGAACGCCCCGGACGCCCGAGGAGCTTGCCGCCCATGCCTGCATCGTCGACACGAACCGCCGCGATCCCCGGCGCTGGACCATGGAGCACGGCGGCGAAGAAATCGCCGTGGCGGTCGAAGGCCGGTTCCTCGTCAATTCAGCCCGCGCCGCCTGCATCCTTGCGGCGGAAGGAAAGGGGATCGCCTTCGCGCCCAGGTTCGCGGCCTGCGAGGACCTGGCCGCCGGACGGCTGACGACACTGCTTGACGACTACACCGGCGCCGCGGCCCCGGTCAGCGCCGTCTACCTCGAAGGGCGAAGGCTGCCTCGGAAGATCCGCGCGCTGATCGATTTCGCCTCCGCCGACATCCGCTCGGCAGACCTACTGTGACGAAGCCGGGCCAACGCCCAGGCGCGTCGGGACTGACGCGCAAGCCCCCCTCCCCGACCTAGCGCTTGCGCGGGCGCGGCGCGTCCTGGCCGCCCGCGCGCGGGCCGGCGGGCTTGCGCGGCTTTCCCTTGGCCGCCCATTTGGCATCGCCCTTGGTGCCCGTGGGCTTGTGCGCGGACTGGGGCTTCTTGCCGGGTTTCGGACCTGCCTTCGGCTCATACTTGGCCTTGCGCTTCTTCGGCGCGCCTTCGGTCGACGCAGGCATGGGGGCCGCGCCGTCATCGGCGTGCCAATCGGACGCCGGCGCCGCGTCCTTGCGGGGCTTGCGGTCCTGCCAGGGCTTGCGATCCTCGCGCGCCGGCGCTTCCCGGTTCCAAGCGCCCGGTGCGGGTTTCGCGGGCCTGGGTTTCTCGTGCCTGGGCTTCGCGGGTCCGGCGTCGTCACGCGCCCGGAAAGGCTTGCCACCTTCGGGGCGCGGTTTGCGCGCGGGCCGGGCGAACTCCGGCAGCCCGTCGAGCGCACGCACCCGAATGCCGTCAGAGATCTCGCCGTCCGGGCCAAGCGCGGCCATGAGTTGCCCGACGCTCGCCTCCGCGATCTCGACGAAGGACTCGGTGTCCTGAACGCGGATCGCGCCGATCGCGGCTTTCTCCAGGTCTGCGCTGCGCCGCAGAAGCGGCAGAAGCCAGCGCGGTTCCGCCCGCGCGTCACGCCCGACCGAAAGCGCGAACCAGCGGCTGGGGCCGAAGTCCTTGTGATCGCGCGGGGCGGGCATGTCGGGGGGCAACAGGTCCTCGGGCGCGGCATGGCGCGACTGGTGAAGGCGGTAGAAGGCCGCTGCGACCGCCTCGGCCCCGTGGCGCGACAGGAGCTTGGCGGCGAATTCCGCCTGGTCGTCGGTGATCGGGTCCCGCCATGCCGGATCGGTCAGAAGGCGTTCCTCGTCACGGCGGATGATCTCATCGGCCGAGGGCGGGACCGTCCATTCAGCCGTCAGCTTCGCCCATTTCAAGAGCCGCTCTGCTTGCTTGGCCACGCGCGGCGGCACGATCAGGGCCGAAATCCCCTTGCGCCCGGCGCGCCCCGTCCGGCCGGACCGGTGCAGCAGGCTTTCGGTATTGGTGGGAAGGTCGGCATGAACGACGAGGTTGAGGTTCGGCAGATCGATCCCGCGCGCGGCGACATCGGTCGCCACGCAGACCCGCGCGCGCCCATCGCGCATCGCCTGTAGGGCATGGCTGCGCTCGGCCTGGCTGAGTTCGCCCGACAGGGTCACGACGGCGAGGCCACGGTTGGTCAGGCGGGCACTCAGATGGCTGACCGCTGCACGGGTATTGGCGAAGACGATGGCGCTTTCGCTGTCGTGATAGCGCAGCAGGTTGAAGACGGCATTGTCAGCGTCAGAGGCCGCGACGCGCAACACCTTGTAGCTGATGTCGGCATGCTGTTCGGACTTGTTGATCGTCGAGATCCGCCGCGCGTCGCGCTGGAATTGTTCCGCCAGCTTGGCGATCATCGGAGACACGGTGGCCGAGAACAGAAGCGTGCGGCGCTCCTCGGGCGCGGAGCCCAAAAGGAACTCCAGATCCTCGCGGAAGCCGAGGTCCAGCATCTCGTCCGCCTCGTCCAGGACCACGGCCCGGATATCGCCCAGGTCAAGCGCGCCGCGACGGACGTGATCGCAAAGCCGGCCCGGCGTGCCCACGACGATATGCGCGCCGCGTTCCAGCGCGCGACGTTCCTGGCGCGCGTCCATGCCCCCCACGCAAGAGGCGACGACCGCCCCAGTGCGCGCGTAAAGCCAGCGCAGTTCCTGCATCACCTGGAAGGCCAGTTCGCGTGTCGGCGCGACGACAAGGGCCAGCGGCGTCGCGGCGGGGCCGAACCGCTCCTCCCCCCCGAGGAGGGTCGGCGCGATGGCAAGGCCGAAGCCCACCGTCTTGCCCGAGCCGGTCTGGGCGGAAACCAGCAGGTCCGCCTCGGCCAGATCGGGCGCGCTCACGGCCTCCTGCACGGGGGTGAGGGTATCGAAGCCGCGTTCGGCGAGGGCTTCGGAAAGGGCAGTGATCATGGCGTCCAGAATCCAACAGGGGCGGCGGCAGGCGGCAGTTGCCGCCCAAACGACAGGGAAGCCGCGTCTGTAACGGGGCTTTCAGCAGAAGTATATCTGCCATTTCGCGTAGCGGGCGGAAAAGCGTCAGACGCCGCCAGATTAGCCCCTGCGGTCGGCCGTCAGCCCCAGACCGCCTCGAATTCCCGCCACTCGCCCTTCGACATGCCAGAGCTTTCCTGCGTCACCGCCTCGCCCGCCAGGCGCCGCTTCAGCACCTCGACCCCCTTGGCCGAGACGGTCGCGCCGCCCATACGGTAGTCCTCGAACGCCGCATAGGCGAGCGGGACCCAGTCCTTGACGATGCCGCACATCGTCTCGGCATAGGCGCGGATCTCATACTGCGCATGGGCGTCGGCCCGCAGGCGCAGGAAGTGGAAGAGGTTGTGCAGATCGACCTTCCAGTACCACTGGGTATAGACGTTCGCGGGCAGGTTCATGCGGGCAAGCTCTCGGGCAAGGCCCTTCTGACCCTCCTGGCTCAGCATGTTCTCATAATGATCATAGGCGCGCATGGCGTCGTCGCGCAGGATGTCGAGCACGCGCTGCGCCTCATCGCCCTCAAGCAATTCGCCGCGGCCCTGGTTGTTCACCGTCGATTGCGCGGCCAGTTGTTCGGGCGCGGGAATGTAGAATTCGCGGTCGAGGATCGAATAACGCGCGGAGTATTCGTTCACGTTCGCGGTGCGATGACGGATCCATTGGCGGGCGACGAAGACCGGCAGCTTGACGTGGAACTTGACCTCGCACATCTCGAACGGGGTCGAGTGCCAGTGCCGCATCAGGTAGCGGATCAGCCCCTCGTCGTTCTGCACCGCCTTGGTGCCGCGTCCGTAGCTGACGCGCGCGGCCTGCGTGATCGCCGCGTCGTCGCCCATGTAGTCGATGACGCGGACAAGGCCATGGTCCAGCACCTCATGCGCGACATAGAGGTGGCGCTCCATGCCCTCCGAGGTGGCGCGCAAGGTGGGGCGCGTGGTGGCGCGGGCCTCGGCGATCTCGGCCAGTTGTTCGGGGGTGAGGGTCATCGGGGCATCCTCCGGATCATCGAATCGTCATACACCTTATCTTGATGCGGCGGCGCGCAACACCACGATGGAATGTATGGGGCCGCTTTTTTCCGTATGGCTTGGAAAACAGCGGCGGGGTGCTAGTCTGGGCGGTGAAGAAAGGCGGTCACCGATGACGATCCGATATCTGCACACGATGGTCCGGGTTCTCGACCTGGAAAAGTCCATGGCGTTCTACACACTCCTCGGGCTGAAGGAGACCCGGCGCTGGGACAACGAGGGCGGGCGCTTCACGCTCGTCTTCATGGCCCCGCCGGGCCAGGAGGACTGCCCGGTGGAACTGACCTGGAACTGGGATGGGGACGAGGGGTTGCCCTCGGACAGCCGGCATTTCGGGCACCTCGCCTATGAGGTCGATGACATCTACGCCACCTGCGCGCATCTCCAGGCCAACGGGGTAACGATCAACCGGCCACCGCGCGACGGGCGGATGGCTTTCGTGCGCTCCCCCGACAACATCTCGATCGAACTTCTCCAGAAAGGGCAGGCGAAAG
Organism: Albidovulum sediminicola; assembly: GCF_025751575.1. GTDB lineage: Bacteria > Pseudomonadota > Alphaproteobacteria > Rhodobacterales > Rhodobacteraceae > Albidovulum > Albidovulum sediminicola. Next base: position 186,788 of record NZ_JAOWLA010000007.1, on the reverse strand, counting down.
CGCCGGCGGAACCTTGGGTCAGCATGGGCAATACCGGGCACTGGTAGCGGCAGCGACGCTGGCGCTTTGGGCGGGGCCCGGCTGGGGCGCCTGCCGGCTTGCGCTGGCGCTCGGGTTCGACGTGTCGCGCTCGGTCGATGCGCAGGACTACGCGATCCAGCGCGACGGCATCCTGGCGGCCCTCGCGGCACCGGAAATCGTCCGGGCGCTTCTGGGGTCGGAGGACCACGTTCGCCTGGCGCTTTACGAATGGTCGGGACAGGGGGCGCAGGCGATGGTCCTGGACTGGACGGAAGTGACATCGCAGGCCGACATCGACGCGATCTCGGCGCGAATCGCCGCTTATGCCCGGTCCGAAGACAGGCTACCCACCGCGCTGGGAGAGGCGCTGGATTACGGCCTCGACCTGTTGAACCGGGCGGGCGACTGTCCGGCCCGCACGCTCGACATCTCGGGCGACGGGCGCAACAACGATGGCGACGGTCCGGACATTGTCCGGGCGCGCCGCGACCCGGGTGGCGTTCTGGTCAACGGGCTCGCGATCGGCGGTCACGAGGCGGATATCGCGGTCTACTATCGGGAGCACCTGATCAGCGGCAAGGGCGCCTTCGTCGAGGTCGCGCGCATCCATGCCGACTTCCCCCGCGCCTTTCGCCGCAAGCTGGAACGGGAGTTGACCGAACAGCTTCTGGGCCGCGTCGAGACCCGAGGGGATCGAGGGTGAGGGCCTTGGCGATCGCGCTGGCGCTGGCCGCGCCCCCCGCAGCGGCATCGGACTGCCGCCTCGCGCTTGCCTTGGGGCTCGATGTCTCCGCCTCGGTCGATGCGCAGGAATATGCGTTGCAGCGCGACGGGCTGGCGGCCGCTCTCCTGTCTCAGGAGGTGAAGGAGGCGCTGTTTTCCGTCGACGGCCAATGGGTTGCGCTCGCCGTCTATGAATGGAGCGGTCGCTGGCAGCAGGCGATGGTGCTGGACTGGACCCCGATCCGGGACGAGGCCGACCTGACCCGCGCCGCCGAAGGGGTCGCGGCGGCAGAGCGCAGCTTCGACGAATATCCGACCGCCCTTGGCGCGGGCCTCGGCTACGGGGCCATGTTGCTCGGCCGGGCTCCGGACTGCGACCGCCGCACGCTCGACATCTCGGGCGACGGGGTCAACAACGAGGCCTTCGCCCCCTCCGACGCCTACCGGGCCTTTCCGTTCGGCGACACGCTGGTCAACGGGCTCGTCATCACAGGCGCGGACCCGGACGTGGTGCCGTTCTACCTGTCCAACGTCCTGCGTGGCCCCGGCGCCTTCCTGGAACAGGCGGGTGACTACGGCGACTACGAGGCCGCGATGGCGCGCAAGCTGCGGCGGGAGATCGGGTTCGCGGTCATCGGGTTTCGCGAAAGCGCCAAGGGTGACGAAGGTTAACGGCGGCCTCCGCCGGCATTCGCGCCGGACGACCGGCCCGGTCCACTAGTAGATGTAGCGGATCTGGTCGCTCCAGTAACGCTCCAGCCGTTTCAGCGTGGTATTCGTTTCTTCCGCGGTCAGCCGGGCGATCAGGCCGCGCGCCTCCATCGCCTCGGCATGTCGGCGGAAGAGCGCCGCGACGGTATCACGCACCCGCCGCCCCTCGCCCGTCAGCCGCACCCGCACCGAGCGGCGATCGACGGTCGAACGTTCATGATGCATGTAGCCACCCTCGACCAGCTTGCGTAGGTTGTAGCTGACGTTCGAGCCCTGATAGTAGCCACGGGTCTTGAGTTCGCCCGCCGTTACCTCCGAATCGCCGATATTGAAGAGCAGAAGGGCCTGAACCGAGTTGACCTCAAGAATGCCAAGCCGCTCAAACTCGTCCTTGATCAGGTCAAGAAGCAGGCGATGAAGCCGTTCGAGCAGGCCCAGCGTCTCCAGATAGCCCCTCAGGAACCCAGCCTGCGGGGTCTCCTCCAGGGTTGCATGAATGGTCATCCGCACCTCCGCAGTCCGTTGGTCACGGTGCAGACTGCGGCCGAAAGCCGAAATTTTGGTTAAATGCGCAGGGCCTCAGCGCGCCGGGCCATGCCGGGCCCGGGCGAAGGCCGAAATTTCCGCGACGATGGTCTGGAGACCCGGCGGCGCATCGGCGCCGCCGGTCATCCAAGGGTAGATATCCTGGTCGTTCTCGGCCAGGAGCCTTTCATAGAGGTCAAGCGTCTCGGGCCGCATCGAGGCCAGATGCGCGTCGGCATAGGGGCCAAGGATCAGGTCCATCTCCTTGGTTCCCCTACGCCAGGAGCGCATGGACAGGCGTTTGAGCCGGGCCTCGTGCGGTTCGCTCATGCGGCCTCCTGCGCGACGATCCGCTCCAGCCGGTTTTGCAGTTCGGCGACGCGCCCCGCGATTTCAGCCGCGTCGCGGCGCAGCACCCGCAGGTCGCCCAGCAGGCGGGGTAGTTCGCCCCCGTCATTGGCGCCCGGCGCGGCGACGCCCTGCCCCCTGCCGGTCAGAAGCCACATGAGCGAAACGCCAAGCATCCCGGCCATCATCTGAAGTCGGTTCGCGCGGGGTTCCATGGCGTCCTCTTCCCAGTGGCGAACCGTCCTGAGCTTGACGCCCAGGCGCTGCGCGAATTCCTCCTGTGCGAGGCCTTGTGCCTCGCGCGCGGCGGCCAGCCGGTCGCCAAAGGTGGCGATGTCGTTGGCGTACCATCCGTCATCGGTTACGTCGGACATGATATCTCCTCTCGTTGCCGCTTGATCAGTTTCAGGCGCCAACCTATGACATGACCCCGGCAATTACAAACCGGAGAACCCCGATGGCCTTCCTGTCCGACACATTGGCCCGCGTCAAACCGTCGCCCACCATCGCCGTGACGACCAAGGCCCAGCAGCTGAAGGCCGAAGGCAAGGACGTGATCGGCCTCGGCGCGGGCGAGCCCGACTTCGACACGCCGCAGAACATCAAGGACGCGGCCAAGCGCGCGATCGACGCGGGCAAGACGAAATACACCGCCGTCGATGGCATCCCCGAACTGAAGGCCGCGATCTGCCGTAAGTTCGAACGCGAGAACGGGCTGAAGTACACGCCCTCGCAGATCACGGTCGGCACCGGCGGCAAGCAGATCCTCTACAACGCGCTGATGGCGACCTGCAATCCGGGCGACGAGGTGATCATCCCCGCGCCCTACTGGGTCAGCTATCCCGACATGGTGCTGCTGGCCGGCGGCACGCCCGTCACGGTCGAATGCGGAATCGAAACCGATTTCAAGCTGACGCCCGAAAAGCTTGAAGCCGCGATCACGCCGAAGACCAAGTGGTTCATCTTCAACTCGCCCTCGAACCCCACGGGCGCGGGCTACACGGCGGCGGAGCTGAAGGCGCTGACCGACGTTCTGATGCGCCACCCCCATGTCTGGATCATGTCGGACGACATGTACGAACACCTCGTCTTCGACGACTTCAAGTTCGCGACCCCGGCCGAGGTCGAACCGGGGCTTTTCGACCGCACGCTGACCTGCAACGGCGTGTCGAAGGCCTATGCGATGACGGGCTGGCGGATCGGCTACGCGGGCGGGCCGGTGCAACTGATCAAGGCCATGGGCACGATCCAGTCGCAGTCGACCTCGAACCCCTGCTCGGTCTCCCAATACGCTGCGGTCGAAGCGCTGGACGGGCCGCAGGGCTTCCTGACGGACAACAAGGCGCTGTTCCAGCGCCGCCGCGACCTGGTCGTGTCGATGCTGAACCAGGCGAGCGGCATCACCTGCCCGCGGCCTGAGGGCGCCTTCTACGTCTACCCCGACATCTCGGGCTGCATCGGCAAGACCTCGGCCGGCGGCACGGTCATCAACGATGACGAGGCCTTCGCGGCGGCCCTTCTGGAGGAAACCGGCGTCGCGGTCGTCTTCGGCGCGGCCTTCGGCGTCTCCCCCAACTTTCGCGTCAGCTACGCGACCTCGGACGCGGCGCTGGAGGAAGCCTGCCGCCGCATCCAGAGCTTCTGCGCCGGCCTGACCTGATCGGGGCGAGGCGGCATCACTCAGGGAGGAAAAGGAGGCCCGTCATGGTGAAATCTTCGCGCTTCTGGGACCGTGCCGCCAGGAAATACGCCGCCGCGCCGATCGCGGACATGACGGCCTATGACTATACGCTTGGCCGGATGCGGGAACGCCTCCGGCCAACGGACCGGGTGCTGGAGATCGGATGCGGCACGGCCAGCACCGCACTTCAGCTTGCCCCCTCGGTCGGTCACTACCTCGCGACCGATTATTCGGCGGCGATGGTCGAGATCGGCCGGGCGAAATGCGCCGAAGCCGGGCTGAGCAACCTTGAGGTGGCGCAGGCGAGCCTTGACGACGGGCGCCTTCCCGGGGGGCAGTTCGACGTGATCCTGGCGCTGAACATGCTCCACCTCGCGGACGATCCGGCGGCAGCCATCGCGCAGATCCGCGACCGTCTAGCCCCCGGCGGTCTCTTCATCTCGAAGACCGCGTGCCTGTGCGGCCCCTGGCGGCTCATGTGGCCTGCCGTGTCGCTCATGCGGGCGATCGGCAAGGCGCCGCCGGTGCACTTCTTCTCGCCCGGTTGGCTCGAAGGCACGGTGCGCGCCGCCGGGTTCGACATCCTGGAATCAGGCGATTTCCCCAAGCGCCCGCCGCGCCGCTTCATCGTCGCGCGCAGGCGCTGATCGGGCTTTGACAGCCTGCGCGGGCCTGCCTAGTCTGACCGCGACAAGGGGCGCGGAAATGAACGATCTGCCAGAGCTTTACTTCCGCATCCGCGAAAACGGCGCGGCGGTGTTTCGCATCGACACCGAGAACCGCATGCGCCGGATCGAGATGGAGCAGATCGCCGTCGTCAACACCCGCAATGGCGAGATCAAGCCGCAGGGCGGGCGGGCGCTGCCCGACCACGAGATGGCCCGGATCCGGGACTGGCTGCGCGACCGCCAGGCGCTTCTGGCGCGGCGCGACACCGACGACATTCTCAGGACCGTCGACCATCTCAACCAGACCGCGCACTGGGCGCAGACGCGGGCGAGCGATGCGCAGCTGGCGCAGGTGACAGACGCGCTCTTGCTGGCGATGCACGACCTGCGTTCCGTCCTGGTTCGGAAGAAGGCGGAGCGGGCAGACCCGGATCAGGCAGGCTAAGCGGTCAGGCGGGCTGGACCTCGGAGCCGCGCCAACGCCAGAACCGCAGCATCAGCAGCACCGCCGCGACCACGAGCCCCACCACGAGACCGAGCCACAGACCAATGCCCCCCATGCCGAGCCTGAAGGCCAGAATGTAGCTCACCGGAATCCCGATCAGCCAGTAACTGACCGAGGCGATGATCATGGGCACCCGCGTATCGTGAATTCCCCTCAGCAGCCCCAGCGCCATGACCTGCGCGCTGTCGGCCATCTGGAAAAGCGCGGCCACCGCCAGAAGCCCGGTCGCATAGGCGATGATCTCGCCCCCCTGGGGGTTAGCGGGGTCGAGGAACAGGCCGATCAGCAGCCCGGGAAAGGCCAGAAAGACAATCACGGTGGCCATGGCGAATCCTGTCGACATCACGATTGCCACGCGCGCGCCGTCGCGCAGCCCCTCGACATCGCCCATGCCAAAGGCGCGCCCCGCGCGGACCGTCGCCGCGTTCGACAGGCCGAGGTGGACCATGAAGGTGATCGCGGCAAGCTGCAGCGCGATCCCGTGCGAGGCAAGCTCCACCGCGCCGATCCAGCCCATCATGATCGCCGCCGCCTCGAAGAGGCCGCTTTCGAAAAGGCCCGTCAGGCCGATTGGCCAGCCCAGCCGGAAGACCTGTCTCAGAACCGTGCCGTCCGGACGCCAGAACCGCACGAAAAGATGGAAGCGGCGCAATTCGTGGTGGAACGAGGCATAAAGCGCAAGCAGCCCCATCATCAGGAATTGCGTCGCGACCGAGGCGATGGCCGCCCCCTTTACCCCCAGTTCCGGCGCGCCCCAGTTGCCGAAGATCAGCAGCCAGTTGAGGAAGATGTTCAAGAGCACCCCCGCGAGGGTGGCCCAAAGGACCACGCCCGCGCGCTCAAGCGCCGAGAGCAGGCTTCTGAGCGCGACCACGACCAGGGCGGGCAACATGCCAAGCCCGGCGATGCGCAGGTAATCCTGCCCCAACTCCGCCACGCGCGGCTCCTGCCCCACCGCATGCAGCAGGCGCCCCGACCACCAGAAGAACGGCACCGTCAGCAGCGCGAACCCAATCGAGAGCCAAAGCCCCATGCGGGTATCGCGGCGTACCTGCACCTCGTCCCCGCGCGCCAGTGACGAGGCGACCATGGGCATCACGGCCTGCGCAAAGCCCGATCCCAGGATGAAAACGACGAAGAAGGTCGACGATCCGATGACGACGGCGGCAAGCTCGACCGTGCCGTACCGCCCCACCATGACGGTATCGGCCACATGCAACGCCATTTGCGCGATGTTCGACCCGATGAGCGGCAGGCCCAAGGCCAGAAGCGCCCGCGCCTGCGCCGGATATGAAATAGACTTAACCATCACAGACCCTTACAGCCGCACCGGGGCCGGGTCCAGCGGGATGACCTCAGCCGGCGCGCCGCCGCAGCAGGCCCAACAAGCTGCGCCACCCGCCCCGGCGTCTGAGCCGAGCATGGACCTCGGCGATGCACGGGTCGCCGCTGTCGCGCAACTCAAGCCCCGACCGCGCCGCGATCCGCCGCATCGCGGGGTTGGCCTTGCGGAAATAGAGATGCATGTCAGCGAAACCGCGTCGCCGGCCCTCGGCCAGCGCGGCATCGACAAGCGCCTGCCCTATGCCGGCATGACGATGGGCCTCATCGACCGACAGGGCGATTTCGCCCTCGTTTCCCGCCTCGCGCCAGCGGTAAAGTTCGGCAACGCCGACAATCGCGCCATCCTCCACCGCATCGATCACGACCTCCGGCACTGCGGTCTCGGCGTAGCGCTCAAGATGGTCGTCCGACACCAGGGTGAAGAAACGGTTCAACCGCGCCTCCGGTCCGAGGCCCAGAAGATGTGCCTTCAGGCGCGCGCGCCAGCCCGGATCTGCCGGCGAGTGCGGCACCAGACGGATGCCGTTGACTGGAATTGCGGCCATGGCGGCCCCCTGGCAGGCGCCGCCATGCTGCGGCGCAGCATGATGATGGGGCCTGAACACGCGCCTTGCCAGCCCCGCCCGCGCAGGGCTGCCATGCACGGTCCTCAACCCCGGCAGACGGCCGGGGCGTTGTTTCAGGGCTTGCTGCGCCGAAGATCGGGATGGAGCGAGGCGCCCAGAATATGTTCCGCATGCTGGACGACATGGCTGGCGCGTCCGACGATCATCGGGTCTGGGGGCGTGACGACGGTCAAGTCCTTGTCCGGGTAGTCGAGCGACGACAGGAAGTGCTTCATGCAGTTCAGCCGCGCGCGTTTCTTGTCGTTCGACTTCACGATGACCCAGGGCGCGTCCGCCGTATCGGTATAGAAGAACATCGCCTCCTTCGCCTCGGTATAATCGTCCCATTTGTCGAGCGAGGCCTTATCGATCGGCGACAGTTTCCACCGTTTCAGCGGGTCGGTTTCACGCGCCGTGAAACGCCGGCGCTGCTCGTCCCGCGTGACCGAGAACCAGTACTTGTAAAGCCTGATCCCGGAACGGACGAGCATCCGTTCGACCTCTGGCGCCTGACGCATGAATTCGAGGTAATCGGTGGGCGAGCAGAACCCCATGACCCGTTCCACGCCCGCGCGGTTGTACCAGCTGCGGTCATAGAAGACCATCTCGCCCGCTGTCGGAAGGTGCTGGATGTAGCGCTGGAAGAACCACTGGCCCCTCTCCACATCCGAGGGCTTGTTGAGTGCGACGACCCGGGCGAAGCGCGGGTTGAGATGCTCCATATACCGCTTGATGGTGCCGCCCTTGCCGGCCGCATCGCGCCCCTCGAAAAGGATCACGAATTTCTGCCCGGTCTCCTGCGCCCAGATCTGGACCTTCAGAAGCTCGGTCTGAAGCCTGGCCTTCTCCTCTTCATAGGCCTTGGTCGCTAGCTTGTGGGCATAGGGATACTTCCCGGTTTCGAACGCATGCCGGATGGCGTCGGCATTCACGACCGGAAAGGCCTTGGGCCCTTTGCGTGCGGCGGGCGCGGCTTCGGCGGGCGGGGCTTCAGCCTGCGGGGCGTTATCGGGCAGGGCGGTGGGCTTGGCATCCTTGGCGGCAGCGACTTCAAGCGCTTTGGTCATGGTTATTCCTTCCTGTTGCCAATGGCGGACAACTTTCATGGGCGCCTTCCGACCGCGCCATGACTCGTGTCAAAAAACGCCTGCTTCGCTTGAGAGAATCCGGCCTTTGCCGCGTCGGACGACGCTTATCGGAAACCGGATGGACGCACGGGGGTGATGGCGCTTCGCTCGACCGGGCCTTAAAGAGGATTTGACCGCGAGGCCCGACCCGAGGGCCTGCGGATTTCACGGGAGGTGCTTCATGCTTCGTCTACACGGCGTCTATCGGTCGCGCGCCGCGCGCAACATCTGGCTGCTGGAAGAACTCGGCCTGCCCTATGACCATGTTCCCGTGGTCCAGCGCTACCGGCTGACCGACGAAGAGGCCGCGAACCGCCCGCACACCCAGACGCCAGCGTTCAAGGCGCTTTCACCCGCCGCGGCGGTCCCGGTGCTGGAGGATGACGACCTCGTCCTGTCGGAATCGATGGCGATCAACCTGCACCTCGCGCGCACCCGGGGCGGCGATCTTGGCCCCCGCGACACGAGGGAGCAGGCGCTGATGGACGAATGGTCCTTCTACGCCATCACCGCGATCGAGCCCCCGGCGCTTGAGGCGCTTTATGCCGACCAGGCGACCGAGGCCGGGCGCGCGGCCGCGACGGCAGCGGCCGACAGGCTGCGCCGCCCCTTCGCCGTGCTGAACGGCGCATTGGAGGGCAGCGGCTGGCTCGTCGGCGGGCGCTTCACCGTGGCCGACATCAACATGGCGGAGGTCGTCCGCTACGCCATGGCGCTCCCTGGGTTGATCGAGGCATTCCCGGCGATCGCCAACTGGATCGCCGGGCTTCACGCAAGGCCCGCTTTCCAGAAGATGTGGCAGGCGCGCGAGGCGGAGACGTTGTGACGCCCCCGGGGTCAAAGGGGCTTGCGCGCGATGAAGTCTATCAGCGCCGAGCGGCCGGAATGGCCGCGCCCCTCATCGACATCGGCATCAAAGTCCTCTGCCCGCAGGATTTCATAACCGGCAAAGCCGCGGCGCAGCAGGTCGAGCGTGTACATGTTTTCCCGGTAGGGCGGCCCGCCGGTCCCGTATTCTACCTGGCGCGGCGCGTAGCCATGCAGCAACAACAGCCCGCCAGGCGTCAGCGCCCGGTCGATCCGCTCGAACAACTGCGGTTGTCCGGCGGGTCCGACAAACTGGATGAAAATCCCTGCGACCACATCGAACCTGCGCGACCAGTCCCAATCGTCCAGATCACACAGCTGGAATTCGACCGCGACACCCCGCGCCTCGGCCAGTCTTCGGGCCTTGGCAACCGCATTGGGCGCTGAATCGAAGGCCGCGACCTTAAGCCCTTGCCCGGCCAGCCAGACGGAATTGCGCCCTTCGCCGTCCGCGATGACCAGTGCCGTCTGCCCCGGCGCGATACAAGGGCGCGCGCGATGCAGGAAATCGGCCGGCTCGGTCCCGAAAAGATAGTCGTCGCCCGCGTAACGATCATTCCACATGCCACACCCCCGATCCTGCCCGTGATAGTTCCGCGACCGGCCCACGGGATCAAGCCCTGACCGCTTGCCCCTGCCCTGCCCCCGTGGTCTAATCCCCGGCCAACCAGAGCAAAGAGCAGTGCCATGCCGAACGACCTCCTGTCCGCGCGGACGGACGATTACAACGCCCATTCCATTGAGGTCCTCGAAGGTCTGGAGCCGGTGCGCAAGCGGCCGGGCATGTATATCGGCGGCACCGACGAACGCGCGCTGCATCACCTGGTAGCCGAAATCCTCGACAACTCCATGGACGAGGCGGTGGCCGGCCATGCCACGCGGATCGAGGTCGAACTGCACGCCGACTACGCCGTCACCATCCGCGACAACGGCCGCGGCATCCCGATCGACCCGCACCCGAAGTTCCCCGGCAAGTCCGCGCTTGAGGTGATCCTCTGCACCCTGCACGCGGGCGGCAAGTTTTCCGGCAAGGCCTATGAGACCTCGGGCGGCTTGCACGGCGTCGGCGCCTCGGTCGTCAACGCGCTGTCGGATTCCCTGGTGGTCGAGGTCGCGCGCAACAAGGAACTGTTCGAACAGCGGTTTTCACGCGGCATTCCGCAAGGCCCGGTGCAAAAGATCGGCCAGGCGCCGAACCGCCGCGGCACCTCCGTCACCTTCCACGCGGACGAAGAGATCTTTGGCCATCACCGCTTCAAGCCCGCGCGGCTGATGAAGATGGTGCGCTCCAAGGCCTACCTGTTCTCGGGCGTGGAGATCCGCTGGAAATCCGCGATCGAGGATGGCGAGACGCCGAGGGAGGCCGTCTTCCACTTCCCCGGCGGCCTGGCCGACTACCTGGGCGAAAGCCTGAATGGCTCGACGACCTATGCCGACCGGCCCTTCGCGGGCAAGGTCAGCTTCCAGGACAAGTATGGCGAGCCCGGCAGCGTCGAATGGGCGATCAACTGGACGCCCTCCCGCGACGGGTTCATCCAGTCCTACTGCAACACGGTCCCCACGCCCGAGGGCGGCACGCATGAGGCCGGGTTCTGGTCGGCGATCCTGAAGGGCATCCGCGCCTATGGCGACCTGGTCCGGAACCGCAAGGCCGAGACCATCACGCGCGACGACCTGATCACCGGGGGCTGCGCGCTGGTCTCCTGCTTCATCCGCGAACCGCAATTCGTGGGCCAGACCAAGGACCGGCTTGCGACCGAGGCCGCCGCGCGCATGACCGAGGGCGCGGTGCGCGACCATTTCGACAACTGGCTGGCCTCCGACACCAAGTCGGCGGGCGCGATCCTCGACTTCCTGGTGCTGCGGGCCGACGAACGCCTGCGCCGGCGCCAGGAAAAGGAAACCGCGCGCAAATCGGCGACCAAGAAGCTGCGGCTGCCGGGCAAGCTGGTGGACTGTTCGGCCACCAATCGCGAGGGGACGGAGCTTTTCATCGTCGAGGGCGACAGCGCGGGCGGCAGCGCCAAGATGGCGCGGGACCGCACGACGCAGGCGCTTCTGCCGCTTCGGGGCAAGATCCTGAACGTCCTTGGCGCGGCCTCCGCGAAAATGGGCCAGAACCAGGAGATCAACGACCTGTGCCAGGCGCTCGGCTGCGGGATCGGGACCAAGTTCAACCTGGATGACCTGCGCTACGACAAGATCATCATCATGACCGACGCCGACGTGGACGGGGCCCATATCGCCAGCCTGCTGATGACTTTCTTCTTCACCCAGATGCGGCCGATGATCGACAAGGGGCACCTCTACCTCGCCTGCCCGCCGCTTTACCGCCTGACGCAGGGCGCGCGCCGCATCTACGTCGCGGACGATGCGGAGAAGGAGCGGATGATGGAGAAGGGCCTGGGCGGCAAGGGCAAGATCGACGTGCAACGCTTCAAGGGCCTGGGCGAGATGGACGCCAAGGACCTGAAGGACACCACCATGAACCCCGCCACGCGGAAATTGATCCGCGTCAGCATCGACGAGGACGAACCGGGCGAGACCTCGGACCTTGTCGAGCGGCTGATGGGCAAGAAACCCGAGCTGCGGTTCCAGTATATTTCAGAGAACGCGCGGTTCGTGGAGGAGCTGGATGTTTGAGGATAATTAGCAGGATGCCCTACTGGCTTCGCTCAGCTTTATATGTGCTAACATATGTTTTAATTTGGGTGAGTTTTTGCTTGCCACATGTTTTTCAAAATAGACCAGAATCGTTTCAATCATCAGGAACTTTAATCATTGCATGGACAATCCTTTTTATATCTAGGTACCGCGTACGGTACGAAGACTCGCACAAGTCCGCAGAATGGACGGCAATGGTCGCCGCGGTGAATAGGCTCGAAGCCCACAGGAGGATGAACGAAGATCGCTTAAACCTTACGTTTGACCTGCACTCGCTTCAGATCAGCAGGGTTCTGAGAAAGCTCAAGCTAAAGAATGAACTAAAACTAAGCACAGAATCTGAAATTCGGAAACTAAGTAAGAGCATCTCAAAGAGGATTTCTGGTCGAAAGACTTTTCCGCCACCACTAGAAGATGCCTCTCTAAGAGCAGCGATTGCACATCTTCAGAGAAGCCGAAGGGAAATATTGCCCTGGAGCAGGTTAATTTGGAGGGTCGAAATGTTCTTTCTTGCACTCGGCACATTGCAGTCGGGTTATGGAGGACAGTGGGTCACGCTTATCGACGCATATTACAATTTTGATTAGTATGCGTTGGGCATTTGAACTCGTCTCCGCCCGATTTGTCCTGCGGAAAATCGGGCCGCGCCCGCCCAGGCAGACGCGCCCCGATTACGGGCGCACCGCGATATCTGATAACCCCTTGCCCTGCGGCTTGCGCCTCCGGGCAATCGGACCTGCCGAAGGTCCACTGGACCTTCGGCCAACGGTCCTCCGAAGTGCCTACCTCACCCGCCAGGCCTGCGTGCGTCTCAGGATGCTCCGGGAGGCGAACGCGTGCAGGACCCTTGCCGTCGCGTTGGTGTAGAAGATCATCATGCCCATCGCGGCGGCGGGCGCGATGTCGCCCGCGTCGTCCATGTTCAGCACCGCGACCGAGGCCAGCGCCGTGTGGGTGGAGTAAAGGAACACCACCGCCGACACCGTCGTCATCGCGTTCACGAACATGTAGATCGAGATATCGAGGATCGCGGGCAGGCAGACCGGCACCGTGACGCGGGCAAAAAGCCTCCAGAACGGCTGGCGGAGCGAGGCGGCGACGGGCTCGAACTCCGCGTCGATCTGCTTCAGCGCGGTCAGCGCGGTCAGGTGGCCCACGGTGTAGAAATGCGTGACGGTCGAGACGACGAGGATCGCCATGGTCCCGTAGATCCCGTTCAGCGGATTGGCGGGGTTGTTGAAGAAGAAGATGTAGGCCAGCCCCAGCACCATCCCCGGAATGGCCATCGGCAGCATCGCCAGGAACTGGAACACCGCCCGGCCGGTTTTGAAGCCGTCGATCTTCTCGACCATATAGGCGCCGGTGAAGATGATCGCGGTGCCGATCACGGCGGTCAGCGCGGCGAGTTCGAGCGAGTTCCAGTAGGCCCCCCAGCCGCCGCCATCCATCTTGTTGAAGTCGTAGTTGCGCAAGGAGAAGCTGAGGTCATAGGGCCAGTAGTTGATCAGCGCCGCGAATTGGCAGACGCCGATGATCCCGGCGATGAAGACCCCCATGGCCGCGCACCAGGCCAGCATCGCCATGTCGAAGCGGCGGTTCGGCTTCGGCTCATACGGCACCGAACGGGCGGAGAGGAGCGAGACCTGTTTCTTCTGCACCTGCCGATCGACCACGAAGGCGACGATGGCGGGGATCAGCAGGACGACGGAAACGACGGCCCCCATCTCGAAATTCTGCTGGCCGATGACCTGCTTGTAGATGTCGATGGCCAGCACGTTGTACTGCCCGCCGATGACCTTGGGCAGGCCGAAGTCGGTGATGACCAGCGTGAAGGTCACGAAGGCGGCGGAGATCAGCCCGTAGCGCGCCCCGGGGATCGTCACCGTCCAGAAGGTGCGCCACTTCGAGGCGCGAAGGGACTCCGCGGCCTCGTACTGCCGCTGGTCGGAGATCGAAAGCGCGGTCGAGATGATGATCAGCGCATGCGGGAAGGTGAAGAAGACCGAGCCGATAACGATACCCAGGGGGCCATAGATCGACTGCCCGAACAGAATCCCCTTCAGGAAGCCCTGATTGCCGAACATGTAGATCAGCGCGATCCCGGGCAGCAGCGACGGCACTAGGATCGGCATCATCGCAATTAGCCGGAACGCCCCCTTGAACGGCATGCAGGACCGGTTGATCGCGTAGGCGAAGCCGAAGGCGAAGATCACCGTCAGCACGGTCGAGATCGTGGCGATGTAAAGCGAGTTCTCGATGGAGGAGAACAGCACGGGGTTCGAGAAATACTCGGTGTAGTTCTGGAGTCCGGTCGAGGCCACCGGCCGCAGGTTGATGCGGCGAAAGGTGTTGCTGTCGAACTCCTGCCATTCGGTCGAATTGCGCAGATCAAGCCCGACAAGATAGGGCGCGTTGTCGGCAACGCCGCGGATGCGGTACTTGACCGGGCTGCGGAAGCTGAAGTCGGGGAAGAAATCGGTGACGGACAAGCGGCCGTCGGTGCTGGAGGCAAGATCGGCGTCGCTGAACTTGCCGAGTTGCGCATTCAATGCGGCGGCGCTCACCGGCTCGCCCCAGACGGTCCCGCTTTCGTCACTGACCTGGAATTCGTAGCGCGCGAGGTCGAAGCTGTAGGTCACGAAGCTTTTCGACAGCATCGCGTAAAGCGGCAGCGCCAGCGCCACCATGAGGTAAAGCGCGATGACCCCCATGAAGGCGCGTTTGATCCAGCCGTCGCTGTCGATCCTGAGACGGATAGCGCGGCCGGCGGGAAGGGAGGGCGCCTCAGCCATTGTCGCCCCCGCGGGCAAAGACAAGAACCCGCTCGGCGGGCAGTTCGACCGTCAGCCCCGCCCCGACCGAGAGGTCCAGGCGCCGCACTGCGTTCATCGAGAAATTCGCGACAAGCGGTGTCGCCCCCAGCGCCGGGCTGCTCAGATGCGTGCGCCAATAGGAGCCGAGGAACTCCATCGCCTCGATCCGCACGGCAAGGTGGTTGGGCAGGGGCGCACCGGCGTGCCCGCCGGCATGGGGCAGCACATCCTCGGGACGCACCGCCATGGTGACGGCGGCACCTTCGGCAAAGCCGGTCGCCTGGGTTGCCAGCGTCGTGTCGCCGACCCTGACGGAGCCGCCGGAGAAGGTCGTGGCGACGCGGTTCGTCTCGCCGATGAAATCGGCCACGAAAAGCGTCGCGGGGTCGCGGTAGATCTCTGTCGGGGTGCCGATCTGCTCGATCCTCCCGTGGTTCATGACCACGATACGGTCGGCCATCGACAGCGCCTCTTCCTGGTCGTGGGTCACCATGATGGTCGTGACCCCCAGCTTGCGCTGAAGTTCCTTGATCTCGTGACGCAAGTGGACACGCACCTTGGCATCCAGCGCCGAGAGCGGCTCGTCCAGCAGCAGAAGGCCGGGCTTGATCGCGATGGCGCGCGCCAGGGCGATCCGCTGCTGCTGGCCGCCGGAGAGTTGCGCGGGGTATTTCTTCGCCTGCTCGGGCAGACCGACCAGTTGCAGCAACTCCTGCACCCGCGCCGTGATTTCGGCCCTGGGGCGTCTGGTGTTCTCAAGCCCGAAGGCGATGTTTCTTTCGACTGTCAGGTTCGGGAACAGCGCGTAGGACTGAAACACGATCCCATAGTCCCGCTGCGAGGCGGGCAGGTCCGAAATGTCGCGCCCGCCCTGCCGGATAGACCCGCGCGTCTGCGGGTCCAATCCCGCGATCGCCCTGAGAAGCGTGGTCTTGCCGCATCCCGAAGGCCCGAGGAAGCAGATGAACTCCCCCTGCGCGATGGTCAGCGAAACGTCCCGAAGCGCCAGGAAGTCGCCAAAGGCTTTCCACAGCCCCTCGATCTCAAGATAGGGCTCTTCAGCCGCAGCAGTGACCTGCGCCTCGGCTTTGGGTTCTGTCATGTCTTCCGTCCGGTCGATGCGGTCGCGAAAAGGGGCGCCGGACTGGCGGCGCCCCGTGCGAGGATGGTCGTGATCAGCCCTTCGGCTCCGATTTGGAGTCGTAGCGCTTGGACCACTCCTCCAGGATCGCGGCGCGGTTGTTTGCCGCCCATTCGAAGTCGTTGTTGATCATCTTTTCCGGGATATTGGCCGGGAAGTGTTCGACGGGCTTGGCGATACCCGGGATGCCCACGACGGCGTAGCCAACGTTGTACATCTCCATCGCCTTGGGCGTGACCGACCAGTCGACCAGGGTCTTGGCAGCCTCTTCGTTGGCGGTGCCCGCGACAATGGCGGTCGCCTCCATGTCCCAACCGATGCCTTCCTCGGGGATGATGATCTCGACCGGCGCGCCGTTGGTCTTTTCCTTGGCGCCGCGGAAAGCGAAGGACACGCCCATCACGGTTTCACCCGCCGCCGCCATCTTGCACGGCTTGGAGCCGGAGTGCGTGTAGGCCGCGATATTGTTGTGAAGCGAGTCCATATAGGCCCAGCCGCCCTCTTCGCCCATCATCTGGAGCCAACTCGACACGTCGAGGAAGCCGGTGCCCGAGGATGCCGGGTTCGGCATGACGACGTGGCCTGCATATTCCGGCTTCGTCAGGTCCGCCCAGCTGGTCGGCGCGCTCAGGCCAAGCTTTTCGCCCTCGACCGTATTGTAGCAGATCGCGGCCACCCAGGCGTCCATGCCCACCCACGAAGGCGGGTTGTCGCTGTCACGGAACTTGGGGTCCATGGCGTCCAGCCCGGCGGGCGCGTAGGGCTCCAGCATGCCTTCGGTCTTGAGTACCAGAAGCGAGGTCGCCGCCAGGCCCCAGATCACGTCCGCCTGCGGGTTGTTCTTTTCCGCCAGAAGCTTGGCAGTGATGACCCCGGTCGAATCGCGAACCCAGTTGATCTTGATATCCGGATGATCCTCGTTGAAGGTCGCGGCGTAGCGTTCCAGGTCCTCCGCTTCCACGGCGGTGTAGACCGTCAGTTCGGTTTCCGCCCAAAGTGCCGTGGTGCTCAGCGCCAAGGCGAACGCGCCGAGAGCCAGAGTTTTCGAATTGGTCATGGTTTACCCCAGTGTTGGCCAGTGTGATGTCACTGTGTGTGAGCCCGTGGGCGCGGCGCGCCCCAGACTTCTCGCTGCTGGTAGCGCGCCAATGTGACAACCCGGTGAAACGGAAGCCCATTCGACGCGACCCGAGAGGAAGTTTGCGGAGGGTCGAACAATAAGTAAAATCTATTTATCTTATATATCTGAAAATTCCGCAGATGAACTTGCGCGGCATTCACCCGGTTGCGGCGAAGTTCACGGCGCTTCCGCAGCGATCGCCTGCGCAACGATGTCGAGGGCGCGGTCAAGATCTTCCCGCCCGATGGTCAGGGGCGGCGACAGCGTCAGCACGCATCCCGCGCTGATCTTGAAACTCAGGCCCGCCTCAAGGCAGCGGTAATAGATGCGCTCGGCCGCCGCCCTGCCCGGCACCTTCGCCGCGCGGTCCTCGACGATCTCCACCCCGAACATGAGACCGCGCCCGCGAATCTCGCCGACAAGCGGGCTGCCGCCGACACTGTCCCGCAACCGTTCGAGCGCGTGCGCCCCAAGCTCGGCCGCCCGCGCGACAAGGCCCTCGTCCTGGATCACGGCCAGGGTTTCGAGCGCCGCGCGTGCCGTCACCGGGTTCTTTTCATGCGTGTAATGCCCAATCGCGAAATCGCCACAGACATCGAGATCCCGCCGCGCGAGGACAGCGGCGAGGGGCAGGATGCCCCCGCCAAGCGCCTTGCCCAGCGTAACGATGTCGGGGACCACCTCGTCATGCTCGAAGGCGAACATCCGGCCAGTCTTGCCCAGGCCGGTCGGGATCTCGTCCATGATCAAAAGCGCGCCATGACGGTTGCAGGCGTCGCGGACATGCTTCCAGAAGCCAGGCGGCGGAACCGTGGGCACCGCCCGCATCGGCTCGGCGATGACGGCGGCCACATCGCCCTCGCGCTCCAGCACGAACTCCACCATCTTCGCGCAGGCAAGACCGCAGGCCTCGGGCCCGGCATGGCCATACGCGCATCGATAACAGTTGAACGGCGCGACATGCTCCGCCCCGGGCAGCAGCGGTCCCGCGATATGGGAGCGGAAGGTCGCCTCCCCCCCCACGCTCGAGGCCCCGAAACCTGCCCCATGGAAGGCATCCCAGAAGCTGACGGTCTTGAACCGCCCCGTTGCGGCCCGCGCGATCCTGAGCGCCACCTCGTTCGCGTCCGATCCGCCGGTGGTGAAAAGCACCTTGCCCAGGTCACCCGGCGCGATCTGCGCCAGCCGCTCCGCCAGGTCCACCGAGACCTCGTTGGTGAACCGGCGCGGCGAAAAGCTCAGTGCATCAAGCTGCGCCTTGATCGCAGCGACCACGCGGGGATGACCATAGCCGATGTGATGGACCGAGTTGCCATGGAAATCCATATAGCGCCGCCCGGCCGTATCCTCGATCCAGATCCCCTCGGCCTTGGCGATGGTCGAAAGGCAGGGCGAGGACAGCGACTGGTGCAGGAATGCCTCCGCGTCGCGCGCGAGGAGGTCGCGCGTCGCGGCATCGGGGTGGCGGGACGCCCAGACCCGGCGCGCCTCCGACGTATTGGATTCGCCTTCGGTATGGGTAATCACGGCCTGCCCTTCTTCTTTTTCCAAATATCCCCGCCGGAGGCTCCCGCACGCCCCGCGCGGCTCAGCGTGGCCAGGGGAGCGAATAGGTTTTCACGTTTGTGAAGAACTTCATGGCCTCCGAGACGCCTTCCTTGACGCCGTTGCCCGAGTCCTTGATGCCGCCGAAGGGGGAGGTCTCGATGCGGTAGCCGGGCTGTTCCCAGATGTTCACGGTGCCGACGTTCAGCCCCTCGATATAGGCCTGCATGCGGCGGAAGTCGTTGGTGCAGACGCCGGAGGACAGGCCGAACTCGGTCCCGTTCGAGATCCGCATGACCTCTTCGTCATTGTCGGGCACGCGCACGATGGGGACGATGGGGCCGAAGGTCTCCTCCATCACCAGTTCGCTGTCATGGGGCACATGATCGACGACGATCGGCGGCAGCAGCGCCCCCTTGCGGCCCGGGTCGTAGAGCACCTTCGCGCCCTCATCGGCGGCCATGTAGACGCGCTTCTCGAAGAGTTCGGCCGCCTGCGCGTGGATCACGCAGCCCAGTTCGGTCGCGGGGTCCATCGGATCGCCGAAGCGGATCTTCCTGGCCTTTTCCAGCACCATCGGCACGAAACGGTCGGCGACGCTTTCCTGCACCAGGATGCGCTTGACCGCCGTGCAGCGCTGACCCGAGTTGCCCGTCGCCCCGGCAACGGCGATCGTCGCGGCCTTGTCGAGGTCGGCATCGTCGAGGTCGTTGAGCACGATCAGCGGATCGTTGCCCCCCAGTTCCAGCGCCTGGCGCTTGTAGACCCCCTTGGCCGCGATCATCTTGCCCACCGGCACGCCCCCGGTGAAGGTGATGATGTCGATGTTCTCGTTGGTGATCATCTCGTCGCCGATATCGGCGGGCAGGCCCGTCACCACCTGGAACATCTCCGGCGGCAGGCCCGCCTCGTAGAGGATATCGGCCAGCGCGATCGCGGTCAGCGGCGTCAGCTCGGTCGGCTTGCAGACCATGCAGTTGTTGGTCGCGATCGAGGGCGCGATCTTGTGGCTGACCATGTTCAGCGGATGGTTGAAGGGCGTGATCGCCGAGATCGCCCGCACCGGCTCGCGCTTGGTGTAGATCTTGCGGTCCTTGCCGTTATGGGTCAGGTCGCAGGAAAAGATCTGCCCGTCGTCCTGAAGCGCCTGGGCGGCGGCGAAGGTGTAGACATCCTGCGCGCGCTTGGTCTCGTAGATCGCGTGCTGCCAGCAGATGCCCAGCTCCAGCACCAGCCCCTTGGCCAACTCATCGCGCCGTTCGCCGATCAGCTCGCCCGCGCGCTTCAGGATCTGGCTGCGCTCGTAGCGCGAAAGCGTCGCGCGATAGCTGGCCGCGATCTCGAAGGCGCGGCGGGCATGTTCGGCCGTTCCCGCCGGGACCGTTCCCACCACCTCGTCCGTGTAGGGGTAGCGGACCTCGATCACGCGGTCGGTGAAGACCTTTTCGCCACCGATCCGCATGCCTTCGTGCCGGATCTCGAAAGTCGTCATGCTCGCGTCCTTCATGCTCAGAGCGCCGCCGCCGTGCAGGCGTAAAGGAAGGCGTCGAAATTGCGCAGGACCGGGGCGTTCGGCAGATCGACCTTGCGGTTGACGATGAAGGGCACCTCCTGCTCGGTCAGCCCGCCATGGCTGCGCAGCGGCTCCTTCAGCGCCGCCAGGTCGTGGCGGTGGGCCGAGGTGCCGATGGTCATGTTCTCGCCCGAGATCATGACGATATCGCCGATCCGGTCGGCGGGCAGTTCGAAGCGCGTCACCGCCTCCTCGCGGGTGACGACAAGGGTGATGCCCTCGACCGCGCGGAGGCGCGCCATGATGTCCGCGCGGTCCGCGCCCTCGGGCAGGTAGGCGGTCGCGAAGGACCCCAGCGCGCCGTGGTGGACGACATAGGGGTCGGTGATCGGCAGGATCACGCGGGCCGCGGCCTTGCCCAGCCAATCGTCCAGCAGGTCCTGGACATAGACCACGGCGGGGCTGCCGTCGGCCTTGTGCTTGGGCTTCATGCCATGGTCGGCCGTCACCACGATCGCCGCGCCAAGCGCGTCAAGCTCTCCCAGGTAGCGGTCGAACATGGCGTAGAAGTCCTTGGCCCCCTGCTGGTCGGGGGCGTATTTGTGCTGGATGTAATCGGTCGTCGAGAGGTACATCACGTCGGGCTTCCATTCCCGCAGAAGCTTCACGCCCGCCGCGAAGACAAACTCCGACAGGTCGGCCGAATAGACCTCCGGCACCGGGCGGCCCAGCCAGGCACTGGCGTTGTCGATCCCGTGTTCGGCCTTCGTCGTGGTGTCGGCGCGTTCCGAGGAAAAGGCGATGGCCCGATCCGCGTCGAACTTCAGCCCCGCGCCCAGAAGCGCGCGCAGCTTGTCCTTGGCGGTCACGACCGCGACGCGCGCGCCGGCGTCGTAGAACTGCTTGAAGACCGTCGGCGCGCGCAGGAAACGCACGTCGTTCATCATCACCTCCTGCCCGGTCTCTGGCTCATAGAGGTAGTTGCCGCAGATCCCGTGCACGACGGGCGGGCGCCCGGTCGCGATCGAGAGGTTGTTGGGATTGGTGAAGGACGGGATCACCGAATGCGCCAGCCGGTCCGTCCCCTCCGCCCGCATCCGCTTCAAGGTCGGCATCAAGCCCTCGGCAATCGCCACTTCCAGATACTCCGGCTCGCAACCGTCAAGGCAGATCGCAATCGCAGGCACCTTCGGCCAGGGATAGACGCGGTCATTGGCCGTCACGGGCGCGCGGTTGATCATGTTCATACTCAGTCCTTCCGTCAGATCTCGGGGCCGCCTCAGGCGGCAAGTTTCGCGCGTTCGGCGATGGCGGCTTCGGGCGGCGCGGCTGAGGCGACGCCCATTTCAGCCAGCGCCTCTTTGGCGGCCTGAACCACGCGCCGCATCACATGTTCGTCCATCCGGCCGATGCAGCCGACGCGGAAACTGTCCACGACCGTCAGCTTGCCGGGGTAGATGATGAACCCCTTCGCCTTCATCAGATCATAGAAGCGCGCGAAGACGAAGTTGGGATCCGCCGGGCAGAAGAAGGTCACGATGATCGGCGACAGCCAGCGGTCCTTCAGCAGCGTCTCGAAGCCCAGGCCGCGCATCCCCTCGACCATCACGTCCCGGTTGCGGGTGTAGCGCGCGCCGCGGGCTGGAACGCCGCCTTCCTCTGCATGCAGGCGCAGCGCCTCGAGGAAGGCCGCGACGACATGGGTGGGCGGCGTGTAGCGCCACTGGCCGGTCTTTTGCAGATAGGCCCACTGCGCATGAAGGTCGAGCGCGAGCGAGTGGCAGTTGCCCTTCGCCGCCTCAAGCTCTGACCGGCGGGCGACAACGAAGCCGAAGCCCGGCACACCCTCGATGCACTTGTTGGCGGAGGAAACCATCGCCTCGTACCGGATGCGGTTCACGTCGAGGTCGATGGCGCCGAAGGCCGACATCGAGTCGATCAGCAGCTTGCGGCCGCGCGCATAGACGGCCTCGGAGATCTCGGCCACGGGGTTCAGGATGCCGCTGGAGGTTTCGCAGTGGATCGCGACGACATGGGTAATTGCGGGGTCGGCGTCCAGCGCCGCGCCCACCTCGTCCCCGCGCGGGGGCATGTAGTCGCCCTTGTCGATCAGCGTATAGGCGCGCCCCAGGTAGCGCATGGTTTCCGCCGCGCGCAGACCGTAGGCGCCGTTCGCCAGCACCAGTGCCTTGCCGTCGCGCGGAACGAAAGTGCCCAGCATCGCCTCGACCGAGAAGGAGCCCGAGCCCTGCATCGGCACGCAGACGAATTCGCCCCGCGTATCGCCCGCCAGCGCCACGATCTGATCGCAAATGGATTTCGTCATCGCGCGGAAGTCGGCGTCCCACGACCCCCAGTCCTTCAGCATCGCCTCCTTCGTCGAAAAGGCGGTCGTCAGGGGGCCAGGCGTCAGCAGATAGGGCTCCCCCAGGCGGGGGGCGGGAAACGGGGCGGCGGAAGCGGTCATCGGAGTGTCCTGACTTCGGGTTGCGGCGGGTCGGGGCGTTGCAGCCCCGTATCTCTCACGCGCCGGGGCCATCTGTAAAATCGTTAATTTGTATTGTCATATAAGCCTGACTTACCGATACTTCCCCGCGAAAGCGGGTCAAGCCCCGTGGCGATCGGCAAGGGGAATGACCGGATGCGCTATGTTCAGCTTCGCGCCTTCCACTATGTCGCGATCTGCGGCGGGTTTTCCCGCGCCGCAGAGGAATTGCGCCTGACCCAGCCCGCGATCTCCGACCAGGTGCGCAAGCTGGAGGAGGAATATGACATCCTGCTCTTCAACCGTCACAAGAAACAGGTCGTCCTTACGCCCGCGGGTGAGCGCTTGCTGGAGATCACGCGACGGCTTTTTGACAACGAGCAACAGGCGCTTGAGCTGCTCTCCGAATCCCGTGCGCTGCGGGCCGGCACGCTCAGGATTGTCGCCGACAGCGCCCACCACCTGCTTCACATCCTTGCCAGGTTCCGCCAGCGCTATCCGGGGGTGCGCATCGCGATGCGGGCCGGAAACACCGACACCGTCCTTGAAAGCCTTTACAGCTACGAGGCCGACATCGGCGTTCTGGGCGACATCCCGCAAAGCCGCGACTTCGAGGTGATCCGCCTGAACTCGACCCCGATCGTCGCCTTTGCGGCACGGGGTCATCCGCTGGCCGGGCGCGGCTCGGTCTCCTTTTCCGATCTGGCGGAGCATCCGCTGGTCATGCGCGAATCCGGCTCGCGCACCCGCCAGAAGCTGGAGGCCGCCGCGCGGACGCGCGGGATCGAGCTGACCCCCGTGATCGAAGCCGAGGGCCGCGAGGCCGTGCGCGAGATCGTGGCTTCCGGCGCCGGGGTCGGCTTCGTTTCCGAAGCCGAGTTCGGGCAGGACCCGCGGCTTGTCCAGATCCGGATCGAGGGTGAGGACACGATGCGCATGGACGAGGCCCTGATCTGCCTGCGCGAGCGCCGCGGAAGCACGCGCGTCGCCGCTTTCTTCGACATTTCAAAGGCCTTCACGGAAAAGAAGGCGGGGGCATAAGCCGGGTTTTTCGCCCTTTGTTCAGAAAGTGCGGCCCCTTGGCTGCAAAATCGTCCCACCCTTGGGCATTCTACACTAACCTCAGGTCAAGAGGCCCCGAAACCCGAATCGCAGCGCGCCACCCGCAGGCAAGGCGCGCGCATGCCCCAGACAGGAGAGGGACACCATGCCGATGTCACCCGAAGCGACGGACGAACTGAAGGCCATGATCCCCGTGGCGCGCAAGCGGACGATCGGATTCGGCCTTTGCCTTGGCAAGAAGCCCGAAGGCACGGTGATGATGCTTCACCGGATGAAGGACCCCTCGATCCTTGCGCGCCAGGCCAAGAAGGAAGGGGAGTCGCCGAAGGTCACTTTCGGGATGGTCGAGATCAAGGGCAAGAAGATGATGCTGCATTGCCAGGGCGATATCCTGCCCGGCATGTCGAAGACGCTGCGCAAGTTCCTTGCCGGGATCGACATCAAGATGAAGATCGTCGCGCTCGACCCCGACGGCAACCTGGCCGACGATGACGGCGAACCGGAGGAAGAGGGCGATCAGGCCGAGGACCGCGCGGACGAGCCCCAAAGCCCCGAGGCGCAGAACTGGGCCAAGATCGCGGGTCCGATGGCGGCGATGGTCGAACGGCTTGTCGCCGGGGGCCATGAAAAGGCCGCGCAGATCCAGGCCGCCTGGGCGCGCGCCGAACAGGCGGCGGACGCCGACAACCACCAGGAGGCGCTCACGATCGCCGCCAAGCTGCGTCCCCTGCTCACCGCACCGCAGCCGCAGGGTGGTCCGCAGGACGGCGCGCCCAGCGACAGCCCCGACGCCAAGCGCTGGGGCGCTATCGCCCCCGCGTTGGAGCAGCTTTTCCAGAAGGCCCTGTCCCTCAATCCCGAGAACCGGAGCCAGCTTGGCGCCGCCTGGGCCATGGCGACGGAAAAGGCCGAAGCCGGCGATCACGCCGCGGCGCTCCAGATCGCGGCCCGGCTGAAGACCGCGCTTGAGGCCGTCCTTGCCAAGGGCGGCAGCGGGACGGAGCGCGAGATACCCAAGGACGTCGTGCCATTCCAGAAGTCCCGTGTCCTTTGGGGCGCGACCCGCTCGACCATGATGAAGGAGATGAGCAAGCTCGAATCGGCGATCGTGGATGCCTGCGCGGGCGACCCGGAACTTGCGCCCATCGCCGCGGAGGCGAGCGAACTGCGCCGGCGGCTCGATGTCTTCGACGCGCGGCTTGAGGACGTTCTCGACCGGATCACGAACACCCCCGAAGGGGACGAGCGCACCGCGCTGAAGAACGAGGCCCGCGTCGCGCTGAAGGATTACAGCACCGCGCTTCAGGGCGATTTCTTCGCCGAGGTCGACAATGACAACGGCTTTGCCCAGGTGGCCGTCGCGGCAAGCGCGCGCAAGGCGCTCGAAGCCATCGCCAAGGTCCTTGGCTGACCGCCGCCCCCGCTTGCCGCCCCCTCCGACCTGAGTCCGCCCCGAGGAGACACCCATGCCGTTTTCATCGCTCGACCCCAAAGCCCAGAAGTTCGTGAAGAAATATTTCAAGTCCGGGGGCCTGTTTGGAAAGGGCACCAGCCAGGGCGACAAGGACCAGATGGCCGATGAATATCAGGCCTATGTGAATGCCTGCGCGGCGTTCTCCCTCAAGATCCAGAACTACCCGCCCTACATCGGCACGAAACCCATCGTGAATGCGTTCGACGCAGCGCGAAAGGTTGTCGAGAAGGACAAGAAGACCCTGAACGCGGCGGCGGCGACGCAGGAGATCGCGCAGCTCAGCGCCGCGCTCGAAACGACGGGGGCGAACTATGTGGCCCGGCTGCAAAACGAGGCGCAGCAGGCCGTGACGCGGATGCAGGCGCTGAAAGGCACCGTCCTTCACCGCCAGAAGGCCGAGGCGCGCCTGGGCGAACTGCAGACCGCCGGCGCCAAGACCCCGCCGGATTTCGACACTGTCCGTTCGGCCCATGCGTTTGTCCTGTCGGAAGAAAACCGCGTTACGCAGGTCGCCGCCGCCTATCTGGAAGACTACAACAAGTGCAAGGCTTCGATACAGTCAGTGCGCACCAATTACAGCTACATCAGCGATCCGTTCGTCGCGACCGAACGCCAGGACATCGAAGCGATGATGGTGCAAGCGGACACCAAGCTTGAGGAGCACGGGGTCTCTGTCGCGCGTAAGCTGGTGGACGATGCCCGCGGCAAGCTTTACGCGGCATGGAAGCTCAACAAGGACCGCCTGGAATATGAACAGGTGCGAACCGAGGCCGAGACGGAGATCAACAAGCTTCTGGCCAAACGCTGTCCCGGGGTGGAGGAGGAATGTGCCGACATCGTGCGCCTTCAGGGCGAAGCGGCCAATGCCGTCGCAGCGCGCGATTTCCTGACCCCTTGGCACATCATGAAGGACCTGAAGAAACGCGCGGTGGCGGAACTGCCCTTCGCGCAGGGCTACCTCGACTTCGAGGCCGCGGCGAAAACGGCCAGCGAGGCCATCGATGCGCTGGCAAAGCACCCTCAAGGCAAGTTCGCCCTTGGTCAGGTCGCCGAGGCGCGATCGGTCTTCGCCCAGGCCGAGTCGTTGGCGGGGGTCCGTAAATACGCCCAGTCCGTCGCGCGGCTGGATCTGATCCCGGACATATGCAAGGCCGCGATGGAAAAGGCCGCGGAAGGCGCGCCGTTCACCCGGCTTGAGCAGGCCGTGGGAAGCGAGCCGCCCGAGCGGATCATCGCCCAGGCCGAGACCTTGATCAAATCGCTCGAAGCGCACCCGCGTGCCGCCCAGATCGCCCAGGCGATCGCCGACCTCAAGGCGCGCCACAAGGCCGCCGACGAGGGGGTGGAGAACTTCGACGACGATACCGCGCGCACCCATCTGAAGGAACTGGCCGAGTTGGCCAGCGGCGCCCGGCGGCTGGCAGAGATCATCGACGCCCTGATGAGCCGGGCCGACCGGATTATCGACCGGATCGCGAACCTGCGCGACACCCATGGCCAGGCGAAATACGCCGAGGCCAGCCTCAAGACCGCGATGGAAACCGCCAAAAAGGGCCGCGAGGCGGCCGAAAAGGGCGACGACGCGGCCAATGGGATCCTCGACCGCGCCGAAGCCGGCCTGGACCGCGCGCGCATGCTCGCCGACGGGCAGGAGGTCTACCTGATCCGGCGCGCGGAGGTGAAGTCGGAGGCCGACAATGCCTTGAAACTCAACTTCCCCGACAAGCCGGGCGCGCAGGGCCGCGTCGACAATGCGATGGCGCGGGCTGAGGAGTTCTCCAAGGGACTGGAACCGGCCAAGGCCAAGGGCGCGTTGGAAGGCGTCATGGCGGAGGTCGCCAGCATCAAGGTTGCCGCGAAAGCCAAGGCCGGCACGCCGCCGTCGAAGCAAGAGGTGCTCGACATCATCGCCATGCCGAACGGCCAGAAGATGCTCGACGCGCTGATCGAGCAGCTGGACCCAAACACCGTGACGCAAGAAGTCATGACGGCCATGCTTGGCGCGCGCTTCGACATGAATGTGTTGCTCTTCGACGACAAGGCGAGCCATGAACAGGGCACGGCAAGATCCACGCTGACGGGACCGGCGCCCAACCTGCTGGCCTATTACAAGATGATGACCAAGGTTCCGGACGCCCACACCAAGCTGAACGAAAGCCTGCTTCGGTTCGATGAGGTCGAGGGGCCCGCTGAAACCACGTCCTCCTTCACGGGCGGAGAAGGCAAGATCGTGATGGGCGTCGCGGTCTCCCGGGACGTTCCGGCCGGCAAGCTGAGCGACCCGGGCAAGCTCGAGAATGTGGAACCCGACTGCGTCTGCGTTCCGGATTCCGAAAAACCCCAACCCTCGTACGGGACTTGGACCACCTTGCACGAGATTGGACATGCGGTGGACGACGCCAAGGGCTTCATGAAGGGCCGCGCGGGCAACGCGGCCTTTGGTGGCTGGCGGGAATACGGCGGCAATGTCCGCCCGATCGCCGACGCCGTGGCGAATGAGTACGAGTATGACGCATTCTACGTCGAACGCCTGATCTCGGGCGGCAAACCCGAGGATGCGGACCTGCCTGACGAGTTGAAGGACGACCCGAACGGCCCCGCGACCTGGGAGGCGCGCAAGCAGATGGTTATCAAGTGGTACGATGCGATGAAGACCGGCGCCAAGCCCTGGGACAACAAGCGCGCAAGCACCGACTTCAACATCGGCGGCCTTGTCTATCACGAGGCCTACGATGACTCTTGGGTGTCCTACAGTGCCGCCGCGCGCAAACAGGGGATTACCGGCTACCAGTTCCGGGCGCCGGGGGAATGGTTCTCGGAGCTTTATGCGGCCTATCACACGGGCAAGCTCAACCCCAAGCATCCGGCGGCCAAGTGGCTCTCGGCTCTCTGACACAGTGAAAGGATCAAGCCATGTCGATGTTCTCCACACTGCCGGTGGCCTGCCCGAACTGTGGGACGGAAAACGAAATGGACATCTTCCAAAGCGTCAACGCAGACCGACGGCCGGACCTGAAGGCCGCCATCCTCGATGGGCGTTTTCAGACGAAGCCCTGCACCAGTTGCGCGACGGAGTTTCGGCCCGACCCAGACTTCAACTATCTGGACAGCGCGGCCGGGATCTGGGTGTCAGCGCGCCCGATCGCCGCGCTTGGCCAGTGGGACGCCGAAATCGCGAAGGCCGCGGATGACTTCGCGCTGGCCTATGGCGACCGCGCCGGCGAGGCCGCGCGCGAGATCGGGCGAAACCTGAAGGCCCGGCTGACCTTCGGCTGGCCGGCGATCCGCGAAAAGATCTTGATCGCAGATGCGGGCCTAGATGACGTGGCGATCGAGACGGTGAAGCTCGTCATTCTCCAGACCCGCTCCGGCAACATACTGCAGGAGGGAGCCGAACTGCGCCTGATCGACGCGGATGACGCGCGACTGACCTTCGCCTGGGTCTCGATCGGCGGCGGCGAAACACTGCAAAGCTTTGCCGCCCAACGTGAGCTTCATGACGCTGTGCGCGATGGCGAAGACTGGGCGGAGACACGCACGGGCCTGTCGGGCGATCTTTTCGTGGATATCCAGCGCAATTTCATCGTGCCAGAACCCGTCGCGGGATAAGACGCTTCGGGCGGGGGCCTCAGCCCTCGCTCTCGCGGCGGTGGCTTGCGGCATCAAGCTTCAGCCGGGTTTCGAAGGCCTTGGAGATATGGGCGCGCAACGCGCTTTGCGCGGCGGCCTCTTCGCCGTTGGCGATGGCATTGACGATGGCTTCGTGTTCGGCCAGCGCGGCCTCGCCCCGGCCCTCGGCGGCAAGGGAGGTTGTCGCCAGAAGCGCCATCGAACGGTGAACCAGACCCAGTTGCTGCACCAGGTAGCGGTTGTGGGAGGCCAGGTGGATCTGCTTGTGGAAGCGGCGGTTCGCGCGCGACAGCGCTTCGGGGTCACCCAGATGCGCGCGGTCTTCGTCGATCATGTCCTTGAGAACGCGAATCTCCTCTTCGGTCGCGTGCTTGGCCGCAAGGCGGGCGGCCAGCCCTTCAAGCTCGGCCCGGACGACGTACAGTTCGGCAAGCTGGTTGTGATCAAGCGAGGCCACGATCAGCGACCGCCCGTCCCGCGTCAGCATCGACTGTGTTTCCAGCCGCTGGAGCGCCTCGCGCACGGGCGTGCGCGACACGCCCAGCCGTTCGGCCAGTTCGGATTCCACCAGACGATCTCCGGGGCGGTAGGTCCCGCCCTCGATCGCTTCAAGGATCAGCGTATAGGCGTCTTTCTG
Organism: Albidovulum sediminicola; assembly: GCF_025751575.1. Lineage (GTDB taxonomy): Bacteria > Pseudomonadota > Alphaproteobacteria > Rhodobacterales > Rhodobacteraceae > Albidovulum > Albidovulum sediminicola. The sequence goes on along the minus strand of NZ_JAOWLA010000007.1, from coordinate 157,579 downwards.
CATCGGCATGTCCTGGCCGTCTTTGACAGGGCGCCAACCTAGGGCGCAGACCGCACCCTAGGCAAGAGCCTTCGCCGCCGCAGGGCTGTCCGACCGGCTTGCCCCTCGCGCCCCGGCATGAGACAAACCCAAGGTGCGCCCCAAAGCGATGCCAGCCATGCCCGCCGCCGAGTTCGATCATGTGACCGCCTGGGTCTTCGACCTGGACAACACGCTCTACCCGCCCGAGGCGCGGCTTTTCGATCAGATCGAGGTCCGGATGACCGCCTATGTCATGCAGTCCCTGGGCGTCGCCCGGGACGAGGCGGACCGCCTGCGCCGGCACTACTGGGCGCGCTACGGAACCACGCTTGCGGGCCTGATGAGCGAACATGGCGTCGATCCCGCCCCCTATCTGAATGAGGTCCACGAAATCTCGCTCGACGCGCTGACCCCGGATGCGGCGCTGCGTTCGGCGATCACCGCGCTGCCGGGGCGGCGAATCGTCTATACCAACGGGAGCGGCCCCTATGCCGAACGGGTTTTGGCCGCGCGGGGGCTTTCGGGGATCTTCGATGCAATCTACGGCGTCGAGCACGCAGGCTTCCGTCCCAAGCCAGAGCGCAGCGCGTTTGAGGCCATCTTTGCCCGCGACGGGATAAACCCCACGCGCGCGGCAATGTTCGAGGACGATCCGCGCAACCTCGCCGAGCCGCACGCGATGGGCATGCGCACCGTCCATGTCGCGCCAGAGCCCGCCCCGGCGCCGCATATCCATCACCACACGCGCGACCTTGCGCGCTTTCTCGGGTGTCTGACCTGAGGGCTGCGGCGATCCGCCCCCTCCTGCAAAGCACGGCGTTCGGCTAGGTGGGCGCCGCGAACAGGAGATAGACATGACGGACATGCCCATTGCCGCCGACCGCCCCGGCCGGTCCTGGTTTCATCACATCCCGGTCCTTGGCTGGATCGCCTACGACATCGCCCACGGCGAGGCGGACACGATCTGGTACGCGCTGACCATCCTGGTCACGATCCTCGTGCTGATGGTCAAGACCTGGGGCCTCGTCGCGCTGGCCATGACCGCGCTGGCCACAGTGCCCGTGGTCTTCGCGACGCTGATCCTGATCACGCTGGGCAAGTAGCCCTGGGGCGAAAGTCGCGCGCGGGACGGAAAGTCGCTTGGCCCCCCGGTGCCGGACCGCATATCATCCGGCCGAAGGAGAGCGTGATGCAGGCTGAGGCGACAGATATCCTGATTTCCGGCGGTGGCGTCGCGGGACTGACCGCGGCCGCCGCCTTTGGTGCTGCGGGTTTTTCGGTGATCTGCGTCGATCCCGCCCCCCCGGTGACCGAGGCCGAGGCCGCAGGCGCGGACATGCGCACCACAGCCTTCCTGCAACCTGCGCGCCAGGTGCTGGAACAGGCGGGGCTTTGGGGCCGCCTTGCCCCACATGCCGCCGCGCTGAAGATCATGCGGATCGTTGATGCGGGTGGCGAAACGCCGGAACCCCGGATCGTCAAGGATTTCGACGCCTCGGAGATCGGCGAGGAGCCCTTCGGCTGGAACTTCCCCAACTGGCTCCTGCGCCGGGAAATGGTCGCGCGGATCGCCGAACTGCCCAACGTCGATTTCCGCCCGGGGGTCGCCACGCGCGCCGTTCTGACACGCGAAAGCGAGGCGCGCGTCACGCTGTCGGACGGGGCGACGGTGACCGCCCGGCTGCTGCTGGCCGCCGACGGCCGGGCAAGCCCGGTGCGCGAGGCGGCGGGCATCGGCGTCAAGACGATGCGCTACGGGCAAAAAGCCCTGGCCTTCGCGGTCACCCATCCGGTCCCGCATCAGAACGTCTCGACCGAGATCCACCGGACGGGCGGCCCCTTCACGCTCGTGCCCCTGCCCGACCGCGACGGGCGCCCCTGTTCGGCCGTGGTCTGGATGGAGCGCGGGCCGGAAGCCGAGCGTTTGGCCGTCCTGCCCGTCCCGGAGTTCGAGGCAGCGATGCTTGCCCGCTCGGCGGGGCTCTTCGGACCGCTCACCTTGGTCACGCGGCGTTCTGTCTGGCCGATGATCGCCCAGATCGCGGATCGGTTCGAGGCGGAGCGGACCGCGCTTATCGCGGAAGCCGCCCATGTCGTGCCGCCGATCGGCGCGCAGGGATTGAACATGTCGCTGGCCGACCTGGCCTGCCTGCTCGACCTGGCGACCGCCGCCCCCGAGAAGCTGGGGGAGAGGGCGATGCTTGAAGCCTACCATCGCCGCCGCTGGCCCGAGGTGAAGGCGCGTGTGACCGGCATCGACCTTTTGAACCGCACCTCGATGCTGTCGCCGCGCCCGCTGCGCGATCTGCGGGCGGGAGCGCTGAACGCGCTCTACTCTCTCAAGCCGGTACGCACGACGCTGATGAAAGCCGGACTCGGCATGCGCTGAGCCCGGCCTTTTTGCTCCCGCAAGGCGAAAAGGGCCCGCAAGGTGCGGGCCCGGCGCGCGGTCAGCCCAGGGCCGCGTCCAGTGCGCGACGGACGCGGGCCACGGTGCCTTCCACGTCATAAAGCTTGTCGAGGCCGAATAGCCCGATACGGAAGCTGCGGTAGGCATCGCCCTCCCCCACCTGCAAGGGCACGCCCGCAGCGATCTGGACGCCTGCGGCCAGGAACTTCTTGCCGGTCTGGATGTCGGGATCGTCGGTAAAGCTGACGACGACGCCCGGCGCGCCGAAGCCTTCGGCTGCGACCGACCGAATACCGCGCGAGGCCAATTCCGCCCGAACCGCTTCGCCTAGCGCCCATTGCGCGGCGCGCAGCCGCTCGAACCCATACTCCCGGGTTTCGGCCATCGTGTCGCGGAAAGCCTTGAGCGCATCCGTCGGCATCGTCGCGTGATAGGCGTGGCCGCCGCCCTCATAGGCCGCCATGATCGCGCGCCATTTCTTGAGGTCGAGCGCGAAACTGTTGGAGGTCGTCGCCTCCATCCGCTTCTCGGCCTCGGCGCTCATCATCACCAACCCGGCCGAGGGCGAGGCCGACCAGCCCTTCTGCGGGGCCGAGATCAGGACATCGACGCCCACATCCTTCATGTCGACCCAGATGCAGCCCGAAGCGATGCAGTCCAGGACGAAGAGCGCGCCCACCTCATGCGCGGCGGCCGCCAGCGCCTTCAGGTAGCCGTCCGGCAGGATCATCCCGCTGGCGGTTTCGACATGCGGGGCAAAGACCACCTCGGGGCGAACTTCGGCGATCTTCGCCACGACCTCTTCGATCGGCGCGGGGGCGAAGGGGGCCTGAACCTCGTTCCCGGCGCGCCGCGCCAGGGCGACATGGGTTTCGGCCGCGAAGCCCCCCGCCTCGAAGATCTGGGTCCAGCGGTAGGAGAACCAGCCGTTGCGGACGATCAGCGCCCGCTTGCCAGCGGCGAACTGGCGCGCCACCGCTTCCATCCCATAGGTCCCGCCACCCGGCACCAAGGCCACGGCATCGGCGTTGTAGACCTCCTTCAGCATGGACGAGATGTCGCGCATCACGCCCTGGAACTGCTTGCTCATGTGGTTGAGCGACCGGTCGGTAAAGACGACCGAAAACTCCTCGAGCCCATCGGGGTCGACGTCGGGCAGAAGCGCGGGCATGAAGTCCTCCTGTTTTGTCAGATCCTGCGGTAGCGCAGGCGGGGGCGCAAAGCCAAGGGTTTACCGACAGGATGTGACGGATTCGTGCTTCAGCCCAGGGGGCCGGGGCGCCGTTCCTCGCTCAGAAGCACGTTCGCCTCGACATTGCCCACGCCGGGCAGGGTCATGATCCGGCGGCGCAGGACGCGCTCGAAATCCGCCAGATCGCGGGCCGTGACGCGCAGACGGTAGTCGTAAAGCCCCAGGACGTGCTGCACGGTCTGCACCTCCGGGATGGCGGTGGCGGCGCGTTCGAAATCCTCAAGGCTGACGCGCCCCTTGGCGGCGAGCTTCACGCCCAAAAAGACCGTGACGCCGAAACCCAACGCCTCTGTATCAAGGTCGATGCGCCGGCCCGCGATCACCCCCGCTTGTTCCAGCCGCCGGATGCGCCGCCAGGTCGCGGGCTGCGAAAGGCCCAGCGCCCGCCCGATCGCACCCGCGCTTTGCGTGGCATCTGCGACCAGCGCGCGCAGAACCGCCCGGTCAAGGTCATCAAGCTCGATCACAGCGGAATACTCCCTGTTTCCTTGATGGTCGAAACCAGCATCAGGCTTTCGATATCCGCGATATGGGGCAGCGTCAGGATGCGGTCGCGGTAGACCTCTTGATAATGTCCCATGTCGCGGGCGATGACGTTCAGGCGCACATCGACACGGCCGAGGAAGGTCTGGATCTCGATCACCTCGGGCACGCTGCGCACGGCCTCCAGAAACTCGTCGAACGCGCGCGGGTTGGTCTTGTCGAGCGTGAAGCGCAGCGAAACCTCCACCGCCCAGCCCAGCGCGCGCCAGTCAATTACCGCGTGCTGGCCCTTCAGCACGCCGGCCGCCGTCAGCCGCTCCAGCCGCCGCCAGCAGGTCGCAGCCGTGACGCCCGCGCGCTCCGCCAGATCGGCGGTCGCGACGCCCGGATCGGCGAGCAGTTGGCGCAGGATGCGGCGGTCCGTATCGTCTATCTGCATTTATTTTTCACAAATTTCGTATATTGCGAATAGATTTTCGCACACCTGGCTAAAATCGTCAAATTTTGCACGGGAATTCCGCGAAACCTTTCTATGCTCGCCACCAGAAACGAAGAAAGGAACGCATCATGCGCGTCTATTACGATCGCGACTGCGATATCAACCTCATCAAGGACAAGAAGGTCGCCATCCTCGGCTACGGGTCCCAAGGCCACGCCCACGCGCTGAACCTGCGCGATTCGGGCGCCAAGAACGTGGTCATCGCGCTGCGCGAAGGCTCGCCCTCGGCCGCCAAGTGCGAGAAGGAAGGGCTGAAGGTCATGGGCATCGCCGAGGCCGCCGCCTGGTGCGACGTGATCATGTTCACCATGCCGGACGAACTTCAGGCCGCGACCTACAAGAAATACGTCCACGACAACCTGCGCGAGGGCGCGGCGATCGCTTTCGCCCACGGCCTGAACGTGCACTTCGGCCTGATCGAGCCGAAGCCCGGCGTTGACGTCATCATGATGGCACCGAAGGGCCCCGGCCACACCGTCCGCGGCGAATACGTCAAGGGCGGCGGCGTGCCCTGCCTCGTCGCGGTCCACCAGGACGCGACCGGCAAGGCGATGGAAATCGGCCTGTCCTATTGCTCCGCCATCGGTGGCGGCCGTTCGGGCATCATCGAGACCAACTTCCGCCAGGAATGCGAAACCGACCTCTTCGGTGAACAGGCCGTGCTTTGCGGCGGTCTCGTCGAGCTGATCCGCATGGGCTTCGAGACCCTGGTCGAGGCCGGCTACGAGCCGGAAATGGCCTATTTCGAGTGCCTGCACGAAGTGAAGCTGATCGTGGACCTGATCTACGAAGGCGGCATCGCCAACATGAACTACTCGATCTCGAACACGGCCGAGTATGGCGAATATGTCTCTGGCCCGCGCATCCTGCCCTACGACGAGACCAAGGCGCGGATGAAGGCGGTTCTCTCCGACATCCAGACCGGCAAATTCGTCCGTGACTTCATGCAGGAAAACGCCGTCGGCCAGCCGTTCTTCAAGGCGACCCGCCGGATCAACGACGAGCACCAGATCGAGAAGGTCGGTGAAAAGCTGCGCGCCATGATGCCCTGGATCTCCAAGGGCAAGATGGTGGACAAGTCGCGGAACTGACGCGAAGGTGGCGGGGAGATCGCTCCCCGCCACAACTTCGAGGCTGCTATGGACCCGCTGCATCCGACCGGCATAGACGCCTACAAACCCAAGGAAATCGCCGAACTGCTGGAAGCCGCGGGGGCCGCGAAGGCTCGCCTTCCGCTGGTCTCGATGCTGACGCTGGCGATGCTTGCGGGGGCCTTCATCGCGCTCGGGGCGGCGGCCTATACCATGGTGATGACCGGGGCGGACGCAGGCTTTGGCCCCCACCGCTTTCTGGGTGGGCTGGTCTTCTCGCTCGGCCTCGTCCTGGTGATCGTCGGCGGGGCAGAGCTTTTTACCGGCAACGCGCTGATGATCATGGCTGCCGTTGATGGCAAGGTCGGCGGGGGCGAGTTAGCGCGCGCCTGGACGGTCGTCTATGTCGGAAACCTTCTGGGCGCGCTTGTCCTGGCGGGGCTTTTTGCAGGGACCGGTCTGCTCGATGGAGCCATGGGCGCGACCGCACGCGCCATCGCCGAGGGCAAGGCCGCGCTTGACCCGCTATCCGCCTTCTTCCGCGGGGTGCTCTGCAACGTGCTCGTCTGCCTTGCGGTCTGGCTTTCGATCGCGGCACGCAGCGCGACCGGCAAGATCCTGGCGGTCCTGCTGCCGGTTTCGACCTTCGTGCTGCTGGGGCTGGAACACTCGATCGCCAACATGTTCTTCTTCCCCCAAGGCCTTGCGGCGGGGGCGGACATCGGCCTGACGCCGATCCTGACAAACCTGGCCGTCGTGACCCTTGGCAACATCCTGGGCGGCGCGGGCGGCGTGGCACTCAGCTACCGGCTGGCCTACCGGCCGGTCTGAGCCGTTCAGACGGCGGCTTCGACGGCGGCCACGATCCCACCCACGACCTCGGCCAGAAGCGCCTCGTCCTCGCACTCCGCCATGACCCGGATCAGTGGCTCCGTCCCCGACTTGCGGATCAGCAGACGGCCCGATCCGGTCAGTCGTGCCTCGGAATCTTCGATCACTTTTCGAACATTTTCGGCGGCAAGTGGCTCCTGACCGGCTGCATACCTGACATTCTTCAACATCTGCGGCACGGTCTCAAACTGCCGGACGAGTTCGGAGGCTTTCTTGCCAGTCTCGGCCATTGCGGCCAGGAACTGAAGGCCCGCGATCAGCCCGTCGCCGGTCGTCGCGTAATCGGTCATCACGATATGGCCGGATTGCTCCCCGCCAAGGTTGAATCCGCCCTCGCGCATCCGCTCGACCACATAGCGGTCGCCGACCGCGGTGCGTTCCAGCCTCAGCCCCTGCCCCGTCAGGAAACGTTCCAGACCAAGGTTCGACATCACCGTCGCGACCAGCGCGCCCCCCCGAAGCCGCCCTGCCGCCGCCCAGCGATGCGCAAGAAGCGCCATGATCTGGTCGCCGTCCGCCACCTGCCCGGTTTCGTCCAGGATCATCACCCGGTCGGCATCGCCATCCAGGCTGATCCCCAGGTCCGCGCCATGGGCGACGACCGCCTCGGCCGCCGTCCGGGTGAAGGTCGATCCGCACTTGTTATTGATGTTGAGCCCGTCCGGGGTGACACCGACCGGGATCACCTCGGCGCCCAGTTCCCATAGAACCTCCGGCGCGGCCTTGTAGGCGGCCCCATTGGCGCAGTCGATCACGACCTTCAGGCCGGAAAGCTGCCCGCGCGCGGGGAACGTGGTCTTGGCGTATTCGACATAACGGCCCAGGCCGTCGTCGATGCGCTTGGCCCGGCCGATGTTTTGCGGGCGGGCCGGCTCGATCTGGCTTGCAACGATGGCCTCGACCTCCGCCTCGGCCTCATCGGACAGCTTGAAGCCGTCAGGACCGAAGAACTTGATGCCGTTGTCATGGGCCGGGTTATGGCTGGCCGAGATCATAATGCCGAATTCCGCGCGCATGGAGCGCGTCAGGAACCCGACCGCCGGTGTCGGCACCGGCCCCAGCAGCAGGACATTCATGCCGGTCGAGGTCAGGCCCGCGGTCAGCGCGTTTTCCAGCATATAGCCCGACAACCGCGTATCCTTGCCGATCACGACGCGGTGGCGATTGCGGCCATCGGTGCGGAAAAAACGCCCCGCCGCCGCGCCGAGGCGCAGCGCCATCTCGGCGGTCATCGGATAGGTGTTCGCCGTCCCCCTGACGCCATCGGTCCCGAATAGCTTGCGCGTCATTGCATGTCCCCCGCCGTCACCGCCTGCCAAAGGCGGATGGCCTGCCTCGTTTCGCCGATATCATGCACCCTGTGCCACTGCACGCCCTGCGCGATCCCCGCCAGCGTGACCGCAATCGTACCGGGCCCACGGTCCGCCGCAGTCTCCGCCCCACCTATGGTGCCGATGAAGCGTTTTCGCGAAGCGCCCAAGAGAATGCCGCACCCGAGACCATGAAACAGGGACAATCCGCGTAAAAGAGCCAGATTGTGCTCAAGATTCTTACCAAATCCGATGCCGGGATCGACCAGGATTCGGGCGCGCGGGATGCCAACCGCTTCCGCCTCGCGCACACATTCGGCGAGGTAATCGTAGACATCCAGCAGGACATTGGCGTAGCGCGGGTCATGCTGCATCGTCGCGGGCACGCCCTGGGCATGCATCAGGCAGACCGGCACCTCGCGCGCCGCGACCAGATGGCCCAGCGCCGCATCATAGGCAAAGGCGGAAACATCGTTGACCATCGCCGCCCCGGCATCGAGCGCGGCGCAAGCCACGGCAGCCTTGCGCGTGTCGATCGAGATCGGGGCGGACACGCCCGCCCGCCTGAGCGCGGCGATAACGGGCGCGGTGCGGTCGGTTTCCTCCGCGATCGCCACGTCAGCGGCGCCGGGGCGTGTGCTTTCGCCGCCGATGTCGATGATCTCCGCGCCCGCCAGCGCCATCGAGAGCCCCTGTTCGCGCGCCGCCGCGCCTTCGGCGAAAAGGCCCCCGTCGGAAAAACTGTCGGGCGTGACGTTCAGCACCCCCATGATCCGCGGCCGGCCAAGGCCCATGCCGAGGAAATCGGGGCGCAGGGCGGTCAGGGCCTCACGCGCCTCCTCGGGGATCTCGCTGGCGGGGATCGTCCTCTGCGGCCCCTCGCGGGTCAGCACCTCGGCCCGGTCGAACCAGCACCATCCGCCGGCAAGCTGCAACGCGCCCTCGGGTCGGGCGGGGTCGGTCATCGCGATCGGTCGAAAATATTCCATGAGCGGGTTTTCCGTCGAAGCCGTGGAATTGGCAAGCCAGCTTTCAGGCCCGCTCGACCGGCACGCGGCTTCCCGCCGGGATCGTGACAGCGCCGTGAACGACCAGGCGTCGTGCCTCAAGAAGACCCGCAAGCCAAAGGGAGAGCGCCGCGGCATCCTCGGCCCCTGCGGGCGCGCCGGGCGTGTCGAGCACCAGCTTGGAAGGGGCCCAGACGGCCGCGCGGCCGTTGCGCAGGGCCCAGTCGAGCTCCGTCCGGGTCGCGACGACCTTGAGCCGCGCATCGCGCGCGGCAAAGGCCCAGGCGTTCTGCTCGATCGCCAGAAGCGCGATGCGGCGGCGTGCGTCCTCGGTCAAGGCCGCCGGTCGCGCCTCGGGCGGAAGGTCGAGCGTAAAGACGACAGGGTCCTCCGCCGCGATGTGGCGCCCGATCCGCGCCACCAGATCCGGCAGGGCCAGCGCGTCGGCGCCGAAATGGACGACCACGGGATGCGGCGCCGCAGCCTCCTCCACCCGGTCCTGCGCCGCGTCCCGAACGATTTCCACCCCAAGGACAAAGGGGCCGCGATCCAGCTTCTCGATCCGCAGGAACACGCGCCGCGCCTGCGGCTCCGCCAGGATCCGGTCCGCGATACCTTCGGCCAGTGTCTCCAGCAGATTAAGCCGTTCACGGGCCAGTTCCGCCTGAACCGCCTCGATCAGGCGGTCATAGGACAGGATCTGGTCCACGTCATCGTCAAGCCCCTCGGGCAGGGGCGCGATCTCGACCACGATGTTGAAGCGCAGGCGCTGGATCGCGCCCCGTTCCTCCTGGAAGGCGCCGATGTCGGCCTCGACGATGAAATCGCGCAAGGATAGCCGGTCCGCCGGTCCGCCGGTCGCGCGCGAACGCGCTTCGGGATGCTCGAAGGCAAGTGCGATGTCGTCGGTCATGATCCGTCCCCTGGGTCGTCGCGCCATCCTAACGGGGTGCGACGCCGAAGGGCAGCCCGGAGGCGACTTGCCGGATCAGTTCAGCGCCGTCTTCAGCGGCGGCCGGTAGAACAGGTGCGCGCCGATGGTCGCCGTCAGTTCGAACCGGGTAGACCAAGAGGGCGAGACATAGGGTGTGTGGAAATAGGTCGCGCCCTCGGTCAGGAGCCGCGGCGCACCATCAAGCATCGCGCCCGCGATCTTGGCGGAGCGTCGCCACGCGTCCGGCTCGGCGATCACCTCGGCACGCCCGTCGCAGGTATAGGAGAACTGGCACCCGCCGTTGCCCCCCTGATTCACCACGCCGCAGACCGTCTTCGGGAAGGCGGGGCTGTCGACGCGGTTCAGGATCACTTCGGCGACGGCGGCCTGGCCCTTGATGGATTCGCCCCGCGCCTCGAAATAGAGCGCCTGCGCCAGGCATTCGAGCTCTTCGCTCGGGTTCGGGCGCGGCAGTGCGGCAAGCCAGGTGCTGTCGTAGGACATCACCGATTTGACCTTGGACTTTCCGGGCTTGACCGGCGCGGTCGCAACGGCCGCGATATCGCTGGCGCTCAGCGCGCCCAGCCCCGCACGCTCCTGCCCAAGAAGCGCGGTCATATGGACATCAATGGACCCATCCGGATCGTTCGACTGGCTCACCGTCATCTCGGCTCGAACGCCTCCGGCAAGTCCGAGGAGCAAGACGACCGCGGCCGCCCGGCACATCAGCACTGACATTGGTAGTTTCCCGAATTGCTTCGACGAGCCACAGCCCCCAGGCAATGACCGGCGGCGGCATAACGCGATTTTCCGGGCCTGTCCACCCTTGTTGCAAATGTGCAACAAATACCGTCGAGGGGGCGATTTTGTCCCCGTTTTCTCGACAAGTAGCCGGGATCAGCGCGCGGGTGCCCCGGCCGTGGCGGCGCCTTTCTGCCGCGCCGGTCGCGTCCTTATCCGGGAGTCCGCCGCCGAAAAGTGATTCGTTCGCGCCGAAGATGACCGCCCGGGGCCGGGCCAGATACCCCTCAGGCCCGAAGCCGCCAGCCGGTCCGGAAGATCGCCCAGACCGCAAGGAAACCCAGCCCAAGGAAGATCGCCAGCGCCAGGACCGAAGACAGGACCGGCACATCGGCCATGCCGAAAAAGGTCCAGCGGAACCCCGAGACGAGGTAGAGCACCGGGTTGAGCTTGGCCACGGCCTCCCAGAAGGGCGGCAGCATCGAGGCCGAGTAGAACGCCCCGCCGAGGAACACCAAGGGCGTGATCACCATCATCGGGATGAACTGCAATTGCTGCCAGTCCCTCGCCCAGATCCCCATCAGGAACCCCCAGAGCGCGAAGCCGAAGGAGGTCAGGACCAGCAGCACCAGCGCGAGCACGGGATGGGCCAGCGGCAGGTCCACGAAGGCCAGCGCCGTCAGGTAGATGACGATGGCGATGATGACCGACTTCAGCGCGGCGGCCCCCACGAACCCCGCCACGACCTCGATGAAGGAGATCGGGGCGGCCAGGATCTCGTGAATCGTGCCCACGAACTTGCGCATGAAGATCGCGTTGGAGGCGTTGGCGAGCGATTGCTGCAAGACCGTCAGGATGATCAGCCCCGGCACGATGAAGGCGCCGTAGCTGATGTTGTCGACCGACTCGATGCGGGTGCCGATCGCGGCCCCGAAGACCACGAAGTAAAGGACGGTGGACACCACCGGGGCGGCCAGCGATTCCCAGGGCGTGCGCCAGAAGCGCGCCATCTCGAAGTTGAAGATGGTCAGGATCGAACGCCAGTTCATGCCAGGTCCCTCACAAGCCGCAGGAAAACGTCCTCAAGCGAGGATTGTTCGGTGGCCACATCGCGCACGCCGATCCCCTCGGCCGCGAAGGTGCCCAGAAGCCGGGCGATGCCGGAGCGGTCCGCATGGGTATCGTAGCGGTAGCTGACGGTCAGCCCGTCAGGCGAAAGCTCCAGCCCCGAGAGCGCGGAGGGCAGTTCGGCAAGCGGCGCGGCCAGTTCGACCCGCAGCACCTTCTGGCCGAATTCATGCATCAGGTCCGCCTTGTCGCGCACAAGAAGCAGCCGGCCCTTGTCGATGATGCCCACCCTGTCGGCCATTTCCTCGGCCTCTTCCAGGTAATGCGTGGTCAGGATGATGGTCACGCCCTCGGCCTTCAGCCCGCGCACGACCTCCCACATCTCGCGCCGGAGGTTCACGTCCACGCCGGCGGTCGGCTCGTCGAGGAACAGGATGCGGGGGCCGTGCGACAAGGCCTTGGCGATCAGCACCCGGCGCTTCATGCCCCCCGACAACTCGCGCAGCTTGGCGTCGCGCTTGTCCCAGAGCGACAGCGCCCTCAGCACCCGTTCGAGGTAGGCATCATCCGGCGCCTTGCCGTAAAGCCCGCGCGAAAAGCGCACGGTGTTGATCACCGACTCGAAGAACTCCAGTGCGATTTCCTGCGGCACGAGGCCGATCAGCGACCGGGCGGCCCGATAGTCGCGCAACAGGTCGTGCCCCCCGACGCGCACCTGCCCGCCCGTCGGGGTGACCAGACCGCAGAGGATCGAGATGAAGGTGGTCTTGCCGGCCCCGTTCGGACCCAGCAGGGCAAGGATCTCGCCCTCCCGGATATCGAGCGTCACCCCTTTCAGCGCGGGGGTCCCGCTGGCATAGGTCTTGGAGAGGTCGCTGACCTCGATGATCGGTGACATGAACAGCTCCTTCGCGCGCGGCGGAGGGTAGCCGCGCGGCGCTGGCTCGAAAAGAGCCCTTTTCATCGGGCGGTGGAGCCCGCGCAGGGGTCAGGTCAGCTGCGCGCGCTCAGCGGCGCCGGTCGCGCCGTGCGCTCATCGGCTGGAACGCCACGCCGACATGCGCCTCGCAATAGGGCTTGCCGGGCTGGGCCGCGAGACCGCAGAACCAGAAATCCGGCGTCGCCGGGTCGCCGATGGGCCATTTGCAGGTCCGTTCGGTCAGTTCCATCAGCGTCAGCTTGCGGGCGCGCTTCTCGACCTCGCGGACCGAGGCCAGCGCCTCGGGGCTGATCTCTCCGGCGGAGGGCTGCGGCGGCAGCGGCTGTCCAGCAGGCACGATCGGCTTGCGCACGGCCGGGGTCGCGGCGGTCGCTGCCGGTTGCGGCGCGGGCTCGGGCGCGCGCGCGGCAGGCGCAGGCTTGGCCTCCACACGCGGGGTCGCGGCGGCGGGCTTCGGCGCCTCGGCGGCCGGGGGCGGATCGTTGCGCTGCGGCGTCGCGGCGGGCGCCTTGGGCTTGGCTTCAGGCACCGGGGCCGCGCCAACGCGGTTTGACAGACCAAGCCTGTGCACCTTGCCGATAACGGCATTGCGCGTCACGCCGCCCAGTTCCTTGGCGATCTGGCTTGCGGACTGGCCTTCCGACCACATCCTCTTCAATGTCTCGACGCGTTCGTCGGTCCAGGACATCACTGACCCTCGGGCTTGGTGCCGGCAATCCGGCCATTTGCGGTTGGTCCCATTTTAGCCGGGACGCACCGAGATACAACCAGACGGCGGCGGATTCAAGCGCCCCGGGGCCTCAGCGGAGCAATTGCGCCGCAAGAAGCCGCGTGCGGCGCGCAGGACGCGGGGGCCTTTCGCTTCCCCGGGCATCGCAAGTCTTCGCCTCATGCGCCGCCTCGTGCCAGGAAAGCAGCGTTTGGGACAGGCGCGCAGTGACCGGGTCATCCGGGTCAAGTTCGCGCGCCCGCTTGCAGATGGCCTGAAGCGCCATTTCGCGGAACCGCGCATCGAACTCCGGGCGGGCCTCCTCGGTGATCTCGCGCAGAACGGGCAGGAGGTCCTCGGGCGTCTCGGCGGCGCGGCAGACCGCCTCGTGCCGCTGAACGATCGGGCGCAGCAACTGATTGCGCTGCGCCTTCGCGCGGTCGCTTTCGATGGTTTCGCGCGACACCTCGTATTCCGTCCCCGCCACGACGTCGTGCCAGTCGCGCTCAAGCCGGCGCGTCGTCAGGCTGTCCAGGTCCAGCCGGTAAGCCCGCGCCAGGGCCAGCGAATAAAGCGAGCCTAGCCGGTGACGACCACTTTCCCCCAAACGCTCAAGCCCAAGGACCGGGGCCAGCGCATCGCGAAGCTCCTCGACCTTGCGCGCCCGCCCGATGACGCGCTGCGCCTCGGCCTCCAGATCGCCCAGATCGGCGTCACTGATCCCTTCCAGCGGGGCCGCCGCCAAGCCGTTGCGCGCGCTCGCGAAGCCCTGACGCAGGGCCGTGTCATAGACCGACTGGCCCAGGCGCGTCGGCAGCCGCGTCTCTTCGAGGTTGCGGTCGTCCAGTGCGATCAGCGCGCAGGACCGCATCACCCGCCGTCCCTCGATCGTCCGCAGCAGATCGACGCCCATGCCCTCGGCAAGCCGCAGCAGCGCGGCACGGTCAAGCCGCCCCGCCGCCGCGTTCCCGCCAAGCGCCTCCTCAAAGGGCTGGGGCCGACCGGAGGCGTTGACCTCCCAGTCATCCATCCCTTGGCGGCGTGTTTCGACCCGCCGCAGGATCCGCGCGCCCCGGCGCAGCGTGAAACGGTGCACGCCATCGGTTTCGCCCAGAGTGCAGCTGCGCAGCGAAAGCACCGAGATACCCGGCCGGAAGCGCGCGAGCGCCGTGGGCAGCCAGGGATTCCCGAAATCCTCGATCAGCGTGACGCCTTCCGCGTCGGAAGGTTCGGACAGAACCAGTGGCCAGTGCGCAAGCACCCAGGCGCCGCTTTTCTGCCGCATCCGCTCCGCCATGTTCTGTTCCGCGTTGAACAGCGTCTGCGGGCTGGCCATGACATCTTCCGCCAGCGCGCTCGGCCCGAACCGGGCGCGGAAAAGCCCCGCCGCCGTCGGCGAGACCTTCTCGAACGGAGCGAAGACGAGCGTCACCGAAAGAGGAAGGGTCTGAAGGGACGGGTCGCTGGCGTCCAAGACAACTCGTAGTTTCCGGCTCAACGCATCCTCCCATTCGCTGAAAAAATAGCATGCCGGTAAACTTGGCAAAAATTCGACATTCTCACCGAAATTCTGTGGCCAATGAGCATGCTGGCGCTAACTGTCGTGGTTGGGCCTGCGCGCGCCAGTGTCCATCCGCCCCTTGGACCGCCCTTTTCCGGCGCGGATTTCATTCCCCGTGGACAACGGATGTGATTGTGGCTATGGCGAGCCCATGACCAAAGGGAACCACCTTTTCACCCGTCCCCGACGCCGCCCGGCGCGACGCGCCTGACGGCTGGTCTTTCGCGTGGCCGCGCGCCACGATCTCTCCGAAATCGTTGACACGGCGCCCTCTCTCGGGCACCCCTTGGCCTTCCTGAACAGGAGCATTCCATGATCCCGCACGTCCTGCCGACCTACAACCGCGCGCCCCTCGCCTTCGTGAAGGGCGAAGGCACCTGGCTGACCGCCGAGGACGGGACGCGATACCTCGATCTGGGCTCCGGGATCGCCGTCAACGCGCTTGGCCACGCCAACCCGGCGCTTGTCGCGACGCTTACCGAACAGGCGAACCGGCTCTGGCATGTCTCCAACGTCTACCGCGTGCCGGAGCAGGAACATCTGGCCGACCTGCTGGTCGCGAAGACCTTTGCCGACACGGTCTTCTTCACGAACTCCGGGACCGAAACCGCCGAACTCGCCATCAAGATGGCGCGCAAGTACTGGTATGAGCAGGGCGAGACCGACCGGATCGAGATCCTGACCTTCGAGGGCGCCTTCCACGGCCGCTCGACCGGTGCGATCGCCGCGGCCGGATCGGAGAAGATGGTCAAGGGCTTCGGCCCGCTGATGCCGGGCTTCCGGCAACTTCCCTGGGGCGACATGGACGCGTTTGAGGCCGCCATCGGCCCGCAGACCGCCGCGGTCATGGTCGAACCGATCCAGGGCGAGGGCGGCATCCGCGTCATGCCGGATGAGGACCTGCGCCAGATCCGCACCGCCTGCGAACGCACGGGCGCGCTCCTGATCCTTGATGAGGTCCAATGCGGCGTCGGCCGCACCGGGCGGCTCTTTGCCCATGAATGGGCGGGCATCACGCCCGACATCATGATGGTCGCCAAGGGGATCGGCGGCGGCTTCCCGCTGGGCGCGGTCCTGGCCACGGAAAAGGCGGCGGCCGGCATGACGGCGGGCACCCATGGCTCGACCTACGGCGGCAACCCGCTGGGCTGCGCCATCGGCGCCAAGGTGCTCGAAATCGTCTCCGACCCGGAGTTCCTGGCCGAGGTCGGCCGCAAGGCGGGCCTCTTGCGCCAACGCCTTGAGGCGCTGGTCGCAAGCCACCCGGCGGTCTTCGAGGCCGTCCGCGGCCAGGGCCTGATGATCGGCCTGAAATGCAAGGTGGCGCCCGCCGACCTGGTCGGCGCGGGCTATGCCGAACATATCCTGACCGTGGCGGCCGCCGACAACACGCTGCGCCTTCTGCCGCCGCTGACCATCACCGAGGGCGAGATCGCCGAGGCTGCCCGCAGGCTCGACGCCGCCGCGGCGCGGATCGAACGGACCGCCTCTTCTTCATTGTAGAAATACCCCCGGGGGTCCGGGGGCGGGAAGCCCCCGGCGCCGCCCGACACAGGAGCCGACATGCGTAATTTCCTCGATATCCACACGACCTCTCAGGCGGAACTCCGGGCGATGATCGACCAGGCCCGCGCGATGAAGACGGCGCGCGACGGCCTGCCCAAGGGCACCACTGACGCGCAAACCCCGCTCGACGGGCGCATGGTCGCGCTCATCTTCGAAAAGCCCTCGACGCGGACCCGGGTCTCCTTCGACGTGGGTGTGCGCCAGATGGGCGGCCAGACGATGGTCCTGTCGGGCAAGGAAATGCAGCTCGGCCATGGCGAATCCATCGCCGACACCGCGCGGGTGCTCTCGCGCTTCGTCGATCTCATCATGCTGCGCACCTTCGAGGAAGCGACGCTGCTCGAAATGGCCGAACACGCGACCGTGCCGGTGATCAACGGCCTGACCGACGCCTCGCATCCCTGCCAGATCATGGCCGACATCGTCACCTATGAGGAACATCGCGGCCCGATCGCGGGGCGCAAGTTCGTCTGGTCCGGCGATGGCAACAACGTCTGCGCAAGCTGGCTGCACGCCGCCGGCCAGTTCGGTTTCGATCTGACCTTCACTGGCCCCGAGACGCTGGACCCCGATCCGCGCGCGGTCGAATTCGCCCGCTCGCGCGGTTCGCGGGTCGAGATCCTTCGGGATCCGCTTGAGGCCGCGAAGGACGCCGACGCGATCGTCACCGACACCTGGGTCTCGATGCACGATCCCGAAAGCGCGCGCGAGCGCCGGCACAACCAGCTGCGGCCCTACCAGGTCAACGCCCGCATGATGGGCGAGGCGAAGCCTGACGCGCTTTTCATGCATTGCCTGCCCGCGCATCGCAACGAAGAGGCGACGAGCGAGGTCATGGACGGCCCGCAATCCGTCATCTTCGACGAAAGCGAAAACCGCCTGCACGCGCAAAAGGCGATCCTGCGCTGGTGCCTGGGGGTCTGATCCCCTCAGGTCCCGCGCGGCTTGGCCCTGAGCGTGGGTTCGGCCTGCGTCGGGTCCTCGGGCCAGGGATGCTTCGGGTACTGGCCGCGCATGTCCTTGCGCACATCGCCGTAGCTTGAGGCCCAGAAGCCGGGCAGATCCATCGTCACCTGCACCGGCCGCCCCGCGGGCGACAGAAGCGTGATTCTGAGCGGATGGCGCTTCGGCCCGACCGTGGGGTGCCGGGTCACGCCGAACAGCTCCTGAAGGCGGACGGCGATCGCGGGATGCTCGCCCTCGTAGTCAATGGGCACGCCCCGGCCCAGCGGGCTTTCGAACCGGCCCGGGGCGAGCCGGTCCACCAGCTGCGCCTCCTCCCAGCTCAGGCTCGCGCGCAGCGCCTCGGTCAGGTCCAGCGCGCGCAGTTCCGCCTCGCTCCGCTTGCCCTTCAGATAGGGCAGGAGCCAGTCTTCCCCCCGCGCCAGCAAGCCCTCGTCGGTGAAATCCGGCAGATCCGCGCCCTCGCGCCTCAGGAACTCCACCCGCGCGCGGAAGCGCCGCGCGGGCTCGCTCATCGGCAGGCCGATCCGTCTGAGGCCCTCCAGCGCGGCGAGGGCCACGGCCTCGGCCGGCGCGTCGGTCCAGTTGCGCTCGGCCAGAACAAGTGCGCCCAGCCGTTCCTGCCGGCGGGCGACCACCCTGCCCTCGCGCCGCGACCATTCGCAGACGTCGGCCCAGGCGATCCGATCGGCAAAGAGCTCCCGCACCTCGGCCTCTGAAATCGCGATCCCCTGGCGGATGCGCGCCTCGCGCGGGTCGCCGTCCAGATCGGTCGCGACCAGAAGCCTGGAACGGCCGAGCGCGTCGCCCTCGGCCACCACCGCCCCCTTGCCGCTCGAAAGGACATAGCGCGGTTCCTCCCCCGTCCGGCGCAGGCCGATGCGGTCGGGATAGGCCAGCGCCGCCGCCTGCGCATCGCTGGGCGGCGCATCCTGACCGGGGGCCAGCCGCGCAAGCCGCCGCGCCTCGGCCCCGATACGCTCCACCGTCGCGCGGTCGGCGGGCCAGGGGTGATCTGCGGCGTAGCGCCTTGGATCGCGCACCGCCTGAAGCCGGAGCGCAAGCTCCGCAGGCGCACCACGGAGCGGGTCACGTTCCGCCAGAAGGGCTGCGAGCGGTGCGGCCTGCGGACCGACGACGACCAGCATATGTCCCAACCGCGGATGAAGCGGCAGCGCGGCCAGCGCCCGCCCATGTCCGGTGATCCGCCCGGCACCATCGAGCGCGCCGAGCGAGGCGAGCAGCGCCCGCGCCTCGGCCAGCGCCGGTGCCGGCGGCGGGGTCAGGAAGGCCAGATCGGCCCCATCCGAGCCCCAGACCGCCAGTTCCAGCGCCAGGCCGGTCAGGTCGCCCGCCTCGATCTCGGCCGGGGGGAAGGCCGCCAGCGCCCCTTCCTCGCCCTTCGCCCAAAGCCGGTAGCAGGTTCCTTCCGCGACGCGCCCGGCCCGGCCCCGGCGTTGCTCGGCCTCGGCCCGCGTAACGCGCTCGGTCACCAGCCGCGACATGCCCGACGCCGGGTCGAACCGCGCGCGACGCGCCCGGCCGCCGTCCACGACAACCCGGATATCCTCGATCGTCAGCGAGGTTTCGGCGATCGAGGTCGCCAGCACCACCTTGCGCCCGGTCGCCGCCGGGGCGATGGCCGCACGCTGGGCGGAAAACTCCATCGCGCCGAAGAGCGGACGGACCGCGCAGTCGCCGGGCAGACGGTCGCGCACCATCGCCTCCACCCGCCGGATCTCGCCCTCGCCCGGCAGGAAAACCAGGACGCCACCCTCGGTCTCTTCGACCGCGCGCTGGATGAGGGAGGCCGCCGAGGCCTCGAACCGCATCGCGCGGTCCAGCGGCCGGTCAAGCCAGCGCGTCTCGACCGGGAAGGCCCGGCCCGCCGAAGTGACAATGGGCGCGCCCTCAAGCATCGCCGCCACGGGGCCGGCATCCAGCGTCGCGGACATGACGACGACCATCAGGTCGGGGCGAAGCGCCCCGCGCACCTCCCAGGTCAGCGCAAGGCCAAGATCGGCGTTCAGGGAGCGTTCGTGAAACTCGTCGAAGATCACCGCGCCGGTGCCGGAAAGCTCCGGGTCGGACTGGATCATCCGGGTCAGGATCCCTTCGGTCACGACCTCGATCCGCGTGGCGGCGGAAACCTTGGCCTCCCCTCGGATCCGATAGCCGACCGTCCGGCCCACGGGTTCGCCCAGCGTCGCGGCCATCCGCTCCGCCGCCGCCCGCGCCGCCAGGCGCCGGGGTTCCAGCATCAGGATCCGGCCCGCGACCAACCCCGCTTCCAGCATGGCAAGCGGCACGCGGGTGGTCTTGCCCGCGCCCGGCGGGGCCTGCAGAACCGCCCGCCCCGCGTCACGCAGCGCGGCCAGAAGCCCCGGCAGGGCGTCGTCAATGGGCAACCTGTCCTTCATCCGGCGCTTATCGCCGTTTCAGACGGCCTTTGCCATAGAGCGTGTCCATCACGATTTCCCGCACCCGCAGGCGGCCGTCGCCGATCGGATCGTAGATCAGGCGGAAGGGAAAGCTGACCTTTTCCGCCATCTCCCTCTCCGAGAACCCGGCGAGGCGGCGGTATTCCCCCGCGCAGCTGACCCCGCCCTTGCCGGAAGCCTCGGGCGCGCCCAGCGTCACCTGGCTGCGCCGGCGACCGTCAAAGAGGAGGCGCTGGGAATTGCAGGCCTCCGCCTCGGGCACGTCCCGCAGCGTGGCGTAGATTGCCGTCAGCGGGTCAATCGTGCCGTCCTGCGTCGCCGGGTCGACATCCGTCGGACGCGGATCGCGCGGCGGATCATAGGTCGTCACCTGCGGCACGCCGTCGATGTAAGCCATCACGGCCTTCGACTGGCGCTTGCCGGTGTCGGCGTCCTCCGCGTAGCGGGCGGGTGTGAAGCGGCCGTCCGCGACCCTGCCCTCGGATCGCGCGTCGTAACGCACCTTGCGCACGAAGGCGAGCAGCCCACCGCTTTTCAGAACGCCCGATACGACATACTGATCCCCGCTGATCGCGCCCGAAACCGACAGCGTTCCCGCCGTGATCCCCCGGATCGTCAGGTCGAAGACCGCGCTGTCGGTCTGGTCCGCCGACGCGGCAACGGCGGATAGCGCGAGGCCGCCCGCCATGATTAGGGCCGCGGCCCTGGCTTTGAGTGTCATCATTCTGCTCGCTTCGGTCCACTTGGGCTGGACATCCTTGCGCAGAAGAAGGCAAGAAACGGGCCTGAGGTCAATTCCGGGTCGCCCCGGATCAGCGGAACACTGCCGGAGCCGTAACATGCAAACACGCGATCTTGCGCAAGCCGTGATCGCCGGGGACCGCCGGGCGCTGGCGCGCGCGATCACACTGGTTGAAAGCGGCCGTGCCGATCACCGCGTGGCGGCGGGCGAATTGCTGGAGGCCTGCGCGAAGTCCGGGCGCCAGGCGTTGCGGATCGGCCTTTCGGGGACGCCAGGCGTCGGAAAATCCAGCTTTATCGAGGCGTTCGGCTCGCTTCTGACCGGTCAGGGCCTGCGGGTGGCGGTGCTGGCGGTCGACCCCTCCTCGGCCCGCTCGGGCGGCTCGATCCTCGGCGACAAGACGCGGATGGAGCGGCTCTCGCGCGATCCGCGCGCCTTCATCCGCCCCTCGCCCAGCCAGGCCGAACTGGGCGGCGTCGCGCGGCGCACCCGCGAGGCCGTCGCGCTTTGTGAGGCGGCCGGCTTCGATGTCGTGCTGATCGAGACGGTGGGCGTCGGCCAATCGGAAACGCTTGTGGCCGGGATGGCGGACATCTTCGTGCTGCTGCTGGCCCCGGCGGGCGGCGACGAATTGCAGGGCGTCAAGCGCGGCATCATGGAGATGGCCGACCTGATCGTGGTGAACAAGGCCGACGGCGATCTGAAGGACACCGCGACGCGAACCTGCGCCGATTACGCGGGCGCGCTCAGGCTCTTGCGCAAGCGCCCGCAGGACCCCGAGGGCTTCCCCAAGGCGCTGACCGTCTCCGCCGTTGAGGAACACGGGCTGGACCGCGTCTGGGCCGAAATCAGCACGCTGGCCGACTGGCGACGCGGCAACGGGCACCTTGCCAGCCGCCGGGCCGAGCAGGCCCGCAGCTGGTTCGAGGAGGAGGTGCGCCAAGGCCTTCTGGCACGGCTGACGCGCGATCCGGCCATTCGCGGCGAGATGGACCGGCTGGGCCGCTCGGTCGAGTCCGGCGCGGTCGCGCCCGCCCGGGCTGCCACCGAAATCCTGTCACGCCTCGAGAATTAAAGGGCGGCGCGCCCCTCACGCGGGTCCAGAAGCGCGAAATGCGCGGCCGCGAGGCGCGCGACAGGCACGCGGAAAGGCGAGCAGGACACATAGTCGAACCCCGCCTTGCGGCAAAAGGCGATCGATTCCGGGTTGCCACCGTGTTCGCCGCAGACCGAGATTGTCACGGCGGGACGGGCGATGCGACCGCGCTCGGACCCGATCAGCAGCAGTTCCCCCACGCCGTCGCTGTCGAGGACATGGAACGGGTCCTCGGCATAGACGCCCTGCTGCACATAGGACCCCATGAAGCGCCCCGCGTCGTCGCGCGACAGCCCGTAGGTCATCTGTGTCAGGTCGTTCGTCCCGAAGGAAAGGAAGGCTGCGTGCTCCGCGATCTCGCCCGCGCGTAGGGCCGCGCGCGGCGTTTCGACCATGACGCCCAGCCGGTAATCGAAATTGGCCTTCAGTTCGTTGCGGACCGCCGCCGCCACCGCGTCGATGCGGGTCTTGACCAATTCGACCTCACGCTTGGCGGAGACCAGCGGGATCATGACCTCCGGCACCACGGCCGCGCCGCGACGCGAGGCCTCGACCGTCGCCTCGAAGATGGCGCGGGCCTGCATGTCGTAGATCTCGGGCACGGTGATGCCGAGCCGCACCCCCCGCATCCCGAGCATGGGGTTGAACTCGCTCAACGCCTCGACCCGGCGGGTCACTTCGGACAACGGACGGTCAAGCGCCTCGGCCAGTTCGCGCATCCCCTCGCGGTCCTGCGGAAGGAATTCGTGAAGCGGCGGGTCGAACAGGCGGATGCAGACCGGCGATCCGGCCATAATGTCGAAAAGCGCGATGAAGTCGGCGCGCTGCATCGGCAAGAGCCGGTCCAGTGCCACCTTCCGGTCCTTGGCGGTATTGGCGAAGATCATCTCCCGCATGACGGTCAGGCGGTCTTCGTCAAAGAACATGTGCTCGGTCCGGCACAGGCCGATCCCCTCGGCCTCGAACATGCGGGCAGTGCGGGCGTCATCGGGCGTATCGGCATTGGCCCGGACGCCGATGTCGCGCACGTTGTCGGCCCAGTGCAGAAGCGTCCGGAACCATTCGTCGAGCGCGGGTTCCAGCATCTCCGCCGCCCCGGCAAGTACCTCGCCGTTGGTGCCGTCGATGGTCACCACGTCCCCCTCGCGGAAGACACGTCCGTCGCGGGTGGTAAAGCGCTTTTCCCGCAGGTCGAGCGCGAGGTCGGAGGCCCCGACGATACAGGGCAGACCCAGGCCGCGCGCGATCACGGCGGCGTGGCTCGTCACCCCCCCGCGTTCGGTCAGGACCGCGACGGCGGCGTGCATGCCGCGGATGTCCTCGGGCGCGGTTTCGCGGCGCACCAGGATGCAGCGTTCGTCATGGGCGGCGGCGGCCTGCGCGTCGGCCGCGGAAAAAACGATCTTGCCGGAGGCCGCGCCGGGGCTGGCCGGGATCCCACGCGCCAGCCGGTCGCGCGGGACACGCGGATCGACCTGGTAATGCAGAAGCTCCGAAATCGCGCGCGGCGGCACCCTCAGGATCGCCTCATCGCGGGAAATGATCTTCTCCTGCGCCAACGTGACCGCGGTGCGCACCATTGCGCGCGCCGAGCGGTTCACACGGGTCGCATCGATGACCTTCAGCGATCCGTTTTCCAGCGCGAACTCGATCTGCATCTCCTCGCGCAGCTTCGCGCGGCAGCTGCGGCACTGGTCCTGAAGGGTCGCGAAAACCTCGGGTGCGGCTTCCTCAAGCGAATGGCCGCGCTTGTCCTTGACGAGGTAGAGCGTCTCCTCCGCCTTGCGGTTGGCCGGGTTGAGCCCGCGGAAGCGCCCGGTGACCTGCGGCGCACCGGTGACCGCCTCGATCAACTGGATGGTGCCAGCCCCCGACAGGCCCGGCCCGATCGCCTGCGCCATCTCCTGCACGATAAGGCCAAGGGCTGCATCCGCCGGTGCCCCCTTGGCCTCGCGCAGAAGCCGCGCGGTCGTCCCTTCCCAGGCGCGCGCCATGGAGCGCAGGACCTCGGTCAATTGCTGGGCGGCGGATTGCGGAAATTCCTCGTCCATCTCCGCCTCATAGGCGGCGAGCGCCGCCGCCAGCGCCTCGGACGAGGGTTCGGCGGTGAACATGTCGGGGTCGAGGCGCGCGACATGGACGGCGTAGGACTGCACGAAGCTCAGATAGGTCGCGTCGGCGAAGGCCTGACCTTGCGTCTTGACGAATTCGGCATGTTTGGCGGCGTTCATACCGACGTTCAGCACGGTCCCCGGCCCGCCCCATTCGGGGTCGGCGGGGCTGGGCCGGACCGAGACGAGCACGCCCGGAAAAAGCGCGGCAAGGCGCTTGGTGTCGGGCATCTGGCCGGCGGCGATGGCGCGGACGGTGTCGCAGGGCAAGGCCACCGTGGGCGGCACGGGAAGCTCAAGCCGGATCAGCCGCTGAAGGCATTTCGCCCGCCAGCCGTGGCGCGGGGTCTCGATCCCCGCAGAGGGGGTGATCTCCGTGAACTCGGCGAAGTCTGCGTGTTTCTGCACTGCGGCATTCCCTTCAAGGCGTGCAGAATACGCCCTTCGCGTCACTTGTCCAGCGCTACTCTGGTCGCACGCGGGCGGGGGCTCTGCCCCCGCGCCCCCGGGGTATTTGGGCAATGAAGAAGGGGCTTAGCCCTCGATCCGTGTCAGGTCGGCGACGGAGAGGCAGATCGTGCGGATGCGCGAGAGGAGGTTGAGCCGGTTGCGGCGGACGACCGCGTTGTCGGTGTTGACCTGCACCGCCTCGAAGAAACCGTCGATGGGCGCGCGCAGGCTTGCCATGGCGGACATGGCTTGCGCGAAATCCTCTGACTTCATCGCGGGGGCGATGGCGGCCTCGGCCGTATCGAGCGCGTCGAAAAGGGTGCGCTCAGTGGCGTCCTCGGCGAATTTCGGGTCGGCGCCGAAGGAGTATTCAACGCCATCCTTCGCCTCGGCCTGGGTCAGGATGTTGTTGGCGCGCTTGAAGCCCTGGATCAGGTTTTCGCCGTCGTCGGTCTTGAGGAAGGCGGCCAGCGCCTCTGCGCGCTTGACCAGGAGGGTGAGGTCGTCGTTGCCGGGCATCGCCAGGCAGGCGTCGATCACGTCATGGCGGATGCCCTGGTCCTTGAGGTGGACCTTGAGGCGGTCGTGGAAGAAGGAGAGGAGGTCGGAAGAGATATTGGCAGGCCTCTCAAATCTCCTAGACCGCCCCGCAAAACTCACCTCCATGCAGACTTCGCCAGCCTCGATTGATTGCCGAAGTTCCCTCTCACTTCTCTCAGCGCTGGAACCGTCTGGATAAACTACGGTATCTCCCCAGTTCCAATGCTCATTTCCGTCATCCTCGCCTGCTAGCAGGCCGGCATGACTGGTCCTTATCAACCCAACCAGCAATCGAGTGGTTGCCTCCGACACGATTGGCCGCATCGAAAAGTGCGCACCATTCCCCAGCACCAGCCTAATCACCCCCAGCGCCGCCCGCCTCAGGGCAAACGGGTCCTTGGACCCCGTGGGCTTCTCATCAATCGCCCAGAAGCCGGTCAGGGTGTCGATCTTGTCGGCCAGCGCCACGGCGACCGAGACGGGCTCGGTCGGCACGTCGTCGGAGGGGCCCAGCGGCTGGTAGTGGGCCTTGCAGGCGTTCGCCACCGCATCAGGCAGGCCCGCCGCCTTGGCGTAGTAGACGCCCATGGTGCCCTGAAGTTCGGGGAACTCGCCGACCATCGCGGATTGCAGGTCGGCCTTGGCGACGCGCGCGGCCTCGGCCGCCAGATCGGGGGCGGCGCCGACGAGGGGGGCGATTTCACGCGCCAGCGCCTCGATCCGGGCGATGCGGTCGGCCTGGCTCCCGAGCTTGTTGTGGAAGGTGACATGGGCGAGACCTGCGGCCATGCCCTCCATCCCCACCGATTTCACGGTGCGCAGGTCGTTTTCCCAGAAGAAGCGCGCGTCCGACAGACGCGCCGACAGCACCTTCTGGTTGCCCTTCAGGATCGTGGCGCCGTGGTCGGCGGTCTGGGTGTTGGCCACCGTGATGAAGGCCTCGATCCGCCCGGTTTTCGGGTTGCGGCAGGAGAAGAACTTCTGGTGCTCCTTCATCGAGGTTTGCAGCACCTCGGGCGGCAGGCCCAGGAAGTCCTCCCCGATCTTGCCCATCAGGACGACGGGCCATTCAACGAGCCCCGCGACCTCGGCCAGAAGGCCCTTGTCCTCGACCACCTCAAGGCCGGCGGCGAAGGCCATGTTGGTGGCGTCGTGCCAGATGTGTTCGGCCCGGTCGTCGGACGACAGGATCACATGCGCGCGCTTCAGCTTGGCCGCGTAGTCGTCGAAGCCCGTGACCGCGAAGGCGCCGGGCGACAGGAACCGGTGGCCCCGCGTGGTGTTGCCCGAGGCGATGCCGTCAACGTCCAGCGCCACGACCTCGGCCCCGTGGTCGTCGCTCAAGAGACATAGGATCGAGTGCAGCGGGCGCACCCAGCGAAGCGTCCCCGCGCCCCAGCGCATCGACTTCGGCCAGGGGAAGGCTCGGATCGTGGCTTCCAGCACCTCGGCGATGATCTCGGCGGCCTTGCGGCCGGGCTTCTCGATCACGGCGAAATAGGCCTGGCCTTTGCCGGCGTCGCGGACCTCTAGCTGGTCGAGCGTCAGGCCGGTGGAGCGCAGGAAGCCTTGCAGCGCGGCCTCGGGCGCGGTGGTGGCGGGGCCCTTGCGTTCCTCGCGCACGGCGCGGCTTTCGGCGGTCAGCCCCTCGATCGCGAGCGTCAGGCGGCGGGGCGTCGAGAAGCCTTGGGCGGCGCGGTAGGTCAGCCCCGCCTCCACCAGCCCGTCGGTCACGAGCTTTTTCAGATCCTCGCGGGCCTTGGCCTGCATGCGGGCCGGGATTTCCTCGGAAAAGAGTTCGATGAGAAGGTCGGGCATTTACTTTTCCGCGCTTTCGTTCAGCTGGTGCCAGGCATAGGCCCGGCCATCGGGATAGACCGCGACGACGCGGTCCACGCCGGGGTGGATGTTCTTTTCGGACAGGAAGGCCAGCGCCGCGCCGCTTTCCAGATCCTGACCGATGTTCTCGGCGTCGAAACAGTCGAACCAGGAGGGCGCGACCAGCGGCGTGGGGTCTTCGTAGGGCTCGAAGGTCTCGCTCAGCATGGCGAGCGTCATCGGCGTGACGAAGCAACCCCGGAAGCGCAGGGGCGAACTGTCGGCGTCGATCCCCTCGAAGTCGGAGGTCAGCATCGCCTCGGGCATGCCGCCCAGCGACATGAGCCGGATCGCCGCCGTGGGCGAGGAGACCTCGACCGGGCGGTAGAAGGCGTATTCCTGAAGGTAATACATCGCGCCCCCCGCGACGAGCGCGGTCAGCATGAGAAATCCTCCGATGACCTTGCCATTCACGCCGCGACCCCGCCGCCCGCCTCGGTCGTCACGAAGGCATCGGCGCATTTCTTGGCCAGCGCCCGGACGCGGCCGATATAGGCCTGCCGCTCGGTCACCGAAATCACGCCGCGCGCGTCGAGCAGGTTGAAAAGGTGGGAGGCCTTGATGCACTGGTCATAGGCCGGATGCGCCATGACGATGCGGCGGCCTGCCTTGTCCTCTGCTCCGGCGGCCAGGATGCGCTCACACTCGGCCTCGGCGTCCTCGAAATGCTTCAGAAGCATGTCGGTGTCGGCCTGGTCGAAGTTCCAGCGGCTGTATTCCTGTTCGGTCTGGCGGAAGATGTCGCCGTATTTCAGCGGGATGGGAGAGGCGGGATCGTTGAACGGCATATCCATGACGTGGTCGATCCCCAGCACATACATCGCCAGACGTTCCAGGCCATAGGTCAGCTCACCCGACACGGGCTTGCAGTCATGCCCGCCGACCTGCTGGAAATAGGTGAACTGGCTGACCTCCATGCCGTCGCACCAGACCTCCCATCCCAGGCCCCAGGCGCCGAGCGTGGGGCTTTCCCAGTCATCCTCCACAAAGCGGATGTCATGAAGGGTCGCATCGATGCCGATCGCGGCCAGCGAGCCCAGGTATAGGTCCTGGAGGTTCGCGGGGCTTGGCTTGATCAGCACCTGATACTGGTAATAGTGCTGAAGCCGGTTCGGGTTCTCGCCGTAGCGTCCGTCGGTCGGGCGGCGCGAGGGTTGCACATAGGCCGCCGCCCAGGGACGCGATCCGAGCGCGCGCAGCGTCGTCGCCGGGTGGAAGGTGCCCGCGCCGACCTCCATGTCATAGGGTTGCAGGACAGCGCAGCCCTGCGCGGCCCAATAGGACTGAAGGCGCAGGATGATCTCCTGGAAGGAACGCGGGGCGGTGGTGGTCATGTCGGGCCTGCTGAGCTGCGAAAGCGCGTTCTCAATAGGCAACAGCCCGGGGGCGGTCAATCGGCGCAAGGGGTTTTTGGCGTGACGCCGCTTGCCATCCTGCTAGTTTCGGCCCCGGATTCGTCCGATCGGAAACAACAGGGAAATTCTGGGTATGCGGCGTGCGCTATGGTTCTTCGTTCTGGTCTGCTCGCTTCTGGCGGGGCGCGTCGCGCTGTCGCAGGAAGCCTGGGTGCAGATAGAGGCGCATTCGACCCTGCTTGAGGCGGAGGAACGCGCGCGCGCCTATGGCGGGGCCTTTCCTAACGTGCAGGGCTATGCCATGTCGACCGGCTGGTACGCCGTCGCGCTTGGCCCCTACACGGCCCAAGAGGCCGGCGACGCCCTGACGCGCCTCAAGAGCGACCGGCTGATCCCCTCGGACAGTTATGTGACCGACGGGTCGCGGTTCCGGCAGCGGTTCTGGCCGGTGGGCGCGACGGGCGCCTTCGGAGCGCCCGGCATCGCCCTTGCCGATCCAGCCGACACTGCGACCACCACCGACCCGGCTGCGGCGCCCAGCGAAGCGCCTGCGGTCGAGGCCGCCGCCGCAACACCCGAGCCCGCCGCCATCCTGCCCGTCGAGGAGCCGGAGGAGACCCAGGCCGAGGCCTATGCCTCCGAGGCGCGGCTGGACAAGGAAGAGCGCATGCTGTTGCAGACGGCGCTGAAATGGGCCGGCCACTACCCCGGCGCCATCGACGGTGCGATCGGGGCGGGCTCCCGCCGCAGCATGGGGGAATGGCAGGCCGAGGCCGGCTACCCGGTGACCGGGGTGCTGACCACCCGCCAACGGGCAGCGCTGATCGGCGCCTACCAGGCGGAACTCGCGCTCTTCGGCTTCACCACCGTCAACGAGATCGAGACCGGCATCGAGATCGACCTGCCGCTTGGCCTCGTGGCCTTCGACCGGTATGACCCGCCCTTCGCGCGCTATGCGGAAAAGGACGGCTCCGGCTTTCAGGTGCTGCTGATCTCGCGCCCGGGCGACCAGAACTCGCTTTTCGCGCTCTACGACCTGATGCAGACGCTGACCATCGTGCCGATCGACGGCCCGCGGGAGATCGGGCGCAACAGCTTCACGATTTCGGGCATGAACGGCCATGTCGCCTCTTACACGCAGGCGCGGCTGGACGGCGGGCTGATCAAGGGCTTCATGCTCGTCTGGAGGCCCGAAGATGCGGACCGCGCCGGGCGCGTGCTGGAGACCATGAAGGCCAGTTTCAAGCCCGTCGGCACGCAGGCGCTGGACGACAGCCTGGGTCAGCCCTTGTCCGAGCCGCGCGCGGACCTCATCGCGGGGATCGAGGTGCGGCGGCCTGCGCTCTCGCGCTCCGGCTTCTACCTGGACGCGGCGGGCCATGTCCTGACCACGACCGAGGCCGTGAAGGAATGCACCCGCGTCACGCTGGATGGCACGCACCCCGCGGACGTGGTCTATAGCGACCCGGCGCGCGGCCTCGCCATCCTGAAACCCCGCGAGGCGCTGTCGCCGATGAACCACGCCGGTTTCCGCCCGGACCTGCCGCGCTTCAACTCCGAGGTCGCCGTCGCGGGCTATTCCTACGGCGATGCGCTGACCCAGCCGGTCATGACCTTCGGCACGCTGGCCGATATCAAGGGGCTTGACGGCGAGACCGGGGTCGCCCGGTTGACGCTCAGGGCCCTTGCCGGGGACGCGGGCGGGCCGGTCTTTGACATGTCGGGCGCGGTCGTCGGCATGCTGCTGCCGCGCGAGGACAAGGACGGGCGCGTCCTGCCCGAGGATGTCGGCTACGCGCTCGACGCTGCGGAGATCGCCGCGGCGCTTGGCCAGCAAGGTCTGGCAGCCGTGCCGACGGAGCGGTCCGGCGCGATGGCGCCGGAGGACCTGACGCGGCTTGCGAAGGGAATGACGGTCCTGGTTTCCTGCTGGAACTGACGGGTGGCGGGCCGATGGCCCGCCCTCCCCTGCCCCTGCCTCAGGTCATGTCGGGCGTCATGTGGATAAGCGTCGGCCCGTCCGCTGACAGCGCGGACAGCACCGCCGCCTGCAGGTCGGCCAGCGAAGCGGGTCGGATGGCGCGGGCGCCGTAAGCCTCCGCCAGTCGCAGGAAATCAGGATTGCGCGCGATGACCGCGTTGGGCGCGATCTGCGAACGCACCATGCTTTCCTCGATCTCCTTCAGCTTGCCGTTGTCCCAGACGAGGATCGGCAGCGGCAGGCCCAGTTCCACCGCCGTGCCAAGCTCCTGAATCGTGTATTGCAGCCCGTAGTCGCCGGCGATGGCGAGGACGGGTTCGCCCGGCAGACCGACCTTGCCGCCGATCGCGGCGGGCATGGCGTAACCCAGCGTGCCGAAGCCGAAGGGATGGTGCCACAGGTCCGGCTCGGCCAGGTCCCAGACCTCTTTGGCGACATAGGCGAACTGGGTCATGTCGGAATAGATCCGCGTGCGCGCGGGCAGACAGGCGCGCAAGGCGTCCGCGACGCGCACGATGCCGGGACGTTCCGCATCGGTTTCGGCCCGCCAGCGCGCGCGCGTGGCCGCGATCTCGGCCGCGTCCCAGCCACCCGAGGTACGCTCCGGCAGCGCCTCGGCCAGTGCCTCAAGGAAGGCCGCGGCGTCGCCCAGCACCGACAGATCGGCGGGGTTGCCATCAGAAAGCTCCGCTGGGTCGATATCGACACGGATCAGCGGCACCGCAGGCAGCGGGTCCGGCCGCCAGGCATCGACCTCGGAAAGCTCGGTTCCCACCGCGACGACCAGATCGGCACGGGCAAGCACCCGCTCAGCGTCGGGCCGTGCGAAATAGCTGCCCAGCGACAGCGGATCGTCGGGCGCGACGATCCCGCGCCCGGCATAGGTCACGATGCTGGCGGCGCGCGCCCGGGCCAGAACCCGGCGCGCCGCTTGCCAACCCGCGCGCGCACCGCCGCCGAAAACAAAAAGCGGCCGCCGAGCCACGGAAATCCGGGCGACGACCTCGGACAGATCGGCGGCGACGGGGCGTGCGGGCAAGGGCCGGGCCGGGCCGAACTCGGCGGCAGGCTTCCCCAGAACCTCGATCGGGACCTGCATGTGCTTTGGGCGCGGACGACCGGCGGCAAACTCCGCGAAGGCGCGGTCGATCAGCTGATAGGCGCTCGCTGCATCCATGGCCGTCTTCGACCAGTCGCAGACGGTGGCGGCCGCGCCCTCCTGGTCCTTCATCTCATGCAGGCGGGCGCGGCCGATGCCCAGGTCCGCCCGGTTCAGGCAGGATGAGATCGCGAGCACCGGCACGCTGTCGGAATAGGCCTGGCCAAGCGGCGTCAAGATGTTCGTCAGCCCCGGCCCGGTGATGACATAGGCGACGCCGGGCCGCCCGGTCGCGCGCGCGTAGCCGTCCGCCATGAAGCCCGCGCCCTGTTCGTGGCGGGCAAGCACATGGGTGATCCCGGCCTCCTCGATACCCCGGTAAAGTTCAACATTATGGACGCCGGGGATGCCGAAAATGACCTCGACCCCGCGTGATTTCAACATATGGGACAATTGCGCCCCAAGCGGACGTTCGACCATCAGACCCTCCAGAATCGCGGTAGAAAAAGAACCAGAACCACCAGAAGCTCAAGCCGGCCAAGAAGCATGGCCGCCGTGAGTATCCATTTCGCCGTGTCGTTCAGCGGCGCGAAATTGCCCGCGGGGCCGATGGTGCTCCCAAGCCCCGGCCCGATGTTGGCAATCGCCGTCGCAGCCCCCGACACGGCCGTCGCGAAGTCGAGCCCGGTCATGCCGAGCAGCACGGAGATCACCCCCAGCGCCAGGACGAAGACGCCGAAGAACGAGGCGACGGAACTGATCAGCGCCTCATCCACCGGGCGGCCGTCGTAGTGCTGCACGAACACGCCGTTCGGTGAGTGGATCGCGCGAATCTGGCGCACGACGCTGCCGAACAGGATCTGATAGCGGAAGATCTTGACCGAACAGCAGGTCGAGCCCGCGCAGCCCCCGATAAGCCCGATGAAGAAGAACAGGACGACCGGAAACCCGCCCCAAAGCTGGTAATCGACGCTGGCGTAGCCGGTGCCGGTGATGATCGAGGTGACGTTGAACAGCCCCTCGCGGAAGGCGTGTTCGGCGTGATCGCCGTTGGCCAGGATGCGGTAGGCGGTCACGACGGCCACAAGCCCGAAGATCGTCCACATGAAGCCGCGCACCTGCGCGTCCTTGAGGAAGGCGCGCGCCTGCCCGGCCATGATCTGGACGTAGCGCACGAAGGGAAGGCTGGCGAGCACCATGAAGACCGAGGCGACATATTCGGGCGCCCCCTGAAAGGCCCCGAAAGAGGCGTCGGAGGTGGAAAATCCGCCCGTCGAAAGCGTGGTCAGCGCGTGGTTGATCGCCTGGAACCCGTCCAGCCCCACCGCGAGGTAGGCAAGATGGCAAAGAAGCGTCAGCCCGACATAGATGACGGAAATATGCGCCGCGATGGCGGCCGCCCGCGGCAGCACCTTGCCGCCGGTATCGAAAGCCTCCGACCGGAAGATCTGCATGCCGCCGACGCGCAGTTCGGGCAGGAAGACCATGGCAACCACGATGATGCCCACGCCCCCGAACCACTGCAGCATCGAACGCCAGAGCAGGAGCCCGTGCGGCAAGTCCTCAAGATTGATGAAAACGGTGGAACCGGTCGTGGTCAGGCCCGACATCGCCTCGAAGATGGCGTCGACCGCCGTGGCCTCGGTCGCGCCAAGCAGGAAGGGGATCGCGCCGAAAAGCGGCATCACGGACCAGACGCCGGTGGCCAGAAGGAAGGTCTCCTGCGTGGTGAGCCGGGCGCGCACGCCACCCGCACAGGTCAGGGCAAGCAGCGCCCCCGTCACCGTGGTGATGAGCGAGCTTTCGAGAAAGATCGGCCAGTGGTCGTTGCCGTGCCAAAGGTCAGCGAAAAGCGGAAACAGCATCGTCGCCCCGAAGATCGCGGCAAGGAGGCCGATGACATATCCGACGGGGCGCAGATCGAGCATGGCGAAAGCTCTTCCACCGGGCGGGGACTGTCAAGCCCCGGCCCGTGGGCCTCAGGCACGCCAGAAGCGCGGCAGGATGACGACGAAAACCGCCAGAAGCGACAGCCGGCCCATGATCATCGCAAGGATCATCAGAAGCTTCGCCGCGTCGGGAAAATCGATGAAGGTCCCGGTCCGGGCGAGCATGGGGCCAAGCCCGTAGCCGATGTTGCCGATCGAGGTCCAGGAGGCAAAGACCGCGCTTTCGAAATCCACCCCGCTTTGCAGGATCAGCACGGCGACGACGCCGAAGGTCAGGATATAGGCCCCCAGGTAAAGGACCATGGCGTCGATCGTGTCCATATCGACCGACCGGCCCTGATAGCGGATCGGGGCAACGCGGTGCGGGGCGTGGATGCGTCGGATCTGCTGGTGAAGGGTCGCGAACATCAGTTGCACGCGGAAGACCGACAGCCCCGCCGCGCTCGACCCCGAACAGGCGCCGATCACGCCCAGCCACATCGCCACGACGATCGCAAAACTGCCCCAGGCCGGGAAGGTGCCCATGCCGAACCCTGTGCTCGACATGATCGAGATAAGGTTGAACAGGCTTTCGCGAAACGCGCCCTCCACCGCTTGGCCCGAGGTCGCCACCCGCCAGAGGCCGACTGACACCACCGCCACCGCGATCCAGCCCAGGTAGGCCCGGACCTGCGCGTCGCGCCAGAGCGGCCTGACGCTGCCCTGCATGATCTGGACGTAGCGAATGTAGGGTAGGCTTCCCAGCAGCATGAAAAGCGCCGTGGCGTAGTGGATCGCGGCGGAGTAGTCGGCGAAGGAGGCCGCGCGCGGCGAAAAGCCGCCCGTCGCGATGGTGGCCAGCGCATGTTCCACAGCCTCCGCGGCGGGCATGCCAAGGGCGGCGTAGCTGCCCATGCAGGCCAGTGTCAGCGACACGTAGACGAAGAACAGCTGCCCCGCGATGTCGGTCGCACGCGGCAGGACCTTGCCAAAGGTGTCGAAGCCCTCGGTGCGAAAGAACTGCATGCCGCCGACGCGCATGATCGGCAGGAAGATCATCGCGATGAAGGCGATCCCGAGCCCGCCCAGCCAGTTCAGCATCGCCCGCCACAGATGCACCCCGATGGGCAGGCTGTCGATATCGACGAAGACCGAGGCCCCGGTCGTGGTGATGCCGGACACCGCCTCGAAATAGGCGTCGATCAGGCGGACCTCGGGCGCGCCGATGACCAGCGGCAAGGCCCCGAACAGCGGCACCAGAAGCCAGATCCCGATCGTCAGAAGGAAGGCCTGCCGGACCGTCAGGCTGCGCCCGGCACGGTTCTGGCAAGCCAGCGTCGTCAGAAGCCCCGCCATGGTGGCGATCAGCGCCGCCTCCAGAAAGGCCTGCGCGTTGCCGTCCCCGGTCACCCAGTCAACCGTGAACGGAACAAGCATGGTCATCCCGAGAACCGAGATGATAAGGCCGATCACATATCCGACAGGTCCCAGGTCGATCATGACACCGAAGGCATGATGCGGGTGCGCAGGCCTGTCAATAGGGGCCGAACCGGAGCCCGGCCCTCAGGAGCCGATGCAATCGCAGGACCATCACCGGCGCGCGATGCCCCGCATCCCGGCCGCTCGCCGGGCCATCGTTCAGCGCTGCGGGGCGGCGGCTCTTGCCCGGTCCGTTCCCGCCAAGGACGCCTTGAGCGCCTGGTATTCGGCATTGTTCGGGTCAAGCTGCAGGGCCCTGTCGATGGCGTCGGCTGCGGCCTTGTGGTTGCCGTCCGTCATCTCAAGGCTGCACAGCATGCGATAGGATGGCGCGTGGGTATCCACATCGGCGATGCCGCGAAGGACCTCGCGCCGCGCCGCCGCAGCGTTTCCGAGAAGCTGGTGCATCTCCGCTTGCAGCAGGGTCAGCGCCGGGCGTTCGGGTCGGGGGTGCAGCCGGATCGATCGGGCATTGGCCTCCAACGCCTCCGCCCAGCGCTTCTGCCTCCGCAGCACCCCGGTCAGGGACGCGTGCAACTGTCTGACCCTCGGCCTGCGGGCAATCGCCCGGCGAAGGATCTCCTCGGCCTTGTCGAGGTTTCCGCCCTTCGTTTCCAGTTCAGCCAGCCGCAAGGCAAAGCGGAACTCGCCAGGGAAGGCCTCGTAGCCCTGCCGGTGGATGGCGTTCATCCTTTCGATATCGCCCGCTTCCCGGGCCATGTCCGCCGCCAGAAGAAACGACATCCGCCGGGTCGCGCCCTGTTCGAAG
Organism: Albidovulum sediminicola; assembly: GCF_025751575.1. Classification (GTDB taxonomy): domain Bacteria; phylum Pseudomonadota; class Alphaproteobacteria; order Rhodobacterales; family Rhodobacteraceae; genus Albidovulum; species Albidovulum sediminicola. The sequence goes on along the minus strand of NZ_JAOWLA010000007.1, from coordinate 122,264 downwards.
ATCTTCGCGACATAGCGCTGGGTCCGCTCGTTCTGGCGCGTGCGCCGCATCATGTCGGCGGCCTGCAACAACCCGTCCTCTGTCCACTCCTCCGCCAGCACGGCGTCGATGTGGTCGACGGCCGCGCGGACACGCGGATGCCGGAAGTTGAACGCGAAGTTGGAGGGGTAGGTATTATCGGCCTTGTAGAACAGGAACCCGTCGCCGTAGCGCTCGATCGATTGCAGGTCTCCGGCAAGGGGGCCGACCTCGGCCGTCGGGTAGTTGGCGAGCATCTCCAGATGGTCGACCTCGACAAAAAGCTGTCTAGCCATCTTCATCAACGGGGCGGAGGGCGCCAGCCGCGCTTCCTCCATCGCGCCGGTCAGGCACACCAGAACCCCGTCCGTTTCCAGCAGGCCGAAGAAATCGGGAACATCCGTCCGGTCCCAGAAGCCAAAAGCCGGCAAATTGCAGACGATCAGGTCGAACTTGTCGTAATCCCCGAAGAAGATGGCCTGATCGATATCCTTCGGATCAAGAAACGCCTCCAGCGATGTCCGGAAGAGGTCGGACCACGCTTTCGTCCAAGCCCGTCCAGTTTCTGCGCCTTCGCTGCCGACGAAAAGGATGCGTGCGGGGCCATCGTCCGGCCCCTGCACCTGTCCGAGCCGGTTGGACGTGATGACGCCGGGCGGTGGGGTATCCTTCGACGCCTTGTGAAGCGCGATCATGTTGTGGAACCGCTCGACGGCCACCACCTCGTCGCTGAGCTCGCTGCCCGTGGCGCGGCCCATGCTGCACTGAATGTCGGCAAAATAGGCGATGCTGTTGGGCGCCTCCAAGGTCAGCGACCCGCCACGGTTTTCGCGAAAAGCCGTCTGGACATCTTCGGCAACGTAGATGCCGCCGGGGCGCAGTGTCGGGAAAAGGATGCGGTAGGATTCGACCACATGTTCGTTGAAGTGGCTGCCGTCATCCACGATGATGTCGAAGGGTCCGTGGTCCAGCACGAGCTGCCTCAGAAACGCCTCATCGACCTGGCTGCCTTGACAAATCGTCACCCGAGGTCCGACATCCAGGTTCTTGGCATGGATATCGATGCCGACGATCTCGGCGTTGGGGAAGAAGTCGCGCCACATTCGCAGCGAGTAGCCGCCACGATCGTCGTCGCCATATCCGCCGACGCCGATTTCGAGAAGCTTCAGCGGCTCTTCCCTGCGACCGTGGAACAGCTTGAAATAATTGGGCGTGTAATCGTGATATCCAAACTTGTCCGCACCATGCACAATCGCCAATCGCGTCAGTTCGTCAAACATTCCTTGGGTTTCCATCGCCTTATCTGGTTTCACGCCAGCCGCGGGCGCAGTCTTTGCCCCCGCGCCCACGCGCATCCTTGCACTTCACATCGCATCGACCTTCCGGCGTGCGGTCGTGGGCATCGGCCGGGGGGATCGCCCGAAACCGCTCATGGCCGCAGCCCTGGGACATAGCGGTGATACTTCTGGCCCTCGACCGCTTCGATCGTCGCCAGTTCTTCGTTCAGCGCCTCCTCCGGGACCGGGCCCCAAGGCTTGTCCCCTGATATGAAGTTCGCATCCTTCAGGGAAGTATATAGAAGCTTCATGTCGAATTCCCCCCAGGAGGAGCGTCCCGGGCGCGGCGAACTCGTGGGCACCCAATCGTTGACCAGGCAGTTCAACGTCACCACATGGCAGTCGTGAAAAGCGCGGAGCTGCTGTTCGAAGATCAGGTTCGTCTCCGCGCTGCGCCGGGCGATGACGGCGACCTTCAGGTTCTGGGCTCCGACATAGGCTAGAAGATGCAGGGGCGATCCGTCGGGGGAGATGACATATTCCGCCGCGCGATAAAGCGCTATCTGCTCCTCGATCGAATGCTGCTGTGGATGAATGACGGTGTAGCCTTCGTCCTCCAGATGGCTCTCCAGGATCTTTTCGGAGAGGTAGCTGGCGCGCTGCCTGGGTAGGGCGGACCGCGAGAGATAGAGTTTCCGGCGCCCTTCGGGAGCCCCCTTGCGTCCGCCCTGTTCGCGAACGAAGCGATGAAAGCCGGGACTGCCGACGCCCCAGTCGTCAAGGCCGATCCCCTGGCTTGGAACATAGAGCTTTTCGACCCTGAGGGGGTGCGCCGTGTTGATGATCGGATGCGGGACACCAAGGGCCTGCACGATACGTCTTTGCACGCGCGCGACCCTTTGAAGGTCGCCGGCGTTCGTCTTGGGGGTAAAGACGATCCCATCGATCTTGTCGCCGAGTTCGCAAACGGCCCAGATCCGCGCGAGCGAGTCCACCAGGAAATGGCCAAAGTGGCCAAATAACACGCCACCGTACATGTAGCGGCCCTTGAGGAAGCGAATGTCGTTCTCCTTCGGGAAGTCGGGCTCGGAGTTGAATTGCCCGACCTTCCGGAAGGTCACACTTTCACGGACAAAGGCCCCGTCTGAATCGAAGACGCCCGATTTCTGGGCAGCGGCATTGGTGCCGTTTGCGGCCCGCGGAACCACGATGGCGTTGTCCAGTTCGACGATCCTGTCGGTCAGGACCTCTTCCATCTTGTTGATCAATATCACCCGTCCCTTAGCGCTCGACAACGCGACTTCCGCGGCCTCGGTTTCTTGTCGTTTTCGGGCGAACGCCCGGGGCGCGCCCATCCGCCAGCACTTGAGGGCTCTAGGCCTTCATCCCACGCACGAAGCTGTTTTGCAACCGTTGGGGACGCCGCTCAGCCCATCGGAAACGAGCGCTGGCGCGATCTCGCCCCTTGGCCTCTTGGCAGGGGCGAGAGGACCCGGCGAAGGTCCGGGTTCTCGTTTGGGGGCGCCATAGCGGGTTGGCCCGGACCTTTGAACGGTATATCCTTCGCAGACGCCCCTTCGGAGACGGTTTTGAACCAGGAACTGCAACAAACGCGCACCAAGACGCGCATCCAGAAACGCAACCGGGAGCTGATCCGGGAGGCGGCGCTGGATGTCTTTTCCCAGCGGGGTTTCCGGGGCGCGACACTGGATCAGATCGCCGAGCTTGCGGGCCTGTCGAAGCCCAACCTGCTTTACTATTTCCCCTCGAAGGAGGCTATTCACCTCGACCTGCTGTCGCGGCTGCTCGACACCTGGCTCGATCCGCTGCGTGACCTCGATCCGGCGGGCGATCCGAAGGCGGAAATCCTCGGCTACGTGCGCCGAAAGCTTGAGCTAAGCCGCGATTTCCCGCGCGAAAGCAGGCTTTTCGCGAATGAGGTCCTTCAGGGCGCGCCCCGCCTGACGGAGGTTCTGGGCAGCGATCTGAAGGCGCTGGTGGATGAAAAATCGGCGGTCTTGCAGCAATGGGCGGCCGAGGGCCGGATCGCGGATCTGCCGCCGAAGCACCTGATCTTCGCGATCTGGGCGCTGACCCAGCACTATGCGGATTTCGAGGTGCAGGTGCGCGCGGTATTGGGCGAGGGCCATGACCCCTATGCGGAAGCGCAGGATTTCCTCGATCTGCTGTTCACCAAGCTTCTGGCGCCCTGAGACCGAGGGGCAGGCACCGGGACCGCAGGGCCGACCCCGGTGCCTTGGCAACCGAACCTACTCTGCCGCCTGCGCGGAGGGGTTGTTCGGATGCGTCGTCCAGTTGGCGTAGGTGCCGACCTTGTTGCCGGTGCGCTCGTCAAGCTCTCCGAGGGCAAGTTCGCGCATGCTGATGCAGCCCTCGACCGGGCAGACATCGACGCACAGGTTGCAGGCCACGCATTCGTCTTCCTTGACGGAAAAGGTGCGGTCTTCGGACATCGCGATCGCCTGGTGACTGGTATCCTCGCAGGCCGCGTAGCAGCGGCCGCACTTGATGCAGGCGTCCTGATCGATCACCGCCTTGGTGACGTAGTTGAGGTTGAGGTACTGCCAGTCGGTCACGTTCGGCACCGCGAGCCCGACGAGCTCGGCCGTGGAGGTCATCCCCTTTTCGTCCATGTACTGGCTGAGGCCCGAGATCATTTCCTGCACGATCTTAAAGCCATAGGTCATGGCGGCGGTGCAGACCTGCACGTTGCCCGCGCCCAGTGCCATGAACTCGGCGGCGTCGCGCCAGGTCGTGACACCGCCGATGCCGGAAATGGGCAGACCGCGGGTCTCGGCGGATCGGGCGATCTCGGCGACCATGTTCAGCGCGATGGGCTTCACCGCCGGGCCGCAATAGCCGCCGTGGGTGCCCTTGCCATCGATGGTGGGTTCGGGCGCGAAACTGTCGAGGTTGACGCTGGTGATCGAGTTGATGGTGTTGATCAGCGACACGGCATCCGCCCCCCCGCGCTTGGCGGCCTCGGCCGGGCGGCGGATGTCGGTGATGTTCGGGGTCAGCTTCACGATGCAGGGCATGCGGCTGTATTGCTTCACCCAGCGCGTCACCATCTCGATATATTCCGGGACCTGCCCCACGGCGGAGCCCATGCCGCGTTCGGCCATCCCATGCGGGCAGCCGAAGTTCAACTCGACCCCGTCCGCGCCGGTATCCTCCACCCGGCGAAGAATGTCCTTCCAGCTTTCCTCGTCACAAGGCACCATCAGGCTGATGACCAGCGCCCGGTCGGGATAATCGCGCTTGACCGACTTGATCTCCCGCAGGTTCACCTCAAGCGGGCGGTCGGTGATCAGTTCAATGTTGTTGATGCCCAGAACGCGGCGGTCCGCGCCGTGGATGACGCCATAGCGCGGGCCGTTCACGTTGACGACCGGCGGTCCTTCGGACCCGAGCGTCTTCCACACCACCCCGCCCCATCCGGCCTCGAAGGCCCGGCGGACATTGTATTCCTTGTCGGTCGGCGGGGCAGAGGCCAGCCAGAACGGGTTGGGGGATTTGATCCCGATGAAATTCGTCGTCAGATCAGCCATCTTCGCCTCCCGTCATGCCATCAGGCTTGCGTGAATGTCTTCTGCCGCATCGCGGCCCTCGGCCACTGCGGTGACGGTCAGGTCCTCGCCCCCCGCCGCGCAGTCGCCGCCCGCCCAGACGCCTTTGACCGAGGTTCGGCCCGGCCCCGTCACGGCGATCTTGCCGCCCTCGATCACGAGCCCTTCGGGCGCACCCTTCAGCGTCTGGCCGATGGCCTTGAAGACCTGATCGGCGCGCAGCCGAAAGGTCTCGGAGGAAAGTTTGAGCCCCTCGGCTGCGTCCTCGGTATAGGCGAACTCCACCTCGCGCGCCGTGCCGTTGCCATGGACGGCGACGGGGGCCGCGTGGTGGATGATGCGAACGCCCGTCTGGGTGGCGTGATCCTGTTCGTATTCGGACGCGCTCATCCTTTCCTTGCCCCGGCGATAGACGATCGTGACGTTTTCCGCGCCCAGAAGCTTGGACTGAACGGCGGCATCCACCGCCGTCATGCCGCCGCCGATCACCACGACATCGCGCCCCACGGGGAGCGCGGACAGATCGCCGGCCTGCCGCAGCTCGGCAATGAAATCGACGGCATTGGCAACGCCCTCGCGATCCTCGCCCTCGGCGCGCAGCGCGTTGACCCCGGCCAGGCCCATGCCCAGGAAGACAGCGTCGAAGTCGGCCCGCAGCCCCTCCAGCGTGATGTCCCGGCCAAGTGCCTTGCCATGTTCCACGACGATGCCACCGATGCCCAACAGCCACTCGACCTCCGCCTGGGCGAAGCCGCCTGCGGCCTTGTAGCTGGCGATCCCGTATTCGTTCAGCCCGCCTGCCTTGGCGCGCGCATCAAAGATCGTGACGGCGTGGCCCTTCATCGCCAGCCGGTGCGCGGCGGAGAGGCCCGCAGGCCCGGCGCCCACGACAGCGACACGCTTGCCCGTCGGGGCCGCGCGGGTGAAGGGCTGGGCGCCCTGGTCCATCAGCGTATCGGTGGCGAAACGCTGAAGCCTGCCGATCTCCACCGGCTTGCCCTCTGCGGTTTCGCGCACGCAGACCTCTTCGCAAAGCGTCTCGGTCGGGCAGACGCGGGCGCACATGCCGCCCAGGATGTTCTGCGACAGGATCGTGCGCGCCGCGGCCTCGGGCGTGCCGGTCGCGATCTGGCGGATGAAAAGCGGAATGTCGATCGACGTTGGGCAGGCCGTCATGCAGGGCGCGTCATGGCAGAAGTAGCAGCGATCCGCCGCGACGCGCGCCTCATGCGGGTCAAGCTTCGGCGCGATGTCGGCGAAGTTGCGCGCATAATCCTCCGCGCCAAGCCGGCCGGCGGCAACGCCCGGCGTCAACTGGCTGTTGGTCATCGTGACCTCCCTTATGTTTCTTAGCATGAACGCTGCCACTGAATCTTTTTTTTATCAAGTGGTAAAATTTTTGGTTCGAAAGTTGCGCGGGGCCCGTCCGGGGCCTTCGAGCCTAGGCACATCGCGCGCCTGAGCGTATAAGCGACTGGACAAGGTGCGCCCCGCATGGAAATACGGGTCGCCAGACAGGACCGATCGAGGACGGAAATGACCAAAACCCCGCACGAAAGCGATGTGGCCTTCATCCAGGCCTTGGCGGAACTTCTGAACAAGAACGACCTGGCGGAATTGAGCGTCAAACGCGAGTACGCCGAAAACGACAGCCTGAACGTAAAGGTGTCGAAATACGGAGCCCCCGCGCCTGCCCCGGTCTATCACCCGGCCCCGATCGCGGCGCCGGCCGCCGCGGCACCGGCCTCAGCCCCGGCGGCAGCGGCGGCGACCGCACCGGCAGCCGGCGGCGATCCGGCGAGCCATCCCGGCGCGGTGACCTCGCCCATGGTCGGCACGGCCTATCTTTCGCCCGAACCGGGCTCGGACCCGTTCGTGACCATCGGCACCCAGGTGAAGGAGGGCCAGACCGTCCTCATCATCGAGGCGATGAAGACCATGAACCATATCCCCGCCCCCCGCGCCGGGACGGTCAAACGTGTCCTGGTCGAGGACGGTACGCCCGTCGAGTTCGGAGCTCCCCTCCTGATCATCGAGTGAGGCGGCGATGTTCGATAAAATCCTGATCGCCAACCGCGGCGAGATCGCGCTTCGCGTCATCCGCGCCTGCAAGGAAATGGGGATCAAGTCGGTCGCCGTCCACTCCGTCGCCGACGCCGACGCGATGCATGTGCGCATGGCCGACGAAAGCGTCTGCATCGGGCCGAACCCGTCCTCGCAAAGCTACCTTTCGATCCCGGCGATCGTCTCCGCCTGCGAGATCACGGGCGCCCAGGCGATCCACCCGGGCTATGGCTTCCTGTCCGAGAACGCGGCCTTCGTTCAGGTTCTGGAGGACCACGGCATCACCTTCATCGGCCCCTCTGCGGAACATATCCGCATCATGGGCGACAAGATCACCGCCAAGGATACCGCCAAGCGGCTGGGCATCCCGGTCGTGCCAGGCTCGGACGGCGGGGTGGCGGATACCCCCGCCGCCAAGAAGGTCGCGGCAGAGATCGGTTATCCGGTGATCATCAAGGCCACCGCCGGCGGCGGCGGGCGGGGCATGAAGGTCGCGCGGTCGGAAGAAGAGCTTGAGGTCGCCTTCCGCACCGCGCGGAGCGAGGCGAAAGCCGCCTTCGGCAATGACGAAGTCTACATCGAGAAATACCTGCAAAAGCCCCGGCACATCGAGATCCAGGTCTTTGGCGACGGCAAGGGCCACGCGGTGCATCTGGGCGAGCGCGACTGCTCGCTTCAGCGCCGCCACCAGAAGGTGTTCGAGGAAGCGCCGGGCCCGGTGATCGACGCCGAGACCCGCGCCCGGATCGGCCAGATCTGTGCCGACGCCGTGGCCCAGATCAACTACATCGGCGCGGGCACGATCGAGTTCCTCTACGAGGACGGCGAGTTCTACTTCATCGAGATGAACACGCGCCTTCAGGTGGAACACCCGGTGACCGAGGCGATCTTCGACGTGGATCTGGTGCGCGAACAGATCCGCGTCGCGGCCGGTCTGCCGATGGAGTTGCGGCAGCAGGACCTCAAGGTCCGCGGCCACGCGATCGAGGTCCGGATCAACGCCGAGAAAGTGCCGGAATTTGCACCGCGCCCGGGCAAGGTGACGCAGTTCCACGCGCCCGGCGGGCTGGGCGTCCGCATGGATTCCGCGCTTTACGACGGCTACACGATCCCCTCCTACTACGACAGCCTGATCGGCAAGTTGATCGTTCACGGCCGCGACCGGTCGGAGGCGCTGGCGCGCCTGAAACGCGCCCTGTCGGAGCTGATCGTCGATGGCCAGGGCGTCGAGACAACGGTGCCCCTGTTCCACGCCCTGCTGGCGGAGACCGACATCCAGAAGGGCGATTATTCGATCCATTGGCTGGAAAAGTGGCTGGCCGCGCATTACGGCTGACGAAAGTCCGGGGGCAGCCCCGGACTTTCTTCTTTCTCTCGAACGGTGCGAGATGGGCTGGACGGTAACACCCGCGATGTTGCTTGCCGGATACGCACGCGGCATCTTCCCCATGGCGGAAGGGCGCCACACGGAGACACTCCACTGGGTGGACCCAGTTCAACGCGGCATCTTCCCCTTGGACGGCTTCCACATTTCGAGGTCCCTGCGCCGGCAGATCCTACAGGCGAATTATACAATTCGAACAGATTCCGCTTTTCGAGCCGTGGTGAGGGCCTGCGCCGACAGGGCCGAGACATGGATCAACGCGGATCTCCTCCAACTCTACTCGCGGCTCCACGACTCTGGTTATGCGCATAGCCTGGAGGTCTGGGAGGACGGCACCCTGGTCGGCGGGGTCTTTGGCGTGGCGCTGGGACGGGCCTTTTTCGGCGAAAGCATGTTCTCGGCGCGAACCGGCGGCTCAAAGATCGCGCTGGCCTATCTGATCGACCGCCTGAACCAGGCGGGCTTCAAGCTGTTCGACACGCAGTTCCTGACGGCGCACCTTGCATCGCTTGGCGCGGTGGAAATCCCGCGCGCCGAATACCGGCAGCGGCTGCGGGATGCGCTGCAAAGCGGGTTGGACTTCACCGCGCCCGCGACGCCTCAGCCGTCGGAGCTCGTCGCAGGAATGAGGCAGCGCAGCAACCACACATCATAGCGCGGATGGTCCAGCGCCGAGAGCGCCGGGCTCGACGCCACCATCCAGCCGTCGAAGGCGGTGAGTTGCGCGGTGGTGTCGAAAACCTTCAGATGCGCGAAGGCATCCGAGGTCGGGTCGTCGGTCGGATAACGGCAGTCGCCCAAGGTGATTTCGATCCGGCCGAAGAAGGCGCTTTCGCCGTTGTGGACCTCGATGTCCTGGGTCAGACCCGACACCTTGTCGAGGGCACGAATAATCGCACCGGGGGAATCTGTCGCCTCCTGCGCGAGGGCGGGTTGGGCGAGCAGGCAAAGAAGGGCGAGGCTATGCCTCACGGTGCCGTCTCCGTATCGCCGCCCGAACCGCTGCCGACGAACTTGGACAGAAGGTTGACGACGCTGACGGCGCCTTGCGTATCCTCGATCTCGGCACCGGGGGCGAGATTTTCGAAGCTGCCGCCGGGCTGAAGCTCGACGAAGGAGCCGCCCAGAAGTCCCTCGGCGCTGATCAGGATCGCACTGTCGTCGGGCAGCAGGATGCCGTCTTTGACCGAGATCGTCGCGTCCGCGAAGAAGGTCTGCGGGTTCAGCGCCAGGCTCGTCACGGTGCCGACCTTCACGCCTGCCAGGCGCACATCGGTGCCAACGGTAATTCCCTCGACCGAGCGGAAGCTGGCCTTGAGCTCATAACTGCCGCTGGCCGGTGCAAGCCCGCTGCCCTGGCCGGCATAGACCAGAAACCCAAGGGCAGCAGCCAGTACGGCGGCGCCGGTCAGAACCTCTGCGGTGTTCTCGGCCATGTTATTCGGGCACCCAGGCCTCGTAATCCCGGCGTTCGGCCTTGGCGGCGTGACGCAGAGAGCCCGGCGGCGCGTAGGCGGCCTCGGTGCCCGTCAGGTTTTCCTGATGCGGCTTTTCCCAGGTCTTGTGCGCCAGCGCCTTTTCCGTTGGCGGCTGGTCCCAGGTGTGGTGCAGCCAGCCATGCCAGTCGGGCGACACGCGGCTCGCCTCCGACTCGCCATTGTAGATCACCCAGCGGCGCTTGCCGTCGCGGGTCTGGTAAAAGACGTTGCCCTCGGCATCCTCGCCCACCTTCACGCCCTTGCGCCAGGTGTAGATTTGCGTGTTGAGCGTCTGGCTGTTCCACCAGGTCAAGAGACGCAGCAGCAATTTCATCGGGAAACCTCCGGGATGACCTGCCCCCTTATAGCGCAGGGCACGGCGAGGTCCAGAGCCAAGGAGACGCATCGCACTGTGCCCGCCGACCCTAGCCGGCGGGCGGGCGCCCTACCGACATCAGCCAGCCGACGCCGACCCTTTCTTAGGCTCCGAATGGATCAGGAGCGGCTTCGCGCCCTTGTCCACGGCGTCCTCGTTCACCACGACCTCTTCGACCGACGCCATACCCGGCAGTTCGAACATGGTGTCGAGCAGGATGTCCTCCATGATCGAGCGCAGGCCCCGCGCGCCGGTCTTGCGCTTGATCGCACGTTTGGCGATGGCGGAAAGCGCATCGGTCGTGAAGGTCAGCTTCACGCCCTCAATATCGAAGAGCCGCTGGTACTGCTTGACCAGCGCGTTCTTCGGCTCCGTCAGGATGGTGACCAACGCCGCCTCATCGAGGTCGGTCAGGGTCGCAATCACCGGCAGACGGCCGACGAATTCAGGGATCAGGCCGAACTTGAGCAGATCCTCGGGCTCAAGCTCCATGAAAAGCTCGCCCGCGCCGCGCGCCTCGGGGTCCTTGACCTCGGCGCCGAAGCCGATCGCAGTCCCCTTGCCGCGCTGAGCGATGATCTTCTCAAGGCCGGCGAAGGCACCGCCGCAGATGAAGAGGATATTCGTCGTGTCCACTTGCAGGAATTCCTGCTGCGGATGCTTGCGCCCGCCCTGCGGCGGAACGGAGGCGACCGTGCCCTCCATGATCTTCAGGAGCGCCTGCTGCACGCCCTCGCCCGACACGTCGCGGGTGATCGAGGGGTTGTCCGACTTGCGCGTGATCTTGTCGACCTCGTCGATGTAGACGATGCCGCGCTGCGCGCGTTCGACATTGTATTCGGAGGCCTGCAAGAGCTTCAGGATGATGTTTTCGACATCCTCCCCGACATAGCCCGCCTCGGTCAGGGTCGTCGCGTCGGCCATCGTGAAGGGCACGTCGAGGATACGGGCGAGCGTCTGGGCCAACAGCGTCTTGCCGCAGCCCGTCGGCCCGATCAGCAGGATGTTCGACTTCGCCAGCTCGATATCAGCCGATTTCGCGGCATGGGCGAGGCGCTTGTAATGGTTGTGAACCGCGACCGAAAGAACGCGCTTGGCATGTTCCTGGCCGATCACGTAATCGTCCAGCACCTTGCAGATGTCGCGCGGCGTCGGCACCCCGTCCGAGGATTTCAGCCCGGTGGCCTTCGATTCCTCGCGGATGATGTCCATGCAAAGTTCGACGCATTCATCGCAAATGAATACGGTGGGGCCTGCGATCAGCTTGCGCACCTCGTGCTGCGATTTCCCGCAGAACGAACAGTAGAGGGTGTTCTTGCTTTCGCCGCCTGAATTGTTCGCCATCGTCATCCTCTGAGGCCCAGCCGGGCTTGCCGTGTCATCCAGAAGCTGCCCTGTTCTTTAAGAGTAGGCCAGCCCCACCATCATCACAATGCGAAATCGCCCTTCCTGTCCCCGGGACAGGAAACAATGTCACGACTTCGGTTCGTCCGTTCCCTTGTCGCGGCTGGCCAGGATCTCGTCGATCAGGCCCCAGTCCTTGGCTTCCTCGGGCGACATGAAGTTGTCGCGCTCCAGCGCCGCCTCGACATCCTTCACCGGCTTGCCGGTGTGGTGGTGGTAGATCTCGTTCAGGCGGTTCTTCAGCTTCTGGGTTTCCTGCGCGTGGATCATGATATCCGTCGCCTGACCCTGGTAGCCGCCCGAGGGCTGGTGCACCATGACCCGGCTGTTCGGGAGCGAGAAGCGCATGCCCTTTTCGCCGGCAGTGAGCAGCAGCGAGCCCATGGAGGCCGCCTGCCCGATCACCAGGGTCGAAACCTTGGGCCGGATGTATTGCATCGTGTCGTAGATCGAAAGGCCGCTGGTCACCACGCCGCCGGGCGAGTTGATGTACATCGCGATTTCCTTCGAGGGGTTTTCCGCCTCAAGGAACAGCAGCTGCGCGCAGATCAGCGTCGACATGCCGTCATGCACGGGACCCGAAAGGAAGATGATCCGCTCCTTCAGCAGGCGGGAGTAGATGTCATAGGCCCGCTCCCCGCGCGAGGTCTGTTCGACGACCATCGGCACGAGCGTATTCATGTAAAGATCAATGGGGTCCTTCATCCGTCCTGCCTCTCGCTGTTCCCGGGGGAAGTCTTGTCCTGAAATCCTTGACCGAGTCTTAGTGGCGCGTGCCGGGGGCTGCAAGGGCTGGCGGTCCGGGTGGGCCGCGAAGAAGTTGTGCCCTACGTTTCGGCCCTCTGGCCTTCGGCGCGAATTGACGCCACTCTGCGCCTGCGCCAACCCGGGGGACCCGATGCTTGACGACTACGCCGCGCAGGATGCGACCGCACTCTCCGCCCTTGTGGCGGCGGGGGAGGTGACGGCCGGGGAACTGCTCGACACCGCCCTGGATGCGGCCGAAAGGCTCAACCCCGCGCTCAACGCGGTGGTTCTGGTGCAGGAGGGCGCGGCCCGCGAGGCGATCCGCAAGGGGCTGCCCGAGGGATCGTTCCGGGGCGTGCCGTTCCTTCTCAAGGACCTGGGCTGCGAAGCGGTGGATTTTCCGTCGCACAACGGATCACGCCTGTTTTCCGACACGCGTTATCCCGTCGACAGCGCGATCTGGGACCGCATTCGCGCAACCGGCGTTGTCACCTTCGGCCGCACGACCGCGCCCGAAGGGGGCGTCGGGCCGGCGACAGAATCGGCGGTCTATGGCGGCCCGACGCGCAACCCTTGGGATCTCGCGCGCACGCCGGGCGGATCATCGGGCGGGGCCGGGGCCGCCGTCGCCGCGGGAATCGTCCCGGTCGCGCATGGATCGGACGGGGGCGGATCGGTGCGCATCCCGGCCTCCTCTTGCGGGCTGTTCGGGTTCAAGGCGACGCGGGCCCGCTTCCCCGACGGCCCCTACACCGGCGAGGGCTGGGCGGGGATGGCGATCGACGGGTTCCTCACCCGCTCGGTCCGCGATGCGGCGGCCTTTCATGACGCTTGTGCCGGGGCCGATCCTGGTGCCCCCTACTGGGCCCCGCCCCTGGGCGCGGGGCATGTCGCGGCGATCGCGCGGCCGCCGCGCCGGTTGCGCGTGGCGCTATGCGACACCATGCTGGACGGTCGACCGATCCACACCGACTGCCGCGCCGCCGTCCATGACGCCGCGCAGCTTCTGGAGGGCCTTGGCCATCATGTCGAACCCGCCCGGCCCACCGCCGACATTGCCGGAATGATGCGCGCCTGGACCGATATCGTCGCCTGCGGCACCGCGCTGTCGATCCGCGCGAAATGTACCGCGCGCGGACGCCCGCTGGAAGCGGAAGAGGTCGAGAACGTTGCGCTCGGCGCGATCGACCATGCCGCGACCGTCTCGGGGGCGGACTACCTCGCGGCGGTCGGAAAGGTCCACGCCTTCGGTCGCCAGCTTGCCGCCTTCTTCCAGCCTTGGGACATCCTCCTGACCGCGACGCTTGCCGAGCCCCCGGCGGCGATCGGACGTTTCGCCCATACCGACCGTGACTTCGTGCATTTCCGCACCGGCCCCGGCATGGTCTTCGACTATTCGCCCTTCTGCGCGGCCTTCAATGCCTCGGGCCAGCCGGCGGCCTCGGTGCCGCTTTTCTGGAACGGCGCGGGGCTGCCCATCGGCATTCACCTCGCCGCCCGGTTTGGCGCGGACGAGGAACTGATGGCGCTTTGCGCCGAACTGGAAGCCGCCCGCCCCTGGGCCCACCGCCGCCCCCCGATCCATGTGTGACCCGATGCTGACAGACCTGACCGCCACCGAACTTTCCTCCCGCCTGGCCGCCCGCGACATTTCCGCGGCGGAGGTGATGGCGGCCTTCCTCGACCGGATCGAGGCCGTGAATCCCGCCATCAACGCCCTCGTCTCGCTGCGCCCGCGCGACGAGCTGATGGCAGAGGCGCGCGCGGCCGACGAAGCGCCCCGCAAGGGCTGGTTGCACGGGATACCCTTCGCGACCAAAGAACTGGTCGAGACGAGGGGGATGCCCACGACGCAGGGGTCCCCGATCTTCAGGGACCATGTCTCGGAGACGGACGACCTGCTGGCCGCGCGAATCCGGGCCGCGGGCGCCGTCTTCATCGGCAAGACCAACGTCCCGGAGTGGGGACTCGGCTCGCACAGCTTCAACCCGGTGTTCGGCACGACGCTGAACCCCTATGACCGGACGCGAAGCGCGGGCGGTTCCTCGGGCGGGGCGGCGGCGGCACTGGCCACGCGGCTGGTGCCCGTCGCCGATGGCTCCGACACCATGGGATCGCTGCGCAACCCCGCAGCTTTCTGCAACGTATATGGGTTCCGTCCCAGCTTCGGACGCGTCCCGCAGGACGCCATTGGCGACACCTTCTTGACCACGATTTCGACCGCCGGTCCGATGGCGCGCACCATCGAGGACCTCGCCCGGCTGCTGGAGGTGATCTCCGGGCCCCATGCCGAAACCCCTTTCGGCCTGCCGCAGGAAAGTTTCGCCGACCGGCTCGAACGCCCCGTCAAGGGCAAGCGGATCGGTTGGCTCGCGGACTGGGGCGGTGCTTATGCGACCGAACCCGGGATTCTTGAGGCCTGCGAATCCGCGCTGGGGGTGCTGGAGGAGCAGGGCGCCATCGTCGAACGCCTTTCGCCCCCCTTCCCGGCAGAGCGGATCTGGGACGCCTGGGTGCGCCTTCGGGCGATGCTCAACAGCAACGCCATGCGCGCGCTCTACGACGACCCGGCCAAGCGCGCGGCCCTGAAGCCCGAGGCGGTCTGGGAGATCGAGCAGGGGCTCGGACTTGCGCCGGAGGCGGTTTACGCGGCCAGCGTGGCGCGGTCGGAATGGTACGCCGCCGCCCATCGCCTCTTCGCCCGTTATGATGCCATGGCGCTCCCCGCGGCGCAGGTCTGGCCTTTCCCCGCCGACTGGCGCTGGCCGCAGGAGGTCGCCGGCCGCAAGATGGATACCTATCACCGCTGGATGGAGGTGGTGATCCCGGTCAGCCTGATCGGCCTGCCGTCGCTCTGCGTTCCGGCCGGTTTCGGCGCAGGCGGCCTGCCGACAGGGCTTCAACTGATCGGACCGCATGGCGCGGACGCGGCGGTCCTCGCGCTGGGGCAGGCCTATCACCAGGCGACCGACTGGCCCGCGCGGCGACCACCTGCGGCCTAAGGATGCTTCCGCCCCGGCTGCCCGGCGCCTATGATCGCGCGCAGGCTGGAAGGACAGGCATGACCGGACGCGCGAAATCACCGAAACAGGGGCTGAAGCTGCGCTTCGTGCTGCCCGACGGAAGCTGGCTTGGCCCCGGCAAGGCCGACCTTTTGCAAGGGATCGTCGAAACCGGCTCGATCTCGGCCGCGGGCCGTCGGCTGGGCATGAGCTACAAGCGCGCCTGGGGGCTTGTCGAGGTCCTCAACACCATGTTCGCCGCCCCCCTTGTCGCATCGAGCCGTGGCGGGGCCGGGCATGGCGGCGCGGAACTGACCGAAACGGGGCAAGAGGTTCTGCGCCTCTTCCGCGCGATGCAGTCCCATGCCGAACGCGCGGTCGAGGCGGAGGAGGCCGAGCTGTTGCGGCTTTTCGATATGGCCGACAAGAAATAACGCTTGCCAGGCAGCGAGAAGACCCGTTATCTCCGATCAGACATAACGAAGGTCTGCCATGCGACTCGTTCTCGCGCTTGCCCTGCATTTTGCCGCCCTTCCCGCCTGGGCCGAAACCGCCACCGTCGCGGTCGCCACGAATTTCCTTAACGTGGCCCAAGCCCTGGGCGCAGCCTACGCGACCGTCTCGGGGCAGGAGATCGTGCTGGTCGGGGGCGCGACGGGCAAGCTCGCGGCGCAGATTTCCAACGGTGCGCCCTTCGACCTTTTCCTTTCGGCTGACGCCGCCGCGCCAGAGCGGTTGATCGCAGCAGGGCTGGCCGAGGCTGAAAGCCGCGTCACCTACGCCACGGGCGATCTGGTCCTCTGGGCGCCCGACACCAACCTGCCGGCAGAGCCCGCCGCGATCCTGGCCGCCGCCCGCCACGTCGCCATCGCGAACCCCGACCTCGCGCCCTACGGACTCGCCGCGGCGCAGGCGATCGATGCGCTGGGGCTTGCCCCGCTGGTCGCGGGCAAGCTCGTGCAGGGTGAGAATATCGGCCAGACCTTCGCACTGGTGCACACCGGGGCGGCGGATGCGGGCTTCGTCGCGGCGAGTGCCACCCACCCCGTCGCGCCTGCAGGAACACTCTGGCCCGTACCCGATACGCTCCACGACCCCATCCGGCAGGATGCGGTGCTGCTGGCCCATGGCGCGGACAACGCCGCCGCAACCGGTTTCCTGGAATATCTCGCCAGTGCAGAGGCCAAAGCCGTGATCACCGCCGCCGGCTACGGGGTGCTGCCATGAGCCTCGCCGACCTTACGCCCTTCTGGCTGACGCTGCGGCTTGCCGGGCTCGTCACGGCGATCCTGATGCTGGTGGCAACACCACTCGCCTGGTGGCTCGCGCATAGCCGAAGCCGCCTGCGGCCCCTGGTGGAGGCGGTGACAGCCCTGCCGCTTGTGCTTCCGCCGACGGTTCTGGGCTTCTACCTGCTGGTCGCCCTGAACCCCTCGACCCCTCTGGGCGGGCTCTGGATGGCGGCGACGGGGACCAGCCTGACCTTCTCCTTCGCAGGCCTGGTCGTGGCCTCGCTGATCTATTCGCTGCCCTTCGCGGTCCAGCCGCTTCAGGCTGCCTTTGCCGAGGTCGGGCGCAAACCGATCGAGGCGGCGGCAAGCTGCGGGGCCAGCCCGCTTGATGCGTTCCTGAGCGTCGGCATCCCGCTGGCGCGCCGGGGTTATCTGGCGGCAGCGGTGCTGTCCTTTGCCCATACGCTGGGCGAATTCGGTGTCGTGCTGATGGTCGGCGGCAATATCCCGGGCCAGACCAAGACCATCGCCATCGCCATCTACGAACGGGTCGAGGTGCTGGACTACCCCGCCGCGCACGGGATGTCGGCCCTGCTCGTGGCGCTCTCCTTCGTCGCGCTTTACCTTCTGTTCCGCACGAACCGGCGCGAGGCGCGGGGATGACGGGGCTTGATCTCGACATCCGCCACGACCGTGCCGGCTTTGCGCTTTCGGTCCGGGCAGATCTGCCCGCGTCGGGCCTGACGGCCGTTTTCGGGCCTTCCGGGGCAGGCAAGTCCACGCTCCTGCGACTGGTGGCGGGGTTCGAGCGGGCAGAGGGGCGCATCGCCTTCGGGGGCGAGGTCTGGTCCGACGCGGGGCATTTCGTGCCACCCCATCGCCGCCGCGTCGCCAGCGTCTTTCAGGAACCACGACTTTTCGCCCATCTCGACGTGCGCGGCAATCTGGCCTACGCCGCGCGGCGCAGCGGGGCCGAGATCGCCCCCGTCGTGCGCGACCTCGGGCTTGAACCGCTGCTCGCCCGCCGCACCGCCGGTCTTTCCGGGGGGGAGGCGCAGCGCGTCGCGCTGGCCCGGGCGCTGCTGACGCGGCCCCGGCTGATCCTGATGGACGAGCCGCTTGCCGCACTGGACCAGACCCGGCGGGCCGAGATCCTGCCCGTGGTCGAGGATCTGCGCGACCGGCTTGGCCTTCCCATCCTTTACGTGAGCCACTCTGTGGGCGAGGTCGCCCGCCTTGCGACCCATGTCCTGGCCCTTGCCGAGGGCCGATTGGCCAGCTTCGGCCCCGCGGAAGAGGTCTTTGCCGACAGCGCCGCCGCAGCGGCTTTCGGGGGCGAAGAGCCCGGATCGCTGATCGCCGCCCGCATCATCGGAATGACCGGGGACGGGCTTTGCCGTCTTGGCTTCCCGGGCGGAGAGATCCTGTCGCCCGAACCCCTGGGGCCGCCGGGCACCGACGTGCGCGTCTTCGTGCGTGCCCGCGACGTGATGATCGCCCTGCCCCGGCCAGAGGCGCTTTCGGCGCTGAACGTCCTGCCCGCCATCGTGCGTGGCGTTGTCGCGGCGGGACCGGCCGCCTGCGACGTGACGCTGGACCTGGGGGGCAGCATGGTGCGTTCACGCGTGACGCTCCGCTCCGTACGGGCGCTGGACCTGGTGCCGGGGCGGGCCTGCCACGCCATCCTGAAATCGGTCGCGCTCGCGCGGGAGTGACAGGAATGCCAAAGGCGGCGCTTTACGGCCCGCACGGGGTCGGCTAGCACAGGGGGCATGTCCCGTTCCGCCCTGATCGTCGCGCATGGCCAACCCTCCGACCCTGCCCCGGCAGAACAGGATCTGGCGCGCATCGTAATGGCCGTCGCCGCCCGCCTGCCGGATTGGCGCATCCGTGGCGCGACGCTGGCCGCGCCGGGCGCTCTGGACGCCGCGTTAGGGGGCCTCGAAACGCCCCGCGTCTTCCCCTTCTTCATGTCGGACGGCTGGTTCACCAAGGTCGAACTGCCCCGCCGTCTGGCCGCCGCTGGCATGCGGGACTTCACCGCGCTGCCCGCCTTCGGCCTCGTGCCCGACGCCGCCACGCTCGCCGTCAGGATCGCGCGCGAGGCCATCGCGAACCAAGGCTGGCGGGCTGAGGACAGCACGCTGCTGCTGGCCGCGCATGGATCGGGCCGCAGCCGCGCGCCCGCCGAGGCCGCAGAGCGCATCCGGCAGGCCATCTTGGCAGCACTACCCCTGCGCGACTGCCGGCTTGGGTTCATCGAGGAGCCCCCGCTTCTGGAAGACGCCGCGAAGGAAACCGGGCCACAGGCGCTTTGCCTGCCGCTTTTCGTGGCGCGCTGGGGTCACGTTGTGGCGGATGTCCCGACCGCACTCGACACTGCGGGGTTTCAGGGGCCGTGTCTTCCGCCGCTCGGCGTCCACGCAGAGGTGCCGGATCTCATCGCGCGGGCCATCGCCGGTTAGGGTCGGGGCGCGTCGGCTCCACCGCAACGCGCCCCTGGCCGAGGGTGCGCGGCTGCAGCGTCCCTTCGGCGTCCCGCAGCGGCCAGAAAGGTCTCAGCCGTGCTTGAGCATTACATGCCTTACTACAGTGTAGTCTTCCAGCGCAAAAGACGACAGGTCCTTGCCGTATCCTGACTGTTTCAGCCCGCCGTGGGGCATTTCGCTTGCCAGCATGAAGTGGGTATTCACCCAGGTGCAGCCGTAGCGCAGGCGCGCGGCGGTCGCCATCGCCCGGCCGACATCCCTTGTCCACACGGAGGAGGCGAGCCCATAGTCGCTGTCATTCGCCCAGGCGACCGCCTCCTCGGCATCCGAGAACGGCGTGACGGAGACGACCGGGCCGAAGACCTCGCGCCGGACGATCTCGTCCTGTTGCCGCGCGCCGGCGATGACGGTTGGCTTGTAGTAGAAGCCCTCGTTGCCCAGAAGCGCGCCGCCCGCGGTGACCTCCACATGGTCCAGTTCCCGCGCCCGCTCGACGAAGCTCGCGACGCGGTCGCGTTGGCGCAGGCTGATGAGCGGCCCGATCTCGTTCGTGGTATCGTCGGCATTGCCAAGCTCGATCGAGGAGACCGCCGCGCTCAGGTCCGCGACGAGATTGTCGTAGATCTTGCGGCCCGCGTAGATGCGGCAGGCGGCGGTGCAGTCCTGCCCGGCGTTGTAAAAGCCGAAGGCGCGGATGCCCTCCACCACCGACGGCAGGTCGGCGTCATCGAAGACCACGACCGGCGCCTTGCCACCCAGTTCAAGATGCGTGCGCTTCACCGACTTCGCTGCGGCGTCCAGCATCTTGCGCCCCGTGGCCACATCCCCCGTCAGGCTGATCATGTCGATGCCCGGGTGGTTGATGAGGTAGCTTCCCACCGTCTCGCCCCGGCCCGGCGTGACATTGACCACGCCCGGCGGCAGTTCCTCCGCCAGGATGCGCGCAAGCTTCAGCGCGGTCAGCGGGGTCTGCTCGGAGGGCTTGAAGACCACGGTGTTGCCGCCCGCGACCGCCGGGCAGAGCTTCCAGGCCATCATCATCAGCGGATAGTTCCAGGGCGCGATGGAGGCGATCACGCCCACTGCGTCGCGCCGGATCATCGAGGTGTGCCCCGCAAGGTATTCCCCCGCCGCCGTCCCGTGCTGGCAGCGCACCGCGCCCGCGAAAAAGCGGAAGCAATCGACCACGGCGGGCAATTCGTCGCCACGGGCCGCGTTGATCGGCTTGCCGCAATTGAGCGCCTCAAGCGCGGCGAAGTCCTCCGCCGCGGCCTCGATCCGGTCGGCGATCCTCAGTAGCGCCGCCGCGCGGTCGCCCGGCGTCGTGCGCGACCAGCCGTCGAACGCCCGCCGGGCGGCGGCCACGGCGCGGTCGACCTGGTCGGTCGAGGCCTCCGGCACCTCAAGGATCAGCGCGCCGGTCCGCGGGTTCAGCACCTTTTCGGCGCGCTCCTGCCCGCCCTCGAACGCGTCACCGATCAGCAGGGCGGTGTCGATGTGCAGGGTCATTCCACGGTTCCTTTCATTTGCCGCCGCCGGCGGTCTCTTCGCCGCCACGGGTCAGGTAGTAGGCCGCCAGGATCGGCAGGAAGGTCGCGGTGAAGACCACGATCGCAACCACGTTGGTGACCGGCCGCTGGCGCGGGCGGACCAGCTCGTTCAGCATCCAGATCGGCAGGGTCGATTGCTGGCCCGCCGTGAAGGTCGTCACGATCACCTCATCGAAAGAGAGCGCGAAGGCGAGCATCCCGCCCGCCAGAAGCGCTGAGCCAAGATTGGGCAGGATCACATGGCGGAAGGTCTGGAAGCTGTTGGCGCCTAGGTCGGCCGAGGCCTCCAGCATCGACGCCCCCAGCCGCCGGAAACGCGCGACGGCGTTGTTGTAGACGATGACGATGCAGAAGGTCGCGTGCCCCAGAACGATGGTCCAGGTCGAAAACGGGATGTCGGCGACCGCGAAGGCAGACCGGAGTGACATCCCCGTGATGATCCCCGGAAGCGCAATGGGCAGGATGACCAGGAGCGAGATCGTGTCACGCCCGAAGAACCGCGCGCGCGCCATCGCCGCCGCGCAGAGCGTCCCGAGGACCAGCGCCATGCCCGAGGATATCGCAGCGACCCGCAGCGACAGGTAAAGCGGCGGCCAGATATCCTCCCGGTTCCAGGCGACGGCGAACCATTTCGTCGTCAGCCCCGGGGGCGGAAACTGGTAGCTGCGATCCTCGGTCGTGAAGGCGTAGAGGAAGATCAGAAGGATCGGCAGGTGCAGGAACAGGAGCCCCAGGATCGCACCGATGGTCAGGCCGAGCGGCGGGCGGGCGTCAGAGTGCATCGAAGGCCCCCATCTTCCGCGCGACCGCCAGGTAGACTAGCATGATCACGATGGGCACGACCGCGAAGGCCGCCGCGAGCGGGATGTTCCCCGCCGTCCCTTGCAGCGAATAGACCGCCTGGCCGATGAAGAAGCGGCTCGACCCGATGATCTGGGGGATGATGTAATCCCCGAGCGTGAGCGAGAAGGTGAAGATCGACCCCGCGATCACCCCCGGCAATGCCAAGGGCAGGATCACGCTGCGGAAGGTCCGCCAGCCGCGCGCACCAAGGTCGGCCGACGCCTCCAGCATTG
Organism: Albidovulum sediminicola; assembly: GCF_025751575.1. Lineage (GTDB taxonomy): Bacteria > Pseudomonadota > Alphaproteobacteria > Rhodobacterales > Rhodobacteraceae > Albidovulum > Albidovulum sediminicola. Next base: position 100,577 of record NZ_JAOWLA010000007.1, on the reverse strand, counting down.
AGGTCGGCACACGTTCCAGCGAAGCCTGCATCGGCAGGATCATGTAGGGCAACCAGACGTAGACGAAGACCAGGAACGTCCCGATGTAGGAGGTGGAAAGCGAGTTGCCGCCGATCACCGGAATGGCAAGCACCGCGCCCAGGACGTTGCCCGCGCCGATCCCCTCGGCCGCCCAGGTGATGATCCCCTCCTTCGCCAGGATCAGCTTCCAAGCGTAGACCTTGACCAGGTAGGACGACCAGAGCGGCAGCATGACGCCCAGGTAGAACACCGCCTTCCAGCGCCCCTTGGCGTGGCGGGCCGCGAAAAAGGCCACCGGAAAGGCGATCGCGACAGAGGCGAGCGTGACGGCGGCGGCCATCGTCACGGTGCGCACGATCACGTCGTAATTCGACGGGATCAGCAGCTCGGCATAGGTCTTGAGCGTGAATTCCGGCACGACGATGCCCGAGAATTCGTCAATCGAGTAGAAGCTTTGCAGCAGCAGCGCCGCGAGAGAGCCGACATAGACCACCCCAAGCCATAAAAGCGGCGGCGCGATCAGCAGCGCGGTCAGAAGCTTCGGGCGGCGCCAGAAAAGCGCGGTCATGCGGTCAAAGGCGCCGCGCGCGGGATGGGCGCTTTCCATCACGCGCCCTCCATCAGGTGCAGCGCATCGCTGTCCCATGTCAGGCCCGCGCGGTCCCCGACAGCGGGAAGGGGGTTGCCCGCAGGCACCAGGACCGCGATCTCCTGCCCTCCGGCCTCAAGCGCCACGCGCGTCCCGGAACCGAGATAGCGCAGGGCGCTCACGCGCCCCGTTGCGCGCGCCTCGGCGGCCGGGGCAAAACGGATGGCTTCGGGGCGCAGGCTCGCCCAGCACTCAGGCCCGCCGAAGCTGCGGGTCAGGTCCGGCGGCAGGACGTTCGACGATCCGACAAAATCGGCGACGAAACGGGTCGCGGGGCGGTCGTAGACCTCGGACGGGGTTCCGACCTGGGCAATCCGCCCTTCGTTGAAGACGGCGACACGGTCGGCCATGGACAGCGCCTCGCCCTGGTCGTGGGTGACGAATACGAAGGTGATACCCAAGCGCCGTTGCAGCGCCTTCAGCTCATCCTGCATGGCCTCGCGCAGCTTGAGGTCGAGTGCCCCCAGCGGCTCATCCAGAAGCAGCACGCGCGGTTCGTTGACCAGCGCGCGCGCCAGCGCCACGCGCTGCCGCTGCCCGCCCGAAAGCTGCGCGGGCTTGCGGTCGCCGAAGCCGTCGAGCTTCACCAGCGACAGCATCTCCTCGGCCTTGTCGCGGCGGCTGCGGCGGTCCACGCCCCGCACCATCAGCCCATAGGCCACGTTGTCGCGCACGTTCATGTGGGGAAAGAGCGCGTAATCCTGAAAGACGGTGTTCACATGGCGCCGGTTCGGCGGCACCTCGCCCATGTCCTCGCCGAAGATGCGGATCGTGCCGGCGGTGGGCTTCTCGAACCCCGATATCAGCCTCAGGCAGGTCGTCTTGCCCGACCCCGAGGGCCCCAGCATGGCGAAGAAGGACCCCTCAGCGATGGAGAGGTCGACGCGATCCACGGCGCGGACGGTGCCGAAGTGGCGCGAGACGTTCAGGAATTCGACGGCAGCGGTCATGAGATCACGGAAGGAAAGTGTTGGCTATACCCTCCCCCGCAGGCGGAGGAGGGGTGCGACGGTCCCGGGCGCAGGGGCGCCCCTTCCCCGGTGCCGGAGAAGGGGTATGGTCCTATCGACCGCCGATCACGCCGATATAGTCGGATACCCAACGGTAATAGGGAACGCAGGCGCCTTCCCCCTGGCTGCAATTCGCAACCGGCGTCGTCCAGAAGTGGATCTTCTCAAAATCGGCAAGGCCGTTCGCATCGCAGCCCTCCTGGTTCTGCATCCCGCGCCCGTCGGTGCAGGCCGCCGGAACCGAGGGCACCGCGCCGAACCAGACCGATAGATCCGATTGCAGGTTGGACGACAGGGTATGTTCCATCCACAGGTAGGAACAGGTCGGATGGGCCGCATTCACATGCATCATCGTGGTGTCGGCCCAGCCGGTCGCCCCTTCGGAGGGGATGGTCGAGGCGATGGGCTGGCCCTCGGCCGCCAGCAGGTTGACCTGGAACGGCCAGGAGCCCGAGGCGACGACGCCCTCGTTCTTGAAGTCATCCATCTGGATGAAGGCGTCGTGCCAGTAGCGGCTGACCAACTCGCGCTGACCCCGAAGCAGGTTGAGTGCCGCGGCATACTGATCCTCGTTCAGCTCATAGGGCGAGGTGATGCCAAGCTCGGGCTTGTGCGCCATCAGGTACTGGGCGGCGTCGGCCACGTGAATCGGGCCGTCATAGGCCTGAACACGGCCCTTGTTGGACTGACCGTCGGGCAGGGCCTGCTCCTCGAAGACGACCGACCAGGAGGTCGGCGGCTCGGGGAAGACGGTGGTATTGTACATCAGCACGTTCGGCCCCCACATGTAGGGCGTGCCGTAATGGGCGCCGTCCACCGTGTGCCAGGGCGCATCCTTCAGCCGGTCATCGACCGAGGCCCAGGACGGGATCAGGTCAATGTTGATGGGCTGGACCCGGCCGCCCGCGACCAGGCGCAACGAGGCGTCGCCCGAGGCCGTCACGAGGTCGAAGCCCCCTTCGTTCATCAGCGCCACCATCTCGTCCGAGGTATTGGCGGTCTTGACGTTGACCTTGCAGCCCGAGGCTGCCTCGAACTTGGTCACCCAGTCGAAGGCGGGATCGGTTTCGCCGCGCTCGATATAGCCGGGCCAGGCCACGATATCGACCTGCCCCTCCGGCGTGCCCAGCGCGGTCATCATGTCCGCGGCGGCGACGTTGGCGGCGACCATCGCCATCGCCGTGGTGGAAATCAGAAGTTTCGTCATGATGGTCCTCCGGTTGAGTTTCGGGCGCGCCCGCGTGGTTTCAATCCACGCTTGTCGGCAACCGGAAGGACCCGGCGTGCAGCGCGTCATCCGAAGACTGCGCCGCGCCCCGATCATTCTCAATATCAAAAGGCAGAAAGGTGGTATCGGTAAAACCGATAGATCTAGCGCTCTGGCACCGCCCCTTGCGCGGCGCGAATGAAATTGCGGGCGACGGAGGAAAGCGGCGCGCCCTTGCGCCAGACCAGCCCCACCTGCACCGACGGCAGATCGCCCGAGACATCGCGGATCTCGATCCGGTCGCCCTCCAGCGACCAGGGCCGGTAGACGAGCGACGGCAGCAGCGCCACGCCTGCCCCCGTTGCGACCAGCGAGCGCACCGCCTCGACCGAGCGGGTGCGGAAGGCGATGTCGGGCTTGACCGATAGCGCCCCCATCAGGCGGCGGGTCGATTCCTCGATCTCGTCCACCGTCAGGACGATCAGCTGCTCCCCCGCCAGATCGTCCAGCGTGATCGCCTCGGCATCGGCCAGCCGGTGGCCGAGCGGCAGCCAGAGCCGGTAGGGCGAGACCAGCAGGGATTCGACCTGAAGCGCGGCCCGGTCGCGGATGGTCGAGCTGAGCATGACCGCCACGTCCAGTTCGCCCCCGATCAGCAGGTGCTGAAGATAGTCGCCGTTATCCTCGATCGCCGAAAGCTCCACCTGCGGCCAGGCGCGGCGGAACCGCGACAGGATGTCGGAGAGCACATAGCCCGCGACAAGCGAGGTGACGCCCAGCGAAAGCCGCCCCGAAACGCTGCTGATTTCCTCGCGGAAGGCCATCCGCGCGGTCGAGACGTCGCCGAGGATTTGGGTCGCATGGCGCAGGAAAAGCGAGCCCTTGTGCGTGAGGTCCAGCCCCCGCGCCCGCCGCTCGAACAGCACGACGCCCAGGTCGTCCTCCAGCGACTGGATTGCCTCGGTGACCGAGGACTGGGAAATCGACAGCGCGCGCGCCGCCCCCGACACGCTGCCACGTTCGGCCGCAGCAACAAAAAATTGCAACTGCCTGAGGGTGAATGCCAAGGCCAACTCCTGTACTGATGGCATCAGGCGTCGTCCGCCTCGGTTGGTCAATGCCCATTCGCCCGTCGGCCCCTTGCGTTCGCCGGAGTTTTGTGACGGTTTCATGACGGAATTGTAACGGCGAGCGTGTAAGCCGAGCGAGGTTAGCCAACTTGGAAAACTCCCCCCTTCTCTTCGTCTTGCATGTCGCGGGCGCGGCGGCGCTGCTTATCTGGGCGGTCCGCCTCGTGAGAACGGGGGTGGAAAGAGGCTGGTCCGTGCAATTGCGGCGCTGGCTGCGGCACGGGGGCGAGACGCGCTGGGTGGCGGCGGTGTCGGGGATGGTGGCGGCGATCCTGCTGCAAAGCTCTACCGCCGTGGCGATCCTGACCTCGAACTTCGTGGCGGCAGGGACGCTGGCGGCGACCGCGGGCCTGGCGATCCTTCTGGGCGCGGATGTAGGGTCGGCGATCGTCGCGCAGATCCTTCTGTCGCGTGCAGACTGGGCCGTGCCGCTCTTGCTGGTGGCGGGGGTTGGCCTGTTTCTCAAGGCCGAGCGGCGGGAATACCGCCAGGCGGGGCGCGTGCTGATCGGGCTCGCGCTCGTCTTCGTATCGCTGGGCATGATCCGCGACGCGACCGAACCCTTGCGCGACGCGCCCGCGCTGGTGGCCGCGATGCGCTACCTGGGCGGCGATCCGATCACCGCCTTTGCCATCGGCGCGCTTTTTGCCTGGGCGGTTCACTCCTCCGTCGCGGCGGTCCTGCTGTTCGTCACGCTCGCTGCCGAAGGGGTTCTGCCCGTTCCGGCGGGCATGGCCATGGTGCTGGGCGCCAACCTCGGCGGCGCGCTCATCGCCTTTGTCCTGACGCTGAGCGCCGAGATCGAGGCGCGCCGGATCGTCGTCGCAAATCTTGCGCTACGCGGCGGCGGGGCGGCCCTCGCGCTGGCCGCGCTGTCGGCGGGGGCGATGACACCGGACCTGTTGGGAGCGACACCTGCGCGCCAGGTGATCAACCTGCACCTGGCTTTCAACCTCGTCCTGGCGCTGCTGTCGCTGCCGATCACGGGGCCGGTCCTTGGCGCGGCGCGCAAGCTGGTCAGTGTCCCGGCCACCCCGGCGATCCTTTCGCGCGTCAGCGCGCTCGACGCGGCGGCGCTCACCAATCCCGACCGCGCGCTCGCCTGCGCCTCGCGCGAGATCCTGCAGATGGGCGAAGGGATCGAGGCGATGCTGCGTTCGGTCATCGGGCTTTACGACCGCTGGGACGATCAGGTCGCCGAGGCGATCACGGCGAAAGAGGCCGAGATCGACAAGATGCATTTCGAAACGAAGCTGTACCTCGCCAAGCTCAACCGCACCCATGCGGAGGAAGACGTCACCCACAAGGGGCTGGAACTTGCCAATATGGCGGTGAACCTCGAAAGCGCGGGCGATGCCATCGCGCGGTCGATGGTGGGCCTGGCCAAGCGGCTCAACGACAGCGGCACCGCCTTTTCCGAAACCGGACGGAAAGAGGTCCGCGACTTCCACGACCGGGTTCTGTCGAACGCGCAATCGGCGCTCAACGTCCTGATGACGCTGAACCCCGATGCCGCGCGCGCCTTGGTGGAGGAAAAGGAGCATGTCCGCGCACTGGAACAGGACCTGCAACGTTCGCATCTCGACCGGCTGAAGATGGGCCGGGTCGAAAGCATCGAGACCTCGAACATCCACCAGGAAACGCTGCGCGCGCTCAAGCAGATCAACACCGCCTTTTCGATGGTCGCCTATCCGATCCTGTCGGAGACAGGCGACCTCCTGTCCAGCCGGCTGGCAAAGCCCCACCGGGGCTGATCACCGCCGCCCGTAATAAAGACCGACGACATGTTCGGCCTCGGCGAAGAACAGCCAGCGCCCGACCAGCGCGCCCGCGAGGTGCAGCGCGGCCGCGAGCGCGATGGCGACAAGCCCGGACGGCAGCGCCAGCAGCACCAGCGCCGGCAGGACGGAGACGCAAAGCAGCGCAATCACCCGCAGCTTCAGCGCATGCTTGCGCCCGACGACGTGGATCATTTCGCGCATCAGGTAGTTCGTGCCTGTATGCGGCGGCGCAAAGGAGCGCACCGCCCCCCCCCTCAGGCCGGTCGCGGTCGCAAGGGTATGGCCCCGATCGGCAAAGCGGCGGTCGCCGGTCCGGAAGCTGAGCGCCATGAAAAGCCCCAGGAGCAGCAGCAGGACCGGCGCGTTGCCAAGACCGGCCAGAAGCGCGCCGCCCGCGACCGCGTGGCCGAAGAAAAGCGCCGGCGTCGTCCAGTGGTTCCAGCGCGGCACGGTCTTCAACTGCGCGTAGATCATCGAGGTCGTCAGCACCGTGACAAGGCACAGCACCGCAGCAAGTCCACCGAGGACAGGCATCAGCCGCCCCATGAACACCGCCCCCGCCGCGACCGGCGCCATGAGCAGGAGCGAGGCGACAGAGGCCCAGCCCTCTCGTGAAAGCCAACTGCTGCGCCACTGGGTGAAGGCGCGCAGCGCGCGCTGCGGGTTTCCAAGGTGAAAGGTCGAGGCAAGCAGGCCCGCCACGGCAAGCGCATAGCCCACGCCGTAGAACAGGAGCGCCGCCCAGCCGGTCACGGGCAACAGCCCGAAGCCCAGCGTTGCCAGAAGCCCGAAGCCCATGCCGGAGAGGACGGTGAAAAGGATGACAGAAGGCGCGGGATGCATCAGATACGGTCCAGAAGTCGGTCGAGCCATCCGGCGAAACCGGTGGCCTTAATGTCAAGCAGGGGGGCCAGGGGGGCGGTTTCTTCCAGCCGGTCCTTGGGGCGTGGCGGCAGGTAGCGGTTGACGGGCTTCGTGCCCTGCTCGGGCATCAGCTCGATCCCGCCGCGTTCCGCGACCAGTTGGCTGACCGCGCTGTCGGGATCGCCCAGGTCGCCGAAATGACGCGCGCCCGCCGGGCAGGTGCGCACGCAGGCAGGGATACGGTCCACCTCTGGCAGGTTCTCGTTGTAGATGCGGTCCACGCAAAGGGTGCACTTCTTCATCACCCCCGCCGCCTGGTCCAGCTCCCGCGCGCCATATGGGCAGGCCCAGGCGCAAAGCCCGCAGCCGATGCAGGCGCTTTCGTTGACAAGGACGATCCCGTCCTCGGCCCGCTTGTAGCTGGCCCCGGTCGGGCAGACCGTCACGCAAGGCGCGTTCTCGCAGTGCAGGCAGGACTTGGGAAAATGGACCAGTTGCGCGACACCGGCCTCGGGCGTGACCTCGTAGCTGTGGACGCGGTTCAGGAAGGTGCCCGAGGGCGCGGGCCCCCAGGCGTCCTGGTCGGACAGTGGCGCGCCGTAGCCCTGATCGTTCCATCCCTTGCAGGCGGTTACGCAGGCGTGGCAGCCCACGCAGGTATCAAGATCGATGACAAGACCGAGCTTTTTTTCGGACGGGGGCGGAAGCGTCGTCATGGCCGGTTCCTCTTCGCCGGGGGAACGGGGGAGGGGATGGGCGGGAAGGCGGGCTGCGCCTGATCCGGCGGATCGACACGCTCGATCCGGACCCGCAGGTCGAACCAGGCCGCCTGCCCGGTGATCGGGTCAGAGTTCGACCAGCGATACCCATCGCCGCGGTCGGGCAGAAGCTCTGAAATCAGGTGGTTCAGCAGGAAACCCTTCGTCGCCTCGGGCGCCGCCGGGTCCAGCGCCCAGGCCCCCTTGCGCTTGCCGATCGCGTTCCAAGTCCAGACCGTGTCCCCGTTCAGCGCCGCCATATGCGCGACCGGCACCACGATCGCGCCGTTGGGCGAACTCAGCCGCGCCCAGTCGCCGTCCTTGAAGCCCTCCGCCTCCCAGACGTTCGTCGGGACGTAGAGCGGGTTTTCGCCGTGGATCTGCCTCAGCCAGGCGTTCTGCGACCCCCAGGAATGATACATCGCCATCGGGCGCTGGGTCAGCGCATGCAGTGGGTAGCCCGTGGCGCCCTCTTCGCCGAAGGGTTCGTACCAGATCGGCAGCGGGTCCATCGTCGCCTTGATGCGGTCGCGCAGATGATCGGGCGGCTGGCGTTCGTGATACCCTTCCGCAGCAAGCTGGAAGCGGCGCATGGGCTCGCAATAGATCTGGAACAGATAGGGCTGGGGCGTGTCGTAGAAGCCCATGCTGACCGCCCAGTCCTGATAGGCGCGGTTCCAGGGCTTGAAGAACTTGGCCGCGTCCGGAACCTCGGCGGCGAAGAAACCGCCATTGCTGATATAGGCGTTGATCTGGTTCGGGTTGGGCGCGCCGCGCCCCACGTCCTTGCCATGGCCGCGGAAGCCGAACAGAGGCCCCACGCCCGGCCGGCGCTGGTGGTTGACGATGTAGTCCGCATAGTCGCGGTACTTGCGCCGCCCGTCATCCGTGACGAACCCCGGAAGCCCGAGCCGCCCGGCAAGGTCCACCAGAACCGACTGGAAGCCGCGCACGTCGCGGTCGGGCTCCACCACCGGCCAGCGGATCGCATCGGCGGCATGGTCTGCCTCGCAGATCGGGCGGTCCAGCAGGCTGATGCAGTCGTGACGCTCAAGATAGGTCGTGTCCGGCAGGATCAGGTCGGCATAGGCGACCATCTCCGAGGCATAGGCATCCGAATAGATGATGCGCGGGATCATATATTCGCCGTTCCCGTCCTTCCGGGTCAGCATGCCCATCACCTCCTTCGTGTTCATGGAGGAGTTCCAGGACATGTTCGCCATGTAGAGCATCAGCGTGTCGATGCGGTAGGGATCGCCCGCCACCGCGTTCGGGATCACCATGTGCATCAGGCCATGCGCCGACAGCGGGTTTTCCCAGGTAAAGCCCTTGTCGATCCGAGCTGGGCTCTGGTCGTCGAGCTTCAGCGCCAGATGCTCGGGCCCATGCGGGAAGCCCAGGTGCGGCCCGTCGAGCGGCCGCCCCGCCATATAGTAGCTATGCGGCGTCGGATGCGCGTGGGCGGGCTTGGGATAGGGTGGCTTGAAGCGGAAGCCGCCCGGCACCTCGACCGTGCCAAGAAGGATCTGAAGGACGTGCAGCGCGCGCGCGGTCTGAAATCCGTTGGAATGCGCGGATATCCCGCGCATCGCGTGGAAGCTGACCGGGCGGCCCACCATCTTCTCATGCGTCTCGCCGCGGAAATCGGTCCAGCTTTGGTCGATCTCGATCGTCTGGTTGAACGCGACCTCCGCGATCTCGGCCGCGAGCGACCGGATGCGCGCGGCGGAAACACCGCAGCGCGCCGCGACCGCCTCGGGCGCGTATTCCGGGTCCAGGTAGCGTTCCGCCATGTGCTGGAACACGGTCCGGCAGCCGCGATGCGTGGCACCCAGATCCGGGCGGACGCCCGCCGTGTCATAAGGCACCGCATCCCCGGTCCGCCGGTCGATGACGAAGGGCTTGCCCAGGTCGTCGCGCAGCAAGAGGCCCTTTTCCTCCCCCTCGGTCTCGTCGATCAGGCAGGCGGCGTTGGTCCACCGCGCGAGGTAATCGAGATCGACCTTCCCCGCCCGCAGCAGTTCGTGGATCAGCGACAGGATCAGCAGACCATCGGTGCCGGGCGTGATGCCGATCCAGTCATCGGCCACCGCGTTGTAGCCGGTGCGGATCGGGTTCACCCCGATGATCCGCCCGCCCCGCGCCTTGACCTTGCCGATCCCCATCTTGATCGGGTTGCTGTCATGATCCTCCGCGACCCCGAACAGCACGAAAAGCCGCGTCCTGTCCCAATCGGGCTGGCCGAATTCCCAGAATGCGCCCCCCATGGTGTAGATGCCCGCCGCGGCCATGTTGACCGAGCAGAACCCGCCATGGGCCGCATAGTTGGGCGTCCCGAAGGCCTGCGCCCAGAAACTCGTGAAGCTTTGCGACTGGTCGCGCCCGGTGAAGAAGGCGAACTTTTCCGGCGCGGTCGCGCGCAGGGGCGCCAGCCACTGGGTCGCGATGCCCAGCGCCTCGTCCCAGCTGATCTCCTCGAAGGCGCCGGAGCCGCGGGGACCCACCCGGCGCAGCGGTTTTTCCAGCCGCGAAGGGGCGGTCACCTGCATGATCCCGGAGGATCCCTTCGCGCAAAGAACACCCTTGTTGACCGGGTGATCGCGGTTGCCCTCGATGTAGCTGACCTTGCCCGACTTCAGGTGCACGTTGATGCCGCAGCGGCAGGCGCACATGTAGCAGGTCGTCCGCCGGACCTCGTCCGATACCTTGGGCGAGGTCTCCAGTCTCGGTTCGTGCCGCGTCATATTTGTTGTCCCCCCTGCCCGTCTGCCCTGCGGGCCTTCTGTCTCGATCCGCCTACTATGCCCGTTCCGCGATCGCCTCCGCGATCCGGGCGATGCCCTCCGGGATCTTGCCCGGCGCGATCGAGGAGTAGGCGATGCGATAGGCATTCCCTCCCTCGCGGCCCGGCGCGAAGAATTGCCGCCCCGGTTCGATCAGCACCCCCCGCTCCCTGAGCCGCCGGGCGAGATCCTCCGTATCGACCCCCTCCGGCGCCGCCATCCAGAAGCTCGACCCGCCGAAGTCGCCGCGCCCCGCGACGGTCAGCCCGGCCTCCCGGATGGCTTCGTTCATCACCACCCGCCGCCGCCGGAACGCCTGATGCAGCCGGTTCAGATGCGCGTCGTAATGGCCAAGCGCCAGGAAGTAAGCGACCGTGCGCTGGACATGGCCCGGCGGGTGACGCAGGACCGCCCCCCGCAGCGCCCGCGCCTCCCGCACGAAGGCCTCGGAGGCCACGATGTAGCCCAGCCGCACCCCCGGAAAGAGCGATTTCGAAAACGACCCCACATAGATCACCCGCCCCTCGGTATCGAGCGACTTGAGCGACGGCGCCGCCGGCCGAAGGAACGACATCTCGAACTCGTAATCGTCCTCGACGATGACAAAGTCGTCGCGCTGCGCGCGCTCCAGCAGGGCCAGCCGCCGCTCCACCGGCATCGTGGCGTTCGTCGGGCTCTGATGCGAGGGCGTGACAAAGACCACATCCGCCCCCTGCGGCAGCACGTCGGGCGGCAGCCCCTCCTCGTCCACATCGACCGGCACAACCTCGGACTCGGTCTGCCCGAGGATGGAGCGCAGCCCCGTATAGCAGGGGTTTTCGGTCACCGCCCGCCGCCCCGGTCCCAGCAGGACCTGCGCCGAGAGCCACAGCGCGTTCTGCGCCCCGAGCGTCAGCAGCACCTCGGACGGCTCCGCGACGATCCCGCGCCGCGGCAAGAGCGAGCGCAGCACATACTCGATCAGCATCGGGTCGTCGCGCTCGTAGTAATCCTCCGTCAGCGCGTCGAAATCCCGCCGGCCAAGCGCGCGCAACGCGCATTGGCGCCAGTTCTGGTGATCGAAGAGCGCCGGGTCCGCCTGCCCGTAGATGAAAGGATAGGGATAGCTGCGCCAATCCTCCGGTCGCCCGACGATCCGGTGACCGGAAAAGTCGCGCACCATGCGCCGCCCCCAATCGACAGCGCTGCCCCGCCCGTCGGGCCGCCCCACCGCTTCGGGGCGCACGGGCGCGGTCTCCGACACATAGTGCCCCGACCGGCCGCGGGCAGAGAGATAGTCCCCCGCCACCAGTTCCGTGTAGGCGAGCGTCACGGTGATCCGGCTGACGCCCAGGTGATCGGCCAGCCGCCGGCTCGAGGGCAGCTTGTCCCCCGCCCGCAGACGCCCCGCCAGGATGCCATCGGCAATCATCGCGCGGATCTGCTGTTGCAGGGTTCCGCCCGCTCCCTGGGCAAGAAAGAAGGTTTCGACCGGGATCGTCATCTCTGGACTTATTGCACGGCAGATCTGGCTCCATCAATCCTTCCCTGCCTGGCCTGTCCTTCTTCATTGCCCAAATACCCCGGGGGTGCGGGGGCTGGCCCCCGCGTCGGTGCCCGCGAACCCGCGGGCGCTCCCCCTTGCGCCAACGCCTAGCCGAAGACCTTGGTCAGCGCCTTGTCGATCGCACCGGTGATGGCGTCGATGTCGTCGGCGGTCGCGATCAGCGCCGGGCTGAGGCAGAGCACGTTATTCAGCCCCGGAACGGAGCGGTTCGACGACCCGATGATGACCCCTTGAGCGAAGCATTCGCCGACCACGGCCGCCACCTGCTTCTCGCTCACCGGCTCCTTGGTCTGACGGTCGGCCACAAGCTCGGCCCCGCAGAACAGGCCCTTGCCGCGCACATCCCCGATGACCCGGTGCTTTTCCATCAGCGCGCGCAGGTTGTTCACCGTCCGCTCGCCCATCGCCACCGTGTTCGCGAGCAGGCCCTCGTCCTCGATGATGCGCATGTTCTCCAGCGCCGCCGCCGGACCCGCCGTGCAGCCGCCAAAGGTCGAGATATCGCGGAAATAGCCCAGCGGATCGTCCGGGTTGTCCTTGAACATCTCAAAGACGGCCTCGGTCGTGACGCAGCAGGCGATGGCGGCGTAGCCCGAGGCCACGCCCTTCGCCATGGTCACGAAATCGGGCTTGATACCGTAGTGCTGGTAGCCGAACCAGGTGCCGGTACGGCCCACGCCGCAGACGACCTCGTCGATGTGCAGAAGGATGTCGTATTTCTTGCAGATCTCCTGCACGCGCTGCCAATAGCCTTCCGGCGGCGTGATGACGCCCCCCCCGGCGGTCACGGGTTCAAGGCAGAGGCCGCCCACCGTGTCGGGACCCTCGGCCAGGATCACCTTCTCGATCTGGTCCGCCGCCCATTCGCCGTAATTCTCCACCGGCGCGCCGTCCTGCTGGTGGCGGCGGTACTCCATGCAGTGGGGAACGCGCACGAAGCCCGGCGCCAGCGGCCCGTACTGCATCACCCGCTCATCCTGGCCGCCCGCCGACATCGTGGCCAGCGTGCCGCCGTGATAGTCGCGGTCGCGATAGAGGATCTTGTACTTCTTGCCGCCGTATTTCTTGTGGGCGATCTGGCGGATCATCTTGAAGGCCTTCTCGTTGGCCTCCGAACCCGAGTTCGTATAGTAGACCCGGCTCATCCCCGGCATCTTCTCGATGAGCCGCTTCGCGAAGAGCGACCCGGGGATCGAGCCGGCCGAGTTCGCGAAGTAGTTCATCTTCACGAGCTGTTCGTAGACCGCCTTCGCGATCGTCTCGCGGCCGTAGCCGACGTTGACGGTCCAGACGCCGCCCGACACCGCGTCGATCCGCTCGACGCCCTTGGCGTCCCAGACGCGCATCCCCTTGCCTTCGACCATGACGCGCGGGTCGATGGTCTCGAAGGGCTTGTGCTGGATGAGATGGTGCCAAAGGTGGGCGCGATCTGCCTCGATCACCTCGGTCAGGTCGTTGCCGAGAACGGGAATGGTCATGATTCTACCCTCGCAATGCGAATAAGGACCGGCGGTGCCGGCATCGTTTCCCAGATCACACGGAAGCAGGGCTCAGAGATAGGTCCAGACGAATCCGGAGTTTATAGCCAGCGACCCGACCTAACCCGCGATCCGCACCGGCTGACCGTGCGGTGTGGACAGATAGGCCGCCTCCCAAAGCGCGCGGAAGCGGTCCGCTTCCTCCCGCGCGGCCATGCCGGTCCGCGCAAGCAACCCCTCCAGCGTGACCAGCCAGGCGTTCCAATAGTCGCCCTGCCCGTCCAGCGGTCGCGCGCGCCCGTGTTCTTTCAGCGTCGCACCAAAGCTTTCGGTCCATTCCGCCCAGGAAAACCGCCCCGCCTCGCTCAGCGCGACGGTCAGGGCGAAAAGCTGCGCCTGCCAGGGTTCGTCGAAGGGGGCCAGGGCGTCCTCGGTCATGCGCGCTCCAGATAGCTTTCCCAAAGGTCGAGCGTCACCTCATCCCCCGCGCGCTCGGGTGCGCCCCACAGGTCGGCGGCGCCGAAGGCCACCGTGTAAAGCGACTGGGGCTGTTCGCCCAACCCATGGGCGTTGGCGTCCGGAAAGACATGCGCGCCGTGGAGCAGCACCACGGTCCCGACCTGCCCCGCCGCATAGGACGGCAGGCGGGTATGCCCGCCTGGCACCAGGGCATTGCGCGCCGGAAGCCGGGCGCGCACCCGGTCGCCGGCCGCGAAAGCGGGGGCGCCACCCGACCGAACATAGGGCGAGCCCTTGGCCAGCGCGGGCGTGACCGCCTCGGACCGAAACAGCCGGGGATGGGGCGGAGCATCTTCCGCAGTGCCGGCAGCCAGTTCGGCCTCCGTGACCAGACCCTTGGCAACCAGCAGATCGGCCAGCGCCGCGATCCACTTCTCGTAATACGAAAACCGCGCGTAATCCTTTGGCGCGAGGCATTCCCGCGCGTGGCGCGAGGTGTCGATGTTCCAAGCCCCGAGCCCCCCGGCCGCCAGCGTCAGCGCCAGCGCGCGGCGATGCCAGTCGTTTTCGAAGGGCACGATGCCCTGCGGCTCGGGCACCACCGGCCCGTCGCCGTAGCGCCCGCCCATGTCATGGACGCGGGTCATGCGGGCCGCCCCGGCAGTCCGGTGCCGATCATCGAATCACGGGTGACGAGCGCGGCAAGCGCCGCATCGTCCAGCCCATCAGTGCCCTCGGGCCGCATCGGGATGACAAGGTATCGGACCTCGGCTGTTGAATCCCAGACCCGGACCTTCTGCCCCTCGGGCAGGGTAACGCCGAATTCGGCCAGAACCTTGCGCGGTTCACGCACCGCGCGGGCGCGGTAGGCGTCCGATTTGTACCAGGCGGGCGGAATCCCCAAAAGCGGCCACGGGTAGCAGGAACAGAGCGTGCAGACGACCATGTTATGCACCTCGGGCGTGTTTTCCACCGCCACGACATGTTCGCCCTGCCGCCCGGAAATCCCCATGTCTGCAAGGGCGCCCGCCGCATCCGTGCGCAGCGCCGCCAGGAATTGCGGATCGGACCAGGCCCGCGCCACCACCTGGGCCCCAAGGTGCGGTCCGACCTTCTTTTCGTAGGTCTCAAGGATCACATCCAGCGCGGCAGGATCGACCAGCCCCTTCCGGGTCAGGATCGTCTCCAACGCCTTGACGCGCAGCGCGGGGTCGGAGGGCAGAAGCGAATGCGGGTGGTCGTGGTGATCGTGGGGCATGGCGCGCAGGATGCGCCGTGACCGCGCGACTGTCCAGCGCCCGAAACCCCGCGCCCGCAACGCCGCCGCACACCTTGGCCGAACTGCGCGAAGGCACCCGGGCGCGCTTGACGCTCCGGGCGATTCCGCGTAAGAGCGCCCAACAGAATTCAAGGCGTGGCCCCTGCCGCGTCCAAGAGTGTTATGGACATGCGGGTTCGGCCATGCGCGCCGGGTCCAGCCGAACGAAGGAAAAGAAAATGTCGCGCGTCTGCGAACTGACCGGTAAGGGCCCGATGTCGGGCAACAACGTGAGCCACGCGAACAACAAGACGCGTCGCCGCTTCCTTCCCAACCTGAACGAAGTCACCCTGATCTCTGACGCTCTGGGCCAGTCGTTCAAGCTGCGCATCTCGGCCGCGGCGCTGCGGACCGTGGATCACCGCGGCGGGCTCGACGCCTTCCTCGCCAAGGCGAAGGACGAGGAACTGTCCTCCAAGGCGCTGAAGATCAAGAAAGACATCGAAAAGGCCCAGGCCGCCTGAGGCCAGCCCTACGGTATGATTGATGCGGCCCCGACCGAAAGGCGGGGCCGCTTCATTTTGCCCCCTCGCAAAGCCGCGTGGTTTGCGGTAGCTCCGGCCCCATGACACCCTTGGCCCGCTCAGCCGCCGCCGTCGCCGTGTCGCTGGCCCTGATCCTGACGGGCTGGGCGGCCGCTTTCGCGCGCGGCCAGGTGACGGACGGCCATGGCCAGGTGCTTGTTCTCTGCGCCCAGGGCGGACTGGTTCAAGTCACGCTCGATTCGCAGGGGCGACCGACGGGCGAAAGCCGCCTGTGCCCGGATCTGGCCGCCAACCTGATGGCGGCGCTTTCGGCCCCCCTGCCCGATGCCGCCCTCCCGCGCCAGGCACTGCGCCTTCACATCAACCGCGCTGGCCGCCCCGAGCATGGCCGCGACATGCCCGGAAACTCTGCGCGCGATCCCCCCTTTCTTGTCTGAGCCCCGAACCCCAACCAATCAGACAGGACGAAATCATGACACTCCTCAAATCTGCGCTCGCTGCGCTTGCCTTTTCGCTCGCCTCCCCCGCCTTCGCGGCAGAGGACGTGACCATCACCGACGCCTATGCCCGCATGATGCCGGGATCGAAGGCCGGCGCGGCCTTCTTCGTGATCGAGAACCATTCCGACACCGACGACCGCCTGGTCGCTGTGGCCTCTGATGCCGCGATGAAGGTGGAACTTCACACCCACCAGCAGGCCGCCGACGGCACCATGCAGATGATCCATGTCGAGGAAGGCTTCGCGGTCCCGGCGGGCGGCGCCCACACGCTGGCACGCGGCGGGGACCATGTCATGTTCATGGGCCTGCAGGGCGAGCGCGGCGCGACGGTCACCGTCACGCTCACCTTCGAACATGCCGGCGACATGACGGTGGAGATCCCCGTCGACAACGACCGCTGAGGCCCGGACGCGGCGCCCCGGACGGGCCGCTCGGACGGGGCGCTCGGACGGGGCGCTCGGACGGGGCGCCCTGACCCGCAAGGTTACCCCAAGCGTGCATCCGTCAACGGCCGGATGCACGCCCCCGCTTTCGGCGCGGCAACCGGCGCGCGCTCTCCCTCCGGCGGAGTCGAATTCCGACTTTCGCGCGATTTTTCGTGGTAGCCTTCGGGCTTCAAGCCGAAAATAAGGGGGATTGCGTTATGGGGTTCTACCTGTTCCAGGGGCGCTATACGGCCGCGTCCATGAAGGCGATGATCGACAATCCGCAGGACCGCAAGCAAGCGGCCGCCAAGATGATCGAGGCGGTCGGCGGCAAGCTGCACCACATGTTCTTCGCCTTCGGGTCGGAGGATATCTACGCCCTGATCGAGGCGCCGGATGATAAGGCCATGATTGCCGGCTCCCTGATCGTGGGGGCGAGCGGGGCGATGTCGTCGGGATCGACAACCAAGCTCATCTCGGTCGAGGATGCGGCGGAAAGCATGCGCATGGCGCAGAAGGCTGCCGGATCCTACGCACCGCCGAAGGCCTGACGCCCAAGGGAACCGATAGGGCCCGCAGACACCGGAATTGACAGCGGTCGCCCGGCTCGCGTAGCGCTGGAGCCATGCCGGTTCGCTTGATCTTTGTGTGTCTGGGCAACATCTGCCGCTCTCCCACGGCCGAGGTCGTCCTGCGCGCCAAGGCGCAGGGTCGCGGCGTTGAGCTGACGCTGGACAGCGCAGGCACGAGCGGCTGGCATGTGGGCGAGCCGCCCTATGCGCCGATGATCCGGGCCGCCGCGCTGCGGGGCTACGACCTGACGCCGCTGCGCGCGCGCCGGTTCGAAGCCGGGGATTTCCTGCGCTTCGACGTGGTTCTGGTGATGGACGAGGCGAACCGCCAGGCGGTCGAGGCGCTGCGCCCTGCCGGCAATCAGGTGCCGGTCCGGCTGTTCCTGGACCACGCCCCGGACTGCGGGACCTCCGAGGTCCCGGACCCCTACTACACGCGCGACTTCAATGGCACGATCGACCTCATCGAACGCGCCGCCGAGGGCTTGCTGGACGCGCTCGGAACCTAGCCCTGTGCGCAGAAGCTTTCCGCGGTTTCGCCGAAATTCTTGTAGCGCAGCCAGAACGCCTCATGCTTTGCGTTGTCGGAGGTGCGGATTTCCTGCGCCTTGTCCGGGTCCTTGATGAAGCGGGCGGCCATCTTCTGATCCGAACCCGACAGCGTCATGTCCGCGACATACTGGATACAGGTGCATGTGGCGGGGCTGGCGGCGGATCGGCCCGATTTCAAGCAGGCGCTTTCCACGGGTCCTGCGAAAGCCGCTCCGCCGCAAACTGCCACAGCCGCGCAAAGCGCCGCGGCGACTACCGACAATTTCATACCGTCCCCCTCTGGACAGACAATCCGTTCTCCGGACGCGATTTACGGCGCCGGATTATGCCGACGAAGGTCCCGCCTGGCAATGCCCCCTTCAATCGAGCCGGGTGGCCGGATAACCCTCTTCGGCCAGGGCGGCCATCACCTTGTCCGCGCTCAGCGCGCCCTCGACGCTGACCTCGTGCGCCGCCAGATCGACCGCGACCTTTGCGCCCGCGTCCTGGGCCGCGATGGCGCGCTCCACCGCTGCCTTGCAGTGGCCGCAGCTCATGTCGGGTACCGAGAATTTCATGCCGTCGTCTCCTGCCAGGATGCAGGATCTAGATCGTCCGCGGGGCGACGAAGGTCAAGCCCCCCCTCAGGCCGCAAAGGCCGCCATGCGATCGGCGACCACCCGTTCCGCCACCTGGTTGGGGCTGACGCCCTCGGACGCGGCCCGCGTCAGGATCGCGTCCATCGTCGCGTCAAGCCGCGCGAGGCGCTCGGCGACCCAGGCCTCCCGGTCCGGCCGCCGCAGGATCTCGGCCGCGACATTGATGATACCCCCGCCGTTGGCGACAAAATCAGGCGCATAGAGAATGCCACGCCGATGCAGCGCCACCCCGTCTTCGGGCGTCGCAAGCTGGTTGTTCGCGCCACCCGCGACGATCGTAGCCGCGATTTCGGGCACGGTGCGGTGGTTGACGATCCCCCCGATGGCGCAGGGGGCAAAGACATCGGCCGGCACCGCTTGGATCCGGTCCACGGTGGCAACCTCCGCGCCCCAGGCCGCGACAGCCGCAGAAACGCGCCCGGCATCCACGTCGGCCACCACAAGCCGCGCCCCCGCAGCATGCAGCAGCGCGCCAAGGTTGCGGCCGACATTGCCAAGGCCCTGGATCGCGACGACCCGCCCCGTCAGCACATCCGTTCCCATGCGGTGACGCAACGCGGACCGCATGGCATTGAACACGCCCCGCGCGGTCACCGGCGACGGATCGCCCGATCCGTGCGCGCCGCCAGCGAGCCCCGCGACAAACCGGGTTTCTTCCGCGATCACCGCCATGTCCGCCGTGGTCATCCCCATGTCCTCGGCCGTCCAGTAGCGGCCATTCAGGCTCTCGACCGCGCGCCCCACCGCCCGCAGCAGCGCAGGCGTCTTGCCCGTCGCGGGATTGCCGATGATCACCGCCTTGCCGCCGCCCAGCGGCAGGCCCGCCGCCGCGTTCTTCAGCGTCATCCCGCGCGAAAGCCGCAGGACATCCTCCAGCGCCTCGTCCTCCTGGCCGTAGGGGCGCATCCGCAACCCTCCGGCGGCGGGACCAAGCTGGGTGGAGTGGATGGCAATGAAGCCGATCAGCCCGCTTTCAGCGTCCTCAAGGCGATAGACCTCCTCATGGCTCTCGATGGTCAGCCGGGTGATTTGCATGGTGTCCTCCGCACAGCGCTTCCCAAGTCAGAATATCACCAGCGTCGAAGCGGATTTCAGCGTTTCTATTATGTACTAACTTTGATTCTAGTGTAATTCACTAATATTGAATGATTTGGTGGAGAAACCCTCCATGGACACCATAGACCGCCGCATCATCGCGGCACTTCAGAAGGATGGGCGGATCAGCGTCACCGACCTGGCCACCGCGGTCGGGCTGTCGCCGACGCCCTGCGCCCGCCGCGTTGCGCGGCTTGAGCGCGAAGGGATCATCAGGGGCTTCACCGCGCGGATCGACCAGCAGGCGCTTGGCCTGCCGGTGTCGGTCTTCATCTGGGTGGAGCTTGAAACCCAGTCGAAAGAGGCCATCGACACTTTCGAGCGCGCGATCCGGGGGTTTGACAGGGTGATGGAGTGTCACCTGATGACCGGCTCGCGCGATATCCTGATGCGGGTTGTCGCCGCCGATCTGTCCGATTTCGACCGCTTTCTTGAGGAGCGCCTGATGCGTGTGCCCGGCATCCGCTCGATGCGCTCCTCCTTCGCGCTGCGCAGCATGGTGGACCGCCCGGCGCTTCCGATCGTGTGACCACCGCGGCGCGCCGTTTCGACCCGCCCCAAGGGCTCGCCCGAGACGGCGCGCGGCCGACCTCAGACGAAGCGGTTCACCAGGTTTTCCAGGCGCTCCTGCCGGCCGGAGCGGGGTTGCGGGTCGATGCCCTCCCGCTCGACCGCCGCCGCGATGGAGGCGAGGTCGCTTTTCAGCATCGCCCGCGCTTCGGGCGCGTCCCAACCGGCATAGCGCTCGGCGCGCAGCCGCTCCAGCGTGCCATCGGACAGCATGGCGGCGGCGGATTTCAGCGCCCGCGCGCAGGTGTCCATGCCGCCGACATGGGCAAGGATCAGGTCCTCCGGCTCCAGCGACTGGCGGCGGATCTTGGCGTCGAAGTTCGTGCCGCCGGTCGTGAACCCGCCCGCGCGCAGGATCTCGTAATAGGCCAGCGTGACCTCGGGCGCGTTGTTCGGGAACTGGTCGGTATCCCAACCCGACTGGTAGTCGTTGCGGTTCATGTCGATCGACCCGAAGATGCCGAGCGAGGCCGCCAGCGCGATCTCATGCTCGAACGAGTGCCCGGCCAGGATCGCGTGGCCCTGTTCGATGTTCACCTTGACCTCGCCCTCAAGCCCGAACCGTTTGAGAAAGCCGTAGACGGTGGCCACGTCGTAGTCATACTGATGCTTCGAAGGCTCCTGGGGCTTCGGTTCGATCAGGATCGCGCCCTTGAAGCCGGTCTTGTGCTTATAATCGACGACCATCGAGAGGAAGCGGCCCGCCTGCTCGGCCTCGCGCCCCAGGTCGGTGTTCAGAAGCGTCTCGTACCCCTCGCGCCCACCCCAG
The DNA here is from genome assembly GCF_025751575.1 of Albidovulum sediminicola. GTDB lineage: Bacteria > Pseudomonadota > Alphaproteobacteria > Rhodobacterales > Rhodobacteraceae > Albidovulum > Albidovulum sediminicola. The sequence goes on along the minus strand of NZ_JAOWLA010000007.1, from coordinate 79,967 downwards.
AGGACGTAGTTTTCGCCGCGGAGCTTCATCGTGGCATCCATGCAGGATTTCACGGTCGCGGCGGACCAGGCAAAGACCTCCGGGTCGGGGTTGGTGGCCGCGCCCGACATGAAGCGGCGGTCGCTGAACAGGTTCGCCGTGCCCCAAAGGAGCCGCGTGCGGCTCGTCTGCATCTTTTCGCCGAAGTAATCGACGATCTCCTCAAGGTTGCGGCGGCTTTCGGCAAAGTTCGCGCCTTCCGGGCGGGCGTCGGCATCGTGGAAGCAGAAGAAGGGCGCGCCAAGGATGTCGAACATCTCGAACGCGACATCGGCCTTGATCTTCGCGAGCGCCATGCCATCGCCGAACCAGGGCCGTTCGAAGGTCTGCCCGCCAAAGGGATCGCCGCCGGGCCAGGCAAAGCTGTGCCAATAGGCGACGGCGAAGCGCAGGTGATCCTCCATCCGCTTGCCCATGACGACCTCGTCGGGGTTGTAGTGGCGGAAGGCGAATTCGTTCTCCGTCTCCGGCCCTTCGTAGCGGATTTTCGGGATGTCGCGGAAGAAGTCGGTCATGTGATCCTCTTGGATTGATCCTGTGTGTCGGCGGCCGGGGCGTTCCAGCGCCGCACCGCCTGCCCGTCGTCGAAAAACGCCTCGAAGACGGGTGAAGCCAGAATTGCACTCATGTGCAGCATGCCGGTTCCGGCGTTGGTGAACCCGTGGCTCTCCCCTTCCGGGACGACCACGGACTGGCCACGTTCCAGTCGCAGGTGCGTCGTCCCCAGCCACAGGTCGGCCACGCCGTCGAGAACCGTCAAGATCTCCTCGACCGGATGGCGGTGCGTCGGCGCGCCGGCGCCCGGTTCGATCCATTGCTCGAAGACGCATAGATGCCGCGCGCCGGTCACCCCGGACACCTGCATTCGCGTCGTTACCCCGGGGCGCCAGGCCTCGGGCGGATGATCGTCGTGACGAATCGCCTGCATGGTTGGCAACCTCCTTCGATCAGACGAGGGCCGCGCTCATCAGAAGATCGCGCGCCGCGTGGTAGCGGGCGTGCGCCTCGGCGAAGGCCGGGACAAGCGCGGCGTCGGGCATGACGACGCGTTCGGTCGCGGGCGGGGTCGCGATGCCGGTGTCGCCGGTCGCGGCCATCATGCCAAGCCGCGCCGCACCAAAGGCTGCGCCGAAATCGCCCGCGGCGGGGATCGTCAGCGGCAGGTCTAGCGCGGTCGCTATGACCTTCAGCCAGTAGTCGGAGCGGCTGCCGCCGCCCACGGCCACGCAGGTCTCGATCCGGGTGCCGGTCGCGGCCAGCGCATCGCGGCAGTCGCGCAGCGCGAAGGCCACGCCCTCCAGCACCGCGCGGGTCGCGGCGGCGCGGTCCGTCGCATGTTCCAGGCCTAGGAACGCGCCGCGCACGCGCGCGCTGTTCAAGGGCGTCCGCTCTCCGCCCAGGTAGGGCAGGAACAGCGTTCGGCCCGGCGCTTGCAGCGCGCCGAGCGCGGCGGTCAGCTCGGCCGCGCCTGCCCCCGCGATCCCCGCGAACCAATTGAGCGCATCGGTCGCCGACAGGATCACCCCCATCTGGTGCCATGTGCCCGGCAGGGCGTGGCAGAAGGTGTGAACGGCAGTTTCCGGCGCGGGCCGGTAGCCTTCGTTCGCGGCAAAGAGCACGCCGGAGGTTCCGAGCGAGACAAAGGCCTGGCCGGCGCGCACCACCCCCATCCCGATGGCAGAGGCCGCGTTGTCGCCGCCCCCGCCCGCGACGGCAACACTGGACGAAAGCCCCCAGCGGCGCGCCAGTTCCGGGCGCAGGGTGCCTGAAACATCGGACCCTTCGACCAGCCGGGGCATCGCGCCCCGGTCAAGCTGGCTCAGCGCCAGTAGCCGGTCGCTCCAGTCCCGCTTGCCGGTGTCGAGCCAGCTTGTCCCGGCCGCGTCCGACATTTCCGCCACATGGTCGCCCGTCAGCCAGAGCCGCAGGTAATCCTTGGGCAGCAGCACATGGGCAACCTTGCCGAAGATCGCGGGCTCGTGCTTGCGCACCCAGTGCAGCTTCGGCGCGGTGAAGCCGGGGAAGACGATGTTTCCGGTCACGGCGCGCCAGAGCGGATCGGCGTCCATCGCCGCCGCCTCGGCGTGCGACCTGGTGTCGTTCCAAAGGATGCAGGGGCGCAGCACCTGGTCGGCGCGATCAAGCAGCGTCGCGCCGTGCATGTGACCCGACAGCCCGATCGCCTTCACGCCCGCCAGAGATTGCCGGGCGGCAAGCGCATCCAGCACCGTTTCGGCCGCGGCGATCCAGCTGTCGGGCGCCTGCTCCGACCAGCCTTCTTGCGGCCGTGTCACCACCAGCGGCGCGCTTGCCTCCGCGAGAACCCGCTGATCCTCGTTGATCAGAAGCGCCTTGAGCGCCGAGGTTCCAAGATCGAGCCCGATATACATCACGCGGCCAGGTGTTCGGGTTTCTTGCCTGCGATGATCATGGCCAGGATGTCATCCTCGCTGACCTCATCGACCTTGACCACGCCCACAAGCTGGCCGTTCTTCATCACCGCCGCGCGGTCGCAAAGCTTCTTGACCGCATGCACGTCGTGGTCGATCAGGAAGATCCCCAGGCCTTGGCGCTTCAACTCCTGGATCAGCTCGGCGACCATCTGGGTTTCCTGCGGACCAAGCGCCGCGGTCGGTTCGTCCATGATCAGGATGCGGGCGTTGAAATAGACCGCCCGCGCGATGGCGACCGACTGCCGCTGGCCACCCGACAGGGCCGAGACGGGGTCCTTGAACTTGCGGAAGTTCGGGTTGAGGCGCGCCATGATCTTGCGCGTCTCCGCCTCCATCTGCACGTCGTCCACGGTGCCGAAGGGGGTGGTCAACTCACGCCCCAGGAACAGGTTCGCGGCGGCGTCGAGGTTATCTGCCAGCGCCAGCGTCTGATAGATCGTCTCGATATTGTAGGCCCGGGCGTCGCGGGGGTTGGCGATTTCCACCTTCGCGCCGTTGATGAAGATCTCGCCCGCGTCCTTCTGGTAGGCGCCCGACAGGCACTTGATCAGCGTCGACTTGCCCGCGCCGTTATGGCCCAGCAGGCCCACGACCTCGCCGGGGTAAAGATCGACGCTGACGTGATCCACGGCCTTGATGCCACCAAAGGCGATCGAGATGTCGCGAAGTTCGACAAGCGGGGCTTCCTTGCGGTTCTCAGTCATGGCGGACCTCACTTCGAGCGGCGGCGATAAAGGGTGTCGATGTAGACGGCGACGACAAGGACCGAACCGACGACGATCTGCTGGACGGCCGCGTCGAAGCCGATCAGAACCATGCCCGTCTGGAGCGACTGCATGACGAAGGCGCCAAGGATCGCGCCGTAGATCGTGCCGATGCCCCCGGCAAGCGAGGTGCCCCCGATGACGGCCGCGGCGATCACGTAAAGCTCGTCCAGCGTGCCCAGCGCATTGGTCGCCGAGTTCAGGCGCGCGGAGGCCACGACCGCGGACAACCCCGCAAGCGTTCCCATCAGCGCAAAGATCTTGACCGTCATCCAGCGGGTGTTGATCCCGGCAAGCTCGGCGGCGTCGGGGTTCCCGCCCATGGCGTAGACATAGCGGCCAAAGCGCGTGCGGGTGGAGATGAAGGTCATCACCATGGCCACCGCGACAAGGATCAGCACCGGAATGGCGAAACCATGCGAGATGAAGAGCCCGCCCTCGGGAATCTCGATCCCGCTCGCGTCGGCATATTGCTTCACGATGCCTTTCGGCCAGGGATAGGAATTGACCAGGACCGTCGCGCCCAGGATCAGCGCGCAGCCCGCGCCGGCCAGGAAATACTCGGCCCAGACCGGGCGCAGGGGGAATTCAAACTTCTTGCGCTGGCGCCGTCCGTTCAGGATCAGCCCGATCACGCCCGCGCAACCTGCGAGCCCGACGATCCAACTGCCCGTGGCGCCGATGGCGCCGTAGGGCCCGCCGCCCAGAAGGGCAAAGGTCGAATCCACGGGCGAAATCGTCTCGCCGCGCGCCACAAGGAAGGCCGCGCCGCGCCAGACCAGAAGCCCGCCCAGCGTGACGATGAAGGCGGGTATCTTGCGGTAGCCGATCAGCCAGCCGTGGAAGGCGCCGATCAGCGCGCCAGTGATCATGCCCGCGATCACCGCGATGATCCAGATCAGCGGATGGCCCAGCCCAAGCACCTTGGGCAGGCCGTAGACCTGCACGACCCCCATGATGGTCGCGGTGAAGCCCAGCATGGATCCGACGGAGAGGTCGATGTTGCGGGTGACGATCACCAGAACCATGCCGCAGGCCATGATCCCGATGGAGGCGGTCTGCACCGACAGGTTCCACAGGTTCCGCGGCGTGAGGAAGGCGCCGTAGCCGTTCACGAAGTGACCATAAAGGTGAAAGCCGATCCAGATCGCCAGGAGAGCCCCCGCCATGCCCAGCAGGCGGGTGTCGATCTCGGTCGCGCGCAGGAAGCGCGTCAGGGCGCCCTCCTCGCGGCCGGCGGTCGATGTGATGGGTTTCGAAGAAGAATCTGACACGGTCCGTGCTCCTTCAGGGGCGACGCCGCTACGGCAGGCCGAGGTTGTCGGACGGGCGCGGCCCTCCGCGTCCTTGCGGCGGCCGGCGGATGCGACCGGGGCGCCGGCACCGGGCCGGCACCCCGAAAAAGGCTTACTGACAGGCCGCCACGTCGGCCATCGCGCCCTCGCAGGCCTGCTCTTTCGAGATATGGCCAGCGTCGATCACGACGTTCAGGTTATCCTTGGTGACAGGGGTCGGCGCGAGGAAGATCGCGCTCATCTCGACGCCCTTCTCACCGCCGGACCACTTCACGGCGCCTTCGACCGCGTCCATGGCCGCGCCGCCCGCAAGCGCCACGGCGATCTCGCCCGCCGCCTTGCCAAGCTGGCGGCTGTCCTTCCAGACCGAAACAGTCTGGCTGCCGCGCGCCACACGGTTCAGCGCGGCAAGGTCGCCGTCCTGACCGCCGACCGGGATGGTCATGCCCTGCGCCGAAAGCGCCGCGATCACACCGCCGGCCATGCCGTCGTTTTCCGCCAGAACCGCGTCCACCGCGTTGTTGTTGGCGGTCAGGATCTGCTCCATGTTCTTCTGGGCGTTTTCGGGCTTCCAGCCGTCCGAGAACGCCTCGCCCACGATCTTGATCGCGCCGGATTTCACCTTGTCGCCGATCACTTCCATCATGCCTTCCAGCAGGAACTGCGCGTTCGGATCGCCCGGATCACCCTTGATGATCGCGTAATTGCCGTCACCGGCGACGCCCGACACGGTTTCGGCGATGATGCGGCCGACGCCCTTGTTGTCGAAGGTCAGGTAGAAGGCGCGCGGATCCTCGATCAGGCGGTCATAGCCGATGACGGGGATACCCTCGGCCGCGGCCATATCGACGGCGGGTCCGATCGCGTCCTTGTCCATCGCCAGGATAATCAGCGCGTTCGCGCCCTGCGCGATCAGCGCCTCCACATCCGTGAGCTGCTTGGCCGCCGAGGCCTGCGCGTCAGCCGAGACATAGGAGGCACCGGCCGCCTCCAGCGCGCCCTTGATTGCGGCCTCATCCGTCTTCCAGCGCTCTTCCTGGAAATTCGACCAGCTGACCCCGACCGTGATGTCCTGCGCGAAGACCGGCGAGGTCATGCAGGTCGCCAGCATCGCCGCGGCGAGAAGCGTTCTTCTCTTCATTGATATCCTCCCTGGGTGTTGGCCCATCCTCAAGAGCCATACCGGCAGATTCGCCGGAACGCAGACAGATTAGCCAAATTAATTCGGTTGTCAAAATAATATTATCACGCAATACTGGAATTCCGGCGAGAAACGGCAGCATAAGCATACCTGGCCGCGTGGATCGGCGAGAGATAAGCGAAGAATCCTCTCTTTTACTTTGGTGGCAAAAACAAATGACCGATGACACCGAAAAAGGTGATGCGGGTCGGACCGATCCCGGAGGGATGGCGCGCCGTGGCTGCGGGCCGCTGATCGCACCGCTGTCGGAATCGATGCGCCCGCTGCGCCAGCAGATCTTCGAACGCGTTCGGGCCGGTGGGCTCATGCCGCGCGTCCAGGTCGCGAAGGAGCTCGGGATCAGCCCCGCCTCGGTCACGACGCTGACATCGGAGCTGATCGAGGCCGGATATCTGGAGGAGGTCGCCGTCCCCCGCGAACCGGGCGACAGCGGGCGGGGAAGACCCCCCGTGGCGCTTGGCGTCCGGGCCGATGCGCATCACGTCGTGGGCGTGAAGCTCTCGGATTCCTTCCACACCGCGGTGGTGGTCGATTTCGCCGGCACCGTCGTCGCCTCGGAGGCCGTCCAGGTCCAGCCCGGCCTTCAGGCACCCGAAACGTTGATCGACGCCTGCCACGCCCTGATCCTGAGCGTGGTCGCCAAGGCGGGGGTCGCGATGGCCTGCATCTCCGCCATCGGCGTCGGCGTCCCGGGCTTCGTCGACAGCGCCCGGGGTCGCATCTTCTGGTCTCCGATCCTGCGCGAGCAAGACTATCCGCTGGCCGAGGCGATCTCTGTTCGTGCCGGGCTTCCGGTGATGCTGGACAATGACGCGAACCTCGTGGCGCTGGCGGAGCTCTGGTACGGTGCGGGACGGGAGATCGCGGATTTCGCGGTCGTCACCATCGAACATGGCGTGGGCATGGGCATGGTCATCAACCACCGGCTTTACCGCGGTTCACAGGGCCTCGGGATGGAGCTTGGCCACACCAAGGTGCAGCTTGACGGCGCGCTCTGCCGCTGCGGCCAGCGCGGCTGCCTTGAGGCCTACGTTGCCGACTACGCGCTCGCGCGCGAGGCGACGACCGCGCTCAACTGGATGCACAAGGCGGGCCAGCCGATGCATGTGCTGATCGAAAGCCTTTACGATCACGCCAAGGCGGGCAACGCCGCCGCGCGTTCGATCTTCCGGCGGGCGGGGCGCTACCTGGCGGTGGGCCTCGCGAATGTCGTCAACCTTTTCGACCCGGCGCTGATCATCCTGTCGGGGGACCGGATGCGCTACGACTATCTTTACGCCGCCGATACGCTGTCAGAGATGGAGAAGCTCGTGCTGAACACCGGCCGCCCCACCCCGCCGATCGAGGTCCACGCCTGGGGCGATCTGCTGTGGGCGCATGGCGCCGCGGCGCTTGCCCTGTCGAGTGTGACCGAGGGCCTTCTGGGCCCTGCGCGCGACATGGCCGCGCAATGAGCCGCTGGCCCCTCCTTCTGTCCGTCCTGGCGGCCCCCGTGGCCGCCGACCCCGTTTTCGTGGATCGTTCTGCGACGCTTCCGGAACGGGTGGTTTATTCCGGCGACTGGGAACATTTCGTCGGCGGCGGCGTGGCGGTCTTGGACTGCAACGGTGACGCGCGGCCCGATATCGTCGCGGCGGGCGGCGAAACCCCGGCGGGGCTTTTCGTCAACGAGACCCCGGCGCCCGGAGCGGATTTCGCCTTCGCCGATGGCGGCTTGATGGAGATAACGGGTACGACCGGCGCCTATCCGCTCGACATCGACGGCGACGGGCACCTGGACCTCGCGGTGCTGCGGGTCGGGCCGGACCTGCTCTTGCGGGGCGACGGGGCCTGTGGCTTTCGCGATGCGACGGCGGACTGGGGCCTGGCCCCCGACGACCGATGGACCACCGCCTTTACCGCCACCTGGGAAAGCGGTCGGGCGCTTCCCACGCTTGTCTTTGGCCACTACGTTGACCGCGCCAACCCCGATGGCCCGTTCGAGGCCTGCGACACCAATACCCTCTACCGGCCCGAGGGCGACCGATATGGTCCGCCAATCACGCTTTCACCCGGCTTCTGTGCGCTGTCGATGCTGATCTCCGACTGGCAGCGCCGGGGCACGCCGGAGCTTCGGATCTCCAATGACCGACACTATTACGTCCGCGGCGGCTACGAGCAGATGTGGCGGCTCGATCCGCTGGCCGAGCGGACCGAGGCCGAGGGCTGGCGCAAGGTGTCGCTTTGGGGCATGGGGATCGCCAGCGGCGACCTGACCGGCGACGGTCTGCCCGAGGTCATGCTGACCTCAATGGGCGACCAGTTGCTGGAGATCAACCGAGGCGACCGGCTGGAGCCCGCGCCCTATGCGATCGGCACCTATGCCCAGCGCCCGTTCCTGGGGGACGACGGGCGCCCTTCCACCGGGTGGCATGCGGAGTTCGGGGATGTCGACAACGACGGTCGGCTCGACCTGTTCATCGCCAAGGGCAATGTCGACCAGATGCCCACGAACGCAATCCACGATCCCAACAACCTGCTGATGCAGCAGCCCGATGGCACCTTCGCCGAAAAGGCCGATGCCGCAGGCGTGGCGACGACCGAGCGGTCGCGGGGCGCGGCGCTTGCCGATTTCGACGGCGACGGCAGGCTTGACCTGGTCGTGATGAACCGCCGGGCTCCGATGGAGCTTTACCAGAACCGAACGGAAGGCACCGGCAACTGGATCGCGGTGGCGCCGCGCATGCCCGCCCCCAACACCCGCGCCATCGGCGCCTGGATCGAGTTGCGCTCGGGCGACCGCGTCCAGTCGCGGGAGGTCACGGTCGGCGGGGGCCACGCGGGCGGACAGGCCGGGCCGGTCCACTTTGGCCTTGGCCCTGCGTCCACGGCAGAGTTGCGGGTGATCTGGCCAGACGGAACCGCAACAGACTGGACCGCCTACGACGCGGGTCAATCCGTTCGCGTCGATTACTGAGGCCCTAGCGTTCGACCGGCAGGCCGCTCGGTACGGTATCAGGAATGCCCAACCGTCCCGCGATCGACAGCGGGTCGGTCAGGCTGCCGAGAAAGGCCATCAGGTCGTCCAACTCGTCGGCACTTAGGGCAACGGCGGGCGTCTGGACCGATCCCGAAATCGCCGCCCGCTCCGCCGGGTCCTCCAGCGGTGCGAAATCTGGTTTGGCGGGCGCGAACGGAGACAGGACCGCCTCCGGTCGATAGCTTTCCAGCGCAGCTTTCGGGTCCAGATGCGCCTCGACGAAGCGGCGCAGGTCGGAATAGGCGCCCGTGTGCCCCCAGGGTCCGGTCGCTGCCACGTTGCGCAGGGGCGGCGTGCGGAAGGCATAGGCATCCCCTGCCCGGCCCGTGACCCGCATGCGGCCGACGTCCTTCTGATGGCTTTCGAACCGCTCCGCCTTGCCTGGACCGATCTGCGGCTGGCCCATCGCGTGAAAGCCCATGTCCGACAGAAGCGGGCCGGAATGGCACGCGCCGCACCCCGCCTTGCCGAAGAACAGCGCCGCCCCCCGTGCCGCCGCAGGCTCCAGTTCTGTCCCGCCGCGCAGGAAGCGGTCGAAGGGGCTGTCGTCGGCGCGCCACTCGAAGCTCATGAAGGCTGCGATGGCGTTGGAGATATCGGTGAAATGGACCGGCCGCCCGGCGGCGATTTCCGGATAGACCGCACGGAACGCCTCCCCGTAGGCCGGGATCGCTGCCACGCGGGCGGCGATCGCATGCCACGCGCCGCCGTCGCCGGTCAGGCGCCCCTGGCGGACGAGCCTGGAGATGTCGTTTTCCTGATAGTGCCCGGCCATTTCGTCGGGCGACAGCACGGGAAACATTGTCTGTGCCGAAAGAAGGTTCGCGAAGCCCGCGACCATCTCGTCCTCAAGGGGCGTGCGGAATCCGGTCGGACGCGACGGGTCGACCTCGATCCGCCCGTCCGCGAAGAGCGCCGTCATCTGCCGCGCGCCCATGTTGAAAAGCGGCGGGGCGTTGCGCGGGATGCGCTGTTCGGGAAGGTTCGCGGGATCGGGCCTGCGGTCCGGGCCCAGGCCGATGCCGCCCTCGCCCAGACCCAGCGACAGCCCGTCGCCGGTGGCGAAGCGCGGGTGATGACAGCTTGCGCAGGAGATGTTGCGGTTGCCCGACAGCACCGGGTCGAAGAACAGAAGCTGTCCCAGCCGCACCTCGTCCATCATGGCGGGCGGGTAGTCCTGATCCGTGAGAGGTTGCGGCAGGTCTCCGGCCCCCGCACCGGACGGGACCAGAAGCATCAGGGCAAGGATTGGTCCACGCATGTCATCGCCTCCCGTTAGCGCAAGCATCGGGCTTCACCCGGCAAGGTCAAGGGGGATCAGGAGGCCAGCCGCAAGCTGGGGTCCCCCAGCGCCTCACGCAGGGCCATCAGGTCCGTCGGCCGGCGGCCCGTGAACCGCTCGAACGCCGCGATCCCCTGGAAGAAGAAAAGCTCCCACCCCGACAGAAAACGGGCACCTGCGGCCAGCGCCTGGTCGCGGAACGGCGTCGTGACAGGTGTGTAGACGGCATCGAAGGCCCATCCGCCCGCCGGAAACGCGCCCTCGGCCACCGGCGAGCCGGGGTAGCCGTCCATCCCCAAGGGTGTCGCATTCACGACGCCATCGGCGCGCGCCAGCGCCTCGGCCCCGGCAAGGCGCACACGGGTGTCGCCAGGCGGTGTCAGTGCCGCCTGAAGCGCCCCGGCCCGCGCCGGGTCGGTGTCGATCAGCGCGATCTCCTCCGCGCCAAGTGCGCAAAGTCCGAAGGCGATGGCGCGTCCGGCACCCCCGGCCCCGATCAGCGCGACACGGCCCGGCCGAGCGGCGCCGAACGCGTTGCGATAGGCTGCGACGAAGCCTGAAAAGTCGGTGTTGAATCCGAGGGGGCCGACCTTGGTGAACAGCACCGTGTTGACCGAACCGATCCGGGCGATGGCGGGGTCATCGACCCGGACCAGCGGCACCACGCGTTCCTTGTAGGGCAAGGTGACGTTCACGCCGACAAGACCATCGGCACGGCAAGCCTCGAAAACCTCCGGGAAGCTCATGCCCATCGCGGGCGGAATGAATAGATCGTAGCGGACATCCAGCCCGGTCATCGCGCCCGCGATCCTGTGCAGGTCAGGCGAGCGGGAGGTCCGGATGTTGTCGCCGATCAGGCCCAGGCGGATCGTAGGCATGGGCTCAGCCTTCGTAGCCCGCAAGGCGCGGCAGGAAGAGGACGATGCCGGGCACCAGGATCATGACCAGAAGCGCCGCGACCAGAACCCCCAGGAAGGGCCAGACCTCGGCGATGATCTCGCGCAGGGATATCCCGGTGACGGCGTTGATCACGAAGAGCAGGATCCCATAGGGCGGCGTGATCAGGCCGATCATGCAGTTGACCACCGCGATCACCCCGAAATGGACAAGGTCGATCCCAAGGTTCTGGCAGGTGGGCAAAAACAGCGGGATGATGACGAGGATGATGGTCGTCGCATCCAGAAAGCAGCCCAAGACCAGCAACAGCAGGTTGACGCAAAGCAGGAACACGAGGGGCTGGACATCGATCGCCACGAGCCAGCCCGCCAGAAGGTTCGGGATGTTCTCGGACGCGACGATGTAGTTCAGGATCAGCGCCCCACCGATCACAAGCCCGACAGCGGCCGAGGAGCGGGCGGATTCGACCAAGATCCCGTAAAACGCCCGCAGCGACAGCGCGCGGTAGAATAGCGCGGCCAGAACCAGCGCGTAGAAGGCCGCGACGGCCGCCGCCTCGGTCGGCGTGGTGACGCCGCCGTAGATGCCGTAAAGCAGGATCGCGGGCATCAGCAGCGCGGGAAAGGCATTGGCCGTCTTGCGCGGCAGCGCCCTGAGGGGCACCGGCGCCTCAACCGCGAAACCGCGCCGGTGCGCGAGCCAGGCGTTCATCCCCATCAGCACCGCCCCCATGACCAGCCCGGGCAGGATGCCGCCCAGGAACAGGTAGCCGATGGAGGCGTTGGAGACGAGCGCATAGAGCACCATGGGGATCGAGGGCGGAATGATCGGCCCGATCGTGGCCGAGGCGGCGGTGACCGCCGCCGCGTAGCCGGGCGGAAAGCGCCCGTCCTTGCGCATCATGTCGATGATGATCCGCCCGATCCCCGCTGCGTCCGCCACGGCCGACCCCGACATGCCCGAGAAGATCAGCGAGGCCATGATGTTCACATGGCCCAAGCCACCCCGAAAGCGCCCGACCACCGCCACGCAGAACCCCAGCAGCCGGTCGGAGATGGTGCCCGCGTTCATGATGTTGGCCGCGACGATGAAAAGCGGCACCGCCAGCAGAAGGAAGCTTTGGTAAAGACCGTCCAGAAGGTTCTTGCCGACGATCCCGATCCCCTGCCCGCCCGCGCCGACATAAATGATCGCGGAGACCAGGATCGCGTAGGCGACCGGAACGCCGATGCCGGCGAGCACGAAGAGCGAGCCGAGACAAAGGAGGAACTCGACGCTCATTCCACGCCGCCTTGCGGAAGGTGGTGGCTCTCATCCGTCGCGCCGTGACGCAGGACGGCAACGACACGCCAGAGATAGCGCAGGCCGACCGCCGCCAAGAAGACGAAGTAGATCGAATAGATCGGCAACATCTTGACCGGCAGCGTGGCCGAGGATTTCAGCCGCAGGATCCTCAGCTTGTCCCATGTCGGCCCGATCGAGAGGAGAAGCGCCGCCGCGATGATCGCCGCCCCGATCACCGCCAGCCATTTGCGCACCCCTGGCCGGACCCAAAGGTAGAGGATGTCGAAGGTGACATGGTCGCGGTCCCGGACCACGAAGGCATTACCCCAGAACACGATCCAGAGCCACATCACCAGGCAGAACTCCAGCGTCCAGCCAAAGTGCACCGGATCGACCAGATGACCTAAGCGGGCGATGAACCATTCCGATCCGGCGACGTAGCGGACCGCGATCTGGATCAGGAAGGTCGCGAACATGGCGGCCATCATCAGGGCCGCCACGCCCTCGGTCAGGCGCGCGAAGATCGTGGCAAGCCGTTTCATCGCGCGCCCCTGCCTACCGCCCGATCAGCCGCCGAGCGCGTTGATCTGATCGAGAACGCCGGCGGGCCAGCTGCTGGCGAAATCCGATTCCAGATAGGCCTTTTGCACATGGTCCCGGAAGGCTGCGACATCGGGCTCGTAAACGTCAAGGCCCTGGCCTTCGAGGAAGGACACAAGCTCCCCTTCCTTGGCAAGCTGGTTCTGGCGGCCGAATTCGGCTGCGGCATCGGCGGCTTCCTGCACCTTGGCCTGCTGTTCGGCGCTCATCGCATCCCAGGCGGCCTTGGAAAGCGCGATGTAGTTCAGGTCCACCAGGTGAGAGGTCAGGATGATCTGCTTCGTCACCTCGTAGAACTTGGCGTCCACGACGGTCGGCAGGGGGTTGTCCTGGCCATCGACTGCGCCGGTCTGAAGCGCGGTATAGACCTCGGTGAAGGCCATGGGCGTCGGGTTCGCCCCAAGCGCGCGGCCCAGGAACTGCCAGGCGTCTGAGCCGGGCATGCGCAGGTTGACCCCGGCGAGGTCCGCGGGCGTCATCACCGCGCGCTCCGATTTCGGCATGCGCAGGTTGACCTGGCGGCGACCCAGATACATGACCGAGAGGAGCTTCACACCAAGCTCATCCGCGACCTTCTGCTTGAACGGGTCCATCAGCGGATCGTTGAACACCTTGACCTGGTGTTCCGCGCTTTGATGCACGTAACCGGCAGTGAAGATCGAGAATTCCGGGAAGAAGGTCGCCAGTTCCTGCGCCGAGGTGATCGACATTTCCAGATCGCCCGAGGCGATGGCCTCAAGCTCGGTCCCCTGCTGGAAGAGCGTGCCGTTCCAGTGCGGTTCGAAATCGGCGAAGTCGGCGACCATCGGCCCGAACTTTTCCAGCATGGCGACGGAACGCTGGTCGGTTTCGGACTGAACGGCCGAAAGCCGGAGGCGGATCTTGTCCTGGGCAAAAGCGGGCGCGGCCCCTGCGGCAAGGGCGGCGGTTGCGACGGACAGGAGCGTCCGGCGGGTCAACGTGGCTGTCATCTGTTCCTCCCTGGAATTCGCCCGCCTCCGCGGACGATCATGGCGGGGAAGAATACGAAGAATCCCGATTCAATCAACCAATGAATGCAAATTCATTCTCTGAATTCAGTTTTGCCATATGCAGCAATAATAATCGATTATCATAATTGATGAGACGGGGCCGAACTCATGCTGTGCGCCACTCCCCCTTCGATATGCGTACGCAAGATCGCCTGGGCGCGGGCGACATCGCGGTCCAGCGCCGCCCCGAGCAGCGCGCGATGCTCATTCGCCGCGGTCGCACCACGATAGGTCAGCCGCCGCATCTGGTAACGAAGGTACTTGTCGAAGACGGTTCCGTGGACATCCATCAGCGAGCGCGATCCGCAGGCCCGGATAAGCGCCTGGTGAAATTCCCAGTCGTATTGCTTCCAGGTCTCGCGCACCGACAGGTCGCCTGCGGCCATCCGCTCCTCCATCCGGCTGAGCTTGTGATGGGCGGCAACGATCGCCCCCTCCCATTCCGTGTCACCGGCCTGGATCGACAGGCCAAGCGCATGGCTTTCGACCAGGATGCGCAGATCGGCGATCTCGCGCAGTTCGGCATCGGACATGGTGGCCACGGAAAATCCCCGCTGCCCGGTCGCATCCACCAACCCCTCCGTCACCAGGCGGCTCAGCGCCTCACGGATGGTCGAGACGCTGGCGCCGTAGTCGGCCTTCATCCGCTCCAGCCGCAGCCGCGCACCGGCGTCAAGTTGCCCGAAGATGATGTCGCGGCGGATCGCCCGGTAGACATCCTGCCCAACGAGGCCGGATTCGGTTCTTGGATGCATCGTCCTCTCCCATTGCCGGGCGTTTCCCCCTTGATAGCCGAGAACGCAATTCCGTCATAGCATCCAACACAAAATCGATTAAAGTGGACCTCATGTGACGAAGCGGCCGGAGACCCCGGCAGAGAGGCCCCGGTGCAGGCAAGGACCAGCCCAGCAAAGGCGACCCGTTCAAGCCAGCTGGCGGAAGATATCCGCCAGACGATCCTGAGCGGTCGGATGCAGCCCGGCACCAAGATCAACCTGGACCGGATGCGTGCTGCCTATGGCGTTTCTCTCAGCCCCCTTCGGGAAGCGGTGGCGCGGCTGACCCATACCGGCCTGGTGGCGTTCGAGGACCAGCGCGGCTACCGCATCGCCGGGATCTCGCCCGAAAACCTGGCCGAGGTCACGCGGCTTCGCGTGGAACTGGAAAGCCTCGCCCTGGCCCTCGCCATCGAACGCGCCGGGCTGGAGTGGGAGGCCGAGGTCATGGCTGCGCTCCACCGCCTTACCCGCGCCGACCGAACCCAACCGGACGCCTGGGATGCCGCCTGCACCGCCTTTCACCAGACCCTCGTCGGTGGGGCCGACATGCCGATCCTGTCGGGCACCTGCGGCGTGCTGCTCGGGCTGAACGAACGCTACCGGCGCATTCTTGCAGCCCAACCCAGCGACGATCATGCCGCGATCGCCGAGGCCGCAGCGGTCCGACGCGACGCAGGCCTCGCCCGCGCACTGCTGCGCGATCACATCGAACGCGGCGGCGCCTGTCTTGCGCGGCGTCTGGAAGAATACCGGCCATTGCCGGCACGCCCTGAGACAAACCCACTCGAGGACAAGCCATGACCCAGACCATCTACATCCTGAACGGCCCCAACCTGAACCTGCTCGGCAAGCGCCAGCCGGAAATCTACGGGCACACGACCCTCGCGGATGTGGAGGCCGACTGCGCCGAGGTGGCGAAAGGCTTCGGTCTTGCGGTCACGCTGATGCAGTCGAACCATGAAGGGCAGATCGTCGACTGGATTCACGAGGCGCGCGAAAAGGCCGCCGCCATCGCCATCAATCCCGGCGCGCTGACCCATACCTCGGTCGCGATCCTCGACGCGCTCAACACCTTCGACGGGCCGGTCATCGAGGTCCATATCTCCAACATCCACAAGCGGGAATCCTTCCGCCACCATTCCTACGTCTCGCTGCGCGCCGAGGGCGTGATCGCAGGTTGCGGGGTCGAGGGCTACGCGCTCGCCGTGCGCAGGATCGCCACGCTTCTGGCTCAGTGACGAGAGGCCCGGGGCGGGTCCTGGCGGATTGCGCCACTGCGTAACCTGCCCTTGACGGCCACAGGCGAACCGCCATCACGCCCCGCGCGGGGGCAGGCAGGACTGCATCCGTGCCACCCCCGTGGCGATCCGCCCCTCGTCGATCGAGGAATAACCCATGCGGAAGAAGCGGCAGGGCGAGGGCGGCTGGGAAAAGAACGGCTGACCGGGCTCGACCAGAACGCCGCGTTCGCGGAACCGCTCGTTCAGCGCCGCGCTGTCGATGCCTTCGGGGGCCGCGACCCAAAGGCTCGACCCGCCGTGGCGCGCGGCGCCGAGGATCTCGAAATCCGTCCCTTCCAGCGCGGCGACCAGCGCCTCGCGCCGGCGGCGGAAGGTCTGGCGCAGGCGGACGACATGGGCGTCGTAATGGCCGAGCGCCAGGAAATAGCCGGTGACGCGCTGCATGTGTCCTGGTGCATGGCGCAGCATCATCGCGCGCAGCGCGCGCGCCTCGCGGATGAATTCGGGCGGCGCGACCATGTAGCCGATCCGCAGCCCCGGAAAGAGCGACTTGGAGAAGCTGCCGATATAGATGACCCGCCCCCCGGCATCGAGCGACTTGAGCGCGGGCGAGGGCGGTTCGAGAAAGCTCATCTCGAACTCGTAATCGTCCTCGATCACCAGGAAATCCTGTGCGTCCGCCCGGCGCAGCAACTCCAGCCGGCGCGCGCGGGGCAACGTGGCACCGGTCGGGATGTTGTGGCTGGGCGTCGCGATGACCAGCCCCACGCGGTCCGACAATGCGGCGGGATCAAGCCCCTGCCCATCGACGGGCACATATTCGATCGGCATGCGGGCATAGCTCAGCGCCTCGGCGAAGTCGGGAAAACCCGGGTCCTCGACCGCGGCGGTCCGGTCGGCGCGCGCCAGCAACTGGACCGCGATCCAGACGGCATTCTGCGCCCCCAGGGTGATCAGCACCTCGTCCGCCCCGGCGCGGATCCCCCGGCGCGGCAGCGTATTCTTGCGGATGTAATCGACAAGGACCGGGTCGTCCTGCGTCAGCTGATCGTCGGCGAGCCCGGTGAAGTCCCGCGTTCCAAGCGCGCGGCGCGCGCAGTCGCGCCAGGCGCTGTGGTCGAACAGCTTGGGGTCCACCTGGCCATAGACGAAGGGGAACTCATAGCTGCGCCAGTTCTGCGGCTTCAGGATCTGGCGCCGCCCGCCCAGGCTGCGCGGTAGCCAGTTATCCCAGTTCACCTCGCGCGTGGGAAGCGAACGCGGCGGCTGGTCGATCCGCCGCTGCGGCGCGCGCTCCGACACCACGAAGCCGGAGCGCGGCAGCGCGTCCAGATACCCCCGGGCCACCAGTTCCTGATAGACCAGCGTCACGGTCAGCCGCGAAACCCCGAGATATTCCGCCAGCTTCCGGCTGGAGGGCATGCGGGTGCCGGCACCCGCGCGCGTATCGAGGATCGTCGCGATGATCGAGGTCGCAAGCTGCATCTGCAGCGTCCGCCCGTCCCGGCGATCCACAAAAAACATTTCCGCTGCAATGCGGTCCGCCGAAGACATTCCAACCACCCGATCTGGAACGGTATCTAAGTCACTCTGGATATAACGATCCGGGCGCCGGTCTGACAACGTCCCCCGCAGCCGGGGAGGAAGATTCGGCCCTGCCCTGTCCGCCCCGACACGAGATATCTGCGGCCAAGACCGCAAAAACCGGAGACCACCCCATGAAAATGACCACCGAGGAAGCCTTCGTCAAAGTGCTTCAGATGCACGGGATCGAACATGCCTTCGGCATCATCGGCTCCGCCTTCATGCCGATTTCGGACCTGTTCCCCAGGGCGGGCATCACCTTCTGGGACTGCGCGCACGAAGGCTCGGGCGGGATGATGGCCGACGGCTACACCCGCGCCAGCGGCAAGATGAGCATGATGATCGCCCAGAACGGCCCGGGCATCACCAACTTCGTCACCGCCGTGAAGACCGCCTACTGGAACCACACGCCGCTTCTGCTGGTCACGCCGCAGGCCGCGAACAAGACCATCGGCCAGGGCGGCTTCCAGGAGGTCGAGCAGATGGCCGCCTTCAAGGACATGGTCTGCTACCAGGAAGAGGTCCGCGACCCCACCCGCGTGGCCGAGGTCCTGAACCGCGTGATCATGCAGGCCAAACGCAACAGCGCACCCGCCCAGATCAACATGCCGCGCGACTATTTCACCCAGGTCGTCGACATTGCCCTGCCCGCCATTGTCGAGTTCGAACGCCCCTCCGGTGGCGCCGACGCGCTTGACCGCGCTGCCGAGCTTCTCTCGAACGCGCGCTTCCCGGTGATCCTGAACGGCGCCGGCGTCGTCATCGGTGGCGCAATCCCCGCGTCGCAGGCGCTGGCCGAACGGCTTTCCGCCCCGGTCTGCTGCGGCTACCAGCACAACGACGCGTTCCCCGGTTCGCATCCGCTGCACGCCGGCCCCCTGGGCTACAACGGCTCGAAGGCCGCGATGCAGCTGATCGCCAAGGCCGACGTGGTCCTTTGCCTCGGCACGCGCCTCAACCCGTTCTCCACCCTTCCGGGCTACGGCATCGACTACTGGCCGCGCGAGGCGAAGATCATCCAGGTCGACATCAATCCCGACCGCATCGGCCTGACCAAGCCGGTTAGCGTCGGCATTGTCGGCGACGCGAAGAAGGTCGCGGCCGCGATCCTCGACCGGCTGTCGCCGACGGCGGGCGACGAGGGGCGGCAAGACCGGCTGAACCTGATCTCCACCACCAAGTCGGCCTGGGCGCAGCAACTGTCCTCGATGGATCACGAGGATGACGATCCCGGCACCACCTGGAACCAGCGCGCGCGCGCGGCGAAGCCAGAGTGGATGAGCCCGCGCATGGCCTGGCGCGCGATCCAGTCGGCACTGCCGAAAGAGGCGATCATCTCCTCCGACATCGGCAACAACTGCGCCATCGGCAACGCCTATCCGGCGTTCGAGGCGGGTCGGAAATACCTGGCGCCCGGCCTCTTCGGCCCCTGCGGCTACGGCCTGCCCTCCGTCGTCGGCGCCAAGATCGGCTGCCCGGATGTGCCGGTCGTGGGCTTTTCGGGCGACGGCGCCTTCGGCATCGCGGTGACCGAACTGACCGCCATCGGCCGTCCGGAATGGCCGGCGATCACCCAGATCGTCTTCCGCAACTACCAATGGGGCGCGGAAAAGCGCAACTCGACCCTCTGGTATGATGACAACTTCGTGGGGACCGAACTGGACACCCAGGTGTCCTATGCCGGGATCGCGAAGGCCTGCGGCCTCCAGGGCGTCGTCGCCCGGACGATGGAGGAACTGACCGCCGCGCTGACCAAGGCGATCGAGGACCAGATGAAGCATGGCAAGACCACGCTGATCGAGGCGATGATCAACCAGGAACTGGGCGAACCCTTCCGCCGTGACGCGATGAAGAAGCCGGTCGCGGTGGCGGGCATCGACGCCGCCGACATGCGCCCGCAGCAGGTCTGATCCATGCGCGAAGACCCGGCCCTTGCGCCGATCCTGGTCGCCAATGCCGGGTCTTCGTCACTGAAGGTCCGGGTCTTCGCCGCGACCGGCGAGACCCTTTTCGCCGGGATCGCATCCGAGATCGGCGGCCATTCTCAGTTGACCGCAGGCGGGCGCAGCGAGGCCCTGCCGCTGCCCGACCATGCCGATGCCCTTGCGGCCCTTCTGAGCGCAGCCGAGGCGGGCGGGTTCGACCCGGCTGCCCTTGGCGCGGCCGCGCACCGCGTGGTGCATGGCGGCCCCGATCTTGCGGCCTCGGCCGAACTTACACCCGATGTCCTGGCGCGGGCCGAGGCCGCATCGGCGCTGGCCCCGCTTCACAACCCGCCCGCGCTGGCCGTCATCGCCGCCGTCGCACGGGCCTGGCCGGGCCTGCGGCAAGTCGCGGCCTTCGACACCGCCTTTCACGCGACCATTCCCGAGGTCGGATGGCGCTACGCCCTGCCAGACATCCCGGAAACACGCGGCATCCGCCGCTACGGTTTCCACGGCCTTTCCTACGCGAGCCTCGTCGCGCGCCTGCCATCGGCGACGGGTCTGCCCCTGCCGCGCCGCCTGCTGGCCGCGCATCTGGGCAACGGCGCCAGCATTTGCGCGATCCGCGACGGGCGGTCCGTCGCCACGACGATGGGGTATTCGCCGCTTGGCGGCCTGACCATGGGCACGCGGACCGGCGAGATCGACGGCAACGCGGTGCTGGAGATCGCGCGGCGCAGCGACATCAACCGCGCGGCCCAGATCCTCAACCGCGAAAGCGGTCTGAAGGCCCTGGGCGGCGCCAGCGACATGCGCGCCCTGGAAGCCGCCGGCACGAAAACCGCGGCCTTTGCGATCGACCACTTCATCCACTGGGCAATCCACCAAGCCGGCGCGATGGTCGCCGACATGGGCGGCTGCGACGCGGTGGTCTTCACCGGCGGCATCGGCGAAAACTCCGCCACGGTCCGCGCCGGTATCCTGGGCGGTCTGGCCTATCTTGGCCTGACCTTCGACCCCGAGGCCAACGCGCGCGGTAACCGGCGGCTTGACGCGGCGGGATCGCGCGTTCTGGCGCTCATCCACCCCGCCGATGAAGAAAGCTGGATCGCGGAGGAGGCGCGGCAGGTGATCAGCGGGTCCTGACGCCCTCGGTGCCGGGCGTCACGGCGGAACCACCACCGCGGCGCAAGCGAATCAGCGCGGGCTTCAGCGTCCCGCCGCCCCGAGCGGGACCCGCGCCGACCGCACCGTCGATGATCCCATGCGCCGTCTTGTCCCAATAGAAGGGGCGGCACACGACCTCGTAAATCGCCTTGTAGGATGAAAGCGAGGCGAGCGGCATGTAGAGATGCATCAGCGGAACCCACTTGATCAGGTGGCGATGCTTGCGCCCGCGCAGCGACCAGGCCGCCGAGGCCAGGGTTACGGCCTCGCTCACCATGAACAGCGACCAGAGCGCGGCGAGCCATCCGCTTCCGGCCATCGCAGCCGCCGGATGCGGCAAACCGAGGCTCAGCGCCCAGAACGACCACAGGACCGGCGCAAGCACCGCCTGAGACAGCGAGCCGAGGAACAGGATCTGCACCCCCCAGAAGCCCCGCGCGCCGAGTTCCCGCCAGAGGCGGACCGGATCGCGCATATGGACCGCCCAGGTGATCGCATAGCCCTTCTGCCAGCGGGAGCGTTGGCGGATCCAGGGCAGGACGCGGCAGTTCGGTTCCTCCTCGGTCACGGTCGCGACAAGCTCCGTCCGGTAGCCGTGCCGCGCGAGCCTGAGGCCGAGGTCAGCGTCCTCGGTCACGTTATGCGCATCCCATCCGCCCAGATCCTCAAGCGCCTCCCGCCGGAAAAAGACCGTGGTCCCGCCCAGCGGCACGACGAGGCCCAACCGCGCGAGGCCGGGCAGCATGGCCCTGAACCACGCCGCGTATTCGACGGTGAAGCAGCGGGTCAGCCAGTTGTGGTCGGCGTTGTAGTAGTCGAGCACACCCTGCAGGCAGGCGACCTCCGGCCCCACCTCGGCGAAGCGGCGCACGATCTGGTGGATCTGGCCGGGCTCCGGGGCGTCCTCCGCATCCCAGACCCCGATGATGCGGCCGCGGCAGAAGGCGAGCGCGTAGTTCAGCGCCCGCGGCTTCGTGCGGATCGGCCCGTCGGGCACCAGCACCAGCCGCATCCAGTTCGGAAGCCGCACCCTGGCGAGCGCGGCCTGGGTCTTCGTGTCCACCTCCTCGACGACGAGGACGATATCGAGAAGTTCGCGCGGGTAATCGATCCGGCCAAGCCGCGCGACGAGGCGGGGCGCGATGTCGTCTTCCCGGAACAGTGGCACCATGACCGACACGACCGGCAGGCGGCCGGGCGAGGGCGCCAGGAGCGCGGGGCTTGCGCGCCGAACGGCGCGCCACTCCGCCCAAAAGGCCAGCGCCTTCAGCGCCGTCGTCAGGAACAGCGTGACAATCGCCCAGAGCGCGAACGCGACGAAGACCGGACCTGGGGCAAGCAGGCCGGCCAGCGCGAGGGTGGCAAGTGCCCCCCAGCCCATGAGCGTCGCCCGCGACGAGCCCATTCCCCGGCAACTTTCACGTTCGGGGGTTCGGGTTTCAGCCTTGCGCGCGAGGCTGCGGTCGCGGGAGGAGGCGATCGCCGCGCGCACCGCCCGTTCGGACGCGATGGCGGGAACGCAACGGCCAAAGATCGGCCTAAGATCCTGCCTAAGCCGCGCGAACGCCTCCGGCCGCGCGGTGGCGATGACGGTGACGGCCCCGACCCGGCGCCAAGGGACCACCCCCTCGGCCAGGCAGCGCTCCGCTCCGAAGCTTTCGATCAGGCGCGCGTCGGGGGGAGTGGCCGCCAGATCGACGGCCTCTGCGCCCCACTGCTCGCAAAGCGCGGCGACCAGATCCGCCTCGTCGACCCAGCGATGCGCCAGAAGGATATCCCCCAGCCGAGCCTCTGCGCGGGCCTGAAGGGCGAGCGCACGGAGCATGTGGCCGGGGTCGACGGCGCGGCGATCCAGAAGGATGCGACCCAGCGGGGTACGCTCCGGCCTGGCACAGCGGCGCGGGCCGTCCGAAACCGCCACGGGGCGCGGCAGAGCCACGGACGGCATCGCTGTGTGTCGCGCGATAAGCGGCATCTGCCCCCTCGTCGGTTCGGGGGCATGCTGCGCCGAGGCCGGTTAACGGCCCGTTAACGGCCTCAGGCGGCGCGGCGTGCGCGCATGGCCTGGGCGAACCGCTCGAACAGATAGAAGCTGTCCTGCGGGCCGGGGCTCGCCTCGGGGTGGTGCTGGACCGAAAACACCGGGCGATCGGCAATGCGGATACCGCAGTTCGAGCCGTCGAAGAGGCTGACATGGGTTTCGACCACGCCCGCAGGCAGGGTCTGGCTGTCCACCGCGAAACCGTGGTTCATCGAGGTGATCTCCACCTTGCCGGACTCGAGGTCCTTGACCGGGTGGTTGGCGCCGTGGTGGCCGTGGTTCATCTTGATGGTCTTCGCCCCAAGCGCGAGGGCGAGCATCTGGTGGCCCAGACAAATGCCGAAGACCGGCAGCTCGCGCTCCAGAACGCCTTGGATCATCGGCACGGCATAGGCGCCGGTGGCCGCAGGGTCGCCGGGACCGTTCGACAGGAACACGCCTTCGGGGTTCAGAGCCAGCACCTCTTCTGCGGTCGCCGTCGCGGGAAGCACGGTGACATCGCAACCAGCCGAGGCGAGGCAGCGCAGGATGTTGCGCTTCGCACCGTAGTCGATGGCGACGACGCGCAGGCCCTCGCCCTCGCGCCGCGTGTAGCCCTGCGGCCAGGCCCAGCGGGCCTCATCCCAGCGGTAGCTTTGCACGCAGGTGACATCCTTGGCGAGGTCGAGCCCGACAAGACCCGACCAGGCGCGGGCCTTGGCGACCAGCGCCGCGACATCGAAGTTGCCCGAGGGATCGTGCGCCAGCGCGACATGGGGCGCGCCCTGCTGACGGATCGCACGGGTCAGGCGGCGGGTGTCGAGCCCGCCGATGCCGATCCGCCCGCGGCGGGTAAGCCAACTGGTCAACTCCTCGACCGCGCGCCAGTTCGAGGGCTCGGTCGGGTCCCATTTGACGACCATGCCGGCTGCGACCGGTTCGGCCGCCTCGTCATCCTCGGGGTTGACACCGACGTTGCCGATATGGGGGAAGGTGAAGGTCACGACCTGGCCCGCATAGGAGGGGTCGGTCATGATCTCCTGGTAGCCGGTCATCGCGGTGTTGAAACACAGCTCCGCCACCGTCTCTCCGGTAGCGCCGAAACCGTGGCCGAAGAACAGCGTTCCGTCGGCCAGCGCCAGGCAGGCCGTGGGTCTTGCGGTGGGCTCTTGGCTTTGCGGCATGGCGCGACTCCCGATGCTCAAATCCCGCGGAAACTACGGGGAACCGGCGGTCGTGGTCAAGGGGCTCGGCGTGATTTAGCTTACTCAACGATATCAATGAGTTAAGCAAAAATTGCATGGTTGTATCACGAAAGCGGAGCAGGTAATGTGGGCGCTCGGAACACCATGGGGATGGCACACCGGATGAATATGCGGGACCGGATCGCCGCTGCGCTGAAAGACGCGATGAAATCGCGCGACGCGGATCGGCTGTCGACACTGAGGCTGATCAACGCGGCCATCAAGGATAAGGAAATTGCCCTGCGCGGCGAGGGCGGTGAAGGCGGCGTCGGCGATGCCGAGGTGCTGGCCATCCTTGGCCGCATGGTCAAGCAGCGTCAGGAAAGCGCGCGCGCCTACGAGGAAGGCGGGCGGCTGGAACTGGCGGAGAAGGAACAGGGCGAAATCAAGGTCATCGAGGAGTTCCTGCCTCGTCAACTCAACGACGACGAAGTCGCCGCTGCCATTGACGCCGCCGTCGCCGAGACCGGCGCGGCGACGATCCGGGACATGGGCAAGGTCATGGCCGCGCTCAAGGCCCGCCATACCGGGCAGATGGATTTCGGCGCTGTCGGCCCGCGCGTGAAGGACCGGCTGGGCTGAGGCCTTGGCGATCAGGTTAGCTTGATTCAAGTGGGTGCCGGGGGTGCGCAACGGCGCGGGACGGTCGCATAGCGCTACCGGATCTCGCCCAGCCGTTTGCGCAGCGCTTCCGCCAGTGAGACACGCTCTTCCGGGGTGAGGAAGGCGCCCAGCTCGACCTCCCGCCCGCCACCTTTCAGGGTCAGATACTGCGCGACCGGACCGCCCGTGGCCCGCAGGTTGACGGAAGTCCAGTAGGGGTTGGCCTCCCAGTGGCGCAGGGTCCCGTCGGACTCGCGCCGCCGGATCGCGATGCGCCCAGGCTCCAGCGTCAGAACCTCGCTCACGCTTGCATCGCGCCAGTTTCGGCGGAGCGCCCACCACATGCCCGCGACCGCCGCGATCATGAAGGCCAGCAGAACCCAGAGGATCGCGGTGCCCAGAACCGCGAGCAGCGGAACGGCCAGCATCGCGACCGTCGCCCCGATGAACACGGCAAAGCCCCGCGGCCCGAGCGAGCGGTAGGGCCAGAGATGAAGCTCGGCCGGTGCGTCGCCCGAAACCCCGGGCCGGGTCCATTCATAGGGCATGGGTCAGCGCCGGTTGGGTAAGCGGTGAGAGGGGCTGTCCCCCAAAAGACTGCGGCCCCGGATCGCTCCGGGGCCGCCTTCGTTTTCTGCCGGATCAGTGGGCGTGGCCCTTGTCCCAATCCTCACGCTTCGGGAGCTGTTCGAACGTATGCTCCGGCGGCGGGGACGGAAGGGTCCATTCCAGCGTGTCGGCGTATTCGTTCCAGTAGTTCGCCCGGGTTTCGCGCTTCCCGGCGAGGAGCGTGTAGAACACGATGCCGATGAAGAACACGAAGGAAGCGAAGGAGATGAACGCGCCGATCGACGAGATCTGGTTCCAGTAGGCGAAGGCCTCCGGGTAGTCGATGTAGCGGCGCGGCATGCCCTGGCGGCCCAGGAAGTGCTGCGGGAAGAAGGTCAGGTTCGCACCAATGAACATCGTCCAGAAGTGCAGCTTGCCCGCCCATTCCGGGTACTGACGGCCCGACATCTTGCCCATCCAGTAGTAGATGCCGGCGAAGATCGCGAAGACCGCGCCCAGCGACATCACATAGTGGAAGTGCGCCACGACATAGTAGGTGTCGTGGTAGACCCGGTCCACCGGCGCCTGGCTCAGCACCACGCCGGTCACGCCGCCGACCGTGAAGAGGAACAGGAACCCGAAGGCCCAGAGCATCGGCGTCTTGAACTCGATCGAGCCGCCCCACATCGTCGCGATCCAGGAGAAGACCTTGATGCCGGTGGGCACCGCGATGACCATGGTCGCCAGCATGAAGTAGGACTGCTGCGTCAGCGACATGCCGACGGTGTACATGTGGTGCGCCCAGACGACGAAGCCCAGAACCCCGATGCCCACCATCGCGTAGACCATCGGCAGATAGCCGAAGATCGGCTTCTTCGAGAACGTCGCGATGACGTGGCTGATGATCCCGAAGCCCGGCACGATGATGATGTAGACCTCGGGGTGACCGAAGAACCACAGGATGTGCTGGTAGAGGATCGGGTCACCGCCGCCCGAGGGCGAGAAGAAGGTGGTTCCGAAGTTGCGGTCGGTCAGCAGCATGGTGATCGCGCCCGCGAGAACCGGCAGCGACAGCAGGATCAGCCAGGCGGTGACGAACACGGACCAGGCGAACAGCGGCACCTTGTGCAGCGTCATGCCCGGCGCGCGCATGTTCAGGAAGGTCGTGATGATGTTGATCGCGCCCAGGATCGAGGAGGCGCCCGAGACGTGCACCGCAAAGATCGCGAGGTCCATGGCGAAGCCGCCCTCAGCGGTCGTCGTCAGCGGCGGGTAAAGCACCCAGCCCACGCCCGCGCCAGCGCCCAGCCCCTCGGTCAGGCTGCCGTTGCCGCCCGGTGCCAGCATCGAGGCGACGCCCAGCGAGGTGCCCGCGACGTAGAGCCAGTAGCTGAGGTTGTTCATCCGCGGGAAGGCCATGTCCGGCGCACCGATGTGCAGCGGCATGAAATAGTTGCCGAAGCCGCCGAACAGCGCCGGGATGACCACGAAGAACATCATCAGAACGCCGTGATAGGTGATCATCACGTTCCAGAGGTGCCCGTTCGGGGTGCAGGCCTCAGCCGGATTGGCGATCATACGCGCGCCTTCCTGGCACATGTACTGGACGCCCGGCTCCATCAGCTCCAGCCGCATGTAGACGGTGAAGACGACGGAGATGAACCCCACGGCGGCAGCCGTGAAGAGGTAAAGGATGCCGATATCCTTGTGATTGGTCGACATGAACCAGCGGGTAAAGAACCCCGGGTGTCCATGTTCGCCGTGGCCATGTACGGCTGCGTCGGCCATGCTGTTCTCCCATTCCATTCGCGAGACGCAGGTCTCCCACCCGCGCTTAGCTACATGCCCGTAATAATTGGCACGTTTGGAATGGGCAATCGCAGATACCGGGGTGAGGCAGGAAAAATTGCCTCACCCCCTTGTCAGGCGTCGATTACTGGACCACGGACGCGAGATAGGCCGCGAGATCGTCCTGATCATCCTTCAGCTTGAAGGTCATCTTGCTCTTCGCACCGTCGTTGCCGGTCTTTTCCTTGACCCAGGCAGAGGGGTCGGTGATGAAGGCGGCCACTTCAACCTCGTCCCAGACCAGGCCCGATTCTCCGGCCGCGACCATGTCGGCGCTGTATTTGAAGTCGGCCGAGGCGACCGCGCGGCCGATCACGCCGTAAAGGTTCGGCCCGGTCTTGCCGCCCTTCTGGATCTCGGTCCCGTCGTCGGCGATGATCGCGTGGCAGGCCTTGCATTTCTTGAACTGGGCCTCGCCCTCGGCGGCGTCGCCATCGGCCAGCACCGGGCCGGCCACCGAAAGGGTCGCGATTGCGGCAATGAGAATGGATTTCATTTCGGGTCCTCGGTTGTTGTTGCTTGCGATCTGATAGGGTTTTCCGGTCGCTTCTACCATGCGACGGTCGGACGCGACTTGCGATAAGTCAAGCCGGTCCACATGGTGGCCCGCGCCTCTGGGCCTGTTTTACAGGCCGCGCGGCCCTGGGTGCTTGCGCGTTCACTCGACCGCAACCGCCGATTGTGATACCCTGCATTTGTTTGAAACGCGCATCTCGTGGCTTCGCCTCATGGGGAAGGAAAACCTATGTTCAAACGCGCTTCGATGCTCATGATGATGTTGTGCGCCCTTGCGGCCTGTTCGCCCACTCCGACCGAGGACGCGGCACCCGAGCTGACCGGTGGTCATCTTCAGCCGAACCACAGCCTCGCGACCGACGACTAACTGCACCTTGTCCCGACGGCCCGGGAGATACCCCGCAATCAGCGGCTTTGGTCAACTGACTTTTCAAACGGTCAGAACGTGCGCTCGAACGCGGCCTTCAGGGCGACATCGAGATCGTGCATCGTGACGGGCAGGCCGAGGTCGACCAGGCTCGTCACCCCGTGCTCATGGATGCCGCAGGGCACGATGCCGCCGAAGTGATCCAGATCCGGCTCCACGTTGATCGATATGCCGTGGAAGCTGATCCAGCGGCGCAGCTTGATGCCGATGGCGGCGATCTTGTCCTCCCGCACCGAGCCATCGGCGTTCAGGCCCTTTTCGGGGCGGCGGACCCAGACGCCCACCCGGCCCTCGCGGATTTCTCCGACGACGTTGAACTCCGCCAGGGTCGCGATCACCCAGCTTTCGAGGCGGTGAACGAAAGCGCGCACATCGCGGCCGCGCCGGTTGAGGTCAAGCATGACATAGGCCACGCGCTGGCCGGGCCCATGGTAGGTGTATTGCCCGCCCCGCCCGGCCACATGGACCGGGAAGCGGCCCGGATCGATCAGATCCTCGGCCCGCGCGGAGGTGCCCGCAGTATAAAGCGGGGGGTGCTCCAAGAGCCAGATCGCCTCGGTCGCACGGCCTTCGTGCATGGCCGCGACGCGCGCCTCCATCTCGGCCAGGGCGGCCTCGTAGGGGACGAGACCCTGGCTTTCGATCCATTCGACCATGCATTCCCCCCGCGGTCTTGCCGGACATCCCGGGTTGCCAGAACCGGCCTCCGGGCGCACACTGGACACGGATTTAAATTGGCAGGACCCCGCCGTCCATCGCGACGACTCGGCCCGGCCAGATTGCCTTTGTTACGGGAGTAGGTGGAATGAAAACCAATCGGATTGCAACTTCGTGCATGGCCGCGGCGCTGATCGCCGCACAGGGCGCCCCGGCCCGCGCCGACTTTGGCGACGCGTTGGTGGGCGGCGTCGTCGGGGGTGTCGTCGGCGGCGTGATCGTGAACGAGGCCAACAAGAAGAAGCAAAGGACCTATGCCGCGCCGCAGGTCAGTTCCGCCCAGCGTACCGCGAATGCCGAGGTGCAGACGGCGCTGAACTATTTCGGCTATCCCGCCGGAACCCCCGACGGCGTTCTGGGAAGCCGGTCGCGCTCGGCGATCGCCGACTACCAGATGACGCTCGGCTATCCGCCCACCGGCCAGCTGACGGAGTATGAGCGTAGCCACCTGATCGCGTCCTACCACCGCGCCGTCGCGGGGGGGCCGGCCACGATGCAGGCGGCGGCCGCCAACCCGATGGGCATGCGCGGGCTTCTCGTCACCTGGCGGGATGAGGCCATGGGCATCACCCCCGCCGTGACGCAGGCCGCGCCAGCGGCCCCGGCAGCCCCTGCCGAGCCTACAATCGCGGCGGCACCGGCGCCCGCGACCGGCCTGCCCACCTTCCTGGGCGCGGCGGGCACGCAGGTTTCGCTTGCCTCCTTCTGCAACCGCGTGGGTCTGATGACCACCACCAACGGCGGCTACACCACGGTCGCGGACATGACCAACCCGATGGACGCCCTGGGCGAGCAGCTCTGCCTGACCCGGTCCTACGCGATCGCCCAGGGGGAGGAACTGGCCGCCCGTGTTCCGGGCACCACGCCCGAACAGATCGCGCAGCAATGCGCGGGCTTCGGCCCCGCGATGAAGGGCGAGCTGGCCGACCTGTCGCTCAGCCCCGCGCCGGCGGTTCTGGAAAAGGTCCGCGGGTTCGCGGTGGGCACCGGCATGCCGCCCGCGCAACTGTCCTCGACGGCGAAGATCTGCCTTTCGGTCGGCTACCGCTCGGATGCGATGGACGTGGCGACGGCCTCCGCGCTGCTGCTCGCCGGGTTGGGCGAGACCGCCTATGCCGAGCTTCTGGGCCACCACCTGAGCCAGGGCTTCGGCGCCAACCAGCGCACCGACCTTGCCTTCGACTGGTATGGCCTCGCGTTGGAGGGCGCGGACCGTCCGGGCGCCGCGGTTTTCGCGCCCGGCCAGCCCGAACGCATGCAGCTTCTGCGCAAGGCCGCCTATGCCATGGTGGGCCGCGAGGATGACGCGATGACAGAGCCGGTCCCCGCCGCCCTGCCCAGCTTCCAGGTGCCGCAGAGCTCCAACTGACCACGGCCTTCGGAGGGTGTGAAGGAATTTTTGGCCCGCTCCAAGAATCCCCTTCACATCCCCGAAACGCTCGGCTAAGAAGCGCGCACCTCGCCGGGCACGACCCGGTACAGAGTGCGGTTGTGGCGGAATTGGTAGACGCGCAGCGTTGAGGTCGCTGTGGGCTAACCCCCGTGGAAGTTCGAGTCTTCTCAACCGCACCATTTATTCCCATAAACATCAGGAATGATTGGTGGATTTTTTAGATCCAACTCTCAGCCCACCAGTTAGCCCACCACTCACACTCAGAGTGCCGCGACAAATTCTTCGATGTCGCGCCGCCTCCAAACGGTCTTGCCCTCCCATTTGATCGGCGACGGCAGTTGATCGTTTCGCACACGATTCCATATGGTGTTACGATGGCAGCCAAGGAGCTTGGCGACCTGCTTGTCGCTCAGCAGCAATGGACTGAACTGTTGGTTTTCTGGGGTCATTCTATCGTTCTCTTCATTGAACGCAGCTCGATGAATCTTTCGCGGCGACTTGCCACGAGGGGAATTCCAGCATGCGATAAGGTTAATGGGTGTCAGGAACCAAGCGGCGAGCAGGCCCGTGGAACATCGCCAGGCGCAGGCGTACTGCGGGCGACTCTGAACTGGTGGTTCTTCTCCCGGTGACCCCGAAAGATCTAACGCAGGTCAACCCTGGTTCCAAACCCCCAAGAAAAGTCTGCAGTGCAAGACCGATTGGATCTGGATCCATGTGATGGCTAGGCCCACGCCCGCTAATCCAGCCGGATTCTCAGGATGAGTATCTCCATAGCTTCTTTGGGGGTTTGAATGAGATGTGATCCAGACAAGAATCTACAGAATATCTCATCTCTGATTATACAATGATTCTCCATTCTGACTAGGTATGTTGTTTATTTTCAGAAAGTTATCTCCAGAGTGTTGCTCTGAAGACCAGCCGTCGAGATCTATTGAAGTTACTCCCGAAGAGTCCTCCGGCAACAAATGCCGAGGCGCTCGACCCGAAAAAAGCATGCCGGCATCTGACCTAGGCTCTGGGACGAGCCTTTTGGTCTCGCTCAACCGCTCATCGCGATCATGATGAAGTCCATGCCTGCAACCATGGATCACCTGCCCTAGCGGCATTCGCTTCAAGTTGATGAGCCTTTCCACGAGATGCACGTATCGAACCGGCCCCTCTCTAGTTCTCAGGCGGGAGGAGACGAACACCGAGGGGTGCCCTTTAGGGTGCACTTTGCAGCCATGAGCACCTTGAGCCTTTAGGTTTTGGGATTGTATGGACGCTGGATAACGGGCAGTTGGCACTCTGCCTTCACCCTGATCGGAAGGCCAAAGCGCAACACCTTCGATCGCGGCGAGAGGCCTGACGCCGTTGGCTCCAGTCTTTAGGCTATTCTAAGGCTTGGGGTGAGCTGGGTCAGCCTTTAGGTTTCAAAGACGCAACCCCTTCAAGTTGGTGAACCCCCAAGAGTGAAAGCAGTCTTTCTCGAGACCTTCCTTTTCGCACCAAGGGGATGTTTTCCCAGCCGTCCTCGAGGCTTGGCAAATTTACAAACGGACTCGCCTGACTGCCTGGCTCGACCCAGGTGTAGGAGCTACCGAAATATGTCTTTATGCTGCCGTCGGATAACTTCTTATCAAGGCCTACATCAGCATAGGTGACCACGAACCTGCTAGACTCGTTCTCCAGATCGACCAACATTCCCACCTTGCCGCCCCGCGGCGCAGGCAAGGCCGCTGTCGCAGCCGGATCGATATCGGGTAAATGTCCCGCTGAAACTGATCTACGCACGCTCTGCGTACGGCCGCCTCCGAAAGCAGGGCATTTTGGGTCGGGTCGATACAGGTGGCAAGACCCTGTGCAGTACCGGCGAGCAATGCCTTGCTTGCGCCCAAACGCATGAAGGGGACGGAACTAAACGCGAGGCTCGCAACAACTGCCCCTCCGGCAAGACCATCAACCACACCCAGCATCGTCTTCCGATCCATGATTTCCCGAGCTTCCTTTTTGTCTATTTCCCCGTGACTTTTCTGAAACCTCGGTGGTCCGCGAGTCTCATTTCCAGATCGGCGTGATCAGCCGAGCACGGCGGAGCTGCCCAAAGCTTCCATCTGAAGAATGCCCCATGGAGCAGAGCGGTTTCGCACTCACTACAATTCTGGAACCTAAATCGCGCCGCGCTGTTAGGGCTGCGGCGCCTTTGAACCCGATCTTCGGCCGGCTTCCCCGACAGGGGGTGTCACGCCCGCACCTCCAGAAGCCTTCTTAGTCTGGTATGACTTGGCGCAGACGTCGTTTCGACTTGCTCGAGACATTTTTCAGAATGTAGCTTAGCTGCATGAAACTTCTCACAAAATCCTGTTCTATCGCCCTAGCCACTGCAGTCAGCTCTTCACCGGCAAACGCACAATCGCTTGTCCCCGTGGGGCAGTGCGCGGTTGTGGTGGCCTCTCGGCCGTCAATAGACGATGCAAGGCAATATATCATCGCTGGTGGCCTGCAACCGGTTGCCCACGTCTTTGCAAGTAGCAATGGCTGGTACGCTATTGCGGCCGGCTTCATTCAAAGCTCTGGATCGACGGCTGTCATCGCACAGAAGAAGCTGGCCCATGAGATCCCGAATGATGCCTATTGCTCGACCGGCGAAATGTACGTCGAAGAGGTCAACTGGCGTGCAGCCGTTCAAGATCCGAACCAACCGGCTAGCGAGGGCCTCTGGGCTGATTTCGACGCCCGACCTCTAACGCGTGCCGAGAAGAGGTTTCTTCAAGCAGCCTTGGCGATGGCAGGGTTCTACACTGGACTTATCGATGGCGCTTGGGGCGAGGGTAGCCAAGCGGCGCTTGAGCGCTATTCGTTTGCCACGTTTGAGACCGAGCCTACCAACGCACATGCAGCCTGGCTTACCGGCATAACGGCCCAAGCCTGGCTCGACGATGGCTGGGAGTACGAACATATTCGACACATTAACATCTCGGCAATGATCCCCTCCGCAAAGCTAATGATGGTCTCACAAACGGGGGCAAAGCAGTCCTGGGAGCACCGGGAGAAGGACCTGCGAGTCATCTTCGAGGACCTGGAAACGGATTATATGAAAGCCTTCCACGGAGCTGTGGCAACAATGGAAGGCCGTATCGGATCCGCCTATCGTCATCGAGGTACTGACAGGTGGGTAACCTCGGTCATGTTCGATACCGGAACCGTGTATGTCAGAAGCGATCTCATTTCCGGCACCTGGTCTACGACCAGTATCTATGCTGGCCCCGGCTTGAAAGGTGAAGTCGGCCTGATTTCCGGCAGCATACAGGTCGGTAGTCCACCGTGGATCGTGCCGGAACCTGGCGGAGTCCTTCTGACCTATTCCGATGAGTTATTCGCGATACTTGATGACGAAGGGAGCGAGGCAGCCCCCAACTTGGACCCAAATGCTGAACTTTCCGGTTCAGTTCCTCCCAAAAGAAACGCAGACGGGGATTCCGTGCGATCGACCGGCACGGCGTTCTTCGTAACCGACGACGGCATCGCTCTCACCAACGCGCATGTCGTGGAGGGCTGCAATTTTTTGGCGCTGGGGGGCAATCCAGCCTCGGTTGTCGCTGTGAGTTCCAACTTCGATCTAGCTGCGCTTAGGATATCTGTCGCTGAACCAACCAAGCCGCTTCTCTTTGCCGCGGCTGACGCATCTTTGAATGCCGACATCACAATCGCTGGCTTCCCACTGCATGGACTCTTAGGAGGGCTGAACGTCAACCGTGGCAGCGTTTCATCAATGAAAGGCCTGCAAGGCGACGAATCCAGCATACAGATCTCCGCGCCGGTACAGCCCGGCAACAGTGGTGGCCCAGTTATTGATCGCTACGGCAACGTGGTCGGCGTTGTCGTGGCGAAGCTCAATACCCTAGCGCTAGCTGATGCGACCGGCGACATAGCTCAGAACGTCAACTTTGCCATTCGAGGCTCGCTCGCAAAGGTATTCCTATCGTCGAATGGAATTGATTTCGCTTTGAAGACTGATGGAGAAGTCTTGGCGCCGGAGGCGTCCGCAGAACTTCTTCGAGACGCAACACATCTGGTGGAGTGCAAGTGATTTCCCTTCAAGAGCCTGAATGAACGTTTCGGCCCTGAGCCAGAATTGCCAAGCTGTCGGCTGCAAAAGCGCCTCATTTTCGCTCAGCGCTCGTCAGGTAGAGGCTTCGTCCGCAGCGTGGATGATACCTCTCACGAGAATGCAGAATATCAATATAACGAGCACTGCGGCCACTCAAACGAGTTTGATCCCAAAGCCGCCAAACGCGCCTCTAGCGCTTGCCAAACCGTGAAACGCAATTCTTGAATACTGCCATCTCGGGGTCGCGGTCGATCAAAGCAACGTTCAGATAATCCGCAATCCGGATCTGAACCCTGCCATCCGAAAACATCTCGGTGCGAGTCAGTTGGATATTCCCGGCCGCAACGCTTGTATCAATTCGGATACCGTCACTGCGAGTTTCCTGTTGAACGTCGCGACGGTTAACCATCCAACCCTCCATTGGGTTTAGGCCGTCCATCATGCAGTCACCGAACCCCGGGACATTGTTCACCGTTGCAGCCGCGGCTACGGGAAATTTCTCAGTACTCTCTGCAGTTGGATAGCAGCCCGCAACAGCGCATCCGGCCAGAACGAAAAGCAACATTGGCTTCATAGAAAAAAACTCCCGGACCGCCCTACCCCATGACCCTCACTCGCTTCCAAAGCCTTGGCAACAGCTAATTGCGCCACTCATGGTGAGCCCTTGGGTTTTCTCGATCGCCGAAGCAGGAGCCAGGCACAGAAAGCTTGGCACCCCTATGAATTGCGCCGTCAGCCTGGGCAGACGTGCCCACTCAAGGAGGCAGCCCGTACGCCGATGTACCTCGAACATGAATACACCGACCTAGCCGCGCGGCATGGCTAGATATTGTGGTCTTATGGCAGCGATGCCCTTCACTACGTCGAAGATCACAACGAAAAATGCGCTGCCAACCATCTACCTGCCGCCATTCGCTTTTGCACATGCGCTCGATGCGCTTCAGGCGACCGCGGATGCTTCCGCCGATGGCGTAGATTATTGCAGTACCAACAGGCCGCAACGATGTTCTCCGCAGTGTTCACACCACCTTCGGACCGCGGGTGGAGATGCTCGACCGTGCACCGCAGTATCTTTGGCAGCGGTCCCGATTTGATGCGTGCCTGAGCAGCAGGATCGAAGGCGCAATCCCACATTGGCAGACCACAGTAATAGCATCGCCCACCCTGCGCGATCATTTTCTTCATACGAATATTCTTCAGTACTCCCATGGCACAGGGACTCCATTCAGCTTTGTGAAAAGCGAATGCGCAGCGCCACCAAGAGCGCCCCCCGGCAGGAAGCAAAAGCTTGCGCGAGACCCGATG
The DNA here is from genome assembly GCF_025751575.1 of Albidovulum sediminicola. Taxonomy (GTDB): domain Bacteria; phylum Pseudomonadota; class Alphaproteobacteria; order Rhodobacterales; family Rhodobacteraceae; genus Albidovulum; species Albidovulum sediminicola. The sequence continues at coordinate 44,691 of NZ_JAOWLA010000007.1, read as the reverse complement.
AACCGTGGCTTCGCAATCCGGATCGCGAAATCTGAAGTATCAACTTCAGATCAGAGCAGCCAATTTGGCTTTCCCAAGACAAGCAAAATCATCTTCGCAAAGTCAAAGTAGTAGGCAGCAAGATGGGTGTCAACGGAGCCCTAGAAACCGCCACCACGGGAAGTAAGATCGCGCAGGCTGTCCAAGGAGAGTTTCATATCCATCGACAAGCTCCGCGCCGGAATCGTGTGCCACTTTGCGCTCGATTAACTCAGGGTCCGTTTGAGGAAGCCGACGCTAACTTGCCAGGGGCATTGTCCGCGAGCAGCACCCCACGCAATTATCGTTGACCGCTTCCAAAAGAGGCGGAACATTGAGCAGATATCGGAAGCGCTGGGGCTAGGCCTCCAGGCCGAAATCATCTGAACACCCCCGTAGAGAAAGCGTGATGCGAATCATCCGGATACTGCTTCGATCAACGATCGGGCTTGTGCTCGTAATGAGTGTGGTGCTGAACCTAGCGCTAGCCTTCGTCAACTTTGTCCTTCAGCCCATATGGAAAGCCGCTGCCGTCGCCACAGCCGTTGCAACGACCAAGACGGCGGCGAAGGCGAGTGAGAAGACAGCGGTGGCCAAGACAAAGGTTCGTGAAAAGGCGAAGGGGAGACTGCGCCGCCTGACTGTTGCTGTACCGATCGCCGGCGTAGCCGCCGCCGCAGCCTTTGAATACAACGACTATACAGAATGGCTGGAGGAAAACCCGGAAGGGACAGTAGACCAATACACTAGAGAAACAATTGAGACGACAAAGCTGGTCATCGACGAGGTGCTCGACGAACTCCCCGCGTGGCTGTCCATAGACCGGGAGCAGTTGATTGGGCAGATGGAAGCCGTATTCGCGCAGATGCGATCGCTCGTAGGCAACTAGCGACGCAACCTAGGGCGAGAATCTAGCTTCGCAACACTTTCCAGCGCGCCGAATACCTTCTCGAAATGTAACTCGCTGTACCCTGCTTGCCGACGTTCTCATCTATCTCCCCAGGAAGCTCTCGCTACATCTCGATATATCTTCGCTAAAAGATATCCGCTAAATTCTCTGAATCTATGATGCCATGCAGACGTTGCTCGTGCTCCTTTTCGGGGCTGGCGATGCAATCGATCGAGACCTCATCCAAGACCTTTAAGTCGATCCGCTGATTCTGTTCGCGAGGCGCGCAGCTCCCACCAGTTCGCATCTCTGCCATGTCAGTCGAATTCAACTTTTTTGAATCGCCCGGTAGATTGCAGACATTATTCATCGCAAGTGGAAATGGATGCCCGTTCACTGGTTCTGCGTTGCTCGCGGATTAGTCTGCAGACCTTCTTAATACGCTATGGCAGTGTGCTTGGATGAGTGCAGAAAATTTCATGAAACCGAAAACCCAATATGAACTAACACGACCTCGCTCTTCACTGAGGCATGAATTCCAACGAGGCTTGAACAAGTCGCCAACGTAGGCGTAACGTCCGGCTCAGCCCGCCTCAAAGAAGCATCCTGTAATTTCGTGAATCCGCGTCCGTTGACTTTATGATCTGGTACTCCATTCCGCTTGCGACGGCTATTTGCTCCGCAAATTCCTTCTTCGCCTGCACTACGGCATTATCGATTTGATGATCGCCCTTAACCTCAACAACAACGTATTTTTCGCTTCCGTCAGCCTCTTCCCGCAAGAAAACAAAATCTGGGTAGTAGCTGCGTACGGTATGCGAATCCGGGTCGATATATTGGATGAAGAAATCGGACTGCCCGTGCGTCAGCATTCCGGTAAAGTATATTTTCTTCACCCGCTTTTCTCTGAGCAAGTCCCAGAACAGCGTTCGTTCGGAGTTTGAATCGAAGCAATAGGTGTCGAGGTGGAAGCTCTTGTCGCGCTCAGCTTCCTTCAGTACCTCGTCGGTGCTGCGCACGATCTTATCCTTGGCGGCAGTAACTTCGTAGAAGCCGCTGGAGGGCAATTTGATGAGCTCGACTTCATGCTCTTCTTTTTGCTGATCTTCATCGAGCTCAAAAAGCATTCGGAATAGACGGGGTATAACCTCATCATAGAGAAGTTCGTTGAATTCATTTGTGATCTCAACGAGCCTATCTAGGCCTTCTTTTGTTGCGTCCAAAAGGCTTTCGGAATGCAGTGGTGACTGATTCAGATATCTAGATACCTCACCCACCAAGCTGAGACGTGAAAACGTCTGCTTTTCTCGTCGCTCGGTAAGGTCAAACGTGCGGCTAGATGAAGCGCGAGATGCCTGTGTCGGCGAAAGGCCTTCTTGCTGTGTCTCTACCAGGCGATATTTTTCGACAAGCTCGCTCCATTTGTCTCGCGCGGCCAACTCAGGAAACAGAGCTCGGCCTGGCATCACGGCCTTCTCACGGACATGGTATTGCTTCCGCACCCGAACAAGCTTGATCTTTACTGGGGGCTCGACGACCTTGACCTGAACTCGCTCTTTGTCGCTCGCGACCTTCTGCAGGTCTGCGGCGCTGATCCTAAAATTCTGCTGCAGTTCGTCGTTCAGGATTTCCATGTTGTCGTCGGAAAGGAACACATGTCCCGTATGCTGGCCTTGGCCGATGGCACGAAGGCAGCGCATCGTGGCTTGGAGAACGAAAACTTTGGACTTGGGCTCTCGGAACAGGCCGACCCCGAACAGTGACCGGCAGTTCCAACCCTCACGGCCCTTGTTTACGAGCAGGATGAATTGCTTCTCGGAAGCCGGGGTGTCCAGCCGATTGAACTCGCGAATATCATCATTCGAGGTTAGTTTGTCGTCGCCGACGTTGACCAATATGCGGGAAGTCGGAAGTCCCCTCTTGGTAAGAGCTCTCTCGACTGCAGGTCGCAGTTCCTTGGTGAGCTCGTCGATCGTTGCCGCGAAGAAGGCCAGCTTGGGCAACATGCCTTCCGGTTTCAGATCTCCAGTCTCATCGAGGAATTGATCCACGGCGATGTCGATGAACTCGTCGGTGCGGGTGTTTCGGTATCCGTGTAGCACGACCTTCTTGAGGAAGCCCTTGTCGATGGCCTCCTTGAGCCCGTACGCGTAGACCACCTCAGGCAGCACTTCTTTCCCGACGTACGGCGTGCCGGTGTAGTTGTAGCACGCGACGACGCGGGTTCCTGCGCGGTTCAGATTGGCGGCGAGCTGGTCGATTGTGGTGCGCAGACTGGTGTCAGTCTCTTTGGCACCGATCCCCATGTCCTTGGCTAGGGTCTTGCCGAAAGCGTGGTGCGCCTCGTCCACGTAGATGCCCAGCTGCTCGAGGCGGCACAGCTTTTCGAACCGCTGGTTCGTGGTCAGTTCGGCCTCTTCTTCGGGTTGGTCCCAATCGTAAAGGTCGGCCGCGTCGCCGTAGACGCCTGGCGCTGTCACCGTTTCGGGCGTTGCGCCGAACAGCGCATCCATCGGGGTCTTTTGCTTGTGCTGCCGCTTCAGGATGATCTTTTGGGTGTTAGACACCACGATGTTGAAGCGCGACCGGTCTAGCGTGCTCAGCGAGGTGCCAGCCTCCTCCAGGTAGTGGAAGCGCAGGTGGGTGGTCAGGAAGTTCACGTATTCCGGCGGCACGACCAGCGCGAGGTCGAAGGATTCGATTTCCTTCAGGGACTGCAGCACCGTCTTGTCCGGAGCAAAGACCAGCGCGTTGTGGCAGTACCGCTTGTCCTTCTCGAATTTGTTTCCCAGCAGGAACTCGTAGAAGATGCAGGTCGCCATGAGGATCGTCTTGCCGGTCCCCATGGTCAGGGCGAAAATGTAGTTCGGGTAGATGCGAGAGTTCTTCCGCATCGCCGCGAAAACGGCCTTGTATTGGTCCTGCGTCACGGCATCGAACATCGAGCCTTGGCGGGTGTCACCACCGATGATCCCGCCTTCTTGGCGGCCTGCAAAGGCGCCGGTCTTCTCGAACCAGGCCTTGAAAACCTCCTCGACCTTTGCGTTGTCCATGAATTCCTTCAGGAAAACATAGATCTCCAGCGCCTCGAACTGAGGCTGGCGCAGGAAGGCCTTGGGGTTCTTGCCCGGGTTGTTGAAGTCCAGGAACTTGCGGGTCAGCTCCTTGTAATGCGTGCGGATCGTACCGCGGTTGCCGCGGTAGAATTCCCACAGGAACTGGAAGAAGGCGAAGTCCAGCGACGCACTGACCGCTTTGGCGCGTTTAGCCATTGGTCACGCTCCCTTCCCACGACTCGGAGAGGAGGTCGGTGATCTTCACGCGAATCGTCCCGGCGTCGGCCGGCACCTTGTAGCGGCCCGCCACGAGGTCGGTCTTGCCCGGGATATCCACCACCGTCGGCTGCAGAATGGCCCCGTCGTAGTTCCAATCGATGAGGATGCTCTCAACCAGTTCGCGCCAGTCCTCGACCGTCTCTTTCTGCTTCGACAGCTTCTGCAACAGGTTCATGGGGTAGAAGCGGTCCACCACCAGCTCGCCATCTTTGATGACGACCTTCGCCTCGGAGTCGCGGCGGAACTCGAGGTTCGCCTTGTCGCGCAGGATGTCGACCACCTCGACATCGATTTTGTAAGGTGCTGCGGCCAGCTTGAGCCGGGCGGCGAGGTCGGGCTCGTGACCCATGCAGACGAGCGTGAGCTTCTCCACGGGCCGGTTCGGATGTTCGGCCTGACGGCGTTCCCATGCCTTGTAGTCGAAGCCCGAAATCAGCTCGTTCAGGTCAGCGCGGGTAGCGATGCGGTTGACTGGCATGACCTTGACCATGCGACCGTCTTTCTCGCCATCGAAGACCGTGCTCAGTTCAAGAGGCTGGATCTCAAGTGCTTCTAGAAGAAGGTCCTTCGCCTGCGCCGGATTGCGAAATATGTCGTAATGGTTAACGTTATAGACCTCAAAGCCAGTGTAATAATTTTCGCCTTCCTCTGGGAGCTTTTCGCTGAGTTCAGCCGCAACGTTAATTAGTCGTTTCATGGTCGTCTGAACGGCGCCAAGATTAATGTCCGCGCCGATAAATCTACGGCCGAGTTTCATGGCCACTGCTTGAGAAGTTCCGGATCCCATGAAGAAATCCAAAACGATTTCGCTGGGGTTCGATGAAGTACGTATTATTCTTTCCAATAGGCATTCAGGCTTCTGTGTGGGGTAGTCCAGCCGTTCGCTTGAGGTGGGACTGACGCGATTCAGGTCATCCCAAAGATCTGTTACAGGAGTGCCCTTGGCATCCTTGAGAAACCGCTTTCTGCTAAGCGAGCGCCCAGTTGAAGACACGACGATCTCGCCCTTTTCGTAGAGTGCCTGCATCGTCTCCTTTGAATATCTCCAGTATCCAGAAACTCCTAGGAACTCATAATATGGGTTGCCTTTACTGGCGCCTCCTGGCCCATCAACAGGCATTAGGCGATAACGCTCTCCTGTCTCCTCGTCGACATACTTGTAGTCACGCGCCAGCACTTCCTCGGTATACGCAACGTATTGTTGGTTCCATGTCGGTCTTCCATTGTTAGAGTAGATGAAGATAGTGTCAGTGACGCGCCCAAAATGGACAGCGCCTTGCCCACTGTTGCCTTGTGCATGAGATCGCTGCCACGTAATTACATTGTGGCAGTTTTCGTGACCGAATATCTCATCCAGAATGCAGCGGAGATGATGCGACTTGTGCCAGTCACAGTGAAGATAAATTGTTCCAGATTCTGAAAGCAGCTCGCGCGCTATAGATGCGCGCTCATACATGAACTGAAGGTAGTCGTCATTCGCCCAAATGTCTGTATACTGCTTTTCCTCAAAGCTAGACATATCATTTGAAGTCGATTTCCCCTGCAATTTTATGTTCTTTTTATAATCGGCTTTTGAGTCGAACGGTGGATCAATGTAGATCAAATCGACACTGCCGCGAAACTCTTTGAGCAGATGACTCATGACCTGGAGATTGTCGCCCCAGAAAATCTTGTTGCGCCATCCACTGACCTCCTCGCCATGCACCTCTTTCAACTGGGCGGGGTAGAATTGCGTGGACGTGAATGGCCGCTTCCCGCGCCAGTTCAGCATCGGATAGCCCTTGATGGGCGCGAACTGAAATTTCTCCACGCTCTCCAGGTTGCCCGTATCGGCACCAAGGCTCATGGCGGTCTGATCGTCTTTCACATCACTCATCGGTCGTCTTTCCTGAAATTCCAGTTCTTCGCGTCGCAATAGGCGCGCATGTCACAGTTCTCGCACAACCTATCGGGGCGCGCGGCTATTCGGTAGTCCGCGCATTCGATGCGGTGGACGATTTCATCAAAGCGGGAGATCGTCTTGCCGATCGCCCGGTCATCCTTGGCGAAGCTGACATAGGGGTTCCCGTCCTGCTCGCCGGTGTAATAGAGGTGCATCCGGCTGACCTTCTGGCCTGTCCGCTCTTCGATGAGGTGGGCGTAGACTTCGAGCTGGCTTTGGTACTGGCGCAGCCGGTCGCGGTCCTTCTCCATGTCGGGCTTCTTCTCGGACTTGAAGTCCACGACCTCGACCGTGCCGCCTTCGCCCCGGATCAGGTCGACATTGCCCTTCAGGATGTAGTCATCCTTGACCAGAGAGATCCCGACCTCGGTTTCCTTGATCTGGTCCCAATTGCCATTCTCGCGCTCGTAATAGCGCATGACGTGCCTACGCGCGGCCTCGAGGGTGATGGGCGCCAGGAAGACGCGCTCCTTCTTCGACAGCATGGCATAGTTGGTGGAGAACCAGCTTTCGATGGCGTCGGGCGTGACCGTGTGTTCCTCGCCCCGAAGGACAGCCTTGTGGATGTCTTCAATGGTCTGGTGAACCAGCGTGCCGAATAGCATGGGGCTGACGCGGATGGCGGCGAACTCCAGCTCCTTGAAGAAGCGATACTGCTCGGCGCAGTTTTCGAAGAGCGTGATGTGCGAAGTGAAGGAATACTCGCGCTTGAGGTTGATTTCCTTCACCTTTTCGAAGGTGAACTGGGTCAGGTCGACTCCCCGCCACTCTGGCAGGGCACGGAAAACATCCTCAAAATACTTCGATGGCGATCTGCCGTGTCCGTGCCGCTCCTGCGCGGCCAAGATCAGCAGGTTCTGCGCCCGCGAGAAGGCGGTGTAGTAGAGACGCCAGAAATCGAAGTGCTTGATGCTATCCAGCGGCTCAAACCGCGCCTTCGACAGGTAGCCACCGTCCTCGAGGATCTCGTCCAGATCGGTGTGCTGCTTGCGCGGCACCGCCTCGAGTGAGCCGCATACGACCACGGGGAACTCTAGCCCCTTGGACTGGTGGATGGTCAGGAACGATACGCAGCCCTTCGGCGCGTATTCCGCCTCATCCTCATACTCCCCGATGCCGCCTTCCTTGAGGAAGCGGAAGAACTGGTTGAACAGGTTCCGCAAGTCGCGTTCGAGGTATTCGGGGTTAAGAACCGTGACGTAGTGAAGGTATTCGAACTTGGTGATCAGCTTCGAGAAGGTCGCCAGGTTGCGGGCCGCACGGCCTTTGTCGACACCCTGCATGGCCTCTTCGTCCAGAAAGCGGGAGAACAGGGGGAACTGGAGCAGCTGATAGAACAGCCCAGAGAAGGCATAGTCGGCGGTTTGTGTGAGCACTGCATGTCGCTTGGCGAGTGGCCGGGCCCACTCAAGCATGCGGCGGTTCTCTGGCTTACGGAGTTCATCCGCGAACGCCTTGAAGCACTCGTGGTCGTAATAGCCCCAAATGGCGAGCTGCGCACCTTCGACCCACTGTCGCACCTTGGGGAACTGCGGAAACAGGAAGATAAACGCTCCTATCATCAAGCGGATCTCCTCCCGCTCGAAGAACATGTTAGAGCGCGGCGAATAGACAGGGACGCCGTTGCCTTCGAGAAAGCGCGCCAGCTCGAGCACCCGGTCGTTCTTGACCGAGCGGAATAGAAAGGCGACCTGGTTCCAATCAGTCAGTCGCCCGGATCCGGTTAGCGCTGTCAGGAAAGCGATGACTTCGTTGTGCCAGTTTTCGCTCTCACCTTTATCGTCCGACGCGCTCAGACGGGCCACGGCAGGAACATCGGGGAAGCTGTCCTCACGCGGAAGAATCTGCTTCGGGAAGCGGAATGTCGTACCTTGCTCCTCCCAATCCAGCCGCTCCATCCACTCGTTGTAGAAGTCGATGATCCCTGGATGGGAGCGATAGTTCACCGTTAGCCGCACCTGCGTGCAACGGCCTGGCGGAAACAGCTGTGGGAACTCCAGGATGTTGCGAATTGTGGCCCCCCGAAATCGGTAGAGACCTTGGTCATCATCGCCCACGACGCAGAGGTTACTCCTGTCGCCGGCGAGAAGAAGCAGGATCTGTTCCTGGATCGTATTGGTGTCCTGATACTCATCGACCATCAGGTACGTGATCTTGTCGCGCAGCTGAGCAAGCACGTCCGGGCGCCGGCGCAGGAGCTGCAGTGCCTCGTACTGAATCCCCGAGAAGTCCAGGCAGTTGTTTTCCTCGAGAAGCTCTTGGTACTTCAGGAAACAACGAGCCAGTGAGCACACCTCCGGATCTGGCGCCGTCTCGAGAACATGGGGATCCAGGGCCTCTTCGCTGACCTTGTTCAGCCACTTCATGAGAATTTCAGACTGCGCCCAGCGGCCGGTCTGGTCACCCCCCATTACAAGTTGTGCGTCTGCAAGCTCCCGAAAGTCCTTGATCCTCTGGTAGAGAAAGTACTGCTGATCGAACTGATCGAAAAGCGTGAAGCTGCGCCTCAACCGGGTGTACTCTCGGAACTCTTCCAGCACGCGCAGGCAGATTGAATGAAATGTGCCGAGGTACATTTCATTCAAATTGAACGGAATATCTAGCTGTGCAAGGCGATTTGAAACCCGAGTGGTAAGCTCCCGGGCGGCCTTGTCGGTGAACGTAACGACAAGTAGGCTTTCTGGGGCAACCTTCTTCTCGGTGATCAGGTGAACAATACGTTCAACAAGTGTGAAGGTCTTGCCAGAGCCTGGGCCTGCAATGATTAGTACGGGCCCTTCTGCGGCCTTGATCGCCTCCTGTTGCTGACGATTCGCGCTAGAGCCAATGTCTCTCATCACCAGAACTCCGCTTTTTGCGATCTCTATTGCCGCCGAAACTGCGGGTACGGAGAGAACAAGACGATCAGGTCGTGCAATGTGGTAGACATAGCTTTGATCAAATCTCCAATGTTCAGTGTACCCGTGAGACACTATCCGCTGGCGCGTGTTATGCCACTAGAATCCTTGGATTTGTGCGCCCTGAACGATAGCGCGGGATTGGATGACGATGAGCAGAGCGCCCGCGTTCGCGTCCTCAAGTCGTCGCCGGGGCAAGTCGGATGCGTCGATGAGATCTAGTGTTGTTGACATGAGGCCTTGCAGATTCAACCTGGGGAGTTCCTCGGGAGAGCATAACCGCTACGGGGGGGGGGGTGTTTCGGGTGTTGATCTACACACCCTAAACACGGCTATGAGAACCGCCCAAGAAGATATCGTAACTGCAAAAGTTCTTGCCCTCATATTCACTACCACAGTAGGCGTAATATGAGAATAAGCGCCTACAAGGCAACTCAGCTGTCAATAACAGCTCACCATGTTTCCCCAAGCATAATACTGGCACTTGGTTGCGCGGGGAGTATTGACTTGCATGCTATTGGCCGTAGCGTTGAGCTGGGCTAATGATGCCTCATACTCTTGCTTTCGACGCTGTTGCTCCGCTAGGGCAATTTGGTGCTTGGCCGCGAGAAAGGCGAACTTGTTGCAGTCCTGTGGCGTGACACCATTTCGCCGCAAGTCAGGCTGAAACGCCTGAATCATCGCTTGAACGCGCGCGGGGTCTTGAGACCTAAGCTGGCTACCAACGTAGTCCAGAAAGGCTACTGCGGCCGGCAAATCCGACTGGCTTCCATTCTTTGAGCAGGTGTCCCCGACGATCCAGGCCGCAGTCGCACTCTGCAGTTGAGCATCGCTCATGACCTGAACCGGGGCCGTACAGCCGCCCAAGGCAATTAGACTTATACAACTCAAGCTGAGGATGATTCGGGATTTCCAAGAGATCATAGGTGGGGTGGTCATCGGTTACCTCTAAGAGTACTGGCGTGGCGCCCTCAGACAGGGTGTGTAGAGAGAGGGGACCGCAAAATATCGGCAACAAACATTGAGCCCAAAGACCCCTTTCGACACCGTGAGGACGGATGCCATTTGCAGGTGAAATTTGCGACAGAGAGCATACTGGTTTGATGGTCTGAGCGATCTTGAACGTAACTTCCTAGCCTTGAAGAGAAATGCCGCGGACATTTCCTTGTGCTTGAAAGTGGGTTTTCAGTGACGTTTGCCCCCCTGTTGCCGCCAGTGGAGTGCTATGATTCAATCGTGGCAACAGGAAGGCGAAGGTGGCGGAGAATCGTTAGATTTCAAAATTCTAGTCGACTTGACATGAGAGGAATCCTGCACCCTTTATTCACGCAGATCTTCACCAGACACTCCGTTTTCTGCGCCGCCAGTCTGGTTCGACGGCCAGACTGCCGGCAGACGCGATGGTTGAAGCATCTTCTCTAAAGGATTCGAAGCCCGTTTTTGTCGGCCGCCTGAACATACCAGTCAGGCGCTTTACCTTTTCCAGACCAGGTCTGGCGAGGGTTCTGAGGATTGCGAAAGAGTGCCGGGGCCTTCTTTCTCCTGGCGGTCACCCTTATGGCCGATACTACGTCCTCAAAACGAAGTTCGTGGTCCTTGACGAGGTCCTTGATCTCCTCCAGCGCATGCTGCTTCTTTTCTTCTGTCCGGTCTGCCAGCATTGATTCGACAGCCGCCAATAGCCGCTGAGCTTCTTCAAGGGACAGCTCCTGCAAGTCACTCGCTCTAACTTCACGGGGTGCCATCAGACGAACTCCTGCATTGCCAACTTGCCGAGGGGCACCCGGACTTCAGTCTGACGAACTGGTCCATGGCATGGATCGTCATCGCCGCCTCGCGTGGAGATGTGCCGGCCGACAACTCTCAGCGCGGCATCTATGTCCATGTCCAGAACCTTGGCAACAGACAGGCATGCGATGATTGTCTCGCAGAGCGTCAGGAGAACCGTTGTTCGGTCAAGGTCTCCGAATTCGATAGTCAGGCCGTCGCGGCCAAGTGACGTTTCTTGAGCAACCAGATCAACTGCAATTTGTGCCATGGCAAGCTCTAGGCGCCCCCTTGGTTCGGCGCCGGCGGCTTTGAAATGTTCTATTGTTTCAGTCACTTTTCGGAAATATTCTGCGATAGCCCGGTGCATCTCTAGAGTGGTTACGCCTTCTGAAAAGCCCGTCTCGATGCGGGCGCAGATCTCAGCGACGAGGTCCATGCGCGCGGTATTAAGGGATTCTGGTTCGTTCACTTCTTTGGTTCCTTGCTTGGGTTGATGGAAGGAGGCGAAGCTCGCGGCTGCGCCATGTAGCGGCAGCCAGCTGCTTCAAACAGGTAGGTAAGACATGGGTGTTAGTCAGAACCGCCGAATTTCTCGCGATTGGCAGATCGGTTTCGAAATCGAAGTCGTGCTTGATGATCTTGCCGATCTTCGCTTCTCTGATAGTGAGGGGATGGACATCGCCACAGCTAGCTACTGCAAAAGGGTGGCCGACATCCTTCGCAGGGCTACCGGACACAAATGGACAGCACCTCGAACAAAGCCGCGCTCGAACGGCTTCTATGTGGTCCCCGAGGCGTTGTTGCAGAACTCTGGTCTTTGAGGATTCACAACGCGAATCCATACGGTTAGACGGACCGCATGAGCAAGCCACTCCCTGCCCGCTACCGCACAACGAACTGGTCCAGCTACATGGCCTCTCCGCGCAAGCGAGGATCACTGCTGATCTGGCTGGACAAGGACATGACCTGGTTTGCGCCGCATGACGGCGGCCCCGGTCGGCCTGCGGTGTTTTCCGACGCAGCGATCCAGTTCTGCCTGACGATCAAGGTCCTGTTCAAGCTGCCGCTCCGGCAAACGACCGGGATGGTGGCCAGCCTGCTGAAGATGGCGGACCTGGACTGGGCGGTGCCTGACTACTCCACCTTGTGCCGACGCCAGAAGACACTGGCCGTCCAGATCCCGTATCGTCGCGCCGATGGCCCCCTGAACCTGCTGGCGGACAGCACCGGCATCAAGTTCCTCGGTGATGGCGAATGGCAGGCACGCAAGCACGGCGTTCAGGGCCGACGCCAATGGCGCAAGGTCCATCTGGCCATGGACACCGCCACGTCTGACATTCGAGCGGTGGAGTTTACCTCCAGCAGCGACGGCGACAGTCCGGTCTTGCCAGACCTGCTGGACCAGATCCCAAAGGGCGAAGACATCGGCACGGTGACCGCCGACGGAGCCTATGATACGCGCCGCTGTCACACCGCCATCATTGACCGCGAGGCCACGGCGCTCATTCCGATCCGCAAGAACTGCCGGCCCTGGAGAGAGGACTGCCCGGCCGCGATCGCCCGAAACGAAACCCTGCGTGCCACTCGATACTACGGCCGGGCGTTCTGGAAACGCTGGACCGGGTACCATGTCCGAAGCCGGATCGAAGCAAAGATGGGGTGCCTGAAGGCCTTCGGCGAACGCATCGCCGCAAGAGACCCGGACCGCCAGACCGCCGAAATCCAGATCCGCATCGCAGTAATGAACCGCTTCTCGGCTCTCGGAACGGCCGAAATCGTTCGCGCAAGCTGATGCCGTAGGGGAAAGGGGATATCGTGCCGCACGCGTGAGTTACGCAACAACGCCAAGCGGCGACGTGAGTATTGGCATTCAAACCAAGCTGTATTCTTCCCCGGCGAGCAACAAAGCGGTTCAGGAAGCGCATGCAGGAAAAATCCACTATGGTTTAGATAAGGCTGCGGTACTCAGCAGCGCAGGCTTCACGGCGAGTGCAACTGATCTAGCGAAGTCTACTGGGGTCATCTTGCTGAGCCAGTACGACATCCCCATGTCCAAGAAAATTCCTCTAGGCGAGCCCGATCATCCCCTCGCGGGCTGGAAGTGATGCGGTTTAATCAACACCATCAGGCTCGAGGCAACGAACTAGCACTGGGAGCCGTGGTGCTAGTTCCCGCCATAGCCTTTCGCGCCGTGGGAAACACATTCGAAATTTGCCTGTCTAAGTTGGCAGCCCCCCCGAACTAGCGGAAGTCTCATTCGGCATTGGCTTGGACCAGTCCTTGTCTCCAAGAACAAATCGCGCCCATTTCAACATTACAGGACGCCGTCTATCCAGCAGGTCAGACCTAGCGTAGGCGCGCTCGGTCTTACCCCCAATCTTGTGAGAAAGAATTGTTTCGGCTACGTCGTACGGCGCCGCATCATTGTCCTGAACCCAAGTTCGGAAGCTGGTTCGAAAACCATGCGGCTTACCCTCATGCCCGTTATCTCTGAGGAACTTCGAAAGGGACGCATCCGTCAGCGGGGTACCACGGTAGCCAGGGAAAACCCATTCTCCACCTAGCTCCCTTCGCCGCTTGATGATCTCCAGAGCTGGCGGAGAGAGTGGAACTCGGAAGTCCATCACTTCTTCAAGCCGTCCTTTCATTTTCTCTGCCGGCACCGTCCAGATATCGGCCGTGAATTCATCGAAACGCGCCTGTCGACAGCCGCCAGCCCTCACAAGCGTTAGGATCATGAACTGTAGGCACGAGGCCGATGCACCCCTACCTTCCAACCAAGCGTAGAGTTCTGGAATGTATTCCCACGGCGTAGCTTCGATGGACGTGGTTTTGTGTTGGGCATGCCCGAGCATGCTCTGCGCCGCATCGATCGTGAACTTATCGCACTCATAGCCGCGAAGTCGTCCATCCTGGAATATCTTACCCAAGCGCTGAATCGCCTTCTCCGCGGTTGGGTGCTGGGACTCCCAGATGGGTTTTAGAGCGTCGCGTACATCTCTCTGAGTAATTGTCGAAACGGGCTTTCGGCCAATCTTGGGAAAAATGTGCTTCTCTAGAGGCGACATCCAGCGTGCTGATGCCCCATCCTTTCGCAGGCTGCGCTTGTAGACATCAAAGAACTCTGAGGCGAGCTCTTCCAGCGTGGGATCTTTGCGCTCCAATTCAGCTCGAATGGCAGCTTTTTGGGAGTTCCGTTCGGAGATTGGATCTTTCCCCTGGCTCAAGATCAATGCCCAACGATCACGCTCGTTGCGGGCATCCGCCAACCCGACCGTTGGCCATGTACCGAAACCCATTTCACGGCGCTTCCCCGCAAAGGAATATCGCCAAATCCACTTGCCGCCGTTGCCTTTCTTTTCCAATCTCAGGCCTTTGCCGTCAGACAGGACGCCGTCGCCTGCCTTCTTTATTGCGATCGCGGTCAGTCCCATGCTTGAACCCCTGACATTTGAAACCTGGCCCACCAGCTAGCCCACCATCATGTGTTGGAATTGCATTAGGCAGAGTTGGTCAGGTTTGATCTTTTTTGTTTAAATGCCAAATACATACAGGAAACCAGGTGTGCAAGCCTGTTCTCGGATGAGCGACGATTGCCATACATACGGTGCCTCTCAACCGCACCACTCTTCCTTCTTCGGCAAGGTCGTCCAGTCTTTTGCAGCTCAGATGCCCTTGGGGCGTCGAGGAAAATCGCAGTCGTACCGGCGCGGCCCGTGAAGCCATCTGGCGGTCGCTGACGGTTTGGCCCAAGATAGCCCTGTTCCAAAGGGCAAGGCCCGAAACCGGATGATGCGCGATGCAGGCGCGCCTGCCCTGCGTGCCCGGGCTCGCACCACCTGCCCCCGTTTGCCAAGGACATCCTATGAACCCGCTGAAACAACGCCTGCTGAACGGCGAATTCGTCACGGCCGCTTGGGCCGAACTGGGCAACCCCGACGTGGCCGAGATCATGGTGCGCCACGGCTGGCCGACGATCCTGATCGACGGCGAACACGGGGTCGGCGACCTTGAAACCTGGGTGGCCGTCGCACGCGCGGTCGAGGCCGCTGGCGGCGAGGTTATCCTGCGCGTCCCAGACGGTCTGGACACGACCCTGAAGCGGGTGCTGGACCGCGGGTTCCGGTCGCTGGTCGTGCCGATGGTCAACAGCGCCGAACAGGCTACCGCCATCGCGCGATCCTGTCTTTATCCCGGGCGGGGCGGGTCCGGACAAGGTGGGCGGGGCTACGCGGCCTCGATCGTGCGCGCATCGCATTTCGGCGCGCGCCCCGGCTATGCGCGCGAGTTGGCGCATGAGGATCTGCTGCTGTTCGTCCAGTGCGAACACCCCGACAGCATCGCCTCGCTGGAAGCGATCGCCGCGACGCCCGGCGTGGACGGGATCTTCCTTGGTCCGAACGACCTGTCGGCGGCCCTCGGCCATCTGGAGGACATGACGCATCCGGTCCCGCAAGCCGCCTTCGCCGAGGTCGAGGCGATCTGCGCGAAGGTGGGCACGCTGCTGGCCACCGTTCCCGGCGGAGGGCGCGGATGGGCGGACCTGCGCGAGCGCGGCTACCACCTGGTCGCGGGCGTCAACGACGTGTCGCTGCTGGCCGGGGCCGCCAGGCAGGCGCTGGCAGAGCGTGATGCGGCGCTCGGCAAGTCCTGACGGCCGGGGGCGGCGGCTAGGGCCGCATCTGGCTGACGACCGCGCCGAACCGTTCCAGGAAGTCCTCCTGCTCGGCGCTTTCGACCCAGCGCGGATTGCGCTGGCGCGCCACGGCGAGGGCCTCGGCGGGGGGCAAACCGCGCCAGATCAGCTGGGCGACCAGCGCGGTGCCAGTGCGCCCCTTGCCGGCGTGGCAGTGGTGGACAACAGCCTGCCCGGCTTCGAGCCGCCGCTCGACCTCTCGGCAGATCATGATCATCTGCTCGACGCTGGGCGGCATGCGGTCGGGAACCGGGACGTAAAGCGAGGCCATGCCCTGCGATTCGATCGCTTGCACATCTGGCTCCCATTCCTCCGTCAGGGTCACGAGCAGGCGTGCGCCGACCCGCGCGAGCGCCGCGAGGTCACGCTCCATCGGCGCTCCGAGACCGGGGCGCGCCGCACCGCCGAGCAGGCCGGGAACCAGCCAGAAGAACCCCGTCGGCCCGAAATAGTCGGACATGACCCGCTCGGGCCGGATATCGTCAAACATTTCGGCAATCACGTTCGAGCGTCCCCCAGCATTCCGTCGGGCCTCCTCAGGCTGCGCCTGTGCGCGGGGGCTCGTCAAGCCGTCCCGGCACCAGCCTTGACCGTGCAGCGAGTACAGAAGATTTCCCCCGTCCGCAGGTAGTGACGGACCGTCTCGCCTGCCTGCACCTCTTCCTGACAGCCGTCGCAGAGCGTTGCGACCGTCATGACCTCGTCGGTGTAAAGCGGCTTCGTCACCTCCCTGCCCTCGATCCACTGGCCGCGCATGGCCGATTTCACGATCTCGCGGCGGAAGGTTTCATGGAGCGCGGCCCAGCGGCGCATCAGCCGGGGCGCGATCCCGTGCCGTTCGACGACGGCGAAGAACATCCGTTCGCGGTAGTCGAAGAGTTCGTCCGAGATGATCATCCAGTGATGGGAGTTGAAGGGCCTTTCCCCGAAGTAGAGCCGCTGCCCGGTGAACAGGTCCGCCAGGAAGGCATACTGTTTTTCGATCAGCCGCGCCTTCGTCACCTTGCGGAAGAACGGCTCAAGCCGGGGGTCTTCGAAGACCTGAGTGTAGAAATCCTGGAGGATCTCCGTCAGCTTGTCACCATTGCCCAGCGCCGACCAGAGCTCCGCGTCCGGCTGGATTGCATCGATCTTGCCCGCATCGCGCGGCCGGTAGGGGGTGTGGCTTTCGAACGGGTCCGAGAACAGGTCCTCCAGCGCCGCGCCTTGGCGCAGGGCGGCGATGCGGCCCGCCTCGACCATGTCCGGCGCGCCGCAAAGATAGATGATGTTTCCCTCAAGCTCGGCTTCCACGGGGATCGCGCGGGTGATCGTCGCGACTGGATCGCCGCCGGTCACGACGTAGTCGACGCTGAAATTCCCGTGCTCAGCCGCCATGCGGTCGAGGTCCGCGCAAAGGTAAAGATCCTCGGGCCGCCGCGCGCCATGGACCAGGTGTATCGGCGCCTGATGGCCCGCGCGCAGCGCGCCCCGCACCAGCGCGGCCAGCATCCCCACGCCGCTTCCACTGGCGATCAGCAGCAGCGGGCGGTCCGCTTGCCCCCTGTAGTAGCAATCGCCCGTGGGCCCGACGAGCTCGATCGTCGCGCCGACATCCAGCCCATTGATCAGCCAGTCGCTGACCGCTCCGTCCGGATAATGGCGCACATGCAGTTCCAGGTAGTAGTCGTCGGGGCAGCTCGCGATGGAGTAGCTGCGCGCCCGCGTCCCGTCGCGGCGGACCGTGACGAACTGGCCGGGAAGCCAGTCCAGAACGCTGTGCGTCTCCAGCACGATCTTGTGGATGTTCGGCCCCAGTTGGGTCTTTTCCACGATATCGGCCTGCACCACGCATTTCGACGGGTCGGGAAGACGCGCCACGACCGCCTGTGGGTTCTTCATCATGCAGGGAAGAAAGAAGTTCTGATCCTGCAGGGTCTGGGGCAGGCGCGAACGCGCCTCGGGGCCGGGATCGCCGGACGTCGCCTCCATCATGCAGGACCGGCAGGTCCCCTTGCGGCAGGAAAAGGTGACGTTCGCGCCGCCCGCAAGCATGGCCTCCAACCCCGTCTGGCCGGGCGCGACCTCGTAGCGCCTTCCATCGAATGAAATCCAGTTGTCAGCGATGAATTGGCCTGGGTGCTCAGATCCGTCCATTGAAATTCCTTCGGGCGGAACCCTTCGGAGCGAGGGGCCTGCCGCTGTCTTGAAAAATACCGTGCAAAGATGACGCTCGATCCGAGCGTCGATAGATGCGCGAACAGTCGGGGCGGAATGCGCCAGCTGAGGGGCGTGCCGGTGACGGAAATATGACGATTTCGCATGGCGCCCCGATCAGGCGTTGATCGCGCAACATTCGCCCAGCGGCGCGGAAGATTTCGTCAGCTTTCGGCCTCAATCCCGCCGCATTGCCGGGGCAGTTTGCCCACCAACGGGTGAAGCGAGTCTTTCGCGATCGCCATGACAGAACGACATGAGGTGCAACGCCACGCGCGGACCTTCTGGTGCGGCGATCATTACGACGCCGCGGCGGTCCGGATTTCAAGGCAACTGCACCACATAATAAGGGCACATAGTTTTTCTGAGTGAAGATTTTGGACAAGCACGGACGCAAGTCGGCGCTGTCGATGACGATGCAGCCACAGAACATTTCGCTGCGCCACAAGACAGGCTGATGTCCGAACACCCTGAGTATCGGTGCGCTGGTTCCGGTTTTTGTACGAGTTTTTCGCGCGGCTTTTGGCCGGCGCTTTTCTTCAAATCTGAGCAAACGCAAATAAGGATATCCCATGTCTCTCGATAAAGCCCTCTCTGACGCAATGAACGGCGTTCCGGAATGTGTTGCCGGCGCCTACATCGACATCGAGTCCGGCCTTCTGCTGAGCGTCAAGACCCTCGATTCCCACCCTCAGGCCGTGCTCGACATGGTTGCGGCGGCGACCGCCGACATGTTCCAGGGGCCGAACGTGCTGCAAATCGAAAAGCACTTCCGGGGCTCGCGCGGCCAGAAGGACGCGGGCAACCATTATTTCAACGAATTCCTGGTCTTCAGCGACAACCTGATCCACGTCTTCCTGCGCACCAAGAAATACCCCAACCATGTCATCAGCTTCGTTTGCCGCAAGAGCGCGAACATCGGCATGGTGCTCGCCAAGAGCCGCCTGACCGTCGACACGCTGGCGGAAGCGGTCTGACACTTTCGCCGGATCTCGATAACGACGGGTGCCCTTTTTCGGGGGCACCCGCATAATGTGGGGCAATAAGCGCAAATGTCTTTGCGAAGCCTATTCATGGACCGGGTGAAGCGGGACCGGAACGCCAAACTCAAGGGGAACGGCGGCCTCGGGACCGGAGCCACGCCGCAGGAACGCCACGCCGCCATCGTTCAGGCGATCGCCGAGATCGACAAGGCGCGCAGGATCCGGCTGTCCAGCCAGGATTGCCGCGCGCTGCTTGACGTTTGTAGCCGCCGGCTCTTCCGCGCGGAAATTCAGGCGCCCGGCACTGCGCCCGAGGTCATCGATGCCGCCAAGGTCGCCCTTGGCCCCGGCCGCGATGCCGTGATCGCGCGCCTGAACGCCGCAATGTCGGAACTTTGCGCACGCAGTGACGGGCTGGTACTGGAATACCAATCCTTCGAGAAGCCGAGAGACCTCACCGTGGGCGTCCCGCACGAATTGCTCGGCTACGATGCCGAAGCGGCCATCGAAAGCCTGTGGGAGACGTCTTTCCCCCGGGACGAGAACGCGAACGCGCCATCGGGGGATACGCCCGCCTCCGACGTTCTCCAACTCCGCTCGCCCCTTCCGTCGCAGACGGGCGCCGCCTCGCTCAAACCTTTCGAGTTCCTCGAAGGTTGCAGGCCGTTCGCCGACAGCGTCTCCTACTTCTCTGAGCCGGAGCAGGAGGGCTACGGGGGCGGCTTGCTTGATGACATCGCGGGGGATCGTCATGATCTGCCGACACTTGCCGCCTGGTATGACACGGTCACGGGGCAACTGGGCAATGACCTTTATGTCATCGCCATCCCCGCGGACAAGGACGAGCCCTCCGTCGCCTTCGCCCTCAATCACGCCCATGGGGCGGGTGTGCGGTTCCGGCGCGTCAACTTCGGCCACGTCGCCCGGTTGATCACCGGATCGGGCTAAGGCCCCGATGTCCGAACCCGCGCTGTCGATCCGGAACCTCGACATCCGCGCCGCGGGCCGGCCGGTTTTGACGAATGTCGATTTCGACCTCGTCAGCCCGGGGATGACGGCGTTGATGGGGCCGATGGGCAGCGGCAAGTCGACCTTCCTGAAATGCATCGCCCGCCCCGGCGCGACAGACGGGCTCGAGATGCGCTGGGAAAGGGCGCGTTATCGGGACGGCGCGCTGGACGACAGCCGCCATCCCCGGCTCATCGGCCAGAAACCGCGACAGGACGCGCGCGCCGCGCCCTCCTCCGGCCAGCTTCTGGACGAACGGATCGGGGAAATATCGGACGCCTGCCGCGACAACACCGACACGCTGTGCATCGATGAGCCAACAGCGAGCCTCCGCAGGGAAGACGGGAACGAACTGATGCGCTTCCTGTGCGAGGAGGCCCGGCGGCGCTCGATCCTCGTCGTGTCGCACAACACGGACGAGGTGCGCAGCTATTGCGACCGGGTCGCTCTGATCGGCGGCGGCCGGATGCTGGAGCATTGTTCCTGCGCGGATTTCTTCGCGCCCGCGCCCGGCAGCCATGTCGAGTGGTTTCTCAGGACCGGCGGCCTGAATCTGCCGAGCGCGGGCACACCCTGGCGCATGCTGTCGCCGGAACTCAGGCCGCTGCCGCCGATCTTCGATCCCACCCCGGCGGCCAAGGGCGGCGGGCGAACCTGGATCATCCGGGACGCGCTGGAACTGCGCACGGGGGACGGGGCGACCGGGCGGCCGGATGAGGGCGCGCCCCGAAACATCCTGAGGGTCTCCGTCGGGCGCCTGAACACCTCCTTGACCGGGACGAATGAGCTCGCGGCGAAGGTGCCCTGGATCAGCGATCACACCCGCCCGGACCAGGACACGCAGGCAATCCTCGAAATCTGCCAGCGGATCGATCGCGCCCTCCGGGACGGGGTCCTGGTCCGGCTTGAACCGGACGACAACCTCATCGGGACGGCGGCGATCCTCGGGTCCTTCCTGGTCCTGCGCGGGGCAGGCCCGGGCGATGCCACGATCCTTGCCATGGCGAAACTGCCCGAGCTTCATTTCGGCATGCGGATGGAACAGCTTTTCTGGGATATGGACAGCGTCTTTGCAGGCGCTGGCCTGCCCGAGATGGTCGCCTGAACCCAGGCCCTCCGCAGCGCGGCCGAGATCGGGCGCCGCCTCAGGCGCCCGCGCGCGCGAGGGAGGACAAGCGTTCCACGGCGCCTGGCACATCCGACAGGCTGTCCACCAGCGCATCGGGCCTCAGGTCCGCCAGCGGGACGCGCGCGTAGCCCCAGGTCGCGGCGATGACCGGAAGCTTCGCGGCTTGTGCGGCAGCAACGTCGACTTCTGAATCGCCGACCATGATCGCGGGATGCTTGCTCAGATCCTGCCCCGTCAGGCACCGCAGCAGATGCGCCGGGTCAGGCTTGGCAACGCCGAACGTGTCGGGTCCGGCCACCAGCGCGAAGGCGGGCAGAAGGCCCAGGTCCTGAAGCAATCCGCGCGCGCTCGCCTCCAGCTTGTTGGTGCAAACGACAAGCCGCCAGCCGGCAAGCCGCAACTCGGTCAGGGCTTCGGCCGCGCCGGGATAGGGCGTGCTCTTGCGGGACAGGAACTGCGTATAGTGCTTCAGGAAGCGCTGAACCGCCTGGGTCAGATCCAGCCCCTCAAGCCTCTCGCCCCTGTCCTCAAGACCCTTGCGGACAAGCTCCGCAACGCCGTGTCCGATCAGACGCCGGGCGTGATCGAGGCCCAGCGCCTTGTGCCCCCGCTCCTCCAACAGGGTGTCGAGCGCATCGGCAAGGTCGGGCGCGCTGTCCACCAGCGTGCCGTCAAGGTCGAAGATCACGGTTCCGCGTAGGCCCTCAGGCATGGATCGCTCCTTCCCGCGCGGCCATGACGGCCTCATGCAGCGCCTCTGACAGGGTGGGATGCGGGAAGACCACGCTGGCGAGTTGCTCGGAGGTCGCGCCGAGCGTCACCGCGATGGTCATCCCGTGGATCAGTTCGCTGGCCTCCGCGCCGATGATCTGCGCCCCGATCAGCCGGTCGCTCGCCGCGTCGAACACGCATTTCACGAGGCCGTCAGGCTCACCCAGCACCAGCGCCTTGCCGTTGCCGCGCAGCGAGAAACGCCCGATGCGCACGGCGGTACCCTGTTCCTGCGCCTGCTCCTCGGTCAGGCCGACCGAGGCGATCTGGGGGCTGGCATAGATGCACCCGGGGATTGGGCCATGGCCGCGCGGCGCCCGGCCTGCGATCGCCTCGACACAGGCGATCCCGTCATGTTCGGCCTTGTGCGCAAGCATCGGCGCGCCGGCCAGATCACCGATGGCGTAGAGGCCGGGCACATTCGTGCGCCCGGCCCCGTCGGTCTGCACCGCGCCGTGCGCAAGCACGACGCCGAGCGCCTCAAGCCCAAGGCCCGAGACGTTCGGAACCACCCCTGCCGCGCTGAGGAGCCGGTCGGCGGAAATCGCCGTGCCGTCGGAGAGGTGGGCGGTGAGGCTCTCCGCCTGCCGGTCCAGCCGGGCGACGGAAACACCAGTATGCAGCGCGATCCCGCGTTTCTGGAGCGCCTTGGCCATAAGGCCGGAGATCTCGGCGTCCTCCTGCGGCAGGATGCGCGCGGCGAGTTCCACGATCGTGACCTGCGCGCCCATCGCGGCGTAGATGGAGGCGAACTCCACTCCGATCGCGCCGGAACCGACGACGATCAGACGCTGCGGAACCGCCTGGGGACGGAGCGCCTGCATATAGGTCCAGACCAGGTGGCCATCGGGGTCGAGTCCTGGAAGACGACGTGGGCTTGCCCCCGTCGCAAGGATGATATGGGGCGCGGCGTAGGTGCCCGGTCCCAGCGCCCCGCGCGGCCCCGCGACCTCGGCGGCTGTCACTTCGACCCTGCCGCCGCCAGCCAGCCGCGCCGATCCCCAGATCAGATCGACGCCGTTTTTCTTCAGAAGGAACGCGATCCCCGCCGAAAGCTGGGTCGAAACCTCCTGGGCCCGCGCCACGAGCCTGACGGGGTCGATCGCGGGCGAGAGCGGGTGCAGGCCGAAGCGCGTGGCATGACCCGCCTCGCACAGAAGGTCCGTGCCCTTCAGCATGGCCTTGGTCGGGATGCAGCCCCAGTTGAGGCAGATGCCGCCGAGATGCGCCCGCTCGATCAGGCCGACCTTCAGGCCCAGTTGCGCCGCCCGGATCGCGGCGACATAGCCACCCGGGCCCGATCCGACGATCAGGACGTCATGCCCGCTCATGCTGCTTCCCCAAGCAGATCGCGCGCCTTGGCCGCGACGGCGACCGCCGTGATGCCGAAGTGCTGGTAGAGCACGCTGGCCGGGGCGGAGGCGCCGAAGCCGGTCATTCCGACGAAGGCGCCCTCAGAACCGATGACTTCGTCCCAGCCGAACCTCAGCGCGGCTTCCACCCCGACCCGGACACCGTCCCTTTGTCCGAGCACGGCGGCGCGATACGCGGCCGGCTGCGCGCGGAACAATTCGAAGGACGGCAGCGACACGACCGCCGCGCCAATGCCTGCGGCCTCGAGAAGCGCGCGTGCCTCATAGGCGATCTCCACCTCGGAGCCGGTCGCGATCAGCGTGACCCGGCGCGGCCCGCAGGCGGCCTCGGCCAGAACATAGCCGCCGCGCCGCGCCGCGTTTTCGACGCCGCCATCCAGGCGAAGCGTCGGCAGGTCCTGCCGCGACAGGACAATGGCGGTCGGCCCGTCCCGGCGGTCCAGCGCGATTTCCCAGGCTTCCGCCGCCTCCACGGCATCTGCGGGGCGCAGCGTCACCAGACCCGGCGTCGCACGCAGCATCGCCAGCGTCTCAACGGGCTGGTGGGTCGGACCATCCTCGCCCAGGCCGATCGAGTCATGCGTCAGCACATAGGTCACGGGAAGGCCCATCAGGCTTGAAAGCCGAAGCGCGGGATGCAGGTAGTCGGCGAAGACCAGGAAGGTCCCGGCGTAGGGGCGGTATCCGCCATGCAGCGCCATGCCGTTCATCACCGCCGCCATCCCGTGCTCGCGCACGCCGTAGTGGATGTAGCGTCCGCCGAAATTCTCCGCCGTCAGGGGTGCGGTCGCCTTGGTCAACGTGTTGACGGAGCCGGTCAGGTCGGCCGACCCGCCGATCATCTGCGGGATGGCCGGGGTCAGCACCTCAAGCGCGGCGCCGCTGGCCTTGCGGGTCGCCATCGCCCCCGGCTTGGACGACAGGGCCGCACGGTGGGCAGCCAGCGCCTGGCGCCAGCCTTCGGGATAGCGACCGGCATGATGGTCAAGGAAGTCCGCGCGCCGGGGTGATGCCGCAAGCCGCACCTCCCAGTCCTGCCGCGCTTCGGCCCCGCGACCGCCGGCGGCGGCCCAGAGCTCGCGCACCGGCAGCGGAATGTCGAAGGCGGCATGCGGCCAGCCAAGGGCCTCGCGCGCGGCCTGCAATTCCCCAGCCCCAAGCGGCGAGCCGTGGCATTTGGCGGTGCCCGCCTTGGAGGGCGCGCCATAGCCGATCCTGGTGCGGCAGGCGATCATCACCGGGCGGTCGGATTGCCGGGCCTGCTCCATCGCCTCTGCGATGCCTTCAGGGTCATGGCCATCGGCTTCAAGCGTCGCCCAGCCCGAAGCCTCGAACCGCTTGCGCTGATCTTCTGAGGTGGCGGCAGAGGTGCCGCCGTCGATGGTGATGCCGTTGTCATCCCAGAGCACGATCAGCTTTTTCAGCCGCAAATGCCCGGCCAGCGAGATCGCCTCCTGGCTGATCCCCTCCATCAGGCAGCCATCGCCCGCGATGACCCAGGTGTGGTGATCGACGATATCGGCACCGAAGCGCGCTCGGTCCATCTCCTCGGCCAGGGCCATGCCGACGGCGGTCGCGATCCCCTGCCCCAAGGGGCCGGTCGTCGTCTCGATCCCCTCTCCGTGACCGTATTCGGGGTGGCCGGCCGCGGGCGAACCCAGTTGCCGGAACCCCCGCAGCGCGTCGATCGGCCAGCCCGGCGTGCCGGTCAGGTGGAGCAGCGCGTAAAGCAGCATGGACCCGTGGCCTGCCGACAGCACAAAGCGGTCGCGATCGGCCCAGCGGGGGTGCGCCGCATCGTACTTCAGAAAGCGGGTGAACAGAACCGTCGCCACATCGGCCATGCCCATCGGCATGCCCGGATGGCCGGAGGCCGCGCGCTCGACAGCGTCGGCGGCCAGAAATCGGATCGCGTTCGCCATGTCGGCATGGCTTACCTGGGGCAGGTCACGCATGACCGGTCCTTCCCTTCGTTGGAGTGGCCGCACATGCACGGCGGCCCTGGTCTTGCTGGACGGATGTCGGGAAACGGGACGCGCGCCATGCGGGAGGGGCGTGGCGCGCGCCGTACACGGCTTAGCCCGCCGAGCGGACGGTCCGCGCAATCAGTGTCTGCACCAGGTCAGCGGCCTCCACCTGCGGCAGGTGCCCCACCCGGTCGAGCCGGTGAAGCGCGACATGGCCCGGCAGCGCCGCCTCGATTTCCCGCAAGGGAACGATCGCATCGTCGCGCCCGGCGATGACGGTGCAGGGCCCCTGGTAGCTCCGCAGCGCCGCGGCAGCCGAGAAGAGCTGGGTCGAACCCTCGAACACGCCACGCGCCACGCGCGACTGTGCCGGGACAAGGTCCGCGTCTTCGCGCGCAGCCAGGGTCGCACGCACCAGAACCGGCGCCAGGGTGGCGGGGTCAGAGACCAGGCGGCGCATCCAGGCGGCCAGCGCGGCCTCGGACTTGGCCCCCAAGAAGCCCTCGACGAAAGCGCCATCCACCGATGCACCAAGCCCCGCCGGCGCGATCAGAGTCAGCGAACGGACATCGAGATCGCCGCGCTGGGTCAGCGCGACGGCGACCGCCGCCCCCAGCGAATGGCCGACGAGGTGCACGCTGCCCTGAAGGCCGCGCAGCGTCTGCCCGACCGCACCGACAAGGCCCGCGAAGTCCGCCGCGCCATGCCCGCGAGAACCGCCGTGCCCCGGAAGGTCCAGCGCCATCATGGGTGAGCCGAGCCCTATGCGGGCGACCAGCGGCCGCCAGGACGACAGATCGGCGCCGAAGCCGTGGATGAAGACCACCGGCGTCCCCTGCCCGGCCTGTAGCGTCCGCAGCTCCAGCGCGCCGCCGCCCGTCGTGGGGGCGCCGCCAACCGCCAGCGCGGCGACATCCTTGAGCACCACCGCGCCCTTCGGGCCGCTGCCCGCGATGCGGGCAAGATCCAGACCCTGACCCGCGGCAACGCGGCGCGCGATCGGCGAGGCGCGAAGCGCCGCGTTCACGACACCGGTGGCCACCTTGGCAACCAGCGGTTCGGCCTGCGCGACTTGTGCGGCCTCGGGCTGTGCGGCGGGCGCGACCGCCGGAACCACGGCGGGCTCAGCCGCGGCCGATCGTGCTGCCTCTGCAACCGTCTCGCCCGGGGCGCCGACATGCATCAGCGGCTCAAGCACCGTGGCGGTATCGCCGACCTGCCAGGGCAGGCTGATCACCGTGCCCTCGCAAAAGGCCTCGACCTCGAAGCTCGCCTTTTCGGATTCGACAACGGCGACAAGGTCGCCCTTCTTAACCTGATCGCCAAGCTTGACGTGAAGCTCGACCACCTTGGCCTCGGTCAGGTCCTGCCCGACCTGAGGAACCAGAATTGCCTCTGCCATTCTTTCCTCCCTCAGGCAGCCTGCGGACGCACGGATTCGAGCGCCCGTGCCACGAAATCCACCGTCTTTCGGGTGGCCGCGGCGAATTCATTTGCCGTCGCCGCGAAGGCGCCGAACTGGCTGAACTCATCCGGCTTCATGCCGTCGAAGTCATAGGCCTGCCGGAAATAGGGCAGCTGCCTCAGCTTCTCGATCACCTCTGCGGGCGGCTCCTCGTCGATCGCCTTTGCATCGAAGGCGGGAAGGCGATCTTCTGCCTGCATCAGCTGGGCGATGTAGCCGGGCGGGCAGGTGTAGACGAAATCCCCGCCGGCGATCTTCTCGATATGCCAGGAGGAAGCCGCGCCGCCCTCGCCCTCGTCGGTGACCCGCATCGAGCATTGCAGCATTTTCGAGGGGTGCCCCGTGCGCTTGCCGTGGTGATAGGCGCGCTTCATCACCGCCATTTCGCCGTGCAGGATCTCTTCCGGCGACAACTTGATGCCGCGCAGGTCGGCCTGGGCCTCGAGGTCGCCGATATTGCCAAGCCGCGCCGACATGTGGGTGATGACCGAACGCCACTTCGAAAGGTCGATCCCTGCCGCCCGCGCGCGCTCCAGCCCGCGGCTGACCGCGTCCATGCAGGCGATGTATTGCGGCACCGTGAAGGAGGTCGTGTTGTTGGTCGAAATACCGCGCGCGGTCAGTTCCTCGATCACGCGGTAGCCTTCGGCGCTGCCGGGGATCTTGACCATGACGTTGCGCCCGATCGTGGCCAGTTGCAGGCCCTGGGACAGCATCCGGTCGTAGTCGGTGACAAAGCGCGGATCGACCTGGCCCGACAGATGCCCATGGCGTCCATTCGAGGCGTCGTAGACCGGCAGGATCATTTCGGCGCTGCGGCGGACGACCTCAAGGTAGGTCTTCCAATAGATCCCCTCGACATCCTCGCCGGGGTTCTCCGCCGCGATGCGGCCGATCTCGCCGATCCAGAACTCGGGATCGTTCTGGATCGCCTGCAACGACAGGGGCGGGTTGGTGGTGACGCCGCCAAACCCCATCGTGCCCTCGCGCGCTACGGTCGCGGTATCGAAGAGCCGCTTCAGCTGCGCGTCCCAATCCGCCTTTTTTCCGGCCGGGGCCGAGGCGAGGACGCCCCGCGCCCAGTTGTCGTAGACAAGCGGCGAGCTATCCCACCAGATTTCGCAATCCGGGTTCGTCGCGGCCAATTTCTCAAGCACATGCAAGGTCATCCCGGCGCCCTCACTCAGCCGCTTCAGCAAAAGGGTCGAGGTGCAGGCTCCGGCGAACGGCGGCCACGACATCGTCCTTCTGCGGCACGCTGGCCTTTTCGAGCGTCAGGTTGAACGGCACCGGAATGTCCATGCCGGCGACGATCTCCACCGGCGCATCCATCTCGTAGAAGCACTCTTCCTGCACGATCGAGGCAATGTCGGAGGCCACGCCACCGCGGCGGTTGGCTTCCTGGACGATCACGCAGCGCCGGGTCTTGAGGACCGAGTTCACGATCATTTCGCGGTCCAGCGGCACCAGGGTGCGCGGGTCGATCACCTCGACCGAGATGCCTTGGCGCGCCAGTTCCTCGGCGGCCTCAAGCGTGCGCGGGATCATGTTCGACCAGGCGATCACGGTCACATCGGTGCCGACGCGCTTGATGTCGCCCTTGCCGAACTCGACGATATGTTCGCCATCGGGCACCATGCCCTTGGTCATGTAGAGGTGCTTGTGCTCCAGGAACATCACGGGGTCGTCCTGGCGCAGGGCGTATTTCAGCAGACCCTTCGCGTCAGCGGGCGTCGAGGGCATGACCACCCGAAGGCCGGGGATGTGGTAGAAAAGCGCCTCAAGCGACTGCGAGTGCTGGGCCGCCACGCCGCCGCCGGTACCGCCCTGGGTGCGCATGATGAAGGGCACGCGGCCGTCGCCGCCCGTCATCAGGCGGAACTTGGCGGCCTGGTTCACGATCATGTCCATGCCGAGCATAGCGAAATCCACGTAAAGGATCTCCACGATCGGGCGGGCCCCGGCGATCGCGGCGCCGACGCCGACGCCGATCATGCCAGCCTCGGCGATCGGCGTGTCGCGGACGCGCTTGGGCCCGTATTTCGCCAGCAGGCCCTCGGTGACCTTGTAGCTGCCGCCCCGCTCGGCGATGCCTTCGCCGATGATGAAGACCGACGGGTTCAGGCCCATCTCTTCGTCGATGGCCTCCCGAAGGGCCTCGCGATACATCAATTCGCGTTCTGCCATGATTTCTCCTCCCCTTCCCGTCCGCCTCAATATCCGACCGCGAATTCGCGGAAGGATTCGGGCGTGACCTCCGGGCTGTTCTTCGAGAATTCGACCGCATCGGCGAATTCGGCTGCGATTTCGGCTTCGATCGCGGCGATGTCCTCGTCGCTCACATCGGCCATTTCCTTCAGGGCGGCGCGCGCACGGTCGACCGGGTCGCGCTGCTTGTAGTAGGCCAGTTCGTCCTCGGGCATGTACTTGCCGGGGTCGTTCACGTGGTGACCCATGTGGCGATAGGTCTTGGCCTCGATCAGGACCGGGCCCTTGCCCGCGCGGCAGGTTTCGACCGCCTGCTTCATGACCTCGTAGACCGCGAACGGATCGTTGCCATCGACCTGATGGCTTTCCACCCCGATGGCGAGCCCGCGCTTGTAAAGATCGGTGTCGCGGGTGCTTTCCTCGATCCGCGTCGACACGGCGTAACCGTTGTTCTCGACCAGGAGGATGAAGTTCAGGTTCCAGATCGCGGCAAGGTTCAGGCTTTCCAGGAACGTCCCGTTGTTCGAGGCGCCGTCGGTCGAGAAGGTGACGGTGACCGCGTCAGACCCGTTGACCTGGTTGGCCAGCGCGGCCCCCACGCCAAGCGGCGTGCCCGCGCCAACGATCCCGTTCGCCCCGAGGTTGCCAACCGAGATATCGGCGATATGCATCGATCCGCCGTAGCCCTTGCAGTAGCCCGTTTCCTTCTGGAGAAGCTCGGCCACCATCTTCTTTACATCCGCGCCCCAGGCGATGCAGTGCCCATGGCCCCGGTGGGTTGAGGCGATGTAGTCGCCCTCGCTCAGCGCGGCGCAGGCGCCGGTCGCGATGCCTTCCTGGCCCAGGTAGGGGTGGAAGTACCCCCGGATCAGGCCCTGACGATAAAGCTTGATCCCTTCGGTCTCGAAAACACGGATCTTGTAGGCCGTGCGGAAAATTTTCTCCAAGAACTCTCGCGAGGGCGCGTTCTTGCCTTGAGCAGCGGCTCCCATCTTTCCTCCCAACTGCCGATGGAATCGGCTTAGACATCGCTCTGATTGGGTTTTTTGTAGGTTTCACGCCTCCTCTTGTCGAGAAAATTTTTTGCAAGGACGCGAGAATTTGCCATAAATTGTGAAATATTCTTACATTTCAGATTGTGTGTTGTTGATTTTCAGGGGGTTTGCGGCGAACCGATCACCCGCGACACCGGTTTGCGCCACCTTTGGGCGCTGAAAATATGAAAACTTCTTTCCGATTTCCCCGTTCCACTCTACCAATGAGGGGCAAGACGGAGAGAACCATGGCCGACAGGGCTTCCCCACACGCCAACGGGGGCGACCTCGTTCAACGCATCCAGGAACGTTACGCATCGCTCCGGAAGTCCGAGCGCATCGTTGCGGACTATCTGCGCGAACATGCGGGCACACGGCTCAGCCTGTCGATCACGGAACTGGCGCAAACGCTGGGCCTGTCCGAAGCCACGATCAGCCGCGTCAGCCGCGCCCTGGGATATTCCGGCTTCCCCGACCTGAAGCTGTCGCTGGCGGAGGGCGCGGTCACCCGATCCAGCTTTGCCAACATCCCGGCCGAGATCGACCAGACCGACACGCTGATCGGAACCTCGGCCAAGCTGGCGAACCTCTTGTCGGTCGCGATCCAGGGAACGCAGCGCATGCTCGACACCGAACGGATCGACACTTGCATCCAGGCGATCCGCAATGCGCGCAAGATCGTGTTGGTGGGCGTGGGCGGCGCCGCCGCGATCTGCGACGAGGCAGCGCACCTTTTCATGAAGGCGGGCCTTGATGCGCAGGCCAGTGACGACCACTACACGCAGGTCGTGCTTGCCGCGAACCTTGGTCCGGACAGCGTCATGATCGGCATTTCCCACACAGGGACGACGATTGGGATCGCAAGCGCGCTGAAGCTTGCGCGCGAAAACGGCGCAACGACCATCGCGCTGACCAGCGACCCGGCCTCACCGGTCGGGCGCGCGGCATCAACGACACTCGTGACCTGGAGCTCGGCCACCCCTTCGGTTCCGCTGTACGGCGACTTTCTGGAAGGGCGCATCAGTCAGATCTATCTAATTGACCTGATGTATATCGGCCTCTTGTTCGAGGAAGAGAGCAGCCGCTCAAGCAACCTCAAGAAGACGGCGAGCGCGCTGGAGCGCTTCTACCAGCGATCGGGCGGCGAGGCCTGAGGCGCGGCTCAGCCGAGGTATTCCATCACGCTCAGCCCGGCGTTGAAATCGGTCGCGTAGATCAGACCCTGCGCATCGACATGAACGTCCGCCGAATGCAGGACCGCCGCGCGGTTGGGGCGCGGGTCAACCATGCGCGCGGGCGGCGGCGGAACACAGGCGCCCACTTCCTGCGGGCGGAAGGGGTCGCGGATGTCGTAGACGCGCACACCCGCGTTCTGCCAGGTCGCAAAGATCAGATCCTCGGACACGAAGGTGCCGGGGCGGTTTTCGTGAATGTTGTGCGGGCCGAAATGCCCGCCCACGGCATGGTAGTCGCGGTCCGAGGGCGGCGGCATCGTCGCGATGCTGATGGGCTTGCCCTTCACCTGGTTGTCGAAGATCCAGATCGGCTTGAACCCATCCTCCCCGTGGTCCAGCACGGTTTCATCCACCACGACCAGAAGATCGCGCCCGGGCAGTGGCAACGCGTTATGGGTTCCCCCGCCGAAGGGCGGCGACCAGACGATGTGGTTCATCAGCTTTGGCGCGTGGCGGTCGGAGACGTCCACGATCGCCAGGCAGGCATCGCGCCAGCTGCAGTAGGCAATGTCGCCGTGCACGATCGGATGATGCAGCCCGAAGCGGCCCTGCGGCAGCGGCCAGTCGGGCACCTCCCCCGCCGCCGCGTTCATGCCTGGAAGCCAGAAACGGCCGACCATCCGGGGCCGTGTCGGGTCCGCCATGTCGATGGTGATCAGGATATAATCGGTAAACCCGTCGAGCAGCGCCGAGGCATAGGCCCAGCGCCCGCCGGTGTACCAGATCCGGTGCAGCCCCGTCCCTTCGACCGGCATGAAGCCGATCTGCCGGGGCGCCTCGGGGCGGGAAATGTCATGGACCGCCATACCCGCCGACCAGTCGCGGGCGCCGTCTGCGTGGTGGCTGACCCCGCCCTTGTAATAGGCCTTTTCGTCCGCCATGTCGGCTTGGGCGAACATGTCCTTGTTGTGGATGACCAAAAGCAGGTCGTCATGCGTCTGAAGGTGCAGGCACCAGGTGTTCGGCGGCGCAGGGATGAAACGCACGGGCCGCGGATTCACCGGGTCGCGCAGGTCGATGACGCTGAACCCCTTGGAAAAGATGTGGCCGACATAGCCATACCCGCGATGAACCATCAGTTGCACGCCGTCGGGCCGCCCGCCCTGGTCGGTATGCCCTAGAAGGCGCATGTTACGGGCGTGGGTCGGGGTCAGGTCGGTCATTGCGGGCCCTTTGGAAAAAGGCCCCCGCCGTGATGGCGGGGGCCAAGGCAGACGCGCCGGAGGTAAGCTCAGCGCGACTGTTCGAAGACGAAGACGCGGGGCGCGCCGTCCGTGGGCAGCATGTCGGCGGTCAGGTCCAGTTCCGACCCACCGACGCGGGTGACGCTGTCCTCGGGCACGCGCGCGAGGAAACTCTCGACCGGCTCGATCCTCAGCACACCCTTGGGGCTGTAGTAGTGCATCGGGATCACCGCCTTGGGGCCAATCACGCTGATCGCGTCGTCAAGGTCGGGCAGCGGGATCGTCGCGTGATCGCCGGTCAGCGCCAGCAGCACATCGACCTTGCCCTTCAGCGCCTCAAGATGCCCGTCGGGTACTGCGGTGCCGATATCACCCATGTGCAACACGCGCATCCCGTCCAGCGTGAAATGGTAAAGCGCGTTCGCGTCCGGGTCGCGGCCATATTCCGTCTGGTAGTCGAAAGTCAGGCTTTCCGTCGCCGGGTAGGAGGTCACATGGATGCCTTTGACGTCGCGCCCCCCGGCGGGGATCGCCAGCGTGTTGACCACCTCCGGTTCGCCCAGGATATGGCTGGGATCGGAATGGAAATCGTCGGTGTCCGAGGACATCAGAACGATGTCGGCTGGTTCGTTGATCGGGTCGAACTTCGATTTCTCGCAGTTGAACGGGTCGGTGATGACGGCAAGCCCGTCCCCCTCCAGCCGGAAGCTCGCGTGGGCGTAGAACTTGATTTTCATGGGCTTAAACCTTCTCGCCGGTGAAAAGGGTCCAGTTTTCGACCAGATCGTCCTGCTGCGCCGAGAACGCCGTCAGATGCGGGGAGTTCATGTGGTCGTCCCACAACGGGCGGGTTTCCCACTCCTCCGTGAACATGAACAGCCCGGACTCGTCCGCCGACTTGTGCATGTCATAGAAAACGCAACCCTTTTCGGCGCGCGTCGGCGCCAGAAGGCCCTTCAGCACCTCGTAGAGCGCGTCCTCCTTGCCGGCTTTCGCCTTGAGCGTCGCGATGACGGTCAGCGGCATTCGATATCCTCCCTCTGGGTCAGGGCCTGGCACAGGCCGAGGTCCACGCCCTCGTCCAGGTGATCCACGATCCGGTCGGCCCCGGTGAAGTCCTCGTCGTGGGTATAGGTGGATCGGGTGACGATGCAGTTCATGCTCGCGGCCTTGGCAGCGCGGAGTCCGATGTGGCTGTCCTCCACCACCACGCAGGCGGCGGGCGTCAGGCCCAGCGTCGTGGCGGCAAGGGTGTAGATCGCGGGATCGGGCTTCTTCTTCGGCACCACGTCGCCGGCAAAGATGGTGATCCGCTCGGCCCGGTCCGGACCCAGCAGCACGCGCACCACCGTTTCGACGGCCCGTTCGTTCGAGGTCGAGCAGACCGCGACCTTTAGCCCCGCCGCCTGCGCCGCGTCCACCATGCGCGCGACGCCCGGGCGCAACGGCAGCGCGCCCGCCTCGATCAGGTCCATGAAAAGATCGGTCTTGGTGCGGTGCAGCCGCGCGATCAGCCCGTCGTGCTCGTCCTGCGCGGCCGGCCAGCCGGTCTCGTCGAAGTGGCGCCGCATCCGTTCCTTGCCGCCGCCCGTAGTCAGCAGTTCGCCATAGCGTTCCACCGACCATTCGGTGCCGATCCCCTCTGCCGCGAAGGCGCGGTTGAAGGCCACGCGGTGCCCGTCACGTTCGGTGTCCACCAGAACCCCGTCGCAGTCGAAGATCAGCGCCTGCATCTCATGCGGCATGGGCTGCCTCCGCCGCGCGGCCTTCGGAGCCGAAGGTACGGATGCAGGCCATGACATCGGCCTTCATCGCGTCGTGCTGTGCCTGAATGAAGGGCAGCGGCTCGGCCAGCTTCGGCTTCTCTGCCTTGAGGTTGACGAAGCCGTCGATGAAGAGCCGCTTGTGCATGGTCGAGATGTTGACCTTGCCGCAGCCCAGTTCGATGCAGCGATGGAACTGTTCGTCGGTCAGCCCCGTGCCGCCGTGAAGGGCAATGGGGTTCGGGATCGCATCGGTGATGCGCTTGAGCAAGTCATAGGCGATCTTCGCCTCGCCCTTGTAGAAACCGTGGGCGGTCCCGATCGCGGGGGCAAAGACCGCGAGGTTCGGCATCGCCGCCACGAATTTCAGGCATTCGTCGAAATCGGCCAGGCGCGACTGGTCGTCGTTCACCACCTTGTCGTCCTCGACCCCGCCGATGGCGCCGATCTCGGCCTCAAGCCCGATGCCCGCGGCCTCGGTCAGCGCGTAGGCCTGCGCGGACTTGTCCAGGTTCTCTGCAAACGGCAGGGTCGAGCCGTCGAACATGACCGAGGTCCAGCCTGCATCGATGCAGCGCTTGATCACCTCGATGTCGGTGCAGTGGTCCAGGTGCAGCGCGACCGGAACCGGCGCGTCCTCCGCCAGCATCCGCACCCAGGAGGCCAGATGCCCATAGCCCCAGTGCTTCACCGTCTTGACGCTGACCTGCACGATCACCGGGGCGGAAAGCTCTGCCGCGCCGCCGATGATGGATTTGGCGGAGTTGAAGTCGATCATGTTGTAGGCGGCGATGCCATAACCATCCGCCCGGGCCCGACGCAGCATCGGGCCCATGGAAACCAGGGGCATGAGATATCCTTTCAGGAGGGTTGGGGGCACCACGACGCGCCCCCGAAGCAATGCGCGCTCAGATCAGCGTTTCGGCCGCGCGCGAGGGGTCGAACAGGCGGCGGCGGCCGGCGGCCTTCGCCTCGTTGTCGAAGGT
This sequence comes from Albidovulum sediminicola, assembly GCF_025751575.1. Lineage (GTDB taxonomy): Bacteria > Pseudomonadota > Alphaproteobacteria > Rhodobacterales > Rhodobacteraceae > Albidovulum > Albidovulum sediminicola. Next base: position 9,842 of record NZ_JAOWLA010000007.1, on the reverse strand, counting down.
CGTGCCCTTGGGCGAGGAGACAACCTCAAGCTGGAGCCCCCAGGGCGCCATGAAATAGCACCAGGTGAGCCCCAGGTTCGGACCATCGGTGTAGCTGGTGGGCTCACCCAGAACCTCCACGCCGTTGTCCTTGAGGAACTTGATCGCCGCCTCCATGTCGTCGACGTAGAAGGCCATGTGGTGGCCACCGACGTCGGAGTTCTTCAGCGGCCCCTCGGTCTTCTGGTCGGGCGAGGAATACTGGAACACCTCAAGGTTGGTGCCGTTCCCAAGGCGGACGTAGCGAAACTCCTTGATCTCGGCGCGGGGATGGACCCGCAGATGTTCGTGCATCCAGTCACCCTCGCCGCGGAAATCGGTGGCGGCGGTGAAGAGCACTTCAGCGCCGAGAATGCGGGTGAAGAAGTCGCAAGCTTCGTTGATGTCGGGAACCGTGATGCCCACGTGTTCCATGCCGCGGATGCCGGGAATTGCCATGTCAGGGTCTCCTGTCTGATATCACTGATATTTCTGCGAAAAGTCGCTGAGCGCGGCATACTGGCCCGATCTGGCGATGGCCTCGTACATGCCGCGGTAGATGGCGTGCTGCTCGTCATAGAGCTCACGCAGCTTCGGGTTGGGGTCGAAGGTCGATTCAACCTGCACCATCGACTCCACCGCCTCGTCGATCGTGCCGAAGGCGCCGGAGCCGAAGGCCCCGAGGATCGCCGCGCCAAGTGCCGTGCATTCGCGCTCTTTCGTCACGGTCGAGGGCACGCCGATGATATCGGTCATGATCTGCACGAAGCCGTCGGACTTGGTGCCGCCGCCGGTCAGGCGGAAATCGGTGATGCCGCCCTCGATATCGGACTGGAAGCTGTCGAAGACCATCTTCATTTCCTGCGCGCAGCCTTCCAGCAGCGCGCGGATCAGGTCATGACGCTCGTGGTAAAGGCCCAGGCCCAGGAAGCCGCCGCGGGCGACCGCGTCGTAGTAGGGCGTGACCTGGCTGGCCATGAAGCTGTGGAACATCGCCCCGTTGGCGCCGGGCTTGGAGTTGTGGGCTTGCTCCACCATCACGCTATAGACGCTGGTCTTGCGGCGCGCGCTTTCGTCCAGCTCGTTGCGGCCCAGGTGGTCGCGCCACCAGCGCAGCGATGCGCCAAGGCTGAAGGCGCCGCCCTCGATGTCCCAGGCACCCGGCACGCCATGCCCACCCCACCAGAGCTTGTTGCCCTTGATCCGCTCGACGCTGTCGAGGTGGGCCACCATGACGCCAGAGGTGCCGACGGTGAATTCGGCCATGCCCTGACGGATAACCCCTGCGCCGATCGCCGCACACTGCTGGTCGCCCGCGCCACGGCACAGGATGACGCCTTCAGGCAGGCCGGTTTCATGTGCGGCGGCCTTCGACAGGCGCCCGACCATTGTCGCGGGCGTTCCCACCGGCGGCAGGCGGTCGCGGTCGATGCCGCAGGCCTTGAGGATGCGGTCGGACCAGTCGAGCTTGGCGATGTCCATCATCCCGTTCAGCGTCAGGGACGCCGGGTCCGTGGCCCAGTCCTCCGCCCCCATGCGCCAGAGGAAGTATTCCTGGCCGTTTACGAACCAGCGCGTGGCATCGAAGAGATCCGGACGCTTCTCGCGCAGCCAGACGATCTTGGCGGCCGACCAGAGCGGGCTGATCTGCATGCCGGTGTGCTTCTGGTGCTCCTCTGGGCAAAACTCTGCAGAAATGGCGGCCACGCTTTTCAAGGCCCGCCCGCAGTTCCAGACCAGCGAGTTCATCAGCGGACGGCGGTTCGCGTCGAGGATGCCAAAGGTGCCGCGCTGGCTGGACAGGCCGACCGAGTGATAGGCCGAGGCAGGCACGCCCGCCTTCTTCACCGCCTGCTTCGTGGCCGAGCAGATCCCCGCCCAGACCTCATCCAGGCTCTGCTCGATCCAGCCCGGCTGCGGCGAGGAGCAGTTGTATTCCTGATAGCCGTGGCCGATGGCATTGCCCTTCTCGTCGAAGACCATGACCGTGCAGCCCGTCGTGCCGGCATCGATGCCGACAAAAACCTTACCCGTGCCCGACAAGTTTTCCTCCCCCGTCGTCAGATCGTTTCTTCTTCCGGCCACGGCAGATCCGCGAGCCAATTCGATAGAAGCGCAAGGAACTCGGCGCGGCGTCGGGTTGCCTCCTCTGACAATCCCGCCAAGAGCCGGGCCTTTGCGCCCAGAACGTCCTCCTCCACCGACCGGACGACCACCCGTTCGATAGCCTGTTTCGTATCGCCTTGTCCGTCCCAATCTGTGTCGGCCGGAAAGCCCCAACGGAGAAGGTCGAGAGGCCAGGTTGCATCAAGCGCCTGACCCCCGACCCGCACCCGGCAGTGGAAATCCGTGACGCCCTCGTCCCGGATCATCGTCATGAGTGCATCGGGCATCGAGGGATGCACCGGGACGCCGGAGGCAAAATCCCCCTCGACAATCTCCACGTCCGCCGGATGACCCAGGCGCCGCAAGAGATCGCGCAAAACCAGATGTTTGGCCGTGCAGGCCCCGCGCCCGTCCCGAAGCGCCGCCTGCGGCGTCCGATCGAGGCCGGAGAAGTAGGGCATCGCCTGCACCGCGCGGTAGGCCTGAACCAGGCCGGCCGCCCCGCGCGAAGGCACATGCGCCGCCAGGAAGGCGTCTAGCGCCTCCTCATAGGGGGCCTCGCGGCCCACCCTGGCGGCGATGGCCTCAGAAGTAGGCATGCCCGTCGCCCGCGTCGAAGACGTGCCATTTGTCGCGGTTGACCGAGAGGAAGCAGTTCTCGCCCGGCTTGCCCTCGAACTCCGGCGTCGTCTTGACCCGGATGCGGCAGTCGTCCAGCTGGACCTCGACCAGCATATCGCCGCCCAGAAGCTCGTTGACGAAGATCTCGCCCTGCATCGCAGCCTCGTCGGGCCGTGTCATGCTGATCGACAGCGCGTCCGGGCGCACGCCCATCCGCGCGGTCCCGGCCTGCGCCGCGCCGTTGAGCTGGCGCACCTGGCCCGGCAGCAGCGGGATCTCGAAGTTGCTGTGGCGCAGAAGAACATCGTCGCCCTGCCCCTTGATGTCGCAGGTCAGGAAGTTCATCGCCGGTTCACCGACGAAGCCCGCGACCCAGGCGTTGACCGGATGGTTGAAGATCTCGGCCGGTGTGCCCCACTGCTGCAACTCGCCGTCATGCATGACCGCGATGTAGTCGGCCATCGACAGCGCCTCCAACTGGTCGTGGGTGACGTAGATCATCGTGGTGCCGAGCGAGCGCTGAAGATGCTTGATCTCGCCGCGCATATGGGCGCGCAGCTTTGCGTCGAGGTGCGCGATCGGCTCGTCGAAGAGGAAGAGCTTCGGTTCGCGGACGATGGCCCGACCGATCGCCACACGCTGCTTCTGGCCGCCCGAAAGCTCGTGCGGGCGGCGCTCTAGAAGGTGAGAGATTTCAAGCAGCTTCGCCGCCCCAGTCACGCGCGCCTTGATCGTGTCCTCGCTCGCCTTGCGCAGGCGCAGCGGGTTCGCGATGTTCTCATAGACCGTCTTGTGCGGGTAGAGCGCGTAGTTTTCGAACACCATCGCGACGTCGCGGTCCTTCGGTGCCAGATCGTTGACCCGCTGGTCGTCGAACAGGATGTCGCCCGCGCTGATGTGCTCCAGCCCCGCCAGCATCCGCATCGTCGAGGATTTGCCGCAGCCCGAGGGGCCGAGGATCGACACGAAGCTGCCGTCCGGGCAGGTGATGTTGAGGTCCTTAACGGCGGGCGTCTCGCCGTAGTACTTCCAGACGTTCTTGATGGTTACCGTCGCCATGTCTCAATTCCTCCCAAGGGGGTTGGTCTGGGCGCGCGCCGCTTGGCGCACCGCCCGGTTCATTCCTTGACTGCGCCCATCGTCAGGCCGGTCACCAGGTATTTGCGGATCACAAGGCCGAGGAGCATCATGGGGGCCGTGGTCACCACGCCTGCCGCCATGATCGAGCCCCACTGGATGTTCTGCGGCTGGACCAGTTCGCGGGTCGCGACCGGCAGCGTCTTCGCCCCGCCGGAGCCGATGATGGCGGCGAAAAGGAAGTCGTTCCAGGCAAAGAGGATGCAGAGCACCACGAAGGCCCCGATACCCGGCGCGACGAGCGGCAGGATCGACCGGAACGCCTGGAACCGGGTCGAGCCGTCCACCATCTGCGCTTCCTCGATCGCGAAGGGCACGTTGTCGAAGAAGCCTTTCAGGATCCAGATCGCGAAGGGCAGGTTGAAGGTCGTGTAGGCCAGGATCAGACCGGGAAGCGTCCCCACGAGGTCCAGGCTGCGGAAGATCGCGTAAAGGGGCACCATCACCGCCACCACCGGCGCCATCCGGGTCGAGATGATCCAGAAGAACAGATCCTGCTTGCCGCGGAAATCCACCCGGCTGAGCGAATAGGCGGCCAGCGATCCGAAGATCACCGAGATGACCGCCGAGCCGCCCGCCGCGATCAGGCTGTTCAGGATGTAGGTCCCGAAGCTGTTCTCGGTGAAGAGCGAGGTGTAGTGCTTGAAAGTCGGCGTGAACTCGAAGAACACGGTGATCCCCGCCCAGTCCCCGACCGCCGGAAGCTTGAAGGCCTCCAGCAGGTCCTTGAAGGACGAAACGAACATCACGAAGAAGGGCAGAAGCGTCCAGACCAGGTAGAGGGCAAGGAACAGACCGGCCAGAACCTTCAGGGCGCGCGAAAGCGGGGTATCGTAGGAAACGACGTCACGGGATGCCATGCTGATCAGCCCTTCTCGTTCTGGGGTTTTTCGAAGACGCGGACAAGAAGCTTGCCCAGGATGATGGTGACGATGAGCAGCGTCAGCGCGATCGCGGCACCCCGGCCAAGCTTGAAGAACTTGAAGGCCACTTCAAAAAGGTAGACCGGCAGGATCTTGGTCGCGCTGCCCGGCCCGCCGCCCGTCAGGACGAGGACGGAGTCGATGAAGCGGAAGTTGTCCATGAAGCGCAGCAGCACGGCGATCAGCAGGACCGGGTAAAGGTTCGGCATCGTGATCGCGAAGAAGTTGCGCAGCGGCGAGGCGCCATCGACCATGTTGGCTTCAAGCTGGTCACGCGGCACGCGCTTCAGACCGGCAAGGGCGATGATCGTGATCAGCGGCGTCCACTGCCAGACATCGACGAGGACGATGGCATACATCGCGGTGTTGGCGCTGGCCAGGATCGAGGCGTTGTCGAGGATGCCCGCGCTTTGCAGGATCCAGTGATACCAGCCGAAGGTGCCGTTGTAGAGGAAGAGCCACAACAGACCGGCGACGGCGGGCGCCATCATCATCGGCATCAAAAGCGCGGTGACCAGGTATTTTTCGTATTTGGAGCTGTTGACGACGACCGCCAGCAGGACACCCAGTCCGACCTGAAGCCCCAGACACATGACGCTGTATTGCGCCAGAAGCCACCAGCCGTCCAGGAAGCGGCCGTCCGAGAAGAGCTTCACATAGTTCTTGAAGCCCACCCATTCGCCGCCGCCGATATCGACGTCCTGCAAGGACATGACGATCAGCCAGAAGAACGGGTAGAGCGAGATGAAGGCGAGGATCGCGATCGCCGGCGCCATGAGGTAATAGTAGTACCGTTTTGGCATCGGCGGGTTGAAGCTGCGCGGCTTGTTCGTGATCTCGCTTTGCGGGCGGGCCTCGACCTCGGCGGAGTGCGCCCGAGCGCGGAAAATCTGCGCGGCGACCTCACGCGGGTTGGCGGAAATGGGGGACACGTCGGTCATGTCGGTCGTCGCTCCTTGATTCAGGCCGGCAAGCAGGCCCGGGGGACGGCTTCAGGAAGGGGTGAGGTGCGGCAGCCCCCTTTGGGGCTGCCGGCTCGTGACAGCCTCAGGCTTCGTTGAGATCGTCGAGTTGCGACTTCAGCGAGGCTGCGGTCTCTTCCGGGCTCATGTCGCCCGACAGCATCCGCTGCGTCTCGGACGCGATGATCGAGTGATACTCGTTCGCCTCCGGGATCTTCGGGCCAAGCACGAAGTTCGGGTCCTTGATGCCGTAGTTGTAGACCGCATCGAAGGTCAGCGCGTTGGGCATCGCGCTCGGACGCTGCTGCGCCGCCTGCACTTCCGGGATCTCGAGAACCGACTTGCGGGTCGGCGTGCCGCCCAGACCCTTGAGAACATCGTACTGGATGTTCTTGGAGGTCGACCAGATCGCGAAGAGGTAGGCCGCGCGCTGAAGCTCTTCAGGGGCGTTGGCGTTGATGCCGATGCCGCCGATGCCGCAGTTCGTGCCGTTGACCGCCGGACCGCCGTTGAGGATCCAGTCCGCCTCCCCCTTCGGGCAGGGCGCGTAGGCGGTCTTGCCGCCCGCGGCGACCGAGGTGTTCGCATCTTCGACCGAGGCCGCGAATTCGTGGTACTGGACCTGCATCGCGATGTTGCCCGACTGGTAGACGGTGTTCAGCTCCAGCGTGCCGTTGGCGAGGTTGTCCGGGTGCGACACATCGGCCAGCGCCTTGAACTTCTCCAGCATCAGGACCGACTGGGCATCGCCCCAGTTCGTCGGCCCAGGCTCTTTCGAGCCGATCTTGTCGTCGATGTTGAAGTCGATCCAGCGGCCGTGGGCGAACATCATGCGCTGGATGTCAAGCTGCGTCGTCCAGGCGAAGCTGCCCTGGTGCTGCGCGTAGCCGTAGGGCACATCCGCGCCGCCTTCCTTCAGCTTCTTGAAGAAGGTCGCGATGTCGAGGACGTTCTTCCAGGTGCTGTCGGCATTGTATTCCAGCCGGTAGCCATATTCGGCCTCGAAGTCCTTGGTGTGCTTCTCGAACAGGTCCTGGCGGAAGAACGTGACCGCGATCGCCGCGTCATAGGGCAGCGCGATGATCTTCTCGCCCGAGTAGAAGCGGCCGCAGGCCGACAGGAAGTTCTCGAACCAGGCGTCGTCGCCGTAGCCTTCCATGTCCTGCGGCAGGGTCTCGTCGCCGAACATCTTCGACAGGTCGACGTAGAAGTCGGCGAAGGGCGAACCGATCGGCTTGTCCTGGACGTATTGCAGCGTGTAGTCCGACTTGCCCGAGCGCAGGTCGATCCCGCATTTCTGCTGCACGACCGGCAGGTCGTCGGTCAGGATCTCGACCTCGATCCCGGTCAGATCGTAGAAGGCCTTGATGTTGTCGCGGATCGCGAAGGACGGGGGCGTGTTCTCCGACAGGAAGGTCAGCTTCGAGCCGGCGTACTGCTTCCACTTCGCCTCGTCCGAGGAAGCCGCCTGGACGGGCGTGGACATGATCGTGGAGTTCAGGCCGACGGCCAGAGATCCGGTGCCCAGCATGGTGGCGCCGTAGCCGCCAAGTTCGAGGAACCGGCGGCGGCTGATGCGCGTAGCCTGCGCGGTCTTGGGTCTGTAGAACATTTCTCTCTCCCTGAGTTGCGACGGCCAGCCGTCGAGCGAAGTGCCCGCCCGCGAGGCCCCGCCGGCTCCTCTTCCGACATCCGGGGCCCGGGTGATTCCGGAACACTTCCACAAGCTATAGCGGGACCTTCGATTTTGTAAATTATTTTCTTCATTTTTCCCAATGATGCCCCAAAAGCACTAACTCCGCGCGGATCCGGCAAGACGGGATACCTATAACAGCCATATATTTATGGCATATGTCAGCGATCGCGCCACGCCTCGGTGAATCCATGAAAATAGTTTTCTCGATTGCGCTTGGCTCTGGGGCACGGGCCCGAACCAAGCGCCAGATGCCGAAGACATGGCGGCGAGGGGCGGAAATGCGCTGCATTCACCCGGCAAGCGCCAAGGCGCCTCCCCGGCAGATCGCTGTCGTCGATCCTAAGGTGATACCATTACTCGTCGCGCTTCTGCGCAGCTCGGATGGCGGGTGAAGTTGCCACTGTCACCGACCGCGTTCGCGCCGAGTAAGAGATTTTTGGGGACGTGTCGGAGTGCCGAAGGTCGTTCGGAATCCGGCTGACGAACTAGTAGACCCCGTCCTTCACAAATGAGTGGGGTGCAGATTTGTTCTCCGCCATGTTCTACGCTCGCTCTATCCAAGGACAAAGCTGAGGCTATTCAGTGGCTTGGCGGTGGGAGTGGTGCCCAGAGCCTGGGTTGTGTTCCCGTTACAGGCACCTTCGCCGTTGATGGCCTCAGTAAAACAAGGGATAGCAAAGGGCTAGAGTCGCGGTCAACACGCGCGTTTTGTCCTACGATTTGTCCTACGGGGCCCGGTGGAGGCGGACGGCCACCGTGGGTTCCTGCCGGTGCGATTGGGTTTGGTCTCCGTCTCCGTCGCGCTGGGATCGCCCGCGCTGATGTAACGTGGGGGGGCGTTTGGGTGCCCCCACGGGGGAATTTCGACGTTCGCGCGTGGAGACATCCCGTCGTAGATCGCCAGCAGTTTTTGGGGTCTGCGGTAGATGTGGGGCTTTGGCTCCGTCGCTGTTCCTCGAGACAAACGCGTGCCCCTGTTTTTTCGCCGGTTGGGGGCCTCGCTCCTCTGCCACCCCTGGAGGGTGATCTTCTGTGCGTATCTGACCCTGAGCGACAACCGAGCACCTGTAGCACGGCGTCAGTCAGAGGGTCCGATCCACAGGAGACCCGCCATGTTCCACCACGTCCTTTGCGGCACCCAGCCGCTTCCGTCTGCGCGTCACACGCGCTCGATCAAGGCAGAGCTCTTCGTCAACGGAGAGCATACAGCAGCAGACGAAGTGACCCGCACGATCATTCTCGAAGTACTCGATGAGATCGGCATTCTGACGAAGCCCGGACAGTCCCAGCGAGACCCAAGAGGAACCCCCAAAGCAAACCGGCGAGCGGTACGGGAGATCGAGAAGCAGATCTGCTTCATGGCCTCGTTCCTCCGTGCCGTCAGCGAGGTGGAGCGGTTCGGGGTCCTTATGGACCGCCATCGCTGGACCGATACGCCCTGCGGATACAAGGCAGCCCGCACGATCACCGAGGCCTTGCTCGGCAGCGGACACATGCTGAAGGTGGCAGGTCCCCGCAGGGGTATGGGCACCGTCTACCGGTGTTCAGACGCATTCCAGGCCCGTCTAGAGGGCTGGAAAGGGCAACTGCGCTTCAAACGCGCAAGGCCCCATCCGATAGAGGTGCGCGAGCCAAAGAAGGACCATTGGGGGGCGTTCAAGAAGGAACGTCTGCCACTGAGCGACTTCCCATCAGAAGCCGTTCGGTATCATCAGCAGACCGTCCTACGCCTCAACGATCACCTGTCCAGGCACACACTTGCCGATGCCTCGGGGACGCCCGTGGAGACGACGTTGCGCCGCATCTTCAACGGGGACCTTAACAATGGGGGGCGTCTCTATGCCGACTACCAGAACCTTCCCGAGGCAGACAGGCTGTGCTGCACCATCGATGGGGAACCGGTCTGCGAAATCGACCTGAAGGCGTCCCATGTGGCCATCCTGGCAGCACTGTATCGGCACCCCCAGAGGCTGCCTAAAGACCCCTATGCCGCGATCAGCTGGGTCCAGACGCCGGAGCTTCGCAAAGCCGCGAAGAACCTGGTGCAGTGCATGATCCATGCGCCTGGTGGACGCCCTGGCAGATTCCCGAGACAGCAGGACGGCGTCACGTTCAGAGCAAAGTACGGCTTGGGCAACGTCAGCGTGAACGATCTGCTTCCAGCGGTTTTCGAGGTCATGCCGTTCCTCGACGGTTCGCCTTGCCTGACTCTACCTCTTCAGTTCATCGAGGCGGAGATACTGATTACCGTCTGACCTGCCACGGGATTTTTCCTCCACCTGCGATTAGAGTCCGACCCAACGAAGGGACGGACGATGAAGCGAACGAGATACAGCGACGAGCAGATCATCGGCATTCTGGCCGAGCATGAGGCAGGCG
>NZ_JAOWLA010000070.1 GCF_025751575.1 Albidovulum sediminicola | reverse complement strand
GTGGAGGCGGCGTAGTCGGCGACGCCGAAGTGGAGGCTTTCGTTGCGCCTGGAGGCGGCGGCGATCTGGGAGACGTTCTGCATGCCAAGCGCGGTCTCGATGATGTGCTCGAAGCCGATGCGTTTCTTGTAGCCTTTGGCGTCCTCGATCTGGGTGACCATCATGTCGACGGCATAGACATCGGCGGCGGTTCCGACCTTGGGGATCATGATCAGGTCGAGGCGTTCGCCGGCCTGTTCGACGACATCGACGACATCGCGATACATGTAATGGGTGTCGAGTCCGTTGATTCGGACGGACATGGTTTTGCGGCCCCAGTCGATCTCGTTGAGGGCCTTGATGATGTTCTTGCGGGCCTGGGCCTTGTCGTCCGGCGCCACCGCGTCCTCGAGGTCGAGGAAGATCACATCCGCGTCGGATTGTGCTGCCTTTTCAAACATTTGCGGCGCGCTTCCGGGAACGGCCAATTCGCTGCGGTTGAGCCGTGCGGGGGCCTGTTCGATCACGTGAAAGCTCATGGGACGGGTCCTTGGATGGGTTGGCGTGG
>NZ_JAOWLA010000006.1 GCF_025751575.1 Albidovulum sediminicola | reverse complement strand
TCGTCGGTTGGGCCACGAGTGATCGCCTGAAGCGCAACCTGGCGGTCGAAGCCCTGCGCCGTGCTCTGGTGGCTCGCAACCCCGCGCCGGGCCTGGTTCACCATTCCGACCGTGGGTCGCAATACTGCTCTGTGGACTATCAGGCGCTGCTCCGGAAACGTGGCATCCTGATCTCAATGAGCGGGCGTGGGAACTGCTACGACAACTCGATGGTGGAAACGTTCTTCAAGACCATCAAGTCGGAGCTGATCTGGCCGGTCGCCTGGCAATCCCGCCAGCAGGCCGAAAACGCCGTCGCCAGATACATCGACGGGTTCTACAATCCCGTCAGGCGGCATTCATCGCTCGGCTTCCAGAGCCCCATCGCCTTCGAGCGAAAAGCCCGGGAAGTGAGCTAAACGCTCTCCATAAAAGTCGGGCAAGTCCACCTGGTCGGGATCGTCGGGCAGACGAGGCACCTCGCGGTGGCACAGCGCCACCAATTCTGGGGTGAGCACCATTCTGCGCGACGCATGCACGCGTTCGTGACGAGACATCAGCGGCCCCTGCAGACGTAATCCAGATACTGGCGCGCGCCATCGCTATGCAGACTGGCGAGAAGGGCCTGTTCCAACCTGCTGTCGATGCCGAGACAGGGATCCATGTCTCCACCGTCCCACAGAACGTTGGCGGGCGCGTCGGACGAGGACGGCGAGAACAGTCGTCCGAGACTCTTGATGAGCGTTTTCATGGAACGGTTCCTCCCGGCATAGCTGTGTTGCGTTGGTTCAAGCTTGGAGGACTGCCGTGAACTGACCCCGGCCGGTTTCGTGAAATCACCCTGAAAAAGGGGGTTACGAACGCGCCGGATCGTGAAATGACTGTGAAATCGCTCTGCCGTGCGCATCATCGGAGACATGTGCCATGCGACGCTTGCGGCTTGATCTTCTGGGAGGCTTCACCCTCAGCACCTCCGAGGGGGTCGAACTGCCGTTGCCGACGCGAAAGGACCGGCAACTGCTCGCGTTCCTCGCGCTTCAGGGCGGTCGCGCGCAGTCACGCGACAGGCTGGCGTCGCTTCTGTGGGCCGATCGTGCAGAACCGCAGGCACGCAGCAGCCTGCGCCAGTCGCTTGCCGCACTTCGCAAGGCGTTCCGCGCGGCGGGAACCGACCCTCTTGCCGGCGAGAGGGTCACCGTTACGCTCGATCTTTCCGAGTTCGCCGTCGACGCGATCGACTTCGCGGATGGCTGTTCCGGGAGCATGCTCAGTTGCGACATCGCCGAGCTTTATCGAGGGCCGCTGCTGGACGGGATCGAGACTTCGACGCCGGAGTTCGAGCAATGGGTCATGGCGGAACGCGCCCGGCTCGATGAGCTTGCCGGAAGGCTCGTCACCACGGCGTCGATCTCGGTGCTGCCGGAAGCGGACAGGGGCGGCGCCATGCGGCTGGGACGGAAACTCCTGAGCCAGGATCGGTCGCTGGAGGCCGTCTACAGGGCATTGATGAGGATCTGCAACGCACGCGGCGACCGTGCGGCTGCCTTGAAGCTCTACGCCAATTGCCGGGCAGCGTTGCGCGAAGAGCTTGACGTCGAACCGGACCGTGACACCGAGGACCTGTATCGGGACATTCTCACCGGCCACAGCGGGGCCGAGCCAAGCGCCGCCGCACTCAATCCGGCCGCGATGCATGCGATTGACGATCGCCCCTCCATCGCCATCCTGCCCTTCCGGAACCTGACCGGAAACGACCGGCTGAACTTCCTCTGCGAGGGGCTGGCGGAAGAGATAGCAACCGGCCTGGGCCGGTTTCGGTCCGTTTTCGTGATCGACCAGTATAGCTCGGCCGCGGTTGCCGCCACGACCAGCGACACTGCTGAAATCGCGCGGCAACTGGGCGTCATGTTGCTGATGCAAGGGAGCATTCAGGCCAACGCCGCGCGGCTGCGCATAACGGTTCGGCTTGTGGAAGGCACCAGCCGCGCGCAGACGTGGAGCGACATCTTCGAGTGCGAAGCGGGCGAAGCGCTTGCCGTTCCGGACCAGATCGCGCGGGCGATCATCGTGACCATCCAGAACCGGATGGAGGACACCGTCGCCGAACAAAGCCGCAAGAATCCATCACCGGCCGCCTGCGAATGCGCGCTTCGCGGCATCAAGCATCTGCGCGGCTACGCGCCCGACGACAACGACAAGGCCATTGCCCTCTTCCGCGAGGCCTTGCGGCTCGATCCGGACCACGCGCTGGCGCAGGCCTACCTCGCCTTCGCCGAGATCGTGATGAACAACTACGACGCGGCGCCCAGACCGCTCCTGCTCGACTGCAAGGCGAGGATCGAGCGCGCCCTGGAACGTGACCCTGAGGATGGAAGGATCCGATGGGTCTTGGCCAGCGTTCATGGCTATCTGCGTGAATTCGACGAAGAGAGACATCACATCGAACGCGCGCTCCAGATCAATCCCAACGATGCGAATGCAAGAATGACCTACGGGGCGATCCTGGCCGACTCGGGGCAGCCGGAGGAGGGTATCGCCATGATCCGCGAGGCGATGCGACTGAACCCATTCCATCCCGAGTGGTATTGGCTATTGCTGGGCGACGCTTTCCTGTCGGCACGGCGTTATGAGGATGCGATAGAGGCCTACAAGCGCAGAACGAACCTGAAGGTGTGGTCGCTCAGCCGCCTGGCAAGCTGCTACGCGCACCTAGGACGAGACGCGGAGGCCCAGGACGTGAAGCGGCGGATTCTGGAGAAGGATCCAAACTTCCGGATATCGTCGCTTCGTCGCGGCGCCTGGTCGGAGCGTGTGATCGAGGACTGGAAGGCCGGCATGCGAAAGGCTGGTCTGCCCGAATGACCGCATGCCAGAAGGACGATCGTTGGTTAGGTGCCGAATGCGACAGGCAAACCCGTAGACGGCGCGTCTGCCGTCGTCTCCTTAAGCAAGCGACACCGCCTCGTCGAACGGCACGCCGAGACCGGCCCAAAGCTCAGCGGCGCCCGCCATGAGGAACTCGATACCCTCGTCAGCGAGCGTTTCGACCGAGAAATCGGTTCCTTGCAGCCCCCTCGGCCTCGTCCCATCGCCCTTGCCGGATCTGCATCCAGGTCAGTTCACCCTGAATGTGGATCCTGCATCCACTTCCCTATGCCCTCGTTTGCGGCACCCAGCCTTTCTCGGCGGGAGGGAACAGCGCCCGCCACGCAGGACCAGGCGCCGTCCCTTTTACGTCTGTAGAAATCTGCGCCCGTCTCCGGGCATGCTAGGTTTGTGAAATGGGGGAGTCGGAGGGCGCATGAAAATCGCAGTGATGGGCGCAGGTGCGCTCGGCGGCTACTTCGGAGGGCGTCTGGCGGCGGCAGGGCAAGAGGTGACGCTCATTGCGCGCGGGGCGCATCTCGCGGCGCTCCGCGCGCGCGGGCTGAAGATCCTGAGTCCGCGCGGAAACCTCCACCTCCCTGCGATCCCGGCGACCGACGATCCGGGCGCGGTCGGGCCCGTCGATGTCATCATGTTCATGGTGAAGAACTACGACGTCGAAAGCGGCGCGCGCGCGATTGCTCCGATGCTCGGTCCCCAGACGATGGTGGTGACCTGCCAGAACGGCGTCAGCGCGCATGAACGGCTAGGCGCGATCATCGGCGCGAGGCGCGTGGTGCCGGGGGTGGCGCGCATCCCGGCGCATGTGGCCGAACCTGGCGTCATAGACCACTCCGCCATGTGGGACAGGCTCACCTTCGGCGAAGCGGACGGCCGGGTAACGGCGCGCGTCGAAGGGTTCCGCGATGCGATTCTAGCGGCAGGGGCGACGGCCGTGCTCCCTGACAACATCTTGCACGACTTGTGGAAGAAATTCATCTCGCAGGCCACTCTTGCCAGCATGACCACGCTGACGCGGCTCGATCTCGGCCCGCTGCGCGCCAACCCGGACAGCAGGGCGCTGTTCGTCGCCGCGATGGAAGAGACCGAACGCGTCGGCCGGGCCGTGGTCCATGATCTGCCCGGAGGGCTGGTTCAGAAGGAATGGGAAATCCTTGATACGCTTCCCGACACGATGCATGCCTCCATGCTCGACGACCTTAATGCCGGCAAACGGCTGGAGGTCGACTATCTGAGTGGGGACGTGGTGCGTCTCGGGCGCAAGCACGGGGTCCCGACACCGATCCATAATGTGCTCTGGGCCGCACTCCAGCCGCTCAAGGATGGAGCTCCCCCACGGTTGGCGAACGCCGACTAAGGCGCAAGTCACCCCAGTGCGGCCTTCGGTCAACGACTGACGCTGAGGTAGCCCCGCGTCTTGTTGTCGTTGTCGGCATCTTCGGTGTTCATCGCCTCGAAGAGCGCCGCGGCCTCGACCCAGATGGGAGGATACTTGTAGCGGGTCACGTCGAGGATGAGGAAGCGGTCGGTATCCGCGTCGTAGGCAGCCAGCGGAGAGATATGGCCCCCGGCCTCCTGGCCAATGGCCTTGCGCAGGTAGTTCACCAAGATGAAATGGTCGCTGTCGGCGAGTTCGGCGATCGCCGTCCGGCGGAACGTTTCCAGGTCGGAGTCGGAGGCGTGAACCACGGACGCCTTCAGCCCATGCGAGGCGAAGACGCCCCCAAGCTCGTCCAGCGTCATGCCATAGGGCGGGCTCAGGATTGCGGCGGCGGGCTTCACGGCCTCGGCTTCGGGGGTGAAGATGTTCTCCTGATCGAACATCCCCAGGCCCAGCGTCATGTCCGAGGCCGGGCGCGGCACGTCGAGCGCGTTCAGCACCATGGCAATGGAGGCCGGCCCGCAATAGGCGGGATTGACCTGTGTCGTGAAATGGATGCTGAGCGGGAGGTAGTCGGCGCTTGCCTCGGCCCCGAAAAGCAGCGCCGCCCCTTCGGGGGTCGAAAGCCCGATCACGCCCTCGGGCAGTGGCAACGTCTCTGCCTGCGCCAAGGACCAGCCGCCGACCATCAAGACCGCGGCGGTGAATGCCAATCTTTTCATCATGTCAAATCCCCTGTCGCCAAGGCCGGCCCGAACAGGCTCACCCATCGGATCGGCACCTCAGCATGCCCTAAAACGGCGCGGCCTGCCAAATCATCCGTCGCCTCTCGGGACAGGTGCGGGGGTCTGAGGGCGGCTGGCGAAAGACCTAGGTCCGAAAGATCGCGACCAGATCGCTGGGCGGCTCGCCCTGCCCGCCCAGGTCGAGGTGATCCTGGATATGTTCAAGGTGGCTCGCCATCAGTTGGGCGGCCCGGTTGCTGTCGCGGGTGCGCAGGGCCTCCAGGATCTCTCCGTGATCCTCGTCGCGGCAGTTCGACACCCCCCCGCTGCCGAAGATCCCGATGATGAGCGATGTCCGCGTCACCAGCTCCTTGACCATCCGCAGGGCAACGCCATTGCCCGCCACATCGGCAAGATGGACATGGAACTGACCCGACAGGCGGATCGAATCACGCCGCCGATTGTTGCGAAGCGCCTCCGCCTCCAGCTCCAGATGCCGGGCCAGAAGCTCCAGATGGGCAGGTGTCGCACGTTCCGCCGCCAGCCGCGCCACGTTGGGCTCGATCATCAGGCGGGTTTCGAACACCTCCCTCGCCTGTTCCGCCGAAGGAGAGGCAACGAAGGCGCCACGGTTGGGCTGAAGCTCCACGACCTCGCGGCTCGACAGCAGCAGGAGGCTTTGACGGATGCGCATCCGGCCGACGCCGAACGCCTCGCACAGCGCGGCCTCGGAAAGCTTCATTCCCGGCGGAAGGCGTTGATCTATAACCGCTTCGAAGATGCGGTCCACGATCTCTTCCTCGGCGAGTTCTTCCGCTTTCAGACCGCGTTCCGCCGCAGCGATATCCCTGCCCATTCGCAATGCCCGACATCAAGTGTGTTGCCTTTAGCCTATAGAGCAAGTGCGCCGGCCATCAAGGGGATGCGCACCATCAGTCGCAACAATTTTGTTGACAACTTCGTCAACGATTGCGTCAATCAGGGTGTCGCGGGCTCAAGACACCGCTGACCGACAACAGGGAGACAGAGAATGAAGAGACGTCATTTCCTTGCCACGACGGGCCTGACGCTGGGCCTCGCGCTGACGACCAGTGCCGCCGCCTGGGCGGAGAACCCGGTCCTCAAGATCGGCTTCGTCGGCGTGACCTCGGGGCCGGCGGCCGCCTGGGGCATCTCGAACCAGCGCTCGATGGAAACGCGCGCGGCCTGGCTGAACGAACTTGGCGGCGTGACGATCGGCGACACCACCTACGACGTGGAAATCGTGCCCTTCGACGATCAGAAGGACCCCAAGCGCGCCATCGCCGGCATGGAAAAGATGGCCCAGGACGGCGTCCACTACGTTGTCGGTCCGAACGTCGATGACGGCGCGGCGGCGGTACGTCCGGTGGCCGAGCAGAACGGGATCATGTACTTCCCCTACGCCTTCCCCAAGGAGCTTTACACCCCGCCCGCGTCGAACGCGATCCTGGGGATGGTCGCCAACTACCAGTCGGGTCCGGCGATCTACAAGCACCTGATGGACAACAGCGGCGTCAAGAAGGTCGCCTTCGTGGCCGCGAACGAATCCGACCCCCTGTCGCAGCGCGACGGCGGCGTGGAAGCGGCCAAGGCCCTTGGGCTTGAGGTCGTCTCGGACAGCGTCACCTACCAGGTGGACACGACCGACTTCACCCCGGTGCTCCTGCCCGTGATCCAGTCGGCGCCGGACCTGCTGGTGCTTTCGGGCGTCTCGCCGGCCAATGCGCCGCAGCTGATCCGTTCGGCGCGCGAACTGGGCTACACGGGGCTCATCTCCACCGAGACCGCGCAGGACGCGACCGTCCTGACCGAGGGCGCGGGCGAGCTGGCCAACGGCTTCATCTCGGTCGGCGGCGCCTCCACCCCCGAGCTTGCCAGCGACGCGATGCGCGAATTCGTGGACCGCTACACCAAGATGTTCGGCGAATATAACGACGAGTCGAACACCAAGGTCTATGCGCTCGAATACATCCTCGAAACGCTGAAGGCGAATCCCGCCGCGATCGACGACGTGGAAGCCTTCAAGTCCACGATGGACACGTTCGAGGCGCCGAACCCCTTCATGGTGGGCGACGCGAAGCTGACCTATGTCGGCTCCACCTCCTTCGGCCAGAAGCGCCAGGTCTCCGTTCCGCTGGTTGTGAACGAGTTCCGCGACGGCAAGTTCGAGACGCTGTTCGTCGCGCAGGTCGACTGACGGGCGCAAGCCGCATGTCAGGGGCCCGCGAGACGTCATCTCCCCTCGCGGGCTCCACCCTTCTGTGAACGAGGACCCGATGGAACAGATACTGGCCAATGGCCTCTACCTGGGCGCGCAATACGCCCTTATCGCGCTTGGACTGACGCTCATCTTCTCGCTGATGAACGTGCTGAACTTCGCCCACGGCCAGATGTATGTCTTCGGGGGCTTCGTCACCTATACGGTGGTTGCACAGTTCGGGCTTCCCTTCATCGTCGGACTGCTCGCATCAGCCGCGGTGCTGGCGGTGATGGGCGGGCTGATCGAGAAATTCCTGTTCCGGCCGGTCATCCGGCGTTCCAAACGCGAGGAGTCAACGATGCTCCTGGCGGCGGGGATCGCTTTCTTCCTTGATGCGGTCATCCTCCTGCTTTTCGGCGAAAAGCAGCGGGGCGTGCCGAAGATCGTGAATGGCGTGCTCAATTGGGACATGCGGATCATCATGCCCTACGACCGCATCCTGATCGGGGTGCTGGCGATCACGCTCATCGCGAGCTTCATCCTTTTCATGCAGTATTCCCGCACGGGACGCGCGATGCGCGCGCTGGCGCAGGACCGGATGGCCGCGCAGTTGATGGGCGTCGATGTCGACCGCTATTCGATGATCGGGTTTGCCCTTGGCGCGATGCTCGCGGGGCTGGTCGGCGGGCTTCTGGTCACGATCACCGGCATCAACCTGGGGATGGGCGGACCAACCTCCGTCAAGGCCTTCCTGATGATCATGATCGGCGGCGCGGGCGTCATATCGGGCGCGATCGCCGGCGGCTTCATCCTTGGCATGATGGAATCGGTCGGCCTCACGCTGCTGGCGGCCTACGGCGACATCACCTACCTCGTGATCTTCGCGACGCTCATGGTCTTCCTCGCCATCCGGCCGCAGGGCCTGATGGGCAAGCCGTGGGGTTGAGCCGATGAACGCGCAAACCATTCAGACCGCAACCCCGAAGGCCAAGGGCGCAATCATGACCCCTGTACGACTAATCGGCGTCGGCGCCTACCTTCTGGGTGTCTTCGCGCTCGTCCCGCTGTTCATCGCGGTGACCGGGCGGTGGGACTTTTACTATACGCTAACCTCGGTCGCGCTCCTGTCCGTGGGCGCGGCGGGGGTCTGGCTGACGTTCTACATCGGCCGCATCAACATCGGACAGGGCGCCTACGCGCTGGTCGGCGGCTATGTCTCGGCCATCCTGGTGGTGAAGGCGGGTTTCAGCTTCTGGGCAACCCTGCCCCTGGCCGGGATTGCCTGCGCCATCGTCTCGGTCGTCATCGGCCTGCCGATCCTGCGGCTCCGCGGCGTCTACTTCGCGATGGTCACGCTTGTCCTGACCGAGGTCGCCCGGCTGAGCGCGCTCGCCCTACCGGTGACGAACGGCGCCAAGGGGATCACATCAATCCCGCTGCCGGGGGAGCTTGCGGTCTTCGGGCTTACCATCATCCCGGACTTCGCGACACTCGCCAACCCGAAGCTGGCCTTCTACCTCATGGCCGCCGCGCTGATGGTGGTGACCTATTTCGTCCTCTGGCGCATCGTGAATTCACGACTGGGCCATCTCTGCCGCTCGCTTCAGCAGAATGAGGAACTGGCGTCCTCCATCGGCGTGAACACGGCCATGCTGCGGGTGCTCGCCTACTCGATCTCCTCCTTCTTCGGGGGGATCGCCGGGGCGGTGTTCGTCGCGATCTCGCAGTCGATCTATCCGTCGTCCTTCGTCGTGACCGACAGCGTGAACTTCATGCTCTACTGCTTCCTCGGCGGGCTCGGCTATGTCTTCGGGCCGATGCTGGGAACGCTCCTGCTTTACTTCGGGTGGGACCTGCTCTCGATCGCCAAGCAGTACCAGCTGCTGATCTACTCCGGCTCGATGATCGCCCTGATGCTGCTCCTGCCTAACGGCATCCTGAGCCTCCTGGACAAGAAGGAGAACCGCCAATGACCGCGCCGATCCTGCAGATCAAGGGGGTGACCAAGCGTTTCGGCGGGCTGACGGCCAACAGCGACATCAGCTTCGATGTCGCCCCGCGCGAGATCCTGTCGGTCATCGGGCCGAATGGGGCGGGCAAGTCCACGCTTTTCAAGCAGATCGCCGGGTTCATCAACCCGACCGTGGGCGAGGTCCTGTTCAAGGGCGACCGCATCTCGGGCCTGCCGCCGCACAAGGTGGCGCGCCTGGGCGTCGTGCGCACCTTCCAGGAAACAACGATCTTCCGCTCGATGACGGTGCGGGAAAACGTCATCGTCGCCCATCACCTGCGGTCCAAGGCCTCCCTTCTGGGGTTCTTCTTCGGCAGCGGTCAGGCCCGCGCGGACGAGGCGGACTTCGCCCGCTCGGCCGACGACATCATCGACTTCCTCGGACTTCAGTCGATCCGGAACGAGATGGCCTCGAACCTGCCGCAGGGCCATCTTCGGGCGCTCGGCATGGCGATCGGCCTTGCCACCCACCCGGAGGTCATCCTGCTGGACGAACCCTTCGCCGGCATGAACCATGACGAGACGATGCGGATGGTGGCGCTTGTCCGACGCCTGCGCGACGAACGCGGACTGACCGTCCTGCTGGTCGAACACGACATGCCCGCCGTGATGAAGATCTCCGACCGGATCGTGTGCATCAACTTCGGCGAGAAGATCGCCGAGGGCACGCCCTCCGAAATCCAGGCCAACCCGCGCGTCATCGAGGCCTATCTGGGTTCCGAAGACGCCGCGATCGGGATGTAAGCCATGACCCAGACCGCATCGACCCAGACTTCGGCGGCCCCCGCGCCCCGGCAAATGCTGAGCTTCGAGAATGTCGAGCTTTACTATGACCATGTCTATGCGCTGAAAGGCGTCTCCATCGAACTGATGGAGGGGGAAACCGTCGCGCTGATCGGCGCGAACGGCGCGGGCAAGTCCTCGATCCTGCGGGCCATCACGGGGCTGCGCAAGATCAAGTCCGGCCGGATCACCTACCTCGGCGAAAGGCTCGATGGCCGTCCGGCGGCCGACATCGTCCGCAGCGGCATCGCCATGGTGCCCGAAGGCCGCCGCGTCTTTCCGCTGATGAGCGTGAAGGACAACCTCCTGATGGGGGCCTTCACCCGAACCGACAAGGCGGGCATCGATCAGACGCTCGAAAGCGTGCTGACGCGGTTCCCACGCCTGCGGGAGCGGTTCAACCAGCAGGCCAGCACCCTTTCGGGGGGCGAACAGCAGATGATGGTGATCGGCCGCGCCCTCATGGCCAAGCCGCGCCTGCTGCTTCTGGATGAACCGAGCCTCGGGATTGCGCCGAAGCTCGTGCAGGATATCGCGCGCGCGATCGTCGCGATCAGCCGGGACGAGGGCGTCAGCGTGCTTCTGGTCGAACAGAACAGCCGCATGGCGCTGTCGATTTCGAACCGGACCTATGCGCTTTCGACGGGACAGGTCGTGCTGTCGGGCCCGTCCGCCGACCTCATGCACGACGAACGGATCAAGGCCGCCTATCTCGGCGGGGAGCTCTGACATGCGCGTTCTGGTGATCAATCCCAACTCCACCGTCTCGATGACCGAGAAGATCGGCGCGGCCGCCCGCGCCGCGGCAAGCCCGGGGACCGAGGTGGTGGCCCTCAACCCGCTCCGCGGTCCGGTCTCGATCGAGGGCTACTATGACGAGGCGATGAGCGTCCCGGGTCTCCTGCAGCTTATCCAGAACGCGACGGATGCCGACGCTTTCATCATCGCCTGCTTCGACGATACGGGCCTTGACGCGGCGCGCTGCCTGACCGACCGCCCCGTCATCGGGATCGGAGAGGCCGCGTATCACTTCGCCTCCATGCTGGCCAACAAGTTCTCGGTCGTCACGACGCTGGCGCGGTCGGTGCCCGCATTGGAACACAACCTGAGCCGCTACGGCCTCGCGGCGCGCTGCGCCCGCGTCCGCTCTTCCGACGTGGCGGTGCTGGAACTGGAGCATCCGGGCTCCAACGCCTGCAACCGCATCAGCACGGAAATCGGCCGCGCCGTGGCGGAGGATCGGGCCGAGGCGATCGTCCTGGGCTGCGCGGGCATGGCCGATCTGGCCGAACGGCTCTCGCTAGAACATGGGCTGCCGGTGCTCGACGGCGTATCCTGCGCCATCCGCCTGGCCGAGGCCATGGTCGGGCTGAAGCTGCGCACCTCGCGCCTTGGCGGCTACGCACCGCCGCCGACGCAGAAGCTTCTCGCCTCGGCCTGAGGGCGCAACCCAAAGCCGCAAGGCTACCGCACATTTCGCCAGAGCCGCACCCGACGTGGCGCCGACATTGCGTGAGCTTGCGTCGCGAACTGGGGCGCCACCTGCCAAGACCGGTCGGCCGTAGCTGTGGGGCCAGCGACCCGATGGCCAACCTTCATGGCCGCCGGTCGGTGCCTCCCGGAAGCGCCTGTTCCCGGCGGTCCGACGCGGCGTCCGGACAGGCGAAGAACCAGCCTCACCAAGCTCTGACTCAGTCTTGCGTCCCACCCCCCAGGTGCCGCACAGTTTCACAATTGTGGCTTTTTCATGGCTTTACTGCGTATTGTCGCCGGCCCGATGCCCCGCGAGTCGATCATTTTGCCATTTTGTTGACACACTTCTCGCGATCGGTCGTGCTGTTTCGGTGCGAAATCGCACATCGTGATCGGTTTCTGACCGGCAATGGTGATCATGAGCGCAGAAAAAGCAGCCAAATTCCTGTCTCTGGCCGCTGCCCTGTCCGTATTGGGTATGACGGATGCCCGCGCGTCGCTACCGGACCGCGCTTGGGATGACCAGGGGCTAGAGCTTCTTTGCCAGCGCAGCGCCCTCTCATCCGCCGAGATCGATGCCCTTAGAAAGTCAGATCAATTTGTGGATATCATTGAATTCACGCTACAATTCTGCCCGAACGTCGCGGCGGTCCTGACCGAAGGCGCTACGGGCGCCGTCACCAGCGCGCCACCGCCGAAAGCCGGAGACTGACCACACTCAGCGCAAGAACAGCCGCCCGCTCGCTTTTCGCAACCGCCCAGAAAGCCTAAAGGTCACGTTCTGGACATATTTTCGCCCCTTTATTGACACGAACCCTTCCTTGGGGGGCAGAATGGGGCGGTACCGGGCGGCACAGCGGGTGTTCCCGGATTGTGTGGGGAGTAATGTGATGACTATCAGGTCCGGGACCTTGCTGTTCACGGCACTGGTCCTTTCAACAGCCGCTTCGGCGTCGCTTTATGCGACCGGCAGCTTCGCGGCGATCCGCAACGTTTCGATGTCCGACGATTTCCTCTACGAATTGTGTTCGCGCAAGGAGTTCAAGCGCAGCGAGCTGACGCGGATCCAGAGAAGCAAGTACTTCGCCGAACTTCTCGACTATACGCTTGAGCACTGCCCGGCCGTGGCGGCCGTCCTGACCAATGGGGCGACGGCGACGATCACAACCGCGACGGGTGACACGGGGGGAAGCACGACTCCAACCGGCACCGATCCGGGGACCGATCCCGGCACCGATCCGGGGACTGATCCTGGGACCGACCCGGGGACTGATCCCGGTACCGACCCGGGGACTGATCCCGGTACCGACCCGGGGACTGATCCGGGGACTGATCCCGGTACTGATCCGGGGACTGATCCCGGCACCGATCCGGGTGGTAAGAAGGACAACAACGGCCTGGGCAATGGCGACGAGGGCGATTGCAAGGGCGGCGGCTGCAGCGACGACGGCAACCCCGGGCATAACGGGCTTTAGTCCGCTCGCCAGCCAGGACTAACGCGTTCCCCGGCGCGCGCTAAGCGCCGGGGAAATTCAGGCCTGATGTCCGTCAGGTGCTTTGGCGTCCGAAGATCCCACCGGCGAAGACCGCCTGCCAGCGCGACGGCGCGCTCGGGTCCTGCATCCGAAGGAAGGTATAGCCGGTATCCTGCCAGCCGCTCACCCGGTTGCGGAGATTGTCGAGCACGAAATCCCCCGCCTCGGTCCGCATGACCAGAACAGCGTGGAGTCCCCTCTTGCGGTCCAGAACCGTCGCGATCAGAAGCCGCGCGGGGGAGACGCCCGCCTCGATCAGCGACATCTTCTTCGCCAGGGCGAAATCCTCGCAATCGCCGCCGCGGGCACTGGTCGGCAGCGCCCAGAACTCCTCGGTTCCGTATTGGCGGCGGTCGGTCACCTGCCGGTAGCGGCGGTTCACCGCGCTGTTGACGTCCTGCGCGAGCTTCAGAAGCGCCCGGGCATTCATCTGGTCCGCGCTCCCCTTGGCGCAGGCCCATTGGTAGCGCGCGCAGACATCCCCGAAGCCCTCCGGTGCCGCGATCGATTTGCGCGGCGTCAGCGTCGTGCCTTCCGCCGCCGCAGTCGGCCCCGCGGCTTGAAGCCCGAAGACAAGCGCCAGCGCCAAGGCGAACCCCGCCCCCAGACGCGCCCCCCGGCCCGCCCCGTCTCGCTCGATCCTTTCAGCGCTCTCGAATGTCGATCGCATCGGCAGCCTCTTCACTTTCCCCCAAGGACGAAGAAGCACCTGCTGCGTGGCAAAAGTTGGCCCGCACCATGGCTTTTCCGCGAAAGGCGAACAGTTGCCGGCGGGCATTTCCAATTTCGAAACACTCGAACCGGCCCGCCCGACCTAACCAAGGCTTGGCGACGGCGGAAGTCCTGCCTATAACGCCGCCAAGGACACGAGCGGGGGATCGCCATGCGTCAGGCCACGATCACGCGGAATACCGCCGAAACCGAGATCAGCGTGACGCTGAACCTCGACGGGACGGGGGTCTATTCGAACGAAACCGGCGTGGGGTTCTTCGACCACATGCTGGATCAGTTGTCGCGCCATTCACTGATCGATCTGACGGTGCGGGCCAAGGGCGACCTGCATATCGACGATCACCACACGGTCGAGGACACCGGCATCGCCATCGGCCAGGCGCTCGCCCGTGCGCTTGACGACAAGCGCGGCATCCGCCGCTATGGCCATTTCGCTTTGGCGATGGACGACACGCAGGTCGCCTCGGCGCTGGACCTGTCGGGGCGGCCCTACCTGGTCTGGAACCTCGACTTCCCCACGGCCAAGATCGGCACGTTCGACACCGAGCTGGTGCGGGAATTCTTCCAGGCGTTGTCCACCCACGGCGGGATCACGCTGCATGTGGACAAGGTTCACGGGCTCAACAGCCACCACATCGCCGAGGCCGCCTTCAAGGCTGTCGCCCGCGCGCTGCGCATGGCGGTCGAGCCGGACCCGCGGATGGCCGGTGCGCTTCCCTCCACCAAAGGTGCGCTGTGAGCCTGACGGTCCTTGTTGACTACGACAGCGGCAACCTGCACTCCGCCGAGAAGGCCTTCCAGCGCATGGCCGCAGAGGCCGGGGCCGGTTCGGTCATGGTCTCCTCGCGGCCCGAGGATGTGGCGCGCGCCGACCGGATCGTGCTGCCGGGGGACGGGGCCTTCCCGTCCTGCCGGGAGGCGCTGACCCGTTTTACCGGCCTGTTCGAGGCGATCGAGGAGGCCGTCACGCACAAGGCGCGCCCCTTCCTCGGCATCTGCATCGGGATGCAGATGCTCGCCACCTGGGGGCGGGAATATCATGACACGCGCGGCTTCGGCTGGATTCCCGGCGAGGTGGTGCGCATCACGCCCACCGACCCGTCGATGAAGGTGCCGCACATGGGCTGGAACGACCTGGTGATCGACCACCCCCATCCGGTGCTCGACGGGATCGCGACCGGCCAGCACGCCTATTTCGTCCACTCCTACCATTTCCGCGTGGATGACCCGGCGCATCGGCTGGCGCATGTCGATTACGGCGGCGACATCGCCGCGATCGTCGGGCGCGACAATGTCGTTGGCGCCCAGTTCCACCCGGAAAAGAGCCAGACGGTGGGGCTGCGCCTGATCGAGAACTTCCTGACCTGGCGGCCATGACCGCGTCCCAGGCGGAACTTCTGGCCGAAGTCCTGGCCGAGATCGGGGCCCGCGCTGCCGCCGAGGCCGACCGGGGACGCGTGGCCGATTACATCCCCGAACTCGCCGCCATCGACCCCTCGCAGTTCGGCCTGTCGGTGGTCCTGGCCGACGGCAGCCAGCATTCGGTCGGCGATGCCGAGGTACCCTTCTCGATCCAGTCGGTCTCCAAGGTCTTCGCGCTGGCGATCGCGCTCGGGCGGCTGGGCGACCGGCTCTGGTCGCGCGTCGGGCGCGAACCCTCGGGCCTCGCCTTCAACTCCATCCTGCAACTCGAACATGAACAGGGTATCCCTCGAAACCCCTTCATCAACGCGGGCGCCATCGTGGTTACCGACGCGGCCCTGGCGGGCCACGCGCCGCGCGAATACCTGGGCGAGCTTTTGCGCTTCATCCGGGCGGCAGCCTCGGACGACGACATCCACATCAACGATGCGGTCGCGCGGTCCGAAACCGAGACCGGCCACCGCAACTTCGCGCTGGCGCATTACATGCGATCCCACGGAAACCTCGAGAACGCGCCGGAACTGACGCTGGGGGCCTATTTTCACCAATGCGCGGTCGAGATGACCTGCACCCAGCTTGCGCGCGCGGGGCGCTTCCTGATGGGCGCGCCCGGCATGCCGCGCATGGTGGCGCCCGGGCGGGTCCGCCGGATCAACGCGCTGATGCTGACCTGCGGGCATTACGACGGATCGGGCGACTTCGCCTACCGGGTTGGCCTGCCTGGCAAGTCCGGCGTGGGCGGCGGCATTCTTGTGATCGCGCCGGGGCGGGCCTCCATCGCGGTCTGGTCGCCGGGGCTGAACGCGCAGGGCAACTCCAAGCTCGGGACGGAGGCGGTCGAAACCCTCGCGCGCCGGATGGGCTGGTCGGTCTTCGGCTGAACCCCGCAGCCCCCATGGCGCGACTCGCGCGCTTGGGGCACTCTGGCCGCGAACCGCTTGACAGGAGGGCACAGGATGCGCGCGCTCGCGATCTTTCTCGAAACGATTCACGACATGGACGGGTTCGAGGCCTACCGCTCCAAGGTCATGCCCACAATCGAGGCCTTCGGCGGCAGGTTCCTCGTCCGGGGCGGCAAGTGGACGACACTGGAGGGCGCATGGTCGCACGAGCGCATGGCCGTTCTCGAATTCCCCAGTCGCGAGGCGGCGGAGGGCTGGTACAACTCCCCCGCTTACCAGGCGATCGTCCATGACCGCCTGAACAACGCCACCTGTCACGCGCTGATCGTGGACGCTGCCTACTAGGGGATGGCCGGGCCGGCGCCCTCCCCCTTTCCATCCTGCGCCCCCTGTGGCATCAGCGCGCCGAAACGTCAGCCGGAGGCCGCCCATGATCCTTTATCCCGCCATCGATCTGAAGGACGGCCAGTGCGTGCGGCTCCTGCACGGAGAAATGGACAAGGCCACCGTGTTTGGCGACGACCCCGCCGCGCAGGCCGCCAAGTTCGAGGCCGCGGGCTGCGAGTGGGTCCACCTCGTTGACTTGAACGGCGCCTTCGCGGGCCAGCCCGTCAACGCCGCCGCCGTCGAAGCGATCCTGGCGCGCGTCAAGGTGCCCTGCCAGCTGGGCGGCGGCATCCGTGACATGGCGACGATCTCCATGTGGCTGGAAAAGGGGCTGGCGCGGGTGATCCTCGGGACCGTGGCGGTCGAGAACCCCGCGCTGGTGCGCGAGGCCGCGCGCGCCTTTCCGGGCCGGGTCGCGGTTGGTATCGACGCGCGCGGCGGCCGCGTGGCGACCAAGGGCTGGGCCGAGGAGACCGACGTGCTGGTCACCGACCTTGCGAAAAGCTTCGAGGACGCAGGTGTTGCCGCGATCATCTACACCGACATCATGCGCGACGGCGCGATGCAGGGCCCGAACATCGCCGCGACCGAGGCGCTGGCGCGCGCCGTCTCGATCCCGGTCATCGCCTCAGGCGGGGTGTCGTCGCTGGAGGATCTGATCGCGCTGCGCGATACCGGCGTCATCGCGGGCGCGATCTCGGGACGCGCGCTTTATGACGGGGCGATAGACCTGGCGCAGGCGATCACGGCGCTGGGTTAACCCAGCGCCCCGGTCTTCCACAGCCGGACCTTGATGCCGCCATGCGGGATCTCCGGCCCCGGCGCGGCGAAGGGAAGGCCCGTAGCCTTCGCGAGCCCCGCGTCCGAGGTGACCAGGCCCACGCGCCAACCGCCGAAGCGCTCTTTCAGGACTCCGCCAAGCGCCGCGTATAGCCCGAACAGCAGGTTCCGGTTGCCGCCGATCCGCGCGCCATAGGGCGGGTTGACCATGACCAGACCCGGGGCCCCCTCGGGCGGGGCCAGATCGCTGACGGGATGGCACGCGAAGGTGCAGAACTCCGCCACCCCTGCCCTTTCGGCATTGTCGCGCGACATCCGGATGGCACCCGCATCCCGGTCCGAACCGTAAAAGCGTTGAACCGGAGCCCGCGGGCTGACGCCGGCCTTCATCGCCCCCCAGGCCCCCGCGTCAAAGCCCGCAAAATCCTCGAACGCGAAAGCGCGGCTGCGGCCCGGCATCAGGCCTGCCGCGATCTCCGCCGCCTCGATCACGAAGGTGCCCGATCCGCACATCGGGTCCAGAACCGGCTCCGCCCCGTCGTAGCCGCAGTCGCGCAGGAACATCGCCGCCATCGTCTCACGCAGTGGCGCCTTGTTCACGGCCACCTTGTGCCCGCGCCGGTGCAGGGGCTCGCCTGAGGTGTCGAGCGAGAAGGTGACGAGGTCATCCTCGATCCGTGCCAGAAGCCGGATCGCCGCCTCCCCCTCCTCGGCCTCGCGTGCGCCTAGGGTCTCGACCAGGGCGCGCACGATCCTCTGGGTCGCCGCCCCCGCGTGGTAGATCTTGGACCGGCGGCAGGTGGCCTCCACCCGCACGGTCGCACCGGGGCGCAGGACATCGCCCCAAGGAAACCGCCGTGCCCGCTTATCGAGCTGCGCCAGGTGAAAGGCGCGGAACCCCCCGATCCGTACCAGCACCCGGCTTGCGCCCCGAAGCGCAAGGTTCGCGCGCCAGACGTCCGGCCAGCCGCCCGTGCACGTCACGCCGCCGGGCACTTCCTGGACCCCCGGCAGCCCAACGGCCCGCGCCTCCTCGGCCAGAAGCGGCTCAAACCCCGGAAGGGCGGCCAGAAAGATCTCAAACGGTGGGGTTGCGGCATCCATCCCGGCGCCATAGCGCGATTTCCCGGCGGTGGCGAGGGGGGAACCCTTGGCGCGCCACGGGATACGGTTTAGACAAGGCGCCGAAAGGACCTCCCCCATGCTCAAGACCCGCATCATCCCCTGCCTCGACGTGGCCGATGGCCGCGTGGTCAAGGGTGTCAACTTCGTCGACCTGATCGACGCAGGCGACCCGGTGGAGGCCGCCAAGGCCTATGACGCGGCCGGCGCAGACGAGCTCTGCTTTCTCGACATCCACGCGACGCATGAAAACCGCGGCACGATGTTCGATCTCGTGACCCGCACGGCGGAACAATGCTACATCCCGCTGACCGTGGGCGGCGGCGTGCGCAGCCACGAAGACGTACGCGCGCTGCTTCTGGCGGGCGCCGACAAGGTCAGCTTCAACTCCGCCGCCGTCGCAAACCCCGACGTCGTGGCCGAGGCCGCCGACCGCTTCGGGTCGCAGTGCATCGTCGTCGCGATCGACGCCAAGACGGTGGCGCCCGGCCGGTGGGAGATCTTCACCCACGGCGGGCGCCGCCCAACCGGCATCGACGCCGTGGCCTTCGCGCGCACCGTCGCGGCCAAGGGCGCGGGCGAGATTCTGCTGACCTCGATGGACCGCGACGGCACCCGCGCAGGCTTCAACATCCCGCTCACCCGCGCCATCGCCGACGCGGTGGACCTGCCGGTGATCGCCTCGGGCGGCGTCGGCACGCTTGACCACCTTGCCGAGGGCGTGACCGAGGGCCATGCCTCGGCCGTCCTCGCCGCATCCATCTTCCACTTCGGCACCTACACCATCCGCGAGGCCAAGGAACACATGGCCCGCGCCGGCATCCCGATGAGGCTGGAATGAGCCAACCGGAGCGCAGCTTCAGCTTCACGCTTGACGGCTACGACCACCAGGCCACCTGCGGCCAGCTGACGCGGCGCCTTATGCCCTGGGGCCTGCGCCATGCGGGATTGCTCTTCGTCGTCATCCTGGCGATCGGTCTCCTTGGGGCCCACCTGGCGGTCAGGCTCGGCTACCGGTCACGAGGATTCGAGTTCTTTGTCATCTTCGGTGCCGCCTACCTCTTCCTTCTCGCGGCCCTGAGGCGAAGGCGCGAACGGCTCTGGCAGGCCGTGGCGGATGCGCCGACCAGAAGCGGAGCAATCGCGCTGACGACCTCCGAGGACGGGATCACCCTCGCCTCCGCCACCTCGCGCAGCACCGTCTTCTGGCCCGGGATTATCGACATCATCCCCGGCAAGGACGGCCTGCTGATCATGATCGGGGCGATGGACTACATCCCCATCCCTTCCCGCGCTTTCCGAGACCCCACCGATCAGCAGGACACGCTGAGTGAGCTCCGCGCCCAGTTGGTCGCCAGCAGAGGAGCCGCGCCTTGACGCCGCTTGAACGCCTCGCCGCCACAATCACCGCCCGCAAGGGCGCCGATCCCGAAAGCTCCTGGACCGCGAAGCTTCTGGCCAAGGGGCCCGAAAAATGCGCCGAGAAATTCGGCGAAGAGGCGATCGAGGCCATCATCGAAGCGGTCAAGGGCGACCGCGCGCGCCTCACGTCCGAGGCGGCCGACGTTCTCTACCACCTGCTCGTGATGCTCGCCGCGCGTGATGTCGCCCTTGACGACGTTCTCGCCGAACTCGCCCGCCGCGAAGGCACGTCGGGCATCGCCGAAAAGGCGTCGCGGGGCTGACCCTCCGCTCTTTCAGTCTGGCCCAAATACTCCCGCCGGAGGCGCGGCCGCCAGGCCGTCCGGCCAAGGGGGGTCGATCCCCCCGCGGACGGTGCCCGCCCAACACCCGCCGCATCAGAGTTTCGCGGAAATGAGCCCTGTTGCGAAACCGCCCATGCGCAGCTCGCCGAACAGCCGCTGATACTCGATCTTGGGGCAGCGGTTCTGGATCACGCGCAGCCCGCGCGCTTCCGCCATCGCCGCGGCTTCCGCGTTCTCGACCCCGATCTGCATCCAGACCACCTTCAGATGCGGCAGTTCCGCCAGCGCCGTCTCGACGATGGCGGGCACTGCCTCGGGCCGGCGGAAGATGTCGACCATGTCCACCCGGATATCCTTCGGGATCGAGGCGAGGTCGGCGTGGATCACCTCGCCCAGCACCCGTTCGCCCGCATGGCCGGGATTGATGGGAATCACCCGGTAGCCCTTCAGACCAAGGTAGCGGGCCACGAAATAGGACGGCCGCACCGGGTTGGGCGAAAAGCCCACCATGGCGATGGTGCGCACCATCTTGAGCGTCTGGGTCAGGAATCGATCGGAATAATCGGGCATACGGCACCCCGTGCCAGAAAAAGGCGCCCGATCCAAGGGGTCGGGCGCCAGTCGCGGAACGAGGGACAGTGAACTGAAGCTCGGCAGTTCCGTAGCCGTGCTTCGATAGTGATATATTGGCATCTTTGCAGGATTATTAAAGACCCATCGCCATAATGTGATCGTCAGCGACCGATCACGGCGGGCCAATGCGCGTCGGCGCGCGCGATGTTCGCCGCCAGATCTTGGCTCAACAGTTCCAGGGCCTCCATGTTATGGCCGAGGTAGAGCTTGCCGTCGCGCAGCAGGAATGCCTTGGGCATGGACGAGGCGACCGCGCCTTGTGAAACCGAATAAGCACAATAGCCGCCGTATTGCGGTGCGAAGGCCGCCGGGTTCATCTCGAACTCCATCAGCGATTCGGCGGAGACGAAGCGCCACATGGCCCCGTGCCACATGATCTCGAACGCCTCAGAGCCCATCATGGGCTGGCCCTTGGTGAAATAGGCAACGACATCGTAGCCCCCCAGCGCCACGCCCGCAGGCGCATAGACGGCAGGCTCCTCCGCCAAGGCGGGCCGCAGGATCGATCCCACGACCGGGATCATGATCATTGCCGCCAGAATGGCACGACGGCTGGCGCGCATCTCTTTCTCCGTTCTTCGCCGGGCCTGATGGGGCCCCGCCTTTCCGCCTGTCAACATGCCATCGCGCAGGCGCGTTGAAAACCGCTCTCCCGAAAGCGTGAAGGCCAGTGCGCCGCCGTTACCGGGTGCGCGCGGCGTAAAGCGCGACCGCCGCGGCGTTTGAAACATTGAGCGACCCGAAGCCACCCGCGAAGGGGATCTTCACCAGCGCGTCGCAGGTCTCGCGCGTCTTGTCGCGAAGCCCCGGCCCTTCGGCGCCCAGGACCAGCCCCACGGGCCGATCGCCCAGACCTGCAAGCGTTTCGGCCAGCATACCCTCGGCCTCCCCGTCGAGGCCCAGGAGCACGTAGCCCATCGCCTTCAGCGCCTCCATCGCCTCGGCCAGGTTGCCGACGCGGACATAGGGCTGGCGCTCCAGCGCGCCGCTCGCGGTCTTGGCAAGCGCCCCGGTCTCGGGGGCGGAATGGCGGTGCGGCGCGATCACGGCGCGCGCGCCGAAAACCTCGGCCGAACGCAGGATGGCGCCGACGTTATGCGGGTCCGTCACCCGGTCGAGCAGCAAGACGAGGGGTTGGTCCCGCCCCGGCGCGCAAATATCAGCAAGCTTGCCCCAGTCCAGCGGCCGGACCTCCAGTGCCGCGCCCTGATGGACGCTCTCAGCGTCGATCGGCACATGGCTGTCGAAGCTGCGGGCATCCACGATCTCGGGGGTCAGGCCCGATTCCGTCACCGCCGCGCCAAGGCGGTCGGCCGCGTTCTTCGTCAGCACGAGGCGAAGCTTGTCGCGCATCGGGTTGCCGAGCGCGTCACGCACCGCATGAAGTCCGAAAAGCCAGACCGTCTCGGCCGCCGAAGCCCGGCGCGAGCGTTCTTTTTCGATCACCCACTTGGGCTTTTTGGTCTTTTGTCCGGCCATGTCAGTCCCCTTTCGACCCGCTCTGACACGGGCTGCGGCGGCTGGCAAGCCTTTGCGCGCGAAGGCCCCATTTTGCGGTTGACGCACAGCGGGCGGAGCGCTATCCACCGCCTCGCGCCGCTTCGAAAGATGCGGCCAAGGGCGACGGGCTGCAAGGTGCGGCAGCGGACTGTAACTCCGCCGGGGAGACCCACGCCTGGTTCGATTCCAGGGTCGCCCACCACTCCCCACCCAATCAATGACTTACGCCGCATGATTGGCAGATGGCCTCAATGGCGGGACAGATCATGCGCCTTGCGGGCCATATTTGCGCCTGCCGAACGGCTTTTGCCACCTCCGCTTCCCGCAGCCAACAGCCTGAGTATTCCTTATGTCGCCGATGCTGGGTGGCTCTTGACCGCGGCCCGGACAGCGCCTTCGTTTGCGTCGTTGCCCCACCCGAAGGCCGACACGAACGCCACGCCTAGCGCGGTCCCGGAAACGACGTTCACCCCCGACATCTTGGGCTTCTGGGGCCCGATATCCACGGTGATCTTCATACCGTTCTCGCATTCGAGCGTGCTTATTCCGGCCTTCGTGAACCCACCCGTGCAATGCCCCCAAACCGGTCCGGTCAGGTCATACTTGGCGCTTCCGTTGGCATGGCCAATCAACTTGCCGTCCAGAAGCTCCTCCGTGCCGCCATCGAAGGCCACAAGCATCGTTGCGGGGAACGTGATCTCGAACATACTGGTCATTTGGCCCTGGTTCTTCTCGGCCTCCGCCATGACGGCGACTTCGCAACCTGACACGGATATCGCCGATAGCGCGATCAAAACAACTTTCCTGAACATCTATCCTCTCAACCTGCATCGAATCCGGGGCTCAATCGTCCGGCCATCGAAGGCCGTGCGCCCACACAAAGCAAGCGCGTTATCGGAGGAAAGTTCGGCAGAACTAGGGCCATCTGGCGGGCTGGATTCTCGGCGCAGCCCAGCCCGGCGCCGCGAGATGTCGATCCGGGGCGTGTTCGCGGCGCAGGGTAGGTGCCGTTGGTGCGGGTCCGGTGCCGGCTGGCGCCCTACCCCCGCCTCCGCTTGCCCCCCCTCTGCCCTGCCCGCCCGGCGGTCGAACGGCCGGAGGATTTGACCGCGGCCTCCACCGCCTCGTCCACGGCGGACTGACGGGCAAGCGGATCGTCGGCGACAGCGAGTTCGACGGCCTCAAGCCGCTTGATCTCGTCGCGCAGCCGCGCCGCCTCCTCGAACTCCAGGTTCTCGGCCGCCTTGCGCATCTGGAGCCGCAGCGCGTCAAGATGCGCCGCCAGGTTCGCCCCCGCCATCGGGCGGTCAACCTTGGCGGTGACGCGCGACTGGTCGGTGTCGCCCTTGTAGAGGCCCGCAAGAATATCCTCGACGTTCTTCTTGACCGTCGCCGGCGTGATCCCGTGCTCAAGGTTGTAGGCGACCTGCTTCTCGCGCCGCCGGTTGGTTTCGGCCAAGGCGCGCTCCATGCTGCCGGTCACGCGGTCGGCATACATGATGACCCGGCCTTCGGCGTTGCGCGCGGCCCGGCCGATCGTCTGGATCAGCGAGGTTTCGGAGCGCAGGAACCCCTCCTTGTCCGCGTCGAGGATCGCGACCAGCCCGCATTCGGGGATGTCGAGGCCCTCGCGCAGCAGGTTGATGCCGACGAGCACGTCGAAGGCGCCCAGACGCAGGTCGCGCAGGATCTCGATCCGTTCGATCGTGTCGATGTCGGAATGCATGTAGCGCACGCGGATGCCCTGTTCGTGCATGTATTCCGTCAGGTCCTCGGCCATGCGCTTGGTCAGCGTCGTGACCAGCGTGCGGTAGCCCTTGGCCGCGACCTTGCGCACCTCGTCCAGAAGATCGTCGACCTGGGTCTCGACGGGGCGGATCTCCACCTCGGGGTCGAGAAGCCCGGTGGGGCGGATGACCTGTTCGGTGAAGACACCGCCCGCCTGCTCCATCTCCCACGCGGCGGGGGTGGCCGAGACGAAGACCGATTGTGGGCGCATCGCGTCCCATTCCTCGAACTTCAGTGGTCGGTTGTCCATGCAGGAAGGCAGCCGGAACCCGTGTTCGGCCAGTGTAAACTTGCGCCGGTAGTCGCCCCGGTACATGCCGCCGATCTGGGGGACCGAGACATGGCTTTCGTCGGCGAAGACGATGGCGTGGTCGGGGATGAACTCGAACAGCGTAGGGGGCGGTTCGCCCGGCGCTCGGCCGGTCAGGTAGCGTGAATAGTTCTCGATCCCGTTGCAGACGCCAGTCGCCTCCAGCATCTCCAGGTCGAAGTTGCAGCGCTGCTCCAGCCGCTGCGCCTCCAGAAGCTTGCCCTCATCGGTCAGTTGCTTCAGCCGCAGCGCAAGCTCCTTGCGGATGCCGATGATGGCTTGCTGCAGCGTCGGGCGCGGGGTGACGTAGTGGCTGTTGGCATAGATGCGGATTTTCTCGAAACTGTCGGTCTTGGTCCCGGTCAGGGGATCGAACTCGGTGATCGCCTCCAACTCCTCCCCGAAGAAGGAAAAGCGCCAGGCGCGGTCTTCAAGGTGGGCGGGCCAAAGGTCCACCGTGTCGCCCTTGACCCGGAACGCCCCGCGCTGGAAGGCCGCGTCCAGGCGGCGGTATTGCTGGGCCACCAGTTCGGCCAGGAACTTGCGCTGGTCGTAAAGCCCGCCCACGGCCATGTCCTGGGTCATCGCCGAATAGGTCTCGACCGAGCCGATGCCGTAGATGCACGAGACGGAGGCCACGATGATCACATCGTCCCGCTCCAGAAGCGCCCGGGTGGCCGAGTGGCGCATCCGGTCGATCTGTTCGTTGATCTGGCTTTCCTTCTCGATATAGGTGTCGGTCCGGGCCACATAGGCCTCGGGCTGGTAGTAGTCGTAGTAGCTGACGAAGTACTCGACCGCGTTGTCGGGGAAGAAGCCCTTGAATTCGCCGTAAAGCTGGGCGGCCAGCGTCTTGTTGGGCGCCAGGATGATCGCCGGCCGCTGGGTTTCCTCGATCACCTTAGCCATGGTGAAGGTCTTGCCGGTGCCGGTCGCGCCCAGCAGCACCTGATCGCGTTCGCCCGAGAACACGCCCGCGGCCAGTTCGGCGATCGCCGTCGGCTGGTCGCCCGCGGGCGCGAAGTCGGTCTTCATCACGAACCGCCGCCCGCCTTCCAGCTTCGGCCGGGTCAGCACCTCGGGGCGATGCATCGGCATGTTGGTGTTGTTGTGCGGCATGGTCGAATCCCTTCGCGATCCGACAGAGTTGATCACTTTTTGTTCCGGTTCAAGGTGTCTTCGGAGGTCTGAGAACCCTTGCGGTTCCCGCGAACATCTTTGATAAGGGGCCGACAGCTCGGAGGTGCCCCATGCGCGCGCGTATCTATCAGCCGGCCCGCAATGCCATGCAGTCCGGTACCGGCAAGACCAAGGTCTGGCTGCTGGAATTCCCACAGGCCGAGGCGCGTGAGATCGACCCGCTGATGGGCTGGACCGGATCTTCGGACACCCAGAACCAGGTCCGCCTGCGCTTCGACAGCCGTGAGGCGGCAGAAGCCTACGCGCGTGAGCGCGGGATCGACGTCACCGTCGCCGCCCCCCACAAGCGCGCCCCGAACATCCGCGTTCGCGGCTACGGCGAAAACTTCGCCACCGACCGCAAGGGCGCCTGGACGCACTGAGCGCGATGGCGCGGGGCCAAAGGCCCCGCGACGGCGATCTTTGACAAAGACATCGGGCGCCCGAGGGGCGCCCGTTTCAATTGTGGAACCATCGTTGCTGCGGCAATGAGGGCCCCCGCCCTAGAACTCGGTATTCAGCGCGTCCTCGGCGGGGATTTCGCGTTCGCGCCTTGCGATGTAGTCGCGCAGCGCCTCGTCGATGCCCTCGTCGAGCTTCGGCTCCTCGTAGTCCCGCAGGAGCTTCCTGGCGTGGTCCAGCGCGCGCTGGGTGATCTCGACCGCCCCCTCTGCCTGCCACTGTTCGATCGAGTTGTTGTCGAAGAGCTTCGGCATGAAGAAGGCGCGCTCGAAGTTTTCCAGCGTATGGGGGTGGCCCAGGTAATGCCCGCCGGGGCCGACGTCGCGCACCGCCTGCATGGCAAGGTCGAAGTCGTCCCAGCGAGGTCCTTCCGCCATGCGGTAGCCCATCGCGCACATCTCGGCGTCGACCACGAACTTGGCGACGGAGCAATGCATCCCCGCCTCGTTCCAGCCCGCCGAGTGCCAGATGTAGTTGGCGCCCGCGTGCAGCACCGCGTTCATCGTCATCGCGCTTTCATAACCCGCCTGCGCGTCGAAGGTCTTGGCCCCGCCCAGAAGGTTCGAGGTCCGCCAGGGCACGCCGTAGAACCGCGCCATCTGGCCGATCATGAAGTTCATCAGGCTGATCTCCGGCGTCCCCGCCATCGGCGCGCCCGATTTCATCGAGACGGTCGATAGGTAATGGCCATAGATCGCCGGGGCGCCCTTGCGGATGACCTGGGTGTAGGCCAGCGCCGACAGCGCCTCCGCGTTCAGCTGCGCCACGGCGGGCGCGACCGAGGCGGGCGTATTGGCGCCACCCAGCACGAAGGGCGAGCACAGGACCGGCTGGCGCCGCTTCACGAAGGCGCGCATCGCCGACAGCATCGTCTCGTCCCAGACGAGCGGCGAGTTGCCGTTGCAGTTGCCAGTGGTGACGGGCGTTTCCTCCATCACGTCACGGCCGAACAGGATCTCGCACATGTCCATCACGTCCTCGGCGTTCTTGCCGGAGGTCGTCATGCCCATGAAGGTCTTGTCGGAATACTTCATCGAGGAATAGGTGATGTGAAGGTGGCGGTGGCTGACCTTCATGTCCATCGGCTCCACGATGTGGTGCGCGGTCGAGTGCAGAGCCGGGGACATGTGGCTGAGCTTGTGGAACATGTTCAGGTCCGCAACCGTCGGCCAACGGCGCACGTCGTCCAGATCGCGCAGGAAGGGCGCGCCCGTCATCGGCACGAAGATCGAGTGCTTGCCGCCGAAGGGCAGGCTGCGGCCTGCGTTGCGCGCCCGGTAGGTCCAGCCCGAGGGGATCGAGGCAATCAGTTCGCGCACCAGCCCGCGGTCCAGGTGGACCCGCTCGCCCCGCACGTCCGCGCCGGCGCGGCGCCAGTCCTCCAGCGCGATATCGTCGCGGAAGATGACGCCGACGTCTTCGAGGATCGCCATCGAGGCCTCGTCGATCTGTTCGACACGGGCGGGGTCCATGACCTCGCACTCGGGAATGCCGCGCTTCAGCGCCGGCAACATCTCGAAATCCGGCGCCGCCCGCATCGCCCGCCGCGCCCCGCGCCCACCGGACCGGGATGGCCGTGTCGCTTCTTCGATCATCATTTCGCACTCCGACTGGAAAACGCGGCTGAAAGTGGGGCCAACACCCGTCGGTCGGCAGTCAATCCAGCGAAGCGTTCGCGCCGAAATGCGACATGGGCCTCGGGCGGGAATCGCCGCTTCGCGGACCCGCCTCAGGTTTCGCGACGACCGCTGCTTCGAGAGCCGTCATCGACATCAATGTCCAATTGGAACCGAGGGGGACGAACGGCAGGCCCGGAAAGGGTTGCTCTACGCTCAAATCATCTTGGCGACACAAAAAGACACATATGCCCACTTACCCGTCGAACAGCGATCACGGCCCGGCATCGGGGATCTTCCGGATGGGGGCGCGGAAATGAGGTCGCACTAGAGGGTCATCGTTATCGGCGGTGGCGTCGTGGGAGCCCACGATGCGCGCGCGTTGTCCGAACCGCTCGACAAGCGATTGATGCGGGTCGAAAGCGACTTGCTGGGCGTCACCGGCGCCCGCGCACGCCTCGAAACGGTCAAGGCGTTCCTGCCCCATGCGCGAGAGGTTCCGCACCCTGGCTGAGCGCGCTGCGGCACAGGCCCTTGCCATCCTTGGCTATGCGGGGCACTCAGGGTTTCGGTTCCACCCGACCGAACCCCGCCTGTTCGGTGCGGGACACAATCCTTGGCGCATGAGAAACCCGCCAGCCCGGGTCTTGATGGAGAGCAATGTGAGCGAACGAAACCCAAAGGATGCACCAAAGACGCTGGACGATCTTTGGGCGATCAACAAGGCCGTCGCGGACCGGCTGGACGAGCTCATACACCTTCAGCGCATCGCTCTGCTGGGCCAGGATCGGATTTTCAGCTTCCCGCATGAAGACGAGATGATCCACCTGAACCTTCCCTTCGCCGAGCGGGATTACATCCAGCGCAACATCATCAAGGCCGGGGGGTTCTACGAAACGCGGCAGCTTGAACTGCTGCGCGCGACGGGCCTTGTGAAGCCGGGCGCGGTCATCTGCGACGTGGGTGCCAATATCGGCAACCACAGCGTCTATTTCGCCAAGACCTTCCAGCCCTCCCGGCTGGTGGCGATCGAACCGCAGCAACAGGCGCTCAACATCCTCAGAAAGAACCTGGCGCTGAACGGCATCGATGCGGCCACGGTCGTCAACTGCCTGCTTGGCAGCGCCGAGGGGCACGGCAATGTCGCGGGCTTCATCCGCGCAAATCTTGGCGGGACCTCCTTCCGTGAAGAGGAAGGTGGTCGCATCCCGATGCGAACGCTCGATTCGATCCTCGCGGAAGAAACCGGGGGCAAGGTCGACTTCGTGAAGATCGACGTGGAAGGCATGCATGTGGAGGTGCTTTCGGGGGCAAAGCGCATGCTGAGCGAAGCGCGTCCGCATATCTGGATCGAATTGCGCGTGTTCAGGAACGAATATGACTCCGGCGCCGCGATCTTCGCGAAGCACGGCTACCGGCAGGCGCATAAACTTGGCCAGCACGACTTCATCTTCTCACCTTCCACCTGAAACCCCGACGCCGTCCGTGGTGCGCCGATCCAAGGTCGGCCCCGCAGGTTGGCGTTGCCCGAACCCCCTGTCGGACATAGTTTGCACCAAGCGCCGCGGCGCAGGCTGGCGCCCCAGGAACGGCCTGATTCCACGGTGCGCGAAGGCCAAGTGATCGAAACGGCGCCTTGCCAAAGCGCCGCATTGGCTTTTGGTGAAGAACCAGTGTATACCATTGTGTACCAACCGGAACGATTCTAGAACATTTGCGAGGACGATGCGAAATGACGGCTGAAAGCTCGACCCCTGACATCATCTACACGAAAGTCGACGAAGCCCCCGAACTGGCCTCCGCGTCGCTTCTGCCGGTCATTCAGGCCTTTGCCGGCACGGCCGGCATTTCGGTCGGCACGCGCGACATCTCGCTTGCCGGGCGCATCATCGCGGCCTTTCCCGAACGGCTGAGCGCGGCGCAGCGCCAGTCCGACGACCTGGCCATCCTCGGCGATCTGGTCAAGCAGCCCGAGGCCAACGTGATCAAGCTGCCGAACATCTCGGCCTCGGTTCCCCAGCTCGTCGCCGCGATCAAGGAATTGCAGTCGCAAGGCTACGACCTACCCGACTACCCGGAGGACCCCGCCTCGGAGGCCGAAAAGGACGCCCGCGCGCGTTACGACGCGATCAAGGGTTCCGCCGTGAACCCGGTCCTTCGCGAAGGCAACTCCGACCGCCGCGCCGCGGTCGCGGTCAAGAACTACGCCAAGGCCAACCCGCACCGGATGGGCGACTGGTCCAAGGACAGCAAGACCCGCGTGGCCGCGATGTCGGGCGACGATTTCTTCTCGAACGAGGCCTCCGCGACACTCGGCGCCGCCGCCACGGCGAAGATCGTGCTGGAATCGGCGGCTGGCGAGACGGTGCTGAAAGAGGGCGTGAAATACCCTGCGGGCACCGTGGTCGATGCGACCTTCATGTCCGCCAAGGCGCTTGACGCCTTCCTTGCGGCAGAAATCGAGAAGACCAAGGCCGAGGGCGTGCTGTTCTCGCTCCACATGAAGGCGACGATGATGAAGGTCTCCGACCCGATCATCTTCGGCCATGCGGTCAAGGCCTGGCTCGCCCCGGTGTTCGAAAAGTTCGGGGACAGGATGACCGCGCTCGGCGTCAACCCGAACTCGGGCCTCGGTGACCTTCTGGCGCGCGTCAAGGACGATGCGGAGATCATGGCGGCCATCGACGCGGTCACGGCGCAGCGCCCGCCGATGTACATGGTGAACTCCGACAAGGGGATCACCAACCTGCATGTGCCCTCGGACGTGATCATCGACGCCTCGATGCCCGCGCTGATCCGCGCCGGCGGCAAGGGCTGGGGCCCGGACGGCAAGGAGCACGATTGCGTCTGCGTGATCCCCGACAATTCCTACGCGCCGGTCTATGACGCGGCGGTCGAGTTCTTCAAGGCCAACGGCAAGCTGAACCCGGCGACCGCCGGAACGGTGCAGAACATCGGCCTGATGGCGCAGAAGGCCGAGGAATACGGCAGCCACCCGACCACCTTCGAGATCCCGGCGGACGGCACCGTCAAGATGATCCTCGACGATGGGACCGTCCTGCATTCGCAGAAGGTCGAAAAGGGCGACATCTGGCGCTCCGCCTCGGCCCGCAAGGCGCCGATCGAGGACTGGGTGAACCTGGCCATCGACCGCCAGCGCCTGACCGGCTACCGCGCGATCTTCTGGCTGGACGCGAACCGCGCCCACGACGCCGAACTGATCAAGATGGTCAAGCCGATCCTCGAAGCGAAAGGCGTGGCCGACAAGTTCGAGATCATGGCCCCGCGCGAGGCGACCGTCGCCACCCTGGAAACCATCACCAAGGGCGACAACACCATCGCCATCACCGGCAACGTGCTGCGCGACTACCTGACCGACCTGTTCCCGATCCTGGAGCTTGCGACCTCGGCCAAGATGCTGTCGATCGTCAAGCTGATGCAGGGCGGGGGCCTGTTCGAAACCGGCGCCGGCGGCTCCGCCCCCAAGCATGTCCAGCAGCTGGTCGAGGAAAACCACCTGCGCTGGGACTCGCTGGGAGAGTTCTGCGCGCTCGGCGAAAGCTTCCGCTTCCTGGCGGAGGCGAAGGAAAATTCCGCCGCAAAGGTTCTGGGCGACGCGGTGGACGCGGCGACCCAGGGCATCCTCGACCATGACCGCTCGCCCGGCCGCAAGGTCGGTCAGCCGGACAACCGCGACAGCCACTACTGGTTCGCCCGCTACTGGGCCGAGGCACTCGCTGCCCAAAGCGCCGACGCGGGCCTTGCCGCGCGCTTCGCGCCGGTCGCCAAGGCGCTGGCAGAGGGAGAGGCGGCCATCGTCGCCGAACTATCGGCTGGCCGGGGCAAGCCTGCGGACCTGGGCGGCTACTACCACGCCGATCCGGCGAAGGTGGCGGGCGTGATGCGGCCCTCGGCCACGTTCAACGCAGTGATCGCCTCGCTGGGCTGAGCCCTGCGCGCAGACCGCAATGACGAAAAGGGCGCCGGAGCATTCCTCCGGCGCCCTTGTCATTAGGCCACGCGAAGCGGCTGGGGCGCGCGCGCCTTCACTCCGGTTTCGGGTCGATCGCCAGGCGTCCGCCCGTCGCCCAGTCGTGCTTGGCGACATCCTGAAAAATGACGTGGACGGCCTGCGGATTGCCGCCACAGGTCTCAATCAGGGCCTGGGTCACGGCAGCCGCACAGGCGCGTTTCTGTTCGACCGTGCGGCCTTCGTACATTTCGATGCGGATGACGGGCATGGGGGGCCTTTCGCTTGCAGGGGATCTCGGGCGCCTCGGCGAACCGGCGCCCTGCCCTCATGGCGCAGCGTGGCCCGGTTTTCCAGCCCCCTCTCATGCGGCCAGACCATTGCCGCAAGCCCGCGCGCCC
This sequence comes from Albidovulum sediminicola, assembly GCF_025751575.1. Lineage (GTDB taxonomy): Bacteria > Pseudomonadota > Alphaproteobacteria > Rhodobacterales > Rhodobacteraceae > Albidovulum > Albidovulum sediminicola. The sequence goes on along the minus strand of NZ_JAOWLA010000006.1, from coordinate 187,285 downwards.
GCTATCGGTTGAAGCCTCAATAGCGCAGGGGCCACAGTCATGACGCGCATCGCCCGGATCGAGACCTTCCACGACGAATTTGTCTGCTTCGTCCGCGTCACGGCCGAGGACGGGGCCATTGGCTGGGGCCAGACCTCCACCTACAACGCCGATATCACGGCGCAGGTCCTGCACCGGCAGGTGGTGCCCTGGGCCCTGGGCGCGGCCTGCGACGACATCGCGGGCCTCGTCGCGCTGATCGAACGGCGGGAGCACAAATATCCCGGAAGCTACCGCTGCCGCGCGCTGGCGGGCCTCGACACCGCGCTTTGGGACATGGCGGGGCGCCGGGCCGGCAAGCCGGTCGCCAGCCTGATCGGCGGCGGACCGGGCCGCGTGCGCGCCTATGCCAGTTCGATGAAGCGCGACATCACGCCCCGGGACGAAGCCGAACGCCTGACCCGCCTTTGCGCCGAGCAGGGATTCACCGCCGCCAAGTGGCGCATCGGCGCGGAATGCGGCGCCGACGTGGACGAATGGCCCGGCCGGACGGAGGAGATCATCCCCACCCTCGCCCGCGCATTGGGGGACGGGATCGACAAGCTCGTCGATGCGAACTCCGGCTTTTCGGTCCCCCGCGCGATCGAGGTAGGGCGGATGCTCGCCGACCACGGCATCGGACATTATGAGGAGCCGGTGCCTTACTGGGACCTTGAGGCCACCCGTGCCGTGACCGAAGCCGTCGCGATTGACGTGACAGGCGGCGAGCAGGACTGGGACATGGGCACCTGGTCCCGCATGATCGCGATGCGCGCGGTCGATATCGTCCAGCCCGATGTCATGTATATGGGCGGGCTCACCCGCACGCTTGAAGTCGCACGGATGGCCGGGGCGGCGGGCTTGCCCTGCACACCGCACGCGGCGAACCTGTCGCTGGTGACCGTCTGCACGATGCACCTGCTGGCCGCGCTGCCGAACGCGGGCAAGTATCTGGAACTGTCGATCGAGGGCGACGACTACTATCCTTGGCAGCGCGACCTGTTCCTGGGTGCGCCCTTCGCGGTCACGGACGGCGCCGTCACCGTCCCGGACGCCCCCGGCTGGGGCGTCGAGATCAACCCCGCCTGGCTGGAACGCGCGAACTACAAGGACGCGGCAGTGGGGAGCTTCCGGCCAAGCGCCTACGGCGCGCTTTACCACAAGACCCCTGGGGGCTAAGCGGCGGCTTCAGCCGCCATGCCCCTCAGCCGCGCTCCCCCTCAGCCGAGAGGGTCTCGATGAAACGTGAGAAGAGTTCCCCTTGGGAACGGATGCGCAGCTTGGCGTAGATGTTGCGCCGATGGATGCGCACCGTGCCGGGGGAAATGCCAAGGATGCGCCCCACCGCGTCAGCCGAATGACCCTTGAGCGTGTATTCCGCCACGGCGCGCTCGCGCGGGGTCAGCGTCCCCTCGCCGAAGTTCAGGAAGGCCATTTCGACGCTGTCCTGCATCCTTGGTCCCGGCGCGGCCTCCGGCTTTCCGTCCGAGGGCTCAATGTCCGACCAATGCTGCCGGCAGGCGGCGCTCAGGACCGGCCAATATTGGCGGAAGTCGCGAATCTCCTTGGCGGAGAAAGCCTTCTTCGCGCGCATCAGCGAGACCACCACAACCGCCCCGCCAGGAACATCGACGAAGTAGCCCGCCTCTTCCGCAAGGCCGGTCTGCACATAGTAATTGCGAAAATACTCGCCCTGGTAGAAGCGGTCCGGCGCGAGGTCTCGCATCCGGTAGAAGCCTTCGGAAACCGGCTGGGTGCAGGCCAGGTAGAACGGGTCCAGAAGGTAGGGCCCCTCCTGATAATCCTCCACGAAGATCCGGCGCTTTCCCTTTGGAAAATCGTCAAAAAGATCAAGCGGCCGAGAGGCCCCGCGATAGCCGAAGATGACCGTGTAATCGAAGGGCGCTATGCCGCGAAGCGCCTGCGAAAGGCGGCCCGGAAACTCCGCCTGCCCGATGGCGGCAATCACCGCGCCGGTCGGTTCAAGCCAGTCCTTCACCGCTCCTCCCCCCTGCGCCAAAGCGCTTCTCTACCTAATTCGGGATATATACAATAAATCGCATCTTTCTTACAGTTTTCCCGAATATGGGGGTATGTACCCAATTGCGAAAAGAAATCAAATAATGAACGAAGCGGCATACGCACCGCCATCCGGACTGCAAGCCGCGAAGCCCGCGGCGGGGCCGATCGCGGAACTTCGCAACGTCTCCAAGCGCTTTGGAGAGGTTCTGGCGGCCGACGGTCTGAACCTGTCGATCGAGGCGGGGGAGTTCCTGTCCTTCCTCGGCCCCTCGGGCTGCGGCAAGACGACGGCGCTGCGCATGCTGGCGGGGTTCGAGGCCCCGAGCTCCGGCGATGTGCTTCTGGATGGGGAGGTCGTGAACGACCTCGAACCCTACCGGCGCCCGGTCAACATGGTCTTTCAGCACTATGCGCTTTTCCCCCACCTGACGGTCGCCCAGAACATCGGCTACGGGCTGCGCCAGCGCCGTCCGCGCCCGCCGCGCGAAGAAATCGAGCGCAAGGTGACAAATGCGCTGGAAATCGTCCGGCTCGAGGGGTTCGGAGGGCGCCGCATCTGGGAACTCTCCGGCGGCCAGCAACAGCGCGTGGCGCTGGCCCGCGCCATCGTCAACGAACCGAAGCTCCTGCTGCTGGACGAGCCGATGGCGGCGCTCGACCGCAAGCTGCGCAAGGAAATGCAGATCGAGCTGCAGAACATCCAGCGCCGGCTTGGCATCACCTTCGTCCTCGTTACCCACGACCAGGAAGAAGCGCTGTCGATGAGCGACCGGATCTGCATCATGCGCGACGGCCGTATCGTCCAGACCGGCAGCCCGCGCGACCTTTATGACCGCCCGCGCAACCGCTATGTCGCGGGCTTCGTCGGAAGCTCCAACTTCTTCGACGGCGTGGCGGCGGCGGTCTCGGACACGGAAACGCAGGTCCGCGTCGCGGGTGGCATCATGCTTTCGGGCCGCGCGCTTGCCCCGGTGACGGCGGGCCAGGCGGTCACGCTCAGCGTCCGGCCCGAACAGGTCCGGTTGGCCCGCACTGCGGCCGACGGGGACAAGGCCGGATGGGATGTCACCGTCCTGAGCCGGATCTTTCTGGGCGAACACACCGAATACCTGGTGAAGCATGACGGCCTTGGCGAATTCATGGTGCTGACGCCAAGGCAGGCGGAACTGAGCGACGGACCGTTCAACGCCGGCGAGCGGCTCGTGGCCTTCTGGGAGGCCGAAAGCGCGCTTGTCCTGACACAAGACTAGGCACCACAAAAGCCAACCGACGGGGAAAACCATGACCAACGACACCGACTACATCTCGAAGCGGAAGTTCATGGAGGAGCTTTATCGCTACAGGCGCGGCTCCGTGACGCGGCGCCACTTCCTGGGCGTCACGGGGCTTGGGACAGCCACCGCCGTCCTGGCCGCCGCCGTACCGGGGCTTCGCCCCCGCCCTGCCTTTGCTGCGGGCGACATTGGCGACCGCGTGGTGCTGGCGACCTGGCCCAACTACCACGATCCGGCGAACTTCGAAGCCTTCACCGCCGCCACCGGCGCGGCCGTTGACGTGAACGTCTTCGGCTCCAACGAGGAGATGCTGGCCAAGCTTCAGGCCGGCGGCTCTGGCTGGGACGTGTTCGTGCCGACGAACTACACGATCACGACCTATGTCGGCGAAGGCCTGATCGAGCCCTTGGATGCGGCGCGCATGGCGAACTACGACCCTGCCGCCTTTGACGCGCGCTTTGCGGGCCCCGGCAACGTCGACGGCACGCTTTACGCCGTGTCGAAGAACTGGGGCACGACCGGATATGCCATCAACATCAGCAAGAACGACAACGTGACGCCGACCACCTGGAAGGAATTCTGGGACATGACCATGGACAGCTTCTCGGGCCGGACCATGGTGCATGATTATCAGCTCACCACCATCGGCAACGCGCTGAAGTACTTCGGCTACTCCTTCAATTCTGTCGATCCGAAGGAACTTGCGGACGCCGAGAAACTGCTGCTGGACGCCAAGCCGCACCTGTTCGCGATCAACTCGGACTACCAGCCCTCGATGCGTTCGGGCGACGCCTGGATGACGATGTGCTGGACCGGCGACGGGAAACAGATGAACCGCGACATGCCAGAGATCGTCTACGTGCTGGGCAAGGAAGGCGGCGAGCTTTGGAGCGACTTCTACGCCATCCCGAAGGGCGCCCCGCATCTCGACGCGGCCTATGCGCTGATCGACTTCATGCTGACGCCCGAAGTCAACGCGAAAGAGGCGCTGTTCCACGGCTACCCGGTCGCCGACAGCCGCGTGAACGCGCTTCTGCCGGCCGAGGTCCTGAACGACCCGATCCTCTACCCCGCGGCCGAGCTTCTGGACGCGCTTGAGTTCGGCGCGGCCGCGACCCTGACCGATCCCAACCGGGCGGAGCTTCTGGCCCGCTTCAAATCGGCCTGAGCGACGGAACGGCGGGATGACACAGCGCAGCAGGAACTTTCTTCTCCTCGCGCCCGCAGGGGCGTGGTTCCTGGTCATGCTGGTCATCCCGCTGACCGTCGTCCTGATCTTCAGCTTCGGAGAGCGCGGGGCAGCCGGCGGCTATGTCCCCGCCTTCACGCTGGAGCAATACGCGAACCTGCCGGCGCGATGGGCGGCGTTCAAGAACACGCTGATCCTCGCGCCGGCGGGCACGCTCGCCTCGCTCCTGATCGCCTATCCTCTGGCCTATTACCTGGCGGTCCGCGCCGACCCGCGCTGGAAGACGGCGCTTCTGGTCCTCGTGATCGTGCCCTTCTGGACCTCGATCCTGATCCGCAGCTACGCCTGGATCTTCCTCCTGGGCGGGCGCGGCATCCCGGCGCTGCTTGCTGCCATCGGGATCGAGGATGTGCGGTTGATCAACACGCCCTTCGCCGTGCTGATCGGCATCGTCTACGGCTACCTGCCGCTGATGGTCTTCCCGATCTTCGTGAACCTCGACCGGCTGGACAAGCGGCTGCTGGAGGCATCCTCGGACCTTGGCGCCTCACCCTGGCGGACCTTCCTTCAGGTCACGCTGCCGATGTCGCTGCCGGGCATCGCCACGGGCTGCCTGCTGGTCTTCATCCTGCTGATGGGTGAATTCCTGATCCCGGCGATCCTGGGCGGTGGCAAGGTGTTCTTCGTCGGCAACGCGCTGGTCGACCTGTTCCTGCAATCGCGCAACTGGGCCTACGGTTCGGCGGTCGCGGCAACGCTGGTGATCCTGATGCTGGTCTCCGTCACGGCCTACATGCGGCTCATCCGCAGGCTCGGTGCGCAGCGCGAAGACGTGGCGCTGATGTGAGGGGCCGATGAGGATCTACGCCGCCTTCGTCTACCTCTTCCTTTACATCCCGATCGGGGTGATCGCGCTTTTCAGCTTCAACGCCGGGCGCCACGCGAGCCAGTTTCAGGGCTTTTCGACGCAGTGGTACGGCAAGGCGCTTTCCAATCCCTTCGTGATGGAGGCGCTTCAGACGAGCCTGATCGTGGCGCTGGTCTCCGCCACTTGCGCCAGTGTCTTCGGCACGATGGCGGCAGTCGCGCTGCAAGGGACCAAGGGGCCGCTGCGCACCGCCTTCGACCTTCTGATCTATGTCGCGGTGATGATCCCCGGCATCGTCATCGGCATCGCGACGCTGATCGGGCTTGTCACGCTCTTCGACCAGTTGAACCCGGTGCTCGCGGCGATATGGCCGGGCGGTCCCCCGCCGCAACTGTCGATGGGCTACGGATCGCTGATCGCGGCGCACACGCTCTTTACCATGGCGCTGGTGATCATCATCATCCGCGCGCGCCTTGCCGGCATGGACCGGGCGCTGGCCGAGGCGTCATCGGACCTTTACGCCACGCCAATGGGCACCTTCCGGCAAGTGACGCTGCCGCTCATTTTCCCGGCAATCCTCGCGGGGTTTCTCCTCAGCTTCACCTTCAGCTTCGACGATTTCATCATCGCCTTCTTCGTCGCAGGGTCTGAAACGACGCTGCCAATCTATGTCTTCTCCTCGATCCGCCGGGGCGTGACGCCAGAAATCAACGCCATCGGCACGATGGTACTGGCGGCCTCTCTGCTGCTGCTGATTGCCGCGCAGGTGCTTCTGCGCACGGGGCGGAGGCGCGGATGAACGGGCTTGCCAAGACCTCCCCCGACCTCCGCCCGCTGGCCCGGCGCGTCGCGTTCCTCACAGGCGCGGGGTCCGGCATCGGGCGCGCGGGCGCGTTGGCGCTGGCACAAGCGGGGGCGCATGTCCACGTCACCGACCGCGACGGCACACGGGCGGCGGACACCGCCACGGCAATCCGCGAGGCTGGCGGCAGCGCCGCATCGCAGACGCTGGACGTGACCGATGACGCGGCGGTCGCGGCGGCCGTCGCGGCGGTGGGCGACGATCACGGCCGTCTCGATATCCTGCACTCCCACGCGGGGGTGCAGATCCAGGGCACGCTGGAGGAGGTGACCGCCCGCGACATGGACCTGTCCTGGGCGCTGAACGTGCGGTCGCATTTCGTCGCGGCGCGCGCGGCGGTGGACCGGATGCGGCGGCAGGGCGGCGGCAGCATCATCATCACCGCCTCGAACTCCGGCGTGCAGTTCGACCGGGAGATGATCGCCTACGCCACGACGAAACACGCCGCCGTCGCCATGACGCGGCAGATGGCGGCCGATTACGCCCGCTTCAACATCCGCATCAACGCGCTCTGCCCCGGTTTCGTGGACACGCCCTTCAACGCCGGGTTCGAGGTTCAGATGGGCGGGCGGCAGGCGCTGGAGCGCTACGTTGCCACCGCGATCCCCATGGGGCGCTGGGGCGAGGTTCGTGAAATCGCGGAGGCCATCGTGTTCCTGGCCTCCGACGCATCATCCTTCATGACGGGTCACGCGCTCGTCATCGACGGCGGCGAGTCCATCTGAACCCGCGCGGCTGCCCTCAGGCGTTCACGTCCACGACCACCCTGCCCCGCACCTGGCCCTTCAGGATATCCCGGCCAAGCCCCGGCAGATCGGAGAGCGTCGCGGGCTGGACCATCGCTTCCAGCTTGTCCATCGGCAGGTCCTTGGCGATTCGCTCCCAGGCGCGGAGGCGGTTGGCATAGGGCTGCAACACGCTGTCGATGCCCAGAAGGTTGACGCCACGCAGGATGAAGGGGGTGATTAGCGCCCCGTCGATCGCGGCGCCGCCCGCAAGCCCCACGGCGGCAACGGAGGTGCCGTATTTCATCTGCTTGAGCACGCGGCCCAGCATCGGACCCGCGACCGCGTCGACACAGCCCGCCCAGGTCTCGCTTTCCAGGGGACGCTTCGTGACCTCGGTCAGCTCCTCCCGCGCGACGATCCGGGTGGCGCCAAGGCTGGTCAGATACTCCGCCGTATCGGGCCGTCCGGTGACAGCGGCAACCTCGTGCCCGAGCCTCGCAAGGATCGCGGTCGCGACCGAGCCGACCCCGCCGGCGGCCCCGGTGACCAAGACCGGCCCGTGGCCGGGGGCCAGCCCGTGATCCTCAAGCGCCATCACCGCGAGCATCGCGGTCAGCCCAGCAGTACCCACCGCCATGGCCTGACGGGTGCTCAGCCCCTCGGGCAGCGGGACCAGCCAGTCTGCGCGCACCCGCGCCTTTTGCGCATAGCCGCCCCAATGCGCCTCACCCACGCGCCAGCCGGTCAGAACCACCTTGTCGCCGGGCTTGTAGCGGGGATCGGCCGACGACTCGACCGTGCCGGCGAAGTCGATGCCGGGAATATGGGGGTAGTTGCGCACCAGCCCCCCGCCCGGCCCGATGCAAAGCCCGTCCTTGTAGTTGACGGTGGAGTAGTCCACCGCCACCGTGACCTCCGCCTCCGGCAACTGGTCGAGGGAGATCTCCTCGACCGCGGCCACAGGTTTCGCCTCGCCTTCCTTGCGAACGACAAGCGCCTTGATCATCTCGGCTCCTTCCCGCGGGTCTGTCCCGCCATCGCTTTTCCGCCCTGTGACGGGCGTTCAGATCCAGAACCCGGCCTTGACCTCAGCCGCGCGCATGCCCTCGGGGGTCTCGATCTCCAGCTTCTGGCCCGCGTCCCAATGCGACCGGTCTACCATGCCGATCGACACATTGGTGCGGAAATCGGGCGACCACGACGCGGTGGTGACCTGTCCCACCCTGCGGCCGTCCGCGTAAAGCGGCCAGGGCGCCGTGATCGGCGGGATCTCTCCGAAGATTTCGATCGCACGGATCTGGCGCTCGGGCTCGGCCCGCGCCAGAAGGCCCGCCTTGCCGATATAGTCACGCGGAGAGTTAACGTATTTCCCAAGCCCGCATTCGTAGGGCGTGTTCTCGCGCCGCATGTCGTTACCGTAGCTGAGCAATCCGCCCTCGACCCGTTCCATGGTCGAGGGGCAACCGGCGCGGACGTTCAGATCCTCCCCCGCCGCCATAAGCGCGTTCCAGAGCGGCATGCCGTGCTCGCTGCCCTCCACATAGATCTCGAACCCGCCCTGCTTGGAATAGCCGGAGCGCGCGACGACGAAGGACTGACCCTGGAAGGCCAGGCGCTTGTAGCGGAAGAAGCGGATCGCGCGGACCTCTTCCCCGAAGACCCGCGCCATCAGGTCGTCGGACTTCGGCCCCTGAACGGCGAGCGGGCTGACATCGGGCTCCCACACGCGGACGTCCATGCCGAGCCCGTCAGAGATCCCCAGGACGTATTGCAGATAGTCGCTGTCGGCGAGCGAAATCCAGAAGTGATCGTCGGCCAGCTTCACCAGAACGGGATCGTTCAGCATGCCGCCTTCGCGGTCGATGGCGGGCATGTAGTAGCACTGGTCGGCGGCCATGCGGTCGATGTCACGCGGGCTGATCAGGTCCAGAAGCCGCCGCGCGTCCGGGCCCTGCACCGCCACCTGGCGTTCGCAGGCCACGTCCCAGACCTGCACATGGGTCTTGAGGTGGCGGTAATCCTCTTCCTGGCTGGCGAAGACGGACGGCAGGATCATGCGGTTGTAGATGGTGCAGACGGTCATCCCCGCCGCCTCGACGCCAGCAGAGAAGGGGGTGCGCCTGACCCGGCGCGAAGGAAATACGGTGGCCATGTCCGATCCGATGCTAAGTATTGGTTTCCGAGGTGTTTACGGTCTTTTCGTCGCAGCGCCCGCCCATGAAAACTATGGACGCGGCGCGGCGTCCCACCTAAATTCAACATCAATGGGAGAAATGTCAAACAATTAATGTCTGACAATTGAGGCGCGATGAAGAAACTGACAGTCAGCGACGAGGGAGAGCTTCCGGTCCGCATCGCGGCGGTGTTGCGCGATGCCATCGTTGAGGGACGGCTGAGCGTGGATCAGCGCCTGCCCTCCGAACAGGACCTGGCCGAGCAGTTCGGCGTCTCGCGTCCGACCGTGCGGGAGGCGCTGAAACGTCTGGCGGCGCAAAGCCTGATCCGCACCCAGCGTGGTGCCACGGGCGGCGCCTTCGTGAACCGGCTGTCCTATGACACGGCCGCGGCACAGCTGATCACGACCTCGACGCTCTTGCTCTCGATGAACGCGGTGGATTTCGAAACCGCCTGCGAGGCGCGCTATGCGCTGGAACGCGCCTGCGTGCCCTTCGCCGCCGCGCGCCGCACGCCGGATCATCTGGCCGCGATGCGGGCCGAGATCGCCCGGCAGGCGGAACCGGGCCTGTCGGACGAGGCGTTCTGCGCCTCCGACGTTGCGTTCCACCGCGCCCTGGTGGACGCCGCGGCCAATCCGGTGCTGTCCTACCAGCTTGCGGGCGCGGTCGAGGCAATGCAGCCCCTGATGAACATGATCACCTTCACCGCGCGCTCGCGCGAGCGCATCGTCGCGCTCCACAGCGCCATCGCCGACGCGATCGAGGCGGGTGACGCCTCTGCCGCCGATGCGGCCCTTTCGGCGCTTGCCGCCTACTCCACCGCGCTGGGTGAGCAGGTGCGCCAATCGCGCGGCGTTCGCAAGGCGAACGGAAACGCCTAGCCCCAGACCGGCATGCCCAGAACGGCAGAGGCGGCGATCACCCCATAGGCGATCCAGCGGTAGGCCCCGGCACGCTCGGGCCGGAATGCCCGTGCGCCAAGCACATTGGCCAGCATATAGACCGGCGCGGTCAGAAGCGCGATGGCAAGCGGCGGCGTGGCAAGCAATCCGCCCCCGCCCATAAGCGCCAGCACCGTGCAGTCGATGGCGAAGAAGTACAGGATCAGGTTCGCGCGCATCACCGCCGGGGAATGGCCTGCGGCCATGTAGAACAGGATAACCGGCGGTCCGGCCACCCCGGTCAGCCCCCCCAGAAGCCCGCCAAGCGCGCCGATCCCCGCCACCAGGCGGTCGCTCAGCGCGTGGCGATAGCGCCACCCTGCCGCCATCAGGGCCAAGAGCCCGAAGACAAGGCCCGAAAGCCCCCAGCGGAACGGGTCCTGCGGCAGGCGCGACAGGAGCCAAAGCCCCAGCGGCAGGGCAAGCGCGGCCCCGACCAGAAGGATCGCGACCTCTCGCCGCCGCGCCGCCGCCCAGGCGCCCCGCAGGTTCGGCACCGGCCCCGCGATATCCATCAGCGTCAGCGTGATCAGCGCCCAGACCGGCGTCAGCACGGTCGCGGCCGCCGGCATGTAGATGAGCGCGCCGCCAAAGCCCGAAAAGCCCCGCACCAGCCCGCCGACGGCCGCCGCCAGCAAGAGCCGCCAGAGGCCCTCGACCTGAAGCGCCTGCGCCAGCGCCTGGCTCATGCGCGGGTCAGCTGTTGCTGTCGGCGAAGGTCGTGCCGCCCGGCCCGCCCTCTGGCTTCTTGCCCCAGTCGCGCTTGACGCCCAGCATCAGAACGACGTTCTTGGCGACGTAGACCGAGGAATAGGTGCCCACGACCACGCCCCAGGTCATCGCAAAGACAAAGCCCCGGATCACGTCGCCGCCGAAGACCAGAAGCGCGATCAGCGCGATCAGCGTCGTGCCGGAGGTCAGGACCGTCCGGCTCAGCGTCTCGTTCACCGACAGGTTCATGACGTCGCGCAGCGGCATGGTCTTGTACTTGATCAGGTTCTCGCGAAGCCGGTCGAAGACGACCACCGTATCGTTGATGGAATAGCCCAGGATCGTCAGCAGCGCCGCGATGATCGTCAGGTCGAACTTGATCTGGAAGAGCGAGAAGATGCCGACCGTCAGCGCGATGTCATGAACCAGCGCGACCACCGCGCCGACCGAGAACTGCCACTCGAACCTGAGCCAGATATAGGCGCAGATCGCGACGGTCGCGGTCAGGATCGAATAGATCGCCGTCTTGATCAACTCGCCCGAGACCTTGGGACCCACGGATTCGACCGAGGGGAAGGTGATCGAGGGATCGACCGATTGCAGCGCGGCCTCCACCTGGCCGATGGTTTCGGGGGTGATGGCCTCATCCCCCTCCTGCGCCTGGATGCGGATCTGTGCGACATGCTGGTCGTCGCGGAAGGTCGGATCGAAGACCTCCGTGATCGTCACGTCGCCAAGATTCAGCGGCGTGATCACATCGCGATAGGCGCCCACGTTCACCGGAGTCGTGGAGTCGGTGCGGATCGTCGTGCCGCCACGGAAGTCGATGCCGAAGTTCAGCCCCAGGAACACGGTCAGGACGATCGAGGCGATCACCAGCGCGACCGAGCCCCAGAAGGTGACAGGCGCCCAGCGGAAGAAGTCGATGTTGGTCTGTTGCGGGACCAGTCGAAGACGGAATGCCATGGCCGGACCCTCAGACTACAAGCGTTTTGGGGCGCTTGCGCGCGAACCAGGTGACGACGAAAAGCCGCGTGACGAAGATCGCCGTGAAGACCGAGGTGATCAGGCCGATCATCAGCGTGACGGCGAAGCCCTTGACCGGGCCGGAGCCCAGGAAGAACAGGATCAGCGCCGCGATGACGGTGGTCAGGTTCGCGTCGATGATCGCGGACATGGCCTTTTCGTAACCAAGCTCGATCGCGCGGGCGGGGCCCCGGGCGGTCTTCAACTCTTCCTTGATGCGTTCGAACACCAGCACGTTGGCATCGACCGCCATGCCGACCGTCAGCACGATCCCCGCGATGCCGGGCAGCGTCAGTGTCGCGCCCATGGTCGACAGGATCGCGAACATCATCGACAGGTTCAGCCCCAGCGCGACCGCCGCGAAGACGCCGAACAGCCCGTAAGAGGCGATCATGAAGAACACGACGGCAACGGTGCCGACAATCGCGGCCACGCGGCCCGCATCAATGCTGTCCTGACCCAGTTCAGGGCCGACGGTGCGTTCCTCAAGGAACTCCATCTTCGCGGGCAGCGCGCCGGCGCGCAGCAGCACGGCAAGGTTGTTGGTCTGCTCGGGGGTGAAGGTGCCGGTGATGATGCCGGACCCGCCGCCGATATGGGTGCGGATCTGCGGGGCGGAAATCACCTTGCCATCCAGCACGATGGCGAACAGCTCGCCCACATGCGCCGCCGTGTAGTCGCCGAACTTGCGCGCGCCGGAGGTGTTGAAGCGGAAGGCCACGGCCGGGCGGCCGTTCTGGTCGAAGTCGGGGCGCGCGTCCACCAGTTCCTCGCCCGTCACGACAGGGAGCTCGTCGAGGATGTAATAGACGCCTTCGTCCTCGGCCGAGGGATAGTTGACGTTGCCGACGCCGGCCGGTTCGTCCTTGTTCGCGCTGCGGCGGATGACCTGGTTGAAGGTCAACTGCGCCGTGGTGCCGATCAGTTCCTTCAACTCGGCGGCGGAGCCGATGCCCGGCACCTCGATCAGGATGCGGTCGTCGCCCTGGCGCTGGATCGTCGGTTCGCGCGTGCCCGCCGCATCGACGCGGCGGCGCACGATTTCGAGCGACTGCTGCATGGTGCGGTCGTCGGTGGCGACGCGTTCGGCCTCGGAGAGGGTCACGACGATCTGGTTGCCCTCGGTCCGGATCGCCAGATCGTTCTGGCCGACGCCGGTCAGTGTCACGACGGGGCTGGAGAAGCCGCGCACGACCTCCACCGCCTTTTCCATCGCCTCGGGCTTGTCGATTTCCACCCTCAGCTCGTCCGGGGCGCCCTTGATCCGGCGCACGGCGACCTTGGCCTCGCTCACCAGCGCGCGGCGCACCTCGGGCCACATCGCGTCCATGCGCTGCTTGTAGACATCGGCGACCTGCACCTCCGCCAGAAGATGCGCGCCGCCCCTCAGATCGAGGCCCAGGTTGACGATCGCCGAGGGCAGCCAGGACGGCCACAAGTCAATTGCGGCAGTCTGCTGTTCGGTCTCGACCTTCGTTCGCTCGACAGCCGCGACGGCATCATTGTGGCGCTCCACCCGGTCATAGAACAGGTTCGGCGCCGCGCCGATCAGGCCCAGGGCGCACAGGCCCAGGATGACGATGCGCTTCCAAAGGGGGATCTGAAGCATGACAGCTCAGTTCGTGTTGGCGGCCGGTTCGGTCTTGGACACCACCTGCGCGATGGAGGAACGCACCACGCGCACCTTCACGCCGTCGGCGATCTCGACCTCGACCTCGCCGTCGCCGTCCTTGACCTTGGAGATCTTGCCGATGATCCCACCCTGCGTGACCACCTGGTCGCCGCGGCGAAGGGCCTCGACCATGGCGCGGTGTTCCTTCACCTTCTTTTGTTGCGGGCGGATCAGGAAGAAGTACATGATCGCGAAGAGCAGCAGCAGGAAGGGAAGCTGCGACAACAGCGCGCCCGCGCCGGGGTTTGCGCCGGCGGCTTGGGCGTAAGCGGGGGAAATCAGCATTGGAGGCGTCCTCTCGTCAGATCGGGCGCTTCTGCCCGTTTGGTCGCGCAGGAACCTATAGTCGCCACCCCGCCTTTGCAAGGCTGCGCGACACCGGCACGAGGCGGCGTTTGCGCCGCTGCGGCGGCGCGGATCTTGCGGGCCGAGAACAAAGACGGTTTCACCCGACGACCGCATCGCCCCAGGGTCGCCATCCCGATCAGGAGTGCGTCGTGGACAAACGCATCGCTTCGCCCGCGCAGGCCGTCGCCGGCATTCCCGACGGCGCCACGGTGATGAACGGTGGATTCGGCGGCGCAGGCGCCCCGATCGAGCTGATCCATGCGCTGATCGACCGTTTCCTGGCCACGGGAAGCCCGAAAAAACCTGACCGTGGTGAACAACAACGCGGGCAACGGGTACGTGGGGCTTGCAGCATTGATCGAACATGGCCTTGTCGAGCCGCTGGTCTGTTTCTTCCCGCGCTCGGCCGACCCGCGTGTCTTCACCGAGCTTTCCCGCGCGTGCAGATTCGTGCTGGAACTTGTGCCGCAGGGCGACCTGGCCGAGCGCATCCGCGCTGGCGGGGCGGGCGGCATCGACCCGGAGCATGTGGTCACGCCCGGTATCTTCGTCCGAGCAGTCGTCGAGGTTCCCGACCCTGCGCAGGAAGAGGTGCTGAACCGCGCGCAGGCCCGCTGCCCGGAGGCGTGGGCATGACCGCCAAGCTTACTAACGCCGAGATTGCCTGACGCGTCGCGCAGGACATCGCGGACGGCGCCTATGTCAACCGCGGGAACGACTTCCCAGAACTGGTCGCCCGGTTCCAGCCGCCCGGCCGCGAGGCCGTGTTCCATACCGAAAACGGCGTCCTCGGTTTTGGCGGCGCCCCGGCGCCGGGGGACGAGGACTGGGACCTGATCAACGCCGGCAAGACGGCGATCACCCTGAAGCCCGGCGCGGCTTTCTTCCACCATGCCGGCAGCTTCGCCACGGTGCGCGGCGGGCATCTCGACGTGGCGATCCTGGGCGTCTATCAGCTGGCCGAAAACGGCGACCTCGTGAATTGGTCCACTGGCCCGGGCGGCGTTCCGGCGGTGGGCGGCGCGATGGACCTCGTGCATGGCGCGTGGCGGTCGTGACCGACCATGTCACGCGGGAGGCTCAGCCCAAGCTCGTGCGCCGCTGCACCCTGCCCCTGACGGGCCTCGGGTGCGGGGCGCGCGCCTACACCTCGCTCGCCGTAGCCGATATTCGGGACGGGCATTTCGTGCTGCGGGAAAAGCTGCCCGCCCTATCGCTCGCCGCACGGCAAGCCGTCACCGGCGCCCCCCCCTTTCACCTTGACGGCCCGGTGGCCGACCTCATCGTTCCGGATCTCTGAGATGACCGAAGCCGTCATCGGCGACTTCATCCGCACCCCGATCGGGCGCTTCGGGGGGGAGCGCTTTCGATGGTGCGGACCGACGACCTTGGCGCGGTGCCACTGCGCGCGCAGATGGCGCGCAACGCGGGCGTGGACTGGGCGGCCGTAGATGACGTGATCTTCGGCTGCGCCAAACAGGCGGGCGAGGACAACAGCAAGGTCGCGCGAATGTCGCTGCTACTGGCCGGGCTGCCAGTCGAGGTTCCGTGGTGACACCTCTGCATTGCTATACGAGCGACATTTCTGAACGGCGTTTACACCCCCGGCATCCTGTACTTGCCTACGCAAGCCAATTCGCCGGGCGATGAAAATGTCTTTGGCGGCGCGGTAAGGCCGTTGGCCCGGAGGTGTCAAAGACCGAGCGGCTGGAACAAGGGCGGTCTGGCGCAAACGAGACCGGATTTCTCTAGGCTCCGCCCGTCGGCAGGTCACGGGGTCGGCCTTTCGCGCGGTCGGGTTTCGTACCCAGCCGGGTCACAAGCTCCGCCACCCTTTCGGCGTTGGTTCGGGCAAGGGTGCCATTGCTGTTCAGTCGATTGTTCTCGAACCCGATCCGCGCCTTTCCGCCCAGGGCATGGGCCGCCATCAGGCAGTCGGTCTCTTGCGCGCCGAAGGCGCAGACGGCCCAGTCGATATCCGGGAAATGACCCAGGAGCCTTGCGGCGGGCGCCGCAAGATCCTGCGGCGCAGAGGTCTGGCCCGCCGTATAGCGGCCAAGGACGACCAGCACCTTGAGGTCCGGGCCGGGCACCACCCCCTGCCCCACCAGCCGCGCGAGATGGTCGATATCGCCCGCGTCGTACAGGATGTGCTGGACGCCTACCCCGTGGTCGCGGCAGGAAGCGAAGAACGCCCGCGTCACGGCATCGTCCTGGCCTGCAGTGATCTCGCGTAGCGCGATCGACACCGCCTCTGGCCAGAGATCGGCGACGAGGGCGCGCTGCTCCTCCGGCGAATACACCCCGACGGCCTCGGTTGTGATCTGGGCATAGAACCCCGGCAGGACCTGCGCAAGCTCACCCAGAAGCTCTCGGTAAAGGCCCGCGTCCAGAACGTGCCCGCCGCCTGCGTCGCGCGCATGGGCGTGGATGCCGTCGGCCCCGGCAGCGGCGCAGGCGCGGGCGGCCTCCACGATCTCGGGGATCGTGAGGGGGATGCCGGGGTGATCGGCCTTGGTCAGACGCGCCCCGTTTGGCGCGACCATGATCCGGGGCAAGGGCCTCATGCCGCGATGGCCCGGTCGATCGCACCCGAGAGCTTCGTCACCAACTCGTCGATCTGCGCATCCTCGATGATGAACGGGGGCGCCAGCAACAGGTGGTCGCCGTGCACCCCGTCGATTGTCCCGCCCATCGGGTAGCAGATGAGGCCCGCCGCAAAGGCCTCCGCCTTGATCTTCGCGTGGATCTTGCGCGCGGGATCGAAGGTCGCCTTGGCCTCCCGATCCGCGACAAGCTCGACGCCCCGGAACAGCCCTCGGCCCCGGATGTCGCCCACATGGGGATGCTGCCCCAGCGCGCCGCGCAGTGCCTGGTCGAGTTTGTCCCCTTGCGTGCGCACACGGGCGAGCAGGCCCCTCTCCTCGATCTCGCTCAGGACCGCGTTGGCGGCGGCGGCGGCCATGGCGTGGCCCATGTAGGTGTGCCCGTGCTGGAAGAATCCCGAGCCCCCGGCGACGGCGCCGTAGATCGCACCGCTGACCATGAGCGCGCCGATCGGCTGGTAGCCCGCGCCCAGACCCTTGGCGATGGTGATCATGTCGGGGGCGACCCCGTCTTCGAGGCAGGCGAAGAGGTACCCCGTCCGCCCCATGCCGCACATCACCTCATCAAGGATCAGAAGGACGCCGTGACGGTCGCAGATCTCCCGGATACGCTTCAGGTATCCGGGAACCGCGGGAACCGCGCCGGCAGTGGCGCCGACCACGGGCTCGGCGACGAAGGCCATCACCGTCTCGGGCCCCAGGCGCTGGATCTCGTCCTCAAGCTCGTCGGCGACACGGCGGCCATAGGCCTCCTGCCCCTCGCCCTCGGCGCGGTCGCGGTATTCGTAGCAGGGCGCGATATGGGAGGTCTCGACCAGAAGCGGCGCGAACTGCGCGCGGCGCCATTCGTTGCCCCCGGTGGCGAGCGCGCCCAGCGTATTGCCATGGTAGCTTTGGCGCCGCGCGATGACGCGGTGGCGCTTGGGCTGGCCGATCTCCATGAAATACTGGCGGGCCAGCTTGATCGCGGCCTCGACCGCCTCCGACCCGCCGGAGACGAGGTAGACGCGCTCGATCCCCTCGGGGGCCTCGGCAACCAGCCGGTCGGCAAGCGCTTCTGCGGCATCCGAGGTGAAGAAGCCGGTATGCGCAAAGGCCAGCCGGTCCAACTGGTCGTGCAGCGCCGCACGGACGCGCGCGTTGGAATGGCCAAGGCAGGAGACCGCCGCGCCGCCGGAGCCGTCAAGGTAGCGCTTGCCGGAGGCATCGATGATGTAGCAGCCATCGCCGGAAACGGCGGTGGGCAGTTGACCTTTCGTCGAACGGCCGAAGATGTGTTTGGGCATAGGTCAGATCCTGACGACGTCGATGGATTGCTTGGCGTAGCGGACCACCCGGGCTGCGTTCGGCCCGAGGAGGTGGTCGGAAAGTTCGGGCCGGTGCAATCCCATGACGATCAGATCGACCGACAGCCGGTCGGCGGCGCGCAGGGTCTGGTCGTAGATCGTACCGTGGAGGACATGGGGATGCACATCGACGCCTTCCGGGACGTTGGCCGCGACCCATTCGCCAAGCTTCGCCCCGATCACTTGCAGCATGTCCTTTTCATAGCCGCTACGGAAGTGGCTCGACACCTGCGAGTGACCGAAGTCCTGAAGCACCGAGGCGACATGCGGGATCCCACCCTCGCCCAGCAGCAAGAGCGCTTCGGCCAAGGCTCTGCGGGCACTGTCGGGGTTGTTGAGGTCGATGGGCGGAAGATCGGTCTTGGCCATGGCGGAGTTCCTCAGAAAGCGGGCTTGGTCTGCCGGCGGCGTTGCATGACGATGACAAGCCCAAGAAGCAGCATGAAGATCAGGTGGCGCCCGACAGATACGCCACCAGCCCCGCCAGTTCGGTGCCGATGGGCGTCTTGGTAAGGGTCGCGACGAAGAGGAACACGAAGGAGGTCGAAACCCCCAGCGGAATGCCGAAGACGCCGGTCGTGTCGAGCCACTGGGCGTTCACGATGTAGACGAAGGACAGCCCCTTGTGCTCGATGATGCCGGGGATGAGCCAGCCGCTGCCGACATAGTCATAGGCCAGGAAGACCGCGCCCACGACCGTCAGCGCCAGTTCGCGCGAAAACAGGAAGACCTAGAACGCGCAGGCCGACCCGACGATGGCCAGCGCCTAGTCGGTCAGCGGAATGCGGTCGCGCGGCGAGGACTTGAGCGCCGGATAGGCCAGGAAGGCCAACAGTATCGCGAACGCGAGGTGCACAGGGCGGGTCTGGCCGACCTTGTCTTGATCGCTCATGTCATCCCTCCCCTCTTGAAAGCAGGGCCGCCGCCTTGCCGGCGGCGACCCGGGACTTCACTGGTTACGCTTCGGGACCACTTGATCAGGCCGACTTCGCGATAGTGCTTCTCGGCGCACGGATGCAGCGGCGCGGAAAGCCCGTCGGAGACCATCTGCGCCGGATCGTGGGTGGCAAAGGCGGGCTGCAGCCCACGGAATGCGTCGATGTCCGAGAAGTCGGGCTTCACCAGCGCATTGACGACATCATCGGGCAGTGCGGCCGAGGTGATCGGCGTCGCGCCGACGCCGATCACCTCGGCGTCTTTGCCGCGATACATGCCGCCCGGAATGGTGGCGTGACGATAGTAGGGATGGTCGGCGACCAGCTTGTCGACCGCCTCGCCGGTGACGTTGACCAGCACCACGTCGCAGGCCGTCGTCGCTTCCTGGGTCGAGCCCGAGGGGTGGCCGACGGTGTAGACCATCGCGTCAATGTTGTTGTCGCAAAGCGCCTGGATTTGCTCGGCCACCTGAAGCTCGGAGGTCAGGGCGAAGTCGTCCATCGTCCAGCCCAGCGCAGCCATGAGCACTTCCATCGCGCCGCGCTGCCCCGACCCCGGGTTGCCGACGTTGACGCGCTTGCCCTTCAGGTCCTCGAAGTTCGCGACCCCGGCGTCGGCGCGCGCCACGACCGAGAAGGGCTCCGCATGGATCGAGAAGACCGAGCACTGGTCGGGATTGGCGCCGCCCTTGGCAAAGGTGCCCTCTCCCATATAGGCCTTGTATTGCACGTCGGACTGGGCCACGCCGTAGGTCGGCTCGCCCGCCGCGGACCGCGAAAGTTTTCCGCCTTCGCGCGCTGGGTTCTCGACCATCTGGACGAGGTCGCCTTCCATTCGACTCGCAACCTCGCCCATCGCGAAGTGCGCGCCTCAGCGCGATCCTGACGGTCGAAATGATCCTGGCATCAATGGCGGCGCAAAGCGAAATCGCGGCCGAGCGCATCGAGACCTTCGACAACCGGTTCGCGGGCGACGGCGGCTACCTGGCGCTCAACGCGGGCTCGCGGGTCAAGTGTTAGCGCCCTTCGCCAGTCCTTTCTGTTTCGATTAACGTGACAGTAGGCCGCAAAACGGGATACTTGGCCTTGAGAAATTTGAGACCGGCGGAGCTCTTGGGTTTGTCGAGACTTGGCTTCCGGTGCGTGCGATGGTCCGCCGATAGCATCCGTGAATCGACGGGTTGAATTATGACTTGTGCAGATTGCCCGCCCAGAGCCGACAGCCTGATGACCCCCATGCAGTCCTGGATGCTGCTTGAGAGCAACGGTGCGGGCAGGCCCTGGCTCAACCTCGAACAGGTCGTCGTGCATCTTGAGGACAGGCCCTGGCCGCCCGAGGCGATGGCCAACGCATGGCGGACGGTGGCCAGTCTTCATCCGGCGCTTCGCACGCGCGTCGATTGGCGCGACCAGCCGCGGCCGGTTCAGACAGTCGGGTACGCGCCCGATGTGAGCTTCGAAGCCCGGGATCTGCGCGCCACCGCGCCGGACGGACAGGACGGCGCGCTGGAAAGCTTCCTGGACGAGGATCGCCGGCGCGGGGTCGATCCTGCGGCCGGACAAGCCTGGCGCGTGACGCTGATCCGGCTCGCCCCTGCGCGCCATGTTCTGGTCTGGACAGTCCATCATGCGCTGATCGACGGGCGCAGCATGGCGATCGTGCTGGAGGACGTGTTCTCGATCCTCGACACCGGCGCCCCGGTCTCCGCCGAAATGCCTGCGCAAACCTATCTGGACCTCTGCGACCGGATCGGCGACCCGCCATCGGCCGAGGCGGAGTCGTTCCTTGCCCGGCACCTCGACCGGTTCGAGCCGCCAGGGCTTTTCCCACACCGGGACGAAGGGCGGGGGGAGCGGCGCAAGCGGCTTCTCTCGCGCCACCTTGATGAGGCCACGACGGCGGCGCTGCACGACGCGGCCCAGCGCGCGGGCGGGACGCTCAACACTTTGGTGCAGGTCGCCTGGGGCCTGGTCTTGGCACGCTGGCACGACCACGACGACATCGTCTTTGGTGCCACGCGCAGCGGCCGAAAGGTCCTTTCCCGTGCTGAACGCGCGGTCGGCTGCTTCATCAACACTCTGCCCATGCGCATGCGCATCGGGCACGAGGCCACGCTTGCCTCCCTGGTGCAGGCGATGCGCCGCGACACACTCGCCCTGCATCCCTTCGAACAGGTCTCGGCGGGGGAGATCCGGCGTATCTGCGGCATGCGCGGGTCCGAGCCACTCTTCGAAAGCGTGGTCATGTTCGAACGCGGCAGCCTCGAAGGCCTGTTGCGCGCGACAGGGCCGGCCTGGTCCAAGCGCCGGATCGACCTGCGCGAGGAAGGCGACATGCCGCTTTCCATCGCGGTCTATGCGGACGCGGCGATGCGGATCGACCTCGAATTCGACCCGGAACTGGTGTCCGAGGACAAGGGGGCGCGGATGTTGACGCATCTGTGCAACCTGCTTTCGACGCTTGCCACCGCCGATCCCGATACCCCGGTTCACGCGCTAGAGATGATGGACGCGGACGAACGCGCCGCGCTTATCGCGCTCGGCACGCCGGAGCATACGGTCGGTGAACCCTTTGATCTGGTCGACCGCTTCCGCGCGACCGTCGCGCGGGCCCCCGACGCCATCGCGGTGGAAGCGGCGGGCATGGCGGACGACCGCCTCAGCTACGGCGCGCTTGAGGCCCGTTCCGACCGGCTGGCCGCCCTACTCCAGTCCGAGGGTGCGGGCCCCGGAGAGATCGTCGCCATCAAGCTCGGCCGCTCGCCGGATTATGTCGTGGCGCTCATCGCCGTACTCAAGACCGGCGCGGCCTTCCTTCCGGTGGACCCCGCCTACCCGGAGGCCGTAATCGCGCATATGCTGGGCGACAGCGCCGCGCGGCTGATCGTGACCGACGACGCGGCCTTTGCAGTTCCCGGCGCGCGCGTCATCAGGCCCGACGCAGATCCGGGCGATAGGACACTCTCCCCCTTGCGCCGGGATCCAAACGGCCGGGCCTATGTCATCTACACCTCTGGCTCCACCGGCTTGCCGAAAGGCGTGGTGATCCCCGACAGGGCGCTGGCTGGCCATGTCGACGCGGTGACGCGGCTCTATCGTCTTACCCCGGACGATCGGGTGTTTCAGTTCCTGAGCCTCTCCTTCGATTTCTCGCTGGAGGAGATCATCCCGACGCTCCTTTCGGGCGCGACGCTCGTGTTGCGCAGCGACGCTGCGGCAGACTCCGCGCGCACCTTCCTTGACGAGATCGCAAGCCAGCGCGTGACAACGGTTTACCTGCCAACGGCTTTCTTCCATGTCCTGGTCGATTTCATGTCGTCCGGCGGGCTGCGGATGCCGCCCGGCGTCCGAACGATGAACATCGGCGGCGAACGGGTCGATCCCCGGGTCCTGCGGGAATGGCTGCGGATTGAGCCCGAGATCGAGACGCTGAACGGCTACGGCCCGACGGAGACCACGATCACCTGCACTGTGTTTCGCGCAGGTCCCGATCTTCCCGAAGGCGAGATCCCGATCGGGTCCGCGACCGACCACACCTGCCTCTATGTCGCGGCCAAGGACGGCAGCCTTGCCCCCCGCGGTGCGATCGGAGAGCTGTGGATCGGCGGCGTGGGCGTCGGCGACGGCTATCTCGGCCTGCCGGACCGGACCGCCCTCTCCTTCCTGCCCGACCATTTCCGCGGCAAGGGCCGCGTCTACCGCTCCGGCGACAGGGCAAGCTGGCGCCCTGACGGCGACCTCAATTTCCTGGGCCGGAAGGACAGGCAGGTAAAGCTGCGCGGCGTTCGCATCGACCTGGGTCAAATCGAGCGCGCGCTGGAACGATCGCGACCGGACCTGCAGGTCCTGGCCGCCGTGCGCGACCCGAACACGCCCAAGGCGCGTCTGCTGGCCTGGGCCATGGCCCCTGACGGTGCCGCCCCGGTGGACATCGAGGCGCTGAACCGCGCAGCAAGGTCGGACCTGCCAGCCGCGATGCGCCCGCAGATCATCGCCGTCTCTTCCTTCCCGCGCACGGCCAGGGGCAAGATCGACCTCGCGGCGCTGCCGGAACCGGAACACCACCCCCCACGCGTCGAGGACGACACCCCGATGAGCGAGCTGGAGACACGGATTGCCGCGCTCTTCACCCAAACGCTCGGTGGCACTCCCATCGGCGCACAGGACGACTTCTACGAACTCGGCGGGCATTCGCTGCTGGCCGCGAGCCTTGTCGGTCGGATCGAAACCGAATTGGGCGCAAAGATCAGCGTGCTGGAGTTGCGCAAGAATCCGACGCCACGCGGATTGGCCGAGGTGATACGCCGGGGATCGAGCGGGCCGAGGAACATCTTCCCGATCCAGCCCCTTGGTAGCAGGCCGCCGCTGTTCGCCGTGCATATCCTGGGCGGTGTCGATGGCGATTACTACACTGGCCTGGCCGAACAGCTGGGACCGGACCAGCCGGTGCTTGGCCTTTCCATCGGCGTGCAGGCGCGCGACAAGCCGACCGGGATCGAGAATACCGCAGAGCGGTATCTGGAAGAGATTCAGGAGTTTCACCCCGAAGGGCCGATCAACCTTGCCGCTGTGTCGCTGGGGGCCTACTTCGCCTGGGAACTCGCGCGGCGCTTGCGCGCAGCCGGGCGGGAGGTTGGGCTTCTCGTCCTCTTCGATGCGGCGGGACCGGGCGGCCGGGGCAATGTCTCGGGCCTGGCGCGGGTCCGCGCCAACCTCCGGACGATCCGTCACCGTGGTTACGGGGCCATCCCGGCCGCCATCGCGAACCGCTTGGAGGACCTGCGCTTCCGGCGGATCGCCAGCCGCCGCAAGCACCGCGCAAGCGCGGGCGAGCATATGGAGCTTGTGACCGGCGTGGACTTCATCGTCGCCAACCAGATGGCCGTGGACGCCTATGTGCCGCAACCGATCGATGTGCCGCTTACCATCTTCCGATCACAGGAGAACTTCTTCGATTCCGAAGCCTGCATCCGCAGCGGGCTTGGATGGCAGCGGGTGGCGCAGGGCGGGTACGAGGTGATCGACGTGCCAGGCGGGCATCTGACGATGCTGGACCCGCCGCATGTCACGATCCTGGCCGGGCATATCGCCCGCGCGCTGTCCAAGGGCGGATGACCGGAGGCCCGGCGGCGGCCGTCGACGCGCGTCGCTCAGTCCGCGACGGCCTCGCGTGCGATCTCGTCCAGCAGGCTCTGGACCTCCTGCATGGGGCCTTCCGGATAGCTGCGATACCCCACAATGACCTGCCCGTCGGTATCGGCCACGAAGATACCGTAGGGGCAATGCGCGATGTTGAGGGGATCGGCCTCCATCACCCGGCGCGAGGTGACGGCGGAGCAGAACAGGAAGACGTCGGCCGCATCGAAAAGCTTCACATCGCTGCCGACATCGGCACCGGTCCGCTCCAGCATCGCGCCGACATGGCTGACGTAATCGACGACCAGCCCCCGTCCGACGATGGCGCTTTCCACCGCGAAGGTCGCGTCATCGAAACTGGCGTCGGTGGCATAGGTCGTCACGCCCTCCGCGAAGGCAGGGGCCGACAGGGCCAAGGCGAAAATGGGTAGGGCAATCGGTTTCATGGTGTCCTCCCGGGTCACTGACGCGCACAAGGTGCCGCGGCCGCCGCAGGGTCAAAAGAGCGTAACGAAATCCGGCGCGCCGCGGTGCTGGCGGCTTTCGTGAACGGCGCCACCCAAGTCATTGATCCACCGCCCATAAGCGCATGTCACGGCGCGGCGGCCAACACATTCAGATTATGCAGAATCAAGGTGCCGCGCAA
Source organism: Albidovulum sediminicola (assembly GCF_025751575.1). Lineage (GTDB taxonomy): Bacteria > Pseudomonadota > Alphaproteobacteria > Rhodobacterales > Rhodobacteraceae > Albidovulum > Albidovulum sediminicola. The sequence continues at coordinate 162,780 of NZ_JAOWLA010000006.1, read as the reverse complement.
GCGCGCGGCCGCCCTGCGGTGGCGACCGTCCGGCTCTACTTCAGTTCGACCTCGACGAAAGACATTGGGGCCGCGCCGCGGTTGATCACATTGTGCTCGACCCCGCAGGGGCGCTTGTATGCTTCGCCCGCGCGCACGGTCGCCTCACGCGCGGTGCCGCCGGGCTCTTCGAGCAGCATCGCGCAGTCGGTGACCGCGCAGATGACATAGTCCATCCCGTGCCTGTGCCAGCCGGTCTCGGCCCCCGACGCGAAATCGAAGCGGGTGACGCGCACGGCGTCGTCCTCCAGCAGAAGCGTCGCGATGGCTTGGGGTCGTGTCATCTTTGCGTCCTCCTTCAAGCGCGGTCGGGGCCGGTCATGCCTGCCGGCCTGCGTCGCTATTGGTCTATCCCAACTAGCCCGCGACCGGAATGGACTGCGAAACCGCCCGCGCCTCATGGCCGCCCCTTGGCCACGATGCCATGAGAGGCCGCCCATCAAATTTCGACCGCCAGCCTTGATTTTTTCCGCGCGGTAAGAAATTGTAAAAAGAAATCGTAAGTTTCACAGGCGGGCGACTGGCCCACGGATTGGCACCTATGTCGGCGGAAAAGATCAAGAACATGGAGGAGTTTGCCGCGCTCAGCGGGATCTCTCGCCCGACCGTGTCGAAATACTTCCATGACCCGGAGAGCGTGCGACCCTCGACGCGCGAACGGATCGAGAAGGCGCTGGAACAGTACGACTACCGGCCCAACATTTTCGCGATGAACCAGAACCGCAAGCTGACGAAGAATGTCGGCATTCTGGTGCCTTACCTCGCGGACCCCTTCTTCGCCGAGATCGCGCGGCGAATCGAGACCTCGATGATCCAGGCGGGGTATCGCCCCATCCTGCTCAGTTCACACGGCGATCCCCGGCTGGAGGTCGAGAACCTGGACCTGCTGCGCTCCATCAAGCCCGCAGGCGTGTTGCTGGCACCGTTGGGGCGCGCCTCCGAACGCGCGGCGATCGAGAGATTCTGCAAGGACATCCCGACGGTCAACTTCGACGCGAATATCGAAGGGGTCGGGGAAGCCTTCGTCGGCCATAATAACACCCAAGCAACTGAATTAATGATAGAATACCTTACAAGATCGGGGGAACCGCCGGTCTTCTTCGAGATGCGCTCGCCCCCCAACCCGAACGCGCGCAAACGGCACAAAGCCTATGTCGCGACAATGGAGCGGTTGGGTCACACGCCACACATTATCCAGGTAGAGGGAGAAGGCTGGGAGCTTGAGGAAATCGGCTACCGCGGCGGCATGACGGCGATCACCGGCCGGCAGCTTTCGACCAACACCATCTTTTGCAGCAACGACCGCCTGGCGATCGGCCTTCTGGCGGCGGCCTATGAGCTGGGCCTGCGGGTGGGGCTTGGCGGCGGTTGCGCGCTGCGGGTCGCCGGGCATGACAACCACCCGTTCTGCCGTTACACTTGCCCCACGCTGACGACGATTTCGCACAACTACGGCGCCATCGCCGCGACCAGCGCGCAGACCTTGGTCGAGCTGATCGAATCGGGGGAGCGCAGTGCCGAACGACGGACGCAGCTTTTCGATGGCGAGTTGATCATGCGGGCCTCTGCGTAGAGGCCTGATTTGGCGCGGGTGCAAAAATATAATTTACGCGCGTAAAAAATTAAATTGACTCCCCGCGCGCTTCGGCGTTAGGCTGTTTCCCGTCACATCCAGAAACAGGGAGGAGTCGGATGTACCTTAGGAACGCACTTTGTGCGGTTTCGGCGCTATCGCTTTTCGCGGCCGGCGCTGCCACGGCCGAGAACATCGTGATCGCGACCGTCAACAACGGCGACATGATCCGCATGCAGGGCCTGACCGACGATTTCACGGCCAAGACCGGTCACACCGTGGAGTGGGTCACGCTTGAGGAAAACGTGCTGCGCCAGCGCGTGACCACGGACATCACGACCAAAGGCGGTCAGTTCGACATCATGACGATCGGCATGTACGAAACGCCGATCTGGGGCAAGAACGGCTGGCTGGTGCCGCTGAACGATCTGTCTGCCGACTACGACGTCGCCGACATCCTGCCGGCCATGGCGGGCGGCCTGTCCTACGAGGGGACGCTTTACGCCGCGCCCTTCTACGGCGAAAGCTCGATGGTCATGTACCGCACCGACCTGATGGAAAAGGCCGGGCTTTCCATGCCCGAGGCGCCGACCTGGGACTTCATCCGCCAGGCAGCCGCCGCGATGACCGACCGCGCCAACGACATCAACGGCATCTGCCTGCGCGGCAAGGCCGGCTGGGGTGAGGGTGGCGCCTTCATCACCGCGATGTCGAACTCGTTCGGTGCGCGCTGGTTCGACATGGACTGGAAACCGACCTTCGACAGCGAGGCCTGGCTGAACACCCTGACCTTCTTCAAGGGCATGATGGACGAGAGCGGCCCCGCCGGCTACGCGACCAACGGCTTCAACGAAAACCTGTCGCTGTTCCAACAGGGCAAGTGCGGCATGTGGATCGACGCGACGGTTGCGGCGTCGTTCGTGACCAACCCCAACGACTCGACCGTGGCCGACAGCGTCGGCTTCGCGCTGGCACCGGACAATGGTCTGGGCAAGCGGTCGAACTGGCTTTGGGCCTGGGCGCTTGCCATTCCGGCCGGCACCCAGAAGGAAGCGGCCGCCAAGCAGTTCGTCGAATGGGCGACCTCGAAGGGTTATATCGAACTGGTGGCCTCGAAAGAGGGCTGGGCCAACGTTCCCCCGGGCGCGCGGACCTCGCTTTATGAGAACCCGGACTACCAGGCTGTGCCGTTCGCCAAGATGACGCTCGACTCGATCCTGTCGGCGAACCCGAACAGCCCGACCGTGGATGAAGTGCCCTATGTCGGCGTCCAGTTCGCCGCGATCCCGGAATTCGCGGGCATCGCCACGGACGTGAGCCAGGAGTTCTCGGCCGCCTACGCCGGTCAGCAGACCGTGGAAGAGGCGCTGGCCAAGGCCCAGGCCATCGCGACCGACGCAATGGAAGCCGCCGGCTACTAAGCCCGGGCTTCCGACGCCGGGGGGGCGGTCCGCCGCCCTCCGGCCCCCACCGATCCTTGCAAAGACCAGGACACCGCAAGCACTGTGCATCTTGCGCAATCAAGGGAGGTTTGCCCGATGGCCACGAAAGCTTCGCGTTCCGCCGCCCGCGTCATGATGGCGCCCGCCGTCATCCTGCTTTTGGGCTGGATGCTCGTGCCGCTGATCATGACCCTGTGGTTCTCTTTCCGGAACTACCAGCCCCTGCGCGGCGGCGACCTGGGTTTTGCCGGGTTCGACAACTACATCCGATTCGTCACCTCCTCGGCGTTCTGGCCCGCGGTGGTCGCAACGCTCGTTATTGTCGTGGGCGCGCTCGCCATCACCGTAATGCTTGGGGTGCTGCTCGCCATCCTTCTCGACCAGCCGATGTGGGGACAGGGGGTTGTGCGCATCCTCGTCATCGCGCCCTTCTTCGTCATGCCGACCGTCTCGGGCCTGCTGTGGAAGAACATGTTCCTCGACTCGGTCAACGGGCTGTTCGCGCATCTCTGGAAGTTCTTCGGCGCGACGCCCGTCGAATGGCTGATCGAAAATCCCTTCCTGAGCATCATCGTCATCGTCTCCTGGCAGTGGCTGCCGTTTGCCACGCTGATCCTTCTGACCGCGATCCAGAGTCTCGACAGCGAGCAGCTGGAGGCCGCCGAGATGGACGGCGCGCCGGTCCTCAAGCGGTTCTGGCACATCGTCATCCCGCACCTGAGCCGGGCGATCACCGTCGTGATCCTGATCGAGACGATCTTCCTCTTGTCGATCTTCGCCGAGATCTTCGTGACCACCGCCGGCGCCTTCGGAACCAAGACGCTGACCTACCTGATCTTCCAGCGCGTGCTGGAAAGCCAGAACGTGGGCCTGGGTTCGGCAGGCGGGGTCTATGCCATCATCCTTGCCAATATCGTCGCGATCTTCCTTATGCGGATCGTCGGCAAGAACCTGGACGCGTGAGGTAGACCATGGCACGTGCCGTCACACAACGCCGCAAGACCTTCAACACCGCCCTCGCCTGGGCCGTCGGGCTCGTGATCTTCTTCCCGATCCTCTGGACAATCCTGACCAGCTTCAAGACCGAAGGCGATGCCATCGCCTACCCGCCGAAGTTCCTGTTCTTCGACTGGACGCTGGAAAACTACTCGATCGTCCAGGACCGTTCGGACTACATGCGCTACCTGTGGAACTCGGTCATCATCGCCGGGGGCTCGACGCTCCTGGGGATCATCGTGGCCGTCCCTGCGGCCTGGTCGATGGCCTTCGTGCCCTCGAAGCGGACCAAGGACATCCTGATGTGGATGCTGTCCACCAAGATGCTGCCTGCGGTGGGCGTGCTTTACCCGATCTACCTGATGTTCATCAAACTCGGGCTGCTTGACACCCGCACCGGCCTCGTGATCGTGCTGATGCTCATTAACCTGCCGATCATCGTCTGGATGCTTTACACCTATTTCAAGGAAATCCCCGGCGAGATCCTGGAAGCGGCGCGCATGGACGGCGCCACCCTGCGGGAGGAGATCCTCTACATCCTGACGCCGATGGCCATCCCGGGCATCGCCTCGACCGTTCTTCTGAACGTCATCCTTGCCTGGAACGAGGCCTTCTGGACGCTGAACCTGACGGCGGCGAAAGCCGGTCCCCTGACCGCCTTCATCGCCAGCTATTCCAGCCCCGAGGGCCTGTTCTACGCGAAACTCAGCGCGGCCTCGACCATGGCCATCGCGCCGATCCTGATCCTTGGCTGGTTCAGCCAGAAACAACTAGTTCGCGGCCTGACCTTCGGCGCGGTGAAGTGAGGGGAAAGACATGGGACGCATCGTACTCGACAAGGTGAGCAAGCGCTTCGGCGATGTCGAAGTCATTCCGCCGATCGACCTGGTGATCGAAGACGGGGAATTCGCGGTCTTCGTCGGCCCCTCGGGCTGCGGGAAGTCCACGCTGCTCAGGCTGATCGCGGGACTTGAGGACGTGACGAGCGGTCAGATCCGCATCGACGGCAACGACGCCACCAACCTGGCCCCGGCCCAGCGCCGGCTCGCCATGGTGTTCCAGTCCTACGCGCTCTACCCGCACATGACCGTGCGCAAGAACATCGCCTTCCCGCTGCGCATGGCCAAGCTCGACAAGGCGGAAATCGACAAGCGCGTGGCCAACGCCGCCGCCGTCCTGAACCTGACCGACTATCTTGACCGGCGCCCCGGCCAGCTTTCGGGCGGCCAGCGGCAGCGCGTCGCCATCGGGCGGGCCATCGTGCGCGAACCCGCCGCCTTCCTCTTCGACGAACCGCTTTCGAACCTCGACGCGGCGCTCAGGGTGGGCATGCGGCTTGAGATCAGCGAGCTGCACAAGCGCCTGGCCACGACGATGGTCTACGTGACCCACGACCAGGTCGAGGCGATGACCATGGCCGACAAGATCGTCGTGCTGCGCGCGGGCCATATCGAGCAGGTGGGCTCGCCCCTCGAACTCTACCGGACCCCGCGCAACATCTTCGTCGCAGGCTTCATCGGGTCCCCCCGGATGAACTTCATCGAAGGGGCCGAGGCCGCCAAGCACGGCGCCCACACCATCGGCATCCGCCCGGAACATATCGCGGTGTCGTCCGAGGCCGGTCCCTGGTCCGGCGTGGTGGCCGTGTCCGAGCACCTGGGCTCCGACACATTCTTCCACATTCACGACAGCGGTCTGGCCGAAACCCTCACAGTGCGCGCCGACGGAGAGGTCGGATTTCGCCACGGCGACCGCGTCTATCTGACCCCGCGAGACGACCAGTTCCACCGCTTCGACGCCAAGGGGCTTCGGATCGAATGAAGCGGCTTGAAGGGAAGACCGCCCTGATCACGGGCGCAGGACGGGGCATCGGGCGTGCCTTCGCCGAAGCCTATGTGCGCGAGGGCGCGCGCGTGGCCATCGCCGATATCGACCTGGCCCGCGCAGAGGCGACCGCCCGCGACATCGGCCCTGCCGCGATGGCGGTCGAAATGGACGTGACGCGCCAGGACAGCATCGACGCGGCGGTCGCGGCGGTGGCCGAGGCTTTCGGGCAGATCGACATCCTGATCAATAACGCCGCCATATTCTCCGCCGCCCCGATCGTGGAGATCGAGCGCGCCGACTACGCGCGCGTCTTCGACATCAACGTGGCGGGCACCCTTTTCACCCTGCAGGCCGTCGCGCGCCACATGATCGAACGCGGCATTCGCGGCAAGATCATCAACATGGCCTCGCAAGCGGGGCGACGGGGCGAGGCGCTGGTCGCGGTCTACTGCGCGACCAAGGCCGCGGTCATCAGCCTGACCCAGTCGGCCGGGCTGAACCTGGTCGCGCACGGGATCAACGTCAACGCCATCGCCCCCGGCGTCGTCGATGGCGACCACTGGGATGGTGTCGATGCCTTCTTCGCGAAGTATGAGGGCAAGGCGCCCGGACAGAAGAAGAAGGAAGTCGGTGAAGCGGTGCCCTACGGGCGGATGGGGACGGCCGAGGACCTGACCGGGATGGCGATCTTCCTGGCCTCGGACGAGGCGAACTACATCGTCGCGCAGACCTACAATGTCGATGGCGGAAACTGGATGAGCTGACCAATGCTCACGCGCGAGGTGCCCAAACCATGAAACTCAGCAACGCGACCCTCGGCCAGTTGCCCACCAACGTCCTGCGTCCCCACTATGACCGGTCGGCCCTGACGCCGGGCATCGTCCATATCGGCCTTGGCAACTTCCACCGGGCGCACCAGGCCTGGTACCTGCACCGCCTCATGCAGGCGGGCGAGGCCATGGACTGGGCGATCGTCGGCGCCGGTGTGCGCCCATACGATGCCGCGATGCGAGAACGGCTGCGCGCGCAGGACTGCCTGACCACGCTGATCGAGCTCGACCCCTCCGGCATCTCGGTCGAGGTGACGGGCGCGATGATCGACTACCTGCCCATCGTGGAGGGCAACGCCCCCCTTATCCGCAAGATGGCCGAACCCGCGATCCGCATCGTGTCGATGACCGTGACCGAGGGCGGCTATTACCGCGACGGCAAGACCGGCGGTTTCGACGCCACGCACGAGGACATCCGCCACGACGCCGCGAACCCGGACCGTCCGCGCACCGTCTTCGGCGCCATCATCGCCGCGCTGCGGCTGCGCCGGGACGCCGGCCTGCCCTCCTTCACCGCGCTTTGCTGCGACAACCTTCAAGGCAACGGGGCGATCCTGCGCCAATGCGTGGTGGAGCTTGCGCGGCTTTCCGATCCGGATCTGGCGGGCTGGATCGACACCAACACCGCCTTCCCGAACTCCATGGTCGATTGCATCGTCCCCGCGACGACACCAGAGGTGATCGAACGGGCGCGGCAACTCGGCATCGACGACGCGGCGCCGGTCACGCATGAGAACTTCCGCCAATGGGTGATCGAGGACGACTTCTGCGCCGGCAGACCAGCGTTCGAGAAGGCCGGCGCGACGCTGACCGACGACGTGCACAGCTACGAATCCATGAAGCTTCGCATCCTCAATGGCGGCCACCAGCTTCTGGCCAATGTGGGCGAGCTGCTCTCGGTCCCCACGATTGCTGACTGCATGGCCGACCCGCAGATCCGCGCCTTCTTCCGCAAGGTCGAGGAAGAGGAGATCGTGCCATTCGTCGCACCTGTCCCCAGCATGACGCCCGCAGCCTATCTGGACCTGATCGACCGGCGGTTCACCAACCCGCAGATCCGCGACACCACCCGCCGCGTGGCCTTCGACGGCTCGTCCCGCCATCCGGGCTTCCTGTTCCAAAGCCTGCGCGACGCGCTCGCCGCCGGGCAATCGGTGCGCGGCCTGGCGCTGGCAGAGGCTCTCTGGGCGCGGATGTGTGCGGGCGAGCGCGAGGATGGATCGACCATCGAACCCAACGACCCGAACTGGGACGACCTCCGTCGCGCGGCGCTGGCCGCACGCACCGCCCCCGCTGTCTGGCTCGCCCAGCCCGGGATCTACGGCACGCTTGGGGCCGAGCCGCCCTTCGCGACCGCATTCGCGGACGCGCTCGCCCGCCTGTGGCGCGATGGATGCCGTGAAACAATCGCGCGCTTCCTTGCCGACTAACCACTGCCGACAAGGCGCCTGGCCTGAAGCTTGCGCGCAGGGCGGAGCCCGGGCGGGCGGGCTTTGTATGCGGCAGCCCGATCCGCGGAACGCCGGCCGCAAGGCCCCATGACGCTACAAATCAGCGCTTCCGAAACGGTCTCGGATCCTCGGAAAGAGGCGATTCATGGGCGTTTCTTGGGAAAATACATATTGCGCGACTCACAACGCAATTGGCGACACATTTACGCCATACTCAAGCGCAATAGAATCATCAAAATGCAATCATAGGTTGATCATCACCCAATTCAGGCGTATTCCTCAGCGGAATTGTCTATTGTTTCCAACTAAAAACCCGTCACGGAGGGAAAAATCGGACCCTTCAGCGCGGCACACAAAAATTTCATTTGATCGCAAATCGGAAACAATTTCTTGGACCATCCAGACAAAAACTAACTAAAGGATAACAACCTTTAGACTTTTGTTTCGGGCGGCCACAACCAGATCTTCCGCCCGTTTTTCATGAATGACTTCGGACCCGCGAAAAGCGGACGTCACTCAAAAAAACGCCTTAACCCCGCCGCGAATTTCGTGTTCCCTTAGCTCATGGCGGTTCCGGAAAGCTCCACCTCCGGGACCTCCAAGTAACCAGTAGCGTAGTACCAGTGCTGTTTTTTAACGAGTATTGCCGACCGGGGTCGGCGCGTTGATACCACGGTGAGGTGTGCCGGGGCCGAAGTCTGCTCCGCCCCGGCATGCCTCGTGGTAACGGCACTGCAACAGGATCGGTCGATCTATGCAGAGCCATTTCGATCACCACCAAAGCGATTTCAAGGCCGCCGTCGCGCGCGCGCAATGGGCGCGCCCACGCACGGCAGAATGGACCCTGCCGGGACTTTGCTGGAACGCGCATGTCACGACCTCGTTCGGAGAGATGCCGATTCAGGGGCTGCGCAGAAACGATCCCGTGCGAACGGTCACGGGGGCCTTCGTGAAGGTCGTCGCGACCGACAGGATGAAACTCGACGAAGAGTTCCTGGAGCACTGCCCGGATGCCGCCCCTGTCAGAATTCCGGCCAACTGCTTCGGTCCCGGCCGCCCGCGCAATGACCTTCTGGTCTCACCCCACCAGATGATCGCGACCTCAGCGAACCCCTCGGCGCCGGAGTTGCGCCGCGCGCGCGATCTGCTGCAACGCCCGGGCGTGATGCGCCAGCCGAGCTTCGGCCATGACTACTACCTGTTTCACTGCGGCATCTCGACCTCGATCAGCGTTGAAGGCGTGCTGATCCCGACCGCCCCCTGAGGTCTAGTCCTCGGGCGTCTCGTCCCCGGCCTTGCCCACGCCCTTGCCCTCGCGGCCCCGGAACCCGGTCGCGACGACGAATTTTTCGGAACTGTCGGCGCGGCTTGCGGGGGGTTTCACGTTGGCGACCTTGGTGAAGGCGCGCTTGAGCATCGCCTGAAGCTCGCTTTCCGCGCCGCCGGCCAGCACCTTGGCCACGAAGGTCCCGCCCTCTTCCAGCACATCGAAGGCAAGCTCCACCGCCGCTTCGCAAAGGGCCATGATGCGCAGGTGGTCGGTCCCCTTGTGGCCGGATGCCGAGGCGGCCATGTCGCTCATCACCACGTCGGCCCGCCCGCCAAGCCATGCCTTGACCTTGTCGTCGGCGCCCTCGGACAGGAAGTCGAGCTGATGGATCTCGGCGCCCGCGATGGGCTCCACCTCCTGAAGATCGACGCCGATGACCCGTCCGACCTTCTTGCCGGACTTCTCGCCAAGGGCGTTCACGCGCTCAACCGCCACCTGGCACCAGCCGCCCGGCGCGCAGCCAAGGTCCACGACCCGCGCGCCCGGCACCAGGAAGCGGTACTTGTCGTCAAGCTCCAGGATCTTGTAGGCCGCGCGTCCGCGGTAGCCTTCTTTCTTGGCGCGCTGGACGTAGGGGTCGTTCAACTGCCGCTCCAACCAGAGGGTGGAGGACAGCTTGCGCCCCTTGGCGGTCTTGACCCGCACGCGCAGCTCCCGCTGCCCGCGGCCCGAGGTCTTGCCGGATGGTGTCTTGGCCATGTGCTGCGCCCTACCCTTTCGTTGCGGCCCAGATAGACCGGCGCGCGCGATCCCGCAACCGCAGAGCCTTAGTAGGGCCCGTCCTCCAGCACCCCGTCCGCCGACATCTGCGCGTAAAGCAGCCCCTCGCGCAGGCCGCGATCCGCGACCGACAGCCGGTCGGTCGGCCAGATGCGCATCAGCGCCTGAAGGATCGCCGCGCCCGACATGATCAGCGTGTGCCGGTCGCGCCCGATCCTGGGATCGGTCCGCCGCCCCTCTGGCCCCAGCGCCAGGTATTCGCGGATGACCCGGTCGATCTGGTCCGAGGTCATGCGCAGCCCGTCCACCTTGGTCCGGTCATAGCGCCTGAGGCCAAGGTGGCTGGCCGCAACGGTCGTGACCGTGCCCGAGGTGCCGATGATCTGGAACCCCTCGCGCGACTGGCTGGCGCTGTAGGGAGAGAAATCGGCCAGCTTCTCCTCAAAGAACCAGCTCATCAGCGCAAAGCGCGCGGCGTCGTCGTCGACATCGTTGAACTGGTCGTTAAGCGTCGCGACCCCCAGCGGGACGGAGATCCAGTCAACGACCTTCGCCGCCGGGAACGGGCTCGCGGGCGGGTGAAAGCCCGCGTGAAGGCGCATAATCGCGCGCGGGCGATCGCCGCGCGGCACCGCCGACAGGTCGATCCAGACCAGTTCTGTCGAACCGCCGCCGATATCGACGACCAGAAGCTGTTCGGTGCGGGTGGAGACGAGCGGCGCGCAGGACACCACCGCCAGCCGCGCTTCCTCCTCCGGCTCTATGATGTCCAGCGACAGACCGGTTTCCCGCCGGATCATCCTGAGGAAGTCGCGTGCGTTCTTCGCCCGGCGGCATGCCTCGGTCGCGACCAGGCGCATCCGGCGCACTTCAAGCTGGTCGAGCTTGCGGCGGCAGATCTGAAGCGCCTGGATCGTCCGCGACATGGAGGCGCGGCTGAGCCGGCCGGAAGCCTCCAGCCCCATGCCGAGCTGGACGGATTTCGAGAAGCTGTCAACGACATGAAACTGGCTGCCCTTCGGTTGGGCGACCAGCATGCGACAACTGTTTGTCCCGAGGTCCAGCGCCGCATAAAGCTGCGCGGGATCGGGTTTTGCGGCCTTGAGCGGCTCGACCGGGACCGGGAACGCGCCCTGACCGCCAGGACGCCTGGGCGCCATCTTCGCGCCCTCCGAACTTGAGTTGGGTCCAGATTAGACGCCCCCCCCGCATCAATCAAGCTGGCTTTCCGGTGAGAATTCGAACCCGTCGGATCGCGTTGACCACCACCGACTGGGACAACCCGTCGTGTGTCCCAAGGGCAACTTCGGCGAAAACCCGCCGACGAATTGTCACAAATTGCTCATCATGCCGTTCACATGGACCTAGAATCACACCTTGAATGCGTCCTTCGCTTGAGGCGGCGAAAAACTGCCGACCTCTGGACGATGTTGAAAAGAAAAGGGGTGAGGCATGAAGATCGGCATATTTGCAATCGCGGCAATCTGTGCGGCAACCGGCGCTTGGGCCGGAGGCATGGGTGAGACCGCCGAAGAGCCGGCGACCTTTGCGCCGGTCGCAGACTACGATTGGTCGGGCGCCTACGTGGGCCTAGGAATCGGGATCGCTGATGGGTCGGTCACCTGGGAGGCGACGGGCATAGGCTCCGGTAGCAAATCCGGGTTCGACGGAACAACCTTCTCGGTGCGTGCGGGCCGCGACTGGCAGCGCGGCAACTTGGTGTTCGGCGCCCTGCTCGAAGGGGTTTCGGGGACCGTTTCGGCCGTCGATGACGTGAACACCGTGTTCTTCTGCGGGAGCGCAGGGGGCTGCACCACAGAGATTGAAGACTATTACTCGGTCCGCGCGCGGGTGGGCCGCGCCGTGGGCCAGACCCTAATTTTCGGGACGGTGGGGCTCGCGTCGGCGCAAGTCACGGGCTCCACCCCGGCCTTCGGCATCCATGGCGAGGACCGGCTGAACGGATGGGCCTACGGTCTCGGCGTTGAACATGCGGTACGCGACAACCTGACGGTTTCCGCCGAATATGTGCTCAACGATCTTGGCACGCTGGACCTTCCGTTCGCTTGTGGCCCGTGCCATACCGAAGTCAAGTTCGGCACGCTGCAACTCGGGGCCAACTATCGCTGGTAAGCCGCCAACCAGAGCGTGAGATCTTTGTGCCACCCCCGGAAGTCCGGGGGTGTTTTTTTGGCCCCCTCAAGCAGCCTCGTCGACAACAAGAGACTTTGCGCATTGCGACGCTGGCGCGAGGGGCGCGGTGCCGCTATCACGGAATAAAAGTCGCTCTAATGGCGCACCATGTCGAAAACCGTCATCGCCTGTCGCAAGAGGCGGCGTATTGAGGGGCCAGCAATCGAGGATTCGAAATGGCAGAGGTCACCATCGTCTACTGGCGCGACATCCCGGCCCAGATCATCGTGGGCAAGGGGCGGCGCGGCGTGAAAAAGCCTTTGCCGGAACGGTTCGAGCAGGCCATCGACCGCTGCGCCATGAAGATCGGCGCGCGTGACACCGACGCCTACCTGGCCGAGTGGCGCAAGGCCGCCCCGGTCCAGATCGAGGGCGAGGACGAAACCGTCGCGACCGCGGAACTTGCCCGGATCGAGGCTGAATACGACAATGAGCGCATCAAGGCGCTGATCGCGAACGACGGCTGGGCCTGAGTGCCCCGCCAGAACCTTTGGAGAGCCGCCATGGCACTTTTGAACTTCCGCCGCAAGGAAACCCCCGCCCCCGCCGGGTCCGCCGAGGCGACAGAGGCCTTCCTGGCCGGCTACTCGATCGAGGTGATGCCGCGCACCGCCGAGAAGGTCGAGGATTTCCGTGAAATCCTGCCAAAGGGCACCCGCGTCTACATCGCCCATATCGAGGGCACGCCGATCGAGGACATGGTCGCGACGGCGAAGCGGCTGAACGCCGAGGGCTTCCCGGTGATGCCGCACTTCCCCGCGCGCATCATCAAGGACAAGGCGACGCTGGCCAACTGGATCGAGCGCTACAAGGCCGAGGCGGACGTAAAGCAGGCGCTGCTGCTCGGCGGCGGCATCTCCACCCCGCATGGCGACTTCGACAACTCCATGCAGTTGATCGAAACCGGCCTCTTTGACGGGTTCGAGCGGCTGCACGTCGCGGGCCACCCCGAGGGCAACAAGGACATCGACCCCGACGGGTCGGACAAGAACGTCATGGCCGCGCTCAAGTGGAAGCAGGCGTTCAAGGAGCGTAGCGACGCCAAGATGGCGATGGCCACGCAGTTCTGCTTCGAGGCGAAGCCCGTCATCGCCTGGGTCAACCGCCTGAACGCCGAAGGCGTCGACATTCCGGTCCATATCGGCGTGGCGGGCCCCGCGAAGCTTCAGACCATGATCAAGTTCGCGATCGCCTGCGGCGTGGGCCCCTCGCTGAAGGTCCTGCAAAAGCGCGCGATGGACGTGACGAAACTGCTTCTGCCCTACGAACCGAACGAGTTCGTGGCCGAGCTGGCCGCCCACAAGGCCGCCAACCCCTCCTTCGGCATTGAATCCGTCCACTTCTTCCCGCTGGGCGGGATCAAGACCAACGCAACCTGGGCCATCGAGCATGGCGGCAAGTCCGCCGTCCCGGCCGCGAAAAGCTAAGAGATAAGGTGAACCATGACCCGTACCGTCGTTGAATCGAAAACGAAAACCGTCGTCATCGGCTTTGACGAGCCGTTCTGCGTGATCGGCGAGCGCATCAACCCCACGGGGCGCAAGAAGCTGGCCGCCGAGCTTGAGGCGGGCGATTTCTCGACCGTCGAAAAGGACGCGCTGGAGCAGGTGGCCTGCGGGGCGATGGTGCTCGATGTCAACGCGGGCGTGGTCTACAACTCCAACCCGAACCCGAACGAAACCGAACCGCCGCTGATGACGAAGATGATCAACATCGTCCAGGGGCTGGTCGATGTGCCGCTTTGCATCGACAGTTCGGTTCCCGGCGCGCTGGAAGCCGGCCTCGCCGCCGCCGAAGGCCGCCCGCTCCTGAACTCGGTCACGGGCGAGGAAGAGCGTCTGGAGCTCGTTCTGCCGCTGGTCAAGAAGTACAACGTTCCTGTCGTCGCGATCTCCAACGACGACACCGGGATCTCCGAGGACCCGGACGTCCGCTTCGAGGTGGCGCGCAAGATCGTGCAGCGCGCCGCCGACTTCGGCATTCCGGCGCATGACATCGTCGTCGACCCCCTGGTCATGCCGGTCGGCGCGATGGCGACGGCGGGCCGTCAGGTCTTCACCCTGGTCAAGCGCCTGCGCGAGGAGCTGGGCTGCAACACGACCTGCGGCGCCTCCAACATCTCCTTCGGGCTGCCGAACCGTCACGGCATCAACGCCGCCTTCCTGCCGATGGCGATCGGCGCGGGCATGACCTCCGCGATCATGAACCCGGTCCGCTCGGTCGAGATGGAAGCGATCCGCGCCGCGAACTTCCTGATGAACCACGACGCCAACGGCGGTGAGTGGATCAAGTTCTCCCGCGTTCTGGACGCGGTCAAAGAGGGCAAGGACTTTGCCACCGCCTCGGCCGAGGTTGCCGCTGCTGGCCGTGGTGGCCGTGGCGGGCGCCGCGCGCGCGGCTAAGGCCCCAAGGCCATAACCTGAATGCGACGAATGCCCCGGGGAAACCCGGGGCATTTTTCATTGCCCCTGACGCGCCATTGCCTGGAGCGCCGCCAGCCGCGCGAGCGGCATGGCCGCGACATCGACCAGCGTGAAGACATGAAGCGTGTCGAGATCGCGGTCGATCACCGCCTCGGCCCCGACGCGCCCACCCATCGCCAGGTAGCTGCGCAAGAGCGGCGGCAGGCCCGCGCGCGCGACATCCGGATCAGCGGTGGAACCGCCCGTCAGCACGACGCGCTCCGCCGTCCTCGCGGCGACCTGCCAGGGGGCGGCCAGCAGGTAGCGCGCCGCCAGCAGCCTCAGGGCTGGCGCGTGGCGCGCCGGATCGGCGCCCGGGAAGGACGAGCAGCCGAAAAGGCGGGTGACGCCCCCTTCCCCCAAGGCGCGCGTCAGCGCGGCCCAAAGCAGGCGCAGCACGTCGGGGTCCTGCGTGGCAACAGGCGCCAGGCAAAGACGGCCAAGCTCCGCCATCGGGGACCTAATGCGGGTCATGGCGGGCACATCGTAGAACTGCGCGGAATAGCTGTCCGCGAAGGCCTCGCCCGAGGGCAGGAGGAGAACGCGGCAGCTTGCCAGGACCGGCCCACCGTCGCGCGGCGCGACCAGCAAGTGGCGGCAGCGGTCGTCCCATGCGTCACGGTCGTCGGCGCCGCCCCGGAACGCCTGCGCCCGCAGCGCCAGAACAGCCTCCAGATCCCCGGCAGAGGCGGCAAAACGCGCGACATAGCGCCCGCGCTCCAGTCCTGACATCGTGATCGCCTCCCGCTTGGCCGGGCGGGGCCAAGGCCCTACATTCGGTGCCAGAGTTTTCGCATAGATGACAGACCTGCGACAGGACCCCATGACAGCCAAGATCCAGAAATCCGACGATGAGTGGCGCGCCCAGCTTTCCGAGCTTGCCTATAAGGTCACGCGCAAGCACGGGACTGAACGCGCCTTCACCCATGACGACTTCCCCAAGGGCCCCGGCACGTTCCATTGCGTCTGCTGTGGCGCGCCCCTCTTCGACGCGGCGACCAAGTTCGACTCCGGCACCGGCTGGCCAAGCTTCTGGCAGCCCCTGACGGCTGAGGCGGTTGGCGAAAGCGAGGACCGCAGCTGGTTCATGCGCCGGACAGAGGTCCATTGCGCGGCCTGCGAGGCGCATCTGGGCCATGTCTTTCCCGACGGCCCTGCGCCCACCGGGCTGCGCTACTGCATCAACGGCGTGGCGCTGACCAAAGAGTCCGGCTGACGCCCCTACTGGGCGAACTGGTCGGCCGTGAAGTTGCCGATATTGCCCAGAAGCTGACGCAGGAAGCTCAGGCCCTTGATATTGCTGTCAGTCACGCGCCGCGACAGGGCGATTACCTGGCCGTCCTCCAGCGCGAAGCGCTCAACGTTCTCGACAACGCCGTCTTGGTCGAAGCTGATGGCGACGACCTGACGCTCGACCTCCTCTGGCGCTTTCCAGGCGAAATGCTTGAAGCGGCTGCCGACGTAGTACCAGCCCGATTCCGCCAGCACCCCGATCGAGGAGGGCCGTCCGACGGCGGTTGCCACGTCCTGCTTGGTCGATTCGCCGACGACGACCTTTTCCAGGTCCGCGTCCGCCGGCGCGTAGCCGTGATTGCGGTAGACGGTCGTGCATGCGGTCAAAGCCAGGAGCGCAAGCCCCATCGCGACCAGACGAACCGCTTTCGCCACCTTGATCATGCAGCCCTCTTGCCTCGCCGCCTCTTGCCTTCTATCCGGCTTATAGCATGCGGCAGGGGCCCTTCAAGGCAGCAATCCCTTCCGCGCCCCGAACCCGGAGGTCGTCACCGTGACAGAAACCCCGTCCTTTTCCCACCCCCTGCGTCCGGCGGAGCTTGCCGGACGCAAGCCTACGCGCTTTCGCCTCACGCCCGACGCGGGCGCGCGCGACCGGATCGCGGCGGCGCTTGGCCTGTCGGCCCTGCCCGAGCTTGCCTTCATCGGCGAACTTGCCCCGCAGGGCCGCCGGGACTGGCTGCTGACGGCCAAGCTGACGGCCAGGGTGGTCCAGCCCTGCATCATCACGCTCGCGCCCGTGACGACGAAGATCAATGAGGCCGTGACGCGCCGCTACCTGGCCGACATGCCCGAGCCCGAGGGCGAGGAGGTCGAGATGCCGGAGGACGACAGCGTCGAGCCCCTGCCCGCGGTCATCGACCTGGGCACGGTCCTGACCGAGGCGCTGGCGCTTTCGCTGCCGCTCTACCCCCGCGCGGAGGGGGCCGAGCTGGGCTCCGCCCAGTTCGCCGAGCCGGGCGCCGAACCCCTGACGGAAGAGACCAGACGGCCCTTTGCGGGGCTTGCGGACCTGATGAAAAAAGGTCAGAAGGACGCCTGAGAAAGGGACGCGGCCGCAGCGCTTCTGGCGCTGGCGGAACTTGTGGAAAAAGGCCAAGAAAACACTTGCGCCCGCCCGCAAACGCAGTATGTTCCCGGCCTCGCTTGAATATGGGTTCTCACCCGGTCGCAGTCCGGCAACCAGTGACGAAAACCCAAGGAAATCCGGGGCTTGCCCCCTAATAACCCGAGGTTGAGACATGGCTGTCCCTCAGAACCGAGTCACGCGGTCCCGCCGCAACATGCGCCGCGCCCACGATGCACTGGTCGCTGCGAATCCCAATGAATGCCCGAACTGCGGCGAACTCAAGCGCCCGCACCACGTGTGCGGCGCCTGCGGCCACTACGATGGTCGTGAGGTCGTTGCGCAGGCTGCCGAGGTCGATCTGGACGAAGACGCGGCGTAAGCTGCGTCCCGTCGGCTTGCGGCATGTCATCAGAGCTCGACCCGGCTTTTGAGACCGTGCCGCAGGCACCTGCGCGGCGAATCGTGATATCCGTCGACGCCATGGGTGGCGACCGGGGACCGGCAGCGGTTGTTGCCGGTCTTGCGCTGTCTGCGGCGGAGCATCGGGATATCGACTTCCTGCTGCACGGTAATGAAGCCGAGCTTTCCGCTCTGGTCGCCCGGCGCCCCGAACTGAAGGGGCGTGTCCGCGTCGTTCACGCCGAGGGCGTCGTGCGGATGGAAGACAAGCCGAGCCAGGTCCTGCGGACGGGCTCGAACACCTCGATGTGGTCAACGATCGAATCCCTGCGCCAGGGCGATGCCATGGCGGCGGTCAGCTGCGGCAATACCGGCGCGCTGATGGCGGTGTCGATGATCCGGCTGCGCAAGCTGCCCGGCGTGAACCGACCGGCGATCGCCTGCCTCTGGCCCTCGCGCGGGCCGAAACCCTTCAATGTCATGCTGGACGTGGGTGCCGACATCAAGGCCGACGCCCCTGATCTTCTGCAGTACGCGCTGATGGGCGCATCCTATGCCCGCAACGGGCTTGGCTACGACCGGCCGCGCGTCGGGCTTCTGAACGTCGGCACCGAGGACCACAAGGGCCGGGCCGAACTGCGCCAGGCGCAGGAACTGATCGCCTCGGCGACCGAGACCGGGAACTTCGATTTCGTCGGCTTCGTCGAGGGCGGGGACCTGCCCTCGGCCAAGGTGGATGTGATCGTCACCGACGGCTTCACCGGCAACATCGCGCTGAAGACCGGCGAGGGCACCGCGAAACTGGTGGGCGAACTGCTGCGCGAGTCGCTGCGGGCGACGCTTCTGTCCAAGATCGGGGCGCTTTTCGCGATGGGGTCGCTCAAGCGGCTGCAACTGCGCATCGACCCCCGCCGCGTCAACGGCGGCGTCTTCCTGGGCCTGAACGGCACCGTGGTGAAATCGCATGGTTCCGCCGATTCCACCGGCGTCGCGGCGGCGATCACGCTGGCTTACAGGCTTGCCCGGTCGGGCTTCCAGGAGCGTCTGGCCCAGCGGGTTGCCTCTCTCGCGGAGGCGGCGCAGGATGCCGGTGAAGGCAATAACAAGAACGGGAACACCGAATGACGATCCGTGCCGTTGTGAAGGGCGTGGGGCACTACCTGCCCGAGCGCGTGGTGCCGAACAGCGAGTTCGAGGCCCGCGTCGACACGACGGACGAATGGATCCGCAGCCGCTCCGGTATCGAGCGGCGCCATTTCGCGGCCGAGGGCGAAACGACCTCGGAAATGGGTGCCAAGGCGGCACAGGCCGCGCTTGACGATGCGGGGCTGACGCCCGGCCAGATTGACGCGCTGATCGTCGCGACATCGACCCCGGACCTGACCTTCCCCTCCGCGGCCTCGATGGTCCAGGACAAGATCGGCATGCGTCAGGGCTTTGCCTTCGACGTGCAGGCGGTCTGCGCCGGTTTCGTCTATGCGCTTGCCAATGCCAACGCGCTGATCCTGTCGGGGCAGGCCAAGCGCGTCATCGTCATCGGCGCCGAAACCTTCAGCCGCATCCTCGACTGGGAGGACCGGGCAACCTGCGTGCTGTTCGGCGACGGCGCGGGGGCGCTGGTGCTTGAGGCTGCCGAAGGCACCGGGACCACCGCGGATCGTGGCATCCTCGCGACTGATCTGAACAGCGACGGATCCTACCGAGACCTTCTTTACGTCGACGGCGGCGTATCGACCACCGGCACCTCCGGCCGGCTTCGCATGCAGGGCAACCAGGTCTTCCGCCATGCGGTGGAAAAGCTGGCCGCGACGGCCCATGCCGCGCTGGAAAAGGTTGGGCTGAGCGGCGAGGACGTGGACTGGATCGTTCCGCACCAGGCGAACCTGCGCATCATCACCGCGACCGCGCAGCGCATGCAGGTCCCGATGGACCGCGTGGTCGTCACCGTGCAGGATCACGGCAACACCTCGGCGGCATCGATTCCCCTCGCGCTGTCGGTCGGAAAGGCGCGCGGGCAGATCAAGGAAGGCGATCTGATCGTGACAGAGGCGATCGGGGGTGGCCTAGCCTGGGGTTCTGTCGTCGTCAGGTGGTAAAAACCCGCCTGAATTGGTCACGTCAAGCCATTGATATTGACTTGGGAATGCCGAGCCCTCATCCTTTGGCGAAGGTAACCCGGGGGGACGTGATGAGCGACAAGACTCTGACGCGGATGGATCTGACGGAAGCGGTCTTCCAGGAAGTGGGCCTGTCGCGCAACGAATCGGCGCAACTCGTCGAGAGCGTCCTGCAGCACATGTCCGATGCGCTGGTCTCCGGAGAGTCGGTGAAGATCTCATCCTTCGGGACATTTTCCGTCCGGGACAAGGCCGCCCGCATCGGCCGCAACCCCAAGACCGGGGACGAGGTTCCGATCCACCCCCGCCGTGTGCTGACGTTCCGACCCTCGCATCTGATGAAAGATCGCGTCGCGGCCGGCAACAAGGCCTGAGGCCGCTGCCCATGCCGAAATCGGCCGAGGCGTTCCGCACGATCAGCGAGGTCGGAGAGGCGCTCGACACCCCCGCGCATGTGCTGCGATTCTGGGAAAGCCAGTTTGCGCAGATCAAGCCGATGAAGCGCGCGGGCGGGCGGCGGTATTACCGGCCACAGGACATCGCCCTTCTGGCGGGGATCAAGAAGCTCTTGCACGACGACGGTATCACCATCCGCGGGGTCAAGAAGATCCTGCGGGAGAACGGGGTGAAGTATGTCGCGGCGCTTGCCCCGGCGGCCGAGGGTTCGTCCGGGGCTGAAGCGAGCCAAACCCCTCCGTCTGCCGCCGTCACGTCAGCACCTGTTTCAGCCCCGGTTCCGCCGATAACAGCGCCTGCCCCTCCGGTGTCCGCGCCTGCGGCCCCTTCCCCGGTCGCCAGGCCCACCGCCGCGCCCCGCCCGGCGCCGCGTCCCTCGGCGGACGACAACCAGCCCTTCCTGCCCTTCGGCCTTGGGGACGCTTCCCCAGCGCCCGAAGCGCCGATGGAGGTCGACGTGCCGCCACAACCCGACACGCGGGACGGCACGGTTCACGCCTTTCCCTCGGGTGAGGCGGCGCAGGCCGTGCCGCTCGCGGTTCGAATCCGGGCCATGGACCCCGCCGCCGTGGCGCGGAATCGACCGATCCTGCGGCGGGTCCACGACCGGCTTCAGGCACTGGCGGAGCGTCGTCGCACCGCCGGAACCCCGCCCGAGGGATAATCCGCACAAGGACTTGTCCGCGATGCGTTTTGACGCTTGCCCCTGCCGTGCCAATCGTCCTATACACCGCCCCGTCGGGCCGTGGCGCAGCCTGGTTAGCGCGTCCGTCTGGGGGGCGGAAGGTCGTGAGTTCGAATCTCACCGGCCCGACCAACACCGAAACGCCCACCCCTTTGCAGGGGTGGGCGTTCGCACATGCGGGGGAAGGCCATGACCGTCAGCGGCGTCCTGGCAGACAGCGGCATCCGAAATCTGATCGACAAGGGCGCGATCACCGCCACCGTGCCCGTGGCCGAGGGCCAGATCCAGCCTGCTAGTCTCGACCTGCGCCTTGGCACCGTGGCCTACCGGGTCCGGGCCTCGTTCCTGGCCGGACAGGGCCACAGCGTCGCCGCGCGGATCGCCGAGTTCGAGATGCACCGCATCGACCTGACCAAGGGCGCCGTGCTGGAAAAGGGCTGCGTCTATGTCGTGCCGCTGCTGGAGTCGGTTCGCCTTCCGGCGGGCACCTCGGGGGCGGCCTCGGCCAAATCCTCGATCGGCCGGCTTGATCTTCTGACCCGCGTCATCACCGACAACGGCACGGAATTCGACCGCGTGCCCGATGGGTACACCGGCCCACTTTATGTCGAGATCTGCCCGCGCTCCTTCTCGGTCCTGGCGCGCACCGGGCAGATGCTGAGCCAGATC
This sequence comes from Albidovulum sediminicola, assembly GCF_025751575.1. Lineage (GTDB taxonomy): Bacteria > Pseudomonadota > Alphaproteobacteria > Rhodobacterales > Rhodobacteraceae > Albidovulum > Albidovulum sediminicola. Next base: position 141,229 of record NZ_JAOWLA010000006.1, on the reverse strand, counting down.
ATCTTCCGCCAAGGCCAGACCCGGATCGACGATGCCGAGCTTGCCGCCATCCACGCGCGCACGCCCATCGTCTCTGGCCCGGCGGTGATTTCCGACGGGCTGGCCTTTTCCGTGGGCCTGCGGCCCGAATCCGGCGATTTGGTCGGCTACCGCGCCAAGCCCCATGCCGGGGTCATCGACCTTGACCGCGTGGGCCACTACGACCCCGCCGATTTCTGGGAAGAGGTGCGCACACGCGAAGGGCGCATCATCCTGGACCCCGGCGCCTTCTACATCCTCGTCAGCCGGGAGGCGATCGCGATCCCCCCCGACTGCGCTGCCGAAATGGCGCCATACCTCGCCATGGTCGGTGAATTCAGGGTCCATTACGCGGGCTTTTTCGATCCCGGCTTCGGCTACGATGCGGCCGGTGGCGCCGGGTCGCGGGGCGTTCTGGAAGTCCGCTGTCACGAGGCGCCCTTCGTCCTGGAACACGGTCAGGTCGTCGGACGGCTGATCTATGAGCGCATGGTCTCCGTGCCGGAGCGGCTTTACGGCGTGGACATCAAGTCCAACTACCAGGGCCAGGGGCTGAAGCTGTCCAAGCACTTCCGCGCGGGCTGACGGCCCCGGCCCGCCTAGTCCTCGAACATCTCGCTCTGCCCGCTCTGGTCCTCGCCCTCGTCGTCGCCCTGCCCCAGTCCCGGCATGGGGCGATTGTCGAGAAGCCCCGCCGCGCGCAGTTCCTTGAGCCCCGGCAAGTCGCGCGCGCTCTCCAGCCCGAAATGGTCCAGGAACGATTGGGTGACGACGAAGGTCACCGGACGCCCCGGCGTCATACGGCGGCGGCCGAAGCGGATCCACTCCAGCTCCAGCAACTGGTCGATCGTGCCGCGGCTGACGGCGACCCCACGGATCTCCTCGATCTCGGCCCGGGTGCAGGGCTGGTGATAGGCGATGATCGCCAAGGTCTCGATCGCGGCGCGCGACAGCTTGCGCGTCTCCACCACTTCCTTCTGCATCAGGAACCCGAGGTCGGGCGCGGTCCGGATCGCCCAGGCGTCGCCCACCTTGACCACACGCACCCCCCGCCCCTCATAGCGGCGGCGCAGATAGACCAGCGCCTCCGCCGGATCCGCGCCATGGGGCATCCGGGCCGCCATCTCGGCCACCGTCACGGGATCGGACGAGGCAAAAAGGATCGCCTCCACCATCCGTTCCTGTTCGGCGATGGGTGGGGCCTCGAACAGGCTCTTTTCGGGTTCTTGGACGTCGTCGGTCACTGCGGCTTCCGTCTGATCGCGATGGGGGCAAAGGTGTCGGACTGTCTTAGCTCGATATGCCCCTGCTTGGCGAGTTCGAGTGAGGCGGCGAAGGTCGCCGCGGTGGCCGAGCGCCGCCGTGCGGGGTCCGCCGACCAGCCGTCCGGAAGGTAGCTGACAAGGTCCGTCCAGTCGCCGGCGAAGCCGATGAGGCCCCGCATCCGGTCCAGAGCCTGCTCCATCGTGAAGACATGTTCACGATCGAAGGCATAGGGGCGGAACTCGTCATGGGTGCGGATGCGCGCATAGGCCTGCATCAGGTCCAGAAGCGTGGCGCTGTAGTGGATCTTGCGGCTGCGCTGGACATCCTCGGGCAGGCCGCGCGCGAAGAAGTCGCGCCCCTTCTGATCCCGCGCCATGAGCCGCGCGGCGCTTTCGCGCATCGCCTGAAGCCGTTCAAGCTGGAAGGCGAGATGGGCGGCCAGTTCCTCGCCCGAGGGACCGTCCTCAGTCGGATCGGGGGGCAGCAGGAGCCGCGATTTCAGAAAGGCGAGCCAGGCCGCCATCACCAGGTAGTCCGCCGCAAGCTCGATCCTGAGCTTCTTGGCCTTCTCCACGAAGACGAGGTATTGCTCGGCGAGTTGCAGGACCGAGATGCGCCGCAAATCGACCTTCTGCGTGCGCGAGAGCGTCAGCAACAGGTCAAGGGGGCCTTCGAAGCCATCGACGTCAACGATCAGCGCCTCGGCCTGAAGCCGGTCGCTGACGGACTGCGCGTCCTCTTCGAAAAGGCTCGGACCGGCCATGCGCTATCCCTTCAGAAGCGTCTCAAGTTCGGCTTCCAGAAGGGCGGTGTCAATGGGCTCGGGCCTTTCGCGCGCCGCCAGCGCGGTGGCGGCCCGGCGAAGCGCCTCATCGCTCATCCCCCCAGCGGCATCGACGGTTCCGGCCATCTCCTCAATCGTGCCGTTACAGTGAAGCACGATATCGCAGCCCGCAGTCATCGCCGCACGGGCGCGTTCGGCGGGCGTGCCCGAGAGCGCCTGCATGGTGATATCGTCGGTGAGCAAGAGCCCCTGAAAGCCGATCCGGCGGCGGATCAGGTCGATCATCACCGGCGACGCCGTGGCCGGGCGGTCGGGATCGATCGCCGTGAAGCGGATATGGGCAGTCATGCCGATCGGCAGGTCCGAAAGCGCCTTGAACGGCGCGAAATCGGTGCGCGTCAACTCCGCCTCGGGCGCGGTGACGGTGGGCAGTTCCAGATGGCTGTCGGCAACCGCGCGGCCATGGCCGGGAATGTGCTTGAGGACCGGCAACACGCCCCCCGCCAGAAGCCCGTTCGCCGCTGCCCGCGCCGCGCGCGTGACGGTGGCGGCGTCGCTCCCGAAGCAGCGATTGCGCAGGAAGGGATGCGTATCGGGCCCCGCGATATCAGCCGACGGCGCGCAGTTGGCGTCAATGCCCACCTTGTGAAGCTCGTCCGCGATCAGGCGGTAGCGCAGCCAGATCCCCCGTTCCATCACCTCGGGGGGCGAAGCCTCGACCTGGTCCAGTGGTGGCAGCCATTCGCGCCAATGCGGCGCGCGCAGGCGCTGGACCCGGCCGCCTTCCTGGTCGACCAGAACCGGCGCGTCGCGCCCGACGGCCTCGCGCAGCGCGTCGGTCAGGCGGCGCACCTGTTCGGGCGCCTCGATATTGCGGGCGAAAAGGATGAAGCCCAGGGGGTTCGCCTCACGCAGGAACGCGGCCTCCCCAGCGCCCAGCGCCGGCCCCTGGCATCCGAGGATCGTGGCCGAGGGGCGAGTGCCCTGCCCCCTTACTTTGTCTGCGTCGGCACGCATTGGGTGCTTTCCGCCAGCAGGACGGAGCAGAAGCGCCGGGCGTCCTCGATATCCTCGAACCCGGCCACCCGCAGCCGGACGAAGCTGTTGCCGCCGGACTGCGCCTGTTCGATCACGCGCTGCCGTGCCTCCATCAGGGCGCCGTAGCGGGCGACGATCCGATCCCATTCCAGGCGCGCCTCAGCCTCGGTGTCGAAGGAGCCAAGCTGGGCAAGGCTGGTGCCCACGGGCAGCGCGGCGGGGTTCACATCGACCGCGACGGGCGCGAGCGCCATCGCCACAGCGGCCGCGATGGCATCCGCGTCGGCGTCATACGCGTCAGCAGGCGCGGCGGCCGAGAAGACGCGCGCGGGACGTGCCACGGGACGCTGGGCCGCCAGTTTGTCGGCCCCGGGTTCCGGTGTTTCGGGTTCCAGAAGCGGCTCTGCCGCCCCATCGGGAAGCGGGTCGGCCAGAGGCACCTGCGCCAACGGCGGCGCCGCGATAACCTCGGTTTCCGGCGCGGCGGGTTCAGGCTCCGCCACCGGCGGAAGCGCGGGAAGAGAGGCGAGTTCGCCGCCCGCCAGATCCTCGGGCGCGAGGCCAGCCGTGCCCGGTGCCAGCGTCAACGTCTCCGCCGGCGGCGCGGCCACGCCATCCGCCGCAATCGCATTGACCGAAAGGCCAGTATGTTCGGCCAGTTCGCCGCCCGGATTGTCGGGCGCCACCCGTGCGGGCCCTTCCAAGGCCTTGATCACCGGAATGCCGGTCACGTCGCGCACAGCAAGCTTGTAGCCCCAGACGAGAAGCCCGGCGACCAAGGCGGCAGAGGTAAGCGCCCCCGCCATGCCGATGAATTTCTGCATCTTTTCCGCACGGTCGGGCGCATAAGCCCGCTCCGCCGGGAAATCGTCGAAATCGATATCCGCCATGCTCCGCCTCGCTTCGGGCGGCGGACCGCCCGGCTTGCCTGTCACGACCCGGGCGTGGCGCCTGTTGTCAGCGCATTTCTTCCGCGGGGGTCACGCCAAGGATACCAAGACCTGCGGAAATAACAACGCCCGCGGCCCGTGCCAGTGCGATTTTCGCCTGTGAAACGGGGGCATTGCCCTCTTGCACGAAGCGAAGGCTGGTATCCTCGTTGCCGCGGTTCCACAGCCCGTGGAGATCCGAGGCCAATTCGTAAAGGTAGAAGGCGACGCGATGCGGCTCATGCCCGCGCGCGGAGATCTCCACCAGGCGCGGCCATTCGGCGATCTTGCGGGCCAGCGACAGTTCGGCATCGTGCGCCAGATGGGCAAGGTCCGCGCCCGCCAGCGTCGCATCATCCGCCGCGATCCCAGCCTCGGCCGCCTTGCGGATGACCGAGCAGACGCGGGCATGGGCGTATTGGACGTAGAAGACCGGGTTGTCCTTCGACTGTTCCAGCACCTTGTCGAAGTCGAAATCCAGCGCCGCGTCGTTCTTGCGGGTGAGCATGACGAAGCGCGTGACATCCGGACCCGCCTGCTCGACCACGTCGCGCAGCGTCACGAAGGTGCCCGCGCGCTTCGACATCTTGAAGGGCTCGCCGTTCTTGTAGAGCTTGACGAGCTGGATCAGCTTGACCTCCAAGGGCACGCGCCCGTCCGACAGCGCCGAGACGACCGCCTTGAGGCGTTTCACATAGCCGCCGTGATCCGCGCCCAGGATGTCGATCAACTGGTCGTAGCCGCGCTTCACCTTGTCCCAGTGATAGGCGATGTCGGGGGCGAAATAGGTCCAGCTGCCATCCGATTTCTTCACCGGACGGTCCACGTCGTCGCCATGCGCGGTGGAGCGGAACAGCGTCTGTTCGCGCTCCTCCCAGTCCTCAGGCAGCTTGCCCTTGGGCGGCTCCAGCGTGCCCTCGTAGATCAGGCCCATGCCGCGCAGCGTCTCAATCGCCTCTTCGACCCGGCCCGAGGCGGTGATCGCGCGCTCGGAGGAGAAGACATCCATCCGGACGCCCAGAAGCGCCAGATCCTGGCGGATCATTTCCATCATCCGCTGGGTCGCGAATTCGCGCACGTCCGCCAGCCAGTCAGCTTCGGGCCTGTCCAGAAGCGAGGCGCCGTATTTCGCCTTCAGCGCCTCGCCGACCGGGATCAGGTAGTCGCCGGGGTACAGCCCCTCGCGGATCTCGGGGCTGAGGCCGTTGGCCTCGCGGTAGCGTTCATAGGCGGAGCGTGCCAGCACGTCGACCTGCGCGCCCGCGTCGTTGATGTAGTATTCGCGCGTCACCTCATGGCCCGCGAAATCCAGAAGTGCTGCCAGCGCATCGCCGAAGACCGCGCCGCGGGTATGGCCCACATGCATCGGCCCGGTGGGGTTGGCGGAGACGAACTCCACGTTCACCTTCACGCCGCGCCCCATGTCGGACCGGCCGAAGTCCCTGCCCTGCCCGAGGGCTGCCGCCACCACACCGCGCCAGGCGTCAGGCGTCAGGCGCAGGTTCAGAAAGCCAGGGCCTGCGACCTCGGCGGTCACGATGCGCGGATCGGCGGAAAGTTTCGCGGCCAGCGCCTCGGCGATCGCGCGGGGCTGCTGTCCGGCGGGCTTGGCCAGCACCATCGCGGCGTTGGTGGCCATGTCGCCATGGGCCGCATCGCGCGGCGGCTCGACCGCGACATTGGACATGTCGAGCCCGGCGGGCAGCGCGCCCTCGGCCTGCATTGCGGCAAGAGCGTCGAGCACCGCCGCGCGGATATCGGAGAAAAGGTTCATTTTTGTGTCCTTCGTTCGTTCGGGGGATGCCAGAGCCGACCGCCCGCGTCAATGGCGGGCGCGCGGCCTCAGGCCCCGGCCGTATCGAACAGGCGTTCGTGTTCCTGGATCGCGAAACGGTCGGTCATGCCCGCGACATAGTCGAGCACGACGCGCGCCAGTTCGGTTTCATCCCGCGCGGCGGCGACATCGGCGCGCCATTCGGCGGGCAGTAGCCCCGGCTCTTTCAGGAACAGCGGGAAAAGGTCCCGTACCATGGCCGTCACGCGCTGACGCTCGACCACCACGGACGGCGCGCGATACATGCGGGTGAAGAGGAACGACTTGATCGCCTTGAGGTTCTGGTAGAGCGGCTTTGAAAACCGGATGATCGGGCCGTCCATGTCGCGGATCTCTTGCGCGGATTGGGGCTGGCTCCCTTCTAGCCGGTTCTGCGCGACGGCGATGACGTCCTCCACCATCACGCCGAAGACGCGGCGCAACGCCTCATGCCGACGCCGCGTGGGGTCAAGGCCGGGGTGAAGGCGGTCGACCTCTTCGAAGGCGGGCCCCGTCACGGGAAGCTCCATCAGGTCATCCTCGCTGAAAAGCCCCGCGCGCAGCCCGTCATGCAGGTCATGATGGTTATAGGCCACGTCATCGGCCACCGCCGCCACCTGCGCCTCGGCCGAGGCGAAGGTGGACAGCTCCAGATCCCAGGCCGCGTTGCACTCGGCCAGCGCGTAGGGCATCTCCTCGCCCTCCGCGACGGCATGGGAACCGGAGGCGCGCGGCCCGATCACCGGCCCGTTGTGCTTGGCGATGCCCTCCAGCGTTTCCCAGGTCAGGTTCAGCCCGTCGAACCCTGCGTAGTGGCGTTCCAGCTTGGTCACGATCCGCAGCGCCTGGGCGTTGTGGTCGAAGCCGCCGTAGGGGGCCATCAACTCGTGCAGCGCGTCCTCTCCGGTATGGCCGAAGGGCGGATGGCCGAGGTCATGGGCCAGCGCCACGGCCTCGGCCAGTTCGACGTTGAGGCCGAGCGTGCCCGCGATGGTGCGCGCGACCTGGGCCACCTCGATCGTGTGGGTCAGGCGGGTGCGGTAATAGTCGCCCTCATGCTCCACGAAGACCTGGGTCTTGTGCTTGAGCCTGCGGAAGGCCGAGGAATGGATGATCCGGTCCCGGTCGCGCTGGAAGGGCGAGCGGAAGGTGGACATGCTTTCGGGATGAAGCCTGCCGCGGCTTTCGTCGGGGTGGCAGGCATAGGGTGCGAGCGTCATCTGGCCGTTCTTGTCGTTCCGTTGGCTTCTCATATATTGTGTGAGGATGGAAATGACACTGGTTTTCCCATGGACCTGAACCTGCCCCCGAAAGTGACCCCCCGCGCCTTCGCGCGGCTGGCGGAGATCAATGCCGATGCGGACGCGGAGAAGGCGCTGCGCGTCGCGGTCTCCGGCGGCGGGTGTTCCGGCTTCCAGTACGAGATCACGCTCGACGATCCCGCGCCCGATGACCTGGTGCTGGAGGGCGCCGGCCAGAAGGTTCTGGTCGATGCGGTGTCGCTGCCCTTCCTCGCCAATGCGACGATCGACTTTTCCGACGAACTGATCGGCGCGCGTTTCGTGGTCGAAAACCCGAACGCGACTTCTTCCTGCGGCTGCGGGACGAGCTTTTCCATCTAAGCAATGCCGCGCGCGCCGTTCCGGCGCGCAAGCCATCTGTCGCGCCCCCTGCGGCGCAGGGGCCGCTCCGGTGCCTCCGGCGGGGGTATTTGGGGCAATGAAGAAGGGGCCATGCTTGCCCTTGGCCGTGATCCCGGCGACAACGGGGGCGAGCGAGGGAGGCCAGCCATGAAGATCGCGACGTTCAACATCAATGGCGTCAAGGCGCGGATCGAGGCGCTGACGGCCTGGTTGGAGGCCGCGCGGCCGGACGTGGCCCTGTTGCAGGAGATCAAGTCCGTCGACGAAGGGTTTCCGCGCGAGGCCTTCGAGGACATGGGCTATTTCGTCGAAACCCACGGGCAGAAGGGCTTCAACGGCGTCGCGATCCTGTCGAGGCTGCCACTGGAGGATATCGAGCGTGGCCTGCCCGGCGATGACGAGGATGTTCAGGCGCGCTGGATCGAGGCGACGGTGGTGGGCAAGACCGCCGTGCGCGTGGTCGGGCTTTACCTGCCCAACGGCAATCCCGCGCCGGGCCCGAAGTTCGACTACAAGCTGGCCTGGATGGCGCGAATGAAGGCTCGGGTGGCCGAGATGCTGGTGGAAGAGATGCCGCTGGTCCTTGGCGGCGACTACAACGTGATCCCCCAGCCCGTCGATGCCGCGAAGCCGGAAGCCTGGGTGGAGGATGCGCTTTTCCGACCCGAGTCGCGCGCGGCCTTTCGGTCGATCTTGAACCTCGGCCTGACCGAGGCGATTCGGACCCGCGATCCGCGGCCCGGGGTCTATACCTTCTGGGACTACCAGGGCGGGGCCTGGCAAAAGAACAACGGCATCCGCATCGATCACATGTTGCTGAGCCCGCAGGCGGCGGACCTTCTGCGCGACGCGGGCATCGACAAGGCGGTGCGCGATGGCGACAAGCCCTCGGACCATGTTCCGGTCTGGATCGAGCTGGACGCCTGACGGAATGACCGCACCGGACACCTATTACGCGCGCACGGCCGCCGAGCGGCGGGTGCGGCCTTCGCTGACGGGGCGGGAGGAGGCCGAGGTCGCCATCGTTGGCGGCGGCTTCGCGGGTCTGACGACCGCGTTGGAACTGGCGCGCGCGGGCGTCCGCGTGGCGCTGGTGGAGGCGGAGGGCGTCGGCTTTGGCGCCTCGGGCAGGAACGGCGGGCTGGTCAGCCCGGCCTTTGCGGGGGGTGATGCGGCGATCCGGGCGCGCGTGGGGCCCGAGGCGGCCCGCGCGCTGCATCTGCTCTCGATCGAGGGGGTGGAGAGGCTGCGCGCGACGATCCGCGACCTGGGGATCGACAGCTCGGGGCTGGTTCCGGGGCTCTTGAGCCTGCGCCGCTTCGATCGGGCCGACGATCTGAAGGCGCATGTCGCGGAATTTGCCGACGACTACGGCTATCGCATCAGCTATCTGGACCGGGTGGCGCTGGCTGAGCATGTGACCAGCCCGCGCTATTTCCACGCCATCCACGATCCGAACGCCTTTCACATCCATCCGTTGAACACCCTGTGCGCAATCGCGGCGGAGGTGGAACGGCTGGGCGGACAGATCCATGAAGGCACCCCCGCGACGGGCGTCGGGCTGGACGGCCCGGTCAAGCGCATCGAAACGCCCGACGGACGCATCGAGGCGGCGCGCATCGTCTTCGCGACCGGGGGCTATACCGGTGGGCTGGTTCCGCGGCTCAAACGCGCGGTCCTGCCCATCGCCACCTACATGATGGCGACCGAGCCCGCACCGGACCTCATCGCCAGCGCGATCCGTACCCGCGCCTGCATGTATGACGACCGGCGTGCGGGCGATTACTACCGGCTCGTCGAGGGTGGACGGCGCTTGCTATGGGGAGGGCGGATCACGACGCGGGCGGCGGACCCCGCCGGGATCGCGCGCGAACTTCGGCGCGAGATGTTCACCGCCTACCCGCAGCTGGAGGGATTGCGGACAGAGATCGCCTGGTCCGGCCTCATGGGATATGCGCGCCACCTGATGCCGCAAGTCGGAGAACTGGCACCCGGCGTCTGGCACATAAGCGCCTTCGGCGGCCACGGGCTCAACACCACGGCGATCGCGGGCAAGGTCCTGGCCGAGGCGATGCTGGGCGAAAGCGACCGTATCCGCCTGTTCGCCCCTTTCGGGTTGGACTGGGCCGGGGGGCCGCTGGGGCTGGTGGCGGCGCAGCTGACCTACTGGAAGCTGCGCGCGCAGGATTGGTGGCGCGAGCGCGGTTGAGTCTCTCAGGCCGTCACATCGTGGCTGTAAAGCCAGTCGAAGCGGTTCAGCATCGTCGCGGGGGCGAAGCGGTTGAGAAGCTTCAGCCCGGCATGGGCAAGGTCGCGGCGCACCCCTGATAGGTGATAGTTCGTTGCATTCGCGTTCGCGGCCGCCACGATGCGGCGCGCGCGCGCCTGGCGCGCGGCCTGGTAGGCGGCCAGCCCCTCCTCGGGCGAAGCGGCGTCAGAGAGCGTCGAGGCAAGGACCCACGCATCCTCCAGCGCCATGTTGGCCCCCTGGGCGAGGAACGGCAGCGTCGGATGGGCCGCATCGCCCAGGATCGCGGCGCCATGCCCGTACCAGCGCTCCGCGACCGGGTGGCGGAACAGTCCCCAGAGGTTCGGGCGCTCGATCCGGTCGAGCCAACCGCGCACCTCGGGCACGAAATCCTCGAAGGCGATGCGCAGCGCCAGCGGGTCGTCGGTCAGCGACCAGCTTTCCTCGGCCCAGCGGCGGCGTTCCTCCACCGCGACGATGTTGCGCTGGCGGCCGCCGCGCAGGGGATAGCTGACGACATGGCGCCCCTCGCCCATGAAGACCTGCGCGACCGGGCGAATGCCGGGCTCGGCCGACAGCGTCGCGCGCCACGCGACCTGATGGGTGAAGAAGGGCGCGACCTTGCCGCAGAGCGCCTCCCGCACCTTGGAATGGAGGCCGTCCGCGCCGATCAGCAGATCGACCTCGACCTCGGCGCCCTGCGCGGTGCGCAGGCGCGGGCGGCCCTGCCCCAGGGTCACGCCCTCGATCTTCTGGAGCAGCCTGATCTCCACGCCCGCCGCGCGCGCGCCTTCGGCCAGAAGGGTGACAAGGTCCGCGCGGTGGAAGAAGCGGAAAGGCTGCGCCGGGCGTTGCTTCAGCAGGTCGAGCTTCAGCACCTGCCCCCCCGTTTCGCCGTCGATCAGTTCGACCGCCTCGGCACGCGTTCCCTCGCGCTCGGCCTCGGCCTCAAGGCCAAGTGCCGCCAGAATGCGGTGGCCGTTCGGCGTGATCTGAAGCCCGGCGCCGACCTCGCGAATCTCCGGCGCCTGTTCGAGGACCGTGACCTCCGCCCCCCTCAGCGCCAGCGCCCGCGCGACCGCCAGACCCGCGATCCCCGCGCCGATAACCGTGACCTGACTGCCCTTCACCACCACCTCCGAAAACGAAAGCGCCGGAGCCCTGCGACCCCGGCGCCGAATCTTCCGACCCCGCGAAAGGGTTCAGTCGTCGCGATGCACGCGCTCGCGCCGCTCGTGACGTTCCTGCGCCTCAAGCGTCATGGTCGCGATCGGGCGGGCATCGAGGCGCTTGAGCGAGATCTGCTCGCCCGTCATCTCGCAATAGCCGTATTCGCCGTTCTCGATGCGGCGCAGCGCGGAATCGATCTTGGCAACCAGCTTGCGCTGGCGGTCGCGGGTCCTGAGTTCCAGCGCCCGGTCGGTTTCCTCACTGGCGCGATCGGCGATGTCGGGCACGTTGCGCGCGCTGTCCTGAAGCCCTTCGAGCGTTTCCGCCGATTGCTCCAACAATTCGCTCTTCCAGGCGATCAGCTTGCGGCGGAAATATTCCAGCTGCCGATCGTTCATGAAGGGCTCGTCCTCGGCGGGACGATAGTCCTCGGGAAGAAAGGTTTCGGCCTTCATTTCTGCTCCCTTCCTGCCTCCGGACCCGTTCGTCATTTCTGCAATCGTCATCCGGTACATCCTCGGGCGCTCCCTTACCGCAACGCTGGGGGGATGTCACTAGCTGTCGCCCAGTCTTGCGGCAATTTGATGGCCCGCGTATCTCTGAAATCGGGCAGGCAGGTCAGAAGGAGGCAGCAGCCGATGAAATTCAACGGCACGGCGGACTACGTCGCAACCGAGGATCTGACCGTTGCGGTCAATGCCGCGGTCACGCTTGAACGGCCGCTCCTCGTGAAGGGGGAGCCCGGCACCGGCAAGACCGAGCTTGCCCGGCAGGTCGCGATGAGCCTCGGCCTTCCGCTGGTGGAATGGCATGTGAAATCAACGACAAAGGCGCAACAGGGCCTTTACGAATATGACGCCGTCTCGCGCCTGCGCGACAGCCAGTTGGGCGACGAGCGCGTCCATGAGGTCAAGAACTACATCCGCAAGGGCAAGCTCTGGCAGGCCTTCGAGGCCGACACCAAGGTCGTCCTGCTGATCGACGAGATCGACAAGGCCGACATCGAGTTTCCCAACGACCTGCTCCAGGAACTCGACCGGATGGAGTTCCACGTCTACGAGACGGGTGAGACCATCCGCGCCCGCCAGCGGCCAGTGGTCATCATCACCTCGAACAACGAAAAGGAACTGCCCGACGCCTTCCTCCGGCGCTGCTTCTTCCACTACATCCGCTTCCCCGAGGCCGAGACGCTGCAGCGCATCGTCGCGGTACATTTCCCGAGGATCAAGGAAACCCTGCTGGCCGAGGCGCTGACGCAATTTTACGAGATTCGCGAAACGCCGGGGCTGAAGAAGAAGCCCTCCACGTCCGAGGTTCTGGACTGGCTCAAGCTGATCCTGGCGGAGGACCTGACGCCCGCCGATCTCAAGCGCGATCCGCGCCAGCTTCTGCCGAAGCTCCACGGGGCGCTCTTGAAAAATGAACAGGACGTCGCGCTGTTCGAGCGACTGGCCTTCATGGCACGGGCGGGCCGCTAGCCCGGACGGCCCTTTCACCAAGCCGTGGGTGGACAAGCTGCGGGGAATTGCGCACATCTGACGTTGCGCGGCACGCCGATGCCGCCGGAGGACTTCATGACGGACCCCCTGCCCCTTCCTGCCCGAAAGCCATCGGTTCTGCCGGAACCACGGCGCGTTCGGGCAAGGCGCGGCCACACGCCGGTGACCTGGGCGCCCACTTCCCCTGTCGGGGCCACGTCCCCCTGCACCAAGCACACCCGTCCCTGATGCGCCGCGCCCTCGTCTCCCTTGCCCTCATGTCGCTCCTGGTCGCCTGCGCGCCCGTGCCGCCCGCGCCGCCGTCCGCCGCACGGGCGCCGATCACCGACCTCCCCCCCATGCGCGTCTTCACCCAAAGCGCGCCGCAGCGCCCGATGCGCCCCAATGCGGAGATGGCACGAAACTTCCTCGACCTCGTCTTCCGCCTCGAAACCGGAGAGCGTCTGCCGGTCATGACCCGGTTCGAGGAGCCGGTGACCATCGCCCTCGCCGGCGCGGTCCCGCCGACGGTGGAGATGGACCTGGGCCGGCTCATGTCACGCCTGCGCAACGAGGCCGGGATCTCCATCCTGCGCACCGAAGGCGCGGCCGCCATCACGGTCGAGTTCCTGCCGCGCCGCACCATGCAGGCGCTGGTCCCCCAGGCAGCCTGCTTCGTTGAACCCGGCGTCTCCTCCTGGATGGAGTTCCGGGGCAAGGCGCGTTCGGTTCAGACCGACTGGTCGCGGCTGACCCGGCGCGACCGGGTCGCGATCTTCATCCCCAACGACACCGCCCCCCAGGAGGTCCGCGACTGTCTGCATGAGGAGATCGCGCAGGCGCTCGGCCCGCTCAACGACCTTTACGAACTGCCGGATTCGGTCTTCAACGACGACAATTTCCACACCGTCCTGACCGGCTTCGACATGCTCATGCTGCGCATCCACTACGCGCCGGAACTGTCCAATGGCATGACGCGCGAAGCGGTGGCCGCGCGGCTGCCCGCGATCTTCGCACGGATGAACCCGGCGGGCGAACGTCCGGCAGGGGCGCCCCTGCCACCCACGCCCCGGGCCTTCTCCAACGCCGTCGCGACCGCGCTTGGCCCCAAGGGCGCTGCAACCAAGCGGCGCAGCGCCGCCGCCCGCGCCGTCGCCATCGCGCGGGAAGGCGGCTGGCGCGACGAACGCACGGGTTTTGCGCTTTACGCCTTTGGGCGGCTGATCCAGGGGCGTGACGCGGGCGCGGCCCGCACGGCATTCCTGGGCGCCCGCGCGGCCTTCAGCGCCATCCCCGGCACCGACATCCAGCGCGCGCAGGCCGACCTGCCGCTGGCGACGTTCGAGCTGAGCCGGGGCAACACGGCCGAGGCCCTGGCGCTCGTCCGCGCGGCCATGCCCGCCGCCCGCCGGGCCGAGAACGCCGCCCTTCTGGCGGAACTCCTGCGCACCGAGTCCGCCGCCTACCGCGTGATGGGGCTAGCCGAAAAAGCGGCGGCCATCCGGCTCGACAGCCTTGGCTGGGCGCGCTATGGCTTCGGCTCGGCCGAGGAGATCGCGAACTTCGACGCGAGCTTCCGCACGATCGAACGCATGGCAAGGGGAACTGGAAAATGATCATCGCCGCGGGCTTCGTACTGGGGGCGCTGCTGGGGTGGATGGCCGCCCGCAAGCGACAGGGAAACCGCTTTGACAAGGTGCAATATACCCTTGTCTACGCTATCATTTTCACGATTCTCGCTCTCTTCGTCACGCTCTTCATCGACCGCATGACCTGATCCCATGTTCCTGCCGTTCTTCGAAACCCTGCGCAAGACCGGCATCCCCGTCTCTCTGCGCGAATACCTGGGATTTCTGGAAGGGCTGGCGGCGGGCCTCGCGACCTATGAGGTCGAGACCTTCTACTATCTCGCCCGCACCGCGATGGTGAAGGACGAACGCCACCTCGACCGCTTCGACCGCGCCTTCGCCGAGGCTTTCAAGGGGGTTGAGGCGCTCACCCCCGAACAGGTTCTGGAGGCCCTGGACCTGCCCGCGGAGTGGCTGGAAAAGCTCTTGGAGCGCACCCTGACGCCTGAGGAAAAAGCCCAGATCGAAGCTTTAGGAGGCTTCGACAAGCTTATGGAAACCCTCAAGAAACGGCTTGAGGAGCAGAAGGGACGCCACCAGGGCGGATCGAAGTGGATTGGCACCGCCGGCACCTCGCCCTTCGGGGCCTATGGCTACAACCCCGAAGGCGTGCGCATCGGCCAGAAGGAAAGTCGCCACCAGCGCGCCGTCAAGGTCTGGGACAAGCGGGAGTTCCGCAACCTCGACGACACGGTGGAGTTGGGAACGCGCAACATCAAGGTCGCGCTGAAGCGCCTGCGCCGCTGGGCGCGCACCGGCGCGGCAGAGGAACTGGACCTGCCCGGCACGATCCGCGCGACCGCCGAACACGGCTACCTGGATGTTCAGACCCGGCCCGAACGGCACAACGCCGTCAAGGTGCTGCTGTTCCTCGACGTGGGCGGCTCCATGGACCCGCATATCCGGGTGGTGGAGGAGCTTTTCAGCGCCGCACGGGCGGAGTTCAAGCATCTGGAATACTACTACTTCCACAACTGCCTTTACGAGGGCGTCTGGCGCGACAACCACCGCCGCTGGGACCAGCAGACCCCGACATGGGAGGTGCTGCGGACCTATGGGCCCGACTACAAGGCGATCTTTGTCGGCGACGCCTCCATGTCGCCCTATGAGATCGCCCACCCCGGCGGGGCGAACGAGCACTGGAACAAGGAGGCCGGGCAGGTCTGGCTGGAACGCGCGCGCGGCCAGTGGCCCTCGAACGCCTGGCTGAACCCGCTGCCGGAGCGTTACTGGCCGCACACGCAATCGGTTGGCATGATCACCCGCATTTTCGAGGGCGCGATGTTCCCGCTCACGCTCGACGGGATCGGGCGGGCGATGAAGGCGCTGACATGAGGGCGCTTGCCCATCTCTGGCGCGAACACCGCCTGGCGCTTCTGGTCTTTGTCGGTGGCGCGGTGGTGGCGGTTCTTTTCGCGGTCCGGCTGGCGGTCTTCTCGCTTTACTGGGCGGACCCCGCGCATCGCCAGCAGGAACCCGACGGCTGGATGACACCGCGCTACATCGCTCGCAGCTGGCATGTCCCGCAGGAGGACCTGGCGCGGCACCTCGATCTCGCGCCCGGCGGCGACGCGCGGATGACGCTCGATGACATCGCCCGGGCGCGCGGCATCCCGCTTGAGACGCTTCTGGCCGATCTCGCGGCCTATCTCGCCACGCGGACCGGTGAATGAGCGACTGGCTTCTTTCGCTCCTGCCCGACTACGGGCTGTGGCTGCTGGCGGTCGGCACCTTTCTGTCCTGCCTGGCGGTTCCGGCCCCGGCCTCGCTCCTGATGCTGGCGGGCGGCGGATTTGCCGCCACTGGTGACTTCACGCTCTGGCAGGCGATGGCGGCGGCGCTTCTGGGCGCGGTGGCGGGCGATCAGACCGGCTTTGCGCTTGGCCGCTTCGGCGGCGCCCGCTTTGTGGCGCGGCTGGAACGCGGGCGCCGTCGTGCGGCGATGGTGGCACGGGGCCGCGAACTGCTGACCCGGGGCGGCCTGCCAGCGGTGTTCTTTTCGCGCTGGCTGGTCAGCCCTGCGGGGCCTTGGGTCAACCTGGCCGCCGGGGCGATGGGGCATGGCTGGGCCCGCTTCACCACGGCCGGCATTGCGGGCGAGCTGGTCTGGGTCGGCCTTTACACCGGCATGGGCCATGTCTTCGTCGGCAATCTGACTGCGGCAGAGGATCTGATCGGCTCCGCCCTCGGCCTCGTGGGCGGGGTCGCGGCGATGGTACTGGCGGGGCTTTGGCTGCGCGCGGCCCTGCGGCATCGCGGCTGACTTCCGTTTCTGCGCGCCCGCCCCCATATTGCAGCCATGCTGAAGCTTGTCCCCATCCTGCTGGCGGTCCTTTACGGGCTGGTGCTCTATCACTTCTCCGCCTGGCGCACGCGCAGGGAGTTGGACGCGCGGTCGCGCCCGCTGGACGACCCGGCGCTCTTGCGGGTGGTCGACCGGCTTGCCGAGCCGCTGGGCGTGGCCCAAGTGCCCGTCCGCGTCTATGAGATCGAGCCGGTCAACGGCCTTGCTGCCCCCGACGGGCGGATCTTCCTCACCCGCGGGTTCGTGAAGAAATTCAACGCCGGGGAGGTGACGGGCGAAGAGATGGCCAGCGTGATCGCGCATGAGCTGGGACATGTGGCGCTTGGCCACGCACGCCGCCGGATGATCGACTTTTCGGGTCAGAACGCGATCCGGGTGGTTCTGGTCGCGGTCCTTGGCCGGATCCTGCCGGGCGTCGGCTTCTATGTCGCGAACTTCCTCACCGGGCTGCTCGCCGCGCGTCTGAGCCGTCAGGACGAGTTCGAGGCCGACGAATGGGCCTCCGCGCTGCTCATCAAGGCGGGGATCGGGACCGGGCCGCAGAAATCGCTTTTCGCCAAGCTCGGGCGACTGACGGGGACCGAGGGGCGGCGCCCGCCGGTCTGGCTGGCGAGCCACCCCGACACCGATGCGCGCATCGGCGCGATCGAGGCGAACGAGCGTCGCTGGGGCTTGGCAGCCCCCATTTCGCGCGCCTGAGGCAGGCTGCGGGAGCCTCCGGCGGGAGTATTTGGCGCCAGAATGAAAGCGAGGGTCAGTTGGGGGGCGTCAACGCCTTGCCAAGGCGCGGGATTTTCGCGCGCTTGAGAAGGGCGCGCAGGGGCTGCGGCTCGCCCGACAGATCCTCGGCGCGGGCGCGGACCCGTTCGACGGCAGCGGCGACCGGGTCCGGTGCGCCCAGCCAGAGGTCGAGAAGGAAACGGTCGGGATCGAGGCGCGCGATGCCTTCCTCTGCCAGCGCCTGTCGGGGGAAGTCGGCGGCGTTGAAGGTCACGATCACATCCGCGCCCCCGGCGATGGCGGCGGCGAGTACATGGATGTCGTCGACATCGGGCAGGTGCAGCCGCGCCGCAAGGCCGGGGCGTTCGGCCACCGTTGCCTTGGGGAAGTCTGCGCGCAGCCGCACGATTTCGCCCCGCGCGATCTCTTCCGCGCCGGGGCCGAGCTTGCGGGTGGCGCGGGCCCATTCCTCAAGGATGCGGTCGGACCAGAGGGGAGTGTAGAGGCCCGCCTGCGCCACGCCGGTCAGGATTTCGCGGAGGACCGTCGGATAAAGGACGCAGGCGTCGAGCAGTGCCTTCATCCGTCCAGCCGGAAGAACAGCGCCTTGAGATAGCCCGATTCCGCCAGTTGCGGCAGCATCGGGTGATCGGGGCCGGCATAGCCGGTGTGGAGGAGCTGACCGCGCCGCCCGCCACGCCCGATCCCGCGCGCCGAGGCATTGCGGAACTGCGTGAGGTCGGCGGCATGCGAGCAGGAGCAAAGGCCCAGGAAGCCCCCCGGCGCGACCAGGGGCGCCGCCAGGCGCGCGACGCGCTCATAGGCACGCAGGCCCGCCTCCAGCGCGGGTTTGGAGGGCGCGAAGGCCGGCGGATCGCAGACCACGAGGTCGAAGGTCTCGCCCTCGGCGGCCAGCGCCTCCATCACCGCGAAGGCGTCGCCCTGGCGGGTTGCGAAGCGTGCGCCCGCCCCCGCGGCCTCGGCCCCACGTTCGGCCAGTGCGAGTGCGGTCGCCGAGGAATCCACGGCGAGCGCGCACTCGGCCCCGCCCGCCAGCGCCGCGAGCGAGAAGCCCCCGACATGGGCAAATACGTCGAGCACGCGGGCGGCCTTCGCCAGGCGCTGCGCGAAGGCGTGGTTCGGGCGCTGATCATAGAACAGGCCGGTCTTTTGCCCGCCCAGCAGGTCGGCCATATAGGTCGCGCCGTTCATCGGCACGGGGATCGGGGCCTCGATCACGCCGGACAAGATCGTGGTTTCCTCGGCCAGCCCCTCCAGACCGCGCGACCTGCCGGTGCCGTTCTTGATGATCCGGGTGACGCCCGTGACCTCGGCCAGCGCGGCGGCAATCTCCTCGATCAGCGTTTCGGCCCAGGCGGCGTTGGGCTGGATCACCGCGGCATCGCCGAAGCGGTCGATCACCACGCCGGGAAGCCCATCGGATTCGGCATGGATGAGGCGGTAGAAGGGCGCGTCATAAAGCCGGTCGCGCAGCGCGGCCGCACGCGCGATGCGGGCCGCCAGCCAGGGGCGGTCGATCACCGCCCCCGGGTCGCGGTCCATCATCCGCGCGATGATCTTGGACTGGACGTTGACGGTGACAAGGCCAAGCGGCCGCCGCTCCGCATCCTCAAGCACCGCGAGGGCACCCGGCGCCAGCTTGGAGGTCCGCCGGTCCGTCACAAGCTCATCGGCATAGACCCAAGGGAAGCCGTGGCGAATTGCGCGGGCCTCGGCCTTGGGGCGCAGGCGGACGATGGGTAGCGGGCTGTCGGTCATGGGAAGGATCCGGGTGTGGTTTGTCTTCCCTTAAAGGCTTCGCAAGCCGGGCGAAAGGGTGCGTTGCCGCGCCCTGCCCCGGTTTTAGCGGGCGACGAGCGCGCCGCGGCGCAGGAGAAGGCGCGAAAACGCGCGCGCAGCCGCACGCACGGCGCGGGCGGTCATATCGCCCACCGCTTCGGCACGAAGCTGATGCGCGCGAGCGATGATCGCGGCATGGGAGGAGATTTCTTTGCGAAGGATCGGGTCGGACATGGTAAGCTCCGGTATCGGGTATTGTGGCTGCGGCGTGACTTAGGCCGCGTTCTGGGGCTTCGCCACCGCCAAACCCGAATGCCCGCCATGCGTCTGCAACAAGCGTCACTTCTGGCGTTGTTAGCGCTAACTTAATGTGCTACAGACGCGGCGACTTGCCAAAGGGGGCGCCCATGCCGCTTCATCAGACCATTGCCGATGTCACCGGCCGTATCCGCGACCGCTCTGCCGAGACGCGCCGCGCTTATCTAGAGCGGATCCGCCGCGCGGCGGAGGACGGACCGGCCCGCGCCCATCTGAGCTGCGGGAACCAGGCCCATGCCTATGCGGCCATGGGCGCGGACAAGGGGGCGTTGGCGGGTGCGCGCCAGCCCAACATCGGGATCGTCACGGCCTACAACGACATGCTCTCGGCGCATCAGCCCTATGAGCATTATCCGGAGAAGATCCGCGCCGCCGCCCGCCGGGCGGGCGCCACGGCCCAGGTCGCGGGCGGCGTGCCGGCGATGTGCGACGGTGTCACGCAAGGCCAGCCGGGGATGGAGCTGTCGCTCTTCTCACGCGACGTGATCGCGCTTTCGGCCGGTGTCGCGATGAGCCACAACTGCTTCGACGCCTCGCTTTACCTTGGCATCTGCGACAAGATCGTGCCGGGGCTGATCATGGCCGCGGCGACCTTCGGCCATGTTCCGGCAATCTTCGTGCCCTCGGGGCCCATGACCTCGGGCCTGCCCAATGACCAGAAGTCGAAGGTGCGGCAGCAGTTCGCGACCGGCGAGGTCGGGCGCGACAAGCTGATGGAGGCCGAGATGGCCTCCTACCACGGACCGGGCACCTGCACCTTCTACGGCACCGCGAACACCAACCAGATGCTGATGGAGTTCATGGGCCTGCACCTGCCGGGCGCC
Organism: Albidovulum sediminicola; assembly: GCF_025751575.1. GTDB lineage: Bacteria > Pseudomonadota > Alphaproteobacteria > Rhodobacterales > Rhodobacteraceae > Albidovulum > Albidovulum sediminicola. The sequence goes on along the minus strand of NZ_JAOWLA010000006.1, from coordinate 121,247 downwards.
GCCTTTGTCAATCCCGGCACCCCCCTGCGCGAGGCCCTGACCGAGGCCGCCGTGGCGCGTGCCGCCGCGATCACCGCCCTTGGCAACGACTACACCCCGGCGGGCGAGGTTCTGGACGAGCGCGCCTTCGTCAACGGCATGGTCGGCCTGATGGCGACGGGCGGATCGACGAACCTGGTCCTGCATCTGCCCGCCATGGCGCGTGCCGCGGGCATCCTGCTCGACCTCGAGGACTTCGCCGCCCTGTCGGAGGCCGTGCCGCTGATGGCCCGCGTCTACCCCAACGGCATGGCCGACGTGAACCATTTCCATGCGGCGGGCGGCATCGCCTTCATGATCGCGGAGCTTCTGGACGCCGGCCTCTTGCACGAGGATGTCCGCACCGTCGCGGGCACCGGACTTGCGCGCTACGCAGCGGAGCCGAAGATCCTCGACGGCGCACTGACCTGGACCGAGGGCCCGCGCGAAAGCCTCAACGACAAGATCCTGCGCCCCGCGACCGATCCGTTCCAACCCAGCGGCGGGCTCAAGCAACTCGCGGGCAACCTTGGACGCGGGGTGATGAAGGTCTCGGCCGTCGCGCCGGAGCGCCACGTGATCGAGGCCGCGGCGCGCATCTTCCACAGCCAGGACGAGGTCAAGGCGGCCTTCAAGCGGGGAGAGTTCACCTCCGATTGCGTGGTGGTCGTCCGCTTCCAGGGGCCGCGCGCCAATGGCATGCCGGAACTGCATTCGCTGACCCCCACGCTTTCGGTCCTCCAGGATCGGGGGCTGAAGGTGGCGCTGGTCACGGACGGGCGGATGTCGGGCGCTTCGGGCAAGGTTCCCGCCGCGATCCACATCAGCCCGGAGGCCGCGGTGGGCGGCCCACTGGCGCGCCTGCGCGAAGGCGACCTCGTCCGCGTCGATGCGGTGGCGGGCACGCTTCAGGCGCTGGTACCGGATTTCGACGACCGGGCGCCCGTCATGGCCGACCTTTCGGCAAACCGCCACGGTATCGGACGCGAGCTTTTCGAGGCCTTCCGCACCCATGCGGGCCCCGCTGAAACCGGCGGCGCGCTGGTGACCTGAGGGGCGCGAAACGGTCTTGCACCAAGGTTTCACTCTGTTCCAAATACTCCCGCCGGAGGCTTCCACGGGCCATCCCGGGCGCAATGCCGAAAGGACCCTGACATGACCCCAGCCGAACAAAGCCGTCACGCCCTCGAAATCTGCGCGCTGGCCCCGGTGGTCCCGGTCCTGGTCATCGAGGACGCGGGCCTGGCGGACGGGCTGGCCCGCGCCCTGGTCGCAGGCGGCCTTCCCGCGCTTGAGGTCACGCTCAGAACCCCCGCCGCGCTCGACGCAATCCGCGCCATGGCCGAAGTGCCGGGCGGGGTCGTGGGGGCCGGGACGCTGCTGACGCCCGATGACGTGAAGGCCGCCAAGGCGGCGGGCGCGCGCTTCGGCGTCTCGCCCGGCGCGACCGACCGGCTTCTGGACGCCTGCGCGGAACACGACCTGCCGCTCCTGCCCGGCGCGGCCACCGCGTCCGAGGTGATGGCGCTTCTGGAGCGCGGCTACACGGTGCAGAAATTCTTCCCGGCCGAGGCGATCGGCGGCGCCAAGGCGCTTGGCTCGCTTGCCTCGCCGCTGCCGCAGGTGCGTTTTTGCCCGACCGGCGGCATCGGCCTGAAGACCGCGCCGGACTACCTGAGGCTTCCCAACGTCCTCTGCGTTGGGGGCAGCTGGGTCGTGCCGAAAGATCGCGTGGCGGCGGGCGACTGGCCCGCGATCGAGGCGCTCGCGCGCGAGGCCGCCGCCCTGCCCCGCTGATCCACGCGACCCTCAAGCCGGGCCAGTGCCCGGTGCACCGCCCGGTCCGAGGCCGCGTGTCCCAGGATCAACCAGCCCAGCGCCAGCATGGCCCCATACCCGGCGGCGAGCGTCCCGGGCCTGGGGAATGCGCCCGCGACCACGGCCAGCGCCGCCACGCCCAGCCCCAACCCGGCAAGCGCGGCGGCCAGCGCGCAGCAAAGCCGGTTGCGTCGGAGCGTCAGAAGCACCTGTACCGCTCGGTCATCGCCGGGCCGGACGGGTTCCGCCCCCGCAAGGAGTGAACAGGCCACCTGCATGGCCAGACCAAAAAGTGCCACGTAAAGGCCCCACGCCAAGGCGGAATCCGCGGGCCCCTCCGGGGAGAACCTGGTCGTCAGGCTGGCAGCCCCGATCGCGGCGGGGCCAAGCAAAAGCGCCGGGACACAGACGGCCGGGCGCGGTTTCGCTGAAATGCGCTTCATCAGATCACTCGTCAAAACCATCCACTTCCCCCAGCGAACCACGTAAATGTGGCCCCCGGATGGCGCGCGAAAGAACCGCCCCCCCCCCGGCGGAGGCGCGCGGCACATGGCTTTGACAAGCCCATGGTTTGAAGATCAAACGGCGGTGGCGCGGCGAGAAACCCGCAAAGCACCGCCTGTGGCAGGCTCGTGACCCTATCCGCGCGCGCCCAGTCGTCCCATGCGGCCACCTCGGCGCGCGGCCTTGGGAGCCTCGGTCAGCCCGGCTTCAAGCACGGCATTCATCGGATGGCCCTCGTTGGTAAAGGCATAGGTGGCGATCAAGACCCGCATGGCTTCGCGCGCATCGGTGCCGGCAGCGATGCTAAGCGCCCAGTCGAGGAAGATCGACCGGCATTCGCCCGGCGTGATTCCCTCGATCGCGTAGCTTTCGCGCACCAGCCCCTTGGGATCGGCCTTCGAAAGGTCCATCAGTTTCCTCGCCATATTCACCCCGCCGTCAGTCGCCCGGCGCGCCGAGATGACGGTCCGCAATCGCTGCAACGGCAGCTACAGTATCGTTCAGCCGGTGGCGAAGTCCATCGAGATCTTCGCATCCCGCCTCGCGCATGAGAAAGGCCCGGCCGCCCTCGCCGATCGCCTCCAGATCCAGCGCCCGGTCGCTCAGCAGGCGACCGCCCGCCTGGAGCCGCCAGAGGAAGCGGTAGGCGCCCTGCAGGGTGCCTTCCTCCTCCTTCGTCAGCAGGCCCGCGCGCAGGCCTGCGCGCAACTGCGCCTCGACCCGGCGGGCGGGGTCGGCGGCCTGAAGCGTGACCATCTGCGCCAGAAGCTCCAGATCCTGAAGCCGACCGGGGCCGATCTTGGCTTCCCAGTCTCCGTCAGCGGCCTTGGCGGCGAAGATGCGCGCCCGCATGTCGGCCACATCGGCGCGCACCGTCGCCCCGCCCGCCTTGGCCGCCAGAACCTCACGCCGGATCGCCTCCACGTCGGCGGCAAGCTCGGGCGAACCCGCGACCGGGCGCGCGCGCGTCAGCGCGAGATGTTCCCAGGTCCAGGCCTCGGTCATCTGGTAGTCGCGGAAGCCTGTAAGCGCCGTCGCCACCGGCCCCTGCCGCCCCGAGGGGCGCAGCCGCATGTCGACCTCGTAAAGCTGGCCCTCCGACATCTGCGCGGTCAACGCGGTGACCAGGGCCTGCGTCAGGCGCGCGTAGTATTGGCGCGCGGCAAGCGGGCGCTTCCCGTCCGAGGCATCGACCCCTGCGGCATCGTAGATCACGATCAGGTCGAGGTCGGAGGCCGCGTTCAGCCGTTCCGCCCCGAGCGAACCCATGCCCATGACCACCGCCCCCCGGCCCGGCGGCGCGCCGTGCTTGCGCGCGAACTCCGCGAGGCAGGGCTCCCACAGCGCGGAGAGGCAGGCCTGCGCAAGCTCGGCATATTCGCGCCCCGCGGTCTGCGCATCGATCAGCCCGCGCAGGTGATGGACACCGACGCGGAAGTGCCATTCCTTGGCCCAGCGCCGGGCCGCATCCAGCTTGCGTTCGTAATCCGGGATTTCCGCCAGCCGTTCCGCCAGTTCGCCCCGAAGCGCCGGAAGCCCCGGCCAGGGGGCGAAAAAATCGCCGCCGATCACCGCGTCCAGCACCGCCGCATTGCGCGAGAGATAGGCCGCGAGCGCCGGTGAGGTTGCACAAATATCAACAATAAGGTCAATAAGCTGCGGATTGGCCTCAAAAAGCGAAAACAACTGCACGCCGGCCGGCAGTCCCCGAAGAAAACCGTCGAACTGGCTCAGCGCCTCTTCCGGGTTCGCCGCGCGCTGAAGGCGCGACAGGATTTCCGGCTCCACCCGCTTGAATATGCGCGTCGCGCGTTCCGAACGCAGCGCCGGATAGGCCCGCCATCCGTCCACGAGCGCGCGCATCTCGGGGCGCATGCTCGGGGCGGCGCGTATCTCGCCGGGGGCGAAGAAGCTTTCGGTCAGTTCCGCCACCCGGTCCAGACGCTCGCGCAGGGTCTTGCGCAGCGCGTCGGTGTCGCCGATCCCCATCATCCGCGCGATCACGTCGAACCCCTCGGGCATGACGGGCAGCGCATGGGTCTGGGCGTCGCCGACCATCTGCAACCGATGCTCGACCTCGCGGTGATCGCGGTAGTGGCGGGTAAGCTCGTCCGCCACCCCTTGCGTGATCCAGCCCTTCCAGGCCAGCGCGGCAAGACCGCCCACGGTATCGCGCTGACGCAGGTCGGCGTCTCGCCCGCCCGCGATCAGCTGCCGCGTCTGGGTGAAGAACTCAATCTCCCGGATGCCACCGGGACCGAGCTTCAGGTCGCGCCCCTCCAGCATGGAGCGGCCGTGCAGGCCCTTGTGGTCACGGATTCGCAGCCGCATGTCGTGCGCGTCCTGAATGGCCGCGAAGTCGAGGTGACGGCGCCAGACGAAGGGCGTCAGCGTGGCCAGGAACCTCTCCCCCGCCGCGATGTCGCCAGAGGCCGCCCGGGCCTTGATATAGGCCGCGCGTTCCCAGGTGCGGCCCTGCGCCTCGTAATACTGTTCCGCCGCGCCCATGGAGATGCAGACCGGCGTGACCGAGGCATCGGGCCTGAGCCGCAGGTCGGTGCGGAAGACATAGCCCTCCGGCGTCATGTCCGAGAGCATCGCGGTCATGCGGCGCACGATGCGGATGAAGGCGGCGCGCGCCTCCTGCACGTCGTCGGGGGCGTAGCGGGATTCGTCGAACAGGCAGATCAGGTCGATGTCGGAGGAATAGTTAAGTTCCCCCGCCCCGGTCTTGCCCATGGCGATGGAAACCATCCCCGCAGCGGTCGCCGCATCCTCGGGCACCGCGCCGGGGATCTTGCCGCGGCGGATGTCGTCGGCGACCAGCGCCGAAAGCGCGCGCGAGACCGCCACGTCGGAGAGCCGTGTCAACGCGCCCGTCACCTCCTCCAACGTCCAGACACCGCCAAGGTCGGCCAGCGCCGACAGAAGCGCAATCCTTGCCTTGGCCTGACGCAAGGCGGACCCCAAGGCCGCGCTCGCCACCCCTTCGCCCAGCGACAGCGCGTCCTCAAGCGCGTCCTCGGGGCTGCCGGCCAGTGCCGCCTCGATCCAGTCGGCCTCGCGCGCCATCAGGCCGGCGAGGTAGGGGCTGCACCCGGCAGTCCCCTCCAGAAGCGCCCGCAATTCCGGCGCGAGCGCGGCGAAGCGGACACGCGGTTCCTCGGTCCGGGCGGGATCGTGGGGGATGGGGCAGCGGGTCAGGCGCGAAGCGAAGCTCATGGCCGCACAGTAGCGGCGCGCGCGGCGCGGTCAACGGGGCCGCGCCCCGCGCGACGGCGGCCATTGAACTTCGCGCGCGGGCATGGGATGCCGGGGCCGGACGCAGGGAGGACAGGATGAGCAAGAGCCTGAAACGCGTGGAGGCGGCACTGGCCGCGGCCGGGGTCAGTGTGCGCATCACCGAGATGCCGGGATCGACTCGCACGGCCGAGGAAGCTGCGGCGGCAGCGGGTTGCGCGCTGGACCAGATCGCGAAGTCGATCATCTTTCGCGGCGAAAGCTCGGGCCATGTCGTCCTTTTCGTCACCGCAGGCGGTAACCGCGTCGATCCGGAACAGGCGAGCGCGCTGGCCGGTCAGCCGCTGGGCCGGGCCGATGCCGACCTGGTCAGGGCCGAGACGGGCTTTGCCATCGGCGGGGTCGCGCCCCTGGGCCTGATCGCCCCGGTCGAGACCTATTTCGACCCTCGGCTTCTGGACTTCGACGTGGTCTGGGCCGCCGCCGGAACCCCGCGCCACATCTTCGCCATCGCGCCGCAGGACCTCCTCCGGATCACCGGGGCGCGGCAAGCCGCGTTCACCGCCGCGCGGGGCTGAAGCCCGAATGTTAAAATAATTCACTTCACGCCTTGAATGCGCCGGGGCGCATACCGATCTCCGGTAATGTGAAAAGGGTTCACATCTTGTGCGGAGGACGCGGAATGAGCACGATCGCCACCTGGCCTTCACGGGCCGAAAGCTGGCTCGACGAGCGCGGGAAAGGCGCATGGATCATTGCGATGATCCTGGGATTCATCATCTTCTGGCCGCTGGGCCTTGCCCTTCTGGCCTATATGATCTGGAGCAAACGCATGTTCGCAAACCGTTGCGGCCGGAGCCGCCATCACGACACCCCCTGGAACCACGCCCGCCGGCACGGGTTCCGGTCGTCGGGCAACAGCGCCTTCGACGCCTACAAGGCCAATACGCTCGACCGGCTCGAACGCGAGCAGGAAGAGTTCGAGGCCTTCCTCAAGCGGCTGCGCGAAAGCAAGGACAAGTCCGAATTCGATCAGTACCTGGACGAGCGGGCCCGCGCCGCGCGTCAGGGCGGCGAGGAGACCGATCGGGACGCGCGACCGGGCGATACCCCTGCCGGTAGCGGCGCTTACTGAAACGCCTTTGCCGGGCGGCGGCTTCCCGCCACCCGGCATTGCTCCTATGCTGCGCAAAAGCCGGAGGCGCAGGAAACACTTGGCGGATAGGAAGTCCCTTGCTAACGTCCCTGCGATCGGCAATCCCAAGGGCCCCATGCGCCATACGCTTCCCATCGCGCCCCAGTTCTATGTGACGGCGCCCCAGCCCTGCCCCTATCTCGACGGGCGGTCGGAGAGGAAGCTATTTACCGCGCTTCAGGGCGAGAACGCCAAGCGCCTGAACGACGCGCTGTCCAAGCAGGGGTTCCGGCGGTCGCAGAACGTGCTTTACCGGCCCTCCTGCGCGGAATGCACCGCCTGCCTGTCGGCGCGCATCCGCGTGGCCGATTTCGAACCGAACAAGAGCCAGCGGCGCACGCTTCGCAAGAACGCGACGCTTCGGCGCGATGCGACCAGCCCCTGGGCGACCGAGGATCAGTTCGCGCTCTTCCGCCGCTACCTCGACAGCCGCCACGCCAAGGGCGGCATGGCCGACATGGACATCTTTGAATTCGCCGCGATGATCGAGGAGACGCCGGTCAAGAGCCGTGTCGTCGAATATTCCGACCGCGCGCCCGGCACGGCCGGCACACGGGATCTTGTCGCGGTCTGCCTGACCGACGTGCTCGATGACGGGCTATCCATGGTCTACAGCTTCTACGAGCCAGACCGCATCGGCGCGAGCCTTGGCACCTATATCATCCTGGACCATGTGGCGATCGCCCGCTCCATGGGGCTGCCATATGTCTATCTGGGCTACTGGGTGCCGGGCAGCCGCAAGATGGGTTACAAGGCCAATTTCGGGGCGCTGGAAATCTACAAGAACGGCAGCTGGCAGGACATCGGCGATCCGGAAGGCCACAGCGGCGAGACGCATCCGCTCTCGGTCGATCCGATCGCCGAGCAGGTTGCCCGCATCGCCTTGCCGGAAGCCCATCCGAAGGCGGGATGAAGGCGCGGCACACCGTCGCGGGCAAAGCGCCCCGCTTGACCCAAGGTCAATCCCACGCGCCGCTGGCGTGCGCCCCCAAGCCTGTGCACTATGCGGCCATCGCATTCGCCCGGCCCAGCCGGACCGTTGGCCGGGTTCCCGGGGGTGCCGTGTAAAACAGGTTGAGTGACCAGTTTCCCGTTTCGGGCAAGGCGCAACCAGCGCCAGGGGAGGATAAAGGCAATGCAAGCACTTCTGTCCCTCGCGAGGGGCATTGACCGGCTCAACGAATGGGTCGGCAAATCCGTGATCTGGCTGATCCTTCTGGCGATCCTCGTCAGTGCGGTCAACGCGATCATCCGCAAGGCGTTCTCGGTCTCGTCCAACGCCTGGCTGGAGCTTCAGTGGTACCTTTACGGCGCGGCCTTCATGCTGGCTGCCGCCTACACGCTGAAGGAAAACGAACATATCCGGATCGACATTTTCTATGGCACCCGGTCGCGGCGGGCGCAGCATTGGATCGACCTGATCGGCCACGTCCTGTTCCTGACGCCCTTCGTGGTCCTGATGACCTGGATGACGGCGCCCTACGCCTATCAGGCCTGGAAGATCGGGCAGATCTCCACCAACGCCGGGGGGCTGGTGATCTGGCCCGCGCGGGCGGTTCTGGCCGTGGGCTTCGCGCTGCTGACGCTTCAGGCGATCTCCGAAATCATCAAGAAGATCGCGGTGATGCGCGGGTTGATCGAGGACCCGCATCCCTTCGTCTCGCATCACCAGGCGGCAGAGATTGAAGCCGTCGCCATGGCCGAAGATGCCACCCGCCGGACCGGAGACAAGCCCGAATGATCGAATTCATCGCCATCAACATGGCACCCATCATGTTCGCCTCGCTGGTGGTCTTCCTCCTGCTGGGCTACCCGGTCGCCTTCTCGCTTGCGGCGAACGGGCTTATGTTCTTCGCCATCGGCGTCTGGCTCGCGCCCTGGTCCGAGCACACGATCACGCTCGACTGGCCGCTTCTCTTCACCATGCCCCAGCGATTGTGGGGAGTGCTCTCGAACGAGACGCTGCTGGCCATTCCCTTCTTCACCTTCATGGGGATCGTGCTGGAGAAATCCGGCATGGCAGAGGACCTTCTGGACACGATCGGCCAGCTTTTCGGCCCGGTCCGGGGCGGCCTTGCCTATGCGGTCATCGTGGTGGGGGCGCTGCTGGCGGCGACAACGGGGGTCGTGGCGGCCTCGGTCATCGCGATGGGGCTGATCTCGCTTCCGATCATGCTGCGCTACGGCTACGACCGGCGCGTGGCGACGGGGGTGATCGCGGCCTCCGGCACGCTGGCGCAGATCATCCCGCCCTCGCTGGTGCTGATCGTGCTGGCCGACCAACTCGGCCGGTCGGTCGGCGACATGTACAAGGGGGCGCTGGTGCCCGGCCTCGTGCTGACCGGGCTCTACCTTGGCTATGTCTTCGTTGTCTCGCTCGTCCGGCCCGCCTGGGTCCCGGCCCTGCCGAAAGAGGCACGCACGCTTGGCCAGGGGGTACCCTCGCTTCTCGTGGCACTGGCTGCGGCGGTCGCCATCGGCTACGGCGCCCATGTCTGGCTGGTGCCGACGCAAGGCGCAAATGCCGATATCCTCGGCGCCTCGCTGGCGGTGGCGGTCGTCTACGGCTTTGCCGTGATCGACCGGGCGCTGGGGCTCAAGATCCTCAGCCGCCTTGCCGGTCAGGTGATCATGGTGCTGATCCCGCCCCTGGCGCTGATCTTCCTGGTGCTGGGCACGATCTTCATGGGCGTCGCGACCCCGACCGAGGGTGGCGCCATGGGGGCCGTCGGCGCCTTGGCGCTGGCCGCCGGCAAGCGCCGCCTCAACCTTGAGGTGGTGCGCGGCGCGTTGATCGCGACCACGCGGCTTGCATCTTTCGTGATGTTCATCCTGGTCGGCGCACGGGTCTTCTCGCTGACCTTCTACGGGGTGAACGGGCATGTCTGGGTGGAGCACCTGCTGACCGGCCTGCCGGGCGGACAGATGGGCTTCCTGATCATCGTGTCGGTCCTGGTCTTCCTGCTGGCCTTCTTCCTCGATTTCTTCGAGCTTGCCTTCATCATCGTGCCCCTTCTGGCCCCGGCGGCCGAGCGGCTGGGCATCGACCTGATCTGGTTCGGGGTAATCCTGGGGGTCAACATGCAGACCTCGTTCATGCACCCGCCCTTCGGCTTCGCGCTTTTCTACCTGCGCTCGGTAGCGCCGCGCGGCTCATACGTGGACAAGGTCACAGGCCAGACGCTCACCGGGGTGTCCACCGGGCAGATCTACTGGGGCGCGGTGCCCTTCGTGGTCATCCAGGTCGTGATGATCGCGGTGGTGATCGCCTTCCCCGGGATGGTCATGCACTACAAGGGCAAGGTCATCGACCCCAGCACGATCGAAATAACCGTGCCCAGCCTGCCGACCCTCGGCGCGCCTTCGGGCACGGGCGGCGGGCTGCCAACCCTGGGCGCCCCCAAGCTGGGCGTTCCCCAGCTCGGCGCCCCGCAACTGGGCGCGCCCCAGCTTGGCGAACCCGTCGTCAAGCCCTGAGCCGAAGCGCACTGAACAAAGAAGGCCCCGGAAATCCGGGGCCTTCCTTTTGCATGACGCCCGGTGATCAGAGTTTGCCGGCCTGCTGCTGGCTCATCATGAACACGTCGTAGTTGTATTCGGACAGCTGCGCCCAAAGGTAGGCGTCCCTGCGGAACGCGTTCTGGCTGTCGAGGATCTTCTTGAACATCGGATTGGTCGCGCCGATTTCCTCGTAGGTGGCTTGGGCCGCGTCGAAGGCCGCCGACATCACATCCTGCGGGAAGGGCCGCAGTTGCGCACCATTCGCCACGAGCGAACGCAGTGCGTTCGGGTTCTTCCAGTCGTAGCTCGCCATCATGTTGGAGTTCGCAGCCTCGCAGGCCGTGGCCATCACCGACTGGTAATGCGCCGGCAGCTCGTTCCACTTCTCGAGGTTGACCATGGTCGAGAGCGTCGGCGCGCCTTCCCACCAGCCCGGGTAGTAGTAATAGGGCGCGACCTTGTAGAAGCCGAGCTTCTCGTCATCGTAGGGACCGACCCATTCGGCCGCGTCGATCGTGCCCTTTTCGAGCGATGGATAGATGTCACCGCCGGCGATCTGTTGCGGCACGACCCCCAGTTTCTCGATGATCTTGCCGGCAAGGCCGCCGATCCGCATCTTCAGCCCCTGCAGGTCGGCGACCGAGTTGATCTCCTTACGGTACCAGCCCCCCATCTGCGCGCCGGTGTTGCCACAGGGCATGTAGTGCAGGTTCTGGGTGTGGAAGAACTCGTTAAGTTGGTCGATGCCGCCGCCGTAGTAGAGCCAGGCGTTCATCTGGCGGTAGTTCATCCCGAACGGCACCGTCGTGCCGAGCGCATAGGTGGGGTCCTTGCCCCAGAAATAGTAGGACGCCGTATGGCAGACCTCGATCGTCCCGCTCGAAACTGCGTCGGCCGCCTCAAGCCCCGGAACCAGCTCCCCCGCCGGGAAGACCTGGAGCGTGAGCCCGCCATCGGTCATCTCGTTGACGTATTTTGCCATCGTCTCGGCCGCGCCGAAGATGGTGTCCAGCGCCTTGGGGAAGGAGGAGGTCACGCGCCAGGTGAACTGCGGTGCGGATTGCGCGATCGCAGGGGCGGCAAGCGCGGCCGATCCGGCCGCCCCGCCAAGCGCGGCCTTAGTCAGAAAGGAACGACGATCCATTAAGCTGAAACTCCCGTTTATTATATCGGTTCCGGCCGTTGATCAGCCGGGACGGCGAAAGAATAGTCGGATCGCCCCCCGGTTCAAGCGCGGGTTTGCCGCACCCTTGGCTAACGCAGGGTCAACCGGCGGCCAGCCGCCCTACCCGTTGCAACAACGGCCGCTAAATTTACCCGCACCCCCTTGCAATGCGCGGTTGCGGCGCGATCTTTTAGCGCAGGCGGAGCGGAGCGTATTTTGATCTTCTTGATGTTTCTTGCGGGCCTCGCGGGGCTTATCCTCGGCGGCGAATTCCTCGTGCGAGGTGCGGTCGGGATCGCCCAACGCTTTCATGTCCCCCCGCTCGTCATCGGCCTGACCATCGTCGGATTTGGCACCTCGACGCCGGAACTCCTCGTGTCGGTCCAGGCGGCCCTGGGGGGTGTTCCCGCGCTCGCATTGGGCAATGTGGTCGGCTCGAACATCGCCAATGTCCTTCTAATCCTGGGGCTGTCGGCCATGATCGTGCCGGTCGTCCTGAACCTTGTGAAACTCAAGCGCGACTTCGTCTTCATGCTTGGGGCGACGTTGGCGCTTTGCGTGGTCCTGCTTGACGGCGTCGTCTCGCGGATCGAGGGCGGGCTCCTTGTCGTCTCGCTTATCGTCTATCTCTGGATCTGCCTGACCAGCGCGCGCGAGATCCCGGAAACCGCCATTCGCGTGCGACCCGTCTGGCAATCAGTGGCGCTTCTCGCCGTCGGATTTGTCGGCCTTCTGCTCGGCGCCAATGCGCTGGTTGCCAGCGCCACCCAGATGGCCCGCGCCTTCGGCGTGTCCGAGGCGGTGATCGGCCTCACGATCGTCGCGATCGGAACCTCGCTTCCGGAAATGGCGACCGGCGTCCTCGCCGCGATCCGCAAACACCCCGAGATCGCCATCGGCAATGTTCTGGGCTCCAACATCTTCAACATTCTCGGGATCCTCGGCATCACCGCGGCGATCACCCCCATTCCGGTCGACAGCGACTTTTCGGCCCTCGACATCGGCCTTGCCGCCGCCGCCGCATTCGCGCTTCTGGCCTTCGCGGCGTTTCCCGGACGTATCGGGAGGGTCGCGGGCGTGGGCCTTCTTGGGACTTACGGCGGCTATCTCGTCCTGCTTGGGTTCAGCTAAGACGCTACGGATTCGCATTCTTGCGCCGTATCGCTGGCATTACGCAATAAAAGTACGGCCATTTGAGCCCCTGCGACACTTTATTCCCGATTTTGGCGGTTGACGCTGCAATCAACCCTGAATAAATTCCGCCGCACAGCAGCGAAAGGACCCGAGGGGCGATGCACGCAATCCTCGTACTTGTGGAAAGAACGCGCATGGGCCGGTGACGGTTGCCAGAATGGTTCCCATGCGCCCCGGTCAAGATGATCCGGGGCTTTTTGTTGCCAAAGACGATGCACGGATGGAGCGAGAGATGTCAGGGCAGATGACCGGCGCGAGAATGGTAGTTCAGGCGCTGAGGGATCAGGGGGTGGACACGGTCTTCGGGTATCCCGGGGGCGCGGTGCTACCGATCTATGACGAGATCTTCCAGCAGAACGACATTCGCCACATCCTCGTGCGGCACGAACAGGGCGCGGTCCACATGGCCGAGGGCTACGCGCGTTCGACAGGCAAGCCGGGGGTGGTCCTGGTCACCTCCGGGCCCGGCGCGACGAACGCCGTCACGGGCCTGACCGACGCGCTCATGGACTCGATCCCGATCGTCGTCCTGACGGGCCAGGTTCCGACCTTCATGATCGGCACCGACGGCTTCCAGGAGGCCGACACCGTCGGCATCACCCGCCCCTGCACCAAGCACAACTGGCTGGTCAAGGACACCGACAAGCTGGCCGAGACAATCCACCAGGCCTTCCACGTCGCGACCCAGGGTCGCCCCGGCCCGGTGCTGGTCGACATTCCGAAGGATGTGCAGTTCGCGACCGGCGCCTATGTCGCGCCGAAGGCCGCGCGCGTCAGCCACTACCAGCCGCGGGTCAAGGGCGACATCGAACTGATCACCGAGCTGGTCGAGATGATGGAAAAGGCCGAGCGCCCGATCCTTTATACCGGCGGCGGCATCATCAACTCCGGCCCCGGCGCCAGCCAGCTGCTGCGCGAACTGGCGGATGCAACCGGGTTCCCGGTGACCTCGACCCTGATGGGGCTCGGCGCCTATCCCGCCAGCGGCAAGCACTGGATCGGCATGCTCGGCATGCATGGCCTCTACGAGGCCAACCTTGCCATGCATGACTGCGACCTGATGATCAACCTCGGCGCGCGCTTCGACGACCGGATCACGGGCCGCATCGCAGACTTCTCCCCCCGCTCGAAAAAGGCGCATGTCGACATCGACCCGTCCTCGATCAACAAGGTCATCCATGTCGATCTGGGCATCGTCGGCGACGTCGGCCATGTGCTTGAGGACCTCCTGAAGGTCTGGAAGTCGCGCGGCCGCAAGACCAACAAGGAAGGTCTCGCGAAGTGGTGGTCGCGGATCGATCAATGGAAGGCCAAGAAATGCCTGACCTACCGGGGCTCCGACACGGTCATCAAGCCGCAGTACGCGCTGGAGCGGCTTGAAGCCCTGACCAAGGGCCGTGACCGCTACGTCACGACCGAGGTCGGCCAGCACCAGATGTGGGCCGCGCAATTCCTGGGCTTCGACGCGCCCAACCGCTGGATGACCTCCGGCGGGCTCGGGACTATGGGTTACGGCCTGCCGGCCTCGATCGGCGTGCAGGTCGCCCATCCCGACGCGCTGGTCATCAACGTCGCGGGCGAGGCGTCCTGGTTGATGAACATGCAGGAGATGGGCACTGCCGTGCAGTTCCGCGCACCGGTCAAGCAGTTCATCCTGAACAACGAACGCCTGGGCATGGTGCGCCAGTGGCAGCAGCTGCTGCACGGAGAGCGCTATTCGCACAGCTGGTCCGAAAGCCTGCCCGACTTCGTGAAGCTGGCCGAGGCCTTCGGCTGCTCCGGTGCCAAGGTGGACAGCCCCAAGGATCTCGACGACGCGATCATGGCGATGATCGAATACGACGGGCCGTTCATCCTCGACGTTCTGGTGGAGAAGCACGAAAACTGCTTCCCCATGATCCCGTCGGGCAAACCGCACAACGAGATGCTTCTGGGCGACGCCTCGACCGAGGGCGCGATCCAGGCCGGTGGCGCCGTTCTCGTCTGAGACGGCGCGACCCCGCGCAACTGACACAACGAAGACTGCACTGCGAGAGGATGAGGGCTGATGTCGGCGCTGAAGATCAAGAAAGGCTCTACGAGCCACTCCGCCTATGAGCTGCGCGACCCCAACGCCGAGGTGATCGAGACCCATACCCTGGCCGTCCTGGTCGATAACGAGGCCGGGGTGCTGGCGCGGGTCATCGGCTTATTCTCGGGCCGGGGCTACAACATCGAAAGCCTGACCGTGGCCGAGGTCGATCACAAGGGCCATCGGTCGCGGATCACCGTCGTCACCCGCGGGACGCCGGGCGTGATCGAACAGATCAAGGCGCAGCTTGGCCGCCTGGTCCCCGTGCATGAGGTTCATGACCTCACGGTCGAGGGGCCCTCGGTCGAGCGGGAACTGTCGCTTTTCAAGGTGGTGGGCACCGGCGAAAAGCGGATCGAGGCGCTGCGCCTGGCCGAGATCTTCCGCGCCAACGTCGTCGACAGCACGCTGGAAAGCTTCGTCTTCGAGATCACCGGAACCCCGGAAAAGATCGACGCCTTTGCCGACCTGATGCGCCCGCTGGGCCTGGCCGACGTCGCGCGCACCGGGGTCGCGGCCCTGGCACGCGGCGCCTGAACCCCTGCCCGTGCTGCGGGCGGTCAGGGCCGCCCGCGCAAAGCCACACCGCTCAAAAACATCGGGCCCCGGCGCTTGCGCTCCGGGGCCCTTTCGTACGTATCGGATCGCTGGGGCCGATCAGGCCGCGATCTTGCCAGCTTCTTGCGCAGCGGCCAGTTCGTCGGCGTCCACCGCACCGTCAGCGTTCGCGTCGATCTCGGCGAACAGCTCCGGCGTCATGTCCGGGTAAGCAGCGGTCAGCTCCTCGATCGAGTAGGTGCCGTTGCCGTCGGTGTCGGTGACGGCCGTCTGGGCGTGGGCAGCAGAGGCGATCGCAGCCATGGCGCCGAGTGCCAGAACGAACTTCTTCATCTTCTTTGTCTCCGGGTAAGGGCATTTGCCCTGGAATCAGTGGCTTAAGCGCCACCACGCGCTATCTGCGCCGCCCCGGAGGTTTCGGCAAGAGGCCTTGATGGGCCCCCCTGCCCGGCGCGCGCGCCCATCGGCAATCCCTTGCCGATGGGGCCCGTCCAGCGGCCCGCCTTGCGCGGGTTCCGGCCTGTTCGGCTTACGCGATCAGCCCGTTCTCGATCGCGGCCTGAAGCTCGTCGGCATCGACCTCGCCCGAGCCATCGACATCGATCTGGGAAAAGAGCGCATCGTCGATGTCGGGATAGGCCGCCGTCAGTTCCTCGAACGAGAAGGTGCCATTGCCGTCGGTATCGCTTACCTGGGCATGAGCGGCCACGGCGGCCAGCGCAAAGACGCCGGACAGGGCAAGTCGCGAAAGCTTCATCGTCATCTCCTATGATGGCCGGGCGCGCGCATCACCTGGACACTGTGCCCGTTCGATCGAGAACATGGGCCGGACGCGGCTGTTAGGCAATAACAGCTGCGGCGCAGGTGGATAACAAGGGCGAAATCGCGCCAATCTGACCCGGATCGCCCGACACCGGCGCGTGTCAGACCCGGCCGCCGCCGGCCGCGAAAAAGAAAGGCCCCCGAAATCTCGGGGGCCAGTCTCGCCGTTCAGGCTCATCCTTTGTACCGCTCGGTGTTCTCGCCTGCGGCCTGAACGTCGTCGGGGGCGAGCGCACCCGCCCCGGAACCATACCCGGCCGCCCCATGGACGGGCCGGGTCTGGAGGTCTCAGCTACACCCGCTCGTTCCGCCGCAGGTGTTGCACTTCATGCAGGTGCCGTTGCGGACCAGCGTGTAGTTGCCGCATTCGCCGCAGGGATCGCCCTCGTAGCCTTGCATCTTGGCCTTGGTACGGGCGTCCATCGTGACGGTGCCGGTGGCGAGCGCCGTGGCCCCGCTTACCGCGGCCTGCGCGGTCGCGGGCACCAGCGTGTTCAGCGCCGCGACCGGGTCGCCCGCCAGCGCCGTCGCGCCGACGCCGCCCTGGAACACGACCAGCTCCTGCGGCAGGCGCTTGCGCAGATAGCCGGGCGAGGCAACCTGCTTGAGCATTTCGAGCGACTTCGAGGCCGCCGTCTCGCTCACCTCGGACACGTTCGCCTTGCCCTCGTCGGCACCGCCGCCAAGGTCGTCGAAGGCCGCGCCCTGCGGCTTCACATGGGCCAGATCCGTGCGATCAAGGTAGCTGACCGCCAGTTCCCGGAAGATATAGTCCAGGATCGAGGTCGCGTTCTTGATCGAGTCGTTGCCCTGCACCATCCCCGCCGGTTCGAACTTGGTGAAGGTGAAGGCGTCCACGAACTCCTCCAGCGGCACGCCGTATTGCAGGCCGACGGAGACCGCGATGGCGAAGTTGTTCATCATCGCCCGGAAGCCCGCGCCTTCCTTGTGCATGTCGATGAAGATCTCGCCCAGTGCGCCGTCCTTGTATTCGCCGGTGCGCAGGTAGACCTTGTGCCCGCCGACGATCGCTTTCTGGGTGTAGCCCTTGCGGCGCTCGGGCAGCTTTTCACGGTGGCGGCGGATAACCTCCTTCACCACGATCTTCTCGACGATCTTCTCGGCCAGAACGGCGGCCTTTTCCTGCGCCGAGCCGGTGGCCAGGATTTCCTCGGCCTCCTCGTCATCCTCGACCAGAGCCGAGGCAAGCGGCTGCGACAGCTTGGACCCGTCGCGGTAGATCGCGTTGGCCTTCAGGCCCAGGCTCCAGCTCAGCTCATAGGCCGCCAGCACGTCCTCGATCGTGGCCGAGTTCGGCATGTTGATCGTCTTGGAGATCGCGCCGGAGATGAACGACTGCGCCGCCGCCATCATGGTGATGTGGCTGTTGACGGAGAGGAACCGCTTGCCCTTCTTGCCGCAGGCGTTGGCGCAGTCGAAGACGTGGTAGTGGTCGGTCTTCAGATGCGGCGCGCCTTCCAGGGTCATCGTCCCGCAGACGTGATCGTTCGCGGCCTCGATCTGCGCGCGGGTGTATCCCAGGTGACGCAGCAGGTCGAAGGTCGGATCGTTCAGCTTTTCGGCCGGGATGCCGAGCGTGCCGGTGCAGAATTCTGCCCCCAGCGTCCACTGGTTGAAGACGAAGCGGATGTCGAACGCGGTCGGCAGCGCGGCTTCGATCTTTGCAAGCTCGGCCTGGCCGAAGCCGTGGCCGATCAGCGCGGTGTGGTTGATCGCCGGGCAGTTGCCGAGGCTTGCGTGACCGACGGCATAGGCCACGATCTCCTCGATCTGTGCGGAGCCGTAACCGAGCGTTTCGAGCGCGGCGGGAACCGAGCGGTTGATGATCTTGAAGTAACCGCCACCAGCAAGCTTCTTGAACTTCACCAGCGCGAAGTCCGGCTCGATCCCGGTGGTGTCGCAGTCCATGACCAGGCCGATGGTGCCGGTGGGGGCGACGACGCTGGTCTGGGCGTTGCGGTAGCCGTGCTTTTCACCCAGCTCCAGCGCCTCGTCCCAGGCGGACCTGGCCAGGCCGACCAGATCCTGATCGGGCACGTTGGCGAGGTCGAGCGCGACCGGCTTGACCGCCAGCGCCTCGTAGCCCTCGGTCCGGCCGTGGGCGGCGTTGCGGTGGTTGCGGATGACGCGCAGCATCGCGTCGCGGTTCTGCGGATAGGCCGGGAAGGCCCCGAGTTCCCCCGCCATCTCCGCCGAGGTGGCATAGCAGACGCCGGTCATGATCGCGCTCAGCGCGCCGCAAAGCGCGCGGCCCGCGTCGCTGTCATAGCCAAGCCCCATGTTCATGAGGAGCCCGCCGATGTTGGCGTAGCCGAGGCCCAACGTGCGGTAGTCATAGGACCGCTGCGCGATCTCGCGGCTGGGGAACTGCGCCATCAGCACCGAGATTTCCAGCGTCACGGTCCAGAGCCGGGTGGCGTGGACATAGGCGTCGGCGTCGAACTTGCCGCCCTTGTAGAAGGTCAGCAAGTTCATCGAGGCCAGGTTGCAGGCCGTGTCGTCCAGGAACATGTATTCCGAACAGGGGTTCGAGCCGCGGATATCCCCGTCCGCCGGGCAGGTGTGCCAGGCGTTCACGGTGTCGTGGAACTGGATGCCGGGATCGGCGCAGGCCCAGGCAGCGTGGCCCACCTGCGCCCAAAGCTCGCGCGCCTTGACGGTCTTGGCGACCTTGCCGTCGGTGCGGCGGATCAGTTCCCAGTCGGCATCGTCGCGCACTGCCTTCAGGAAGGCATCGGTGACGCGGACCGAGTTGTTGGAGTTCTGGCCCGAAACGCTGGCGTAGGCCTCGGAATCCCAGTCGGTGTCGTAGGTCGGGAACTCGATGCTGTCATAGCCCTGCTTGGCGTAGTCGAGCACGCGCTTGACATAGGTTTCCGGGATCATCGCCTTCTTGGCACCACGGATGGCGGTCTTGAGGCTGGCGTTCTTCGCCGGATCGACCGCGTCCTCGGTCGAGCCATCCCAGCCGCGGATCGCCGCGAAGATCTCGTTCAACTGGCGTTCATGCGACTTGGACCCGGCGACGAGCGAGGCGACCTTCTGTTCCTCGATCACCTTCCAGTTCACGAACTGCTCGATATCGGGGTGATCCATGTCGCAGATCACCATCTTGGCCGCGCGGCGCGTGGTGCCGCCCGACTTGATCGCGCCCGCCGCGCGGTCGCCGATCTTGAGGAAGCCCATCAGCCCCGAGGACTTGCCACCGCCCGAAAGCTTCTCGCCCTCGCCGCGCAGGGACGAGAAGTTGGTGCCGGTGCCGGAGCCATATTTGAACAGCCGCGCCTCCCGGACCCAGAGGTCCATGATGCCGCCCTCGTTCACCAGATCGTCGGCGACGGACTGGATAAAGCAGGCGTGGGGCTGCGGATGCTCGTAGGCCGAGTCGGACTTCACCAGCTTGCCGGTCTTGTAGTCGACGTAGAAATGCCCCTGCCCCGGACCATCGATCCCATAGGCCCAGTGCAGCCCGGTGTTGAACCATTGGGGCGAGTTCGGCGCCGCCATCTGGCGCGCCAGCATGAAGCGCATCTCGTCGTAATAGGCTTCGGCGTCGGCCTCGGTGGTGAAGTAGCCGCCCTTCCAGCCCCAATAGGCCCAGGCCCCCGCCAGGCGGTCGAAGACCTGCTTGGCCGAGGTCTCTCCGCCAAAGCGGGCCTCTTTCGGCAGGCGTTCCAGCGCCGCCTCATCCGGGACAGAGCGCCACAGGAATTCCGGCACGCCCTTTTCCTTGACCTTCTTCAGGCAGGCGGCCACGCCCGCCTTGCGGAAATACTTCTGCGCCAGCACGTCCGAGGCCACCTGGCTGAAGCCGCGCGGCACCTCGACGGAGTCGTTGCGGAAGACGACCTTGCCGTCCGGGTTGCGAATCTCCGACACGGTCGTCGTGAACTCGATCTCGCCATAGGCGCCGGCCCCGGCCGTGGTGAATTTTCTTTCGATCTTCATCTCTGCCCCGTTTGCTTGCGGTCGTGTGCCGCCTGATATCTTCCCCCGCAGGCGACGCTTCGAAGCGCTCTTGCCTGCGCTGCCGTTTGGGAAAACACGACCAGCCCCCAAGGACTGATCCCCAGGCCGATGCCACAGCTTTGTGCAGTCTGCGTTTTCGCTTTTCCCGCTGGAGCCACTAGATCTAGTGGGCGCCCCGACAGCCCGCACAAATTGGCGTGTAAAAGCCCTCCGGGTCAACATCATTTTTCGCGCGGGGCGATGTTATTTTCCATTGACCCGGCCCAAGTGGCGCACCGCCCGTTAGGCGGGGCGATTCATGCACAGGGGGCCTGGAAAACCGGCATGCGCGAAAAGGCAAAGAAATGGTGACCTTTGGCACCGATAGCTCATCAAGCGCGTGAGTTTATCCACAGAAGCCGAGGCGAAGGGCGCGCGCGGTCAGCGAAAGCAGCTATGGCAAAAAGACGACAGCCGACGGCTTCTGGCCTCGGCCCCCTCACGAATGCTGCGTCTCTGGATGGTCGGGGCGAGAAGATTCGAACTTCCGACCTACGGTACCCAAAACCGTCGCGCTACCAGGCTGCGCTACGCCCCGACGACTTGTCTCTAGCGGCTTGAGGCCGGGTTGGAAAGGCCCGTTATTGCCCGGCGCAGGGCCAAAGGGCGCGCCCCTGGTCCATCGCGGGGTGGCGCAGTTCGGCCCCTTCCGAAATGCCCAGCCGCCGCGCGAGGCCGCCGTTGATCTCCAATACATAGGCGATGTTCGCGCCGCCGGGGATCAGCGTCTCGTCATGGGGGATAGCGTTTTCGTGCACCTTGGCCACGCGGCCGTCCGGCTCGACGAAGAGCATGTCGAGGGGGATCAGCGTGTTCTTCATCCAGAAGCCCACCTCGCGCGGGCGGTCGAACACGAAAAGCATCCCGGCGCCCGAGGACATGCTTTCGCGATACATGAGCCCACGCGCGCGTTCCTCCGGGCTGTCCGCGATCTCCACGCGGAAGCGCGCGCTGCCTCCGTCCCAGCGCAGCTCAGCAACGTCGTCGGAGCACCCCGCGAAGGCAGCGGATGCAGAGAACGCTACTGTCAGAATCAGCAGGGCGGCGCGGATCACTTCCCGGTCCTTAGCGCCGCTTCCCAAGAGGTCACCTGCGCGGCCATCCGGCCCCGCTTGCCCTCGATCACGCGAAGACCGATCGCCTCGCCCGGCGCGAGGTCCGCGAAACCGGACCGGCGCAACACCTCGATGTGGATGAAGACATCCTCCGGCCGCGCGAAGATATTCGCAAAGCCGAACCCCTTGCCCTTGTCGAACCACTTCACGCGGCCCGGCTCCAGCGGCAACGCGAGAATCACGGTCATGTCGCTGTCGCCCAGATCCTCGATCGGGGGGGCTGTGTCGCCCTCGGGCGGCAGGATCTCGATCACCTCGACGGCCTGGGCGCCACGGCCCGTCACCTGAACCATCACCGTGATGCGGGCGTTATCGGCAACGGAACCTTGGCCGAAATTCCTCAAGACATTCGCGTGCAACAGAATGTCGCCTGCGTCATCATTCCCGATGATAAACCCAAAACCCTTAGCGGGGTCGAACCACTTGACCCGGCCTGTGACCCGTTTTGATGCGGGTTCTTGTTGTGTCATTTGAGTGCCCCGTCTTTCGTTTGTGGGGGTATCTGTCTAGATAACCAAAACTCGCACGGACGACAATGACGTTTCAAGTAACCTACATGCTTGTTAACGAAATTGTCGGACATTAAACCGTCAAATTGCGACAACTAAGGGTTTAGTCGCTGAATGTGCCAGTCGTGCAACAAATTGCTCCTTTGCCATCTGAACCGGTCGTGCAGGCGGAAGGCGCCATCGGCCCAGAACTCGATCTCAAGCGGACGGATCCGGTAGCCCCCCCAGAACGGCGGCCGCTTGGGGTTGGGCCCGTGCTCAGCCGTGACCTTGGCCACCTCGGCCATCAGCGCGAGGCGTGACGACAGCGGCCGCGACTGCTGCGAGGCCCAGGCGCCGAGCCGGCTCTTGAGCGACCGCGAGGCATAGTATTCGTCGGCTTGGGGGCCCTCTTCCCGGCTGACGACGCCGCGGACGCGAATCTGCCGGCGCAGCGATTTCCAGTGTAGCACGAAAGCCGCCTTGCCGGCGCCCTCGATCTCCTGCGCCTTGGCGGATTCGTAGTTCGTGTAGAAGACGAAGGCGTCGGCTTCGATATCCTTCAGAAGGACCATCCGCACATTGGGCAGCCCCTCTGCATCGACGGTCGCAAGCGCGATCGCATTGGGGTCGTTCACCTCTGTCCCCTCGGCCTGCGCAAGCCAGGATCGCGCGATCGCGAACGGGTCGTCGCCCGCGAAAATTCCGCCTCTGTCGCTCATCGGCCAGTCCTCTTCGGGGCGCACGGGCGCCGTTCATTACTTGAGCCCGGCGAATTTACCGTTCGCGGCGGCGCATTCAACCCTTGCCGTTACCCTTGCGGGATTCCCTGACATGTCCTAATGGAATACCTCTCGGAACAGGGCCTCGGGGGACGGACATGACGACGAAGCTGATGGCTGGCAAACGCGGCCTGATCATGGGCCTGGCGAATGACAAATCCATTGCATGGGGCATCGCCAAGGCCGTTGCGGATCAGGGGGCGGAGCTTGCCTTTTCCTATCAGGGCGAGGCGCTGAAGAAGCGCGTGGAGCCGCTCGCGGCGGAGTTGGGCTCCAACGCGGTCATGGAGTGCGACGTGTCGGACGAAGCCTCGCTCGACGCGCTTTTTGGCTGGATCGAGAAGACCTGGGGCAAGCTCGATTTCGTCGTTCACGCGATCGGCTTTTCGGACAAGAACGAACTGCGCGGGCGCTATGTGGACACCAGCCCCGCGAACTTCCGCATGACCATGGACATCTCGGTCTACTCCTTCACCGCGGTGTGCCAACGCGCGGCGGCGCTGATGCCCGATGGCGGCAGCCTGCTGACGCTCACCTATTACGGGGCGGAGCGCGTGATGCCGCATTACAACGTCATGGGCGTGGCCAAGGCCGCGCTTGAGGCTTCTGTGCGATATATTGCAGAAGACCTGGGCAAGGTCGGCATCCGCTGCAACGCGATTTCGGCCGGCCCGATCAAGACGCTCGCCGCCAGCGGCATCGGTGATTTCCGCTACATCCTGAAGTGGAACGAGCTGAACTCGCCCCTGCGCCGCAACGTCAGCCAGGACGAGGTCGGCAAATCCGCGCTTTACCTGCTGTCGGACCTCGGCTCGGGCGTGACGGGCGAGGTTCACCATGTTGACGCGGGCTACCACCTTGTCGGGATGAAGGCGGTCGACGCCCCCGACATCGATGTCGTGACCGGCCGCAAGGAGTGATCAGATGACCGACCGTCTGCCGCACGAGAAGGGCTTTCATGTCTCCTGGGACCAGATCCACCGGGACGCGCGCGCGCTGGCCTGGCGGCTGGACGGCAAGGGGCCGGACGACGGCGCCTGGCGCGCGGTCGTGGCGATCACCCGGGGCGGCATGGCCCCCGCGATGATCGTCAGCCGGGAGTTGGACATCCGCGTCGTCGATACGATCTCGGTCAAGTCCTACAACCATCAAGCCCAGACCCAGCCCCGCGTGATCAAGGCCCCGCAGGCCGACATCATGGGCGACCAGGGCGAGGGCGTGCTGGTCGTCGATGACCTTGTCGATACCGGCAAGACGCTGGAACTGGTGCGCAACCTTTACCCCAAGGCGCATTTCGCCACCGTCTACGCCAAGCCGGAGGGGCGCGGCATGGTCGATACCTATATCACCGAGGTCAGCCAGGACACCTGGATCTTCTTCCCCTGGGACATGGCGCTGCAATATGTCGAGCCCTATCGCGGGCGCGACTGACGGATTGGGCCCGCGATGATCCGCCAACACGCTGACCGGGTCGCGCGCTGGCTTCATCGGCTTTTCGAGGCCTCGCTTGTCGTCAAGGGCCTTCTGGCCACGGCCGAGGCCGCCTCGGGCCTCGGCCTGCTTCTGACCCCCAACACGGTGATTCAGGGCTTCGTTGCCTGGATGACCCGCAACGAACTGGCCGAGGACCCCGGCGACGCGATGGCGCAGTGGGTAGAAAGGCTGGCGCACAGCTTCTCGATCGGGCTTCAGCATTTCTACGCGCTCTACCTGCTCAGCCACGGGCTTTTAAAACTGTTGATGGTCTTGCTGCTGGCCGCGCGGGTCAGCTGGGCCTATCCCGCATCGATGGCGGTTCTGGCGGGTTTCATCCTCTACCAGTTGCAGCAATGGACGGCCTCCGGGTCGCTGCCGCTTCTGGCGCTCTCGGCGTTCGATGCCGTCATGATCGCCCTCATCTGGCGCGAATGGCGCGCGCTGAGGCACAGCGTGCCCGGATAAGCGCACCCGCCCCGTTGCCTGGCGCCGCCACATCGGCAACAACAGGGCAAACCGAAAAGGAGCCGCACCGGTGACCCTGCCCCTGAACCCCGCGATGGCCGCGACCTTTGCCCCCCCGGTCATGGAAGCGCGCCGCTGGCTCGAAGGGGTCAGCTTCCCACCCGGTCGCCCGCTCCTGAACGTGAGCCAGGCCGCCCCGGTCGAACCCCCGCCCGAAGGGCTCCGCCGGGCATTGGCCGAGGCCGCCTTGAATGACCCCGCCGCCCATCTTTACGGCCCGGTCCTGGGCCTGCCCGACCTGCGGACAGAGGTCGCGTCCCAGTGGTCGGCGGCCTATGGCGGCACCATCGCACCCGAGGAAGTCGCGATCACCCAGGGCTGCAACCAGGCTTTCTGCGCGATCCTTGCCACCCTGGCCGGCGCGGGGGATGAGGTCATCCTTCCAACCCCTTGGTATTTCAATCACAAGATGTGGCTGGACATGCAAGGGATGAAGGCCGTTCCCCTGCCGACGGGCGAGGATCTGATCCCGCAGGCCGAGGCTGCCCTGCGCCTGATCACGCCGCGCACCCGCGCGATCGTCCTGGTTTCACCGAACAACCCCGGTGGTGTGGAATACCCGGCCGAGACGCTGCGCGCCTTCTTCGAGCTTGCGCGCACCCATGGGATCGCGCTGATCGTCGATGAGACCTACCGGGACTTCGACGCCCGCAGCGGCGCGCCCCACGACCTGTTCGCCGATCCCGACTGGCGCGGCACTCTGGTTCAGCTCTACTCCTTCTCCAAGGCCTACCGGCTGACGGGGCACCGGGTCGGCGCCATTGTCGCCGACCGCGCGCAGCTTGCTGAGGTGGAGAAGTTCCAGGACTGCGTCGCCATCTGCCCCAGCCAGTTGGGTCAGATCGGCGCGCTTTGGGGTATGCGCAACCTTTCCCAATGGGTCGCGGGCGAGCGGGATGAGATCCTGGCGCGGCGCGCGGCGATGAACGGGGCCTTTGCCGACTTGCCGGGCTGGCGCATCCTCGGCTGTGGGGCCTATTTCGCCTATGTCGAACAGACGAGCGGCATCCCCTCGCCCGAGCTTGCGAAGCGGCTGGTGCGGGAGGCCGGCGTACTGATGCTTCCCGGCACCATGTTCATGCCCGAGGACGACCCCCGCGCGGCGCGCCAGATGCGCATTGCCTTCGCCAATGTCGATCGCGACGGCATCGCGAACCTTGCGCGAAGGCTGACCTCCTGGCGTTCCTGAACCGGCGGTCCCTTGCCCCTTGCGGGCCGCTGCCCTAAACACCGTGCAAATCCTCTGACCGGAGCCTGCGAGATGTCCCAGAAGCTGCGCAACAAGAAGGGCAAGAATACCGTCATCTGGGTGCTGATGGCGCTGATGGTGGCGGGCCTTGGCGGTTACGGGGTCACCAACTTCGGCGCCTCGATCGGCGCCATCGGTTCGGTCGGCGGGCGCGAGGTGGACCTGCGCGACTATGCCCGCGCGCTAAACCAGGAAGTTCGTGCGATGTCGGCCCAGCTCGGCACCCCCCTGACCTTCGCCCAGGCGCAGCAGTTCGGCATCTCCGGACGCGTGCAGGCGCAGATCTTTGCCGCAACGGCGCTCGATGGCGAGGCCGCGGACCGCGGCCTTTCGGTCGGCGACGAGGAAGTGCGCCGCCAGGTGACCGACATCCAGGCCTTCAAGGGGCTCGACGGCAGCTTCGACCGGGACGCGTACAAACTGACGCTGCGCCAGGAAGGATTGACCGAGGCTGAGTTCGAAGTGCGGCTGCGCGCGGACGCGGCCCGCGGGCTCTTGCAGCGCGCCGTCGTCGGCGCCGCTGCGGCGCCCGAAACCTTCGTGACCTCGGTCGCGGGCTGGGCCAACGAAACCCGCGACTTCACGCTGGCGGAGCTGATCGCCGCAGACCTCGACGCCCCGGTCGAGGCGCCCACGGAAGAGGCGCTGAGCGCCTATTACGAGGCCCACCCCGAGGATTACACCCGCCCCGAGACGCGCCACATCACCTATGTCTGGCTCTCGCCAGAGATGGTCCAGTCCGAGATCGAGATCGACGATGCCACGCTGAGAGCCGCCTATGACGCGCGGATCGATGAGTTCGTCATCCCCGAAAAGCGGCTGGTCGAACGGCTGGTTTTCGCCAACGAGGACGAGGCCAGGGCCGCCAAGGCGCGCTACGACGCGGGCGAGGCGAGCTTTGAGCAGATCACCAGCGAACGCGGCCTGGCGCTCGCCGACATCGACCTGGGCGAAATGTCGAAGGAAGAGCTTGGCGATGCGGGCGAGGCGATCTTCGCCATGGCGGAGCCGGGCGTCGTCGGCCCCCTCCCCTCGACCCTCGGGCCCGCGCTTTACGCGATGAACGGCGTTCTGGCCGCGCAGGAAACCACCTTCGAGGAGGCGCGCGACACGCTCCTGCCCGATCTGACCATCGACCGTGCGCGGCGCCTCATCCTCGACCGCAGCGAAGGGATCGCCGATGTGCTCGCCGGCGGATCCACGCTGGAACAGGTGGCCGAAGAGCAGAAGATGCAGCTTGGCCAGATCGACTTCAGCGCTGAGACGAGCGAGGGCATCGCCGCCTATGCCGCCTTCCGCGACGCGGCCAAACAGGCCACCGCCGATGATTTCCCTCAGCTTGTCGAACTGGAGGATGGCGGCCTTTTCGCGCTGCGCCTCGACGGGATCGACCCGCCCGCCGTGCGTCCGCTCGATGAAGTGCGCGCGGCCGCTGTCGCGGACTGGACGCGGGCCGAGACGCACAGCCGCCTTCTGGCCAAGGCGGCGGAGGTTCAGGCGGCGCTCGACAATGGCGGCACGCTTGCGACGCTGGGGCTGGTGACGACGCGCTATGACGGCTTCGCGCGTTCCGGCCACCTGGCCGACCTGCCCGCCAGCATCGCCGAGCGCGCCTTCGCGCTGGAGGACGGCAAGTCCGGCGTGATCGACGCCGCCGCCCGCGTCTTCGTGGTCCAGGTCGACGCGGTGCACGCCGCCGACCCGGCCGAGGCTGCGGCCCTCGCCGACAGCCTGAAGCCCCGGATCGCGCAATCCATCGCGGGGGACATGCTGGACATGTTCACCACCGCGCTTGAGAACGAAAAAGGCGTCACCGTTGATCAGGCCGCGATCAACGCCGTGCACGCGCAGATGCAGTAGGACCGGACCCGTGGCGCTTATCCCCTCTTTCGCGGAGTTCGAGGCCGGCTGGAACGCGGGCCGGAACCAGTTGGTGTTCACCCGGCTCGCCGCCGACCTCGACACGCCGGTGTCGCTGATGCTGAAGCTCGCCGACGCGGGCCGGATGAGCTTCATGCTGGAAAGCGTGACGGGCGGAGAGGTCCGGGGCCGCTATTCGGTCGTGGGCCTGAAGCCGGACGTGATCTGGGATTGCCGTGGCACGCAAAGCCGCATCAACCGCCAGGCGCGCTTCGACGCCGAAGCCTTCGAACCGCTGGAGGGTCATCCGCTCGACACGCTGCGCGCGCTGATCGCGGAAAGCCGGATCGAGATGCCGGAGGGCCTGCCTGCCATCGCCGCCGGGCTCTTCGGCTACCTAGGCTATGACATGATCCGGCTGGTGGAGCATCTGCCGAACGTCAAGCCCGACCCCATCGGGGTGCCCGACGCCACGCTGATGCGCCCCACCATCGTCGCGGTGCTGGACGGGGTGAAGGGCGAGGTGACGGTCTGTTCGCCCGCCTGGGTCTCCTCCGGCCTTTCGGCGCGGGCGGCTTATGCGCAGGCGGCCGAGCGCGTGATGGACGCGGTCCGCGACCTCGAACGCGCGCCCTCGGGCGAGACGCGCAGCCTGGGTGACGCCGCGCATCTGGGCGAGATGAAGTCGAACTTTACCCCCGAGGGGTACCGCGCCGCCGTCGAGAAGGCCAAGGAATACATCCGCGCGGGCGACATCTTCCAGGTCGTGCCCTCGCAGCGCTGGACGGCGGATTTCAAGCTGCCACCCTTCGCGCTATACCGCTCCCTGCGCCGCACCAACCCCTCGCCGTTCCTGACCTTCTTCAACTTCGGCACCTTCCAGATCGTCGGCGCCAGCCCCGAGATCCTCGTGCGGCTGCGCGACGGCGAGGTGACCGTCCGTCCGATCGCCGGCACCCGTCCGCGCGGCGCCACGGTCGAGGAGGACAAGGCGCTGGAGGCCGACCTTCTGGCCGACAAGAAGGAACTGGCCGAGCATCTGATGCTGCTGGACCTGGGCCGCAATGACGTGGGCCGCGTGGCCAGGATCGGCACCGTGCATCCGACCGAGAAGTT
The DNA here is from genome assembly GCF_025751575.1 of Albidovulum sediminicola. Lineage (GTDB taxonomy): Bacteria > Pseudomonadota > Alphaproteobacteria > Rhodobacterales > Rhodobacteraceae > Albidovulum > Albidovulum sediminicola. Next base: position 92,521 of record NZ_JAOWLA010000006.1, on the reverse strand, counting down.
CATCATCGAGCGCTACAGCCACGTCATGCACATCGTCTCGAACGTGGTGGGCGAGATCCGGGAGGACGAGGACGCGCTTTCGGCGCTTCTCGCGGGCCTTCCAGCGGGGACGGTCTCCGGCGCGCCGAAGGTTCGCGCGATGGAAATCATCGACGAACTGGAACCCGAAAAGCGCGGCGTCTACGGCGGCGGCGTGGGGTATTTCGCCGCGAACGGCGAAATGGACATGTGCATCGCACTGCGGACGGCCGTGGTGAAGGACGAAAAGCTCTACATTCAGGCCGGCGGCGGGGTCGTCTACGACAGCGACCCCGAGGCGGAGTTCCAGGAAACCGTCAACAAGTCCAAGGCCCTGAAGAAGGCGGCCGAGGATGCGGGTCTGTTCATTCGGCGGACCAACGGCTGACGGCACCGCCCGAACGGGCTGTGCGGTGCCGCCACCCGTTCGCGGCCGATCGCCGCTAGGCCCGCGCGGCGCTTGCGCCCCGCGCCCTAACCTTTTCCGCTACTGCCCGGACATCTCCGCGATCATGCGGGCGGAAACCGGGGCCAGCGTGACCCCCTTGGGGCCCGAGGCGAACCATTCGCGAAGCGCCTGCATCGTTTCGGGATAGGCGTGTGCCACGATTACCGCCTGCCCCTTCTGCCCTGCGTCGAAGGCGGCCCGATCCAGAAGTCTGCGCACGGAATCGGCGTCCTCCTTGTATTCATCGACGACGCGGTCGACGCTCGCGTGCGGGACGCCCGCCTGCCCGGCGGCCTGACCTGCGACATTGAGGCCCCGCGCATAGGTGATCAGCCCGCGCCCGTCGTCCTTGAGCGCGAAGGCCAGGTGTTTGACCACCTCCCGGTCGATCTGGAACAGGGCGTCGGGCGCCGGAACCACGGCGACGGTCTCCGGAAGCGGGGTCAACAGCGCCTCGACCGCCACCTCGACATCCTTGGCGGTCATGCCGCGCTGCAGGCCGTTGCCGACGACCGCGACAAGTTCGAAGCCCGCGGCACGGAACTTGCGCGCCCGGTCACGCGACTCGGAACTGTTGGGATCGAAGCCGATGGTCGCGGGGAAAGGCAGCGCCTCGATCTCGGCCGCGTCCACGCCGTCGCGGCCCTCGCCCGGGTCGAGAAGCACGATTGACACGGTCGGGCCAACGCCGGTCAGGTCGAAGGGGGCCGCATAGCGCATAAGCGCAGGCAGGCCCTCGTCCTCCAGAGCCGCATCGTCCGAAGCGGGCTCCGTGTCCGCAGGGGGGGCCGCAAGCTCAGGCGCGACGTCGCTGATCGTCGGCAAGGTCCCGGCGCGCTGGCCTGGCATGGCGGTGACCGCCGCTTCGGCGCTGGCCTCGGGCTCCGTGCTAGGTTCGGGCTCACTGGCGGGAGCTTCCTCCGCCGACGCTGGCTCGGCCGCGGCCTCCTCTGTCGGCGCGGGCTCGGCCGGGGCGGGATCGACCGCCGGATCGGTGGCTGCATCGACGGCGGCATCGACGCTTTGCGGGATCTGGGGCATCGCATTGCCTGCATCCGCCGCGACAGGCTGCTCGGCGGGCTCGATCGACCCGGCCTCAACCGGGGCGCTCTCCGCCTGTTCGGGCGCAGCCGAGGCGGTCGCTTCTTCGGTCAGTTCCGGCGCCTCGGGGGCGGCAGGCGCCTCCGTCTGGCTTTCGGGCTGGCCGGCGGTGTTGACCTCGGCCAGCTGCGGCGCGCCTTCGCCGGCGGGCTGCGAAACGGCCGGTGCCTCCTGCACAGGCGCGGCCTCGTCCGGTGTGGGGACCTCCGCGGCTTCCTCGGGCTTGGCCTTCTCGAACTCGGAACCGGCGGGCACCTCGACGATGGGGGTGTCCGGGATCGACTGGGGCTCCTCGCCCGCGGCCTCCGAGGGGGCGGGCTCGACCTCGGGCTGGACCTCGGCCTTGGCCTCGGGCTCCGGCATCGCCGCGGGGGCCGGGGCGGGTGCCGCACCGCGGGCGGCCTCTCCCGCCGCGCGCACCGCTTCAAGCTGCTGACCTGGAGGGGCCGCCTGCAGCGACAGGATCGCCGCAGTTGCGCCGCCCAGAATGGTCCCCATCAAAAGACCCGACAGTATACTTTTGCCCAATTTTGCCTCCGGCTGAATTCCGCCCAATCCGCTTCGCCCTTGACCCCGGCGCGCGGCTCTGACCATGTATAGCCCGACCTGAATGGGGGTTCACCCCCCGATTGCCGCCGATCCCACCGAGGCCCACACCATGTTGCTGCTGATCGACAATTACGACAGTTTTACATACAACCTCGTCCATTATTTTGGCGAACTGGGCGCCGATGTCGTGGTTCGACGCAACGATGCGCTGAACGTGCAAGAGGCCATGGCGCTGCGCCCGCAGGCGATCGTGCTTTCGCCCGGCCCCTGCGACCCCGATCAAGCCGGGATCTGCCTTGCGCTGACCCATGCGGCGGCCGAAACGCGCACGCCGCTTCTGGGGGTGTGCCTGGGCCATCAGACGATCGGCCAAGCATTCGGCGGACGTGTGGTGCGCTGCCATGAGATCGTGCACGGCAAGATGGGCACCATGCACCATGCGGGCAAGGGTGTGTTCGCGGGCCTGCCCTCCCCCTTCCTCGCGACCCGCTACCACTCGCTGGTGGTCGAACGCGAGACCCTGCCCGACTGCCTGGAGATTACGGCCTGGCTCGCAGACGGGACGATCATGGGCCTGCGCCACCGCGAATTGCCGATCGAGGGGGTGCAGTTCCACCCCGAATCCATCGCCTCCGAACACGGGCACCGGATGCTGCAGACCTTCCTCGAAGGCGCGGGCGTGGATCTGAAGGTGCCGGCATGAGCGATATCCGTCCCCTGATCGGTCTGGCCGCCGACCGGCCCCTGACCCGTGACGAGGCCGAGGCCGCGTTCGAGGCGCTTTTCGAAGGCGCGGCGACCCCCAGCCAGATGGGCGGTCTGCTGATGGCGCTCAGGACGCGCGGCGAAACGGTCGAGGAGATCGCCGCCGCCGCCCGTGTCATGCGGGCCAAGTGCAACAAGGTCCGCGCACCCGAGGGCGCGATCGACATCGTGGGCACCGGGGGCGACGGCAAGGGGACACTCAACATCTCCACCGCCACGGCCTTCGTGGTCGCGGGTGCGGGCGTGCCGGTGGCCAAGCATGGCAACCGCAACCTGTCGTCGAAATCCGGCGCGGCGGATGCGCTCACGCAGATGGGCATCAACGTGATGGTCGGTCCGGAGGTCGTTGAAAAGGCTTTGGAAGAGGTCGGCATCGCCTTCATGATGGCGCCCATGCACCACCCGGCGATCCGTCACGTCATGCCGACCCGGGCGGAGCTTGGCACACGCACGGTCTTCAACCTTCTGGGGCCGCTGACAAACCCCGCCGGGGTCAAGCGGCAGCTGACCGGCGCGTTTTCGCGCCAGTGGATCCGGCCCATGGCCGAGACGCTGGCCGCCCTCGGCTCCGACCGGGCCTGGCTTGTCCACGGCGGCGATGGCACGGACGAACTGTCGATCGCCGGTGTCAGTTGGGTCGCGGCGCTGGAGGATGGCGCCGTGCGGGAGTTCGAACTGCACCCGGAGGATGCGGGCCTGCCCGTCCATCCCTTCGAGGCGATCATGGGCGGCACGCCCGAGGACAACGCAGCCGCCTTCCGCGCGTTGCTGGACGGTGCCGGTGGCGCCTATCGCGACGCAGTGCTTCTGAACGCGAGCGCGGCGCTGGTCGTCGCTGGGGCGGCTTCGGACCTGAAGGACGGCGCCGCAAAGGCGGCTGAGGCCATCGATTCCGGTGCCGCCAAGGGCAAGATCGAAGCGCTGGCGCGCGTCACCGCGGCCGCATGATCCCCGAGGCCTGGGTGCATCTGCCCTTCTTCAGCCGGGACTGGCCGCGGATCGCGACCGCGCTGGCGGCAGAGACGGCGCCCGTCTATCCCCCGCGAGAGCGCCTCTTCGCCGCGCTTGAGGCTGCGGCGCCCGATGCCGTGCGCGTGGTGATCCTGGGCCAGGACCCCTATCACACCCCCGGAAAGGCCGACGGGCTGGCCTTTTCCATCCCGGATGGGTTTCCCGGCCGCCTGGATAGCCTTGGAAATATTTTCAAGGAGTTGCAGGCCGATCTTGGCGTTGCGAGAGCGCGCACGCAACTTAACGACTGGGCCGCGCAGGGGGTGCTTTTGCTCAACACCGCGCTGAGCGTGCCGGAAGCACGGCCCAAGGGTCACGACAGGCTCGGCTGGGACCGTCTCGTGGGGGAGGTTCTGGGCGCACTGGACGCCACGCCGCGCGCCTTTCTGCTCTGGGGTGGGCCGGCGCAAAAGCTCGCGGCACGGTACCTGAGCAACCCGGACCACCTGAGGATCGAAACCGCCCACCCTTCGCCCCTGTCGGCTTATCGCGGCTTTTTCGGATCGCGCCCGTTCAGCCGGGTCAACGCCTGGCTGGAGGCTCGGGGCGAGGCGCCGATCGTCTGGGCGGGCTGAAGCGGCCGGCCGCGGGGGTTTCACACCCCCGCACCCCCGTGGGGTATTTCGGCAATGAAGAACGCAAGGGGCTTTTCGCCCCGCAAGCGGAGGGGTAAGAGAAGGCATGGATATTCTCGACAAGATCAAGGCCTACAAGCTTGAGGAAATCGCCGCGGCGAAGGCCGCGCGCCCCCTGGCGGAGGTCGAGGCAGCAGCGCGCGCAGCCGGAGCGTTGCGCGGCTTTCACGCGGCGCTGGAGCGGGCGGAGCGGGCCGGTTACGGGCTGATCGCCGAGATCAAGAAAGCCTCGCCCTCCAAGGGGTTGATCCGGGCCGACTTCGATCCGCCGATGCTGGCGCGCGCCTACGAGGCTGGGGGGGCGACCTGCCTTTCGGTGCTGACAGACGCGCCCTCGTTCCAGGGCGCACCGGAGTTCCTGACAGCCGCGCGGGCAGCCTGCGCCCTGCCCGCACTGCGCAAGGATTTCCTCTATGACACCTACCAGGTGGCCGAAGCGCGTGCCTGGGGCGCGGACTGTATCCTGATCATCATGGCCTCGGTCAGCGACACGCTGGCCGCCGAGCTTGAGGACGCCGCCCGCCACTGGGGAATGGACGCCCTGATCGAGGTGCATGACGAGGCCGAGATGGAGCGCGCGCTGGCGCTGAAATCGCCGATGATCGGCGTCAACAACCGCAATCTCAAGACCTTTGAGGTGACGCTCGACACCACGCGGCGGCTGGCACCGATGCTGCCCGAGGGACGGATGCTGGTCTGCGAAAGCGGTCTGTTCACGCCCGCAGACCTCGCCGCGATGGCCGAGGTGGGCGCGCGCAGTTTCCTGATCGGGGAAAGCCTGATGCGGCAGGCAGATGTTACGGCCGCGACGCGGGCGATCCTGGCCGATCCGCTGGGGGTCTGAGATGGCGCTGACGCATTTCGACACCGAGGGCAACGCCCATATGGTCGATGTCTCGGACAAGGACGTGACGGACCGGATCGCGGTGGCCGAGGCACGGGTCGAGATGCTGCCCGAAACCCTGGCGCTGGTGACCACCGGTACCGCGAAGAAGGGCGATGTTCTGGGCGTGGCGCGGCTGGCGGGCATCATGGCCGCGAAGCGGACCGCCGACCTGATCCCGCTCTGCCATCCGTTGCCGATCACGAAAGTCTCGGTGGACCTGCGGCCCGACCCGGCTTTGCCTGGGGTGCGGATCGAGGCGACGGTCAAGACGACCGGCCAGACGGGGGTTGAGATGGAGGCGCTGACTGCGGCCTCGGTCGCAGCGCTGACCGTCTACGACATGCTCAAGGCAGCAGAAAAATCCATGCGTATAGAAGGCTTGCGGGTCGTTCTTAAGGACGGCGGGAAGTCCGGCCGATATGAGGCCGGGGCGTGATCCCGGTCGAGGAGGCGCTGGCGCGGGTCCTGGCGCTTGTGGCGCCGACCGGGGTTGAAAGCGTGCCGTTGCGACAAGCCGCGGGCCGCGTCTTGGCCGAGCCGGTGGCGGCGCGCCTGACGCAGCCGCCCTTCGCCGCCTCCGCCATGGACGGCTATGCAATCCGCGAGGCCGATCATGTCGCTGGCCGGGTGCTAACGGTGATCGGAGAGGCCGCCGCCGGGCGCGGCTTTGGCGGCACCGTCTCAGAAGGCCAGGCGGTTCGGATCTTCACCGGCGCGCCGGTGCCGGCGGGGGCTGAACGCGTCATTCTGCAGGAGGACGTGACCCGCGCAGGCGAAGACATCACCTTGGGCACCCGCCTGGAAGAGGGGCGGAACATCCGCGCGGCCGGCCAGGACTTCGCCGAGGGCGACCTGATTTCGGCACCACGGCGGATCGGAGCGAAGGAGATCGCCCTGTTCGCCGCGATGAACGTGCCGGAGGTTTCCGTCCGCCGCCGCCCCGTCGTCGCCTTCCTGTCAACCGGAGACGAGCTCGTGATGCCGGGCGAAGCGCCCGGCCCCGACCAGATCGTGGCGTCGAACGGCCTGGCCCTGGCGGCGATGGCGGAGGCCGAGGGCGCCGAGGCCCGGGTGCTACCGATCGCGCGTGACACGGAGGCCTCGCTCCGTTTCACGCTGGCGCTGGCCGAGGATGCGGATCTGATCGTGACCATCGGTGGCGCCTCGGTCGGCGATCATGACCTCGTGGGCAAGGTATTGGCCGACCTCGGCATGGCGCAGGCGTTCTGGAAGGTTGCGATGCGGCCGGGAAAGCCGCTGATGGCCGGGACGCTCGGCCGTTCCGCCGTTCTTGGCCTTCCTGGAAATCCTGTTTCTTCAATTGTTTGCGGCCACATCTTCATGCTTCCCGCAATCCGCGCGATGCTGGACCTGCCCGATCCGGCTGCAACACCGATTCAGGCGACGCTGTCGGCCCCGGTCGAGGAGAACGGGCCGCGCGCCCACTACATGCGCGCCACCGTCAAGACGCAGGACGGGGTGCCGGTGATCCACGCGCTGCCGCGGCAAGACAGTGCCTTGCTGTCGGTTCTGGGCATGTCGAATGCGTTGCTGATCCGCCCCGTCGGGGACAAGGCGCGCGAGGCGGGTGAACTGGTCAGCTACCTTCCCATCTGACGCAGTCCCGCGCCGGTTGACACAAACCGGGAACGCGCGTAGAACATTTGCGAACAGATGACCCGACAAAAGAAGGGAAGCTGCCGCTATGCTGACACGCAAGCAACTGGAACTTTTGAATTTCATCCAGAAGCGCATGGCGCGCGACGGCGTTCCGCCCTCTTTCGACGAAATGAAGGACGCGCTGGACCTGCGCTCCAAGTCCGGCATCCACCGCCTGATCACGGCGCTGGAGGAACGGGGTTTCATCCGCCGCCTCGCCCATCGCGCCCGCGCCCTCGAGATCGTGAAACTGCCCGAAGCGATGGAGAAGCAGACCTTCCAGCCCCGCGTGATCGAGGGCGACCGGCGAGATCCGCCGCCCGGCGCCATGCCGGTCGAGGCCGTTCACGCCCTAGAACTTCCGGTGATGGGCCGGATTGCCGCCGGCGTCCCGATCGAGGCGATCTCGGAAGTGTCGCACCATGTCGCCGTGCCCGGATCGATGTTGTCCGGAAAGGGGGCGCATTACGCGCTTGAGGTGCGCGGCGATTCGATGATCGACGCGGGGATCAACGACGGCGACATCGTCGTGATCCGCGAACAGACGACGGCGGACAACGGCGACATCGTGGTCGCGCTGGTCGATGGGCATGAGGCCACGCTGAAACGGTTTCGCAGACAGGGCGCGATGATCCTGCTTGAGGCCGCGAATGCCGCCTATGAAACCCGCGTGCTGCCTGCCGCAATGGTGAAGGTGCAGGGCCGGCTGGTCGGGCTGATCCGCTGCTACTGACGGTCGCCCCTCGGGAAGGCTCAGTTACCCAAGCGCCAGGCGCGCAGGACCCTGTCGTTCCAGAGGCGTCTACCCGAAATGTCGCGCGCGGCGGTAATTCTGAGGTCCCCGCCTTCCATTGAAATCGCCAGAGCACCGCTGCGCGCCAACGACTGCGCGTCGAAGAGCAGGCAGTCCGGTCGTCCGCCGTGCCAATACCCGTCCAGCACCACGATCGTGTCCGAGCGGCAAAGCTCCCCCGCCCGGCGCATGCCGGTCTTTCCGGTCAGGTGCCAAAGTCTTCGCGGCCCAAAGCCCGCGGCGACCTGGCCGCGCGGACCAGTGAACGCGCCGCGCCCGAAGGCGGTTTCCTGATCCGCGCCGTCGCCATCATCTTCAAGCCAACTCGACGCGACAAAGCCCGCGCCCAAGGGCTTGGAGAGCGCCCGGCCGCCTTCGGTCATCACCCCGACCAGCTTGCCCTCAGCGGCAACCAACAGAGCCGGCCGGTCGGCAGAGGACCAGAGCGCGATGCCCGCCACGACGGCCGCCGCCCCCGCGAGTTGAAGCCCTCGCCGCCGAGTCAGGGCAAGGATCAGCGCGCCGAGGCTCATCAACGGTAGAACCGCGCTCGCGGGCGCCGGCACCGGGATGACCGCACCGTCGAGCGCCGTGATCCATCCCGCCACCGCCAGAATCGCGCGACAACCCGCCTCCATCACCCAGAGCGCCGGGGCCGCAAGCCCCAGCGGCGCGAGGAGCGCGGCCAGCACGCCCGCGGGCATGACCGCAAGCCCCATCAGCGGTACGGCGGCGAGGTTGGCCGCGAAGCCATATTCCGCGATCCGGTTAAAATGCGCCCCCGCAATCGGCGCGGTCGCGAGCCCGGCGGAAAGCGAGGACAGGCAGAGCCCCGCGACCGGCCGAAGCACCGCCGGTAAGCGGGCCGCGACGCCCCCCCAGTGCTCGAAGGCGACGATCAGCGCGACAGTGGCCCCGAAGGACATCTGAAACCCGGGCTCCACCAGGCTTTCGGGGGCCAGCGTCAGGACGAGCAGCGCCGCGATCGCCACCGACCGCAAAGAGATCGCCCGGCGGTCCACCAGCACCGCGCACAGCATCACGGCCGCCATCACGAAGGCGCGGCGCGTGGCCACGTTGGGACCGGCCAGGAAAAGGTAGAAGGCCGCCGCCAGCAGCGCCACCACCGCAGCGACCTTCTTCGTGTTCAGCCGGAGCGCGAGCGGCGGCACAAGCGCCAGGCCGTAGCGGCAAAGCGCAAAGACAAAGCCCGTCAGCAACCCCATGTGAAGCCCGGAGATCGAGATCAGGTGCGACAGGTTCGAGGCGCGCAGGGCCTCGGTCGTCTCCCGCGTGACGCCTGAGCGGTCGCCGGTCATCAGCGCCGCGGCGAAGGCGCCCGCCTGCCCCTCCATCCGTCCCTGCATCGCGCGCGAGAGCGTCATGCGGGCGCGGAAGGCCCAGATGTCGGGGCCCGGCGCGGCCTCGGTCAAGACCTCGACCGGATCACGCGTGTAGCCGACGGCCCCCAGCCCCGAGAACCAGGCAACGCGCTGGAAGTCGAATCCGCCCGGCTCCACCGGGCCGTCGGGCGGCGACAGATGCGCGGTAAGGCGCACGCGCTGACCGGGCTCAGGCAGGATGTTTTCCGCGCCGTGAAGCGCAATGCGCACCCGCTCCGGCGTCCGGGACGGCGCGACGACCTGCAATGTTACCGCATCGAGGGTCAGGCGCAGCTGGTCCGAAAAGGACCGGTCGATGCCGACGATCCGTCCCGTGACGGGGCCGTAATAGCGCTCCGCCAGGACCGGGGCGGCGACAAGATGCGCGTGCGCCATGGCCGCCAGCAGCCCCGCCAGCACCAGCAGAAGCACCAGCGCGGGGACGTGCCAGCGTTCCGGCCCGCGCAGCCGCAAGAGGAACGCCCCCGACAGAACCGCCCCGATGGCCATCGCCGCAGCGCCGCCGGGCTCGACCGGCAGCGCGAAGTAGGCGCCGATACCCAAGGAGAACAGCACCGGCGCCCAGAGCAGAAACCTGCCACGCGCCGCCGCGAGTTCCTCCAGCAGGGCTGCTGCCCCGCCCCCCTGCCACCATCGCACCTTGTTTCCCCGCCGGGGTTTGCCTAATGAACGCGGGTCAGCCTGAACTCGTTTGGTTTCCGAAAGGTTAACGCGCCCATGACCCAGATCGTGACCCGTTTCGCCCCCTCGCCTACGGGCTATCTGCACATCGGCGGCGCGCGCACCGCGCTGTTCAACTGGCTTTTCGCCCGCGGGCGCGGCGGCCGCTTCCTGCTTCGCATTGAGGATACCGACCGCGAGCGCTCCACCCCGCAAGCCACCGAGGCGATCCTGCGGGGCCTGAAATGGCTGGGTCTCGACTGGGACGGCGACGTGGTCAGCCAGTTCGAACGGCGCGCCCGCCATGCCGAGGTCGCCCATGAGATGCTTGCGCGCGGGACCGCTTACAAGTGCTTCGCCACGGCGGACGAGATTGCGGCGTTCCGCGCCGAGCAGGAGGCGAAGGGCGCCTCCTACGCGGTGTTCCAGAGCCCCTGGCGTGACGCGGACCCCGCCACGCACCCCGACGCACCCTTTGCAATCCGTATGAAGGCGCCGCGCGACGGGGAAACCGTGATCCGCGACGAGGTTCAGGGAATCGTAACGGTCAGGAACGAGAATCTGGACGACATGATCGTCCTGCGCTCCGACGGCACGCCGACTTACATGCTGGCCGTGGTGGTGGACGACCACGACATGGGGATCACCCATGTGATCCGGGGGGACGACCACCTGAACAACGCCGCGCGCCAGCAAATGGTCTACGACGCAATGGGTTGGACCGTGCCGGTCTGGGCCCATATTCCGCTGATCCACGGCCCCGACGGCAAGAAGCTGTCGAAGCGCCACGGGGCGGTGGGACTGGAGGAATACCAGGCCATGGGCTACCCGGCGGCCGGGATGCGCAACTACCTCGCGCGGCTGGGCTGGGCCCATGGCGACGCGGAATTCTTCACCGACGAACAGGCGCAGGAGTGGTTCGACCTGTCGGGAATCGGGCGGGCGCCGGCGCGGCTCGACTTCAAGAAACTCGAAAACCTGTGCGGCCAGCACATTGCGGCCACGCCCGATGAGAAGCTTTTGCCTGAAATTGAGGCATTTCTGGAGGCCTCGGGCCAGCCCGCGCTTTCGCAGGTGCAGAAAAATGGCCTTTCGCGCGCGCTTTACTGCTTGCGGGAACGATCGAAGACATTCCCGGAACTCATTGATAAAGCGCATTTTGCCCTGACCTCCCGCCCCCTTGAGATGGAGGAGAAGGCAGCGGCGGCGCTTGATACGGTATCCCATGGTATACTGCATGAATTGACGCCGCAGCTGCAAAATGCTAGCTGGTCGAGAGATGAGCTGGAGGCCGTTGTTGCCGCCGTTGCAGCCGCGCATGGCCTGGGTCTTGGAAAGATCGCAGGCCCGCTGCGCGCCGCTCTGGCCGGGCGGACGGTCACGCCCAGCGTCTTCGACATGATGCTCGTTCTCGGGCGGGAAGAAGTTATTGCCCGCCTGAAGGACGCGACGGCCTGATCCCCGCATCGGGAGGAACGGCCAACAGGGTCACGTTCGCCGGTCCTGAACCGGTGAACCATGAGGAGAGGGACGCAAATGGCCGAGACGAAGAAGACCGCAACCATCAGCATCGAAGGCAACAGCTTTGACTTGCCCGTGCTGACGCCGACCGCCGGCCCGGACGTGATCGACATCCGAAAACTCTACGGCCAGGCCGGCGTGTTCACCTACGACCCCGGCTTCACCTCGACCGCGGCCTGCGACAGCTCGATCACCTATATCGACGGCGATCTGGGGGAGCTGCTCTACCGCGGCTACCCGATCGAACAGCTGGCCGAAAAATCGCACTTCCTCGAAGTTTGCTACCTGCTGCTTTACGGAGAGCTGCCGAACGCCGCCCAGATGGTCGACTTCGAGGGGCGCGTGACCCGGCACACGATGCTGCACGAGCAGATCCAGTACTTCTTCCGCGGGTTCCGCCGCGACGCCCACCCGATGGCGACCATGGTCGGCGTGGTCGGAGCGCTGTCGTCCTTCTATCACGACAGCCTTGACATCGCCGACCCCTGGCAACGCGAGGTTGCCGCGATCCGGATGATCGCCAAGCTGCCGACCATCGCGGCCTGGGCCTACAAGTATTCGATCGGCCAGCCCTTCGTTTACCCGAAGAACTCGCTCTCCTACGCGGGTAATTTCCTCCACATGTGCTTCAACGTCCCCTGTGAGGACTATGTTGTCCGTCCCGAGCTTGAGCGCGCGATGGACCGCATCATGATGCTGCATGCGGATCACGAACAGAACGCCTCCACCTCCACCGTGCGTCTTGCGGGCTCTTCGGGGGCGAACCCCTTTGCCTGCATCGCTGCCGGTATCGCCTGCCTTTGGGGCCCCGCCCACGGCGGCGCCAACCAGGCCTGCCTGGAGATGCTGCGCGAGATCGGCTCGGTCGAGAACATCCCCGAGGCCATCCGCCGCGCCAAGGACAAGTCGGACCCGTTCCGGCTGATGGGCTTCGGGCACCGCGTCTACAAGAACTTCGACCCGCGTGCGAAGGTCATGAAGGAATCGGCGGATGAGGTGCTGGACCTTCTGGGCGTCCATAACAACCCGCTGCTCCAGGTTGCCAAGGAACTGGAGCGCATCGCGCTCGAGGATCCCTACTTCGTCGAGAAGAAGCTCTATCCGAACGTTGACTTCTATTCGGGCATCATCCTGGAGGCGATGGGCTTCCCCACCTCGATGTTCACGCCGATCTTCGCGCTGTCGCGCACCGTCGGCTGGATCTCGCAGTGGAAAGAGATGATCGCCGATCCGCAGCAGAAAATCGGCCGCCCGCGCCAGCTTTATGTCGGGCCGACCCGCCGCGACTACCCGGAGGTCGAGGCGCGCTGAGCGCCCCAGCAATACGACAGCGGGCCGCCCTTCGGGGCGGCCTTTCTTTTTCAGGTCCCTTGCAGAGGGATCGCAGTTGAACCGCCTATCCGTCAGACATCACGGCGCGCGGCGTCGCGCATGACCTTGTAAAGCGACATGACATGCGCGTCCTGATACCCGGCCTTTGCTGCGCGCTCGAAGAACAGGGCGACATGTTCCGGGAACTCGGCATTGATCCCGGCGTCCTCGGCCTGACGGACAAGCAGATCCAGGGAAGCGGACCAGACCTTCAGCGTCGCGCTCGGCGCATCATAATTGCCGTCTCGAATTGTCCCGACATGGTGCTGGATCTGGGCGTCGTCCGGGAACAGCGCCATGAACTGCGATAGATCCACGTCCTGGGACCGGCATAGATTGGCCGCATGGATCATGCCCATGAACTTGCCAAACCGCGTGGAGAGCCAGGCAAGGTCCAGGGTCGAGGCGGCTCTCACATTCTCGCCCAGATACTGTACCCCGTCACCGAGGCAGCCGATCAGATCCCTTGCGCGCGCGTAGGCCTCCTCTTTTCCGCAAATGAGGAGTTGTCCGTCGCTCGTGCCAATGGCCGCCGGTCCGCAAAGTATCGCGCCGTCGAGGTAGGACGCCCCAAGAGACCGGAGCCAGCATTCCGCTTCGTCTGCCTGACTTGGCAGGCAGGTACTCAATTGGATCACGGTTTTCCCATCAAGATGCGGCGCCACCTCGGGAGTATTGAGAAGCGCTTGGACCGAATCCGGCTTATCGACGCACAGAACGACAAAGGGGCTCGCCGCGACGGCCTCGGCGACACTTCCGGTCGCGGTCATGCCCCGGGCGGGAAGCTCCGCGTAGCGGCCCTGCGACCGATTCCAGACCGAAAGATCGAAGCCCGACCTTTCCCATGCACTGGCGAGCGCTGAACCCATGAGCCCGAGACCCAGAACTGAAACACCTGTCATCTCCAATCCCTCCGGTGCTGCGGCGACGGGCCTGCACACGCCTTGGGGGAGCAGAGGCCATACCCCCGCAGATCAGGTCGGGACCCCTGGTCCGATCCACTCTCGGGCCATTCCTGCCGCGCGACAGTCCGTTCGATCAGGAGGTCCTGACGTTTCGGGCAGCCCCATTCACGCGGCCGCATGTTCCTTGCTGATCTTCTCGGCCTCCTTGCCGTAGATCTCCTCGTAGTGATCGAAGGTCGCCTCATGCCAGGCCGTGCCTTGCGTCGAAGAGCCGAGCGCCATCACCAGGTCCTCGGTCGCGGAGGCGGGGATGAGCGCGCGGAAGATGTCCCAGCCCCGGAAACCCGGATCGGCGTCGAAGCCCAGGACCTGCCCCTTCATCGACGAGACGAGCGAAACCATGGCGCCCGAATAGACCGAGGGGACGTGGATATCGACGCGCTCGATCGGTTGCAGCAGCACTGGGCCGGCCTTTTGCAGCGCCTCGCGCACCCCCATCCGTCCTGCGGTGCGGAAGGCGAAGTCGGAACTGTCCACCGCGTGCGACTTGCCGTCGGTCAGCGTCACCGCGACATCGATGACCGGGAAGCCCAAGGGTCCCTTGTCGAGCGCCTCGCGCGCGCCTTCCTCGACCGAGGGGATGTAGTTGCGCGGCACCGCCCCCCCTTTCACCACCTCGCCGAAGCGGAAGCCCTCACCGCGCGTCACCGGTCCGACCGTCAGCGCGACATCGGCGAATTGCCCGGCGCCGCCCGACTGCTTGCGGTGCCGATAGTGTTCGTCGATCTGGGCCGAGATCGTCTCGCAGTAGCGCGGTGCGGGGGCGTCGATCGTGACCTCGATCCCGAAGTCGTCCGAAAGCGCGGCCAGCGTCTGGCGCTGATGCATCGGGCCTTGCAGGCGGATCGCGGCGTGGCCGGTCGCGGCGTCCTGACCGACCGACAGCATCGGGTCGGCCTCTGCCAGCCGCGCCAGCGCCGCCGACAGGCGCACCTCGTCGCGTTCGTTCGCGGGCATCACGATCCGCGTCAGCGCGGGCGGGCACCCCGCCGCCCAGGCGGGCGCCGCATGCGCGGCGGCGGCGGAAAAGAGCTTGCCCGCGTCAAGCTGGTCCGACTTGACCGTCACCGCGACCTCTCCGGCGGCAAGCCGGTCGGCCTGCCCCTTGCCGCCAAGCTCGACAAGGCCGCCGAGGTTGTCGCCGCCCAGTTGGCCCCCCGCCGCGACCCCATCGTCGAGCGCGCGCAGGAAGACACATTTGCCAAGGTGCTTGCGGTTCTGGGCGTGAAAACCCACGGCCAGCGCAGTGCCCTCCCCCAGCCGGGCCTTGAGCGCCGCGACCTGCGGCGCCTCGTGGCGCAGCGCCTTCATCAGCCGCATGACGCCGTTCATGTGGCTTGCCGCGCCGAGGAAGGTGGGGATCAGGACGCTGTCCTGGGTTTCGCGCTTGGCGATGGCGAAAAGCGCGCCGGTCGCGGGCTCATGATCCTCGATCAGTTCCTCCAGAAGCGCGTCGTCGAAATCCGACATGTGTTCCAAAAGCTCGGCGCGCGCCTCATGCTCGCGCTCCGCCTCCGCCTTGGGCATCGAAACGAGGGTGGAGGGCTGGCCCTCCCGGTAGCGCCAGGCGCGTTCGGAGATCAGGTCGATCGCCCCCACGATCTGCCCGCCCTCACGGATCGGGATCTGGCGCAGGACGATCGCGTGATTGGTATAGGCCTGAAGCGCCCCCACGATGTCGCGTACCCGGCCCTTCGGGGCGTCCATCCGGTTGATGAAGATCATGCAGGGCACGCCCGATTCCTCGATCGCGCGGAGCCAGGGGGCGGCCAGGACCGCCTCCTCCGGGTCGGCAGAAACGCAAAGCACCGCCGCGTCGGAGGCCAGAAGCGGCGCGCCCGCCATGCGCGCGAACTCGGGCCCGCCAGCCATGTCGATCGCACACCACTCCTCGCCCATGAAGCCGAAACGGGTCAGCGACAGATGGCCCGCGCTTTCACTTCGCGCGGGCTTGCCGTCGAGATTGGCGAGCTGTTTGACCAGCTCGCTCTTGCCCGAATGCGATGGGCCCAGGACTGTGATGCAACGCATGAATACCTCCCCGTTCGGCACATTGAAGAGGGTGCGGCGGATCGCCGGCCCCTCGTGCCAAGGGGCCATGCGCCCTCTGGTTCAACCTTCGGGCGGGAAAGGGTTCCGGTCAAGCCGGGACATGGGCGTGGTGCGGAAAAGCGCCGCGGCTTATCAGCGCCCCTCGAAACTCGCGGGGCGTTTTTCGAGGAAGGCGATCACCCCCTCCTTGAAGTCGTTGGTCATGCCGCATTCGCCCTGGAGTTTCGCCTCCAGCGACAGCTGGCCGTCAAGGTCGCGGTCCCACGCGGATCGCAGCGCGATCTTCATGTTGCGATAGGCGACGGTCGGCCCGTTGGCCAGATGCCCGGCGCGGGCGCGCCAATGGGCGTCGAACTCGGCATCAGGGACGCATTCCCAGATCATCCCCCAGTCGGAGGCCTGCCGTGCCGGGATGCGGTCGGCGAAAAGCGCCGCCCCCATCGCCTTCGCGAATCCCATCTGACGCGGCAGCCACCAGGTGCCGCCCGCATCCGGCAGCAGGCCGATCCGCGCGAAAGCCTGGCTGAAGAAGGCGCTTTCAGCAGCGATCACCACATCGGCCGCCAGCGCAAGGTTCGCCCCCGCCCCGGCGGCGGCCCCGTTCACCGCCGCGATGACCGGCACCGGGCAGTCGATGATCGCCCGCAGCATGGGTTCGTATTCGTCCCTGAGCGTGCGTTCGAGGTCGATATCGGCGATCTGCGCCCGGTCGCCCAGATCCTGGCCCGCGCAAAAGGCGCGCCCCGCGCCGGTCAGCACCACGCAGCGCGACGAACCGGCGGCGCGGCGCAGCGCGTCGGTCAGTTCCGCCCGCATCTGGGTGTTGAGCGCATTCATCACCTCGGGCCGGGTGAGGGTAATGATGCTCAGCCCCTCGGCCGTTTCGGTTGTGATCGTCTGATAGGCCATGTGCGCCTCCCCTTGCTGGCGGCGCCAGATTAGCGGGCGGGGCGGCAAGGGGAAGGGGAACGGTGCGTCACTCCTTCAGGATTTCCTTAAGGCGCCGGGACTCGTCCTCATCGAGCGGCGTGGGCGCGGCCTCGGTCGCGGCCCCGCGGCGGCGCAGGTAAAGCGCGGCACCCATCAGCGCGATCAGCAACATCACCGGCCCGGCGACCCAGAGGATGATATTGGCCCCCCGCGCCTGGGGTTCGAAAAGCACGAACTCTCCGAAGCGCTGGACGACATAGTCGATCACCTGCGCGTCGGTGTCCCCCGCGACCACTCTTTCGCGCACGACAAGGCGCAGGTCGCGCGCGACCGGGGCATTGGAATCGTCGATGGTCTCGCCCTGGCAGACGGGGCAGCGCAAAACCGCAGAAATCTCGCGTGCCCGCGCCTCAAGCGCGGGATCGGACAGGATTTCGTCCGGCTGGACCGCCAAAACCGGCGTGGCCAGAAGGAAGAACGCCAGCAGTATCCGTTTCATTCGCGCTACTCCGCCGGTTGGGCGGCCGCGACGGCGCCGCGCCGCGCGCCCGCCGCCACGCGGTAGCGGCGGTCCGAAAGGCTCAGAAGCCCGCCCAGCGCCATCAGGATGGACCCCGCCCAGATCCAGTTGGCAAAGGGTTTGACATAGGTCCTGACCGCCCAGCCGCCGTTCTTCTGTTCGTCCCCGATCACGAGGTAGAGGTCCCGGAACACGCCGTTGTCGATGGCGGCTTCGGTCGTGGGCATGTTCGCGACCGGATAGAAGCGTTTCTCGGGGTAGAGCGTCGCGACATGCTTGCCGTGCAGCGCCACCTCCATCGTCGCCATGGTCGTCATGTAGTTCGGCCCCCGCGTCTTTTCGACATCGGCGAGCGTCACGGAGTAATCGCCAAGATCGAACGTCTCCCCGACCTTGGCCACCCGGATATCCTCGATGCTCCAGGCCATCAAAGTGGAAATGCCGATGAAGACGATGCCAAGGCCGGAATGCGCGGCGGCCTTGCCCCAGTCCGCGCGCGGCAGGCGCCGCAGGCGGTTCGGGTTGCGGCCCGCGCGCAGCCAAAGCTCGGTCGCGGAGCCTGCGACCAGCCATGCGCCCAGCGCGATGCCCACCGGGGCCAGCGCGGTCTTGCCGGTCTGCATCGCGAAGGCAAGCGCGCCAAGGGCGAGCGCCAAGGCCAGCGCGCCGCCCAGCGGGCGCAGCACCTTCGCGACGGAGCCGCGCTTCCAGGGCAGGATCGCGCCGACCGGCAACAGGATAGCCAAGATCACCATGAAGGGGGTGAAGGCTTTTTCGAAGAAGGGCGCGCCGACCGACAGTTTGCGGTCAAAGAACATCTCGGCGAAAAGCGGCCAGACGGTGCCGATGAAGACGACGAAGGCCGCGACCGCCAGAAGCACGTTGTTCATTACCAGCGCGGATTCGCGGCTGACCACCCCGAAGACGCCCCGCGCCTCAAGCGCGCTTGCCCGCGCGGCATAAAGCGTAAGCGCCCCGCCGATGAAGATGGCGAGGATGGCAAGTATGAATACCCCCCGCTCCGGATCGTTGGCAAAGGCGTGGACGCTGGTGATCACGCCGGAGCGGACGATGAAGGTCCCGATGAGCGAGAAGCCGAAGGCCAGGATCGCCAGGAGGATGGTCCAGCTTTTCAGCGCCTCGCGCTTTTCCACCACGATCGCGGAATGCAGGAGCGCGGCCGCCAGAAGCCAGGGCATGAAGCTTGCGTTTTCCACCGGATCCCAGAACCAAAACCCGCCCCAGCCCAGTTCGTAATAGGCCCACCACGACCCCAGCGCGATGCCGATGGTCAGGAACATCCAGGCCGCCAGCGTCCAGGGACGGACCCAGCGCGCCCAGGCAGCATCGACCCGCCCCTCGATCAGCGCGGCGACGGCGAAGGAAAATGCCATCGAAAGCCCCACATAGCCGAGGTAGAGGAACGGCGGATGGAAGGCGAGGCCGGGGTCCTGCAGAAGCGGGTTCAGGTCATGCCCGTCGAAGGGCGGCAAGCCCACGCGGTCGAAGGGGTTGGAGGTGAGGATGACGAAGGCGAGAAACGCCACGCCGATCATCGCCTGCACCGAGAGCACCCGCGCCAGAAGCCGGGGAGGCAGCCCGCCGCCAAAGACCGCGGCGGCCGCGCCGAACAATGCCAGGATCAGCACCCAAAGGAGCATTGAGCCCTCGTGGTTCCCCCAGACGCCCGCGACCTTGTAGAGCATGGGCTTGAGCGTGTGGGAGTTCTCCACCACCACCCGGAGCGAAAAGTCCGAGGTGACGAAGGCATGCGTCAGCGCCGCGAAGGCGGCGGCGATCAGGATCACCTGGATCTTCGCGGCCGGAACCGCGACGGCAATCCAGCCGGGCCAGCCCCGCCAGGCGCCGATCAGGGGAACGATGGCCTGCACAAGGGCAACGCCCAGGGCAAGGATGAGGGTGAAATGGCCAAGCTCTGCTATCATGAGGGCGGATCATAGTGCCTTGCCGCGGCAGCGCCAATGGCCTGCGCGCGCATGTCGCGGCGACGTGAGGGTCGCGGGCTTCGAAAATTATCTGATTTTTTCACTCGGGTATTGACGGGGCGCACAGGATCGCGCAACAGGGGCGCAGACTATCCGACAAAAGGACTCAGGAAATGAAGACCCTTATGATGCTGTCGCTGCCGCTTCTGGCGATCGCCCTGCCCGCCGCCGCGCAAGAGGTGAATGTCTATTCGCACCGCCAGCCGGAGCTTGTGCAGCCGCTGTTCGACGCCTTCACCCAGGAAACCGGGATCGAGGTCAATGTGGCCTATGTCGACAAGGGGATGGTGGAGCGCCTGGTGTCCGAAGGCAGCCGCAGCCCCGCCGACCTGGTGATGACGGTGGACATTGCGCGGCTTGCGCAGATCGTCGACGCGGGCGTGACCCAGCCGGTCGAATCCGAGGTTCTTGCGGCGAATATCCCGGCGGAATTCCGCGACCCCGGCAACCAGTGGTTCGGCCTGACCTCTCGCGCCCGGATCGTCTACGCCTCGAAGGAGCGCGTGGCCGATGGCGAGGTTACCACCTATGAGGATCTGGCCGATCCGAAGTGGCAGGGCCGCATCTGCACCCGCCCCGGCACGCATGACTACAACCTTGGCCTGATGGCGGGTGTGATCGCGCACGACGGCGAAGAGGCCGCGAAGGAATGGGCCACCGCCCTGCGCGCCAACCTCGCCCGCAAGCCCGAGGGCAACGACCGCGGCCAGGTCAAGTCGATCTGGGCGGGCGAATGCGACATCTCTCTCGGCAACACCTACTACATGGGCGAAATGCTGGCCGATCCCGAGCAGAAGGAATGGGCCGACAGCGTCCGCATCGTCTACCCGGTCTTCAAGGACGGCGGCACGCATGTGAACGTCTCGGGCGTCGCCATGACCAAGGCCGCGCCGCACCATGACGACGCGCTGAAGCTTATGGAGTACCTGTCCTCGGACGCGGCGCAGAAGATCTATGCCGAGATCAACCACGAGTTCCCGGTCAAGCCCGGCGTCCCAAGCTCCGATCTTGTCGAAAGCTGGGGGCCGTTCACGCCCGACAGCGTGAACCTGATGGACCTTGCGCGGCTGCGCCCCGACGCGCTCCGGATCATGGAAGAAGTGAACTTCGACGGCTGAGCCTCCCTTCCCGGCCATCGACGCGAAGACCCCGGCCCTTCCGGCCGGGGTCTTTTCTTTGCCGCTGGACAAGCCCCCCGGCCCACGCCAAATTCGGCGCTTCGAGTGAGGCAGGACATGGCGCGCAAGATCATCATCGACACCGATCCGGGGCAGGACGACGCGGTCGCGATCCTCTTGGCCCTGGCCTCGCGGGAACTGGATGTCCTGGGGATCACCACGGTCGCGGGCAACGTGCCGCTGGACCTGACCACGCGCAACGCCCGCATCGTCTGCGAGATCGCGGACCGCCCCGGGGTGCGCGTCTTTGCCGGATGCGACCGCCCGCTGACGCGCAAGCTCGTCACCGCCGAATATGTCCATGGCAAGTCCGGCCTGGACGGAATCGCGCTGTTCGAGCCCACGATGCCGCTGCAATCCGCCCACGCCGTCGACTTCCTAATCGAGACGCTGCGGCGCGAGGCGCCGGGCACGGTGACGCTTTGCCCGCTCGGTCCGCTGACCAACATCGCCACCGCCTTCACCCGCGCCCCCGACATCGTGGACCGCGTGGCGGAGATCGTGCTGATGGGCGGGGCCTATTTCGAGGTGGGCAACGTCACCCCGGCCGCCGAGTTCAATATCTACGTGGACCCCGAGGCCGCCGATATCGTCTTCCGCGCCGGCGCGCCGCTGGTCGTGGTGCCGCTTGACGTGACGCACAAGGCGCTGACATCGCGCGCCTGGATCGAACAGCTCAGGGCCATGGGCACACGCGTCGGCAATGCCGTCGCGGGGCTGACGGACTTCTTCGAGCGTTTCGACATGGCGAAATACGGCAGCCAAGGCGCGCCGCTCCACGACGCTTGCGTCATCGGGTACCTGTTGAAGCCCGAGCTATTCACCGGCCGCCACATCAACGTGACGATCGAGACGGCGGGCGAGTTCACCACCGGCATGACCGTCGCCGACTGGTGGCGCGTGACGGGGCGCGAGCCCAACGCGATGTTCCTGGGCGGCATCGACCGCGACGGCTTCTACGCGATCCTGACCGAACGCCTGGCGCGGCTATGACAACTGCGCTGACCCTTGCGGGGCCAGAGGATCTGGAACGCCTCCTGCCGCTGGTCGCCGCCTATCACGCGTTCGAGGGGATCGAGACAAACGACGCCCAGCGCCGCGCGGCGCTTGGCCCGCTGCTGGCGGGCACCGAGTTGGGTGCGGTCTGGCTGATCGGGCCGCGCGCCGCACCCTTGGGCTACATCGCCACCGGGCTTGGCTGGTCGATCGAACTGGGCGGGCCAGATGCCTTCGTGGATGAGCTTTTCGTGCTGCCAGAGGCACGCGAGCGCGGCCTGGGCAAGGCGGCGCTCGCGCATCTGGAAGGCGCCCTGAAGGCGCGGGGAGTGGTTGCCCTGCATCTGGAGGTTGCGCGGGACAACCGCGACGCACAGAGATTTTACGCGCAAGCGGGCTATGAGGCGCGGGACCGCTATTTCCTGATGACCCGCAAGCTCTAGATTAAGACCATGAGCATCGCCCTGCCCTTCGACAATTCCTACGCACGCCTGCCCGACCGCTTCCATGTGCGGCAAGCCCCCGTGCCGGTGGCCGACCCCGCGCTGATCGCGGTCAACGACGCTTTGGCGCGCGATCTTGGCCTCGACCCTGCGGCGTTGCGGACAGAGGCGGCGGTTGCAGCCTTTGCGGGCAACACGCCGCCAGACGGCGCCGAACCGCTGGCCCAGGCCTACGCCGGGCATCAGTTCGGCAACTGGGTGCCGCAGCTCGGCGACGGCCGCGCGATCCTTCTGGGCGAGGTCGTGGCGCCGGACGGGCGGCGGGTCGATATCCAGCTGAAGGGCGCGGGCCAAACGCCGTTTTCGCGCCGGGGCGACGGGCGCGCGGCGATCGGGCCGGTGATCCGCGAATACATCGTTTCGGAAGCGATGGCGGCACTGGCTGTGCCGACCACGCGGGCCTTGGCGGCGGTGACGACGGGTGAGGTGGTCTGGCGCGAAACCGGCCTGCCCGGCGCGGTGCTGACGCGCGTGGCGGCCAGCCATATCCGCGTCGGCACCTTCCAGTATTTCGCCGCGCGCGAGGATGCGGAGGCGCTCGACCTTCTGACGCGCCATGTGATCGCACGCCACTACCCCGGCGCAGAAGATCCGCTTGCGCTGCTCGACGCCGTCACCGAACGCCAGGCGCGCCTGATCGCGCGGTGGATGAGCCTCGGCTTCATCCACGGCGTGATGAACACCGACAACATGGCGGTGTCGGGGGAAACCATCGACTACGGCCCTTGTGCCTTCATGGACGGCTACCACCCGCGCAAGGTATTTTCCTCGATCGACCAGTTCGGGCGTTACGCCTATGGCAATCAGCCAAGGGTGGCGGTCTGGAACCTTGCGCAATTCGCCTCCTGCCTATTACCGCTGATGGGCGCCGAGGGCCCGGCGGTGGAGGCCGCGACCGAAAGCATCAACCGCTTCCCCGCGATCTACGAGGAAGAATGGCTGAGGCTGTTCCGGGCGAAGGTCGGGATCAGCTGGCCTGAAGAGGACGACTACGCTCTGATCGCGGCCCTCCTGGAGGTCATGGCGCAACAAAACGCCGACTTCACCCGGGTCTTCCGCGGCCTTGCGACCGGCATGGCGGCCGCCGAATTCACCGACACCGCCCCCTTTGCCGCGTGGGAGGATCGCTGGCGCGCGCGCATCGCGGAGGAACCGGCGCCAGAGGCGGTCATGCGCAAGGTCAACCCCGCCTATATCCCGCGCAACCACCGGGTGGAGGAGGCGATCCGGGCCGCCACCGAAGGCGATTACGCCCCCTTCCACCGGCTGAACAAGGTGCTCGCGCAGCCCTTCGAGGAACGGGAGGCCGATGCCGCCTTCGCCCTTGCCCCCCTGCCGGAGGAAGAGGTGCGCCGGACCTTCTGCGGCACCTGAGCGCCCTAGCGGCGCTTGCGGAAGAAGCGCCGGTTGGCGGCGACGAACTCCCTTATCGCGGCCGTCAGCCCGCCCAGTTCCTGCCCCTTGAGATAGGCAAGCCCGGCGATGGCCCCGATGCTGGCGCCCGCGGTGTCCACGATCAGGTCCCACATCGTGTCGATCAACCCGGTCTTCTGCATGTTCAGCCCGAAGATCTGGTCCATCGCGAACTCGAAGATCTCCCACATCGTGCCGATCGAAAGGGCGAAGCAGAAGCTGATGAAGGCTACCGCCCAGGCGGGCGCGGCATAGCGGTCGCCCTCAAACAGCATGAAGACGAAAAGGAACCCGGCAAGGCCGAAGCCCACCGCCGAGCCTGCATGCAAGATCACATCCCACCACCAGTAGCGATGGTAGAAATCGAACGCCTCCCCCAGGAAGATGGTGCCGAAGACGAAGAGCACGATCCAGACGAAGAAGCGCACCGGCAGGCGAATGCCGAAGCGGCGCGAGGCGAGGACCGGCAACAGTGAAAGGCCAAAAGTCGCGGCCGAAACGAAGGCCAGCGACCAGCGCCCCTCGATCAGGGCCACGACGAAGGCCACGACCAGCACGGCCCAGATGATCTGGACCACAAGCGGCTGGCGCAGGATGCGGCGGTGCAACATGAAAGAAGGCTAGGTACCCGCGCATCCCGCTTCAAGTCCCCGGCGCGGGCGACTACACCCTTGGACATGAAACTCCGACTTGCCTCTTACAACGTCCACAAATGCGTGGGGCTCGACCGGCGCCGCAAGCCGGGCCGCATCATCGATGTGATCAACGAAACCGGCGCGGACATCATCGCCTTGCAAGAGGTCGACCTGCGCCTTGGCAAACGCCCCGCAGCCCTGCCCCTGTCGCTGGTCGAGGACCAGACCGACTACCACGTCCCCGACTTCGCCCCCGACAGCCCGAGCCTCGGCTGGCACGGTCAGGCGATCCTTTTACGCCACGGGATCGACGTGACGGAGATCCGGCGCATCCTGCTGCCCGGGCTTGAACCGCGCGGCGCGCTGATGGCGGACCTTGTCCGCGATGGCCTACCCTTCCGCGTCGTGGGCGTTCACCTGGGGCTTCTGCGGCGTTACCGGCTGATGCAGATGGCCGCGATCCGCGCGGCGATCTCGACCCGGAAAGCCATGCCGGCGGCAATCCTGGGCGATTTCAACGAGTGGTCCTCCCGCAACGGGGTGGCGCCATTCGCCGAGGCGTTCCGCGTTCACGCGCCGGGCCGGTCCTTTCCGGCGGCGCGTCCGATCGGGCGGCTCGACCGCATCGCGCTTTCCGACGGCTGGCACCTGAAGGACGCGGGCGTCCACGTCTCCGCGCTTGCCCGCGTGGCCTCGGACCATCTGCCGGTCTGGGCGGATGTCACGCTTTCCGCAGACGGTTGATCGGGGCGGTCCCCAGCGCTGCCGGCATCGACGCGACCGGCTGCCGCCCCCAAGACGCATTGAGCCTCAATGCACCATGCGCCGCACGGGAACGTGCCGGAGCCTTCGCCGGGGTCGAAGTCAAGGATGGCATCAGGGGAAATTCCCGCTTTATCCTACGCCACGATCACCTTAAACCGTGCGGCGAAGACCGGGAAGCGGACACATGGCGGAAAGCATCATCGCGCGCTGCGAGGCCAAGGGCCTCCGACTGACGGAACAACGTCGGGTCATCGCGCGCGTGCTCGAATCCTCCGACGATCACCCCGATGTCGAGGAGCTTTATGCCCGCGCCTGTGCGGTGGACCCCAAGATCTCGCTCGCGACGGTCTACCGGACGGTCCGGCTCTTCGAGGAGACGGGGATCGTCGAGAAGCTGGAATTCGGCGACGGCCGCGCCCGTTACGAAGACGCGGAGCGCGAGCACCACGATCACCTGATCGACCTTGAGACCGGCGAGGTGATCGAGTTCTGCGACCCTGAGATCGAGGCGCTTCAGGAAAAGATCGCCGCACGGCTTGGCTACAAGCTCAAGGGCCACCGGATGGAGCTTTTCGGCGTGCCGGCCAAGCGCGGCAAGAGGGACTAGGGCGCAATGTCGAACCTTCGCGGGATCGCGCTCGTCCTTTACTCCATGACTGTCTTCTCGGTCGAGGACGCGCTGATCAAGTCCCTGACAGAGACGCTGCCGATCGGGCAGGTGCTGCTCATGGTCGGCGTATCCGGGATGCTCGTCTTCATGATTGCCGCGGGCGATGGCGGGCGCGCGGCAATGGTCCACGCCGCCACGGTGCCCAGCGTGCTGCTGCGGACCTTCAGCGAGGGGATCGGTGCGGTCAGCTTCGTGACCGCGCTGTCGCTGCTGCCGCTATCGACGGTGGCGGCAGTCTTTCAGGCGACGCCTCTTGCCGTGACGGCGGGTGCGGCACTGTTCATGGGCGAACGTGTGGGCTGGCGGCGCTGGCTGGCGGTGCTGGCGGGCTTCATCGGCGTCCTGATGATCATCCGTCCGGGCGCCGAGGGCTTCCGGGTCGAGGCGCTTCTGGTTGTGGTCACGGTGGTCTTCATCGCGCTGCGCGACCTCGTCACGCGCCGCATCCCGTCGCATGTGCCCTCCATCGCGGTGTCCTGCTACGGGTTCCTCGCGGTCGCGATCGCGGGCGCGGTCTTGATCCTCTTGGGCGATCGCCCGGTCATGCCGGGGGTGGAGGTGCTGTGGAAGATCGTGCTGATGGTGATCTGCTCGACGACCGGATACTACGCCATCGTCGCCGCCATGCGGCTTGCCGAGGCCTCGGCGCTGATGCCCTTCCGCTATGCCCGCCTAGTCCTGTCGCTTGCCATCGGCATGGTGGTCTTTGCCGAGCATCCGGACGCGCTGACGCTGGCGGGCGCGGCGGTGATCGTCGGCGCCGCGTTCTACACCTACCTGCGGGAACGGGCGGTCTCGGTAGCGCTAACGCGCCGCCCGGCCTGATTTCCCTTTCCCTCGCGCCCCCAACCGCGTAAACACCGCGCGTATCAATTCTTTCCGCCGTCAGGGAGCGCCTCATGAGCACGATCATCGACATCCACGCCCGCGAAATCCTCGACAGCCGCGGCAACCCGACCGTCGAGGTCGACGTGACGCTGGAAGACGGCACGATGGGCCGGGCGGCCGTACCCTCGGGCGCCTCGACCGGCGCGCATGAGGCGGTCGAGAAGCGTGACGGCGACAAGTCGCGCTACATGGGCAAAGGTGTGCAGGAGGCGGTCGCCGCCGTCAACGGCGAGATCGCCGAAAACCTTCTGGGCGCCGACGCGACCGAACAGGTCGAGATCGACCGCCTGATGATCGAGCTTGACGGCACGCCGAACAAGGCGCGCCTGGGCGCGAACGCGATCCTCGGCGTCTCCCTCGCGGTCGCTAAGGCCGCGGCCGATTTCACCAGCCAGCCGCTTTACCGCTACGTCGGCGGCACCAATGCCCGCGTCCTGCCGGTGCCGATGATGAACATCATCAACGGCGGTGAACATGCCGACAACCCGATCGACATCCAGGAATTCATGATCATGCCCGTCGCCGCCGCGAACATCCGCGAGGCGGTGCGCATGGGATCGGAAGTCTTCCACACGCTGAAGAAGGAGCTGTCGGCGGCGGGCCTCGCCACCGGCGTCGGCGACGAGGGCGGCTTTGCCCCGAACCTCTCCTCCACCCGCGCGGCGCTCGACTTCATCCTCAAGGCGATCGAGAAGGCGGGCTACAAGCCCGGCGAGGACATCCACCTGGCGCTCGACTGCGCCTCGACCGAATACTTCAAGGACGGGAAATATGTACTTTCGGGCGAGGGCAAGACCCTGTCGCCGGAGGAAAACGTGGCCTACCTCGCGGCGCTGGTTGCCGACTACCCGATCATCTCGATCGAGGACGGCTGCGCCGAGGATGACTGGTCCGGCTGGAAACACCTGACCGACGTGCTGGGCAACAAGTGCCAGCTGGTGGGCGACGACCTCTTCGTCACCAACCCCGTGCGCCTGTCGCAGGGGATCAAGCAGGGCGTGGCGAACTCCATGCTGGTCAAGGTCAACCAGATCGGCACGCTGACCGAAACGCTCCAGGCCGTCGATATGGCCCACCGCGCGCGCTACACCAACGTCATGTCGCACCGCTCGGGCGAGACCGAGGATGCGACGATCGCCGACCTCGCCGTCGCGACGAACTGCGGCCAGATCAAGACCGGCTCGCTCGCGCGGTCCGACCGGCTTGCGAAATACAACCAGCTGATCCGCATCGAGGAAATGCTGGGCGAGACCGCCGAATACGCCGGCCGCTCGATCCTGCGCGGCTGAGGCTTGCGCGAGGGGCGGGGCGGTTCGCGCCGCCCGCCCCTTCTTCCCCGCCCCTTCTTCATTGTCCAAATACCCCCGCCGAAGGCGGTCCCGGCCCCAGGGGCCTAAAGCGCGACCTTGTATTCCTGGATCGTGTTGCCGCCGTCCACCACGACAAGCTGCCCGGTCATGTAGCTCGCCTCTTCCGCGGCAAGGAATAGGACCGCGTGGGCGACCTCCTCGGGCCGGCCGGGCCGGCCGAGCGGCGTGTAGCGCCCCGCGGTGATCTCCGCCGCGCTTGACGATCCGGTCTGGATCCAGCCGGGGCCAACGCAGTTCACCGTCACACCCTTGCCGCCCACGTCGATGGCCAGCGCCCGGGTCATGCCTAGAATGCCCGCCTTGGCGGAGGCATAGATGGCCGAGGTCGGGATGCCGACGACCGGCCCCGTGACCGAGGACATCTGGACGATGCGGCCGTAGCCCCGCGCGGTCATCCCCGGCAGAACCGCTCGGGTCATCCGGAAGACCGAGGTCAGGTTGATATCGAGCCCGAAAGCCCAGTCGGCATCGGGCGTGTCGGCAAGGCTGCGGGATTCCGTGTCGTGCCCCGTCTGGACCATGCCCGCGTTGTTCACGAGGATATCGATCGGCCCCAGCGCGGCTTCCGTCTCGGCGATGAGGCGGTCGACATCCTCCTGCCGTGTCAGGTCGGCCGGCGTGGCAGAGGTGCCCTCCACCCCCAGCTCCGCACGGCGGTCGTGGATGCGCGACGTGGTGGAGCTGATCGCGACCTTCGCGCCCTGTGCCTTCAGAACCTTCGCGCAGGCAAAACCGATCCCGCTTGCGCTGCCCGCGCCAGTCACCAGTGCCACCCTGCCTTCAACGCCCGCCATGACCGCCCCCGTTCCTGCCATTCGCCGCCAGAGTAATCAGGCATCGCGACCGCAGGCAACGGGCTTGCGGATCGATCTGACTGGCGGCATGGTCGCCCCATGACGGCGGACGAGATCATCCGATCGCTGGACCTTCGCCCCCACCCCGAGGGCGGCTGGTACCGCGAAACCTGGGTTGCGCGGGGCGAAGGCCGCCCGGCGGGCACCTGCATCTATTTCCTGCTTCGCGCGGGCGAGCGGAGCCACTGGCACCGCGTGGATGCAGACGAAATCTGGCACTATTACGCGGGATCGCCGCTTATTGTTTCCATATCGGAAACAACTAACGGGCCTTTCGGAAACAATATCCTCGGGATCGACTTACTGTCCGGACAGCGACCGCAGATTATCGTTCCGACCGGGCACTGGCAATCCGCTCGCACGACAGGCGACTGGACGCTGGCGGGCTGCACGGTCTCACCCGGCTTCCACTTCGAAGGGTTCGAACTTGCCCCACCGGGCTTCGACATTCCGTCGCGCTGAGCGCATCCATGAAAGAGCAATTCCAGATGGCTGACCACCGCGACTTCCTGTCCCAACTCGCCGCGGAGGACAAGGCAAGGCTGACGCTGCCGAGCGACCGGGCGGGGCTGATGCATCTGGCGGGCCATTGGGGGCTGATCCTTGGATGCGGCGCGCTGATCGCGGCGCGCGTCCCGCTTTGGCCCCTGCTGCTGCCGGTGCAGGGGGTGCTGATCGCCTTCCTCTTTACGCTGGAACACGAATGCACGCACCGGACGCCCTTTCGGACGCCCGCGATTTCTGACTGGGTCGGGCGGGTTTGCGGGGTGCTGCTGATCCTGCCCTTCGAATGGTTCCGCTACTTCCACCTCGCCCATCACCGCTTCACCAACATCCCCGGCAAGGACCCGGAACTTGAGGGCACGAAGCCCGGGACCTTGTGGCAGTGGGTCTGGCATGTCTCCGGCCTGCCGGTCTGGCGGGCGAACATCGCGCTGACCTTCCGGCTGGCGGCGGGGCGCGAGCGCGCGCCCTATCTTCCCGAGCGCGCCCTGCCCCGCATGGAACGCGAGGCGCGCGTGATGCTGGGGCTTTACACGCTGGCGGCACTCTCGCTTCTGTGGTCGCCGCTGCTGCTTTGGGTCTGGGTGGTGCCCGCCCTGCTCGGCCAGCCGATGCTGAGGCTCTACCTGCTGGCGGAACATGGCGACTGCCCCTTCGTTGCCAACATGTTTGAAAACACCCGCACCACCTTCACCAATGCCGTCGTACGGTTCCTGGCCTGGAACATGCCCTATCATGTCGAACACCACGTCTTTCCGGCCGTGCCGTTCCACCACCTGCCGGAGCTTCACCACCTGATCCGCGCGGAACTGAAGGTCACAGCAAAGGGTTACGCGGCCTTCACCCGCGCCTACCTCGCCCGGCGCCTGCGCTGAATGTATCGGTGACAAAGAGGCGATGGCGGGCGCCTGGCCATTCCGCTAGTCAGGCCGCGAACCAGGGGGATCGCGATGGCCACGGGGCAGACACCGGCAACCGGAAGCGGCGACAGCCTGCCCGGCTTTCTGTTCGCCTTGGCCGCTTATGTGCTTTGGGGATTCCTGCCGCTCTACATGAAGGCGCTGGCGCATATCCCCCCGCAGGAAGTGATCGCCCATCGCGTCCTCTGGTCGGTTCCGGTGGCCGGTGCGATCCTGATCGCCACGGGCCGGACGGCGGATCTGATGCGCGCGCTTCGCACACCCCGGATGCTGGGCATGGCGGCCCTGACCGCGGCGCTGGTCTCCCTCAACTGGGGGATCTACGTCTGGGCGATTGGATCGGGCCATGCGCTGGACGCGGCGCTGGGGTATTTCATCAACCCGCTGTTTTCGGTCTTGCTTGGCGCGGTGCTGTTGGGGGAACGCTTGTCGGGCGCGCAGTGGCTTGCCATCACGCTGGCGGCCCTCGCCGTCGCAATCCTGACGATCAAGGCAGGGCATCTGCCCGTCGTCGCGCTGGCGTTGACGCTGACCTGGGGCTGCTATGCCTTCTTCAAGAAATGGCTACCGATCGGTCCCAATCAGGGCTTCATGCTTGAGGTTCTTCTGCTGACCCCGCCGGCTCTGGCCTATGTGCTTTGGCTCGCCAGCAGTGGCCAGGGCCATCTGCTTGCGGGATCGGCCTTCGACACCTGGATGCTTCTGGGCTGCGGGGTCGTAACCGCCGTGCCGCTGGTGCTTTATGCAAACGGGGCGAAAAAGCTGACGCTCTCGACCATCGCGATCATGCAGTACATCGCGCCGACGATGATCTTCCTGACCGCGGTCTTCGTTTTCGGAGAAGAGTTCGACACCACCCGCAAGATCGCGTTCCCGCTGATCTGGGCGGCGCTGGTGATCTACACGATGGCGATGCTGCGGGGCCGCAAGCGCGCGGCGGCCTGACGGCCGCTCAGACCGCTGGCGCGACGGGGTAGCTGATTTGGCCGCCCCCCACCGCCGCGCCTACCCCCGTGGTCGAGGGGCAGGAGGTCGGCAAGCCTCGCGCGACCCGGACGGCAAGGTAGGCGAAGGCCTGCGCCTCCAGCATGTCGCCGTCGAGGCCCGCGTCCTCCACTGGGGCGACGGGCGCGTCGAGCACGTCGTCGAGCATCGCCATCAGCGTCACGTTACGCCGCCCGCCGCCGGTCACGAGGATGCGTTCGGGTGGCGAAGGGAAATGCTCGGCCGCACGTCCAACGGCGGCCGCAGCTGCAAAGGTCAGCGTGGCTGCGGCATTGGCATCCGACAGGTCCGCCACCATGCCGAGAAGCCCGTGAAAGTCGTTCCGGTCCAGCGATTTGGGCGGCAGCTTCAGGAAATAGGGGTGATCGAGGAAGCGGGCGATGACGGCTTCGTCCACCGCGCCCTCCGCCGCCAGCCCGCCCGAGGCGTCATGCGAAACACCCAGCCGCTCCGTCATGAGGTCGTTCACGGGCGCATTCGCCGGGCCGGTGTCGAAGGCGAGGCATGCGCCCGGCACTTCGGGCGCAGGCTGGGCCGGATCGACCCAGGTCAGGTTCCCGACCCCGCCAAGGTTCAGGAACACGACCGGAGCCCGCGCGCCGATCCAGCGCGCGCAGGCGAAGTGAAAGAAGGGCGCAAGCGGCGCCCCCTGCCCGCCCAGTTGCACGTCCGAGGACCGGAAATCCCAGACCACGGGGCGGTCCAGATGCTGGGCAAGCCGCGCCCCGTCGCCAGCCTGATGGGTGCCACGCCCGGCGGGATCGTGGGCGAGGGTCTGGCCATGGAACCCCACGAGGGCCGCCCTGGGCGCAAGCGGGGCCAGGACCTCCTCATGCGCGGCCTCGACCATGCGGGCGGCGGCGGAAACGGCAATCCCCTCGGGCCATTGGCCGAGCGCGGCACGGATCACGGCGCGTTCATCATCCGAATAGGGCCGGTAGGCTGTGTCGCCGAAGGCCTCGATCCGGTGGCCATCCGTCAGAACAAGCGCCGCGTCCACCCCGTCGAGCGAGGTCCCCGACATGGCGCCCAGCGCCCAGATGGAACCCGATTTCATCATGCCCTTCCCCTCGCCCGCCCCCACAGATATACGCAAGGCGCAATCAATGGGACAAGCGGCGATGACCTACCACCCGAAATCCGATTTCATGCGCGTGATGATGGAGCGCGGCTTCCTGGCCGACTGCACCGATTATCAGGGCCTGGACGAGGCTTTGGCGAAGGGCGTGGTCCCGGCCTATATCGGCTTTGATGCCACGGCGAAGTCGCTGCATGTCGGCTCTCTCATCCAGATCATGATGCTGCGTTGGTTGCAGAAGACCGGGCACAAGCCCTTGGTCCTGATGGGCGGCGGCACGACCAAGGTGGGTGACCCCTCCTTCCGCGCGGAGGAGCGTCCGCTGCTGACGCCCGCGCAGATCGACGACAACATCGCGGGCATCAAGCGGGTCTTTGCCGCCTATGTCACTTTCGGCGACGGGCCGGCGGACGCGCTGATGCTGAACAACGCGGAATGGCTCGATACGCTCAACTACCTCGACTTCCTGCGCGACATCGGGCGGCATTTCAGCGTCAACCGGATGCTGTCGTTCGAAAGCGTGAAATCGCGGCTGGACCGCGAGCAGTCGCTGTCGTTCCTGGAGTTCAACTACATGATCCTCCAGGCCTATGACTTCCTGGAGCTGAACCGCCGTTACGGCTGCCTGTTGCAGATGGGCGGCTCCGACCAGTGGGGCAACATCGTCAACGGTATCGACCTGACGCGCCGGGTTCTGGACCGGGAGATCTATGGCCTGACCTCGCCGCTTCTGACGACCTCGGACGGCAAGAAGATGGGCAAATCGGCCTCGGGCGCCATCTGGCTCAATGCCGACATGCTGAGCCCCTACGAGTTCTGGCAGTTCTGGCGCAACACCACGGATGCCGACGTGGGGCGGTTCCTGAAGCTTTACACCGAGCTTCCGATCGAGGAATGCGACCGGCTGGGCGCGCTGGAAGGCGCGGAGATCAACCAGGCGAAGGTCGTCCTTGCAAACGAGGTCACGACGCTGGCCCACGGGAGCGAGGCCGCACAGGCGGCGGAGGCGACCGCGCGCGAGGTCTTCGAGAAGGGCGGCGTGGGCGAGGACCTGCCGACGTTGCAGCTGAACCCGTCCGAGCTAGGCGAGGGCATCAGCCTGGCGCAGTTGATCGTGCGCTCTGGCCTCGCGAAATCCGGCAAGGACGCCAAGCGCCTGATCGCCGAAGGCGGGGCGCGGGTGAACGACGAGCTTGCGACCGATGCGGGACAGATGTTCGGGGCAAGCCATTTTGCGGCGCCGCTGAAACTCACCGCGGGCAAGAAACGCCACGCGCTGGTAGTCCTGAGCTAGGCCGCCGCCCGGGCCTTTGGCGCGCGCGGGGGGCTGTCTGCCCCCCGCACCCCCCGAGGATATTTGTGAAAAGAAGAAGGCGGGGTCGCGGATTATTCCGCGACCGTCACCTTGTCCATGCGGTCGGGGTCGCTGACCGACCCGTTGCGGGCCTGGTCGCCGCGCTTGATCGCATCGACCACGTCCATGCCTTCGATCACATGCCCGACGACGGTGTAGTCGCCGTTCAGGAACTCCCCCGGCGCGAACATGATGAAGAACTGAGAGTTCGCGCTGTCGGGATGCTGGGAGCGGGCCATGCCGACGATGCCGCGCAGGAAGGGCACCTCGGAGAACTCCGCCGGGATGTCGGGGAGGTCGGAGCCGCCCATGCCGGCCATCGACAGATCGCCACCGGTCTTGCCGTATTGCACATCGCCGGTCTGGGCCATGAAACCGTCAATGACGCGGTGGAAGACCACGCCATCATAGGCGCCCGAGGCCGCAAGCGTGGTGATCTGCTTGACATGCAGCGGCGCCACGTCCGGCATGAGGTCGATGACGATACGGCCATTGGCCTCGCCCGCCACCTCGATCACAAGGTTGGGGCCGGGGCCGTCGGTCGTGTCGGCCTCGGTCCCCGACTGGGCCACGGCGACCATCGCGCCAAGCGCCAGGAAACCGGCGGCGAAAAGGCCGCCGGCAAGAAAGCGCGGATCACGCATCTGCGGCCACCTTCACGGTGATCATGCGATCGGGATTCATCGGCGGTTCGCCGCGCTGGATCTTGTCCACGTGTTCCATACCCGAGATGACACGGCCATAGACCGTGTACTGGCGGTTCAGGAAGTGGTTGTCCTTGAAGTTGATAAAGAACTGGCTGTTGGCCGAGTTCGGGTTCGATGAGCGCGCCGCCCCGAGCGTGCCACGGTCATGCGGGACGCCGGAAAACTCGGCCGGAAGGTCAGGCAGGTCCGATCCGCCGGTCCCGGCGCGGCGCGGGTTCCAGCCCTGCTCCATGTTGGCATGTTCAACGTCGCCGGTCTGGGCCATGAAGCCGTCGATGACACGGTGGAAGGCCACGTTGTCATACTTGCCGGCGCGGGCGAGGTCCTTCATCCGCTGGCTGTGATGGGGCGCGACGTCGGGCAGAAGCTCGATGACGACGGGGCCGTCCTTCAGTTCGATGATGATGGTGTTTTCGGGGTCCTTGATCTCGGCCATGGCGGTCTCCTCAGAAAAAGTCCCGCGGAACCTAGTGCGGGCGCGGGCGTATTGAAAGGGCAAAGCGATGCCTTCGGTTGACCTTTGGTGAATGTTGGGCTGAATGGTCGGAAAAAGGCGGGCGGTGCGCCCGGAATGGAAAGGATGCGGCGATGCGCTGGAAGACCCTCGACGACATGGAGCTGAAGGACAAGACGGTGCTTGTCCGGGTGGACATCAACGTGCCGGTCGAGGCGGGCCATGTCACGGACGCGACCCGCATCGAGAAGATCGTGCCGACCGTCCGCGACATCCTGAAGGCGGGCGGGCGGCCAGTTCTGCTGGCGCATTTCGGGCGCCCCAAGGGCGAGGTCGTGCCAGAGATGAGCCTGCGCATCACCCTTCCCTCTTTGGAAAAGGCGCTCGGGTGCAAGGTGATCTTTGCCGAGGACTGCATCGGCGGACCGGCGAAGAAGGCCGTCGCGGCGATGCAGCCGGGTGACGTGGTGCTTCTGGAAAACACCCGCTTCCACAAGGGCGAGGAAAAGAACGACCCCATGCTGGCGGCCAGCATGGCGGCGCTGGGCCAGGTCTATGTGAACGACGCGTTTTCGGCGGCGCACCGGGCGCATGCCTCGACCGAGGGAATCGCGAAGCTGATGCCGTCCTGCGCGGGACGTTTGATGGAGGCGGAACTGAAGGCGCTGAACGCGGCGCTGGGCGATCCGGCGCGTCCCGTGGCCGCCGTCGTCGGTGGCGCCAAGGTTTCCACCAAGCTCGATCTGCTCGGCAATCTGGTGACCAAGGTCGATCACCTGATCATCGGCGGCGGCATGGCCAATACTTTCCTGGTCGCCCAGGGGATCGGCGTCGGCAAGTCGCTGGCCGAACATGACATGGCCGACACGGCGCGCGCGATCCTGGCCAAGGCGGCGGATGCGGGCTGCACGATCCATCTGCCCGCCGACGTGGTCGTGGCGCGGGAATTCGCGGCCGGTGCCGCCAGCGCGGTCGTGGCCGCCGACGCCTGCCCCGAGGACGCGATGATCCTGGACGCGGGGCCGGAGGCCGTCGCAGCCATCGCCTCGGTGTTCGAGACATGCCGAACGCTCATCTGGAACGGGCCGCTCGGCGCGTTCGAGATCGAGCCGTTCGATGCCGCGACAAACGCGGCCGCCCGTACGGCGGCGGAACTGACCAAGGCGGGCAAGCTGGTGTCGGTCGCGGGCGGCGGCGATACCGTTGCCGCGCTGAACAAGGCGGGCGCCGCGGGGGATTTCAGCTATATCTCCACCGCCGGAGGGGCGTTCCTGGAATGGATGGAGGGCAAGACCCTGCCGGGTGTTGCCGCGCTGATGGACTAGACGACACGGTCAGTCGGGATTGTGCGCCCGCCGGGCGGCTGTTTGCGCCACCATATTTGCATCGCCCCGGCCCCTCGCCTAAGACTGGGCGCCGGGGCGTAAACTCATGGGATTCCTTGGCGGAGAGAATGATGGCACGGCAGGATCAGGCGAAACAGATGCGGGCGGGCAAGGGCTTTATCGCGGCGCTCGACCAGAGCGGCGGGTCCACCCCGAAGGCGCTGAAACTTTATGGGATCGCCGAGGGCGCCTGGTCGAATGACGAGGAGATGTTTTCGCTGATCCACGCGATGCGCAGCCGCATCGCGACGTCGCCCGCCTTTACCGGCGACCGCGTGATCGGCGCCATCCTGTTCGAGCGGACCATGGACGGCGAGATCGGCGGCAAGCCCGCCGCGCAGTACATCTGGGAAGACCGCGGCGTCGTGCCCTTCCTGAAGATCGACAAGGGGCTTGAGGACGCGACCGACGGGGTCAAGCTGATGAAGTCCATCGGCGGGCTCGACGCGCTTCTGGAGCGGGCGGTCAAGGCCGGTATCTTCGGGACCAAGGAACGCTCCGTCATCGACGCGGCCAACCCCAAGGGGATCGCGGCCTGCGTGGCGCAGCAGTTCGACCTGGCCCGCCAGGTTCTGGCACATGGGCTGATGCCGATCATCGAACCGGAGGTCACGATCTCCATCGCCGACAAGGCCGAGGCCGAGGACATCCTGCTGACCGAGATCCTCAAGCAACTGGATGCCCTGCCCGACGGCACCGAAGTCATGCTGAAGCTGACGCTGCCGACGAAGCCCGATCTTTATCGACCGCTGGTCGACCACCCGAAGGTCATGCGCGTCGTCGCGCTTTCGGGCGGCTACAGCCGCGACGAGGCCAACGCGCATCTCGCGCGGAACACCGGCGTGATCGCCAGCTTCTCCCGCGCGCTGACCGAAGGGCTTTCGGCCCAGCAGTCGGATGCGGAATTCGATGCCGCGCTGGATCGCGCGATCCAGTCGATCTACGAGGCCTCGATCACCTGAGACGGCCCGAAATAGGGAAAAACAGGGGATTCCCTTGGCGAATCGCCTGTGCCATTATGCCTCGCAGCCACCCGTCAGAGGCGGCAGCGAGGCATAGATGAGCGCAGCACGAAATTCACCCCGCATCGGGCCGGTGTTGTTTTACGCCGGGGCCTTGGCGGCCGCATTCTACTTTACGTTCGCCGCCGTTCAGGGGGATTTCGGCGTGTTCCGCCGTGTGCAGATCGACGCGGAGAAGGCGGGCCTGATCGCGGAGCGTGACCGTCTGAAACAGGAGGTCACCCGCATGGCCAATCTGACACGCCGCCTGTCGGATGACTACCTCGACCTGGACCTCCTTGATCAACAGGCCCGTGACGTCCTGGGCCTGATCCGGTCCGACGAGATCGTGATCCGCTGAGCGCTGGCGCCGCCCCAGAAAGACCGTCACAGCAGAGCCGAGGCCAGTGGGCGCTGAAGAGGCCGATCCAGCCCTGAATTCCCGGGCCATCCCCTCGCGCGGCCTGCATCGCCGGCCTACAGGGATTACCTGATCTCGCGAAAAAAACCTCGTCACAACGTCGAAGTTGGGCTATAAGATAGTTCAACGTTGAACTACTTTTTCGCCATTGGGAGGTCGCCGCTATGGCAGCAAGAAAAGTCGCAGCGAAATCAAATACATCAAAAGACGAGCTGCTATCCTATTACCGGGAGATGCTCCTGATCCGGCGATTCGAGGAAAAGGCGGGTCAGCTTTATGGCATGGGCCTGATCGGCGGCTTCTGCCACCTTTACATCGGGCAGGAAGCCGTCGTCGTCGGACTTGAGGCCGCGGCGGAAGAGGGCGACAAGCGCATCACTTCCTATCGCGACCACGGACACATGCTCGCCTGCGGGATGGACCCCAAGGGCGTGATGGCGGAACTGACGGGACGTGAGGGCGGCCTTTCCAAGGGGAAGGGTGGCTCCATGCACATGTTCTCGAAGGAAAAGCACTTCTACGGCGGCCACGGCATCGTTGGTGCGCAGGTGCCGCTGGGCGCAGGCCTAGCCTTCGCGGATAAGTATAAGGGCAACGGTCGCGTTACCTTCGCCTATTTTGGCGACGGTGCGGCAAACCAGGGCCAGATCTACGAAACCTTCAACATGGCGGCGCTTTGGAAGCTGCCGGTGATCTTCGTGATCGAGAATAACCAGTACGCCATGGGGACCGCCCAGCGCCGCTCGACCTCCACGCCCGACTTGCACACCCGTGGCCTCGCCTTCGGCATTCCGGGCGAAACCGTCGACGGGATGGATGTGCTGGCGGTCAAGGCTGCCGGCGAAAAGGCTGTCGCGCACTGCCGCGAGGGCAAGGGCCCCTACATCCTTGAGGTGATGACCTACCGTTACCGCGGGCATTCGATGTCCGACCCGGCGAAGTACCGCACGCGCGAGGAAGTTCAGAAGATGCGCGACGAGCGCGATGCGATCGAGCATGTGCGCGAATTGCTGCTGCAAGGCA
The DNA here is from genome assembly GCF_025751575.1 of Albidovulum sediminicola. Taxonomy (GTDB): domain Bacteria; phylum Pseudomonadota; class Alphaproteobacteria; order Rhodobacterales; family Rhodobacteraceae; genus Albidovulum; species Albidovulum sediminicola. The sequence continues at coordinate 54,104 of NZ_JAOWLA010000006.1, read as the reverse complement.
AGCACGCGACCGAGGACGACCTGAAGGCCATCGACAAGGAAATCAAGGCGGTCGTGAACGAGGCGGCCGAATTTTCGAAGCAAAGCCCCGAGCCCGCGCTCGAGGAGCTTTGGACCGACATCTACGCGTAAGGGGGACTGACGCATGGCTACCGAAATTCTGATGCCCGCCCTGTCGCCGACGATGGAGGAGGGAAAACTCGCGAAATGGCTGGTGAAGGAGGGCGACAGCGTCACCTCGGGCCAGATCATCGCAGAGATCGAAACCGACAAGGCTACGATGGAATTCGAGGCCGTCGATGAGGGGACAGTCGGCAAGATCCTGATTGCCGAGGGCACCGAGGGCGTAAAGGTCAACACCCCCATCGCGATTCTTGTCGAGGAAGGCGAGAGCGTTTCCGAGGCGACGACCCCGGCTGCGCCCGCGCCGGCCCCAACCCCGGCCCCGGCTTCCGCACCCGTCGCGGCGGCCCCGGCAGCGCCCGTAGCCGACCGCTCGCCGGATTGGCCCGAGGGCACACCGATGAAGACCATGACCGTGCGCGAGGCGCTTCGCGAGGCGATGGCCGAAGAGATGACCCGCGACGAGGATGTCTACCTCATGGGGGAGGAAGTGGGCGAGTACCAGGGCGCCTACAAGATCTCCCAAGGGTTGCTCGACCAGTTTGGTGAACGGCGCGTGATCGACACGCCGATCACCGAGCATGGCTTTGCAGGCATCGCGGTCGGTTCGGCCATGGCAGGCCTACGCCCGATCGTGGAGTTCATGACCTTCAACTTCGCCATGCAGGCGATCGACCACATCATCAACTCTGCCGCCAAGACACTTTACATGTCCGGCGGCCAGATGGGGTGCCCGATCGTGTTCCGCGGCCCGAATGGTGCGGCTGCGCGCGTGGCCGCCCAGCACAGCCAGGACTACGCGGCCTGGTACGCCCAGATCCCGGGCCTGAAGGTCGTGCAGCCCTATTCGGCCGCCGACGCCAAGGGTCTGCTGAAGACTGCGATCCGCGATCCGAACCCGGTCATCTTCCTGGAAAACGAGATCCTCTACGGCCGGAGCTTCGAGGTCCCGGACCTGCCGGACTTCACCGTGCCCTTCGGCAAGGCGAAGATCTGGCGCGAGGGCTCGGATGTGACCATCGTCTCCTTCGGGATCGGGATGACGCATGCGCTCGACGCGGCGGACAAGCTGGCCGCCGAGGGCATCAGCGCCGAGGTCATCGACCTGCGCACCCTGCGCCCGATCGATTATGACACTGTCATCGCCTCGGTCATGAAGACGAACCGCTGCGTGACCGTTGAGGAAGGCTGGCCCGTTGCCTCGATCGGCAATCACCTGTCCGCCGTGATCATGGAGCGCGCCTTCGACTGGCTCGACGCGCCGGTGATCAATTGCACGGGCAAGGACGTGCCGATGCCCTACGCGGCCAACCTGGAAAAACTGGCGCTTGTGACCTCGGACGAGGTTGTGGCGGCGGTCAAGAAAGTCACCTACCGCTGAGGAGATAAGACGATGGCAACCGAAATCCTGATGCCCGCCCTGTCTCCGACGATGGAGGAAGGGACACTTGCAAAATGGCTGGTGAAGGAGGGCGACACGGTGTCGTCCGGCGATATCATCGCCGAGATCGAAACCGACAAGGCCACGATGGAGTTCGAGGCGGTTGATGAGGGGATCGTCGGCAAGATCCTGATCGCCGAGGGCACCTCAGGCGTGAAGGTCAACACGCCGATCGCCATCATGGTCGAGGAAGGCGAAAGCGCGGACGCGGCCCCGGCCGCCAAGCCTGCCCCTGCTGTCTCGGCGCCTGCGCCCGCCTCCGTGGCGCCCGCCCCCGGTCCTGCCGCCGCCCCGGCGGCGCCAGCTGCAACCAGCGGGGCGCGCGTCCTGGCCTCGCCGCTCGCGCGGCGCCTGGCAAAGGAAAAGGGCGTCGATATCTCGACCCTGTCAGGCTCGGGCCCGCACGGCCGGATCGTAAAGGCGGATGTGGAGGCGGCCTCCGCAGCGCCCAAGGCCGCAGCCGCGATTGCGGCACCCGAGGCTGCTCCCGCTGCGGCGGCGCCCGCGGCCGCCACGGCTCCGACAGGCATGTCCGCCAGTGTCGTCGCACGGATGTACGAAGGCCGCGTATATACCGAAGTTCCGCTTGACGGGATGCGCAAGACGATTGCCGCGCGTCTGACCGAGGCCAAGCAGACGATCCCGCATTTCTATCTGCGGCGCGAGGTGCAGCTGGATGCGCTCATGGCCTTCCGGGGGCAGTTGAACAAGCAGCTTGAGGCGCGCGGCGTGAAGCTGTCGGTCAACGACTTCATCATCAAGGCCTGCGCGAATGCGCTTCAGGCGGTTCCCGACGCGAACGCCGTCTGGGCCGGGGACCGAATGTTGAAGCTGAAGCCCTCTGACGTGGCGGTCGCGGTCGCGGTCGAAGGCGGGCTCTTCACGCCCGTCCTGAAAGATGCCGAAAAGAAGACCTTGTCGGCGCTGTCTGCGGAGATGAAGGACCTGGCGAACCGCGCCAAGACCAAGAAGCTCGCCCCCCATGAATATCAGGGCGGAAGCTTCGCCATCTCAAACCTCGGCATGTTCGGGATCGAGAACTTTGATGCCGTCATCAACCCGCCGCACGGGGCAATCCTTGCGGTGGGGGCCGGCCTCAAGAAACCCGTCGTCAAACCGGACGGAGAGATCGGGGTAGCTACGGTGATGTCGATGACGCTGTCTGTCGATCACCGCGTGATCGATGGGGCGCTTGGTGCGGCTTTGCTTCAATCGATCGTCGACAATCTTGAGAACCCGCTGTCGATGCTGGCCTGAACCCGGGCCACCTGGAATACAGAAAGGCCGGGGCAGATGCCCCGGCCTTTTACCATTCTTACGGGGTTTCAGATCCCGTCGTCGATCAACTGATCCATCGCCAGTGCAGGTTGAGCGCAGCCGGCCTGGCCGATCACCTTGGCGGGAACACCCGCAACCGTTGAACATTCGGGCACGTCATGCAGAACGACCGACCCAGCCGCGATGCGGGAACAATCGCCCACGCGGATATTTCCCAAGACTTTAGCGCCCGCCCCGATCATCACGCCATTTCCGATTTTCGGATGACGGTCGCCATCTTCCTTGCCAGTGCCGCCCAGCGTCACTGAATGCAGCATGGAGACGTTGTCCCCGACGACCGCCGTCTCGCCAATCACGATGGAATGGGCGTGGTCGATCATGATCCCACGCCCAATCCGTGCGCCCGGATGGATATCAACGCCAAAGACCTCGCTCACACGCATTTGCACGAAGTAGGCCAGATCGCGCCGTCCGGTCATCCAGAGCCAGTGCCCGATGCGATAGGCTTGCACCGCCTGATAGCCCTTGAAGAACAGGATCGGTTGCAAGAACCGGTGGCATGCGGGGTCGCGGTCATAGACGGCCACGCAATCCGCGCGCGCCGCCTGACCGATCTCGGGGTCGGTCGCCAGCGCCTCATCCGCGATCTCGCGCAGGACCTGCTCGCTCATCTCGCCTGAGGCGAGCTTGAGCGAGAAGCGATAGGCGAGCGCCCGCTCCATCGACGGATGATGGAGCACACCCGAATGGATGAAGCCGCCCAGCAGCGGCTCGTCACGCACGGCCGCACGGGCTTCTTCACAGATATGCGTCCAGACCGGATCTACAGATGCGACTTTCGGGTTTCTCTGGGCCATGGCAACACCTCCGCGCTTGTTCCCTTCTAACAGATAGGAACGCCCGGCGAAACCGGTAGAGTGGAGACGCCACGATTGCACCGATGACGGCGGAGTAGGGTGTCCAGCACCAGCACAAGCGCTTCCAGATAGGAAGCATCGGTCAGATAGGGCTCCGTAGCGGGGTTCGGCACAGCCTGCCGAACGGCGGAAATCAGCGTTCCGTTTCCCCAGACCGGATGCACGCGGCCTATGCGTTTTCGATACCGGTCCGCCCAATCCGCATGAAGAAGCCAAGAGGCAAGCTGCCCGCCGCGCTCATCAGGCTCAAACCGTAAAAGCGCGCGGGCCGCCGCAACCACGTCAGCATGTGTCGGGGTTCGCAATCGCTAGAGATCCGGGAGCGAAAGCGTCAGGTAGTGGACGGCGATACGCACCGTGCCGGACGCGAAATCCCCGCCCGATGCGTCTAGCTGCATGGCCTCCGGCGCGTAGAATGTCGTCGGTTGCCCCAGGACACCGCGTGCGTAGGAGCCCACCGCCAAGCCGAGCCCCGCCCCGTAGCGCCCCGCCGCGCCGGGGTTGCCAAGCTGCCAACTCGACAGCGTCCCGGTGATCTCGCTGACCACCCGTGCGGTGGCCCCGATGACAACCGCATTCGACGGGATGATCGCACCCGTGATGGAGGCCGAACCCGGCGTCAAGACGTGATCGACCTCCGCGACACGCGCGGCGAGGCCGGAATTGTAGGGCGAAAGCGTGACCTGCCCAATGCGCCAGTTCGTGCCATCGTGAATCGCGCCAGCCCCAACGTCGGCAACGTGAGCCCGCCATCCGCGTGCGGGCGCGGCGAAGCTCCAGCCGCCGTTGGTGCCGATCGCGACCGTGCCCTCCCGCCCACTCCAGGCGTTAACCGCACCAGCCGGGACGCCAAAACACATCCCATCAAGGACCACCACCGGGGGTGTCGCTTGGCTGATGGATTGCAGGGTCAATTGGACCAACCCGTCGAGGCGCATGAGCGCCTCGTTGACGGTGACATGCTTTTGCGCCTGCGATGCCTGAACGAGCGGCAAGCCCAGTTGGCTGGTATCAGTCATTGATGTTCATCCTCGTGAATGCGCCGGGCCCGAAGGCGTCGGAGAGTTGTGCGACATGGATCTCGAAAGGCGCTGCGACCGCGTCCGCCTGGATCAGCGCCTGGGCGTAGGTCCAATAAGGCAGACCAACCGTGATTTCCCGGCGAATGGCGCCGTTCTGAACGATCCGCACCACGTAGGCCTCTCGGCTTTCGCCCAAGGGGACTTCGATCCCGCTCCAGCTATCGCCGCTGACCCGCGTTCGGCGAACCCAGCTTATGGAGAGGTCTCCACCCTGCCAGGCGCCCCGCAAGTGCGCTGGCGCATAGGGGCGAAGGCCGATGCCCGGGAACGCCTCGACAAGATGCAGATAGGAAGGATCGTCATAGCTCCGCGTCGCCGGGCCTATCCGGAAATGCCGCGACAGGTCGCGCGCTTCTACGGAAAGCCCGATCTGCCGTGGCGCACCGTCCAGAAGCACGACGTGGCTACCGACAGGCCAGATGTCCGGCGCGATGGCATCGGTGCCCACCTGTCCACGCAGCAGATGGCGCAGATCATAGGTATCCGGGCCGACCAAAAGCGCCTCCTGGAACTGCAAAACCTCCCAGTTCGTTGGGGTTCCATCGCCGATCGCCATCAGGTTTGCCCCGTTCAGCACCTGCTCGCTACCGACCGAGCTCAACGCGCCGCCGGTAACATTGACCCGCAACACGCCCCCCCTGTCCCAGATACCCGGCCTCGCCGAGGCGAGCGGCGTGAGTGTCTGCCCCATGATCGACCGAACAGTCAGGATCTGGTCAAGCGCATAGCCCGCATCGGCGTCTGAGGCATAGACCGCCACGGTTCCTGGCCAGGGTTCCGCAGTCGCGGCGATATGCGGGGCGTGCGGTACCTCGTCACCGGACAGAAGCGGAAGATCCAGAAACAGCGCAGCGACAGGCAAGGGCGGCGCGAAAGGCCGCGGGGTTACCCGCTCTTCAGCTTCGTCCGAAGGCTCATAGACTGCGGATTCCACCCGAACCGCGTCCAACTGAAGTGCCCCGGCCCTTTCGACCTGATCGATGCGATAGGTGCGATCCGCGCAGGTCACGACATCCCCAGCCGCAAGCGCCCCGGCAGAGGGCGGCACCGCGAAGCGCGCGCTATCCCTGGCCACGCGCGCTTCCGAAAGCCAGCGTTCGACGATCCGCTGCCCCTCGCTTCGCGTCAGCGACAGATTGAGTTCCGATTGGGATACGCTTTGGGTCCGCTCATCCGGAAAGATCGCCTCGACCGATCGTGCCTCGTAATCTCCTTCCGCCTCGACGAAATTCAAGCGCACGCGCCCGGCCAATTCCGCCTCGGGCGCGCGGTCGGTTTCCGTCCAGCCGTCCAGATCGTCGGTAACGGCGAGGTGATCGGGCGTAAGCGCCCGCACGGGGCGCCCATCCCGCATCCGGAAGGACAAAACGCCATCACGCTCTGCCGCGTCAAATCCAAAGGCCAGCATCAGGGGCTGCAACCCCGCGCGCCCCGTGCCGACATCCGAGACCCCATAGCCACGAACAAACCCGTGAAGCTGCGATACGTCGATGTCGCGAAGGCCGGAACGATCGCAGATCTCCGCCACCACGCTCGCGAGCGGCTGGGAGGCGGCGCGTCCGTTCAGCCAATGGCCACGCGCATAGTTCTCCCCGTCCGACCAGAGCGCCGTGTCGCCCGGAAACTGTGGAAACGGGCGCGCGTCCCAGGACCAGACATGGGCATGCTCCATGTCGATCATCCGGCCGTCGTACCGGTCGGAAACCGGGTTTCGGGCGGGATCGTCCCAGTATTCGCGCATCGCACGCAGATACTGCATCTGGATCAGATCGTCGCGTCGGCCGTCGGACCCGAAAGGCAGGGCGCTTTCCGACGATTTCGGGTCAAGGAACTTGTTCGGCTCGTTGGTGCCCCGATCGATGGCGGCGCATCCGTACTCAGCGAACCAGATTGGTTTCGACCGCGGTTCCCAGGCCGTTGGGGCAGACTGCCGGATGCCGCCAATCCGCTCGTGATGGGCGTTTTCCCACCAAGAACGAAAGTCCTTTAGGCGCCAGACCCAAGGCTCTCCGTGGGCGCCATCCTCGATCGGGGTCCGGATCTGCGCCACACGATGCGCGTCGCACGCGTAATACCAGTCGTAGTATTCGCCACCTTCGACGTTCGCTTTCAGATAGTCGAGGTTGTAGATCGTGCCCCAATGGGCGTCGGCCTGCGCGGTTCCCTCGCGCCAGTCGGACAGCGGCAGGTAGTTGTCGATCGCCACGAAGTCCACGTTCGGATCCGCCCAGAGCGCGTCGAGCGGATAGAGAAGATCACCCGAACCGTCCTGATAGCAATTGTATTCCGACCAGTCCGCCGCATAGCTGATCTTTGTCTGGGGACCCAGGATCGAGCGCACATCCGCCGCCAGGTGTCGCAGGGCCTCAACCGCGACGAAGGCGTCGTCGGCACCCCGAATACCGGTCAGGCCCCGCAGTTCCGACCCGATCAGGAATGCATCGACGCCACCTGCTGCAGCGCAAAGATGCGCATAATGCAGAACGAAACGGCGGTAGGACCACTCCGCCGGACCTGCGTAAGTGATCGTGGTGCCCGACACCGTGAAGTCTGAGGCCTGGACAGTCCCGAAGAAGGCCGCGACTTCCTCCCCCGCCGCCGCAGTCCGGTCTGGACTACCCGAACGGCCCGGTGCCACGGACAAGGTGATCCGCCCGCGCCATGGCAGCACGGACTGTTCCGCTGAGCCGTCCCAGGGGTCAGTCAGGCCGTTGCCCTCCAACTGATCCATCAGGATGAAGGGACAAAACATGACCGCCTGCCCATCCGCCCGGATCGCCGCAATCGCCTCGACAACGGAGGCGTCGGCCGGCGTTCCGCCGTAGACCGGCCTATCATCCTTGCGCGCGACCATCTCGGCCGCATGCCGCTTGACCCCACCCGCGCGCCAGGCCATCCCCTGCCCTTCGCGCGACGAATATTCGACCTTCGGCTTTACTTCGCACGCGGCGCATCGCAGGTCACTGCCGAACCAGGAAACGAGCAGCGAGACGGAACCGCAGTTCGGCAACTCCTCGCGCAGCGCGCGGAGCGAGACCGAAAAGTCCGTGCCTCCGACAGGAGAATGGACATTGGCCGAGACGTTCCGGCCTACACCCTCCTGATAGTGAACCGGCGTCGTCGCCAAGGCATACTCACCCGTTCCAGGGATCAATGCCACGCCGCGCACGCCCTCGCGCAGATCGGCAACGGCCTTCGTTGCAGGACCCTGTGCCGGGCGGAACACCTCGAACGACAGTTGCGGCACGCGGTTTCCGAAGCGTGTCACGGGCAGATCCTCAAACACGACATAGGCGATACCACGATATGCCGGCACGGCCCCAGCGCCTTCGACCGCCTCGATCTTCGGGTCCGGCAGTTGATCGTAGGCCCCGGTATAGACGCGCATCGTCACTTCATCGGGAGAGATCTCAACGCCGTCCGCCCAGATGCGACCAACGCGCGTTATCTCACCCTCACCAAGAGCGACGGCGAGGCTGACCGAGTAGGAATACTCCGTTACCGTAGGCTGCGAGGGCATTCCCTTGCCCCCGCCAGAGGTTGCCACGTGCTCACGAAATCGGGTTGCCCAGATGACCTGCCCGGAAACTCGCATCCGACCCCAGACAAGGCCAACGGGCGCTCCTTCGCTCGCCGAAGTCAGACGGTAGCGATCAATCCGGCCCGTTTCGACGGCGCGCGATCCCGATCCCAGAACCCGCTGGTCGATCATCCGGCCAATCGTCGCGCCGATGGCTCGCCCGATGACCGCGCCGGACAGACCCAGGATGGTGCCACCGAAGCCCGCACCGACAAATGCGCCCGCGGCTGACAGCAGGATGGTTGCCATGAGGACTCTCCTTAGGGAAATTCGAAACGCGCCGCCACGCGACGGCGCCATGCGTCGGTCAGGGCGCTTTCGACCACACCGTGCCCTGAATAGGCGTGAATGAAGCTGTCGCGCCCGGAGGCGATACCCAGATGCTTGGCGACCGACCCGTCGCGCATGCGGAATAGCAGCACCTGGCCAGCCGCCAGCGCACCGCTGCAAGCCACCAAATGGCGACCCGCCGCAGCCCAAAGGCGTTCCTCACCCTCGGGCTCGGACCAATCGCGTGTATAGGCTGGAACGGCCTCGGGCTCTTCTCCGTAAAGCTCCCGCCAGACCGCCCTGAGCAGGCCAAGGCAATCACACCCCGCCCCGAGACAGGACGCCTGATGACGGTAGGGCGTGCCGATCCAGCGCCGTGCGATCTCGACCGCCTGCAATCCAACCACGCCCGTCATCTGAGGCTCCCGCCGTCCTTGGCAGCGCCGGACGTCGGATAATCGATCAGCCAGTCCTCACCGGGAATATCCGGAAACCCCTGAAAATTCAGAAGGTTTGCGAACTTGAGCCGACACGTCTCCGCTCGCTTGTCGCACCCTGCCTCGATCCGGACGATCGTGCCGGCTGCGGGCGCTATGCCGAGCGATTGCCACAACTCGATCTCGCGTCGCGTCCCACGGATGCGATCGTTCTTGACGATCCCGATCAGGCCCTCCGCCGTACCGTCCAGAACCGTTAACCGGCCCTTCTCAAACCAGCGGTCGTCATGGCCGGCAAGTTGAGCAAAGTGAAAGACCCGCCCGTCCTCGACCACTTCGACCGGTAGCTCCACACGATAGCCGGGGGAGGCCGTGTCAAAGCTACAGGCCCGATCCCCGAGGATCGCCGAGCAGCGCGCATGGTAGATACGGCCCTGTGGTTGGTTAAGTGCCTCAGCCAGCCCCCGCAACTCGGCTGAAAACGCCCCCCCACGCCGCGTGACCTCACCAAGTGATCCGCGAAAGATCAGGGCCCGCTGCGCGGTGTCGGCCCAGTTGACCAGCCAGGCCCGAACCTCGGCGCCATCGTACCGGCCAGCAAGGATATCCGTCTCGGTGATCGCCTCGGAACTCAACGCGCCAAGGGCTTCAGTATTATCGACCGCGAGGCCCGTGCCACTCTGTACGGCCTTCGCTGTCAGCCCTGCATCGGCACGAAACGCGATCCCCTCGAAAGAAAGCGATCGGTCGTGATCGGTGAAACCCAGTGTCAGCCCATCGCGCCGCGTCACCGCGAAGGCGCGCGCGACCGTGGTCGCGCCGCTTTCCAGATGCGCGATGAACTCGCCGGAGAACCCGCTCACAGCCGCACCTCCACCACTGGAACGTTTGGAACATCGCCCGCCTGGAACGAGGCGACTGAAACCTGGATCGCATCGCTATCGAAGCGCACCGGCACATCAAACTCGAACCCCGCCGTCACCGTTTCGCCGACGGCGGGCGGCGAGGCGAAGGTGACGACCCCGGTTTCGACATCGACGGTGAAATGGACGCCTTCCGCCAGCTCGTCGCCCTGAAGGCCAATGCGCACGGTTCCGGCGACCGGCTTGGTGATCCGCCGGACCTGTGCATGCCCGCCCGAGGCGTAGGTCTTTACCAGCTGAAACCCGCGAAGAACCTCATCACCGATCCCGATCACCTGATCGGTGTAGGCGGGCGCGCCGGAGACCGAGCAGGACTTGTAGTCGGTCCAGTCCTTCCAGCGGAACGCGTGCAACTGTCCCTGCCTTGCCTCAAAGAACGCGATCAGCTCGCCAATGTCGTCCAGGCTGCGCAGGCTGACACCTGCATCATAGCGTCGGCGGGCCTCTGCCCAAGGCGTGTTGCGCTCTTCGAACCCGTTGGCGAGCGTAACGATCTCAGTCCGCCGCTCAGGCCCCCCGACCGAGCCGAAGCTCAGCTTCGTGGGAAATCGAACCTCGTGAAAGGCCATCTCTCTCTCCTCACCTGTTGCGTTCGCCGCGCGAGAGCGCCCGCGCCATCTGCGCGGCAATCTGGCTCTGGCTGCGGGCAAATCCCTGGACGTCGGGGGTGGTCACATGCACGGTCACGTTCACCGGCCGCCCCCCACCCGCGCTTTGCACGCCGAGCCGCCCGTCGGCGCCGCGCATCAACGGCATGATGGCCTCGGGTCCCGCTTCGCCCATCAGCCCGGTTGCCCCCCGCATGGGGAACATCGTCGGCGAACTGACAATGCCGCCCCGCGCAAAAGGCATCACCCGTCCCTGTGCGAAGCTCCCGCCGTTTTCGAAGGCGAAAACCCCGCTCAGCGCGGAGTTGAGCCCGTTTGCAAGCGCGCCGCCCAGCGCGTTCTGCACCGGGGCCATCGCGATATTGTAGATGGTATCCACAATGGTCTGCGCGACATCCTTCAGCGCGTCCGAAAGCTTCATCCCCTCGAACACCAGCCCGTCGAAGGCGCTGCGAAGGCCATTGCCAATGCTTCGGGACAGCGTGTTGACCTCGCGCCCCGTGAAAATCATGCTGTCGCGCATCCTGAGCAGTTCCGCATCGAACGCCGCCGCCATGACGCGCGCGCCACCAAGCGATTGCTCCAGCGCTGCGGCCTGTGCCTCAAGCCCGTCTAACCCGTCCGTCACCGGCATTTCCGTTTCCTTCCGTCTTGTCAGGCCAGGCCGCGATCAACTCTTCCAGCCGCGTCCGGCCCATGGGCCGTGCCGTTCCCGGTCCGCCCAGCATCAACACCAGTTCCGCGGGCGTCAGCCGCCAGAACTCCTCAGGCTTCAATCGCAGTTGAACCAATCCCGCCCGAAGAAGCGCGGGCCAGTCGAACCGGCCCATCACGGCTCCGGTGCGGTGAAGGCGCGCGCCAGAAGCTCGGCCGCTATGCGTGCGGCCGCCACCGGCCCGCCGGCGATCTCCGCCGCCATCAAATCCTCGGCCGTCCCGCGCCATCCGCCGCCACGCAGGCCCGCGACCACCAACATCAGCACATCGCGCGCCGAAAACCGCCCTGACTCGAACCGTTCCGCCAGCTCAACCAAGGAACCGGTCCCCAGTGCCGCCTCCAGCTCCGCCAGCGCGCCCAGTGTCAGCTTGGCTTCCCGGCGCTCGCCGTCCACGACGACTGCGACCTCTCCGGCCCAGGGGTTAGCCATCAGGCCACCGCCAGCGGCGTAAAGGTCAGCGCGCCGGCCGAGGCCAGCGACAGCTCATAGGTCGCCTCGCCGTTGTAGCTCCCTGCGTATTCGATCGAGGTCAGCTGGAACGGCCCCTCCACCACACCGAAATCCGGGATGATGACCTGAAACGCCTCGACCGTGCCGTCGAAAAAGATCTGGCGCGCGCGCTCGTCGGTGTTGTTGTCGAGGAATACGCCCGAGCCAGAAACCGAGGCGGAACGCACGCCCGCACCCCCCAGAAGCTCGCGCCACCCGCCTTGGCTGGCGAGGCTGGTGATGTCCACCGTTTCGGCGTTGAAACTGATACGCGTGGCCCTGAGGCCCGCGATGGTTTCGAACTGCCCGCCCCCTGTCTGGTCGAGCTTGATGAGAAGATCCTTGCCGTTCTGGGCCGCCATGTCCGGTCTCCGATTGATGATGGTGGGGGTCTGCCTCCCCCGATAAACCTGCGCGGGCGAGAACCGCCCTGCGCCTACTCCTCGACCCGCGCGCGGAAGGTCAGGTCAATCCGGCGCACGTCCGCCTCCTCGACCCGCCGGGCGCGGGCACGCAGAAACCAGAGCCCGACAAGCCGCCCCCGCGAAAGGACAAGTGGCGCGCCGTCCAAAGCGTCCGACACCGCCGCCGCGACCAGCTTCGCGGTCTGAAAACCCGCAGCATCCGTCACGACCGAAACGACGAATTCGTGAAACGCCCCGCGCCCCACCTGATCGGACGCGTCGCGCGCATCCTCAGGCCCAAGCGAGATATAGGTGCCCGCCGCCGTGCCCGGCGGGGCTGCGTCGTAGATCGCCCCGGGAACCAAAGCGCCAAGTGCGCCATCCCCCGCCAGCCGCGCATAGACCGCCGTCTGAAGCGCCGCCGCCATTGCGTAGCTCATGCCAGAAGCTCCTCTTGCGCGAAGCAGGTCAGATAGTGCCCGTCCGGGTCATCCTCGGCGACGGCAGCGATCCTGAAGACGCGCGCGCCGTCCCGCAGGCGCTGTTCGGGTCTCGGGCGCCGCGGCGAGCCGATGGGCGCGGCGCGTACCGTGATGCGATAGGTGACGGTAGAGACGGTCACGAACTCCCCGGCCCGCTCTCGACCGGAGCCTGCCTCAACGGCAGCCCAAAGAATGCCCCTGGCCTCCCATACCGTCGCGTAGCCGCCTGCCCCATCGGGCAGCCGCGCCGCCTCTTCCAGCACCAGCCGTCGGTTCAACCTCAGCGGTTTCATGCCGCGCCCCCGCCGAGCACACGCACATTGCGCCAGCGCTCGATCAGCGCCGCAATCCCCAGAGGGATAGCCTGGCGCCTTTCGGTGTCGTGCCGATGCTCGTGATATTCGGCAGCAAGCAGAAAGATCGCTTGCGCAAGATCGGGCGGCACGTCGGCCCAAGCGGAACCGAACCCCGCCGTGAAGACCACCTCGACCGTGCCGCCCGCGGGAACTCCGGGCAGATAGGAACCCACCGCCTTCAGCCGCGGCCGATGGGCATCACGCTCCAGCGCGTAGCGGCCTGCATCAACCGTTTCGACGGCGCCGGCATCGTCGCGAAGCGCGACCGAAACGATCGCCGAAACCGGCGCGACCGGCAGCGCCTGCGCCCAGTCGTCACGCCAATCCGACAACTCAAGCCGGAAGTCGCGCGTCAGGATCGCCTTGCCAATCCGGCCCTCGATCGCCGCCAGCGCCGCGCGCAGATAGGCCTCGGCCAGCGCATCTTCTGCACCGTCGTCGGCAAAGCCGGTGCCAAGCCTGAGGTGATCCTTGAAAGCCTGCACCGGCAGCGCGGCCTGCGCGACCGGGCTCAACTCGCTCAGCATCATGGAAAATCTCCGAAAGTCTACTCCATCCTGAAAGGAGGGCGCGAGGCGATCCGATGCCGCTCGGACGGAGGGAGCAGCTAGACGGCATCGACCGGGTATCCCCCGCGCCCATCCGGGCCGAGCGTTGCCGCTCGACCCATTCACACGCGTCTTACGACACGGCGAATTTCAGAAGCTTGATCGCCGCGAAGTCGCTCACATCGCCCCCCACGCGCTTGGAGGCGTAGAAGAGGACGTGCGGCTTTGCCGAGAACGGATCGCGCAGCACCCGCATGTCCGGACGCTCGGCGATGGTGTAGCCGTTGTGGAAGTCGCCGAAGGCGATGGCATGGGCATCCGCGCCGATGTCGGGCATGTCCTCGGCGATCAGAACCGGGTAGCCCATCAGCCGGGCCGGTTCCCCCGCCTGAAGCCCGTCAGACCACAGGAAGCGGCCGTCGGCATCCTTCATCTTGCGGACCGCCCCCGCGGTTTTCGAGTTCATCACGAAGGTCGCATTCGCCCGGTACTCCGCGTTCAGCGCATAGACGAGGTCCACGATCGCATCAGAGGCATTGGTCGGCGCGAAATCGCCCGCCGCCCCGGTCGCAACGTAGCCCAGCGCCCCCCAGGCCCAGACACCGTCATCGACAGCGGTATGGGTCAGGAAGCCCTTCGGCTTGTCGATCCCGTCGCCCAAGACAAAGGCCTGAGCCTCGGCACGGGCGAACCTGTCGGCGATTCGCCCCGCCAGCCAACCCTCGATGTCGAAGGCGCTGTCATCCAGCAGCCGCTGGCTGGCCTTGGGCATCGCCGCAAGCTCATGCAGCGGGATCGAGATGCGGTCGATCTGCGGCGTGCCGCTTTCCGACAGCGTGCCGGTTTCCGTCGCCCAGCCCGAGCCCATGTCGGTGTGGTCGACCAGCACGTCAAAGCTCGACGCCTCGACATTCACGACATTGGCGATCGAGCGGATCGAAGCCATCGACTTCAGGACCCCACGGATGCGGTCCGACGTTTCGGGGTCCACCAGGAACCCGCCCTCGGCATTCACCTGGGTGTTGAGGGCCTTGCCCTCAAGCGCCAGCCCGCGCAGCGCGTCGTCGTCACCCGAGCGCAGATAGGCGGCAAAGGCCTTCTTGTGCGGCGCGTCGAGATCGACGGCGGTGGAAAGCGCCGGGCGCCCGAAGGAATGTCCGGCGGCGTAAGATTTGCGATCCAGCATGGTCAGTCGCTCTTCCTGTTGTTGCAACTTCGATTTCACGTCATCCTGCAAGCTCTTGAACTCGCTCAGGAACCCTTGCAGCGCGGCTTTCACCGCCTCGGCCGGAGCGTCGGACACGCCTTCCCCGGCCCGAGCCTTCGTCTCGGTCTTCGTCATCCCATCACCTCAAGTCAGGGTTGGCCTTCTGGGGGGCTAGTCGCCCACCAGCATCCGGCGCGCGTCCTCGAAGGCCGCCGCCAGTTCACGCAAAACGGCATCCGCCGGGGTATCCCCCTTGGCCGCCACCCGCGCCTCGGGAAGCATCGGGAAGGTGACCAGGGACACCTCCCAAAGCTCCACCTCACGAAGAAGCCGCTGGCCCTTCGCATCCCGCTCTGCCGTGACCGTGCGGTAACCGATCGACAAACCATCGATGGCACCCGCCGCCAGTAGCGCCGCGGCCTCGCGGCCCTTCTCGACCTCGGTCAGAATACGTCCCTTGACCTTCAGGCCCCGCGCGTCCTCGGCAATCTCGTCCCAGACGCCGATCGGCTGTGCCGGGTCGTGCTGCCACAGCATCTTGACCGCGCGCCCCGCCTCCTTCAGCCGGTCCAACGACCGGCGATAGGCGCCGGCCGTCACCACATCCCCCCCCTGATCGGCCAGCCCGAACAGAGAGGCATAGCCCTCGATCCGGCACCCGTCCGTCAGCGCGACATCCGCGTCGAGCCGGCAGAACTTCGTCTCCAGCCCATAGTCCAAACTCATCATCTGGCTTTCCTACCTTGTCCCGAATTCCAGTATCGACTGCGCCGCCTGGCTCAGGATCACGCCGACGACCCCGAAGACCGTCATCCACAGGCGCCGCTCCACGCCCTCGATCATGGCCTCGATCCGCTCGAGCCGCCGCTCGACGGTTTCGAACTGCAAGGCCATGATCCTTTCGGTGGTCTCGAACCGATGCTCATGGGCGCATTCGAAAGGCTCCTTCAGGTATCGCGACCCTGACGCCACCTCAGACGCCCTCCGCCAACGGCGGCAGGCCCAGGATGGCGCGTTTTTCGCCTTGGCTCAGGAAATCGGCCTCTCCGACCCGCTTCCACTGCTGGTCCCGCTCGGCCGCGAGCGCGGGAACCTGGTCCAGATCCGGGCGCAACTCCACCTGCTCGCCCAGATGGGTCGATAGCCAGTACCCGACCGCCGCCGCCACCCGCGTCGCCAACGGCAGGACGGTGAGGCGATAGAACCCGCGGTTCGCCTCCTGATAGTTGGCATAGGTCGCATCGCCCGGAATACCCAGCAGCATCGGCGGCACCCCGAAGGCCACCGCGATCTCTCGCGCCGCCGCTTCCTTCGTCTTTTGGAATTCCATGTCCGAGGGGCTGAAGCCCATCGGTTTCCAGTCCAGCCCCCCCTCCAGCAACATCGGCCGCCCGGCATTGCGCGCGCCCTGATGATGCGCCTCCATCTCGCTCACCAACCGGTCATACTGGTCCGATGACAGGCTCCCCTGCCCATCCACGCCGCGGTAGACAATCGCGCCCGAAGGCCGCGCGGCATTGTCCAGAAGCGCCTTTGACCAGGCCGAGGCACTATTATGCACGTCGATGGCCACCGCAGCGGCCTGAAGCGGCGATAGACCATAGTGGTCATCCTGCGGATGGAAGCTGCGGATGTGGCAGACCGGATCGACAGGCCCCGTCATGTCGAAGCGGTGCTTGCGGCCGCCCACCGCATAATCATAGGCCACAGGCCAGCCATCGACGCCCGGCACCACCGCCATCCGGTCAGAGCGCAGGACGTGAAGCTCCCGCGGCAACCCGCCCGGCCCCACGGCCTCCAAATAGCCGTTCCCGCTCAGAAGCAGCTGGCCGTAAAGCGCCTCGAACAGCTCGGCCCGCCCCTGGCCGGGGTTCGGGCGCCGCATCAGGTCCACGACCGGATGGGCGTCATACCGTCGTTCCCGATCCTGACACACCAGCGGCAAGGCCGCTGCCGCCTCCGCGATCAACTTCACCGCCCGAAAGCCGACCGGATTCCCCGCAAAACCGGTCCTCGTCAGGCTCACCGTGTCGCGCGGGCTCCACGCCACGCGCCCCGCTGTGCCCCAGGCCACGACCCGCCCCGTGGCCGAGGCCTTGCGCTCCGGCACGGTCTCGGTCGCGCGCCGGAAGAAATTCCACGCCATCCGCGATCTCCTGTCTGATGAAACGGCCAGACAAACCGCTCTGCTGGCGGTTCATCCTTCACTTTGGCCCAAATACTCCACGGGAGTCCGGGGGTGTGAAACCCCCGGCCTCGCCGCCCGACGAGCCGCCTAAAGGCTGCGCACCTGTGGCCGTCGCCACCCGCGTGCCGGTTCCAAAAGCAGCTCGCTCAACGCCCAGACCAGCGCATCGGCACGGTCCGGGCTGCCGCGCCCCTCATAGCCGAAAACCGTCATCCGGCACATCTGATCCTCCAGCCGGTTCAGCCCACGCACATGGTGCACCCGGCCCTGCTCATAGAGCGCCGCGACCGGCTCCGCCCGCACCGCCTTGCCCGCCGACGCCGAGACGCCCCGATAGGGGACCAGCGGGTCGACTTGCCGGACCACGCTTTCGACGAGCTTACCGCCCTGGTTCACCTCCGCGACCAGCCGGTCCGCCCCGTGCCGGCGAAAGGCGGCGACCGCGGCCTCCGCCCACTGCAGGGGCGAGCCCGAAAGGCTCGCGTCCTCAAGCACCCAGGCCCGCCAGGTTTCCGGCGGCCCCTCCGTGACTGCACCTGCCACCACGATCCCGCATTCATCCGCGCCGCTCTTGCCAGAAACCGCCGGATCGACCGCGACGACGATACGGGAAAACCGCTCCGGCGGCTCCTTGCGCCCCGCCTCGATCATCGCGGTAGTCCAAAGGGCGCCCTCCACGTCCTCCAGCAACTCGCCGGCAAGCTCCTGCCGTCCAAGCCTTGTGCCCGCATAGCGCGCCTGTACCTCCGCCAGGAACGACGCGGCGAGATGCGCCTTGTTCGCCTCGGTCGGTGCATGTGTGATGACCGTCGAGGGGTTGTTGAGGATCGCCTTCAGCGCACCGACATTCCTGGGCGTCGTTGTCACCACCTGCCGCGGATGCGAGCCCAGGCGCAGCGCGAACTGGAGCATGTCCCAAGCCTCCTCTGCGCGCTTCCACTTTGCCAGTTCGTCCACCCAGGCCGCGTCGAATTGCGGGCCCCGCAAGGCCTCAGGCTCATGCGCCGAAAAGACCTGCGCAACCGCGCCGTTCGGCCAGACCAGGCGTTTGCGCGTCGCCTCCCAAACAGGTTTGCGATCCGGGGGCGAACAGGCGATGATGCCGCTGTCGCCGAAGATCATGACCTCGCGCGCCTGCTCGATCGTCTCGCCGACCAGGGCCACCCGCTTCGACCGGCCCGGGTCGAGGGGGCGCGGCCCCTCGACCTCGGCGCGCACCCACTCGGCGCCCGCGCGCGTCTTGCCCGCGCCCCGCCCCCCCATGATCACCCAGGTCTTCCAGGCACCCTCGGGTGGCAACTGATGCGGCAGCGCCCAGAATTCGAAGAGCCAGGGCAACGACATAAGCGCACCCTCGCTCAGCCCCGCCATGAACTCCTCAACCACCTCCGGCGTCGCGCAGGCAAGCCAGGCGGCGGCCGATCTCAATCCGTGCGGCATCGAAGTCGAGCGCGTAGTCGTAAGCGACCCCCGACTGCTCTTTGCTGAGTCTTGCAATCCGGTTGTTCTCCTCCAGAAACAGCGCAAGGGCCTTGCGCAACTCCGACGCAACGCTGGCCCCCTTGCCATCCCATTCCCCGCTGTTCATCCGCCGGATCAGAGCCTCCAGCTCCGATACCGTCGTTGCGAACAACATCTGCGCCTGCGCGATCATGGAACGCGCAGCCGGCTCTTCCGCCGTAAACCTCAATGTCATCAGGTCTTGGTCCGCCTCTCATGCCGATCCGCACGAGCAAAATGGAAAAGCGGCCCCGGGGGATCACCCCTGTGCCGCTCGCCCACTTCTTCTAGCATGCCCGAAGGTATACATTGGACCGTTCGGGAAGTCAAGAGAAATCCATTTTATATCAGAGCGTTAGAGCGCGCTGCGTTAACCCCTCATTAACTGCATTTCGCGCCCGGGGCGCCACCTAGTCAGGTAGCGTTTCGCCCGACCCCCCGAGTTCGGCTGGGAAGTCGCGCATCTTCGGCAACCCGTCCGGCATGCGCAGCACCGTCTCCTGGTAATTGACGTGGACACCGGGCGTGAAGGCCACCCCGGGCACGGTCGCCGCATAAACATCGACGACGCCCCATAGCGGGTGATCGGTCATCAGGTGGCCGCCGCAGATCTTGCAGAACTTGCGGACCGACTTCTCCGTCTTCTGGAAGGCGCCAATATTCTCGGCACCCTTCGTGACCTTGACGTTTTCGGGCTTCCAGAGCGTGAAGGCGTTCACCGGACCCGCCGACCACGACCGACAGGACTCGCAGTGGCAGTAGCCCATGCCCAACGGATCGCCCGAGACCTCAAGCTCGACCGCGCCGCAAAAGCATTTTCCAGATGTCGACATTTCGCACCTCCCCTTGCATCTGCCCGCGCCGGGTTTCGTGCCGGTCTGTCGCCCCTCGGCACAACCCTAGCACAGTTCCGCGCCGACAGGGAGGAAACGCGCTGTCAGCCGCCGTCGCTTTTCTGCGCCTCGATCTCGCGCCACTTCGCGACGTTGCGGTTATGTTCGTCGAGTGTCTTGGCAAAGACGTGCCCGCCTGTCCCGTCCGCCACGAAGAACAGGTAATCGCTCTGCGCGGGGTTCAGCGCGGCGCGGATGCTGTCCTCGCCTGGATTGGCGATGGGCGTGGGCGGCAGCCCTTCGATCACGTAGGTGTTGTAGGGGTTGTCCTTCTTCAACTCGCTTTGGCGCAGGCCACGCCCCAGCACCGATTTGCCACCGGTCAGCCCATAGATGACGGTCGGGTCGGTCTGCAGCTTCATCCCCTGGCGCAGGCGGTTGACGAAGACGCTTGCCACCACTGGGCGCTCCTCCGGCACCCCGGTCTCCTTCTCGACGATCGAGGCCATGACCAGCCCCGCTTCGGGCGTGTCATAGGGCAGATCGCCTGCGCGTTCCGCCCAGAGCCGTTCGATGGTCGCGCGCTGGCGCTCCTCCATATCCGCCAGAAGCTCCGCGCGCGAGGCGCCGCGCTTGATCTCGTAGCTGTCAGGCATAAGGTAGCCCTCGGCGGGAACCTCCTTGACCTCGCCCGCCAGGAACTCGGCGCGCTTGAGCGCCTCGACGACCTGCCAGCTTGTGACACCTTCGGCGAGCGTGATCCGGATACGGGTGTCGGCATCCTCGGCGATGTCGAGATAGTCTTGAGGGACGGCATCGGCCGCCGGATCGAATTTCACCTTCTCAACGTAGCGGTTCGTCACTGCGTCAAGCTCGCGCACCAGGACATCGGTCGCCGCGACGCCTATGCGATAGTTGATCTCGGTTCCGCAGGTCGACCGCCCGCTGCCCGCGACGATACCCATGATCTCCTGCATGGGGGTGCCCGGCTGGATCAGATA
Source organism: Albidovulum sediminicola (assembly GCF_025751575.1). Classification (GTDB taxonomy): domain Bacteria; phylum Pseudomonadota; class Alphaproteobacteria; order Rhodobacterales; family Rhodobacteraceae; genus Albidovulum; species Albidovulum sediminicola. The sequence goes on along the minus strand of NZ_JAOWLA010000006.1, from coordinate 33,720 downwards.
GGACCCGGCCTTGAGCCCCGAGGCCCGCCCCTCGTAATCCGCGCCAACCTTGAAGATATAGGCAGAAGTGACAGCGCCCTTCTCCTCCAACCCCTCGGCAACCTGCCAAAGCTTGGCACCGGAGGGCACCTTGTAGCAGATCGCCTCGGCAAGGGGCCCGGGGCCGACGTACTGGCGCTGCCCCCAAGCGAGCACACCGACGACAACCACCAACAATACGACGGCGATCGACAGGAAGTTGGAGGCAATGTTACGCCACATCAGTCCTTGACCCGCCCCAGTACGACCGAAGCGTTGGTGCCGCCGAAGCCGAAGCTGTTGGACAGCGCCACGTCGATCTTGCGCTTGACCGCGGCATTGGCCGCCAGGTCAAGCTTCGGTTCGACGGCCGGGTTGTCCAGGTTGATCGTCGGCGGAGCGACCTGGTCGCGCAACGCCAGCACACAGAAGATTGCCTCGACGGCACCTGCCGCGCCCAAGAGGTGCCCGATGGAGGACTTTGTGGACGACATCGTCGCATTGGACGCATGGTTGCCCAGCAGCCGCTCGACCGCGCCAAGCTCGATCGTGTCGGCCATGGTCGAGGTGCCATGGGCATTGATGTAATCGATCTGGTCCGGCGTGACTCCCGCCCGCTTTAGCGCGGCCGACATCGAGCGGAAACCGCCGTCGCCATCCTCGGACGGGGCAGTGATGTGGTAGGCGTCGCCCGAAAGGCCATAGCCCAGCACCTCGGCATAGATCTTCGCACCGCGCGCCTTGGCGTGCTCGTATTCTTCGAGCACCACGACACCCGCGCCCTCACCCATGACGAAGCCGTCGCGATCCGCGTCATAAGGGCGGCTGGCCTTGGTCGGATCGTCCGCTCGTTTTGTGGAAAGCGCCTTGCAGGCGTTGAAGCCCGCGATCCCGATCTCGCTGATCGGGCTTTCGGCGCCGCCGGCCACCATCACATCCGCATCGCCCCACTGGATCAGCCGCGCCGCGTCGCCGATGGCGTGCGCACCCGTCGAACAGGCCGTCACGACCGCGTGGTTCGGCCCCTTGAAGCCGAAGCGGATCGAGACCTGCCCGGAAATGAGGTTGATCAGCGCGCCCGGGATAAAGAACGGGCTGACCCGCTTCGGGCCCTTTTCCTTGATCAGGACAGCCGTTTCCGCGATCGAGGTCAGACCGCCGATCCCCGAACCGATCATGACGCCCGTGCGCAGGCGCCCTTCCTCGTCCTCGGGCATCCAGCCCGAATCCTCGACCGCCATCTGCGCGGCCGCCATGCCGTAGAGGATGAAGTCATCGACCTTGCGGCGATCTTTCGGCTCCATCCACTGATCTGGGTTGAAGGTCCCGTCGCTACCATCGCCAAAGGGGATCTCGCAGGCATAGGTCGTGATCACGTTGGCGGTATCGAACCGAGAGATCGGACCCGCGCCCGACTGACCGGCCAGAAGCCGCTTCCAGGTCTCCTCGACCCCGCACGCCAACGGCGTGACCATCCCCAGACCCGTGACAACTACACGACGCATCGGCTGCCCTCGTTCTATCCGCGCTACAGCGGTTAGATACACGGCAATCAAAGGGACGGGCAAGGCCCGTTACCCGAACCGGCGGCAGCCGGCCGGTCCCTAGAGGAATTCCGCGACCTTCTGCCGCCCGGGTTGAGCTTCCTGCAGCGCCTCGGCAAGATCGATGGTCCGGTTGAACAGCGCACGTCCGACGAGGGCCCCGGCCACGTCGCCCAGAAGCTTCAGCCGGGAAATATCGTCAAGCGAGCGCACGATCCCGCTGGCGATGATCGGCGCCCGGGTGGAGCGCGCGATCCCCTCGATCATGCCCAGTGCCGCGTCCGCGCCCTCGATGTCCGCGGCAATGTCGGTCACGATGATCCCCGCGAAGGGCGTGTCGGCGAAGGCGTTGATGAAGCCTTCGGCGGTATAGGCGCTTTGGGCCTTCCAACCCTCGATCATCACATGCCCCTGCCAGACATCCACCGCGAGCACGATCTGATCCACGTGGCGGCCTGCCAATTCCTTGACCAGGTGCGGGTTCTGCGCGGCGAGCGTACCGACCACGATACGCCCCGCCCCGAGCTCGATCCATTCCTCGATCCGGTCGCGCGACCGGAAACCGCCGCCAAGCTGAACGGGAATTCCGGCCTCCCGGATGATCCGAAGCACGAGATCGTGGTTCTCCGAACTGCCCGTCACGGCGTCGAAATCGGTGACGTGCATCCACTCCGCACCGGCGTGGGCGAATTCCTTCGCCTTCTCGACCGGATCTACATGCCAAATTGCCGCCTCGGACATGTTTCCGCGCGGCAGGCTCACGCAACGTCCGTTCTGTAGTTCGATTGTCGGATAGATAATCATGCGGCCCTCCTTGGTCTTGGTATTGACCGGCCGCGGCGGACCCGCCCTGGCCGGGATCTCCCTACGCGCAGCCTAACAGCAGAAGTGCCAGAATCCAAAGGGCTATCATGGGCAGGCTTGAACCCCATGCCCCCGGGTACTGGAACATGCACCGTAGTCCCGCGCCAGCGCCCGCGAGCCCCCGCAGGCGTGCGCCCCCCGTCGCCGCCAACGTCGGCCCCGGGCCCCAGGGCGCGTCCCTGCTGCGATGTTGTAGCGATCCAGCCCGCTTGCGCGCAGCCTCAAGATCCTCATCGACTCGCAGCCGGGCGGCAACGAAGCTGGTCTACCTAGTCAAACCGCGTCAGGTTGCCGCAACGTCACCCATTACCCGAATCCCTCGACCGCCCCGTTACCGGCGATCCGAGGGAAGACCGGCCAGCTTTCGGTATCGGGCCGCAGGTTTCCGCCGCTGAAACGATAGACGGGCAGCTCCCGCCCGAACGCCGCGAAGGCGGGAAAACCCGCCGTGGTCGGGGAACTCAGGACCGGCCGTTTGGTTTCGATGGCTGGGATCAGGTCGGCCGTCGGGGCAAAACCGTTCCCCAAACGAAAAACGGCGCCCGTTCGGGGCGCCGTTTCACTTGCTGTTCCGTCAGGATCAGGCGGCTTCGGTGATGAACTTCACCGCATCGCCGAAGGTCTGGATCGTCTCGGCCGCGTCATCGGGGATCTCGATGCCGAATTCCTCTTCGAACGCCATGACCAGTTCCACGGTATCAAGGCTGTCGGCGCCCAGATCGTCGATGAACGACGCATTTTCGGTCACCTTGTCCTCGTCCACGCCCAGGTGCTCGACGACGATCTTCTTCACGCGATCAGCGATGTCGCTCATGTCCAATCCTCATATTCGCGGGACTGCCCCGCCCTTGGTTCCTTGCTCGTTCAGAGCGGTTCTGGCCCTGCGTAAAACAAAGCCACCGGTAAAAGCCTAGCCTTCCCGGCAAATCTGCGCCGCCTATAGCATAGTCTTTGCACGAGGCAAACGCTTTCGCAACCACGCCGTGGCGCGGTTCAGATCATCGCCATGCCGCCGTTCACATGAAGGGTCGTGCCGGTCACATAACCCGCTTCAGGGCTGGCCAGATAGAGCACCGCGGCGCCGATCTCCTCTGCCTCGCCCATGCGTCCGGCGGGTACCTGGGTCAGGATCCGCGCCTTCTGGTCGTCGTTCAGCTTCCCGGTCATCGCCGTTGTGATGAAGCCCGGCGCCACGCAGTTGACAGTGATTCCCCGGCTGGCGACCTCATAGGCGAGGCTTTTCGACATGCCGACCATGCCGGCCTTGGCCGCCGCATAGTTGCCCTGACCCGGATTGCCCGTGGCCCCGACGACGGAGGAGATATTCACGATCCGGCCCCAGCGCGACTTCATCATCCCGCGCAGCACGCCACGGCAAAGCCGGAAGGTCGAGGTCAGGTTGACCTCGATCACGTCGCGCCATTCGTCGTCCGACATGCGCATGAAGAGGTTGTCGCGCGTGATGCCCGCGTTGTTCACCAGGATATCGACCGCCCCCATGGCCTCGACCGCCTGCTTGGGCAGCGCCTCCACCGCCGCGGCGTCGGACAGGTTGCAGGGCAGCACATGCGCCCGCCCACCCAACTCGCCCGCCAGCGCCTCCAGCGGTTCCAGCCGGGTGCCCGAAAGCGCGACCGTCGCGCCCGCCCCGTGCAGCGCGCGCGCGATCGCCCCGCCGATGCCCCCCGAAGCGCCCGTCACCAGCGCCGATTTTCCCGTCAGATCGAACATGTCCGCCCTCTTTTCGTTATCGTTGCCATTCGTGCAGGCCGTACTGGACGGCCACCACCTCAGCCCTTTGCCGACGCCACGTCCTCGGGCGTGCCGACCGCGCGCGTCTCAGCCTCCTTGGCGATGCGCCGGATCATACCCGACAGTGCCTTGCCCGCGCCGATCTCCCAGAAGGAGGTCACGCCCTGCCCCGCCATCCAGGCCACCGATTCCCGCCAACGAACCGAGCCGGTCACCTGTTCGACAAGCAGGCTGCGGATCACCTCGGGGTTGCGAACTGCAACCGCCCGGACGTTCGCCACGACCGGCACCACGGGTTCGCCGATGGCCACGTCGTCCAGCGCCTCGGCCATTACCTTCGCCGCGGGCTCCATCAGCGCGCAGTGGAATGGGGCGCTGACGGGCAGCAGGACCGCCCGTTTGGCGCCCTTGGCCTTGGCGATCTCGACCGCACGTTCCACTGCGGCCTTGTGACCGGAAACCACAACCTGCGCGGGATCATTGTCGTTTGCCGCCTGGCAGACCTCGCCCTGCGCGGCCTCCTCCGCGACCGCCGTCGCGGCCTCGAAATCGAGGCCAAGCAGCGCGGCCATCGCCCCCACACCCACCGGAACCGCCTGCTGCATGGCCTGGCCACGCAGGCGCAAGAGACGCGCGGTATCGGCAAGGCTCAACGCCCCCGCAGCGCAAAGCGCGGAATACTCGCCAAGCGAATGCCCCGCAACATAGGCGGCGGAGGTGACCGGGATACCCTCGGCCTCCAGCGCGCGCGCCGCTGCGATCGAGGTCGCCATCAGCGCGGGCTGCGCGTTCTGCGTCAGCGTCAGGTCTTCCTGCGCGCCCTCCCAGATCAACGCGGAAAGCTTCTCGCCCAGTGCCGCGTCCACTTCCTCGAACACCGCCCGGGCCGCCGGATAGGCCTCGGCGAGCGCCTTGCCCATGCCGATCACCTGCGCCCCCTGCCCCGGAAAAACGAATGCGCGCGTCATCTGGTCCCCCTCACTCGCGATTTCTTTCCCGCATAGCGCGCGCGCGCCTGCCGCGCAATGGACCCGGGGCAATGGACCGGGGCACTGGGCTGGGGCTAGGCAAAGCCCGCCCGGGTCGTCATCATGCCCCCAAGGCAGGAGGTCTGCGGATGTCGCGCTATCATGGCCAGCATGGGTACGGTCCGGTCATCCGGCTCTTTCACTGGCTGACCGCGGTGCTGATCGCAGCCGTGGCGCTGCGCGGCGTAACCATGGTTTCGCTTCCCGCGACGACAGAGGCCGAGGTCGTCGCGATTTTTTCGGCCTATTCCCTGCACAAGACGGTGGGCGTCGCCGCCTTCGCCGTAATCGCGCTGCGACTGGTCGCGCGGCTGCTCACTACCACCCCCGGCCCCCTGCATCCCGAACGCCGGGTCGAGGTCTTCGTGGCCCGGACAACCCATCTGGTGCTTTGGGGCGGCATGATCCTCATCCCGCTCTCGGGCTGGCTGCGGCACGCCTCCGCGCCGGGTTTCGCACCGATCCTTTGGCCCTTCGGCCAGGGTTTTCCCGGCATTCCCTCAAACGAGGCACTCTCGCTCGTCTTCCAGACCTTTCATCGGTTCGCGGGCTGGACGCTGGCCGTGGCCTTCACACTCCACCTTCTGGGCGCGGCGAAGCATGCGGTGCTGGACCGCGATGCGACCTTGGCGCGGATCACGACCGGCGCGGGCCCCTATGCCCCGGCAGCCGCCTTTCCCTTGGGCCCGCTGATCGTCACGCTGCTGATCTGGGCGGGTGTCACCGCGCTTGCCATGCAGCTTGCACCCGCGCCGATGGCCGACCCTTTCGCAGCCTTCGAAACCGCACCGGAACCCGAAGCACCCGCGCAGCCCGCCCCGGCGCCGGAAACCCCGTCCCCGGCCCTGCCGGAACCGGACGGGGAGCCCATCGACATGCCGCCGCCGCCCGCGGACTGAACGGCCATCTGCCGCTTGCATCCAGCGCCCGTTCCTCTATAAGGCCGCATCCTTCCGCTTTCACGAAACCGGCGTAGCCTCTCGTGGCGGGCCGCGGAGGGTTTGCCCGCCTATGAAGCCGCCCGAGACGATAAAGGAGCATACATGCCGCTCTACGAGCATGTCCTCATCGCGCGTCAGGACCTTTCCAACGCGCAGGCCGAAGGGCTCATCGAACACTTCTCCACGGTCCTCGCAGACAACGGCGGCAAGGTCGTCATGTCCGAGTACTGGGGCGTCAAGACGATGGCCTACAAGATCAACAAGAACCGCAAGGGCCACTACGCCTTCCTGCGCACCGACGCGCCTTCGGCCGCCGTGCAGGAGATGGAGCGTCTCGCCCGTCTGCATGACGACGTGATGCGCGTGATGTCGATCCGCGTCGACGCCCACGACGAGGGCCCCTCGGTCCAGATGCAGAAGCGTGACGATCGCGGTGACCGTCCCGAGCGCGGCGAACGCCGCGAGCGTCGTTGATCCGGGCTTGAGGAAAGGAACCTAACACATGGCGAACAAACCGTTTTTCCGCCGTCGCAAGGTCTGCCCGTTCTCGGGTGAGAATGCGCCGAAGATCGACTACAAGGACGTCCGTCTGCTTCAGCGCTACATCTCTGAGCGCGGCAAGATCGTCCCGGCCCGCATCACCGCCGTTTCGGCGAAGAAGCAGCGTGAACTGGCGCAGGCCATCAAGCGCGCCCGCTTCCTCGCGCTTCTGCCCTATGCCGTGAAGTAAGGAGAGAGGCACATGCAAGTCATCCTTCTGGAACGCGTGGCCAAGCTTGGCCAGATGGGCGAAGTCGTCAAGGTCAAGGACGGCTACGCGCGCAACTTCCTGCTGCCGCAGGGCAAGGCGCTGCGCGCCTCCGACGCCAACATCAAGAACTTCGAGGCCCAGAAAGCCCAGCTCGAAGCCCGCAACCTCGAGACCCGCAAGGAAGCCGAGGCACTGGGCGAAAAGCTGGACGGTCAGTCCTACATCGTGATTCGCTCGGCCTCCGACGCCGGTGCGCTTTACGGTTCGGTCACGCCCCGCGACATCGCGGACGCCGCGACCGCAGCCGGTTTCACGATCGACCGCAAGCAGATCTCGCTCGATGCGCCGATCAAGGACCTGGGCCTGCACCGCGTCACCGTCGTGCTGCACCCCGAAGTTTCGGTCTCCGTCTCGGTGAACGTCGCGCGTTCGGCCGAAGAAGCCGAGCTTCAGGCCTCGGGCAAGTCGATCCAGGAACTCGCGGCCGAGGCGGAAGCCGCGGCGGAGTTCGAGATCGCCGAACTGTTCGACGAAGTCGGCGCGGCCGCTTCCGACGAATAATCGGAACAACATCCCGGTCTTGAGCCGCGCCGGTCCCTCCGGCGCGGCTTTTTCATTCCCACGTCCCGACCGTGTCCGATCCGCAACGCCAAGGCCAAGCCTCACACCCTGCAGTTGAGCCGGCTTAAACTGCGGACCGGGTCGGGAGAAGATGCCCTCAATCAAGCACTCGACCAAAAAAGTGTCGGAGAAGGGGACAGACGTGACAAACGGTTTCAAACACTCGCTCGTGGCGCTTGCCGCGCTTGCCCTGGGCGCAGCGGCGGCCGCGCCCGTTAACGCCGAAGGCGCGCGGTACTATGTCGGGTTGGGTGCCGCCTACCAGGCGCTCTCAAACGATTTCGGCGGCTTCAACACTGCGGGCGGTTTCTACAACACCGATACCCAGTCCAGCGACACCAACGCGTTTTCGGCAACCCTCGGAATGCGCGATGCGTTCGCGCTGGGACAGACGTCTTTCGACGTCGAACTCGAATATTCCCAGGGTGGTTCCTACGACACGGTCTCGGCATCCTTCCCTGGCCTGCCGAACCCCACTTTCTTCTATCGTTCCACGATCGAGTCCCGGCGGATCGGCGTCAATCTCTGGACCCAGCTTTCCAACGCCCCGGGGAACTGGGACTTCGACGCGGGTCTTGGCCTTGGCATGGTCAAGACCGACCTCGTGAGCAGTGACACGGTCGTGCCGGCGAACAGCAGCGACAGCACGACCTACGGGATGTTCGGCCTGCGGGCCAGCCGGGCCTTGGGCGCCAATGCGAACCTGGTGCTGGATACGCGCTACATCCTGTCCGCCTCGACCAATCACCCGCTGGCGTCAGGGGTCGTCGATGCTGGCAACCTGACGCACAGCGCCGACGGCCTGCAAGTCGGGATGGGCTTCCAGATCAACTTCGGGGGCTGACCGCGCGCACTACCCAGCCGCGCGGCCGGGCGATGCAAGACGCCCGAGCGCTCCAATCTCGGGCCGCGCCGTCCCCGGCGCGGCCTTCTGCGTTTCGTTCCCGTCATTCGACTGTCGCCCGCAGCCAAGCGGCCCGAGCTGCCCCGCGCTAGGTTTTCGCAAAAATCACGGAACCTCGCATGGCCCATGTCGCACCGGCCTTTCGGCCAGATCACTCCAGCGCCACAGGCGTTGCCTATCTTGTCACCGGCATCACCGTCTTTTCGCTCCAGGACCTGATCCTGAAGCTGCTGAGCGGTAGCTACCCGCTTTACGAAATCATGGTCCTGCGCAGCCTGACCGCGATGCCGTTGCTGCTGATACTGGTCTTGCTGAACGGAGGGTTGCGCAGCCTCGTCGCGCCGGGCTGGTCGGCAATGCTCTGGCGCGGTTTCGTGATCTGCGCGGCCTATTTCGGCTACTACCTCGCCCTAGCTGCGCTGTCGCTTGCCACGACGGCGGCGCTCTACTTCACCGCGCCGCTTTTCATCACGCTCTTTTCCGTCCTGATCCTGCGCGAGCATGTGGGGCCGCGCCGGTGGGCGGCGGTCATCGTCGGCTTTCTTGGCGCTTTGGTGATGCTGCGGCCGGGATCGGAGCTCTTCGACTGGGCCGCGGTCCTCGCAATCGGTTCGGGCCTGACCTATGCTGCCTCAATGGTCCATGCCCGCCACCTTGGCGCCCGCCACAGCGCCGCGGCGCTGGCGTTCTGGGGCAACCTCGTGTTCCTGATCTGCGCGCTGGCGCTGGCTGCTGTCTTTCACGATGGCAGTCAGGAAAGCGCCACGCATGCCAGCCTCGGCTTTCTGTTGCGCGGCTGGGTCAACCCGCCGATGCGCGATCTGGCGATGATGATGGCGACGGGGTTTGTCGCGGCGGCGGGGCTGACGCTGCTGACCCAAGCTTACCGCGTCGCGGAGTCGAATGTCGTCGCGCCCTTCGAATACACCGCGATGATCTGGAGCGTGCTGTTCGGCTGGCTCTATTTCCGCGACTTGCCCGACGCCCAAGGATGGCTTGGGATCGCCATGATCATCAGCGCCGGGCTTTACGTGCTTTACCGCGAGGGGCTGCGCGCCCGCCGCTGATCAGCCCATCTGATAACCGGGGGTGGAGCGCATGATCTCCCGCTCCTCATCGGTCATGTCTTCGACGATGCCTTCGAAGAGCGGCGTCGACAGGTAACGCTCGCCCGTATCGGGCAGCATCACCAGCATGACCGATCCGGGCGCCGCGCTTTCGGCGGCCTTCATCGCGGCGGCAAAGGTCGCCCCCGCCGAGATGCCGACGAAGATCCCCTCCTCGGCGGCAAGCCGACGGGACCAGGCGATGCCCTCGGCGCCCGGAACCGGGATCAGCGCGTCAAAGAAGCTCTTGTCCAAGGTCTCTTGCAGGACAAGCGGGATGAAGTCGGGCGTCCAGCCCTGGATCGGGTGCGGCTGCCAGGCGGGATGGCCCTGGGCAGGGGCGCCATCGGCCTCGCGCGGCTGGGGCGTGCCGCTTTCGATCAAAGCCGCGTTGGAGGGTTCGGTAAGGATGATCTTCGTGTCCGGCCGTGCCTTGCGTATGACGCGCCCGATCCCCGTCACCGTACCGCCGGTGCCGTAGCCGGTGACGATGTAGTCCAGCCGTTCGCCGTCGAAATCGGCAAGGATCTCCTGCGCGGTTGTGGCTTCGTGGATGTCGGCATTGTCCTTGGTCTCGAACTGCCGGGCCAGGAACCAGCCGTGCTTGTCGGCAAGCTCCGCCGCCTTGCGGTACATGCCCACCGCCTTTTCGGCGCGTGGCGTCAGGACGACCTTGGCGCCCAGTATCCGCATCAGCCGCCGCCGCTCGACCGAGAAGCTGTCGGCCATGGTCACCACCAGCGGATAGCCCTTGGCGGCGCAGACGAGGGCAAGGCCGATGCCGGTATTGCCCGAGGTCGCCTCCACCACGGTCTGACCCGGCTTCAGCCGGCCCTCGCGCTCGGCGGCCTCGATGATGTTCACGGCCAGCCTGTCCTTGACCGACGCGCCGGGGTTGAACGCCTCCACCTTCACATAGACGGTGACATGGTCCGGCCCGATCCGGTTGATGCGGATGACCGGTGTGTCACCGATGGTGTCCAGCACGCTGTCATAGCGCCGGCGGCGGCCCTTCGTGGTCCTGATGCTGTCAGTCATGAGGCGTTCCCCTTTTCTCCCTGGTTCCGAACAGCATACGCCATCGTCGCGTGCCCGAACAGGGTTGCGCGCTTTCAGGCCGGCGGCTCCATCAGGGCCTGCCGGGCGCGCTCCAGCGCCTCACCAAAGGCGGCGCGGGCGTGGTGAGGGACCCCGGGCAGCGCAGCGACCACGGTCTCCGCCCAGTCGAGATAGGCCGCGCGGCGCGAAAGCGGCCAGTCAAGCGGCGGCGTCTCGGCGACCGCGCGGACGTTCGACATCTTGTCGCAGACTTTCAGAAGGGCCGCACCGGGGGATTTGCGCGGGGCATTCAGCACCTGGCGCCGCTTGCGCTCGGGCGCGCTCAGGCCCTTGTCATCGGTCAGTTCCTCGACGAGGGCCGTAACCTCATCTCCGAAGATCACGCGCAGTTCGTGGGCGGTGACAGCGCAATCCTCGATCGTGTCGTGCAGCCAAGCGGCGGCGATCACGGTTTCGTCCGCACCAAAGCGGATCGCCAGGGCCGCAACCTCCTCCAGATGCACGATATAGGGCTCACGCGCGGCCCCTTTGCGAACCTGGCCCTGATGCGCGCGCGCCGCGAAGGCCTTTGCTTGGTCTATGATGTCCATGAATACTCCATCCGGCCGGCTGTCGCAGGCGGGCAACCCCGCGATACGCAGAGCATGGCCGTTTTCGGATTTGGGGAAAAGAAGGCAGTGCCTTCCCCGCCAAGATGGCAGTCTTCGCGCCGATTGCAAGGGCAAAAGAAAAGACCGCGCCCAAAGGCGCGGTCCCGTTACTGTCCCTCAGGATCGGGGCCCTCAGATCTCGTCGAGCGCCTCGACCGCTTTCTGAAGATCGTCCTTGGACACTTCCTTCTCGCTCACCGAGGCGCCGGCGAAGATGAAGTCCACGACCTTGTCCTCGAAGATCGGCGCACGCAGCTGCTGCTGCATCTGCGGGTTCTTCTGCACGAATTCGAAGAAGGCGCGCTCCTGCCCCGGATACTGACGCGCCTGCGCCAGAACCGCCTGGGTCATCTCGGCATCCGTCACTTCGACGTTCTGCTTGCGGCCGACCTCGGCCAGCAGTAGGCCAAGGCGCACGCGGCGCTCGGCCAGCGTCTTGTGCTCTTCCGTCGGCTCGATCGAGCCATGGTCGTGACCGTGGTGATCGGGGTTTTCCTCGTGCCAGAGCTGGTGCGCGATCTGGTTTGCTTCCGCGTCAACCAGGCTCGGCGGCAGTTCGAAGCTGACCAGCTTGTCGAGCGCATCCAGAAGCGCACGCTTCATCACCGCGCGCGCCGCAGAGACGTATTCGGCTTCGAGCCGCTCCGTCACCTGCCCCTTGAGCGCCTCAAGGCTTTCCGCGCCGAAACGCTTGGCAAGCTCGTCGTCGATCTCGGCGGGCTTCGGCGCCTTGACGGCCTTCACGGTGCAGTCAAAGACGGCGGCCTTGCCGGCCAGGTGCTGCGCGCCGTAGTTCTCGGGGAAGCTCACTTCGACGGCGACTTCCTCACCGGCCTTGGCGCCGACCAGCTTCTCTTCGAAACCGGGGATGAACGCGCCTGAGCCCAGGACCAGCGGATAATCCTCGCCGGCGCCGCCCTCGAAGGGTTCGCCGTCGATCTTGCCGACGAAGTCGATCACGACCTGATCGCCGTCCTTGGCCTTGGTGCCCTTCTTGCGGTCCTCGAAGGTCTGCGCGTTGGAGGCGAGGTTGTCGAGCGCTTCCTGCACCGACTTCTCATCCGCCTTCACGACGAGCTTTTCCAGCGCGACGGCCGAAACGTCGAGGTCCGGGATCTCCGGCAGGGCCTCGTAGGACATCTCGACGACGACATCGTCGCCCTCTTTCCACTCTTCGCCGCCCTTCATCTCGACCTTCGGCTGAACCGCCGGACGGTCGCCGGTCGCATCGAAATGCGACTTCATCGCGCCGTCGATCGCGTCCTGCATCGCGTCGCCCAGCAGGCGCTGGCCGAACGTCTTGCGCAGCATCGCAAGCGGCACCTTGCCCTTGCGGAAGCCCTTCATCTCGACCTCGGGCTGCGCCTCGACGAGCTTCTCGGTGACCTTCATGTCCAGATCGGCAGCCGGCACGGTGATCGTGTAGCTACGCTTCAGACCGTCCTTCAGGGTCTCGGTGACCTGCATTCCTTCGTCCTTTTCCCTCATGGTGCGGGTGGAGGGACTTGAACCCCCACGCCTCGCGGCGCCAGAACCTAAATCTGGTGCGTCTGCCAATTTCGCCACACCCGCAATGCCCGTGGGAGGCAGCCCGTGAAAACCACCCCCCAAATCCGCGCCCTTCTATCAAGTCCCGCACAGGGATGCGAGAGGAAAAACAGCCCTGCGGCGCAGGCAGCGACTCGGGCAGCCGCGCGGGTGCGGCACCGAAGATTTCCCCGAAAAGCCCCCCGATTAACGCATTCTTGACAGATTCCTCACCCAGGATCGGGACTTAGTTCGGTAACAGGTGCTGCCATGTCGTTGATGTTCTCTGACAATCTTGCCCGGAAAACCTCGTCCCTGGATGAGGGGACGTTCCACGGAATCGCGGAAGGGACCCGGATCTTCACCTCGCAAGGCCCCCGCCTTGTCGAGACGCTGGGAAGCGGTGACCGGATCGTGACCCGCGAGGGGATGCGCATCCTGCGCAACGTCTGGGTCGAGGATCACGCAGGCCCGTCCATCCGGGTCAAGGCCAGCACGCTGGGCGCCGACCAGCCGGCACGGGACATGACCTTTTCCGCCGGGATGCCCGTCGTCATGCGCCAGTGGCGCAAGCGCGGCCGCGGCGCGCAGGCGGTCGTTCCGCTGCTGCGGCTCGTCGATGGGGTTGAGATCTGCCGTGGCGAGGACGAGATTCTGCGCACCTACACGCTCCAGTTCGACACCGATCAGGTCGTCTACGCCGCCGGGCTGGAGGTCTTCTGCGCCGGCACCGGCATCGAAAACGAGACCTGGTTCAAGCGCGGCAACATCTTCCTCGACTAGGGCTCAAAGCCCCAGGTCACGAAAGACCGCCGGCAGTTGCTCCGGCAGATCCTCGGCGATGAGGCCGGGTCCGAACTTAAGCGCGCATTCGACATGAAGCCAGGCGGCGGTCTCTGCCGCCTGCATCGGCGCGAAGCCCCGCGCCAGAAGCCCCGCGATGAATCCCGCCAGAACGTCGCCCGACCCGGCGGTGGCAAGCCAGGGCGCGGCGCGGTCATGATGGGCCGAATGGACGGAACACAGGCCAGCGGCATGTGCGATGACCGTGTCGGCCCCCTTGAACACAACGGTACACCCGAACTCCGCAGCAACCTCCCGCGTAGCGTCAACCTTGGAATAGGCGGGGCCGCTTTTTGCAGTGGTCTTGAGTTTCTTGGCGGCCTGCGGCGACAGGCGGGCGAATTCGCCCTCATGGGGTGTCAACACACATCCCCCGTGCAACTTTGCCCTGAGATGCCTCTGCGCCCCGACCATCGTCAGCGCGTCCGCATCGAGCACGACGCGTTTCTTGCTGTCCAGAACAGCCTCCAGAAGTGACACTGCCCGCGGATCGAGGCCGAACCCCGGACCGACGCAAACCGCATTTACCCGGTCATCATCAAGCAAAGCCGCTGCGTCATCCGCTTCGCGGATCATGATCGCATCGACCCGAGCCGCCGTTTCCGCCACAGCGTCGTGAGGAACGACCAGCGTGACCAACCCGGCCCCGATCCGCAGCGCTCCACGGGCAGCGAGCCGCGCCGCACCGCCTCGCCCCGGACCGCCAGACAGCACCAGGGCGTGCCCCTGATGATATTTGTGCAGATCGACGCGCTTTCGCAGGCCAACTGCTCCGGGCGCCGAGTAATAGGCGCCCCCGGAAGTGTTGGGCCGCGCGACTTCGCGCGCAAAGGCCCGTGCCGCAATCGGATCGATGGCATCCGCACTTCGGCCTTCCGCTGCATCGCGGACGGCTTTGTCGAGGCCGATATCGACAACGGCAACACGGCCGCAATAGAGCGGCCCCTGTCCGATAACGTGGCCCAGTTTCCGCCGCTGGAAGGTCACGGTGAGATCGGCGGCGGGCACATACATCCCAGCCGCACCCGCCCCTTTCTGAATGGGAAGCCCGGAGTCGAGGCACAATCCCGATGGACAATCCACGGCGACCAGCGCCTTTCGCGCTGCGCTCCGCCCCTTAAGGCCGAGCAGGAATCGTTGCACATCGACTGCCGCACCCTCGAGCGGCCGTGAAAGACCGGTTCCAAAGAGCGCATCAATGATGACGGCTCCGGCATGACGCCTGATGTCAATGGACCGGCCCGAGAGCGGATTGACCTCCCCCAACGCCCTCCAGCGCTCGTAGTTCACCCGCGCATCCGGCGGCAGGTTTTCCGGGTTGCCATAGAGGAAGACCTCCACCTCCCAACTCCGCTCCGCCAGCAGCCGCGCCACGACAAACCCGTCACCACCGTTGTTTCCCGGCCCGCACAGTACGACCGCCCGAAAGGACCCGCCCCCCTCTTCTTCATTGCCCAAATACCCCGGGGGTGCGGGGGCGGCGCCCCCGCGGTTCGCCGCCAGTTCCGGCCAAGCCTCGAAGATCGCCTCAACCACGCCCCGTCCGGCGCGCTCCATCAGGTCCAGCCCCGTCACCTCGCCGGAGGCGATCGCGGCCGCTTCGATGGCGCGCATTTGGGCAGAGGTCAGCAACTCGGTCATCAAGGAAACCCTGAAAGTTTATAAACAGCCCGCAATCCGGGCGCATTGCACAAATTTTGTGCATAATGCCTGGAATCGTCATCCGGCCCGGCTTCCCCGAAGCCTAGCCAATTGTGCGTCCGCAGCGAAAGTGGTGACAGAGGGCCGACCGCAGAAAACGCCCCCAAGGGAGTCGGCCCATGAAGAAGATCGAAGCCATCATCAAGCCCTTCAAACTCGACGAGGTGAAGGAGGCCCTTCAGGAAGTCGGCGTCCAGGGACTTTCGGTGATCGAGGTCAAGGGCTTCGGCCGCCAGAAGGGCCACACCGAGCTTTACCGTGGCGCAGAATACGTCGTCGATTTCCTGCCCAAGGTGAAGATCGAGGTCGTCCTCTCCGACGACATGGTCGAAACGGCGATCGAGGCCATCATCTCGGCCGCGCGCACCGACAAGATCGGCGACGGCAAGATCTTCGTCAGCCCCGTCGAACAGGTCATCCGCATCCGCACCGGCGAATCCGGCGAGGACGCGATCTGAAACACCCCGGAGGCCCCCGGCCTCCGGCCCGAAACCCCAAGGAAAGGATCAAATGATGAGCGCTATCGAGAATGCTCTGAAACTGATGAAGGACGAGGAGGTCGAATATGTCGACATCCGCTTCACCGACCCCAAAGGCAAACTCCAGCACGTGACGCTGGTGGTCGATCTGGTGGACGAGGAGTTCTTCGAGGAAGGCTTCATGTTCGACGGTTCCTCCATCGCCGGCTGGAAGTCGATCGACCAGTCCGACATGAAGCTGATCCCGGACGCGTCCTCGGTCTATATCGACCCGTTCTACGCGGAAAAGACCATGTGCGTGCACTGCAACGTGGTCGAGCCGGACACGGGCGAGCCCTACAGCCGCGACCCGCGCGGCACCGCATCGAAGGCCGAAGCCTACCTCAAGGCCTCGGGCATCGGCGACACCGCCTACTTCGGTCCGGAAGCCGAATTCTTCGTCTTCGACGACGTGCGCTACTCGGTCACGCCGTCCAAGGTCGCCTACCAGATCGATGCGCATGACGCGGCCTGGAACACCGACACGGAATACGAGATGGGCAACCTCGCCCACCGCGCGCAGCACAAGGGCGGCTACTTCCCAGTCAACCCGATCGACGCAGCCCAGGACCTTCGCGGCGAGATGCTTTCGACCATGAAGCGCATGGGCATGAAGGTCGATAAGCACCACCACGAGGTGGCGACCGCCCAGCACGAACTCGGCCTGATTTTCGGCGGCCTCGTCGAACAAGCCGACAACATGCAGAAGTACAAGTACGTGATCCACAACGTGGCCCACGCCTACGGCAAGTCGGTGACCTTCATGCCGAAGCCGATGAAGGGCGACAACGGCTCGGGTATGCACGTCAACATGTCGATCTGGAAGGACGGCAAGCCGCTCTTCGCGGGCGACAAGTATGCGGACCTGTCGCAAGAGGCACTGTGGTTCATCGGCGGCCTGCTGAAGCACGCCAAGGCGCTCAACGCCTTCACGAACCCCTCGACCAACTCCTACAAGCGCCTGATCCCCGGCTTCGAGGCCCCGGTTCTGCGCGCCTACTCCGCCCGCAACCGCTCCGGCTGCGTGCGTATTCCGTGGACCGAATCGCCGAAGGCCAAGCGCGTCGAGGCCCGCTTCCCGGATCCGGCGGCCAACCCCTACCTGGCGTTCGCGGCCCTTCTGATGGCCGGTCTTGACGGCATCAAGAACAAGATCGACCCGGGCGCGGCTTCGGACAAGGACCTTTACGATCTGCCGCCGGAAGAACTCGCCGAGATCCCGACCGTCTGTGGCTCGCTGCGCGAGGCGCTGGAAGAGCTGGAGAAGGACATGGACTTCCTGCTGGCCGGCGACGTGTTCACCCGCGACCAGATCGAGGGTTACGTGGCGCTGAAGTGGGAAGAGGTTTACGCCTACGAGCACACGCCGCACCCGATCGAGTACCAGATGTACTACAGCTGCTGAACGCAGGCTTTAGCGCTGGAAAAGGGCCCCGACCGGGGCCCTTTTTCTTTTGCGGGCCGTTCTTGGCGGCTCCCCGATCAAACGGGCGGCGGGCCTGCGGGTGTGGCGGTCACCCTCCTTCTGCCCCCGCCGCGCGCAGGGGACGTGCCACAGCCGCTCAAATGAGCGCGGCACTGGCGGCCAAGTCACCGTTCTGACACCCAAAACGCACAGAAAACAGACGAACCGCGACGCCCCGATACAAAAATATACTATAGTATAAATATGTTAATCCGTGCGGACTTATCCTTTTGACTTGACCGGGCGGTCAGTGCTCCTTACGAACAATGTTGAGTTCTGGTAGGTTTGCCGTGAAAAAGCCGCTATTCTGACAGAGCATCCAAAATCAGGTTGGTGAAAGGAGGCCCCTGTGACGGACCCCAATACCGATGTGATATCCATCCGGCCCGATGCCCGCTCCGAAATCTCTTCGGCCGTCGGGACTTCCGTTTCACGTCTGCGCGCGCACGCCTCGATCACCCTGCGCGAGCTCGGCAAGAAATCCGGCGTTTCGCCCGCAATGATCTCCCGCATCGAGAACGGGCAGGTCTCGCCCTCGCTGTCGACGTTGGAGGCGCTGGCAGCCGCCCTGGATGTGCCTGTGATCGCCTTCTTCCAGCACACGGTACACCATGCCGAGATCGCCTTCGCCCGCGCGGGCGAGGGGCTGGAATCCAAGTCCGTCCTGCCGAACCATTCGCAGGCCTACCGCCTGCTTGGCAGCTTCGCGAACACCGAGATGCGGTTCTCTGCCGTTCGGATCACCCGCAAGCGGTCGGACAACGGCAATCATCCCCTCTTCCATGACGCAGGCTACATGCTTGTGACGGTCCTTGAGGGGAATTGCGTCTACACCTGCGGCGAGAGCACCTACGACATGGGGCCGGGCGACACGCTCACCTTCGACGCGCAGCTGCGGCACGGCGTGAAGAGCTGTGAAAGCGAGACGGTGGCCTACATGGTCGTGGTAGCGGAACCGGCCTGACCAAGCAGGCGACCGCTCGGGGTACCCTCCAGACTTCGATCCGCCGCGCCTTTACCGGGCGCGGCGTTTGCTTGCCCTCCGCCTGGGTAGAGGCCACTATGCCCGAACCTTGAGCCATCGCCACGCCCCGGCGGCGGCGATTGACACGGGATGGAAATTAAGTTAGTTATGACTAACAAACAAACGGAAGCATCCGCGCAACTGCAAGACAGCATCAGGCGCCTTCAGTGGCATCTTTGGCGCCTCTGGCGGCAGGAATCGCAGCAAAGCGGCAGCATGGATCTGACTTCGACAGAATACGACTACCTGGATGTCGTCGCCTGGCACCCGGAAGGGATGCGCCTGACCGAACTGGCCGAGCGCATGAGCGTCAGCAAGGCTTCCGCCAGCGCGATGGCCTCCAAGCTGGAGGCCCGGGGGTACCTCGAACGGACCCCGGATCCGGAGGACAGGCGGGCAAGCCTGATCCGCCCCACACCCCGGACCGCCGCGCTGGAGACTGAGGAAAGCGCCATCCACGCGCGCGCCGCCGCAAGCCTGTCCGCCGCGCTCAGCGCCGAGGAACTGGCCCGGTTCGAGGAACTTTTCGAAAAAGCCTGTCGGGGGCTTCCCTCCGCCTGACAGGTGGAGGTTGACATGGTGACGAAATCGCTGACCCGGACCTTCTGGTCCTACACCCTGCCCGCCATGGCCGCGCTGATGGTCAGCGGGCTTTATTCCGTCGTCGACGGGATCTTCATCGGTCATGCGCTTGGCGCTGACGGCCTTTCGGCGGTCAACTTGGCGTGGCCGCTTGCCGGGGTGATATGGGCCGTCGCGATGCTGGCCGGAATGGGCGGTGGGGCGCAACTGGGCGCGGCACGGGGTGCCGGCGATGCCAAGCGGCAGGGCGAAACCCTGGGCGTGACGCTGGGCCTGATCGCCGTTCTGGGTGCGGCCACGGGCGCGCTTATTCTCGCGCTCGGCCCGGCCTTCCTGACAGCGCAGGGGGCGGAGGGGACGCTCGCCGCCATGGGCTTTGGCTATCTGTCGGTGCTGGGCTGGTCGGCGCCGGTGATCATGGCCGGGATGGCGCTGCCGCTTTTGCTGCGCAACCTCGGCGCTCCACGGCTCGCGACGGCTGCCATGCTGGTCGGCGCCGCCACGAACGTGGCCTTCGACTGGCTCTTCGTGCTGAAGCTCGGCCACGGGCTGGCGGGCGCCGCCCGCGCCACGCTGATCGCAGAGGTCGTCGTCATCATCGTCAGCCTGGCGGCGATGGCGCGGCTCGGCGTGCTGCGCGCCTTGCGTCCGGGCCGCGGGACCCCTGCCCGCGCCGCCCGCATCCTGACGAGCGGCTTTTCCTCGATGATCATGGCGCTTTACCTGAGCTTCGTGGTCGTCCTGCATAACATGCTGTTCCTTCAGCATGGTGGAACGCTGACGGTCGCGGCCTATACGGTGGCGGGCTATGTCATGTCCTTCTTCTACTACTTCTCCGAAGGCGTGGCGGGGGGGATGCAGCCGCTGACGAGCTACTACCACGGCGCGCGTGACAGGATGCGGATGGCGCAGGTGCTCAAGCTCGCCTTGATGCTGAGCCTGGGCGGAGGGGCAGCCTTGACGGCACTGGTCGTGGCCTTTCCGGCGCCGGTCGCGCGGATCTTCGCCGGTCACGACGCCGCGCTGATCGCGGAGGCCGCGCACGGGCTCCGCCTGCATCTGTCGGCCATGGTGCTGGATGGATTCATCGTGCTGTCGGCCACCTATTTCCAGTCGGTCGGACAGGCGCGCAAGGCCGCGCTTATCACCATGGGCAACATCGCGATCCAGCTGCCCTTCCTCTTCGCCCTGCCGCGCCTGATGGGCACCGACGGGGTCTGGCTTGCCATGCCGCTGTCGAATGTCGCGCTGTCCGGCATCGTCGTCTGGATGCTGTGGCGGGCCCATCGCGGCGTCTTCGCCCGCGCCGCCGTACACGCGCGCCGGGCGCTTGAAGTCGGCACGCAGGCCTGTGAGGAGGCCTGGGCGCATGGCCCCGACGGCGGGCGCACCGCCTGACGGGGCCGCCGCGCGCTTGCTGTGCCCTCAGATCAGCCGGGTCATGACCAGGGTGAAGAAGCCCCCGAACACCAGGAGCATCAGCCCGACCGCAAGTGAACCGAGGTCCTTGGCGTCTTTCGCCGTCTGTGACCATTCGGGCGAGATGCGGTCGGTCAGAACCTCGATCGCGGTGTTGATCGCCTCGGTCGCCAGCACCAGCCCGGCAAGGGCGCCAGCGACCAGCCAGTGCCAGGGCTCGACGCCCCGCCAGAGAAAGGCGAGGATCACCGCAACGGCCCCCGCGATCTCAAGCCGTGCCGCCGTTTCCGCCCAGAGACGGCGCAACCCGGCAAGGGAGTAACCGGCCGCATCCACGACATGCATCAGGCCGCCGCGCGGGGGGATCACCGTCCGAGGGGCTTCCTTTTCTGGTGTCCCCATCAGCTGTCCCTCCGCTCCTGGCAGCCCTGCGTCAGGTCGAGGTCCGGATCGCGGGCGGTCGTGGTGACGTTCAGAAGGCCCAGCACGCTGTGAAACAGGTTATCCTGGCTGGCGGGCCGGGCGGCGGCGTCCCGCAGGCAGGCTGCATCAAGCCCCATGGCCTGGCGAAACTCCTCGCCCAACCAGAGCACCATCGGAACCTTGGTCTGCGTTTCCGGCGCCATGAACATCGGCGCAGCATGCAGGTAAAGCCCGCCTTCGCCAAGCGACTCGCCATGGTCGGACAGGAAAAGCATCGCGCTTAGCGCACGGTCGCCAGCCGACAGGATGTCGATCGTGCGCGACAGCACATCGTCGGTCTCCAGGATCGCGTTGTCATAGGCGTTCACGATCTCCTCCACCGCGCATTCGGAGAACTCGGCCGTCTGGCAATCGGGCGTGAAGACTGCACGTTCGCGCGGATAGCGCAGGTGATAGGCCGGCCCGTGGTTCCCGATCATGTGCAGCACCAGCACCGTGTCCTGCGTGATCGTGTCCAGCGTCTGTTCGATCAGCGGCAAGAAGACCTCATCGGTACATTCGATCGCGCAGGCTTCCGGATCAAGCGTTGCGTCCACCCGGCCCCAACCCGTGCGCGCGGCGATATGCTGGTCGCCGGTGTTGTTGTCCACCCAATGGATCGCAAAGCCCGTGCGCGCGAGCACGTCGAGCAGGTTTTCCTGCGCCAGGAACGTGTCGCGCGAATACTTCGCCTGCCCCAAGCCTGAGAACATGCAGGGCAGCGACACGGCCGTCGAGGTGCCGCAGGACGACACGTCGGGAAAATTGATCACATCGCGCGCGGCCAGTTCGGGCGTGGTCTGACGCTCGTAACCGTCAAGGCCGAAGTTCTGCGCCCGCGCGGTTTCGCCTGCGAAAAGCACTAGAAGCACCGGCTTGTCGGCCGCGGCCAGGAGCGGCCCACGCGCGGCATCCGTGGCGATCGGGCGAAGCACCCCTGCCTCGGCCTTCAACTGCTGTTTGGCGTAGCGCGTCAGCGCCGCGATGGTCGCGCCCGGCTGGTAGGAGGCCATGAGGTCCTTGCGTTCGCGCAGGACGGCCGAGAAGGTCTTGAAATCCGCGAAGAGCCCGCCCACGAGCACGGCGAATGACAGCGCCACGCCTAGCGGCCAACGCCACAGATGATGCCATTGCTTCACGCGGATCACGCGCGGCCAGAAGACCAGCGCCGCCGGTAGCACGCCCGTCAGCAGGATCGAGACGACCGCCCCGGTGGTCATCAGGTGACGCGACTCGGTCACCGTCGTCTCAAAGACGTTGCGCACCATCTCGCGGTCGATCAGGACACCAAAGGTGCGTTCGTAGTAATGCGCGCCCGCCGAAACCAAGATCAGCACCGCCGCGACAGGCCGTTGCAGCCGGCCGGGCGCGAGGAGTTCCAGCGTCAGAACGGTCAGCGCGAAGATCGCGAGCGAGAAAAGCGCCGCCTCACGCAGGCTATGCGCGAAGATGTCGAGCAGGCGATGCCAGAATCCCCCGTTCAACACCGCGAGGATATAGGCGGCGACGACAAGGTTCAGGGCGGTCTGCCCGATCACGGGGCGGGGGAGTTTTGCTCGTTGGGTTTTGGGCGCGTTCTTGTTGGTCATGGGGTGTTCGGGCTTTCCTGGGTACGAAACAGCCCCTGACATCGGGATCGCTGCGGGCACTGGTCATGCGGCCGGCGCAACGCCCCGGCCGGGCCTGCGCGGTTCCCATCGCAGCCTAACATTGCGCCAACCTTACAGCGCGCGCGGAAACTGCCCCTCGCGCCACCTGACGCGGCAGGCTACAAGAGAGGCATGCGCCTGCTGCTGGTGGAAGACACGGATGAACTTGCCCAGACGGTCCTGAGATTTCTCAGGGCCGAGGGGCATTCCGTCGACCATGCCCCCGACGCGGCAACGGCAGAGGAGGCGATGGCGGTCGCGAATTACGCTTGCGTGATCCTCGACCTTGGCCTGCCCGACGGCTCCGGGCTCGACGTGCTGAAGGCACGCCGCCGGGCCGGAGACCGGACCCCCGTGGTGATCGCCACCGCGCGCGACCAGGTCAGCGACCGGATCGCCGGGCTGGACGCGGGGGCAGACGATTATGTCGTCAAGCCCTTCGACCTGAGCGAGCTTTCCGCCCGCATCCGCGCACAGGCGCGGCGGGGGCAGGGCCTGCCGGAAACGCGCATCACCGTCGCCGGGCTGGAAGTGGATCGCGCGGCCGCGCGGATCTGGCGCGACGGGGCGGAGATTCGGCTGACCGCACGGGAATGGGCGCTGTTCGACGCGCTTCTTGGCGCGCGGGGACGGATCGTGCCGAAAGCGGCGCTGGAAGAACTGCTGGGCACCTTCGATGCCGTGATCGAGGGCAACGCGGTCGAGGTCTATGTGTCGCGCCTGCGCACCAAGCTTGGCCCTTCGGTGATCGAGACCCGCCGGGGCCTCGGCTATGTGCTGCCATGACCGAAGCCTCGCGCCCCCGGTCGCTGCGCGCAAGACTGACGGGCCGGGTGCTCGGCCTGGTGTTGGGGGGGTGGCTCGCGACGATCCTTCTATCCGCCTATGTGCTCGACCAGGAAATGACGGAGATGTTCGACGAGGAACTCCGCGCCCTTGTCGAGACCACCGTGCTTCACCTCGACACCGACCACGGGGACAAGATTCCCCGCACCCTGGGCGTGCAGACGAACGACGGCGAAAGCGTGCTGCGCATCTTGCCTTCGAACCAGGACGAATCCCCCGCCCCTTGGCCTGCCCTGTCGGGCGATGGGTTCCACGACGCGCCGGGGTGGCGCATCCTGCGGCGCACCGCCGAGGGCGCGGTGATCGAGGCCGCGCATTCGACCAGATTGCGCCGCGAAGAAACGCTGGAGGCGGCCTCCGCGTTTCTGATCTTCGCCGTGCCGCTGATGGTGCTCCTGGTCTGGGGCCTGCGCCGCACCGTGGCGGAGGCGACAGCGCCGGTGGCCCGTCTTGCCGAGTCCGTATCGGGACGCGGCCCGGACGATCTCTCCCCCGTCACGGCCGAAGGTCTGCCGCGCGAATTGCGTCCTCTGGCGGAGGCCTTCAACGGCTATCTTGCCCGGATCGGGGCCCTGCGGCAGTCGGAACGGGACTTCATCGCGAATGCCGCCCATGAGTTGCGCACGCCGTTGGCCGCGCTGCGCAGCCGGCTGGAGCTTTCGGCTGATGCAGATGCCGCCGCCGCGGTGACAACGGTCGATGCGCTGACCCGCCGGCTGGAACGCCTGCTGCAACTTTCGCGGCTGGAGGCGGGCGTGGGCTTTGGCCGTGGGCCCTGCGATCTGGTCCGGGTTCTCCGGCTACTGATCGACGAGTTTCGCCCCGGCGCACGGCATCCGATCCGCTTCGATGACAGCGACCTTGAACAGCTGATGGTGGCGGCTGATCCCGATGCCCTCGCGATCCTTTTGCGCAACCTGATCGAAAACGCGCTGGAGCATGGCTCCGGCGCGGTACGCTTGCGACTGGCCCCCGACGGGATGCTGACCATCGACAACCCGACCCGGAACGACAGCCTGCCCGAGGGGCGCTTCGACCGTGGCCAGGGATCTTCCGGGCTTGGCCTTGGGCTGTCGATCATCGAGGCGCTGGCCAAGGCGATGGGCGTGCCGCTTGCCCGAAGCGTCGGCAAGGGAACCGTGCGCTTCGAGCTTCATTTTGCCGTGCAGGCGCCGGGTGCGCAGTAGGCTATTCTACGCCGTTCTGGCTGTCTTGGAGACCACCAAGGGCCCATCCGTCTAACGTCCCTCAGGCAGGACGATTTCGGCAGACAGGCCGCCCAGCCTTTCGCTATCGCTCAACCGCAACTGGCCGCCGTGACTGCGGGCGATGTCGGCCGCAATCGCGAGGCCAAGGCCCGCGCCCGACCCTCGATCCTGGTTGCGCGCGGGGTCCAGACGGGTGAACGGCCTTTGCGCCTCCTCGCGGCGCGCTTCGGGGATGCCCGGCCCGTCGTCCTCCACCCGGAACACGATCCGCCCACCGGCCCTGAGAACTGAAACCTCGGCCCTGCGCCCGTAGCGCACGGCATTTCCGATCAGGTTGTCGAGCGCGCGCCGGACGGCGTGCGCGCGCAGCGTGACCGGCGGGCCGGCCGCCGCGCCGGTCAGATCGACCTCGGCACCCGTGCGCCGGAAATCGGCAACCGCCGTCGCGGCAAGCTCAGCCGGGTCGCAAGGCGCGCTCTCCTCATCGGAGGAAACACCGCGCACGAAGGCGAGAAACGCGTCGGTCAGAACCTGCATGTCATCGACATCGCGCTGCATCGCGCGCGTCTCGTCATCGTCGGGAAGCATCGACAGGCCCAGCTTGAGCCGTGTCAGCGGGGTTCTGAGGTCGTGACTGACGCCGCTCAGCATCAGCGTGCGCTGCTCACGCTGCCGCTCGATCCGTTCGCGCATATGCAGGAACGCATGCCCCGCCGCCCGAACCTCCGTCGCACCGGACGGGCGGTAGGGAAGCACCCTGCCCTTCCCGAAGGCCTCGGCCGCGATCGCCATCCGGCGGATCGGACGCAGCTGGTTGCGTAGGAAAACGAAGGCGACCAGCGTCATCAAGAGCCCCGTCACCATCATCAGCACCAGAAGCTGGTGGGGATTGGAGGCCGAGACGCGCCGCCGGTCAAAGGCGACCTCGACCGGCCCCGCCGAGGTCGACAGCGCAAGCCGCACGCGGCCCAGGTCCGAAAGGTCCACGGGCCCGACCCCGGGAACGTTTTCGCGCAAGGTCGAGATCACCACACGCCCCGACAGGTCGTAGAAGATCCTGCGATCGCTTTCCGGCCGGTCCGCCCAGTCGAGGTCCAGGGCAAGCGGCCCCGCCACTGCCAAGGCGGCCTCCTGCACCGCCCCGGGCGGGGCGCTCTCGATCGCATCGCTCAGCAGGTCGATCTCCAGCACGATGTTCTGGGTCATTTGCCGGGTCACGCCTTCGAAATGGCGCTGAAGGAAGGCGACGGAAACGACCAGCTGGACCACCACCACCGGCAGGATCAGGATCAGCGCTGCGCGGCCGTAAAGCCCGCGCGGCAGGATCCTTTTCAGACTTGCAGAGATCGGCGTATTTGGCATGGTCGGACCCTAGCGGCGCGACGGCAGGGAAGGAAGCGTAAGATGCAGGATGCGACCGGGGGACCGATCCCGCTGGAACCGGGGCTTCGGCTTCTGCGTGCGCCGAATCCTGCCCCGATGACCTTCACCGGCACCAACACCTATATCCTTGGCGAAGGCCGTGTCGCCGTGATCGACCCCGGCCCAGCCCTGCCCGCCCATCTGGACGCCATCTTGGCCGCGCTGGCGCCCGGTGAAACCGTCAGCCATATTTTCGTCACCCACAGCCACCTCGACCACTCTCCGCTAGCCCGCCCGCTCTCCGAAGCCACGGGGGCGCCGGTCCTGGCCTTCGGAGGCGCCTTCGCCGGGCGCAGCGCACGAATGGAGGAACTGGCGCGACAGGGCACCTTCGGCGGCGGCGAGGGTATCGACCTCGACTTCAGCCCGGACGAGGCCTTGGTGGACGGCGCAATCGTCTCCGGTGAGGGATGGTCACTGCAGGCCGTCCATACGCCCGGACATCTGGGCAATCACCTCTGCTTCGCCTGGGGCGACCGCATTTTTTCCGGGGATCACGTGATGGGCTGGGCCAGTTCGCTGGTCTCGCCGCCCGACGGGGACATGGGGGCCTATATGGAGAGCCTTGCCCGGCTGGCGGCGCTCGGCGCCAGCCGGCTACACCCCGGCCATGGCGACCCGGTCGAGGACCCAGCCGACCGCATAGCCTTCCTCACCAACCACCGGCGCGAACGCGAGTCCCAGATCCTGGCGGCACTTGAGGCCGGCGCAGCCGACGCCGACGCCCTCGCACGCCGCATCTACACCGACACGCCCGCCGCCCTCATGGGCGCGGCCACCCGCAACGTCCTTGCCCATCTCCTTGATCTCGAAGACAGAAACCAGATTTCCCGGAACGGCACCCCCGGACCCGGCACCATCTACCGTCGCATGTGAGAGATTACGATTTTTGTGACAAATCCCTCTGGACGCCCCCAGTATCGCTTGCTATATCGCCCCCCGTGTTCCGGCGTAGCTCAGCGGTAGAGCAGTTGACTGTTAATCAATTGGTCGTAGGTTCGATCCCTACCGCCGGAGCCAAAAATATCCAATAAAAACAGAAACTTGACCAAACATAGGGTGTGTTACCTCGAGGAGCCGCTCATGCTCCGGGGAACGCCCGGGGAACAAAATGCCTCACTCCCCAGAATCCAATCGAATCCTGGATTTGACAGCGTTCACGCCGGCGCCGAGCAGCAAGAGGAATGCAGAACGTGGCGACAGGAGTGGAGCGCTTCGCAAAAGGCCGCCTCCTCGAATTTGCAAAGAACGCGGAGCGTGCAAAAGCGATCTGGCAAGAGGCTCTGCCTATTCAGGGATCTGTGGCGGACCTGTACCTGCGTCACCGTGGGATCACCGCTTCGCTACCTGAAACTTTGCGGTACCACCCGAAGTGCTGGCACGGCCCGACGGCCCGCCACCTGCCCGCGATGATCGCGCGTGTGGACGGGGGCGATCACTTTGCGATCCACCGCACTTACCTTCGGCAGGACGGCTTGGGGAATGCAGATCTGCCGAACGGAACCAAGAAGCTGATGCTGGGTGCGTGCGGCGGCGGTCACGTCGAGCTCAGCTGTGCGGAGGCCCCTGTGGTCGTGGCGGAGGGCATTGAGACTGCGCTCAGCCTAGCCAGCGGGTTGCTGACAGGGCCTGCAGCTATCTGGGCTGCCCTCTCGACCTCCGGTTTGGTCGGGCTGCGCCTGCCTAGGCGACCTGGTCGGCTGATCGTGGCGAGCGATGGAGACAACGCTGGACGCGGCGCTGGCAACAAACTGGCATTTCGCGCTGCTGCATTGGGCTGGGATGTATCTCTGCTGCCCGCTCCTGAAGGCAGTGATTGGAACGATTTCCTGACCAAGGCGGAGGCGTAGCCGTGAAGATGGTGCCCGAACGCATCGTGGCACTAGAAGTCCCATTTGCTGCGGAAGCTCCCCAGCCTCTTCTGCGGGAATTGAGACCCGGTGCGGAGTATCCTGTGGCGGCTCTTGGGCCGCTGCGGCAGGCAGTGAAGGCGGTGCAGGGCAAGACCGGCGCGCCGGTCGCCTTGCCGGCGGCATCTGCGCTTTCGATTGCATCGCTTGCAATGCAGGGTTTTGTTGATGTCGAGACGCTCGGCGGGTCGCGTCCGGTTTCGTTGTACGCCATGACCATCGCCAAGTCGGGAGAGCGGAAGTCTTCCTGTGATGCGGCTCTCATGGCCGGTCTTCGGGCCTTCGAGCAAGAGGCACAAAAAGCCTGGAACCTGGATTATGCATCCTGGGAGATCAAGCATGCGCTGTGGAAGGGCCAGCGTGAATCTATCCTTTCGGAAGCCAAGAAGTCCAAGGGGCAGAACCGCACGGCCGCGGAGGCGGATCTGAAGGCTCTTGGAGTTGAGCCGACTGCGCCGCCGTCGCCCGGACGCATCGTGACGGAACCCACTTTCGCAGGTTTAGCCCGCAAGTACGCCGAGGGAATCCCTTCTCTTGGTATCTTTTCGGATGAAGGCGGACAGTTCCTGGGGGGCTACGCGATGTCTCGGGACAACCGGCAAAGCACGCTCGCCGCGTTCAATGATCTGTGGCAGGGCAATCCGATCCAGAGAACCCGAAAGGAAGAGGGTTCATACACGCTCTACGGCCGCAGACTGGCAATCCACCTGATGATTCAGCCAGGCTGGTCCGCAGTTCGCGGTTGGGCGCCCGCTGAATTACGTCGCTCGGCAGAACCTCAGGGTAATCCCAAGTGTCCACGAGCCACTTGGCCGCCGCGGAAGCCATCGAGATACTTGTGCGGCACGGGTGACGGAGGCGCGTGACTGGGGAACAGGGCTGCCGTTGAAGAACAACTTGCTGGGAAGAATGAGCCGCCTCGAAGTTCACCACATCTTCCCACGCGCGCGCCTCTACGAGGCCAGCTACGCACGTGCCGAGGTGAACGCGCTGGCGAACTTCTGCTTCCTGACCAAGGATACAAACCTCGCGATCTCCGACCGCAGGCCCGAGGACTATTTCCCGACGATCGAAGCAGCCCACCCAGGCGCGCTGAGGTCGCAGTGGATCCCGGAAGACCCGGCGCTATGGCGTATCGAAAACTACCGCGACTTCATGGAAGCGCGCAAAGATCTCCTGGCGGATGCCGCCAACGCTTGCCTCGCCTCGCTTCTGCATGACGAAACGTCACTTCTCGACGGCGCACGCGCGGCCAGGATCACGGACCGGGTCCTGCTCGGCGGGATCGCCAGTGAAGATGAAGCAAGCGAGCTTGAAGCGCTAAACGATTGGGTGGTTGAGCAAGGCTTCGCACGAGGTGAGATGGCTCTCGACCACGTGGACCCCGAAACGGGAGAACAGCGCGCAATCCTCGATCTGGTCTGGCCCAATGGAGTCCAGGCCGAATTGACGGAGCCTGTGGCTGTGCTGTTGGGAGAAAGCGCTGAGCTGATCTCCATGGCCAGCGCGGCAGGCCTTCGCTGCTTTACTTCGCCGGGCGAGTTCAAGTCCTATGTCAAGCGGCTGAGCATGTCTGGCGCAGGCATGGCGGCCGAGTAGCCAGCATAACTTGAAGGGACATTCTAAACTCTAAGGGCGGAAATGGGACTTGCCATAATGATTGGGGGGCTGAAACTCGCTCCGAGAAGGTCTGAATAAAACGGATCTGTCCTGTAGCAAGACCGATCCGCAAGGAGATTAACGGCTTGGTCGCAAGATCCAAGAATGAGCCCAACAGACGTGATAGGCGATGCTCGTCTTTCGGAAAACACAACCGCGTCCCATTCGTGCGAAAGCCCAAGGCTCATCCGATCGCGCTTAAAAAGCACCGATTGATTACATCAGCAGAGGAAGGTGATAATGCGTCAGATTCTTTATTTTCTTATGATAACCTTGACGGTCGGAGTTTCGCCGGCCTTTGGCGATCGCTGGGATTTCGCTCGATTTCGGGAGAACGACTCCAATCTGCCGGGCTCCTACAAAATTCTTCGCCACAACATCGAAGGTATCGTCGCAAAGCGTATCCATGCATTTTCCATTTATGGTGGAGACTGCTTGACGGGCACCTACTCGGATGGGTCTGGACAAGGAGACTGCTCTTACGGATCTGTACGTTCCATGCTTCGCGAGCTTGCGTCTGGAGGTCGTGGCAATTTCTCCCAACCTGATCAGGCTTGGTACGCTTGGGACATGCTGATCCCCACTGATTTCCCGACCTATACGCAGCAAACCGGTGGCGGTTATATCTTTGCACAATGGAAAGGTTTCGACTGTCCCCATGCCAGCATCGCGCACAACTCACGCGCGGGAAGCGGAAACCAACTGATCCTACGCCTTCAAAAAACCACGGGACAGCATGACTGCGCCGCCGTAGCCGAGATTAACTTGATGCCGATGCGAGACTTCAAAGGGCGCTGGCGGCATATTGAAGTCTTTGCGAATTGGTCCAATGGCGCCGATGGCCAATTAACTGTCTTCATCGACGGCAAGCAGCGTGGTGCCTATCGAGGGCCGACCCTCGACCCTAACATTCGTGCTCAGAATGGGCGAGATAACACGACGAACCACTTCGACTACGGAGTTTATCTCTGCTGCACGCGCGGTGTTCATCTAGTTCAGCCCGGAACGCTGTACTTCGCCAATGTTCGGAGGGCAAGAAGTCGCGAAAACCTCGCACGCTAATGAGGGGCGTTGATGAGGCAATCTCTGTCTTTGCTTCGGATTGATTTGCCTTAAGCGTGGCGACCTCGGGTTGCCGAGTTGGCAGACAAGTTGGCCCCCGCCTCTCAGGAAACCAAATGGGTAATCATGGTGGAGTTTTGTTATCACCGGCGCGGCTAACCGGGCGGCACGGAAAACGCCAACATCTTCCGCACACTATCCCGGGATATCCCGAAATGCCGGGCGGCCTCCCGCTGGCTCATGCCTTCGGCACAGGCCAAGCGAACCTTTCGATACAAGTCCACGGTGAAGATCCTCCCGCCCTCCCTCCGTCAAAAAGGAAGGCAAAGGTGGACGACTTTTACGCCGCCCGCAGCAGGCTTATCCCGCCGCTACCGTGGCCGACTTTCTCACCGCCCTTCTCATCCGAGCCCGCCTGTCTGATAGGAACCCTGCACGCGGACTTCATCAGGGCCAGCGGTCGGAAACACCGCGCACAAAGGCCGGACAAATGACCGCAACCTGCTTCGATCCACGTCGCTCAAGAAAACCCTTGCAAAACCGGAGCCGTCCACAAATGACACCACCATTTCCCCGATGGCGCAGCCAGCTCGCCATCGTGAAAGTGCCGGAAGATTCCAGCTTCCGGCGGTCCAGGATTGGGGCGCGGAGCAGGTCGGCGCAGACTCTACATCACCGTGAGAGATTTCGCGGGGGGCAGGTCAAACCTGTTCGGGTTTCGATTCTGCCCTGAATTGTGTCGGCGTCCTGCCGGTCCATCGCCTGAATGCACGGTCAAGGGCGGCTGGGCCGGAGAGACCTACCTGCAGTGCGATTTGCGCAACGGGCAGGGTCGTGTTCGACAAGAGGTCTTCGGTGACGCTCTGGCGCGCGTCGTCCTTCAGCTGACTGTAGGAGGTGCCCTGTGCCCACAGGATGCGCTGGATGCGGCGTGGATGCACGCGGCAGATCGAGGCAAAGTCGTCCAGTGTCAGATCCTGATAAGCGATGTTGTCCCGCAGCATGTCGCGAAGATAGGAAAGGGTCGCTTCGCTGGCGCCATCTGTGGCAAACTCCCCTCGTGACGCCTTCACCAGGTCCCAGTCCAGCGAGAATGGTGCCCAAAGCCAGTGCGGCGGAAATGAAATCCGCATTCCGTCGATCGGGGATGTGATGAGCGCCTGTTTCGGAAGAAAACCCGGCGGAAGCCCCTCGGTAGTCGGAACAGTGATCAGGATTTCTTTGGTGTCGAAGGTTTCTCCGATCCCCTTCTTAATCAAAGTCACATAAAGTGCGACGCCGACTGCATCCAACTGTGTCGACGGCTTAGTAACCTTGACGGTGCGGTGAATTTCGAAGGTTACAATGTCGGGCGTGATGGAAATGGAGTACCGCACGTTATCAACCTGCTTTGAGACTTCCACCACAACCCGGGACAGAAAATCTCCGAAGTTGCGAGCATTGGTCGCCGAATCCCGGAACGCCGGCGTTCCTTTCCTCGCTGTTTCGATTGCCACCTTTGCGCCAAAATACGGATCGCCGAGAATTTCCGCCATTTCCTCCATGGCGGAATAACAGGCGGACGCGTCAACCAGCATCGCAGGGTCGTTCAGCGCGCCGACGGGAATACCGTTTCGGACCAGGAGCGCGTCAATATCGCCGCCCCGCGAGGTGAAGGCCTTTGCGAACGGTGACAAAATCAACATTCCGCGCGTGAACCTCGGGCCAGATTTCCTGCTCATTAGTGCTGCTCCCTCAACGCCATCAGGTTAACCTTCTAGGACATGTTTCTGACACAGGTGGCATGAGCTGCAAACAGGGTGCGCCGCTGGCATGCTAAATTACTAGCAGCAAACCATGAGACTCAGGCGATGGCCACGCGGCTCTGGCGATCTCGGAAATAGTTGGAGCCAGGAAATGTCGAAAGAGAACACCGTAAAAGCCAAAAAATCTCTTTTGGCAGCAATACTTGTTGCCGGGCTGATGACTGTTTCATCGGTGACCTTCGGCCCGGCATACGCCCAGACACAGGAAGGACAGGCCGTCGGAGCCGCGATCGAGCGGGTCGCGACGAAGCTTGCGGGGCGCATCGGCTTCGCGGCGCAGGAAATCGGCGGCGACGACGTCATCGCGTTCAATGGCGATGAGGCCTTCGTCATGGCCAGCACCTACAAGGTTGCGATCGCGGCGGCCGTACTGGATCGCGTGGGCAGGGGGGAACTCAGCCTCGACCAGATGGTCGACGTCACACCCGACATGATGATGATCGGGGATGCGGCGCTGAGCGACACATTCGTGCACCCCGGGGTCCAGCTTTCGGTGGCGAACCTGATCGAGATCATGATCACGGAGAGCGACAACACGGCGACCGACATCTCGATGGGACTGGCCGGCGGACCCGCGGCAGTAACCGAATATCTGCGCAGGCTCGGGATCACCGATTTCAGGGTCGATCGGACGACTGGCGAGATCATCGGGGAATTCTATGGCCTGCCGGGACCAGCCACGATGAAAGTCGCCGCGGAGGCCTTTGTGACCCGGCCGGAGCTCCTGACGATCATGGGTGACCGCAATCTGGACTTCGAGGCGGATCCCCGCGACCAAGCAACGCCCCTTGCGATGCTGCAACTCCTGCTTGCCATCGACAATGGCACGGCGACGAGCGCCGAGAGCCGCGACTTCCTGATTGACGTCATGTCGCGCACGCGCACCGGCGCTGGTCGGCTCAAGGGGCTGCTGCCCAAGGGAACGCCCGTGGCGAACAAGACCGGAACCATCGGGGGAGTGGCCAACGACGTCGGCTATATCACTCTCCCCGACGGTCGTCGGTTTGCAATCGCCGTGTTCACCAAGAGCAGCGAGACATCCGAGACGGACAGGGATCGGGCAATTGCCGAGGTCGCCCGGTCGCTGTTCGACTACTTCCACGTCGGGCAGATGACGAAGCAGTAAACGGAGAGACTTCGCCGTGCAGACCCTGCCAGTGCGCTCCTGCCCGGCGAAGACAGAACTCTCCGCCAAGAGCCATCGTCATCCCGCGAGGAAAACTCCAGTGAAGACTCCAATGCAAAGGAAAAATTCAGTGAAGAACCGAATGAAACCACTACCTGCCCTGCTTGTTTCGTCGCTACTGTGCGTCACACCGGCACTCGCACAGCAGGCCATGACACAGGAAGAGGGCCAGGCGACCTTTGATGCGGTCCTCG
>NZ_JAOWLA010000069.1 GCF_025751575.1 Albidovulum sediminicola | reverse complement strand
TCGCCGCATCGAGTTCCTTGTTGGTCTCGGCGACGTTGTGCGCCATGTTGGCCTTCTCGGCTGCCTGATAGTGCTTCAGCGCCGCGTCCTTCTTCGGACCAGCGGGCGCCTTGTCCCACGCGGCCTTCACGGAGGTCATCTTTTCGGCAGTCTTGTTCTGTTCGGGAATCATTGGGATTGTCCTTTCCTGGACGCTCCGAGAAATAAGAAGCGCGTCGACGTGTCGACCTTTTTGGGGTCGACACGCCCACACGCTTCTCGGGTACTCGGAAAAACGTGCCGCCAAATATTCGGCGGGCACGTCTCACCTAACCGTGTCAGATCCTCGCCGCACTGACGCAGGTTAGTCCCCGCGTGTGTAAGTGAAGATTTTCGTCAGCGCCCAATTTGAAGACGGATGCCGGCCGCGGGTCGATGCCCTGCACCCGGACGCCTGGCCCGATTGATGCAGAGGCGAGGCCCGCCTCAAATCCCTGTCGTTTGCTGGTGGGAGAGTCTCACCCATCTGTCGCTATCGCGAAGGTATGCGGAGGCGCAGAGCGCCTTGAAGATCGGCACGTCTGGCCTCTCTGCCGATACCCGGTAGGTGAGAATGGCGATGCCACGACTCCACGTCACGCGCCGCTCGGCCATGACGACGGAGCG
>NZ_JAOWLA010000068.1 GCF_025751575.1 Albidovulum sediminicola | reverse complement strand
CACGAGTGGCTGATCTGGAACGGAGGGCCTGGCTCGTTTGGGTTTCAGTTTATGCTGCGGTCTGGCGATGCAGCAAGCGGCGCTTCTCGATGGTTTTGGCCTTGATCTCCTTTCGTGTTTTCAAGATGGCTTCAGCCCGGCCGAGATAGACGTCGACGGGCGCGAGGTTGCCCAGGCTCTCATGGTAGCGTTGATGGTTGTAGTGGTCGATGAAGTCGCCGATCGCTGCTTCCAGAGCCCCGGGCAGGTAATAGTTCTCGAGCAGGATGCGGTTCTTCAGGGTCTGGTGCCAGCGCTCGATCTTGCCCTGGGTCTGAGGGTGGCGGGGAGCGCCCCGGATGTGATCCATGCCCTCGCCAGCAAGCCAGTCGGCCAGGTCGCCGGAGATGTAACTGCTGCCGTCGCCAATGGTGCTCGAACCAGTGGCGCATCCATTGGCAACTCGCTGAGCAGACGGGGCCGGTGGGCGACTGTGGCCTGATTGCAGCCGGAGGCGACCAGAGCATCTTCCAGCGTCGCGGTCACATCCGACGCCTTCATCGTCGTGCAGAGCCGCCAGGCGATGACGTAGCGGCTGTAATCATCAAGGATGGTCGAGAGGTAGAACCATCCCCAGCCGATGACTTTCAGGTAGGTGAAGTCAGTCTGCCAGAGCTGGTTCGGTCTGGTGGTCTTCTCGTGGAACTCATCTGCGGCCTTGATCACCACGAAGGCCGGGCTGGTAATCAGGTCTTGCGCTTTCAGAACCCTGTAAACGCTGGCTTCCGAGACGAAGTAGCGCCGGGTGTCG
>NZ_JAOWLA010000067.1 GCF_025751575.1 Albidovulum sediminicola | reverse complement strand
TTCTAGGCTCCCGACCCATTGATTTCAGGCTTTTGGCATGATTCAGGCTCCGCAAGGAGACCTGTTTAATGAGCAACCTATACTGGCTGTCGGAGGCGCAGATGAAGCGTCTGAAGCCGTTCCTGCCCAAGAGCCATGGCAAGCCCCGCGTCGATGATCGGCGTGTGTTGAGTGGCATAATCTTTATCAATCGCAACGGCTTGCGGTGGTGCGACGCACCCAGGGAATACGGTCCGGCAAAGACTCTCTACAATCGGTGGAAGCGCTGGAGGTGAGTGGCTGAACGCCACCGGTCCGAGAGAGGCCGCGA
The DNA here is from genome assembly GCF_025751575.1 of Albidovulum sediminicola. Classification (GTDB taxonomy): domain Bacteria; phylum Pseudomonadota; class Alphaproteobacteria; order Rhodobacterales; family Rhodobacteraceae; genus Albidovulum; species Albidovulum sediminicola. Next base: position 574 of record NZ_JAOWLA010000067.1, on the reverse strand, counting down.
ACGGGGGTCTTCGCCCGGATCATGATGGGCTTGGCCGGTGAGAGCGCCGAACACAAGACGATCATGATCGATGCGACCTATTTGAAAGCGCACCGCACGGCCTCAAGCCTGTGCGTGAAAAAGGGGGGCGCGAGCGCCAGATAGGCCGAACGAAGGGCGGCATGAACACCAAGCTGCATGCCGTCAGTGATGCGAAGGGGCGACCGATCCGGTTCTTCATGTCTGCCGGGCAAGTAAGCGATTACACCGGCGCAGCGGCGCTACTGAGCAGCCTGCCGACAGCAGATTGGATGCTTGCGGACAGGAGCTATGACGCAGACTGGTTCCGAGAAGCATTGAAAGACAAGGGGATACGCGCCTGCATCCCGGGGAGGAAGAAACGCAAGAAGACCGTCCGATACGATAAACGGCGATACAAACGGCGCAACCGCATCGAGATCATGTTTGGCCGCCTCAAGGACTGGCGCCGCGTTGCCACCCGATACGACCGCTGCCCAGAAACCTTCTTTTCCGCCATCCTGCTCGCCGCGATCGTCATCTTCTGGCTATGAATGAGAATGAGTCTGGAGCCTAG
>NZ_JAOWLA010000066.1 GCF_025751575.1 Albidovulum sediminicola | reverse complement strand
GCGGCTTCGCGGACGGCCTCCGAGAAGGTGGGGTGGGCGTGGCAGGTCAGCGCGATGTCCTGGGCGGAGGCGCCGAATTCCATGCCCACGCAGATTTCGTGGATCAGTTCGCCCGCCGCCGGGCCGATGATATGGGCGCCAAGGACGCGGTCGGTCTCCTTGTCGGCCAGGATCTTGACGAAGCCGTCGCCCTGGAACACCGCCTTGGCGCGCCCGTTGCCCATGAAGGAGAACTTGCCGACCTTGTAGGCGCGCCCCTCCTCCTTCAGCTGCTCCTCGGTCTGGCCGACGCTGGCGACCTCGGGGGCGGTGTAGATCACGCCCGGGATCACGCCGTAGTTCACATGCCCATGCTTGCCCGCCAGCACCTCGGCCAGCGCCATGCCCTCGTCCTCGGCCTTGTGCGCGAGCATCGGGCCCGCGACCGCGTCGCCGATGGCGTAAAGGCCCGGCACGTTCGTCTGCCACTGCGCGTCGGTCTTGACCTGGCCGCGCGGTTCCATCTGGGCCCCCAGCGCCTCCAGTCCCAGGCCCGCGGTGTAGGGCTTGCGGCCCGTCGCGACCAGCACACAATCGGCCTCCAGCGTGGCCTCGCTGTCGTCCTTGCGCAGCTTGTAGGTGACGCTGGCACGGCCGTCGGCGGCCACGGCCTTCTGCACCGCGGCGCCCATGACGAAGTCGAGCCCCTGGCGCTTCAGGAGCCGCTGGAAGGTTTTCTGCACCTCGCCGTCCATGCCCGGCGTGATGACGTCGAGGTATTCGACCACCGTCACCTTGGCGCCAAGCCGCGCGTAGACCGAGCCGAGTTCCAGCCCGATCACGCCCGCGCCGATCACGACCATGGACGCGGGCACCTTCGCCAGCGCCAGCGCGCCGGTCGAGGTGACGATCACCGTCTCATCGACC
>NZ_JAOWLA010000065.1 GCF_025751575.1 Albidovulum sediminicola | reverse complement strand
TGGACTTGCCCGGAAAATGTGGAGAGCACCAACTGAGGAACCAGGAGGTGTTCTATGGGAAACGGAAACAGGCCGACGCCGGAGTTTCGTCGTGAAGCGGTTCGGTTGGCACTGACCAGCGGCCGGACACGGCGTGAGATCGCGGAGGATCTGGGCGTCGGGTTATCGACGCTGACGCGGTGGCTGAGCCGGGAGCGCGATGTTTGTGAGCCAAGTGAGGCAACGCTCGATCTGCACGCGGAGTTGAAGCGGCTGCGACGAGAGAATGCGGTCCTGAAGCAAGAGCGCGACATCCTAAAAAAAGCCGCGGCCTTCTTCGCGAGGGAGGGAAATCGGTGAAGTTCGCCTTCATCGATGCAGAGAAGGCCAGCTTCCCGATCAGCCGGATGTGCCGTGTTCTGGGTGTCAGCCAGAGCGGCTTCTTCGCCTGGCAGGAACGTCCGGCCTGTCGCCGTCAGCAGCAGGACATGTCCTATCTGGCCCATATCCGCACCGCCTTCGCGCTGTCGAACGGCACCTATGGCAGCCCGCGCATGCACCGCGATCTCGTCGACGAGGGCCACGAGATCGGGCGGCATCGCACGGCGCGGCTGATGCGAGAGAACCGGTTGATCGCGCGGCAGAAACGGCGCTTCAAACGGACGACGGACAGTGAACATGCCTGGCCGGTCGCGCCCAATCTGGTTGCGCAGGACTTCACGGCGGACGGCCCGGACAGAAAGTGGGGGGCGGACATCTCCTACATCTGGACGGCCGAGGGCTGGCTCTACCTCGCCATCGTTCTGGACCTCTTCTCGCGGCGCGTCGTCGGTTGGGCCACGAGTGATCGCCTGAAGCGCAACCTGGCGGTCGAAGCCCTGCGCCGTGCTCTGGTGGCTCGCAACCCCGCGCCGGGCCTGGTTCACCATTCCGACCGTGGGTCGCAATACTG
>NZ_JAOWLA010000064.1 GCF_025751575.1 Albidovulum sediminicola | reverse complement strand
GATAGTGCCGCAGCCCATGGTGTCGGAGGCGGCCAGCGACGCGGTGTGCGAGGCTGGCGGTCACTGTCGATCTTCGGAGCAGGTTTGGGTTGCGCAACCTGAAACCTGAGACGGCGATGACGATGACCGGCGAAGGAATGGCGCTGATTGATCTGGTTGAGACGCAGGCCGATGGCGATCTCGTGCGCGAGATGCTGGCCTTCGCGGCCGAGCGCATCATGGAGGCCGGGATTGAGGCGCGGACCGGCGCGGCCAAAGGCGCGCGCGCCGATGCGGGAGGCCCAACGGACCGGTTGCCGAGACCGGGATTGGGTTACGCGTGCCGGCCGGATCGCGCTCGAGGTCCCGAAGCCCGTGGAAGGGCAGCTATTCCCCGGCTTCCTGGAGCCCCGGCGGACGGCCGGGAAGGCGTTGGTTGCGGTGATCCAGGAGGCCTGCGTCCACGGCATCTCGACCCGCTCGGTCGATGGGCTGGTGAAAACCCTGGGCGCCGCTGGCATGTCGAAGAGCCAGGTCAGCCGGTTGTGCATGGAGATCGATGAACGGGTCGATGCCTTCCTGTCCCGGCCGCTGGAAGGGGCGTGGCCCTACCTCTGGCTCGACGCCGCGCACCTCAAGCTCCGGGAGGGCGGGCGCATCATCAGCAAGGCGGTGATACTCGCGGTGGCCGTCAACGAGGACGGCAAACGCGAGGTTCTGGGCGTTGCGACCGCCCCCCCCGGAGGCGGAGACATTCTGGACCGACGTCCTGCGCAGCCTTGCTGGCCGGGGCCTGCGCGGGGGGACGCTGGTCATTGCGGACGATCAAAAGGGTCTCCGGGTCGCCGCGCGTCGCGTCTTCAATGCCCCTCACCAACGGTGCCGCATCCACTGGATGCGCAACGCCCTGGCCCATGCCCCGGCACAGCAGCGCACGGCGGTGGCGACGATGCTGAAGACGATCTTCGCCCGGG
>NZ_JAOWLA010000063.1 GCF_025751575.1 Albidovulum sediminicola | reverse complement strand
TTGGGTATTCAAATGGGCGGGTAATTCCCCACCCATTCAGGTTGGAATGCCAAGGTATACCGTCAGGTGACCCGCCAATATGGGTGGTTTTTCTCGAAAAGGTCAAGAAATGCAACAACTTGGAACCACAAACCCGCCCGTCACCGTCGCCCTCGCCGACAGCAACCCCCTCGTCCTCTCCGCCATGTCCGAGATCTTCGACCGCGATCCGCGATTCTCCCTCGTCGCAACCTCCTCCACCGCCGAGGGCTTCCTCGGCATGGTCATGCGCGTCCCCGTCGCCATCGGCGTCATCGACTGGAACCTGCCCGCGCTCGGCGGCCAGAAACTCTGCGAGGTCCTGCGCGAACAGCCCAGCCCGCCCCGCCTCGTCGTCTACGGCGACGACCCCAAGGGCGAACTGCCCCGCCTCGCCATGCTCGCCGGCGCCGCCGGTTTCGCCGCCCGCAGCGCCCCCGTCGATGACCTGCTCAGAACCTGCCTCTCCGTCGCACAGGGCCAGATGGTCTTCCCCTTCCTCGACATCCGCGCCCTCCAGTCCGACCCCATCCTCAGCCTCACCCGCAAGGAACGCGCGCTGCTCGAAGCCCTCTCCCAGGGCCTCACCAACAAGGACCTCGCCCGCGATTTCGCCATCTCCGCAAACACCGTGAAGTTCCACCTCTCCAACCTCTTCGCCAAGCTCGGCGTCGCCAGCCGCGCCCAGGCCATCGCCTTCTACTACGCCTCCCGGATGCCCGGAGAACGGCGCCCCGACACCCGACCGGAGCCCCGCCCCGACCCCAGATCCGGCCCCCGCAAGGAGGGCTGAAAGCGACATCACAAAGTTTCCGTGCGACACCCCTGGGCGAAATAAAATTTCTTGACATGAATGCCGTCTTGCGCCCTTGAATGGCCCCCGTTACCCACGCCAACCCATCCAAGGACCCGTCCCATGAGCTTTCACGTGATCGAACAGGCCCCCGCACGGCTCAACCGCAGCGAATTGGCCGTTCCCGGAAGCGCGCCGCAAATGTTTGAAAAGGCAGCACA
>NZ_JAOWLA010000062.1 GCF_025751575.1 Albidovulum sediminicola | reverse complement strand
GCCGCCTCAAGGACTGGCGCCGCGTTGCCACCCGATACGACCGCTGCCCAGAAACCTTCTTTTCCGCCATCCTGCTCGCCGCGATCGTCATCTTCTGGCTATGAATGAGAATGAGTCTGGAGCCTAGAACGTCTCCCGCAACTCCACCTTTGCCCTCCGCCCCCCAACACCGCTCCCTGAGCAATCGCGGCAACCCGCCCCCGCGCAATCCGAGCAATCGAACGACCTCAGGTCCTGCGCTAGGACGCCGCGCAGCGTGTCGCGCACCAGGAACTCGGGTACGCCGAGGTCGACCAGCCGGGTGACCGCGCCATCGGCCGAGCCGGTGTGGAGCGTCGAGAGCACCATGCGCCCGACCTGGGCTGCGCGGCAGGCGATCTCGGCGGTTTCCTCGTCCCGGATCTCGCCCACAAGGATGACGTTTGGATCGTGACGCAGGATCCCGCGCAACACTCGGGCGAAGGTCAGGCCGATCGTCTCGTTCACCTGGACCTGCTGGACGCCGGGCAGGTTGTACTCGACCGGGTCCTCGACGGTGACGATCTTGCGGCCGGTGTCGTTCAGGGGTGCTGGCAGACAAATGCGAACCAGTCTCCACAAGGACAGCGGACCTGTCCTTATGCCGCGCAAAGACCGTGCCACTCGGTGAGAGCGGCGGCTCGGTTGGCCTTGAAGAGGTGTCGGCTGGAGAGGCTGCGTTTCGTGTTGAAGAGGTTGTAGACGGAGGCGTGGACGGCGGCGAACTTCGGTAACGTTCGCATACGCCGAAAGCGGGGCATGGCGCGTTCCCTTCGTCGGAATGGCAGGTGCGAATTCTCCGAGCGGTTGTTCATCCACCGCCCCGTTTCCTGGCGGTCGACCGCGCCGAGATCCCTCAAAGCAGCACCATAGGACCGGAGCTTGTCCGTCACGACGACGTCGGCCCGTCCATGCTTCTTCATTGTTCTGTTGAGGAATTTCAATGCAGCCTTCTTGTCCCGCGTCTTCGTGACGAAGCTTTCCAAGACCTCGCCTTCGTGATCGACAGCGCGCCACATGGACTTGCCCGACTTTTATGGAGAGCGTTTAGCTCACTTCCCGGGCTTTTCGCTCGAAGGCGATGGGGCTCTGGAAGCCGAGCGATGAATGCCGCCTGACGGGATTGTAGAACCCGTCGATGTA
>NZ_JAOWLA010000061.1 GCF_025751575.1 Albidovulum sediminicola | reverse complement strand
TGACCTGCCACGGGATTTTTCCTCCACCTGCGATTAGAGTCCGACCCAACGAAGGGACGGACGATGAAGCGAACGAGATACAGCGACGAGCAGATCATCGGCATTCTGGCCGAGCATGAGGCAGGCGCGAATTGCGCCGATCTATGCCGCAAGCACGGCATGTCGGAGGGGACGTTCTACAACTGGAAGGCCAAGTATGGCGGCATGACGGTTTCCGAGGCGAAGCGGCTGAAGGCGCTCGAGGAGGAGAACGCCAAGCTTAAGAAGCTCCTGGCGGAACAGATGCTGGATCTGGCCGCGATGCGCGAGCTGGTTTCAAAAAAGTGGTAACGCCTGTCGTGAAGCGCGAGGCGGTCGCGCATCTGAAGGCCCGGTTCGGGCTGTCGGAACGACGGGCGTGCCAGATTGCCGGGGCGGATCGGAAGACGATCCGCTATCGGTCGCAACGCGCGCCCGACACGGAACTGCGCGGCCGATTGCGGGAGCTTGCCAACGAGCGTCGGCGGTTCGGCTACCGGCGGCTCTTCGTCCTGCTCCGGCGGGAGGGCGAGCCCTCGGGCATCAACCGGATCTACCGGCTCTACCGCGAGGAAGGGCTGACCGTCCGCAAGCGGCGCGCGCGGCGTAAGGCCATCGGCACACGCGCCCCGATCTTGGTCGAGGCGCGCGCAAATGCCCGTTGGTCACTGGACTTCGTCCACGACCAGTTTGTGTGCGGGCGGCGGTTCCGGGTGCTGAACATCGTCGATGACGTCACGCGGGAATGCCTCGCCGCGATCCCGGACACGTCGATCTCCGGCCGGCGCGTTGCGCGGGAGCTGGCGGCGCTGATCGAACGTCGCGGCAAGCCGGGAATGATCGTGTCGGACAACGGAACGGAGCTGACCTCGAACGCGATCCTGAAGTGGTGCGCCGAGAACCGGATCGAATGGCACTACATCGCGCCGGGCAAGCCGATGCAGAACGGCTTCGTCGAAAGCTTCAATGGCAGGATGCGCGACGAATTTCTCAACGAAACCCTGTTTCGCAACCTGGCCCATGCCCGCGATCTGATCGCGGCTTGGGTGACCGACTACAACACCGAGCGCCCCCACTCGGCCCTCGGATACCAAACCCCTGCAGGGTTCGCCCTGCACCTGACCACCGCAATCGCCCGTCCCGCTGCGCGAGATGAAAGCTCCGCGCGACGGGCGATTGCTCAACCCGCGCCAATAGGCGTAAATAACCACCGGGCTCCGGTCGTGGCTGGATGAAAGACCAGTGGCAGGTCA
>NZ_JAOWLA010000060.1 GCF_025751575.1 Albidovulum sediminicola | reverse complement strand
TACATCTATGGACGTCTCTCCCGTTGCAAGGGTTTCGTCGAGCCGATCTAACCGTTTTTCCCAGGTTGCGAACATCTATCCGGCGTCACCGGATTTCGGTGCGCCTAAATGGGAATTCCGCGCGGTGAGCCTCGACAAGTGGTCGGCCTCGATGGGCCATTATAAAAGCCAGGTTCCTCACACACCGGATCTTGCCGGTCGGTCACATTTCTTGGATCTCCTTGCAATCCTTATCCCAGCCTCAAGTTGCGGGCTGGAATTCCATGTCCTTTCGCAGCATCACCCAGATGATCCGGGCGTTCTTGTTGGCCACGGCGACGATCGTTCGGTTGATGCCGCGTCGTTCGCGCAGCGCATTGATCCATCGACTGAGCGCGTCAGTCTTGCCCGCGGCAACCCGCACGACGGATCTGGCGCCGTGCACCAGCAAGGTTCGCAGGTGCTGATCCCCGCGTTTACTGATGCCCATCAGGATCTGTCGGTTCCCGCTTGAGTGCTGCCTGGGGACGAGGCCCATCCAGGCAGCCAGATGCCGGCCGTTCTTGAACTCGGCGCCGTCGCCGACTGCGGCAATCACGGCCGTTGCGGTTTTGGGACCAACACCGCAGATGCGCGCGATGTGCTGGCAGGTGGAGTTTGACCGGAAGACCGCCTCAATGCGGCGGTCGAAGGTTTTGATCCGCACATCAATCTGGCCAAGGAACTCGTAAAGTTCGGCAATGATCTCGCGCGTCATCCCCGTCAGACCGTTCGTAAGATCAGCAATAATCATTGGGATGGCGCGCCGAGCTCGGCTGATCGAGACGCCGATGGCGACCCCGCGGTCCAACAGGAGGCCGCGCATCTGGCTGACAAGTGCGGTGCGATGGTTCACCAGGCGGGTGCGGGCGCGGTGAAGCGCCTGGATGTCCTGCTGTTCTTCGTTCTTGGGCGGCACAAACTTCATGTTCGGCTGGCACATCGCGGTGCAGATCGCCTCGGCATCGTTTCGGTCGTTCTTCTGATGCTTGACGAAGGGCTTCACGTATTGCGGCGCAATGATCCGGACCGTGTGGCCGAGCTTCTCAAACTGACGCTGCCAGAAGAAGGCCCCTGTGCAAGCCTCGATCCCGATCACGCAAGGCTGCAACTTTGCCAATTCCGGCAAAAGCTGATCCCTTCGCAAACGCTTGCTGATCAGCATCCGACCTTCATGATCCGCCCCATGCAACTGGAACACACTTTTCGCCAGATCGATACCCATGAATGCAATCGCCATCTTCTCCTCCCATGTTGGCCGCATCTCGCGACCAGCGTTGCCGTTGGTGGGAGAGACGTCCATCCCATTAA
>NZ_JAOWLA010000005.1 GCF_025751575.1 Albidovulum sediminicola | reverse complement strand
GTCATCGTCATCGCCGTCTCAGGTTTCAGGTTGCGCAACCCAAACCTGCTCCGAAGATCGACAGTGACCGCCAGCCTCGCACACCGCGTCGCTGGCCGCCTCCGACACCATGGGCTGCGGCACTATCTCGAAGCCTGCGCGATCGCCCACAACTGGGCTCGTCAACTATTGGAGGTTCGCCATGATTTACGCCTAATCCCTTCAGGCTATGTCAAACCCTTCGTGCGCCGTGGCGCGAAGAATGATGCCACGGATACGGCTGCCATTTGCGAAGCTGTGACCCGTCCCAGCATGCGCTTTGCCCCGATCAAATCGAAAGAAGATCAGGCATTTCCGATGCTGCACCGAGCCCGAGGGCTTCTGGTTCGGCAGCGAACAATGGCGGCTTGTGCGTTCCAGGCGAATCTGGCCGAGCACGGGGTTGTCGTCGCGCAGGGCAGGCACCGGGTCGATGCGCTAGTCGCGAAGCTGGACGAGATACGAGAAAACCTGCCGGAAGATGTCTGCTTTGCCTTGGATACTTTCATGGGCCAAATGGAGGCCCTGAACCGGCATATCGAGAGGATCGATGCCCGGCCGGGCCGGATCCATCAAACCAACTCGATCTGTCGCGTGCTTGCGACCATACCGGGGATCGGACCGATTGCAGCGACAGCATTTGCCGTCACCATCCCGGACCCGTCCGTCTTCCGCTCCCCGCACCGCATTTCCCTGTTTGCAGGGAATTTGGCGTATTCTGGGCCTATTCTGGCGATTTCAGCCCTGATAATGTTGTTTTTTCAATGGTTTGTGAGATGACTCCCTTCGCGGGATAACACGGAACTGCTATTGCCTGATCAGGGTAACCGCCGGGGTCGAACAGGGAAGCGATGTGAGCGTACAGGGAATGCACGCTTGGCGGTTGCGCGTGACGGTCACGATCGGCGTCTTAGCGATGTGCAGCGCGCCCGCATACTTGCCGAAGACGCCCGACCTGGCCCAGCGTCTTTGAAGCGGCAAGGAGCTACTGCCATGGCCAGCGTGAGCTCTGACTTAAGCGAGCATTCTTGCGTTCGCAGGATCGTAGAACGGAGCGAGGCTGATCTCCGCAGAGATTTTCCGCCCTTCAACCAAGACAGAGTACTGGCCGTCCATGAGTGCCTGCCTGCCGGAGAGTTCCGTTGGCGGATATAGAAGGCAAAGGCCAACCGCTGCCCCTTGAGCATTGGACCATGCCCCGGCCGTTACATAACCCGCAACGCTGCCGTTCCGTACGACCGGTTCATTGTGATGCAGCATGGGCGCCGGGTCCGCCAGCTTGATGAAGCACAGGAACGGCCCCTCGTTGGCGGCTTTGCGATCAAGATAGGCGTCACGACCGACAAACGTGGTTCCTTTGTTCGGCTTGCAGGCGAAGCCAAGACCCATCTGGTGCGGCGCGTCGCTGTAGGCCATATCGTGGCCCCAGTGGAGGAAGCCCTTTTCGATGCGAAGCGCATTTAGCGCCTCGCCCCCGGCAAGCCGAAGCCCGAAACTCTGGCCCGCCTCCATCAATACGTCGAAGACATGTTCGGCGAAATCGGGGGTGACGAAAACCTCCCAGCCCAACTCGCCCGTGTAGGACAGCCGCTGGGCGAAGACCGGTGCGTGGCCGATGTGGAAATGTTGCAGGCTGTTGAAGGGGAAGGCCGCGTTCGAGACGTCGGTATCGGCGACCGCCGCCAGCAGATCGCGCGATTTCGGCCCGGCGATGGAGAGCACGCCATAGGCCGCCGTGGCGTCGCGCAGGCGCACCTCCTCGCCCGGACGCAGCGCGTCGCGCAAATGCAGGTAGTCGCGCCGTGTGCTCGAGATCGAACTCATCACCATGAAGGCGTCTTTGGCGTGGCGCGCTACGGTCACATCACTTTCAATCCCGCCCCGTTCGTTCAGCATCAGTGTGTAGGCGACGCGGCCCACGGGCAGCGCCATGTCATTGGTGCAGACGCGTTGCAGGAAGGCCTCGGCATCCTTGCCCTCGACCATCAGCTTGCCCAGCATTGAATAGTCGAACAACGCCACCGCCTCGCGCGCGGCCTTCTGTTCGGCCTGCGCATGGGGGAACCAGCTGGGGCGGCCAAAGCTGTAGTCGTATTGCGGCGCCACACCCTTGGGCGCGAACCAGCCGGGGCGCTCCCATCCCTGCACCTCGGCATAGCAGGCGCCGCGGGCCTTCATCGCGTGATAGAACGGCGTCCGGCGCAGATTACGCACGCTCTCACGCTGACGTCCCGGCCAGTGCATCGCATAGGTCAGCACCAGCGTTTCGGCGCAGCGTTCGCGCAGATAGGGATCGCGGGTCTGGAACTCTTCGCAGCGCTTGGGGTCCATCTCGCTGAGATCCATCGGCGGGTGGCCCCTCATGATCCACTGTGCCAGCGCCCGGCCCGCACCGGAGCCTGACTGGATGCCGGTGGAGTTCACCCCAGCCAGGATGTAATAGCCCTTGACGTCCGGCGCCTCGCCCAGCGTGAAGCGACCATCGTGGGAATAGCTTTCCGGCCCGTTGAAGAAAGTGCGGATGCCGACATCCTGCAGGACAGGCACCCGGTTCATCGCCAGTTCCAGCACATCCATCACATCCTCCTCGACGAACGGAAGGCTGTCGAAACAGAACGATTCGGGAATGCCGTCCATACCCCAGGCCTTGGGGTGGAAATGCGCGAAGCCGAAGAGGAGCTTACCTGCATCCTCCTTCCAGTAGGTTCCGTCGCAATAGGAGCGCAGGACCGGCAGGTCGCTTGGAAGATCGGCAATCGGTTCGGTGACGAGGTAATAGTGTTCACAGGCATGAAGCGGTACGCCCACACCGTTCTGGCGGCCCAGCTCGCGCGCCCACATGCCGCCGCAGTTCACCACGACGTCGGCGGTGATGCGGCCCTGTTCGGTCTGCACAGCCCGCACCCGACCACCTTCGACCTCGACCGCCTCGACCTTGACATGCTCAAATATCTGCGCGCCATGCATGCGCGTGCCCTTGGCCAGCGCATTCGTCAAGTCAATCGGGTTGGCCGATCCGTCACTGGGCATGTAGATGCCGCCCAAGACGCCTTCGGGGTTCATTAGCGGCCAGCGTTCCGCGATCTCGGGCGTGCTCAAATAGCTTGCCTCGATCCCGAAGAGCGAGGCGAAATCGGCCTTCCGCTTCAGTTCGGCCAGCCGCTCGTCATTGATCGCGACCGAGATGGAGCCCGAGCGCCGATAGCCCGGGTTCTGGCCCGTCTGGGCCTCGATCTCCTCCAATAGTTCGACCCCGTATTTTGCGAAGGCGGTCGTTGCATGGCTGCCCTGCAACTGCCCGACCAGCCCGGCCGCATGCCATGTGGTGCCGCAGGTCAGCTGCTTGCGTTCCAGCAGCACGATATCCTTCCAGCCTTCCTTCGCCAGATGGTAGGCGACGGAGCAGCCATGGATGCCACCGCCGATGATGACAACTTGGGCATGGCTGGGGATGGGCTTCGACATGGGTGAACCTCCTGCCGCGTCGGGTGATTTCAGTGGTGGAAAAGTCGGCCCGCACCTTCGGGCCGGTCCTCTAGCCCGGCGAGCCGCATCAAATGCCAGGCCGTGGCCTGATTGCTTGAGATCACCGGCTTGCCGAGCTGTGCCTCGGCTTCGGCAATCACGGGCAGAACCCTGAGGCTGGTGCAGGAAACGAAGACCGCTTCGCAGGCCTCGCGCTGGCCGACCGCAAGGATGGCGTCAAGGATGCTGTCCGAACTGATCCGAGCGACGGTAAAGTCATCGGATTGGTTGAACGAGGCCACTGCACGGGTTTCGAATCCTGCAGCAGCCAGGTTTTGTTGCATCTCTGATGTAACGGACGGCGCATAGGGCGTGACGAGCGCGAAGCGCCCCACATCTAGGGCAGCAAGCGCGGCCTTGCAGGCGGTCAGCGGGTTGGTGGTCTTCGCACCGGGATGGATCTGGCGGATGATCTCATCCACCCGGTCTTCGCCGATCATGGTTGCGCCTGAAGTGCAGCAATAGCCGATGACGTCGAAGTCGAACGCGCTGGGCAGCAGCGCGGCTGCCACCGGCAGATCCTGCTCCATTGCGCGGAGCGTCTCGGGCGTCACTTCCATCGCGTTGGGGATGCGCGAGTGGTAGAGCGCCACACCGTCCTGGCGCAGGAGGGTCGAGAATTCGTACTCGGCGGTCTGGTCGCTTTGCAGGATGATCACCCCGATCCGGGCGCGCGATCCGAGGCCCGAATCCACCTTGAAGGTCAGGTCTTCAATCTGCGCGTCGCTCAACATCGGCGGACATCCTTCGGATCGATTCGAGTCTGGTATATACCAGGTATGCCTTGGCGTCCATTGCTGAGCATAGTAAGAATACGAAAGCTTCTCAGGGTGCCCATGAACCGATCACGAAAAGACGCTGCTCTCCCGCGCTTTCGCCAGATGGTTGAAAGCATCCGGAGTGACATTGTCGCGGGCATACTGTCGGAACACGCTGCGTTGCCGTCCGAACGCGCGATGGCCGAGCAATATGGCGTCAGTCGGATGACTGCGCGCCGGGCGCTGGAAGCGATCGAGGCCCAGGGGTTGGCCTATAGCGAAGACCGCAGGGGGCGTTTCGTCTCGCCCAGGCGGGTCCGCTACGACATCAGCGAGCGCGTCAGCTTCGCCGCAGACGCGCGCGCCTCCGGCACCGATCTCGAAATAACGGTCCTGCGCAAACGTTCGATCCGAGCGGATGGCGCGCTCTCGGCAGAGCTTTCGGTCCCGATGGGGGAGGAACTGCACGAATATACACGTTTGTTTCGTATCAACGGCCACCCGATCCTGATCGAGACGGAGTTCGTCGTCGCGAGTAGATGCCCGGACCTTTTGGACCATGACTTGCGGCAGTCGACAACCCAGGTGCTGGAGCAGCAGTACGGCATCGCGGCGCACACCGGAGACGTGGTCATCCGAATGTGCCCGATCCAGCCGGACGAGGCGGCGATGCTGGGGCTGCCACCGTATCAGGCCGGGATAGAACTGGTGCAGACTATTCGCGATGATGCCGGGCAGGCCTTCTGCCTCGGCCGACAGATATGGCGTGGAGAACTGGCAGAGTTTTCCGCCCGCGCTATCGTGAACCGGTGAGCGGGTGTGTCTGTCATGATATCGAGCGATGATCATTGCTCAGGATTTTGAAATAGTGTTGTGAAAAGCTCCTGTGCCGACGTTTTTGATCGCGGAAAAGAGAGTTTTCGACGCCAATAGTCGCCTCGACGCTCTAGTCTCGGAATGGCGATCCGAAGGAGAGTCGTATGGGCAATCATCATCAAGAACTGGTCGCGCTCAGGCACGCCTTTCACCGCGATCCTGAACTGGGCTTTCAAGAACAGCGCACCAAGGCGAGGGTCGCGGCGCATCTGCGCGGGCTTGGCATCGAAGTGCATGAAGGTGTGGGCATCGTCGGCATTCTCAAGGCCGGGCCCGGCAACCACGCCATCGGTCTGAGGGCCGACATGGATGCGTTGCCGATAACCGAGAAGAGCGACCATGACTATGTCTCGGAAAGCCCGGGCGTCATGCATGCCTGCGGCCACGACGGTCATATGACCATGCTGCTCGGCGCGGCGGAACTACTGGCCCGGGACAAGAATTTCGACGGCACGGTCGTGTTCCTCTTCCAGCCGAACGAGGAGCACGGGCTGGGCGCGCGCGCAATGATCGACGAAGGCGTGTTGGAAAGATTCCCGGTCGAAGAGGTCTATGCGATCCACAACCTGCCGGGCGCGCCCGTCGGGCAGATCTCAACCCGGCCCGGCCAGATCTGCGCGTCCGAAAGCCTGTTTGAAATCGCGGTCAAGGGCAAGGGTGGCCACGCCTCCATGCCGCATGTCGGTGTGGAGGCGATCACGGTGGCGGCCGAGTTGGTGCTGGCATTGCAGACCATCGTCTCGCGCAAGCTGGCGCCGGGTGCCGGCGCTGTCGTGTCGGTGACGGAATTTTTGACCGATGGACAACGCAACGTGCTGCCCGGTCATGCGACGCTCAAAGGGGACGTGCGCGCCCGCCTGCCCGAGGACCGGCAGACCGTAGAACGCTTCATGCGCCAGATCGTGGCCGGCATTGCCGCGACCCATGGCGTCAGCGCGACAATGAGTTTCAAGACGGAGTTCATTGAGACGATCAACGCCCCCGGGCCGGTCGAGGCGGTCATCCGCGCCGCGAGGGCGGCGGGGCTGGAAACCGATGGCAACCGCCCGCCGATGAGCTTTTCCGAGGATTTCGCCCATTTCTCTGCCGCCGTGCCCGGCTGTTTCCTTCTCATGGGGAACGGCACAGAAGGACCGCACGGCCAGCCGCTTCACGCCGCCGATTACGATTTCAACGACGCGCTCCTGCCCATCGGTGCCGCCTTCTGGGCGGCGCTTGTCAGGGACCGTCTTCCTGCCCGAAAGGACTGACCGATGACTGATCTTCTGCCCCCCGCCCGCCTTGCCCATGTCGCGGCGGCCCGCAAGACCGGAGACGCCGCGCTCCGGGTTCTGAGCCCCGGGGGTTTTGCCACGGCTCAGGCCGAGATCATGGCATGGGACGGCTATATGCCAACGCCGCTCGTCTCGCTCAGGGCGCTGGCGCAACGGATCGGCGTGGCTGCCGTCCTGTATAAACACGAAGGGCCGCGTTTCGGGCTGGGCAGTTTCAAGGCGCTCGGCGGGTCCTACGCCGCCCTGCGCGTGCTCCAGCGCGAGATATCGAAGCGTCTCGGTCAAGACGTCAGCCTCGCCGACATCCGCGCGGGCAAGTACCGCGACGCCGCCGCGCAGATCACGCTTGTTTCAGCGACCGACGGCAATCACGGTCGCTCGCTGGCCTGGGGATGCCAGCGTTTTGGCGCGCCCTGCCGCATTTACATTCATGCCGAGGTCAGCGAGGGTCGTGCCGCGGCGATGCGCGATTTTGGCGCCGAGGTGATCCGGATCGCCGGCGACTATGACGATTCGGTCGATTTGGCCAAGGCCGAGGCGGACGCAAACGGCTGGTTCGTCGTCTCCGATACATCCTGGCCCGGCTATTCCCAACCGCCGCGAGACGTGATGGCGGGTTATGGCGTGATGACGCGCGAGATCTGCGAGGCGCTGGACGAGGCGCCCACTCATGTCTTCCTGCAAGGCGGCGTCGGCGGTCTTGCGGCGGGTGTCGCCGCCGGTCTGCGCCAGCACTGGGGCGACAAAGCGCCGCGTGTGGTGATCGTCGAGCCGGAACTGGCCGCCTGTCTCTATGAAAGCGCCAAGGCCGGAGCCCCCACCTCAGTGGTGATCGAGGAAGAAACCCTCATGGCTGGCCTGTCCTGCGGCGAGCCCTCGCCACTTGCATGGGAGATTCTGGCCGAGGAGGCGTCCGACTTCGTGACCATCCCCGAAAGCGTCGTCGCGCCCACCGTGCGGCTTCTCGCGCGGCCGCTGCCGGGCGACCCGGCCATCGAGGCTGGCGAAAGTGCCGTCGCGGGCCTTGCCGCGTTGATCGCGGCGCGGGCCGATACGGGCCTTTCGTCGAAGCTCGGGCTCGATGCGCAGTCCCGCGTGCTGCTGATCGGATCGGAAGGTGTGACCGATCCGGCGATCTTCCGGATGATCATGGAGGGACGCGATGCGGCCTGACGCCCCCCAACGCGGTTTCCACGAGGCGGAGTTTGCCGCCCGGACGGCAAAGGCGCAGGCACGGATGGCAGAGGCAGGGCTCGCCGGGCTCCTTTTGATGACGGAACCGGAGGTGCGCTATTTCTCGGGCTTTCAGACCTTGTTCTGGCAAAGCCCGACGCGGCCATGGTTTCTGTTTGTCCCTGCTGCCGGCAAGCCGATCGCGGTGATCCCCGAGATTGGCGCCGTCCTGATGCGGCGTTCGTGGCTGGATGATGTCCGCACCTGGAGCGCCCCGCAGCCCGGCGATGACGGTATCAGCCTTCTGACCGATCTCCTCGCGCCGCTCGCGAAGGCGGGTGAGACGATCGGGCTGATGAAGGGGCACGAAACCTCGCTCCGGATGCCCCTTGGCGACTGGGAACGCCTGATGGCCAACCTGCCGGGGCTGGGGATCGCAGACGCAACCCGACTCGTACAGGGCCTGCGCATGGTAAAATCCCCCGCCGAGATCGAAAAGCTGCGCTACATCTGCGAGATCGGATCGGCCACATTCGACCGGGTGCCAGAGGTCATTGCTGAAGGCATGCCGCTCGAGGAGGTCTTCCGCACCTTCCGCCGCGAAGCGCTGGCTCAGGGGGCGGATGACGCGCCCTATGTGGTCGGCGCGTCCGAGCCCGGCGGTTATAGCGATGTCATCTCGCCCCCCTCGCGGCGACCGCTGCAGGCGGGCGATGTACTGATGCTTGACACAGGCTGCAGCTGGGATGGCTATTTCTGTGACTTCGACCGCAACTGGGCCGTCGGCAAGGCCGACGACCTGGCACGCCGGGCGCATGACACGCTTTGGCGTGCGACCGAGGCTGGGCTAGCGGCGGCGAAACCTGGCAATAGCTGCGCCGATCTCTTTCGCGCCATGTCTGCAGTGATCGCCGAGATGTACAAGTCGGGCGGTGACATCGGGCGGCTCGGTCATGGGCTCGGCACTCAGCTGACCGAACAACCTTCACATGCTGCTTTTGACGAAACGGTGCTCGAAGCCGGCATGGTGCTGACGCTGGAACCTTCGCTGTCCTACGGGGCCGGTCTGATGATGGTCCATGAGGAAAACATCGTGATACGATCAGGCGGGGCAGAACTTCTCACCACGCGCGCGCCGCAGGAACTGCCCGTCATCGGCGGATGACACCTGACTGCAAAATCCCCGGTGGCAGATGCTGCCGGGGTACGAAACAAACCTAGGTGGTCAGCCCCGGCATCCGGTGGATCGGGTGGAGCGTGAATCGATCCGGCTCTGAGGTCCAGATCTTGCAGATGTATTCGCAGGGCGTGAGACCGTTGCGGGTCTTGAAGCGCCTGACGAAGTTGTAGGCGGCCATGAAATCTGCCAGGTGCGTCCGCAACTGGTCGTGGCTGTCGCAATGGAAGCGTTTGATGTTCAGCGACGAAACGCCCCCCCCGGATCGTTTCCTGATCCGCTTCACTTTCCTTGATCGCGCGGTTCATCCGCTCGACCTGGCCCCTCAAACTCCACGGATGGTAGGGCTTTGTCGAGCGTTTCAAAGGCACCGTGCTGGACGTGTTCTTCCGGCTGAAGATGCGCGAGAACCTCTACGAAAGCGTCGAGGCGCTGCAGGCCGATCTCGACGCCTGGCTCGCCCATTACAACACCGAACGGCCGCATCTCTGATGCCGAAACATTGCGCGGCGGCCGCTGGAAACCCTCATGTCTTTCGTCAGCCAAGAAGGTTAAGTGAACACCTAGAGGATGTCGAGCGACACCTTCACGCGATCCATTACGATCGAGGAGGTAAAGCGGCTGACATTGGATTCGTCAAAGAAATACTCTTGGGTGAACGCCTCGTATTCCTTGATGTCCTTGACCACCAAGATCACGATGAAATCGGCTTCGCCGGTTGTGTAATAACATTGCTGTACGGCGGGTGCATTGCGCATCTTCCGTTTGAACGCATCGAGGTGCATCCGGCTTTCCCGCTCCAGCATGACCTCGACAATGACCGTCAATTCGCGCCCGAGTTTGGTGGGTGATAGAACAGCGATTTCCTTCTCGATCACCCCGGTTTCGCGCAGGCGCTTGAGCCGTTTCTGAACGGCCGGCGTCGACAGCCCGATCGACGAACCCAGCGATTCGGCCGTCAGACGGGCATCGGACTGCACCAAGCGAAGGATTTCATAGTCTTTTTCGTCCATAGCTGCATTTCGATCATTCGACCGGGTAAGCGCAACCCTTTTTATCGTATTTCGCGGGAATTTGACGAAAAGCCTCCCGTCAAGTGGATAAGCTCTCATGTGGGAGATCAGTGGGGAAGGCTGAATGGCTGAAGCGGTCAGAACTTGGGGCTGCTGCATTTGCTTCGTCTGGGTTTTCCGCATCCGGTATCTGCATCACTAGGGAGGAAAGCATGACATCCAAATTGACCACGGCACTCTTCATTGCCGGAGGTTTGCTCGCGTCCAGCGCGCTTTCGGCCAATGCCGGCCCGCTGACCGACCGGATCGCCGCGGGCGAGCCGATCCGCATCGGCTTCTCGAATATTCCGATTTGGGGGTATCCGGACGAGAAGGGGGACCCCAAGGGTTTCGTGAACGAAATCGCGCTCGGTATTCTTGCCAAGATGGGTTACACCGACGTCGAAACCTCCGTCACCGATTGGGGCGGCCTTATCCCTGGGCTTCAGGCGAACCGCTACGACCTCATCACTGGCGGGCTATACATCCTCGGCAGCCGTTGTGAGAACATCAACTTCTCCGAACCGATCATAGTCACGGGCGATGCGTTCTTGGTGTCTGCCGGGAATCCGAAAAATCTTAACAATTATAAGGATGTCCTCGCGCAGAGCGATACCATTCTGGCGATGTACGCAGGCTCCAACACAGTTGAAGCTGCGCGGAAAGAAGGCCTTGATGACGCCCAGATCATGCAGTTGCCCGGGCCGGCAGAGGTACTTGCAGCGATGAAATCTGGACGCGCAGATGCTGCGGCACTGACGTATTTTGAAGCAGTGGACTTTGCCGCGCAGTCTGACGGGAAGTTCGAAATCACCGATCCCAACGCGCTGCCTGACTGGACCAAGAACTGGGTCGGGGTCGGCTTCCGGTTCGAGGACGAGGACTTCATGAAGGAGTTCAACGCAGCGCTGGCCGGATATGTCGGCTCGGAAGAGATGCTTGCGGCGGTTCAGGAATACGGCGTTACTGAAGTAAACGTACCGCAAGGCGAGGCCACAGAGTGGGTCTGCGCCAACCGCTGATCAATCGCGGCGACGCCCGACGGGGTGTCGTCGCGACCCTCAAGACGTTTGCAACAGAATGCACCCATGAGCACATTCGACTTTCTTGTCCTCTACTGGCCGCGATTGCTGTCCGGGACAGGCATTACCATCGCCCAGTTCTTGCTCGCGGCCGTTCTGGGCGTCGCAGTATCACTGTGCATGGGCCTTTTGAAGCTGTCTCACAATCCGGTTTTGCGCGGCGCAGCGGTCACATATATTGAAGTATTCCGCGGCACGTCCCTCGTTGTCCAACTTTACTGGATATTCTTCGTACTGCCGCTCTTTGGCCTGTCGATCGAGAAATTCACCGCGGGTTATGTGGCGGTTGGTTTGAATATCGGTGCTTATGGCGCCGAACTGGTGCGAGGCGGTATCCTGTCGGTCCCGAAGGGCCAGTGGGAGGCCGCGCTTGCGATCAACATGAGCCCGGCAAAGCGGATGCGCCGCATCATCCTGCCGCAGGCTCTGGTGAACATGCTGCCGCCCTGGGGCAACCTGATGATCGAGCTTCTGAAGGGCACGGCACTCGTTTCACTCATCTCGGTTGCGGACCTGATGTTCGAGGCGCGGCAGATCAATGCGTCCACCTACTTGTCGGCACAGACCTTTGGCGTCGCGCTGATCATCTACTACATCCTCTCCCGGTTCATGGTGACGCCCTTCATGCGATGGCTGGAGCGCCATATGGCGCGCAAACTGGGGAAGGCCTGATACATGTTCGACTGGAAATGGGACTTCACCTGGGAAGTTCTTCCGCGCCTCATCCACGCGACCGGCAATACGCTGATCGCAGCGCTGGCGGGATATGCAATCGCGGTCGTCCTTGGCCTCGGGCTGGCGCTGGCGCAGCGTACGCCGTACCGGCCGGTGACACTAATCGTGCGGGAATTCGTCGAGTTCATCCGCTCCACCCCGCTGATCCTGCAGATCTTCTTCGTCTTCTATGTCGGCCCGCAGTTCGGCATCCGCCTCAGCCCCTGGGCCTCGGGCATGATCGCGATTGGTCTGCACTATTCCTGCTACCTATCCGAAGTCTATCGTGGCGGGATCGAAAGCGTGGCCAAGGGGCAGTGGGAGGCCGCGACCGCGCTCAACATGACCACGACGCAGAAATACCGGCGCGTGATCATCCCGCAGGCCATTCCCCCGGCGCTGGCCGGCATGGGCAACTACCTTGTCGGCATCTTCAAGGATACGCCGATGCTATCGGTGATCGGGGTCGCCGAGCTTATCCACGCCGCCAATGCCATCGGCTCGGAAAACTACCGCTATCTGGAGCCCTACACGTTGGTGGGCATCATCTTCCTCGCGGTTTCGCTTCCGGCGGCTGGCCTGATCCGGCTGTTCGAAAGCTATGTCCGCCGTAAACTGGGACTATGACAATGAACGACGTATCGGCTTTTCCGCTCGAAATCTCCGGCTCGCCGGCGCCGATGGTGAGTTTTCGCAAGGTGACGAAATCCTACGGCGCACTGACGGTTCTAGATGAACTCGATCTCGACATCGCGGCGGGCGAGATGGTGTCGATCATTGGCCCCTCGGGCTCCGGAAAGACGACCGTGCTTCGCATGCTGATGACGCTGGAACAGATCAACGGTGGCGTGATCTATGTCGATGGCCAACCGCTGACCCATATGCCGAAAAACGGCATGTTGGTCCCGGCCAGCCAGAAGCATCTGCGCAAAAGACGCGCCGATATCGGCATGTGCTTTCAGCACTTCAACCTTTTCCCGCATATGACCGCGCTTGAGAACTGCATGGAAGGGCCTGTGCAGGTACTCGGCCTATCGAAGACAGAAGCGCGGGAACGTTCCGAAGAGCTGCTGGAAATGGTCGGCATGATCGGCAAGAAGGATCAGCATCCTTCACGCCTTTCGGGTGGCCAGCAGCAGCGTGTGGCGATTGCGCGGGCGCTGGCCATGCGCCCGAAGGTCATGTTGTTTGACGAGGTGACGTCAGCTTTGGACCCCGAGGTGATCGGCGAGGTCACGAACGTCATCCGCAAACTCGTCAGCGAACACAACCTGACCATGCTGATGGTTACCCACCAGATGGGCTTTGCCCGCGACATCTCTGACCGCGTCTGTTTCTTCTATGGCGGAAAGATCGAGGAACAGGGTCCGCCTGCCGAACTCTTCGGCAATCCGAAGAAAGAGCGGACGCAGCAGTTCCTGAGCGCGGTGAAGGAAGCCATCTGACGCCTTTACGCCTCAAATGCGGATACCCACCTCGCCCAGTAATGCGCGGGTTCGATCGCGCATACTGCCCATGCGCCAGATCACGAAATAGCTGCGCCCGGTCCAGAGCTGGTAATCCTCCAGGGCAACGAGGCGACCGGCTTCGATTTCGAATTGAAGCACGGCGGGGCAGCCCAGCGCCACACCCTTGCCTCGCAGGGCGGTGTCGAGCGCGCTGCCGTAAGACCGAAGGTTGACTTTTGGGGCAGCCGCAATCTCGGTATTGCCCGTCAGTTCGGCAAAGTCGCCCCAGTTGATCCATTTCGGTGTCAGTTTATCGAAATCGAGAAGCATGGCATCCTCGAATCCGCGCATCGACGTGGCCAGAGAAGGCGCTGCGACAGGCAGCCAGATCTCTTCGAACAGCGACGTCCCATCCCAACCTGTGGGAATATCGGACCCGTAAAAGAATATGGCGTCGACCTCGAGCGTGAACAGGTCAGCATCCTTGTCCGATGCGGTCAGCGTCACCGGCACCGCGTTCGATCCAAGCAGGTATTCGTTGATGCGCGGGGTCAGCCAATACTGCGCCACGGCGACATTCGCGGCCAGAGAAAGACGTTCGCCCGCCGGTGCCCGTCGGATCTGCTGCAAGCCGGAACTCAGGTAATCCAAAGCCTCAGTCGCGTTTGCGGCAAGCATTTTCCCGTTGCGTGACAGGGTGATATTGCGCCCTCTGCGATGCACCAGCGTCAGGCCCAGCCACTCTTCCAGCACCTTCACCCGCTTGCTGACCGCCGCTTGGCTGACATTCAGTTCTTCGGCGGCCCGGGTGAAGTTGCCATGCCGGGCGACCGCCTCGAAAAACAGGAGGTAGTCGAGCGGAGGCAGGGAGCGGCGAAAGTTTTTCATAACGCCTGGTTATCATAAATCCGCAACAGATGTCACTTTGGAAATCACCGGGGCGGACCTAGGCTGAGGTATTACTTCGACCCTTCTGCCGTGCGATGCAAAGGGCCGGACTCGCGAGGGGATGCCAAATGTTCACCGAAAGACTGTCCCGTTTTCAGACCCGCCTGGCGCAGGCCGGCATCGATGTTGCGCTGATCACGGATGACGATAACGTCTACTACCTGACCGGTTACTACGACTATCTGCACATGGAATTCGGCCGCCCGACGATTCTTGTCGTGCCGAAGGATGGCCCTTCGCTTCTGATCACCCCGACGATCGACCTGAACTCAGCCAAAGCGGCGGCACGGGTGGACCGGATCGCGCCTTGGAATGACGGCATGGGCAAGGAATGGCGCGAGGAACTGCCTGGTGCCGTCAAGGGCGCGGTCAGGGTCGGGATCGAGCCCGGCCATATGCCGCCACTCGTCCGTGCCTATGTGGACGAACTCGTCGGCGCGGAACGGCTCACCAGCGTTACCCCGATCCTGAACGACATGCGGATGATCAAGTCGGCCGAGGAACTGCAACTCGCGCGTCACGCCGGGCAGGTTGCGACCGCGATGATGGCGGCGGGGCGCGCGGCGATCGCCGATGGCGTGCCGGAATTCGAGGTGGCGATCGCCACCTCGCAAGCCGGTACCCGCAAGGCAGCCGAACTCCTGGCGGCGCATTACGACGATGCCGACATGTCGCCCAACACGCATTTCTTGCAGATCATGGCTTCGGGCAGTGACATCATCAAGACCCACCACCGCGCCTCGACCCGCATCATGCGACGGGGCGAGCCGGTCTTCCTCTGCTTTTGCGGCATGACCAATTTCCACCGATTCAAGCTGGGTTTCGACCGCACCTTCTGGATCGGCAATGCGCCCGCCGATGAGGTCGCGGTCTATGAGGTGGCGCTGGCCAGCCAGAAGGCCGCTTTGGACGCGCTTCGTCCCGGTGTCACCGCCGAGAGCGTCCATGCAGCCTATGCCGAGGTCATTCAGGGTGCGGGTTTCGAGTATCCGTTCCGTTGCGGCCGGGCGACCGGCTTCAGCTTCCTGGAAGCGCCGCAGCTTGTCACCGGCGACAAGACCGTGATCCAACCAGGTATGGTGCTGGCGGTCGACGGCTCGGTCTCGGTCGACACATTCCGTGCGCAGGTCGGCGACAGTTTCATCATCACCGACAGCGGCTGGGAGCCGCTGACAAGTCATCCCAAATCCGTTGAGGAGGTCATTCTCTGATGTTCCAGCCCGGTCAGATCATCACGTCCAAGCCCCGCACGCCCGAGATGGATGCGGGCCGCTTCCATCGCGCCAAGCTTGGTTTCATCCTCATGTCCACCGACCCTTCAGCAGAGGGTGATTTTTGGGACATGGCGCCGGAAGGCGTTGCCGTCTACGTCACGCGGCTGAAAACCGACGACCATACGACGACCGAAACCCTCGCCAGGCATATCGAGCATATGGCCGACGCCGCCTCGCGCATCCAGCCCGAGGCGAGGCCGGATGTGGTCAGCTACAGCTGCACCTCGGGTTCCATCGTGATCGGCGAAGACCGGGTCATGGCCGAGATTAAGAAGGGCGCACCCTGGGCGCAGCCGATGTGCCTTGTGCAGGGGGTGCTCGACGCACTGAACGAGTTGGGCGTCAAGAAACTGGTGGTCGGCACACCCTATCTCGACGACATCAACACCGCCGAGGCCGAGTTCCTGGTCGAGCGCGGTTTTGAGGTCCTTGATATTCAGGGGCTCAATATCGCCAGCGGCTGGGACATGGGACTTGTCACGCCCGAATACTGGAAGAAGTTCGCGCTGGAGATCGACCGGCCCGATGCCGATGCGATCTTTCTCAGTTGCGGTGGCGTGCGGTCGCTTCCCGCGGTGGCCGAGATCGAGCGGATCACCGGCAAGCCGGTGATCACCTCGAACCAGGCGCAGTTCTGGTCCTGTCTGCGCCGCGCGGGTATCATGGATCAACTGGAGGGCTTCGGCGAGATCTTCAGGCATCCCGGCAAGCATCTGCGCAAGACCTGCTGATCAGATGACCCGCTTCACCGCATGGAATGTCTTCTGGCAGGGGATGACCGGCCAGAAGGGCTGGAGCCGTCAGTGGCGCGACCCGGAACCGAAGGCCCATTATGACGTGGTCATCGTCGGTGGCGGGCTGCACGGACTTGCCACCGCCTATTATCTGGCCAAGGCCCATGGGTTGAGGAATATCGCCGTTCTGGAGAAGGGCTGGATCGGCGGCGGCAATGCCGGGCGCAACACCACGATCGTACGGTCGAACTATGCCCAACCCGGCAACCGCGAGTTCTACGAGCATTCGCTGCAGCTCTGGGAAAACCTCAGCCATGAACTGAACTACAACGTGATGTTCTCGCAGCGCTCGCATATCGCGCTGTTGCACAGCCCTGGCGCCATCGACGCGGCAGCACGCAACTACAATACGATGCGGCTGACCGGCACGCCGGATACGGAAATCTGGGATCTGTCCAAGCTGAAGCGCGCGGTGCCTCATCTGAATTATGCGCCCGATGCTCGCTTCCCGATCATGGGCGCGGCCGTGCAGAAACGCGCTGGCACCGCGCGGCACGATGCGGTGGCCTGGGGCTATGCCCGCGCCGCCGATGCACTGGGCGTGGACATTATCCAGAACTGCAAGGTCGACGGAATCGCCCGCGGCGGCGGCCGTATCACCGCGCTGGAGACATCGCGCGGGCGTATCACTGCCGGCAAGGTGGCATTCGCTGTCGCAGGCAGCACCTCGCTTCTGTGGCAGATGGCCGGGCTCGGCCGCCTGCCGATCGAAAGCCACAAATTACAGGCCTTCGTCTCGGAGCCCCTCAAGCCGCTCCTCGATCAGGTCGTGGTCTTCGGCATGGGTGGGGCGCATTTCTACATCTCGCAATCCGACAAGGGCGGCATGGTCTTTGGTGGCGATCTGGACTGGTACAAATCCTATGCCCAACGCGGCAACCTGCCAATCGTGCAGGACGTGGCCGAGGCGGCGATGTCGGTCCTGCCCTGCCTTGGCCGGGTGAAACTTCTCCGCCACTGGTCGGGGGTCGTCGACATGTCGATGGATGGATCGCATTTCATCTGCAAGACCCCCCTCGACAATCTCTACCTGAATGCCGGCTGGAACTATGGCGGGTTCAAGGCCAGCCCCGCCTCGGGCTGGTGGTTCGCCGACCTCATCGCAAACGACCGGCCCGCGCCCATGATCGCGCCCTTCGACCTGAAACGGTTCGAGCGCGGGGTTCAGATCGACGAGCGCGGTGCCGGGCCGGACTGCAAGCTACACGGATAGGACGAGATGCTCAGAATTGCCTGCCCCTTCTGCGGCACCCGCGACCACAGCGAATTCAGCTATGGCGGTGACGGTTCGGTCACCTATCCCGCCCTCGATGCGCCTATGCAGGACTGGCACGACGCGGTCTTCCTGCGCGACAATATCTGCGGGCGGCAGGTCGAGACCTGGCAGCACGTCCATGGCTGCCGCATGTGGCTAATGGTCGAGCGTGATACAATGACCCATGAAATCTTTTCGGTCCGCCCGGCCCATCCAGGGCTGGCCGGTGCGCTGGAGGCTGCGGAATGAGCGCGCGGCGTCTGGACGCTGGCGGCCGGATCGACCGGACTTGCCCCGTCAGCTTTCGTTGGGACGGGCTGACATATCATGGCTTCAACGGCGATACGTTGGCCTCGGCTCTTATGGCGAACGGGCAAACCGTGCTCGGGCGCAGTTTCAAATATCACCGTCCCCGGGGCATCATGTCGGCAGGGGTCGAGGAATCCGGCGCCATCGTCTCGGTCGGAGCCGGCGCGCGGCAGGAGCCGAACGTCAAGGCCACCATGCAGGAGCTTTACGACGGGCTGGAGGCGCGGGGTCAGAACGCCTGGCCGAATGTGCATTTCGATCTCGGCGCGGTGAACGGGCTCTTTGGGCGCTTCTTTTCGGCCGGGTTCTATTACAAGACCTTCATGGGCCTGCCGCCCTTCGAATGGGGTCGCGGCACCGGCCTTTGGATGCAGTACGAAAAACTGATCCGCAAGGCTGCCGGGATGGGCGCGGCCAGCCGCGACGCCGATCCGGATGCCTATGATCACACCCATGCCTTCTGCGATATCCTGGTGGTCGGTTCCGGCCCGGCGGGCCTCAATGCCGCGCTGACGGCGGCCGAGGCAGGTCGCGACGTGATGCTTGTCGAGCAGGATTTCGAGCTTGGCGGCGATTATCTGAACGACCCTGCCGCCGAGGCCGAACGCGCCGAGATGGTGGCGGCGGTAGGTCGCGCGGGCGTACGTATCCTGACCCGTACCACGGCTTTCGGGCTCTATGACTGCGGTGTCGCGGGTTTGGTGGAACGGGTGACGGATCATCTGGCCGCGCCCGACCCGCATCTGCCACGCCAGCGCTTCTGGACCGTGCGCGCGAGCGCGACGGTGCTTGCAACCGGGGCGCTGGAACGCTCGGTTGCCTTTGCGGGCAATGACCGGCCCGGCGTGATGACGGCGTCGGCAGCGCGGAGCTATCTCAACCGCTTTGGTATCCTGCCAGGCCAGCGCGTCGTCATCGCCACAACCAACGATAGCGCCTATGGGGTCGCGGCCGATCTGGCCGCTGCGGGGGGCGAGGTCACGCTGGCCGATGCGCGGGACGAAGTCACATCGGCCCCGGCCGGGGTGGCGATGCGACCGGGGTTGGCACCTCTCTCTACGGTTGGTCGCCGCGGCGTTCAGGGGGTGAGGCTTGCCACCCGTTCCGGCAATGGCTGGTCGCAAGCCGCCCACGAAGAATGCGACCTGCTGCTGGTTTCGGGCGGCTGGTCGCCGGTCGTGAACCTCTCCTCGCACCGGGGCGCGAAGCCTATATGGAACGGCGATCTGGCCTGTTTCCTGGCCGGGCCCACCGACGAGCCCATCCACATGGCGGGTTCTGCCGATGGCGTCTGGAACCGGGAAGATTGCGCGGCCTCTGGCGTTGCGGCGGCCCGGCGGGCGATGGGCGAAGTGGTCGAGGCACCTGCCCCGGGTGGCTGGGTACGTCCGATCCAGCCCGTCTATGAGGTGCGCCTGCCCGGGACCAAGGCGAAGGCCTTCGTCGACCCGCAGCATGACGTAATCGGAGACGATGTGCGACTGGCCCATCAGGAGGGCTTCGTCTCGGTCGAGCATCTGAAGCGTTACACCACGCTCGGCATGGCGACCGACCAGGGCAAAATGGGCAATGTCATCGGCCTTGCCCTGATGGCCGAGGCCCTTGGCCGCGAGGTTCCCGCCGTCGGCACCACCCGGTTCCGCCCGCCCTATACGCCGGTTGCCATCGGCGCGCTGGCGGGCCGCAACGTGGCGGGCCATTTCAAGCCCTTGCGCCGCACGCCGCTGCATGACTGGAATCTCCGCCACGGTGCGACGATGACCGAGGCCGGGCTCTGGCAACGGACCTGGTATTTCGCGCGGGCGGGCGAGACGATCACCGAAGCCTATATTCGCGAGGCCGCGACCGTGCGCCAGACGGTCGGCGTCTGCGATGTCAGCTCACTGGGCAAGATCGCGGTGCAGGGGCCGGATGCGGCGGAGTTCCTGAACCGTGTCTACACCAATGCCTTTGCGAAACTTCCCATCGGTAAAGCGCGCTATGGCATCATGCTGCGCGACGACGGCATCGTCATGGATGACGGCACGACCTGGCGGCTGGGCGAGGCCGATTTCCTGATGACCACGACCACGACCAATGCCGGCAGGGTGATGGTCTGGTTGGAGGAATTGTTGCAGACCCGCTGGCCCTACTTGCGTGTCCATGTCACCTCGGTCACCGACCGCTGGGCAGGCGTCTCGGTCGCAGGACCGAAGGCGCGGGAGACGATTGCGGCCTGCCTGGAACTGGGCACGGATATCTCGACTGAGGCTCTACCCTTCATGGGTGTCGCGCCGGTCACGCTGAAGGGCGGCGTCAAGGGGTTGATCGCCCGGATCAGCTTCTCGGGCGAACAGGCCTATGAACTCTATGTGCCTGCCGATCAGGGCGAGGAGATGATGGACCTCCTTTGGCCCGCCACCGAAAAGTTGGGCGGTTGCCTTTACGGGCTGGAGGCGCTCGGCGCGCTTCGGATCGAAAAGGGCCATGTGACGGGGGCTGAGCTCGATGGCCGCATGACCATCGACGATGCGGGGCTGGGCAAGATGGCGTCGTCAAAGAAGCCCTATATCGGCGCCGCTTTGCGCCAGCGGCCCGAACTGACCCGCGCCGATCGACCACGTCTGGTCGGAATTTTCCCCAAGGACCGCAGCCAGACCTTCAACGGCGGCGCGCTGCTTTGCGCCAAGGGCAGGGTGTCCGGGTTTGGCGAAGGCTGGGTCACAGCGGTTACCCATTCCCCGGCGCTCGGCCACTGGATCGGACTTGGCTACATCGCGGGCGGGCACGAGGCATGGGCAGGCAAATCGGTCACCGCCGCCGATCCGGTGCGCAGGGGCAACGTCGAAGTTGAAATCGTCTCGCCCCACATGTTCGACCCTGAAGGAGTGAGGATGCATGGCTGACGGCATTTCCGCAGTACAAGATCGTCTAATACCGGGCCGCTCGGGCCCGTCCGGCGCCACCGGGGTCCGCATCGCCGAGATTCGCCCCTTCGCCCTGATCCAGTTCGCAGCCTGGCACGACACTCTGGCGCAGACTGCTGGCGAAGCGGCCATGGCCGCGGGCGCAAAGGTCGCACCCGGACCCGGTCGGACAGCCACGGGGGCGCTTGGTGTGCTGCTCCGCGTCGAACCGCTGAAATGGTGGTTGGTCGGCGACGCGGGCGAGGTGCTTTTGCCGGTTGCCGGTTCCGGCGCGGTGCTTGATCTGTCGCGGTCCCGCACCCGGCTTCATATCAGCGGTCCTCAGGCCGCCCGGCTTCTGAACCATGTGCTGCCGCTCGACTTGTCAGCCGCGGCTTTCCCTGAAGGCTCCGTCGCCTCCACCGCATTTCACCATGTCGGCGTGACGCTCTGGCGCGATCGGGATGGCTTCACCCTCTTCCTGCCGCGCAGCTTCGCGGCCTCGCTTTTCGAGATCCTGACCGCAAGTGCTACGCAATACGGGTTGGAGATCGCCTGAACCATAGCTTCGCCATCCAAGGGAGGGCCCCAAGATGAAACCGCACATGCCGCTAGACGACCTGCTCGATGCACTCGCCCGCAATGCCGCCCTGCCGGATGAACTGGCCGAGGCGACGCCGCCGCAGATCTATACCTCCCCCGAATTCCTCGAAATGGAACTGGACGAGATATTCAACCACGAATGGTTCTGCGTTGGGCGCGAGGACGAGTACGAGAACCCCGGCGATTATCGCGCCACCATGATCGGCCGTGATCCGGTGATCGTCCTGCGCGATCGTGATGGCACATTGCGCGCAATGTCCAATATTTGCCGGCACCGTATGGCGACGCTTCTGGAGGGCACGGGCAACATCAAGGGTCGCATCAGCTGCCCCTATCACGCCTGGACCTACAATCTCGATGGGCAGCTGATCGGCGCGGCATATATGCGCGACAATTTCGACAAGAAGCAGGTCTGCCTGCCGCAGTTCAAGGTCGAGGTTTGGCAGGGCTGGGTCTATGTCTCCCTCGACCCCGAGGCCGTCCCGCTCGCCCCGAGGCTGGCGAAATTGTCGGAACGGTTGGAGAATTATCAGCTGCCCAAATACCGGACCCTTTTCCGGGCCGAGGAAATATGGGACACCAACTGGAAGATCCTCGTCCAGAACTTCACTGAGGGCTACCACCTCTTTGTCGCCCATGCCCAGACGATCGAACCGGCGATGCCCACAAAGCTCGCCAACGCGATGCATGGCGGGGACGGGTTCAGCCTGTACGAGCAGGGCCGCGTACCCGGAAAATCCTATGAACGCAACTCCGACATGGTGGTCGACAACCCGGCCCTGACCGAGGAGGAGCGGAACAAGGCGGTCCTGTCGGCGATCTTCCCCTGCCACGTCTTCTCGGTCGTGGCCGAACGCACCTTCTGGCTGTCGCTGCAACCCTATGGCACCGACAGGGTCAAAGTTTTCTGGGGCGCGGACGCCTATCCCGGTGCCGTGCCAGACGATTCGGAGGAACGCGCCGCCTATGCCGCCGAACTCAAGGCAGGCTTCGACCGTATCAATGATGAGGACAAGCCGATTATCGGCGGTATCGTGAAGAATGCCGGGGCGCTGGCGGCTGCGCCAGGGCGTCTTTCGCCGAAGGAACGGACCGTCTGGTATTTCCAGCAATACCTCGCACGGACACTCTGCCGGAATCGTCCGGGGCATTGTAGCGGAACTATGGCTTGAGTTCCCCTTACCGCACTGACGTCATGCCATGCGCACGATCTCGGCGGTGCCGAGGGCGATGCGGATGTGGATCTCAGCGGTCTGGCGTTCGGGGTCTCTTGCGGCGATGCCTTCGCCGAATGCCTTGAGGCAGCGCATCTTTGCCTCAATCCGGCTGCGGGCATGGGATCCCGTCCAGCGCTTCCAGAATGCCCGGCCGAAGGATCGGGTGGCGCGCAAGGTATCGTTACGGACGCGTGCCGCGGGGCAGTCCTCTTTCCACAGTCGTCCGCTCTTGCGGATCGGGATGATCGGGACCGCGTCACGCTCGATGATGGCGCTGTTCCGATGCAATATTCCAGGGCCATACGGTTCGCCCGAGTTTCAGGCGGCCTATGAGGCGGCGCTGGAAGGGCGGCGCACACCGCGCACGACGGCGACCCGGGGAACGCTCTGGTTCCCGAGCTTGCCGCGGAACTCGCATTCGTGCCGTCCGATCGGCTCCTGTTCCTGACCCATACCGGAGATCGGCCGTACAAGCCCGAAACGCTTGGCAACTGGTTTCGCGACCAATGCACGGCAGCGGGTGTTCCTGGATCAGCGCACGGGCTGCGGAAGGCGAGCGCCACAAGGCTCGCAGACAACGAGGCAACGCCGGACGAAATCCGGGGCTTCCTCGGCCACAAGACCAACAAGCAGGGATCGACTTACACTGACAAGGCAGATCGCGGGCGGCTTGCCGACAACGCGCTCGCCAAGGTGTCCAACCTGTCCGATAAGTTGGACAAGAAGGGCGGAAAAATTCATGGATAACAATGTTTTGGGGATAGCCATGGCAGCCCGTAGGGGAGTCGAACCCCTCTTTTCAGGTTGAAAACCTGACGTCCTAACCGATAGACGAACGGGCCGCGCTTGGCGTGGGGCGGTGTTTAGGCCAGGCGCCGGTGACTCGCAAGAGGTAATTTCGAGCTGTCCGGCGATTTTTTTGGATACCTTGAATCAAGGGCTTGCGGCATCTTCCAACCGCAGCTGGACCGACGTGCGACCCTGCCATTGATTCAGCTCCAGCCGCCCCGCGACATGGATGCGCCTGCCGCCGTGGGCCTCCAGAAATGGGCCAAGCGGGGTATCGTAGGCGCCGAATGCGATCGCTTCGAGCCGCGCCGAAAGCCCGTCCGAAAGCGTCAGGCGCAGATGCGCCTCGCCCACGCGGCGGCTGAAGGTGATTTCGACTGAGGGGAAAGCGAAGCGCGGCGCAGGGGCCGCCTGGCCGAAGGGACCGGCGCGCTCAAGCGCCTCGACCAGCTCGAAGTTTGCCGCGCCGGGCATCAGAAGCCCGTCCAGGCGCAAATCCGATGGGCCCGGCGTCGCCGCGCCCTGCCGCGACAGCAGATCGGACAGGCGCGCCATCGCCGCCTCCAGCCGATCGCGATGAACGGTCAGGCCCGCAGCCATCGGATGCCCGCCACCCTTGACCAGCAGCCCCTCGGCCGCGACGCGCTGGACCGATGCGCCGAGGTCAACCCCGGTGACCGAGCGGCCAGAGCCCTTGCCCTCGTCCCCGCTCAGCCCGATGACCACGGCGGGACGGTTCGCGGCCTCCTTCAGGCGCGCGGCGACGATGCCGACGACCCCCGGATGCCAGCCCTCGCCCGCGGCCCAGACGAGGGGCGCATCAAGGCCGCGCGCCTCGGCTTGGGCAAGGGCGGCGTCACGCACGCGATTCTCGATCTCGCGCCGCTCGGTGTTGAGCGTGTCGAGCCGTTCCGCCAGGGCCTGCGCCTCATGGGGGTCTGTCGTCGCCAAGAGACGCGCGCCGAGGTCGGCCGCGCCGATCCGACCGCCGGCGTTGATCCGCGGCCCCAGAAGGTAGCCCAGGTGATAGGGCGTCGGCGCCTGGTCCATCCGGGCGACATCGGCCAGCGCCCGCAGGCCAAGACGTTCCCTGCGGGCAAGGACCTTCAGCCCCTGGCGCACGAAGGCCCGGTTCACCCCGACAAGTGGGGCCACATCCGCAACCGTCGCCAGTGCGACGAGGTCCAGAAGCGCCATCAGGTCGGGTCCGCTCTCACCCGCCTCGCGCATCAGCCGGTTGGCCTCGACCAGCATCAGGAACACCACCGAGGCCGCGCAAAGATGCGACAAGGCCCCGGTCTCGTCCTGCCGGTTCGGGTTGACGACGGCAAGCGCGGGGGGGAGCGTCTCGCCCCCCAAGTGGTGATCCAGGATCACGACATCGGCGCCCCGTGCAGCGGCCACCGCCTCATGGCTGAGCGTGCCACAGTCGACGCAGACGATCAGGTCATGCGCCCCGGCAAGACGCTCCATCGCCGGGGCGTTCGGGCCATAGCCCTCGTCGATCCTGTCGGGAACGTAAAGCGTGGCCGGCCGTCCCAGCGCGCGCAGCCAAGTGAACAGGAGGGCCGCCGAAGCCCCGCCATCGACGTCGTAATCCGCGAAGACGGCGATGCGTTCGCGCCCCTTTACGGCGCGTATTACCCGCCCCGCAGCTACTCCCATGTCCTTGAGCGAACGCGGGTCCGGCAGCAGGTCGCGCAACTGCGGCTCCAGGAAACCGGCGGCCTCCGCGGCCGTGACGCCCCGCGCGGCGAGGATGCGGCACAGCGGCAGCGGCAGCGCGGTTTCCTGCGCCATGCCCTCCGCCAGCCGGTCGGCCTCGGCCGAGGGGCCGATCCATTTGCGCCCCGTCGCGGACCGCTCAACCCCGAGAAAGGCGCTCATGCCATATTCGCCCCCGGCGGCGCCCATCCGGGGCGCCACCCCTCTTCTTCATTGCCGAAATACCCCGGGGGTGCGGGGGCAGCGCCCCCGCTGCCGCGACCGCGGCCCGCGCTCACTTGATCGGGTTGCGGTATATCATCCGGCGGACAGAGCCGGTCTTGGACCGCATCAGGATGGTTTCGGTCTGGATGAACTGCGGCTCGCGCCTGACGCCCTGCAGGATCGATCCGTTCGTCACCCCGGTGGCGGCGAAGATCACGTCGCTCGTCACCATGTCGTCGCGGGCATAGACGCGATTGAGATCGGTGATTCCGGCCTTGCCTGCACGGCCGCGCTCGTCATCGTTGCGGAACAGGAGCCGCCCCCAAATCTGCCCGCCCATGCATTTGAGCGCCGAGGCCGCTAGCACGCCTTCCGGTGCGCCGCCCGAGCCCATGTACATGTCGATGCCCGTGATCTCGCTTTCGGCGCAGTGGATGACCCCGGCCACGTCGCCATCGGTGATCAGGCGGATCGCCGCGCCGGTCCCCCGCACCTCGGCGATCATCGCCTCGTGCCGGGGGCGCTCAAGGATGCAAACGGTGATGTCGGTGGGCTTGCAATGCTTGGCCTTGGCCAGTTCCACGACCCGTTCGGTCGGGCTCATGTCGAGGGTCACGACGTTCTTGGGCAGGCCGGGGCCGACGGCAAGCTTGTCCATGTAGACGTCGGGCGCATGCAGAAGGGTGCCGCGCGGCGCCATCGCGATCACGGTCAGCGCGTTGGGCATGTCCTTGGCGGTCAGCGTCGTGCCTTCCAGCGGATCAAGTGCGATATCCACCTCGGGGCCGTGGCCGGTGCCCACCTTCTCGCCGATGTAAAGCATCGGGGCCTCGTCGCGCTCGCCCTCGCCGATGACCACGGTTCCGGCGATGTCGAGCAGGTTCAACTGGTCGCGCATCGCGTTGACCGCAGCCTGGTCCGCGGCCTTTTCGTCGCCGCGGCCGATCAGCCGGGCCGAGGCATGCGCGGCGGCCTCGCTCACGCGGGCAAGCCCGAGCGAGAGCATGCGATCCTTGAATTCCTTGACGTCGGCCATTGTCTGTCCCTGCGTGAATTGCTGTTCGTTGCATCTAGCCCCTCGTGCCGAGGTGCCGCAAGGGGCAAGCCGGTACGGGGGGCGTGATGCGGGGCACCGCCCCGCAAGGGGGGCGGGCAAAGGGGGCGGATCTCCGGCCTAGACGCTTTCGATCCGGATCGCGACCGGATCACCCTCCACCACGCCGGTCGCGGGCAGCCGCGACAATGCGTGGTCGATCGCGTCGCGCGTGGTGCGATGCGTCACCACCAGCACCGGCGCGGTCGGATCTTCGTGCCCGTACTGGCGCATCCGGTTGATGGAGATCCCGGCGTCGCCAAGGATAGACGCGACCTTCGCCAGCGCGCCCGGCTTGTCCGACAGCGCCATGCGCAGATAGAAGGGCGCGGGCGCCGCGGCCTTGGCCGGGATCGCCTCCGCCAGCGTCGCGGCGGGCTGGCCGAAGGTCGAGACCCGGCAACCCCGCGCGATGTCGATCACGTCGGCCATGACCGCGCTGGCCGTCGGCCCCTGGCCAGCGCCCGCGCCGCGCAGGACGATCTGGCCGACGCTGTCGCCTTCGAGGACGACCATGTTGGTGCCGCCCTGCAACTGCCCCAGCGGGCTGTCGGCGGGGACGAGGCAGGGCGACATGCTTTGTTCCAGCCCCCGCCCGGTCATCTGGGCGACGCCCAGAAGCTTGATGCGGTACCCCATGTCGGCGGCACGGCGGATGTCGTCGATGGACACGCGTCCGATCCCCTCAAGCTCGACCGCGTCGAAGGCGACGCGGGTGCCGAATGCGATCGCGGCCAGAAGGCTCAGCTTGTGGCCCGCGTCGATGCCGCCCACGTCGAGGTTCGGGTCGGCCTCAAGGTAGCCCAGCTGGCGCGCCTCCTCGAACACCTGCTCATAGGGCAGGCCGGAGCTTTCCATCCGGGTCAGGATGTAGTTGCAGGTCCCGTTCATGACGCCCATGACTCGGCGGATCTCATTCCCGGCGAGGCCCTCGGTCAGGGCCTTGACGACCGGGATGCCGCCCGCGACGGCGGCCTCAAACCGGATCACCCGGCCCGCCGCCTCGGCGGCTTCGGCCAGCGCCTGGCCGTGAAGGGCCAGAAGCGCCTTGTTTGCCGTCACAACGTCCTTGCCCGCTGCAATCGCCGCCTCGGTCGAGGCCTTGGCAGGGCCGTTGTCGCCGCCCATGACCTCGACGAAGACATCGACATCGTCGCGGCGCGCCAAGGCGACCGGATCGCTTTCCCAGGCATAACCCGAGAGGTCCGCGTCCCGGTTGCGGCTGCGGTCGCGCGCCGAAACGGCCGTGATCGCGATGGGGCGTCCCGCGCGGCGCGCGAGCATCTCGGCATGGGCCTGGACGATCTTCACGACCCCGATGCCGACGGTGCCAAGGCCGGCGATGCCAAGACGCAGCGGTTCGGACATGGAGAGCTCCTGGATATCATGCGTTCCGGCGGGTGTTAGCGCGTTGCGGCCGGGCTTGCAACGCGCCCGGCAGGCTCGGCGCAGGGTTTTAGCCGCCCCCGGCCGCCAGTGCCGCCGCACTGGCCCTGAGCGCCGCCGCTTCGGCCTCTAGCGCCGCGGCCGTCGCGTTGGCATCAAGCGTCGTCGTCGGAGGCAAAAGCTCGGAGAGCGGGAGAAGCTCGGGATAGGGCGCGCGGGCTGTCTGAGTCCTGTCGGGGCCCGGTGCGCAGGCGGCAAGGATGAGGGCCGGGACGATAAGAAGGGCGGGTCGCATGAAGCCTCCGTTGCGCGCGTGCCAGGATATTACGGCGGGGTGGGAGGCGCAAGTTCGGGACAAGCTTCGGGGATTGTATTGAACGGGCGTTCAGATACTCTGGCCCCATGGCACGCAAACCTGGCTCCCGTTCCGACATCACCGGCCCGCGCATCCGCGCGGCGGCGCGGCGCCTGTTTGCCCGCCACGGCTTTGCCGCCGTGTCGATGCGCCAGATCGCGGCCGAGGTCGGCGTTCAGGCAGGGGCGCTATACCTTTACACCCCCGACAAGGAGACGATGCTGGTCGATCTCCTCAAGGATCACATGGACGAGTTGATCGTGGCTTGGGATGCGGCAGCCCCTGGCGGCGGGCCGCTGGAGCGGCTGCAGGCCTTCGTGCGGTTCCACATCGCCTTCAACCTCGACCACGCTGATGCGGTGTTCCTGTCCTACATGGAGCTTCGCAACCTCGGCCCCGAAAACTTCGCGGTGATCGAGGGCCTCCGGCGTGACTATGAAAACCGGCTGGAGGCCATCCTGACCGCAGGGCAGGGCACGGGCCTTTTCGCGGTGCCCGACACCAAGCTGGCCACCATGGCGATCATCGCGATGCTGAACGGCGTCAACACCTGGTATCGCGAGGGCGGGCGGCTGAGCCGCGCCGCCGTGGGCGATATCTATTGGGACATGGTCCGCAAGGCCGTCGCGGCGTGAAACCGGTTTGGCGCAACGCCCCGTCCTAGCGCCGTGTGCGCGACCGGAGGTAGGTTCGTCATCAGGCCGCGCTTTGCTCGATCAGCCATTGGCGGACCGCGCGGACGGCCTTGCGGCGTCCCGCCCGGCGGTTGACGGTGAGATAGTAGCCGCCGAAGGGGATCTCGACCGGGGACAGTTCCACCAGCGCGCCCGACAGGCGTTCGGGCTCGCACAGGTTCCGGTCCATCAGCACCGCGCCAAGCCCGGACACCGCCGACTGAATAGCTAGAATCGCGCTGAGCGGATGCGGCAGCTCAAGCTTCGGAACATCGCGCAGTCCGGCCTTCGCGAACCAATCGGGCCAAAAGCGAAAGGTGGCTTCTTCGATCAGCGGACCAGCCGCCAGGGCGGCCAGGTCCAGTTCCCCGTTTCGCATCGGCGCAAATCCGGGCGCGGCGTAGGCCCGGACACGAGAGGGAAGAAGCAGCTCGGTCCCGGCCGGTGGTTCGGACCGCAGGTATCGCAGGCCCATGTCGAAATCGTGGGCCTCGATGTCCATGATTTCAGTCGTGACCGAGAGCCTCAGGGTGATGCCGGGATGGCGCGCTTTCAGTTTGCCAAGCCGGGGCACCAGCCACTTCTGGGCGATGGTGTTTTCGGTCGTCAGGGAAACGGTCCCCTCGGGCGGTACTGACAGGGCCTCGGTCGCCAGTGCAATCCGGTCCAGCGCCGGAGTGATCTCGGCAAGATAGGCGCGGCCGGTTTCGGTCAGGGCAACGCCCGTGTTCTCAGCGCGAAACAGATGGACGTTCAGACGCTGCTCAAGCCCGCGCACATGGCGGGAGATCGCGGAATGGGTGACGTTCAGCTAGGCCGCGGCCCGCGTGAAGCTGCCGAGCCTGCCCGCCGCCTCGAAGGCGCGCAGGGCATTGAGCGGAGGGAGGGACCTGGGCATTCCGTATTGTGATTTTTTGGAACAATGGATGTCAAGGAACGGCGTTTGAGGACCGCAGGCCACCTGATGCACCCTGTCGGGGAGCCAGAAGCGGAGGCAACCATGACCGTGTTCGACGACCACAAGCCAGGCGCGCCCTGCAAGCCAGCCGCGCCCCGCGTTTCCAGCCGGCGTGAAAACGATATGGGCTGGTGGAGATACCTGGTGCGGATCCTGGCGCCGCAGGCCGACGCGGCCCGGCTAAGCCCAAGGCTGCGCCGGGATGCCGGGATCAACGACCAGGAACTGGAACAGGCGAAGGCGGCCAAGGCGCCGCTGATCCGCTAGGACGGCACGCGCGTCGATCGGATCACGCTGCCGTCCCGAGGGGCGCTCTGCGCTCAGTGCGCGGGCCTGATGAACGTCCCGTTCCTCAGGTCCGACATCGCCTGCGCGATCTCGGCCTTGGTGTTCATGACGATCGGCCCGTGCCAGGCGACCGGCTCCTCGATCGGGGCGCCGGAGATCAGGAGGAAGCGCACCCCGTGATCGCCCGCCTGTACTGTCACCTCATCGCCTGTGCCGAAGCGGATGAGCGTGCGGTTGCCCGACATGTCGCGGATGTTGACCTCCTCGCCCATCACCTCTTTTTCCAGCAACACGCCTTGGGGGCGGGAGGCGTCGGCGAAGCGCCCCGACCCTTCGAAGACATAGGCGAAAGCGCGGCGGTAGGTGTCGATCTTGAAGGTCTTGCGCACGCCCGCAGGGACCGAGATGTCGAGGTATTGCGGATCGGCGGCGATCCCGTCCACGGGGCCGGTCTTGCCCCAGAACGAGCCCACGACGACGCGGACCACGGTTCCGTCGTCATCGGTGATCTCCGGGATCTCGGCCGACTTCACGTCCTGGTAGCGCGGCGCGGTCATCTTGAGCCGCGACGGGAGGTTGGCCCAAAGCTGGAACCCGTGCATCTGCCCCTTGGCGTTCCCGAGCGGCATTTCCTGGTGCATGATTCCGGAACCGGCGGTCATCCATTGCACGTCACCCGCGCCGAGGCGCCCCCGGTTGCCCAGGCTGTCGCCATGTTCAACGGTGCCTGCCAGCACATAGGTGATCGTCTCGATCCCCCGGTGCGGGTGCCAGGGGAAGCCGCGCAGGTAGTCCTCGGGCCGTTCGTTGCGGAAGTCGTCGAACAGCAGGAAGGGGTCAAGCTCGCTCGGGTCGCGGAAGCCGAAGGCGCGGTGCAGCTTCACGCCCGCGCCCTCCATCGTGGGCATGGCGTTTCGGGATTCGAGGACGGGACGGATCGACATGGCAGCTCTCCTGTTCGCTTGGGGCGAATATAGGGGCTTTTCACCCGGTCGCGAGTCCCGGCTCCGCTGCCGCGGGTTCACACAAAACGTTTGCGGATGCACAGCCGTGAGGGGAGCGATGCACAGAACGCTCAGATCCCGCTGACGTCAGGTGCGACCTCGGCCAAGGCAAGCGCCTGGCCCTCAAGCACGATCTGGCTGGCAAAGCGCGGGCGGGTGGTGATGAAGTTGTTGAAGGGCGTATCGTTCAGGCCGATGCGGAAGAACGGCTCGTAGGTCGTCGAGGTTTCCACCACGATCACGGTGTCGCCCGCCGGCAGGACGGGGATGCGGAAGGCCTCGCTCACGATCGACTCGTCTGTCTGGGGGGCATGCCCCCCCGTCGCGCGCGACCACACGGTTCTGTAGGCGCCCGCATCCACGTCCCAGTAGACCGAGCTGACGCGGATCCAGTTCGATCCGCGCGACATCGACAAGTAGTCGAAGATATCGGCCATCCGGTTGATGTAGGCCGTGTCGATCTCCGCCGTCTCGCGCGAGATCAGGTCGGAGATCGCATAGGCCGCCTTCTGGCTCGCGTTTTTCTCGCGGAAGGCGTCGAAATACTGGTAGGCGGCCAGGTACCACCAGAAAAGCAGGGGCGTGATGAGGACGGCCTCGACCGGGGCGGTGCCGCGTTCGCCACGCAGAAAGCGGCGGGGGAATTGGCGAAGAAGGCGCATCATGGTCATGTCAGGTCCCCGGGCGTGGTTCGTTGACGAATGCAGTGGAAGAGATCAGCGCGTAGTCGCCGCTGCCGTCCTTTGCCAGGTGAAGCCCGAGCCCCGTCGTGGGCATCAGCGGCTTGACCTTGGCGCAGGCCCTGACCAGCATCAGTTCGTCGCTTGTCCCGTCATCGAACTCTGTCACCGGCTGAACGGGGGCATCGCGATCGACGCAGGTCGCGCCGGTGTCGAAGGGCGTCCAGCTGTCTTTCGGGATGGGCCGCAGCTCCAGCAGAACACTCGTCTCGCAATCGTTGATGAAGGCGGAATAGCCGCAGAGCCGCGACAGGATCGTGGCATGCGTGGGGTTCGTGACACGGCCAAGCCGCAGATCGCGCACGGTCATGTCGAGCGCCCGCTCCAGCATCACATGGCGCATCATCACGAAGCCCAGTTCCATCGACGACAGCACGAAGGCCATGAAGACAGGAACGAAAAGCACGAAGGGGATGGTCACCGCGCCGCGCTCTTCGCGCAGGAAGCTGCGGAACCACTTGGCGGGCGCAAGGGGGAGCGTGGTCGTCATTCCGTCAACCTCAGCTTGCTGATGGAGCTTGCGATGCCGGCGAAGGCGTCGGCGATCTGAAGCCCGGAGACCGAATAGAAATGCGCAGGCGAGGACGCGCAGGCCTTGAGCAGGTTGAGCCCCCGCGTCGGCGCCTCAAAGCCGATGGTGAAGACCTTGATGCCCTCATCCTTGGCGGCCGAGCAGATGTCGTTCGTGCGCGCGTCCTTCTCGCTGGCGATATAGATATTGGCCGTGGGGCTCGCGGTCCTGGAGGCGCGCCACTGGTCGCGCACGGTGTTGTCGTAGATGGGGGCGATGATCCGGTCAGCAAACCAGTTGATCGACATGGTCGCCCAGACGCTTGGCCAGGACATTTGCACCGCGTCGCCGGGATCGGTCGGAAGGTCGCCGTAGGGCACTGCCCGCCACTGCCTGAGCTTGAGCGAATAGTACTGCCCCGTATTCGGATCAAAGAGCGAATACTGGTCCAAAGTGGCGGGCTTGCCCGCATAGATCGGGTCGGTGTTGCGCCACAGAAGGCTGGGTCCGTGGTCGTGGCTGTCGCGCAGGCGGTACTCGGTGGTGTTTTCGCCATCGGTCATGATCACCACGACCTTGAGCGTGCTGGTGTCCGAATAATCGGCGGGGCGGCCGTCGAACTGCTGGTAGACCGCGCTGTTCGCGATCATCTGCGTCACGCCATATTGCATTGAGGGATCGACCAGCGCCGCGCCCCATTTCATGCCGATGTCGATCGAGGTGTTCCCCGAAGCCGTGAGCGCGTCGATATAGTTCTTGAGCACGTCGCGGTCGCCCGAGAACGGTAGGATGCCGCGGCTCGTCTCGGTCGGGCAGTTGGTCAGCGACAGGGGAGCGCTGGTGTAGAAGGGGTCGAAATGCCCGTTGCGCTGATAGACGCGGTCGGTCAGGCCCAAGGGATCGCCCACCGGCGTCGATTTCGGTGACATGGTGGTCGTCTTGTAATCGGCCGCGTCGAATTCGATGCAGTGAGAGGACGCATGTTCGTCCGTCAGGTTGAAGTAGCCCGCAAAGCCGGCACCAAGGCTGACCTGGGTCGAGTAGGGGATGATCGACATCGACAGGCGTCCCGCCTCCACGGTCGAGAAGACCTGGTCGACAAAGGCCTTGGCCGCGGGCTTCAGGTTGGTCAGGCGGCTGTTGGAGTTCATCGAGCCCGAAACGTCGAGCACGAGCGAGATCTCCACCATGCTGACGCGTTCCTCCGCCGCGCCAAGGGCGGGCGCGGTGAGTGTCGGCGTGCCGACCATGCGCATGAACATCGTCGGCACGCCCTGGCGGACATTGACCTTGACCGAGCGCCACTCGTTCGAGTTGCCGGTATTCGCAACGATCTCATCGTCCAGCGGCGGGGTGAGGCCGGACTTGGTGAAGTAGTCCTTGACCACGTCCTTGGGGGGCAGCGTCTGGTTCAGGTCCGCCGCCGCCAGAACCGACCTGTCGAGTGTATTCTGAAGCCGGGTGCGCTTTTCCTCGAAATACATGACGTCAAGCGCGACCCCGGCAAGGATCAGCATGCAAAGGAAGCAGAACAGGCCCAGCACCACGAGGCTCCCCCGTTCGCCTGCCGCGAAGGCCGCGATGCGCCGGGCGAGGGCGCCGTCTCTGACAAAGTGGCTAAGGGCGTCTTTGCGGGCGCAGCCCGGGGAGTCGCTCAGGGGGCTCAAAAAGGCAGGAGACTTGAACATCAGGACCAGCCCATACTCGTTAACAAAACAACAACACGCTTTCAGCAGGCAGGCGAATTGGGGCCGAAATGTGGCTGATGCCAAGCGGGGCCTGGTAACGGGGCCAGAACGGGTGAAATTGCCGTCCTCAGCGTAAATCGTTTCCAAATTCCCACCTTCAGGGCGAAGGGAAGGACCGATTCCCTTGGCCGCCGGGTCTCCCGACCCTTTCGGTGCCACGCGGCTGTGCTATCAATTGCCCAACGCGCCGATGTCAGGAGATCCCATGTCTATCCCGCAGGAGCCGAGTTTTCGCAAGTCCGTCGATCTGATGTTCAATCGCGCGGTGGCGCTGATGGACCTCAGCCCCGGGCTGGAAGAGAAGATCCGCGTCTGCAACTCTACCTACACCGTGCGGTTCGGCGTGCGCCTGCGCGGCAAGATCGAGACCTTCGTCGGTTATCGGTCGGTGCATTCCGAGCATATGGAACCGGTCAAGGGAGGCATCCGCTACGCCACCTCCGTCACCCAGGACGAGGTGGAGGCGCTTGCCGCGCTGATGACCTACAAATGCGCGCTGGTTGAAACGCCCTTCGGCGGCTCCAAGGGCGGGCTATGCATCGACCCGCTGCAATGGAGCGAACATGAGCTTGAGCAGATCACGCGCCGCTTCGCCTATGAGTTGATCAAGCGCGACCTCATCAATCCCGCGCAGAATGTGCCGGCGCCGGACATGGGCACCAGCGAACGGGAAATGGCCTGGATCGCGGATCAGTATGCGCGGATGAACACCACCGACATCAACGCGCGCGCCTGCGTGACCGGCAAGCCGACGCAGGCGGGCGGCATCCAGGGGCGGGTGGAGGCGACGGGCCGGGGCGTGCAATACGCGCTGCGCGAGTTCTTCCGCCACCCCGAGGACCGGGCGATGGCGGGGCTTTCGGGCACGCTCGCGGGCAAGAGGGTCGTCGTCCAGGGCCTGGGCAACGTGGGCTATCACGCGGCGAAGTTCCTGGTAGGCGAGGACCGCGCGATCGTGACCGCGATCATCGAGCGGGACGGCGCCCTGGTGCGGGACGAGGGCCTCGATGTCGAGGCGGTCAAGCTGTGGATGAACCGGCATCAGACCATCCGGGGATACCCGGATGCCGCGCTGATCGAGGACGGCAGCAGCATTCTGGAAAAGGACTGCGACATCCTGATCCCCGCCGCGCACGAAGGGGTGATCCATCTGGGCAACGCCGAGCGGATCCGGGCGCCCCTGATCATCGAGGCCGCCAACGGCCCGATCACCTTCGGCGCCGACGAGGTGCTGCGCGACAAGGGCACCGTCATCATCCCCGACATGTACGCCAACGCCGGCGGCGTGACGGTGTCCTATTTCGAATGGGTCAAGAACCTCTCGCATATCCGCTTCGGCCGGATGCAGCGACGGGCGGAGGAAGCCCGGTCGCGCCTGATCGTGGAGGAACTGGAGCGGCTGTCGGCGGACCGGGGACTTGGATGGGAACTCGCCCCGGACTTCAAGGAGCGGTTCCTGCGCGGCTCGGACGAGCTTGAACTGGTCCGCTCGGGCCTCGACGACACGATGCGCGCCGCCTACCAGGCCATGCGGGAGATCTGGCACGCCCGCCCCGATGTCCACGACCTCAGGGTCGCGGCCTATATCGTGGCGATCAGCCGCGTCGCGGCGACCTACCGCTCCAAGGGTCTGTGAGAGGGTGCATTTCCCCGGGATAAGAGATTCGGATGCCAAGGCACGCGCCCGCTGGTTCGCCACGCGCGGGCTCGTCGCGGGCGCGAGTAGACCGCAAATTGTCTCAATTTGAAAGGGAAGCCGCAATGTGGTGGGGGTATTGTCCCCATCTTCGACCCAATTTGCCCGGTTGTATCGCTTTTGTAGTGAGACGCCCCGATTTCTCCTGCGGCCGCCACGGTGCAATCCTGAAATCGACAAAATTTAGCCCGATTTATTTCGCTTAGTCGGAGTGATCTGGGTGCCGTCTTGATCAGGCGGGTTTTGGGAGTCGTCTCATGCTGCCACTTCGTCTTGTCAGCGCATGCAAGACATTCCTGCGCCGCGACAGGGGCGCTGCGACGATCGAGGTGATCCTCTGGCTGCCCTTCCTGCTTGGGTTCTTCTCGTTGATGGTCGACATCTCGATGATCTTCAACAACCAGTCGCGGATCATGCGGATCATCCAGGACGGGAACCGCAACTACTCCATCCGGCGCCTGACGAACGAAACGGAGACGCAAAACTACGTCCTCGGGCGGGTGG
The DNA here is from genome assembly GCF_025751575.1 of Albidovulum sediminicola. Classification (GTDB taxonomy): domain Bacteria; phylum Pseudomonadota; class Alphaproteobacteria; order Rhodobacterales; family Rhodobacteraceae; genus Albidovulum; species Albidovulum sediminicola. The sequence continues at coordinate 195,624 of NZ_JAOWLA010000005.1, read as the reverse complement.
CCTCGATCAGCGGTGCCGCGACGGCGACGACGACCAATGTCGCGGGGCTGATCACGACGACGGTGACGGTGCCGCTGTCCGACCTCGATCTTCTTGGTATCGCCTATTTGTTCAAAAGCCGCTGGGGCGTGACCGCCGACCAGCTTGATGAAGGATTCAGCCAATGAAACCGGCATTCCTGACCAGATTGGCGCGGGCCGCGACGGGTCGCGCGAAGCGTGAAGAGGGCGCTATCACCGTCCTGAGCCTCCAGCTGCTGATCGTGAGCATGATCCTCGGCGGGTTTGCGGTCGATGTCGGCCATGGGTTCCAGACCTATACGCAACTTCAGGCGACCGCCGATTCCGCCGCGCACGCCGCCCTTCTGACGCGCGAGTGGTACTCTGCCGATACGGCCAAGACCACGGCGATCAAGGTCGCGACGAACATGATGCCGACCTCGCGCTACGGCGACGTGCTCAAGCCCGACGACATCATCTTCGGGGACTGGGATGCCGACAAGAAAACCTTCACCGCGAACGCGCTTTCCAAGAAGGCCGTCTTCGTCTCGACGCGGCGCTATGAGCAGAACAGCAACGGGCTTTCGACGATCTTCCTGCGGCTTGCGGGCCAGGATAACCTGGACATCGCGTCGGGGTCTGTCTGGGAAACCTACTATTCCAACTGCTTCCGCGAAGGGATCGTCGCGGCCGAAATCGTCGACACCCAAAGCAACAACAGCTACGAACCGGGCTACTGCATCCACGCCCAGCAACATGTGGAGATCAACTCCAACAACGTCTTCAAGTCGGGTGTCATCGTCTCCATGCCGGACAAGAGCGACGTCGTGATCCCGGATTCCGGCTACGAACAGAACACGGGCCTGCGCGAGGCGCTGCGCGATGCGTCTTACGCGCTTCGCATCCTGACCAGGATCGACAATATCAAGCAGGGTTTGCTCGATCCGATGGATGCGAAATTCGGGATCATGAACCCGGATTCCCCCTACTACCGCAGCTACATCACGAGCAAGCTCGTCAACAAGATCAACGGCATGGGCAAGACCGAGCTCAACCAAGCGGACTTCAAGAAGAACCAGGTCAACTACATCGACTGCAAGAATGACAACCAGCACAAGCAGCTAAAGGGCGACTGGCTCCGCCAGATGGCCGTCGTCACCGACTGCCGGATCCAGTTCGGCACGGACCTTGGCGAGGGTGCCTCGCTTGAGGATGTGGTCTTTCTGAACACCAACGTCGATGACAAATCCTTCTATGGCCGCGCGGGCGTGCGCTTTGGCAAGGATGATGACTGCAAGCCCGGTGGAGACGTGCAGATCGTGACCAAGGGCGGAATCGATCTCGCCTCTGGCATTCGGGTCTACGGCAGCCAGTTCATCGCGGCGGGCGATATCTATGCGACCGCCAACGCCGACGGCATCGAGGGCGCCAGCTTCGTCGCTGGCGGCGTGGCGAGCATCACCTCGAACGGCGCTTTCGGCTTCTGTGGCGGGGCTGGGATGGGCAACAACTTCGAAGCCCCCTATTTCCGGATGGTCCTCTAGGCGGACCCGCGCGACGACCCGGCGCAGGGGCGGCGGGTCGCAGTGTTCCCAGACGTTTCCAAGGGGCCGCGCGTTTGCGCGGCCTCTTCATTTTACCGCCTTCATCCGTATGCGACATGATTTGTCGTAAAGCTTTTGGAAACCGTCTGGCGGAAGGCATCATTGCTCCTTAGGCTCTCGGAGTGGGCTAAGCGGAGGCGGTGATGCGATATTCGGGGTTCAGGGTCTTCGCCGAGGGACTGGGCGGCAACAAGGGCTGGAAACCGGCCTGGCGCGATCCCGATCCGAAACCGGAATACGATATCGTCATCATCGGCGGCGGCGGGCACGGCCTGTCGACGGCCTATTACCTGGCGAAGAACCACGGGCTGACGAATATCGCGGTTCTGGAAAAGGGCTACCTCGGCGGTGGCAACGTCGGGCGCAACACCACGATCGTGCGCGCGAACTACTTCCTGCCCGGCAACCAGGAATTCTATTCCCACTCCCTGAAGCTGTGGGAGGGGCTGGAGGGCGAGCTCAACTACAACGTCATGCATTCGCAGCGCGGGCTGATCAACCTGTTCCACTCCGACGGCCAGCGCGATGCCTTTGCCCGGCGCGGCAACGCCATGATCAACCAAGGCGACGACGCGGAGCTTCTGGACCGCGAGGGGGTGCGCCGGCATCTGCCCTACCTTGACTATGAGCAGACGCGCTTCCCGATCTACGGCGGGCTTCTGCACCGCCGCGGCGGCTCGGCGCGCCACGACGCGGTGGCCTGGGGTTATGCCCGCGGCGCCGACCGGCGCGGCGTGGACCTGATCCAGAACTGCGAGGTCACGGGGATCGACATCGAGAACGGCCGCGTCACCGGCGTCCAGACCACGCGCGGTGCGATCCGTGCGAAGAAGGTCGGCATCATCGTCGCCGGCCGCTCGGGCCAGGTCGCGGCGATGGCGGGCATGCGCCTTCCGGTCGAAAGCCATATCCTACAGGCCTTCGTGACCGAGGGGCTGAAGCCGGTGATCGACCATGTCGTCAGCTTCGGGATGGGGCACTTCTACATCAGCCAGTCCGACAAGGGCGGGCTCGTCTTCGGGGGCGATCTGGATTTCTACGCCTCTTACGCCGCGCGGGGAAACCTGCCGATGGTCGAACATGTGATGGAGGCGGGCATGACGCTGATGCCGATGATTGGCAAGGCCAAGGTGCTGCGCAGCTGGGGCGGCATCATGGACATGACCCCCGACGGCTCGCCCATCATCGACAAGACCCATGTCGACGGGCTTTTCATCGACTGCGGCTGGAACTACGGCGGCTTCAAGGCCGTGCCGGCCTCCGGCTGGTGCATGGCGCATCTGATGGCCACGGGCGAGCCGCACGAGGTTGCCCGCCACTTCCGCCTTGACCGTTTCGTGACCGGCCACCTCATGGATGAGGAAGGCACCGGGTCGCAGCACAACCTGCACTGAGGGAGGATATCATGCGCATCACCTGCCCCCTGTGCGGCACCCGCGACCGGCGTGAATTCTACTACTACGGCGATGCGGTCTATGCCGACCGCCCGGCCGGGGGCGCGGCCCCCGCGGCCTGGGACGACTACCTGCACCTGCGCGATAACCCGGCCGGGGAGACGCGCGATCTTTGGTATCACGAAGCGGGCTGCTCGGCCTGGATCGAGGTGACGCGCAACACCGTCACCCATGCGATCCTTTCGACCCGCCTTGTCGCCGAACGCGGCGGAACGGACGGGGCCGCGCCGAAACCGCGCACGAAAGGAAAGTCGGCATGAGGATCGCGGGCAAGGGCCTGATCGACCGGGGCGCGAGCGTCGGCTTCCGCTTCGACGGGCGCGAACATGTGGGCTTTGCGGGCGACACGCTCGCCTCGGCGCTGCTGGCGGGGGGCAACCGGCTTTTCGGCCGGTCGTTCAAGTATCACCGTCCGCGCGGCGTCATGACCGCCGGTTCGGAGGAGCCGAACGCGCTCGTGACCGTGGGCCTCGGCGCGGGCGCGGTGCCGAACGTCCGTGCGACCATGCAGGAGATCTTTCCGGGGCTGGAGGCGAAAAGCCAGAACCGCTGGCCCTCGCTGGCCTTCGACGTGATGCAGGTCAACGACCTGATGGCGCCCTTCTTCGGTGCCGGCTTCTACTACAAGACCTTCATGTGGCCGCGCGCCTTCTGGGAGCGGGTGTATGAGCCGCTGATCCGTCGGGCGGCCGGGCTCGGGGCGCTTTCGGGCAAGCACAACGATGAAGCCTATGAAAAGGCCTTCGCTTTCTGCGACCTCCTGGTGATCGGATCGGGACCGGCCGGGCTGATGGCGGCGCTGACGGCCGCACGGTCGGGCGCCGACGTGATCCTGGCGGAAGAGGACGCCCGCATGGGCGGCCGCCTGCTGGCCGAGGTCGAGGAGATCGGTGGCAAGCCCGCGCATCTTTGGGCGGATGATGTCCTGGCCGAGCTTGCCGCAATGCCCAACGTGCGGCTGATGTCCCGCACGAGCGTGACCGGGGCCTATGACGACGGCACCTATGGCGCGTTGGAGCGGGTGGGGTTGCACCTGCCGAAGGCGCCCGCGGAATTGCCGCGCGAATGCTTCTGGCGCATCGTTGCCCGCCGCGCGGTCCTTGCCACTGGCGCGCATGAACGCCAGATCGCCTTCCCGATGAACGACCGGCCCGGTGTGATGACCGCGGGCGCGGTCCGCGCCTACTTGAACCGCTGGGGCGTGGCGGGGGGACGCCGCGTGGCCATCTTCGCCAACAATGACGATGCGCATCGTACCGCGCGCGATCTTGTCGCCGCCGGGGTCGAGGTCGCCGCCCTGATCGACACGCGCGAGGACGCGCCGCAGCCCGCGGGGTATCGCCTGATCGCGGGGGGCCAGGTCACCGGCACCCGTGGGCGTCTGGGCCTGCGGGAGATCACCGTCGCCACCGCCTCCGGCGAGGAGCGGATCGAGGCCGACTGTCTGGCCGTGTCAGGCGGTTGGAACCCGGCGCTGCACCTGACCTGCCACATGAACGGCCGCCCTTCCTGGGACGAGACGCTGGCGGCCTTCGTGCCGAAGCCGGGCATGATCCCCGGCCTGACGGCCTGCGGCGCGGCGGCGGGCGTCATGACGACGGCGGGCGCGCTGGCGGGCGGTCGCCAGGCGGCCGAGGCGGCGCTCGCCGATCTAGGGATCGAGGCGCGGGCGATCGACTTGCCGCAGGCCGAAAACGGCGGCGCGCGCATCACCGCGTTCTGGGAGGTAACGGGCGCCAAGGGCCGCGCCTGGCTCGACTTCGCCAATGACGTGACGACGAAGGACGTGCGGCTGGCGGCGCAGGAAAATTTCCGCTCGGTCGAGCACATGAAGCGCTATACCACGCAGGGCATGGCGCCGGACCAGGGCAAGAACTCCAACATCGCGGCGCTGGCGGTGCTGGCCGACGCGACGGGGCGCGGCATCCCCGAAACCGGCACGACGACTTTCCGCCCGCCCTATGTTCCCGTCTCCATCGCCGCGCTGGGCGCGGGCGGGCAGGGCGTGGGCTTCGCACCGCAACGCTTCCTTACCTCGCACAAGGCCAGCACCGAACGCGGCGCGCCGATGATCGAGGCGGGGTTGTGGTATCGCCCCTCCTACTTCCCGCGACCGGGCGAAAAGACCTGGCGCGAGTCCTGCGACCGCGAGGTCATGGCGGTGCGCGAGGCGGTGGGGGTCTGCGATGTCTCGACCCTCGGCAAGATCGACATTCAGGGCAAGGACGCCGCCCGCTTCCTCGATTTCGTCTACACCAACACCTTCTCCACCCTGCCGGTGGGGCGGGTGCGCTACGGGCTGATGCTGCGCGAAGACGGGCTAGTGCTGGACGACGGCACCACCGCGAGGCTGGGCGAAAACCACTACCTGATGACCACGACGACCGCAGCGGCGGGCTTGGTCATGCGCCATCTGGAATTCGTGCATCAGGCGCATTGCCCCGACTGGGACCTGCGCATGATTTCGGTCACGGAGCACTGGGCGCAGTTCGCGGTCGCCGGTCCCAAGGCGCGGGATCTGCTCAACTCCATGCTGTTGGAGCCGCTGGACGAGGCCGCCTTCCCCTTCATGGGCTGCGGCGAGATCGAGATCCGCGGCGTGCCCGCCCGGCTCTACCGCATCTCCTTCTCGGGCGAGGCGGGGTATGAGATCGCCGTGCCCGCCCGTTTTGGCGAGGGGCTTTTCCGCGATCTGGTCGCCCGGGCCGAAAGCATGGGCGGTGCCGCCTACGGGATGGAGGCGCTGAACGTCCTTCGGATCGAGAAGGGCTTCATCACCCATGCGGAGATCCACGGCCGCACCACCGCCTTCGACGTTGGCCTCCAGGGCATGGTGTCGAAGAAGAAGGACTGCATCGGCAAGGGCGCCAGCGAACGGCCGGGCCTGTCGGGGCCGGAGCGGGAGCAGCTTGTGGGCCTGCGTCCGGTCCTGCCCGCGAAGGGCTTCGGTGCCGGGGCGCATCTTTTCAACAAGGATGCCAAGCCCGTGTCGGCCAACGATCAGGGCTATGTCACCTCGGTCTGCTGGTCGCCGACGCTGAAGACGCATCTCGGCCTCGCCTTCCTGCGAAACGGCCGCGCGCGGCAGGGGGAGACGGTACGCCTGGTCGATCACCTGCGCGGCACCGACATCCTGTGCGAAGTGGTCAACCCTGTGTTCTTCGACCCCGAGGGAGGGCGCGCCCGTGGCTAGGCTCATCGAAAAGACCCCGTGCGAGGCGCTGCTTCCCGTGACCTGCGGCGCGCTCTCGCTGCGCGAGGTGGTCGGCGACCGGATCACGTCGGTCGCGCCCTTCCGGGGGCAGGCGACGAAACTGGCGGCGGCGCTGAAGAAGCTTGGCCTGTCCTGGCCCGAACCCAACAGCGCGAACGCCAAGAACGGGGCGTCCATCGTCTGGACGGGGCGCGACCAGGCCTTCCTGATCGGCGCCGATCCGGACAGCCTTGCGGGCCATGCCGCGCTGACCGACCAGTCTGACGGCTGGGCGCGGATACGGCTTGAGGGTCCGGGCGCGGCGGACGTTCTGGCCCGTCTTGTCCCCGTTGACCTGCGCGGCTTCGAGCCCGGCCAGGCGCTGCGCTCGCAGCTCGGGCACATGATGATGGTGCTGACGGCCCCGGCGCCGGGCGCGTTCGAGATCATGGTGTTCCGCTCCATGGCCACGACGGCGGTGCATGAGCTTCACCATGCGATGAAGGCATTCGCGGCCCGGTCTGCGGTCTGACCCTTGCCCATCCGCGCCTGAGGGCAGATATTCGCGGGATGAGTCTGCCCCCGGGATTTCTTGACGAACTGAGAAACCGAACGACGCTTTCGCGCATCGTCGGGCGCAAGGTGACGTGGGACAACCGAAAGTCCAACCAGGCCAAGGGCGACCTCTGGGCGCCGTGCCCCTTCCACCAGGAAAAGACGGCAAGCTTCCACGTCGACGATCGCAAGGGCTACTACTACTGCTTCGGCTGCCACGCGAAGGGCGACGCGGTCAGTTTCCTGCGCGAGGCCGAGAACATGGGCTTCATGGAGGCGATCGAGGTCTTGGCGCGCGAGGCCGGGATGCAGATGCCCGCCCGCGACCCCGAGGCCGCCCAGAAAGCCGACCGCCGCAGCCAGCTGGCCGAGGTGATGGAGGCCGCCGTCCAGCACTACCGCATGCAGCTTCGCACCGGCGCCGGGGCGCCCGCCCGCGATTACCTGGCCAAGCGCAAGCTGTCGGAGGCCGACCGCGACCGGTTCGAGATCGGCTTCGCGCCCGAGGGCTGGCAGGGGCTCTGGGACCATCTGAAGGCGAAGGGCATCGCCGACGACCTGATCCTGGCGGCGGGGCTCGCCAAGCCCAGCACCAAGGGCAAGGCCCCCTACGACACCTTCCGCAACCGGATCATGTTCCCGATCCGGGACGCGCGCGGGCGCTGCATTGCCTTCGGCGGCCGGGCGATGGACCCGAACGACAACGCGAAATACCTCAACTCCCCCGAAACCGAGTTGTTCGACAAGGGCCGCAGCCTCTACAACCATGGCCCCGCGCGCGAGGCTGCGGGGAAGGGCGAAACCCTGATCGTCGCCGAAGGCTACATGGACGTGATCGCGCTGGTGACGGCGGGCTTTCATGCAGCCGTCGCACCCTTGGGGACGGCCATCACCGAGGATCAATTGCGCCTGATCTGGCGCATCCACCCCGAACCGCTGGTCATGCTGGACGGCGATACGGCGGGCATCCGGGCCGCCATGCGCCTGATCGACCTGGCGCTGCCGCTGCTGGAGGCGGGCTACGGGCTGCGCTTTGTCATCCTGCCGGAAGGCATGGACCCCGACGACATGATCCGCGCGCGCGGCGCCCAGGCGATGCGCGACCTTCTGGAAACCGCGCAGCCGATGGTCAATCTGCTCTGGCGGCGCGAGACCGAGGGCAAGACCTTCGACAGCCCCGAACGGAAGGCGGGGCTCGACAAGACCCTGCGCGAGACGCTGCGCAAGATCGCCGACCCCTCGATCCGGGCGCATTACGGCGAAGAGATCAAGCAGCTCCGCTGGGAGCTTTTCGGCAGCAACCGAAAGCCCCAGCCGCAACGCGGGTCGGGGATGGCCCCGCGCGGCCGATCGCAGGCCCCACTGGCGCCGCTGCCGGTCACGCGCACCTCGCTTCTGGCCACGCCCGGCGGGGAGGCGGTGGAGGACCACCTGCGCGAAGCGATGATCCTTGCCATCTGCGTGACTCACCCTGCCTGTCTTGCGCGCTTCGAAAGCCAGCTTGAGACCGTGGACATGCTCGATCCCGGTCACGACCGGTTACGGAACGCGCTGCTTCTGGCCTCGCACGATCCCGAGGTCGCGGCGGACCCGGACGCCTTTCGCAACAGAATCGCGGCCTCTGCGGGCGCTGACCTTGAAAAACTCCTGGCCCTTGCCCACGTGCGAATTGCCCCCCCTGTCCGCAATTTCGAAGACACCGATCTGGCCACGATGTGTCTGGCAGAGGAGCTTGCGAAGCTCGAGGCGCGGCGGGGCATGACGGCCGAGATCGAGGAGGCGATGGAGGACCTCGAGGGGCTCGCGGATGAGGGGCTGACCTGGCGGCTGAGCCAGGCCGCCGCCGCCCGCCACCGGGCAGAACGCTCAAGACTTGACGACGACAGCGACATGGGAGAGGACCGCGCCGCCCTTTCGGCGCAGCTGCAAAGCCTGATTGACCGCGCGGTGTGGGAGAAGAAGCGGCATTGATGCCGCCCGCCCTGTGATTCGCCGTCGCGATTCGATAGAAACCACCTGACGATTCGCTGCGCGCGATTCGCCCGACGATGACCGAAGGAGCGCCTATGGCCGCCAAAGACACCGACGACCAGAAACCGGAAGGCGATGACAACGAGCATACGCTCGACATGAGCCAGGCCGCGGTCAAGAAGATGATCGCCGACGCGCGCGAGCGTGGCTACATCACCTACGACCAGCTGAACCAGGTTCTGCCGCCGGAACAGGTGTCCTCGGAGCAAATCGAGGACGTGATGTCGATGCTCTCCGAAATGGGCATCAACGTCATCGAGGAGGAAGAGACCGAGGAGGACACTTCCCAGGGCGGCGCCGTGGTCGAGACCTCGGGCTCGCGTGAGGTCGCCATCGCGACCTCGGCCGGTGAGACGCTGGATCGCACCGACGACCCGGTGCGGATGTACCTGCGGGAGATGGGCTCGGTCGAGCTTCTGTCGCGCGAGGGCGAGATCGCCATCGCCAAGCGCATCGAGGCCGGGCGCAACACGATGATCGCCGGGCTCTGCGAAAGCCCGCTGACCTTTCAGGCCATCACCATCTGGCGCGACGAACTTTTGAACGAAGATATCCTCCTGCGTGACGTCATCGATCTTGAGGCGACCTTCGGGCGTAACCTTGACGGCGACGGAGACCTGGATGAGCCGGTCGTGGACGATGTCGCGGTCGCCCAGCAACCCAAGCGCCAAGCCTCGGACGAGCCGGAGCTTGACGCCGACGGCAACCCGATCGCCAGCGGCGACGACGAAGATGAGGATGACGACGGGTCGAGCATGTCGCTTGCCGCGATGGAAGCGACGCTGAAACCCCGCGTTCTGGAAACGCTGGAAATCATCGCGCGCGACTACGCCAAGCTGGCCGACATGCAGGACCAGCGGATGTCGGCGACGCTGAACGAGGACAATACCTTCTCGATCTCGGACGAGGCCGCCTACCAGAAGCTTCGTTCGGAAATCGTGCTGCTTGTGAACGAGCTTCACCTGCACAACAACCGGATCGAGGCGCTGATCGACCAGCTTTACGGTATCAACCGCAAGATCATGCAGATCGACTCGAACATGGTGAAGCTGGCCGACGCGGCCCGCATCAACCGGCGCGAGTTCATCGACGAGTATCGCGGCTACGAGCTGGATCCGACCTGGATCGACCGCATGGCCGACAAGGCGGGCCGTGGCTGGCAGACCCTGATGGAGAAAAGCCGGGCCCGGGTCGAGGACCTGCGCAACGAGATGGCCCAGGTTGGCCAGTACGTCGGCGTCGACATACAGGAATTCCGCCGCATCGTCTCCCAGGTCCAGAAGGGCGAAAAGGAAGCCCGCCAGGCCAAGAAGGAAATGGTAGAAGCGAACCTGCGGCTTGTGATCTCCATCGCCAAGAAATACACCAACCGCGGGCTGCAATTCCTTGATCTCATTCAGGAAGGCAACATCGGCCTGATGAAGGCCGTGGACAAGTTCGAATACCGCCGCGGCTACAAGTTCAGCACATATGCAACATGGTGGATCCGCCAGGCGATCACGCGCTCGATCGCCGACCAGGCCCGCACCATCCGCATCCCGGTGCACATGATCGAGACGATCAACAAGCTGGTGCGCACCGGCCGCCAGATGCTGCACGAGATCGGCCGTGAGCCCACGCCCGAGGAACTGGCCGAAAAGCTCCAGATGCCGCTGGAGAAGGTCCGGAAGGTGATGAAGATCGCGAAGGAGCCGATCTCCCTCGAAACCCCGATCGGGGATGAGGAAGACAGCCAGCTTGGCGATTTCATCGAGGACAAGAACGCGATCCTGCCGCTCGACAGCGCCATTCAGGAGAACCTGAAGGAGACGACGACGCGCGTTCTCGCCTCACTGACCCCGCGCGAGGAACGCGTGCTGCGCATGCGTTTCGGCATCGGCATGAACACCGACCACACGCTCGAAGAGGTCGGCCAGCAGTTCTCCGTCACCCGCGAACGTATCCGCCAGATCGAGGCGAAGGCGCTCAGGAAGCTGAAGCATCCGAGCCGGAGCCGGAAGCTGAGAAGCTTCCTGGATCAGTGAGCGATTGAGTTGCTGCCAGATTATCTTCGGTCGGATCTGTCCGTCGTCTTCTGCGGGACTGCTGCGGGGCGACGGTCGGCCGAGGTGGGGCACTACTATGCGGGCCGCGGCAATAAATTCTGGAGAGCGATCTTTGAAGTCGGCCTGACATCAGAACTTCTGGGTCCCGAGTTGGACGCGCGGGTTCTGGATCATGGCATCGGCTTAACAGATCTCGCCAAAGGCGTCGCGGGCATGGACCGCGAATTGCCGATAGGTGCGCTGTGTGCGGAGCGATTACGGAATGTTGCCAAGAGTTGGCAGCCGCGCGTTGTCGCTTTCAATGGCATGAAGGCAGCGAGAGTTGTCCTTGGGGCCGCGCGTGTGAACAGCTATGGGCCGTATAAGGTTGAAGGCTTGCCCGCCATTTGGGTGCTGCCATCGACATCAGGTGCCGCAAATGCCTACTGGTCAATCGAGCCATGGCGTCAGCTCGCATCGGTCGTCTGCTGACGATCCTTAATAGCGGCATTCCCGCCGCACGCTTGGCTTTTCTGCACCAGCAACTATCTTGGGCCTACCCAATCGAAAGGCAACCCCATGCGCCCCATCGCCTTTGCCCTAGCCCTGACCGTCACCGCGCCTGCCCAGGCCTTCACCGCCCAGAACGGGCTGGTGGTCCAGCCGGAGGGCGATGGCTTTGTCGTGAACTGGCGCGGCCCGGCGGGGCCGGCCGACTTCTGGTGCGCGGCGGGGGATTACGCGATCCGGGTTCTGCATCTGAACCCGACCCAGATCGTCTACCGGACCTCCGACCCGAAGCGCCGGGCGGGGGAGGGGGTCTCCTTCTCGCTCGATCCCACGCAGTCGGCGCGCAAGACCGGGCTTTTCGTCCTAGGCGCCAAGGCGGGCGGCATCACCGCCGGCCACGCCCAGGGGCTTTGTGAGAACCGCCGTCCCCGGGCCTGGTCGCGCCGCGACCGCTAGAGCGGAAAGAAAAAGGGCCGCCGTTTCCGGCGGCCCTTCGTTCAGGGGACCTTCGTTCAGGCGGCTGTCACGCGGACGGCCGCGAACTTGAACTCCGGGATCTTGCCATAGGGGTCAAGTTGCGGGTTGGTCAGGATGTTCGCCGCCGCCTCGACATAGGCGAAGGGGACAAAGACCATATCCTCGGCGATCGCCCGGTCGGCGCGCGCCATGATCTCGATCTCCCCCCGGCGGGTGGAGAGCTTGACACGCCCGCCCGGCTCGACGCCCAGCCGCCTCAGCGTGTCGGGGTGGAGCGAGCAGTTGGCTTCCGGCTCCACCGCGTCCAGAACCTTGGAACGGCGGGTCATCGACCCGGTATGCCAGTGTTCCAACTGCCGGCCGGTGGTCATGATCATCGGGTAGTCCGCGTCGGGCAGTTCCGCAGGCGAGATGACCGAGGCCGGCGTGAACTTCGCCCGGCCGCCCGCGCGGGGGAAGCCCGTGCCGAAGACGATGGGCTGGCCGGGGTCTTCGGGCGACAGCGACGGGTAGGTCACCGCGCCTTCGTTCTCCAGCCGGTCCCAGGTGATGTTGTCGAGCGACTTCATCGTCTGCTTCATCTCGGCGAACACCTCGGACGGGTGGCTGTAGGTCCAGCCCAGCCCGATGCGGTTCGCCAGATCGACGGTGATCGACCAATCCTCGCGCGCCTCGCCCGGGGGCGTGGCGGCGGCCCGGCCCATCTGCACCTGCCGGTTGGTGTTCGTGACCGTGCCGTTCTTTTCATAGAAGGCGGCGGCGGGCAGGATCACGTCGGCGTAGTTCGCGGTTTCGGTCAGGAAGATGTCCTGCACCACCAGATGCTTCAGCATCCCCAGCGCCTCGCGCGCGTGGTTCAGGTCGGGGTCGGACATCGCCGGGTTTTCGCCCAGAATATACATGCCCTTGATGTCGCCGTGATGGACGGCATCGAGGATCTCCGTCACCGTGAGCCCCTTCTCGTTCGAGAAGTCGTCCGATCCCCAGACGCCTGTGAACTTGGCGCGGATCGAGTCGTCCGTGACCGTCTGGTAGTCCGGCAGGAACATCGGGATAAGGCCCGCGTCGGACGCGCCCTGCACGTTGTTCTGGCCGCGCAGCGGGTGGAGGCCTGCACCGGGGCGCCCGACATGGCCGCACATCAGCGCAAGCGAGATCAGGCAGCGGGAGTTGTCGGTGCCGTGGATGTGCTGCGAAACCCCCATGCCCCAGAAGATCATGCCGGCCTTCGCGGTGGCGAAGTCGCGCGCGACCTGGCGGAGCTGTTCGGCGGGGATGCCGCAGATCGATTCCATCTTCTCGGGCGTGAAGTTCGCTAGGTGTGCCTTCTCGGCCTCCCAGTTCTCGGTATAGGCCTCGATGTACTGGCGGTCGTAAAGCCCTTCCTCGACGATCACGTTCATGATCGCGTTCAGCATCGACACGTCCGCGCCGGGGCGGAACTTCAGCATATGCGTCGCGAAGCGGCGCAGGCCGACGCCGCGCGGGTCCATGACGATCAGCTTGCCGCCGCGCTTGGTGAACTGCTTGAAGTAGGTGGCGGCGACAGGGTGGTTCTCGATCGGGTTGCAGCCGATGACGATGGCGACGTCGGCATTCTCGATCTCGTTGAAGGTCGCCGAGACCGCGCCGGAGCCCACGTTCTCAAGCAGCGCCGCGACCGAGGAGGCGTGGCAGAGCCGCGTGCAGTGGTCGACGTTGTTGTGGCCGAAGCCCTGGCGGATGAACTTCTGGAACAGATAGGCTTCCTCGTTCGAGCATTTGGCCGAGCCGAAGCCCGCGACGGCGCGGCCGCCGTTCGCCTCGGCCAAGCCTTTCAGCCCGCCGGCGGCAAAGTCCAGCGCCTCTTCCCAACTCGCTTCGCGGAAGAACTCGGACCAGTTGCCCGGATCGACGTTCAAACCCTTGGCGGGCGCGTCCGCGCGGCGGATCAGCGGTTTGGTCAGGCGGTGCGGGTGGTGGATGTAGTCGAAGCCGAAGCGGCCCTTGACGCAAAGCCGGCCTTCGTTCGCGGGGCCGTTGATGCCCTCGACATATTTGACCTTGCCGTCCTTGACCTTGAGCGAGACCTGACAGCCCACGCCGCAGAACGGGCAGATCGAGGTGACTTCCTTGTCGAAATCGGCGCGGTCGCCGACCTGCTCGGCATCGACCACGGTCGCGGGCATCAGCGCGCCCGTCGGGCAGGCCTGCACGCATTCGCCGCAGGCCACGCAGGTCGATTGGCCCATCGGGTCGGCCATGTCGAAGACCGGGTAGGCGTCGGGCCCACGGCCCGCCATGCCGATCACGTCGTTGACCTGAACCTCGCGGCAGGCGCGGACGCAAAGGCCGCACTGAATGCAGGCATCAAGGTTGACGCGCATCGCGACGTGGCTGTCGTCCAGAAGCGGGATACGCTCGCGCTCCAACTTCGGGAAGCGGCTGTCGGAGACGCCGTTGGCCTCGGCCATGTCCCACAGATGCGCGGACTTGTCATGCGCGCGGGCCTGCTCGGGCTGGTCGGCCAGCAAAAGCTCCATGACCATCTCGCGCGATTTCTTCGCGCGGGTGCTGTCGGTCTTGACCACCATCCCGTTCGACGGGTTGCGGCAGCAGGAGGCGGCCAGAACCCGCTCGCCCTCTACTTCTACCACGCAGGCGCGGCAGTTGCCGTCGGGGCGGTAGCCCTTCTGGTCTTTGTGGCACAGATGCGGGATGGTCGTGCCTTCACGCTTGGCGACTTCCCAGATGGTCTCTCCGGGGGCGGCGGAAACTTCGCGGCCGTCGAGGGTGAACTTGATCGCGTCGGTCATGTCAGACCTCTTCCGGGAAATGTTTCATGGTCAGGCGGATCGGGTTCGGGGCGGCCTGGCCCAGGCCGCAGATGGAGGCGTCGCCCATCACCTGGCACAGGTCCTCCAGCAGGTCGCGGTCCCAGCGGTCGGCCTGCATCAGCTTGACCGCCTTCTCGCAACCGACCCGGCAGGGCGTGCACTGGCCGCAGCTTTCGCTTTCGAAGAAGCGCAGCATGTTCAGCGCGGCCTGCTTGGCGCTGTCCTTGTCCGATAGGACGACGACGGCGGCCGAGCCGATGAAGGTGCCATGCGGTTGCAGCGTGTCGAAGTCGAGCGGCACGTCCGACATCGAGGCCGGCAGAAGGCCCGAGGACGGGCCGCCCGGTTGGTAGGCCTTGAACGTGTGGCCCTCGGCCATGCCGCCGCAGGCCGCGATGATGTCGGTGATCGTGGAGCCGGCCGGCAGCAGGTAGACCCCCGGCTTCGCCACCCGCCCCGAGACGGAGTAGGAGCGCAGGCCCTTGCGGCCGTTCTTCTCGGTCGAGGACAGGATTTCAGGCCCCTCGCGCAGGATGCGCGCGATCCAGTGAAGCGTTTCGACGTTGTGGACCAGCGTCGGGCGGTCGAAGATGCCGACGGCCGCGACATAGGGCGGGCGCTGGCGCGGGATGCCGCGCTTGCCCTCGATCGATTCGATCATCGCGCTTTCTTCGCCGCAGATATAGGCGCCCGCGCCGCGGCGCAGTTCGATAAAGCCCGGCGTGACGATCCCGGCCGCCTCAAGCGCCGCGATCTCAGTCGCGAGGATGTGCAGGACGGCGGGGTATTCGTCGCGCATGTAGATGAAGCAGCGCTCGGCCTCGACCGCCCAGGCGGCGATCAGCATGCCCTCCAGCATCAGGTGCGGCGTGCGTTCGAGGTAGTAGCGGTCCTTGAACGTCCCCGGCTCGCCCTCGTCGCCATTGACGGCCAGGTAGCGCGGACCGGCGTTGGCGCGCACGAAGCCCCATTTGCGGCCCGAGGGAAAACCCGCGCCGCCCAGGCCCCGAAGACCGGAGGCCAGGACCGTCGTCTGCACCTCTTCCCAGTTGCCGCCCGCGCGCAGGTCGGCCAGGCGCGCGTAGCCACCCGCTGCGCGGTAGGCGTCAAGCGTTTCGTAGTCCGGGATCTCGGCGTGAAAATCGCCCTTGGCCAGCGCGGCCTCGACCTTTTCAGGCGTGGCGTTGTCGATATGCTTGTGCCCGATCTCCAGCACCGGCGCGGTGTCGCAGCGGCCCATGCAGGGCGCGCGCAGAACGCGGATCTTGGCCGGGTCCATGCCGCTTTCAAGCGCGGCGATCAGCGCCTCGGAGCCGGCCAGCTCGCACGAAAGCGATTCACAGACGCGGATGGTCAGGTCGGGCGGCGGGGTCTCGCCTTCGCGCACCGGGTCGAAATGGGCGTAGAAGGTCGCGACCTCCCAGATCTCTGCCATGCCGGTGCGCAGTTCCTCGGAGAGCGCGCGCAGATGCGCGGCCGACAGGTGGCCATAGCTATCCTGGATGCGGTGAAGGTACTCGATCAGCAGATCGCGCCGCCGCGGCCCGTCGCCCAGCAGTGCCCGCACCTCGTCCCAGGCCTGGTCCTCAAGCTGCCGGCCCTTGGGCGTCTTGCGCCCGCGACCCTTGCCGGATTTCCAGACCCCGTTCTTGTCGTCCAGTGCCATGACCGTCTTTCCGTTCGTTTCAACGCCCCTCGGGGCCAGTGCCGTCCGGGTCGTAGTTTCAGACTACAAGGGTTCAATCAATGCGCGATTCCCGTTGCCCGATAGAAAATACCGATCATAACCCGCGTTTCCCAGTAAAATATCCTCTCACGGCAAGCGGAAGATCAATGGACAGACTGCGCGGCTTTGCATATCTCCTGCGTCATGGACTGGGATCAGGAAATCGACGCGACGGGGCTCTTGTGCCCGCTGCCGGTGCTCAAGGCGCGCAAGCGTCTGGCCGGTATGGCGCCCGGCGCGGTGCTGCGGCTGGTGGCGACGGACCCCGCCGCCGTGATCGACGTTCCGCATTTCTGCGCCGAGGCAGGTCATGCGCTTGTGGCCACCGCCGACGAAGGCGCGGCGCAGGTCTACCTGATCCGCCGCGCCTGACGGCTAGAGGCCGAAGCCCGCGAAGGGCAGGTAGCGGACCGGATCGCCGGGGGCGATCTCTGCCGCGTCATCGGGAAGTTCGACCAACCCCGCGGCCCAGCTCAGCCCGCTGATCCGGCCCGATCCTTCGGAGGCGAAGACCTCCGCCCGGCCCGCCGCGTCAAGCCTTGCGCGCAGGTATTCGCGCCGCCCGGCCTTTTTGCGCTTCGAAAAGGCGGCCGGAACCGTGAACGCGAGGGGGCTGCGCCAGCCCTCACCGGACATCGCCGCGAATGCGGGCCGCGCGAAGATCAGCGCGCAGACGAAGGCCGCGACGGGATTGCCAGGCAGGCCGAAGACCGGCACCCCCTCCCACATCGCCAACGCCAGCGGGCGGCCCGGCTTCATCGCGATCCGCCAGCTTGACAGTTGCCCCCGCGCCCGAAGAAGGGCGGAGACGTGGTCCTCGTCCCCTGCCGAGGCGCCGCCGGAGGTCAGGATCACGTCCGCCTCCCGCGCGCCGCGATCGAGGCAGGCCGCGATGACCTCGGGCGCGTCTTTCGCATGACCAAGATCGACGGGAACGCATCCCCAGGCCGCGGCCATCGCCAGAAGCATTGGCCGGTTGGCGTCGAAGATCTGATGGGGACGGGCGTCGGCGGCGGGGTCGCCCAGGATCTCATCCCCCGTGGACAGGACCGCGACGCGCAGGGGGCGGTGGACCTCCACCGTCGCGATGCCGAGGGCCGAGAGCAGCGCGAGGTCGGCCGGGGTCAGACGCCGGCCGGCGGTCAGGGCGGTGGCCCCCGCGATGACATCCTCGCCCGCATTCCGGGTGTTGGCGCCACGGCGGACGGGGCCGTCGAAGGCCAGGGTAGCGCCATCGGTGGCGCAGTCTTCCTCAAGCACGACGGTGTCGACGCCCTCGGGCAGGATGGCGCCGGTCAGGATGCGGATGGCGGAGCCCACCGGGACCGCCCCGTCAAAGGGCTGCCCCGCCGCCGCTCGTCCCGCGACCAGCGGCAGGCGCTGCACACCCGCGCCGGTCGTGGCTTGCGCAAAACCATAGCCATCGACGGCGGAGTTCGCCGCGGGAGGATTCGCCCTGCGCGCGACGGCGTCGGCGGCCAGCACCCGACCCACCGACCGCGCCGTCTTAAGCGGCTCCGTCGCGACGACGGGTGTGAGCGCTGAGCGCAGCCGCGACAGCGCCTCCTCGACCGGCACCCAGGCCACGCCCTGGGGCATGGCGAAACAGTCGTTGCGCAGGCGCGGGGGTGTCAGGCCGTCACTCATCTTGTCCACTTTCGCGGCGGTCCTGCGCGGTCGGCAAGCCCACCTCACGCAGGATGAAGTCAGTGATGCCCGCGGTATCGTCCAGATCAAAAAGCGGCCGGTCCAGTCCACCGGGCGTCGTGTCCGAGGCGACCGCGCGAATGGAGGGATTTCCCGGCGCGATCAGGGGGCGGCCGGTCTCGGCGCGGTGCGCCTCGATCTTGGGATGGCCCTCGCGCTTGTAGCCCTCGATCAGCACCAGGTCGGCGGGGGAGAGCTTGGTCAGAAGCTCCGCCAGAGTCGGTTCGGCGTTGCCGCGCAACTCATGCATCACTGCCCAGCGGCCGGGCGAGGCGACGATGACCTCCCGTGCGCCGGCCTCTCTGTGGCGGAAACTGTCACGGCCGGGGTGATCCACGTCGGTGGCATGATGCGCGTGCTTGACGGTCGAAACCGTCAGGCCGCGGCGCGTCATCTCCTCCACCAGCCGGACCATAAGATGCGTCTTGCCAGAGTTCTTCCAGCCGGTGACGCCATAGACCCTCATGCCAGAAGCCCCTCGGCGGTGGCGATGTCTTCGGGCGTGTTGATGTTGAAGAACGGGTCGAACGGGTCCGAGGCGAACTCCGCCGTTCCCGCGCCATGGCGCTCGGTCCACAGGACGATCTTGCGCAGCCCACCCTCAAGTGCCGCGCGCAGGTCGTCGCGCAGCGCCACCGGCCAGAGGCCGAAGGTCGGGTGCTGCCAGAGCTTGCCTGTCTCGTCCCGGCTGGCGGCCAGCGCGAGGCCCGAGGGTCCGGCGGCGGCCTGAAGCCGGACCACCAGATCAACAGGGAAGAACGGCGTGTCGGCGGCAACCGTCACGATCGCCGCTGCACCAAGATCCGCCGCCCAGTCGAGCCCGGCCAGCACACCGGCAAGCGGTCCGGGATAGTCTGGCAGGCTGTCGGGCAGGACCGGCAGGCCGTAGTCGGCGAACCGCGCGGGTTCGCCGTTGGCGTTGATGGCCAGCGGATCGCACTGAGGCGAGAGCCGGTCGATGACCCGGTCCAGCAGCCGCCGCCCGGCGACACTGCGCAGGCCTTTGTCGCCGCCCCCCATCCGGGTCGCGCGCCCGCCCGCCAGGATGACGCCCGGAAGCCTAGTCATCCCCGGCCCCTTTCCGGCGGTGCTTGCGACCCTCGTCCGGGACGCTTGCCGGGTCGGCGTCGCGCACCAGCCGGTCCTCCCCTGAAAGGCAGACGAAGCGCTGGCCCCGCATCCGCCCAATCAGCGTGAGCCCCACCTGTCGCGCGATCTCCACCCCCCAGGCCGTGAAGCCGGAGCGGGAGGCGAGCACGGGAATTCCCATCAGTGCCGTCTTGATCACCATCTCCGATGTCAGCCGCCCGGTCGTGTAAAGGATCTTGTCGGACGCCGGGACGCGGTGCTGGAAGAGGAAGCCCGCGATCTTGTCGACGGCGTTGTGGCGGCCCACGTCCTCCATATAGACCAGCGGCCGGTCACGCTCGCACAGCACGGTGCCGTGGATCGCCCCGGCCTCCAGGTAAAGCGAGGGCGTGGTGTTGATCTGATGCGCCAGCGCGTAAAGCCAGCTTGTGCGAACCTCCACTGCCGGAAGCGTCAGGCCCTCGAGCCCCTCCATCATGTCGCCGAAGACCGTGCCCACCGCGCAGCCGGAGGTACGGGTCTTCTTCTTCACCTTCTCCTCATAGGAGGTCTGGCGCCCGGTGCGGACCACGACCGTCTCGATCTCCTCGTCGAAGTCGATGGCGGTGACCACGTCGTCGGCCTTCAGCATCCCCTGATTGCGCAGAAAGCCGAGCGCCAGGTATTCGGGATAATCCCCGATGGTCATCGCGGTCACGATTTCCTGCGAATTCAGGTAGATCGTCAGCGGCCGCTCCTCCACCACCGAAATCTCGATGCCCGCGCCGGTCTGATCGGTGCCGGCGACCCGCCGCGTCAGGCGGGGGTCGGTCAGGTTGGGCAGAATCGGAAGGTCGGGGATCATGGGGTCCTTTCCTCTTTGGCGGGCATCTTGTAATGGGGTGGGGGCAGGTGCAAGGCCCCGGGGGTGCCCCGTGGTTGCGCCGTGGATGCACCGGGATGGGGGCGACGATGCTGGGCTATGTCGTGTCGAAAGGGCGGGGCGAGGCCGATCAGCTTCTGGCCGATGTCGCGGCCCGGCTGATGGCCGAGGGTTGCCGCCTGGCGGGCGCGATCCAGATCAACGTGGAGACGCAGACGGGGCGCGCCTGCGAGATGGACCTTCACGTCCTCGCCCTCGACCAGGTGGTCCGCATCAGCCAGAACCTCGGTGCGCTGTCGGAGGGCTGCCGCCTGGACCCCGCCGCGCTCGAAGGCGCCGTCGGGCTGGTCGAGCGCGCGCTGGAGGGCGGTCCCGACCTTCTGATCGTGAACAAGTTCGGCAAGCAGGAGCTGGACGGGCGCGGCTTCCGCCCCCTGATCGGGCGTGCCTTGGCCGAGGGTATTCCGGTGCTTTGCGCGGTCAACGGCGACAATGTCGATCGCTTTGCGGCCTTCGCGGATGGCCTGGCGCAGGACCTGCCGTTGGAGGCGGACGCAGTGCTTGACTGGTGCAGGAAAGCCGCTGCGGCCTGAGACGCCGCGACGCCCGGCTGGACAAATTGTCCCCGAAATGATGCATGAACCCCCAAAATGTCCGTTCTTCGGCGCGCCGACGGACGCTATGCATGCCCCATCCAACCCGGTCCAAGTGCCTCAAGAACTGAACGCAAACTCATGAATGACATAACTTCTGGGCTTGGAGAGGCCGTCCGGCGCGTGGTGACGCTCGATCCCGACCTGGTCGAGATCACCTGGCTGTCGCTGCGGGTCACGCTGGGCGCGACCGCCATCGCGTCCCTGATCGGCCTGCCCCTGGGCGCCTGGATCGCCATCAACCGCTTTCGCGCCCGCAGGCTTGTCATCGCGATCCTGAACTCGCTGATGGGCCTGCCGCCGGTGGTGGTCGGTCTTTTCGTCTATGTGCTGTTTTCGCGGTCCGGCCCGCTTGGGGTGCTGGGGCTGCTTTTCACGCCGACGGCGATGGTGATCGCGCAGGTCATCATCATCACCCCGATCGTCGCCTCGATTGCGCATCAGGCGATCCGCGATCTTTGGGCCGATTACCATGATCTTCTGATCTCGCTCCATGCGAGCCGGTGGCAGCGGGTCCAGGCGCTGCTCTGGGACGGGCGCCGGGCGCTTCTGACCGCGTCGCTGGCCGGTTTCGGGCGTGCCATCGGCGAGGTGGGCGCGATCATGATCGTTGGCGGCAACATCGACCATGCGACACGGGTGCTGACCACGGCCATCGCGCTGGAGACGGGCAAGGGCAACTTCGATCTTGCGCTGGCGCTGGGCTTCGTGCTGATCGCGCTCGCCGTGGCGGTCAACCTCGCGATCCATTTCGGAACCCGCACCGAAAGGAGCAGCCGATGGTAGCGCCCATCCTTCCCCTGGTCGTGGACGGGGTCGTGCTGCGGCGCCGCGGGCGGCGCATCCTTGGGCCCGTCTCGCTGACGATCGAAGCCGGTGGGATCACGGTGCTGATGGGGCCGAACGGCAGCGGCAAGACCAGCCTTTTGCGCGCCATGCACGGGTTGGAGCGGCTGAACGACGGGGCGGTGCGCTGGCAGGCGCCGCTTGACGAGACCCGCGCGCGGCAGGCCTTCGTTTTCCAGGCGCCGATCGTGCTGCGGCGCTCGGTGCTCGACAATATCGCCTATCCGCTGGTCCTTGATGGGGTGCGCCGGGTCGTCGCGCGCGCCCGTGCGGCTGCGCACGCCGCCGATGTCGGAATCGCGGGGCTTCTCGACCGGCCCGCGCAGGTCCTCTCGGGCGGAGAGAAGCAGAAGCTCGCGCTCGCCCGCGCGCTCATGCGCAAGCCGGAGGTGCTTTTCCTGGACGAGCCCTGCGCGAACCTCGACCCGCGCGCTACCCGCGATATCGAGGCGATCCTGCGCCGGGCCGCCGAGGCCGGGACCAAGATCGTCATGTCCACCCATGACGCGGGCCAGGCCCGCCGCCTGGCAGCCGAGATCCTGTTCCTGCATGAGGGCCGCGTGATCGAGGCGGCCCCCGCAGACGCGTTCTTTGCCAACCCCCAGACGCCCGAGGCACGGGCGCATGTGAACGGAGACCTACTGCCATGAAATTGTTGAAGACCCTGCTGCCTTTCGCCTTCGCGACCCTGGCGGCCAGCGCGGCCGCCGCGGAAACGATGAAGATGTCGGTCACGACCTCCTTCGCCAACTCCGGCCTGGCGGAGGTCCTGCTGCCGGAGATCGAGAAAGACACCGGCATCACGGTCGAGCTTCTGGTCGTCGGCACCGGGCAGGCGCTGGAACTGGGCGCCAACGGGGACGTTGACGCGGTGCTGGTCCATTCGCGCGCGGCAGAGGAAAAATGGCTCGCCGCGGGCAACGGAACCCATCGGCGAGAGATCATGTACAACGATTTCGTCGTCATCGGCCCGGCCTCCGATCCGGCCGGCGCGCGTTCGGCCGAAAAGGCGGCCGATGCCTTCGCGGACATCGCCAACGCCCAGGCTGCATTCGTGTCGCGCGGTGACGACAGCGGCACCCACAAGGCGGAGCTGAAGCTCTGGAGCGCGGCGGGCATCGAGCCCTCGGGCGACTGGTACAAGGCCGTCGGGCAGGGCATGGGCGCGGCGCTCAACACGGCGGCGGGGCTTGACGCCTATATCCTGTCGGACCGCGCGACCTGGCTGAGCTTCGAGAACAAGGCAGGCTTGGAACTGGTTTTCGAAGGTGATCCGGCGCTCTTCAACCAATACGCCTACCTGCCCGTCAACGCTGAGAAATATCCCAGCGTGAATGCCGCCGCCGCCGAGAAGCTCGAGGCGTGGCTGACCTCGGACAAGGCCAAGGGATTGATCGACGGCTATCAGATTGCCGGCCAGCAGCTTTTCCACTTCAACGCGGTGGCGGAGTAACGGCCTAGCTTTCCGGCGTGGCGTGGATGGCGAACATGTCCAGCCCCGCCTCGTCGGGTTCGATATAACGGTATTGTTCGCGGACGCCGGCTTCGGTCAGTTCGCGCAGCACCGTCAGGACGGTGTTGGGCGGATGGTCCTCGCAAAGCGCGGCCATCTGCGCCAACTCCTCTTCGGCCACCGGCCGGGCCGCGTCGAGCGAGGGCGCCCCGTAGATATCGACGAAATGCCGCGCCAGCCGATCGACCAGCGCCGCGTATTCGGCCTCCTCGATCCGGGTCACGGCGACGAAGGTGACGCGGCCGAAGGTCTCGATCCCCAGCCAGCCGTTGGCAAAGGCCTGGCGGGCCTTGCCGACAAGGTCGGCCTCCCCCCAGTTGGAGAACTCGAACCCGCCCGGGATCGCCCATTCGCCGGTCCGGGCGGGGGTGTGGAAGACGTTGCGGTCGCTTTCGTCGAAATGGATGGCGCGGGCGAGAAGCATCCTAGACCTCTTCAAGCAGGGCGGTGAGCGGGATCAAACGGGTTTCGGCCCCGGTTTTTAGAAGCATTCCGAAATTCTCATCGACGCCGAGGAACGTGCCCTCGTGCCGCGTGCCCCGAAGCGGCAGCGTGACCGGGCGGCCAAGGTCCCAGACCAGCCCCACCCAGTCGCGCGCGAGGGTCGCGCGACCCTCCGGGTCCTCAAGGAGATGGAGCCAGCGCAAGCTGTGGCGCGACCAGGCCTCCAGAAGGTCGATCGGGTCGATCAGGCCGCAGCCCTCCTGGTCGATGGCGGTCCAGTCCGGGGTCTCCCCGGGTTCGAATTCGTCGGGCAGGCGCAGCGTCAGGTCCAGCGCGACCACCAGCCAATCGGGGACGGCGGCGGGGTCCCGTGTCGCGGCAGCGGCATGTAACGCGCCGCAATGGGCGCCGTTCACCCGCAGGCCCCCGGCCCAGTCCAGATGCAGCGCGGTCTCTGACGGGGCCAGCGCGCCGAAGGCGTTCTGGAACCCGACGGCGCAGGCGACGAGCCCGGCCATCGCCTGCTCCAGCGGTTCCTCCGGCGCCAGGACCAGCGCCGCGCGCAGCCGGTCGTCGGAGCACGACCAGGCGATCAGGCCCGCATCCACCCCGCGCCGTGCCTGGTCGCAGGCGATGGCGAAGGGGTTTGCGGGTCCGGCGGCCAGCCCTTTCATCAACGGTGGAAAGACCGGCGTTCGGATCATGCGATCCCCTTCGCGACCAGGTCGCGGGCCAGGTCGCGGAAGGCCCGTGCCTCTGCCGCCTCGGGGTTCGAGACGACGATGGGCGCGCCGCCATCGGCCGCCCGGCGAATGCCGATATGCAGCGGAATCTCCGCCAGAAGCGGCACGCCCAGCTTCTCCGCCTCGGCGGCGACGCCGCCATGGCCGAAGATGTGCTCTGCGTTTCCGCATTTGGAACAGATGTGCACGGCCATGTTCTCGATCAGCCCGAGGATCGGCGTGCCCATCTTGCGGAACATGTCGATGCCCTTGCGCGCATCCAGCAGCGCGATGTCCTGGGGGGTGGAGACGATGATGGCGCCTGCCAGTTCGGCCTTCTGCGCCAGCGTCATCTGCACATCCCCCGTGCCCGGCGGCAGATCGACGATCAGCACGTCGAGCGCGCCCCACTGGACCTGGAACAGCATCTGCTGCAACGCCCCCATCAGCATCGGCCCGCGCCAGACAACCGCCTCGTCCTCCTGCGTCATCAGGCCTAGCGACATCAGCGTGACACCGTGGTTCCTGAGCGGCAGGATCGTCTTGCCGTCGGGCGAGGCCGGACGGCCCGTGACCCCCAGCATGCGGGGCTGCGACGGCCCGTAGACATCGGCGTCCAGAAGCCCCACGCGCCGCCCCTCGGCGGCGAGCGCCACGGCAAGGTTCGCCGCGACCGTCGATTTCCCGACCCCGCCCTTGCCCGAGGCGATGGCGATCACGCGCGCGACGCCGGGCACCTTCTCCGGCCCCTTCGGCTTGGCGTGGCCGCCCAATTTCAGGTCAGGTGGGGGTGGGGCGCTGTGCGCCGTCATCACGACCGAAACCGAGGTGACGCCGGGCAGGTCACGCAGCTTCGCCTCGGCCTCGTTGCGGGCGGCCTCCATCCGGGCTGCGCGGGCCGGGTCGATTTCCAGGACGAAGCGGACGTTGCCGTCCTCCACCGTCAGGGCCCGGACCATGCCGGCGCTCACGATGTCCTTGCCGCCAATCGGGTCGGCGACCGTCCCCAGCAGTTTCAGAACCGCCTCGCGCGACAGGCTCATTCCTTGGGGCCCGCGATCTTGCCGGTGACCACATGTTCCAGATCAAGCCCCGCCACGGTCAGCACCACGCGTGCCTCAAAGCTCTTGCCCGCAGCCGCCGTCCCGCCGTCGCGCATCGCCGTCTCGATCGCCTGTTGCGAGGTCACGCCAACCTGCTTGAGGAACTTGCGCATCGACATGTTGAAATCGTCGTCCATCGTCATCCTCCTTCGCCTTTCCTTGACCGGGTTTCGCCAGACCCCCTAACCTCGTGCGCAGAGGTGTCAGCGATGATCCTGCGTCTGTTCTGCCTTGTCGCCTGCCTGGCTGCAACGCCCCTGCGATCCGAGGAAGCGCAAAGCTTCACCCTGTCCGTCGCGCCCGAGATCGCCCGGACCGGCCTTCTGGAATATATGCTGCCGCGGTTTTCGTTGAAGACCGGGCGCAAGGCCGTGGTTGTCGCATCGGGCGGCGATGCCAGTCTTCATCCCGTCCAGACCGGAGCGCCCGCCCAACTTGCGCGCGAGGGCGTTCCCTATGCCCTGACCCTCTTGACCGGCAACAGCGCCGCGGCCCTCTTCGCCGGCTGGCTCGCCTCCGGCCCCGGGCAGGCGGCGATCACCGGTTTCGAGCCGGACGCGGGCGCACCCTTTACGGTCCCCGCCCGCGCGGAAGCGGTCGAGGAGGTCCGGTTCGAGGGGGACGCCACCTTGGGCATACAGGTTGCCCGCCGTCACTGCGCGCGCTGTCACAGCGTTGACGACAGCGGCGCGCTGGCCATGGGGCAGGCGCCCTCCTTCGCGGTGCTGCGCGCCCTGTCGGACTGGTCCGAGCGGTTGACGACCTTCTTCCTGCGCGCCCCGCACCCGGCTTTCGTGCAGGTCGCGGGGCTGAGCGCCCCCTTCGACCCGGCAAGCCCGCCCGCCATCGTTCCGCTGGTAATCACGACGGCGGAGTTCGACGCGCTTCTGGCCTACGCCAGCACCGTGGCGCCCGCCGATCTTGGGGCAGAGATCGAAAGCCGCTAGTCCCGCCATCAGTGGTCCCGGCGTTTCGAAAGATAGTCGTCCGTGGTGCGCACGCGTGGACGTTCACCCAATTGGAACGGGTTGGACTGACCCTGGTACTGCGTGCGCACCCGGCAGTCGTCGCACATCTGCATCAGTCGTCCGGCGTCGCTTTCCATGAACATGGGGTGCTTGCCCGCGAGTTTCTCCATGATCTTCTCGATCGTGGACTTCACGCCGAAGGGCTTGCCGCATTCGATGCAGGCGAAGGGTTCCTCCTCGTTCAGGACCTTCTGGGACAGGGCGGCGTCGCTGGGGTCGAATTGCGGAACCAAGGTGATCGCCTTTTCGGGGCAGATCGTGGCACAAAGCCCGCATTGCAGGCAGGCATCCTCCTGGAAGCGCAATTGCGGCTTGTCCGGGTTGTCCAGAAGCGCCCCCGACGGACAGAGAGAGGCGCAGGACAGGCAAAGCGTACAGGCCCCGGTATCGACGAGGACGGCGCCATAGGGGGCGCCCTCGGGCAGGGGGACCGGCGCGTCGGCCTCGGGCATCAGCGCGCGCGCGGCAAGGCGCGCCACTTGGCGGCGGGACCCCATCGCGAGGACCGGTGCGGGCGCCGGGGCGGGCGCGGGCTGGTCGTAAAGCGCGTCGGACAGCGCATCGGGGTCGCTCAGGTCCAGGATGCGGACGCGATCGCCTGCGCCCATGGCGCGCGCCAGGGCGATCTCGCGCTCCAGCACCGGGCGCTCGGTGCGCGGACCGACAAGCAGGTCGGCCGCGACAAAGCCCATCGCCAGCGCCGCCAGAACCTCGGCATGGCCGAAGCCCGAAAGTGCTGCGACTTCCAGTGGCAAGACGTCGGGGGGCAGTCCGCGCCCGAAGCGCGCGGCGAAGGCGATCATCGGCAACCCATGCTCGGCGTCATGGACCAGAAGCCGCAGGCTGGTGCCGCCCGCACGCGCGTAGGTTTCCGACAGCGCCCGCAGTTGCCGAAGCACATCGGCAACCGGGGGCGCGTCGTAACTGATCGCGCCAGAGGGGCAGAGGGCCGAACAGGCGCCGCAGCCCGCGCAGATCAGCGGATCGACGCGCACATGGTCGCCGTCCGGGGTGATCGCGCCGGTCGGGCAGTTGTCGAGGCAGCGCGTGCAGCCAATCTTGCCTGCCCGCGAATGGGCGCACAGATGCTCCTCCAGCCGGACATGTACGGGCTTTTCGAAGGTTCCCTGGTGTTGGGCGGCTTCGAAAACGGCCGCGGCGACGGCCCCGGGGTCACCCGGGTCGGCCCGCAGATAGCCGTCACGCTTGCGCCAGGCGGGAAACAGCGGCGTGCCGCCGGTCAGGTCCAGCACGATGTCGCAGCGCGTCTCCGCCCCGTCGCGCGGGGCGCCGAGTGCGGGGGCGCCACGCCCGCCGCGCTCCAGCTGGCGCAGCGCGTCGAAGGTCAGCACGAACTGCCCAAGGCTGCCGGTCGCCGCGCGGATGCGGCCAGCCGCGACCTCATAGGCGCGCTGGGCCGGAATCTCGCAGTCGTCGGTCAGAAGGACGGTCACCGCCAGGGCTTCGGCAAGGCGATCGGCCGCCTCGAAGGCTCGCGTGTCGCGGCCGAGGATCAGGCAACTGCCCTCGGACAGAACATCGAGCGTCTTGGTTTGGTTCTGTGTGACGCGGGATGCCGCCAGAAGGGCCGCCATCTTGGCCGTCGCATCGCCGCCCGCGCCCCAGCCGGCGCGGTCGCGGATATCGACACAGGCGGGGGCCGGACGCCCGAGGTCGGCCGCAAGCTCAGAAAATCGCTGGGATTCCTGACCGCAGGCCACGATGACCTCTTCGTCGGCGATGGCTCGGGCGGCCAGGTCGATCTGGCGCGTGCACAGGGCCGTATGGACGCGCGAACAGGTCAGGCCGGTCGCCCGCTCGATCGCGGTGGCGTCGATCTTCTGGCTGCCCAGGCAATCGCAAAGCAGCACGCGTTCGGCCATGATCCCCCCGCCTCTTCGGCTTCCTGCACCGAAGCTAGGCATGAATGGGCCTGGGCCGTAAAGCACAAGCCGCCGGGGTCGCGTGATTCGGCTGCATTTGGCGGTGGTTTTCCTGACAAAAACAGGCGGCAAGCACCCAAGGGACATTTCGTCCAGCTTGATTTCATGTCTGGCAGCGGGTGAGGGACATTTTGTCCCTCGGGTCTTGGCTGACTGGATTATTCTGCCGAATCAACAGGTTTTTACTTGGTGGGGCAAAGGCTCGGGTTCAGTTTGTTGCCGTGGGGTTGGGAGGCCCCGTTGGGAGGATACCCGGACCATGGCGCTTGAGCGCGCAAGCATGCCCGTTGGAATCGTCGTTCGCAGGACGCCAGGCGTCACGCGATGGGCGAAGTGGGCGTGGAAGGTCGTCGCGGTGTTGCCCGGTGCGCCGCCCGCGAACTGGCGCGAACTTCGGCGCGAGGGCGAGTCGGTCGAGTATCACGCGGCGACGCTCACGCTTGACCTTTGGTCGACGGATACCGAGGCCTACCGGGTTGCGCTGGCCGCCAAGACCCCCGGCGTGGTCGTGGTACTGCGGGATGAGCCCGATCCCGCGCAGGATGTGCCCTGGCGGCCCGAGATCATCACCGCCTCGCCCTACGAGGGGCAGGACTACATGGACAGCGGCGACGGGCTGATCGAACTGGTGCCGATGCCGCTGAGCATGATCGGCTGGGTGCGTGACTTCATCGCACAACACCATGTCGAGGAAGCCTTCATCAAGCGCAAGCGCGACCGCAAGCGCATCGACCTGGTCGAGGACGGCAAGGGCGACGCGCGCATCCGTCAGCTCTCAGACGTCTACCGCGCCCCGCATGGCGGCAACCAGGGGGATGTCCATTGACCGGTGCCGCGCCCACAGACTTCTGGTCCCGCCGCCGTGCCGCCGTTCGTGCCGAGGCCGCCCGAGCCGAAGAAGAGGCGCGTGTGGCCGCAAGCGCGCAAGTCCCGGCGCCAGAGGCCGAAGCGCAGGAAGCGGCCCCGCGCAGCGATGCGGAGATCTTGTCGGAACTGGGCCTGAAGGACCCGGACACGATGGTTGCGGGCGACGACTTCGCGGCCTTCCTGAAGGAGCGCGTTCCGCTGCATCTGCGCCAACGCGCCTTGCGTCGGCTCTGGCGGACCAACCCGGTGCTGGCGAACCTGGACGGGCTTGTGGATCACGGAGAAGATTTCTCGAACGCGGCCACGGTGCAGGAGGGGATGCAGACCGCCTACCAGGTGGGGCGCGGGATGATGGGCCATCTGGCCGCCCTTACCCGCGCGCAGGACGCCGAAGCGGCGCGTGTGGAGGACGACGGCCCGAAGCCCGAAGCGCCCACCGAGACGCAGCACGCCGCGCCCGCCCACGTCGAGGACGTGGAGGACGAAGCCGCCGCCCCGCCCGATGACGCCGCCCCCCCAACGGTTCCGCGCCGCAGCCCGCGTTTCACATTTGCAGACCATGCCTGAGGAAAGAGCCCCATGACCGAAGCCGCCGAGACGATCCGGATCGCAGAGGAAGACCAGATGCGGGCGGATCTCTATTCCTTCCTCTCGGCGCTCCTGGCCGCGCCGCCGGATCGGGAGCTTCTGGCGAAGTGCGTGCGCCTGAAGGGCGACGAGACCCCCATGGGCAACGCCATCGGCGCGCTCAACAAGCTGGCGCAGGCGGCGACCCCCGGCGGGGTCGAGCGGGAATTCAACGACCTCTTCATCGGTCTGGGGCGGGGCGAGCTCGTTCCCTACGCAAGCTTCTACCTGACGGGCTTCCTGAACGAAAAGCCGCTGGCGGTCCTGCGCGGCGACATGGCGCGCCATGGGATCGCCCGCAGCAAGGGCGTGTTCGAGCCCGAGGACGGCATCGCGAGCCTGATGGAGATGATGGCCGCGCTGATCGAAGGCCGCTTCGGCCCGCCTGCCTCGGTCGAGGAGCAGCGCGAATTCTTCAACCGCAACGTCGGCTCTTGGGCGGGGCATTTCTTCGCCGACCTCGAAGGGGCCAAGACCTCGGTCTTCTACGCGCCGGTGGGCACGGTCGGGCGGCTGTTCATGCAGATCGAGAAGGAGGCGTTCCGGCTGTCCGGGGCGTGAGGGAAGAGGGCGGCGAGGCCGCCGTGACAACAGAATGGAGGAAAGGCAGATGGGCAAGACAAGCAAGACCGAGGGGACGAGCCGTCGTGGCTTCCTCAAGCTTGCGACCACCGCGGCACCGGCCGCGGTCGCGGCAAGCGCGATGAGCGGAACCGAGGCGGAAGCGGCCGAGACCGCCAAGCCCGGCGGCCTTCAGGATACCGCGCATACGCGCGCCTATTACGAAAGCGCCCGGTTCTGACACCGGCATGAGCGGGCGGCACGCGCCCCCCGGCCGGATGCGCCGGACCAGATAGGGAGATGAGGATGCTCAGGAAGAAAACCAGCCGGGATGCCAGACAGGCGCAGCGTTCGACGATACTGTCGCAGGTTGCCGAGGCAAAGGTTGACCGTCGCGCGTTCCTTCGCGGCTCGGGGCTCGCCATCGGCGGGCTGGCGCTTGTCGGCGCGACCGGCGGCACGGTCACCAAGGCCGAGGCCCAGACCGCGACCGGCGCCCTGACGACGGCCAAGTCGGTCTGCACGCATTGTTCGGTCGGCTGCACGGTGATTGCCGAACTCGACAACGGGGTCTGGGTCGGACAGGAGCCGGGCTTTGACAGCCCCTTCAACCTCGGCGCGCATTGCGCCAAGGGCGCGTCCGTGCGCGAGCATGCCCATGGTGAGCGCCGCCTGAAGTATCCGATGAAGAAGGAAGGCGGCGTCTGGAAGCGGATGAGCTGGGACGACGCGATCAACGAGATCGGCGACAAGATGCTCAAGGTGCGCGAGGAAAGCGGGCCCGACAGCGTCTACTGGCTCGGCTCGGCCAAGCATTCCAACGAACAGGCCTATCTGTTCCGCAAGTTCGCGGCCTATTGGGGCAGCAACAACGTCGATCACCAGGCGCGGATCTGCCACTCCACCACCGTTGCGGGGGTTGCGAACACATGGGGCTACGGCGCCATGACCAACAGCTACAACGACATCCACAAGTCGAAGGCGATCTTCCTGATCGGTGGCAACCCGGCCGAGGCGCACCCCGTCTCGCTGATGCACATCCTCAAGGCGAAAGAGGAGAACAACGCCCCCCTGATCGTCTGCGACCCGCGCTTCACCCGCACCGCCGCGCATGCCGACGAATATGTCCGCTTCCGGCCGGGCACCGACGTGGCCCTGATCTGGGGCCTTCTGTGGCACATCTTCGAGAACGGATGGGAGGACAAGGAGTTCATCCGCACCCGCGTCTGGGGCATGGACCAGATTCGGGACGAGGTGAAGAAATGGACCCCCGAAGAGACCGAGCGCGTGACCGGCGTGCCCGGCAGCCAGCTTGAACGGGTGGCGCGCACGCTGGCCAACAACCGCCCCGGCACCGTGATCTGGTGCATGGGCGGCACCCAGCACACCACCGGCAACAACAACACCCGCGCCTATTGCGTGCTGCAACTGGCGCTGGGGAACATGGGCGTCTCGGGCGGCGGCACCAACATCTTCCGCGGCCACGACAACGTACAGGGCGCGACCGACCTTGGTGTGCTTAGCCACGACCTGCCGGGCTACTACGGTCTGGCCCCCGGTGCCTGGGCGCATTGGTCGCGCGTCTGGGGCGAGGATCTGGACTGGCTCAAGGGCCGGTTCGCCACGCTGCTGGATGCCGACGGCAACCCTGCCAAGGACAAGGATGGCAACGACCGCAGCCTAATGAACGAAAACGGCATCCCGGTCAGCCGCTGGATCGACGGCGTGCTGGAGGACAAGGCCAACATCGACCAGAACGACAACGTCCGCGTGATGGTGCTTTGGGGCCATGCGCCGAACTCCCAGACCCGCGGGGCGGAGATGAAGACGGCGATGGAAAAGCTCGACACGCTGGTCGTGATCGACCCCTATCCGACCGTCTCGGCGGTGATGCATGACCGGACGGATGGCGTCTACCTGCTGCCCGCCTCGACCCAGTTCGAGACCTCCGGATCGGTCACCGCGTCGAACCGCTCGCTTCAATGGCGCGAGAAGGTTGTGGACCCGGTCTTCGAGAGCCTTCCCGATCAGACGATCATCAACAAGTTCGCCGAGAAATTCGGCTTTGCCGACCGGCTGTTCCGCAATATCGAGGTCAAGGACGGCGAGCCGGTGGTCGAAGACATCACCCGCGAGTTCAACCGCGGCATGTGGACCATCGGTTACACCGGCCAGAGCCCGGAGCGGCTCAAGCTGCACATGGCCAACCAGCACACGTTCGACAAGACGACGCTGCGCGCCAATGGCGGCCCGGCTGATGGCGAATTCTACGGCCTGCCCTGGCCCTGCTGGGGGACGCCGGAGATGAAGCACCCCGGCACGGCGAACCTCTACGACATGTCGATGCCGGTTTCAAAAGGAGGGCTGACCTTCCGCGCCCGCTTCGGGGTGGAGCGCGACGGGCAGAACCTGCTGGCCGAGGGCGTCTATTCCGCCGGCTCGGAGATCCAGGACGGCTACCCCGAGTTCACCATGCAGATGCTGATGGACCTCGGCTGGGACGGCGACCTGACCGATGAGGAGCGCGCGGCGATCGAGGCCGTGGGCGGCCCCAAGGCCAACTGGAAGGTCGACCTGTCGGGCGGCATCCAGCGGGTCGCGATCAAGCACGAATGCGCGCCCTTCGGCAATGCCAAGGCCCGCGCGGTCGTCTGGACCTTCCCCGACCCGGTGCCGCTGCACCGCGAGCCGCTTTACACCAACCGGCGCGATCTGGTCGCGGACTATCCGACCTACGACGACCGGCGGCTTTACCGCCTGCCGACGCTTTATGCCTCGATCCAGCAGAAGGACTTCAGCCAGGACTACCCCATCATCCTTACCTCGGGCCGTCTGGTCGAGTACGAGGGCGGTGGGGAGGAGACCCGCTCCAACCCCTGGCTGGCTGAACTGCAGCAGGACATGTTCGTCGAGATCAACCCGCGCGACGCCAACAACCTGGGCATCCGCGACCGGCAACAGGTCTGGGTCGAGGGCGCCGAAGGCTCGGCGGTCAAGGTCATGGCGATGGTGACCGAACGGGTGGGCGCGGGCGTGGCCTTCATGCCCTTCCACTTCGGCGGGCATTTCCAGGGCAAGGACCTGCGCAGCAACTACCCGGAGGGCGCGGACCCCTATGTCCTGGGCGAAGCCTCCAACACCGCGCAGACCTATGGCTACGACTCGGTGACCCTGATGCAGGAAACCAAGTGCACGCTTTGCAAGATCAGCGCAGCTTGAGGAGAACAGAGATATGGCACGCGTAAAATTCCTCTGTGACGCCGAGCGCTGCATCGAGTGCAACGCCTGCGTGACCGCCTGCAAGAACGAGCATGAGGTGCCGTGGGGCATCAACCGCCGCAGGGTGGTGACGATCAACGACGGCACACCCGGTGAACGGTCGATCTCGGTCGCCTGCATGCATTGTTCGGACGCGCCCTGCATGGCCGTCTGCCCGGTGGACTGCTTCTACCAGACCGAGGACGGGATCGTCCTGCACTCCAAGGACCTCTGCATCGGCTGCGGCTACTGCTTCTACGCCTGTCCCTTCGGCGCGCCGCAATACCCGCAGGCCGGCAACTTCGGTTCGCGCGGCAAGATGGACAAATGCACCTTCTGCGCGGGCGGACCGGAACCCGATGGCTCCGCCGCGGAGTTCCAGAAGTATGGCCGCAACCGCATCGCCGAGGGCAAGCTGCCGCTCTGCGCCGAGATGTGCGCGACCAAGGCGCTTCTGGCAGGCGACGGCGATGTCGTCTCGGCGATCTATCGGGAACGGGTCGTGGCGCGCGGCTTCGGCTCCGGCGCCTGGGGCTGGGGCACCGCCTACGACCAGAAGGCCGGGAACTGACGGTCAGGCTGCGGCCCCCTCGGCTTCGGGGGGCCGCCCCTTGCCGCCGCGTCTGGGGCGGCGTTCGGATCTAGAGGGGCAGGATGGCTCGGATGACGTTTCGGATATGCGTTTCGCTTTTGCTGACGGCGGTGCTACTTCTGATGGGGCCGGCGCCCTCCGCCCGTGCCCAGGACAGCGCCAGCCGCGCCGCGACCGGCGGGGCGCAGACGCTTGAGGACATCCTGGCCCGCCAACAGGGCCTGAAGGTAGATCAGGCCTTCCGAAGCGAGGCGACGGGGAACCCCGATCAGGCGGCGGCCATCACCGATCAACTCGGCACCCTTGGCGGGGTCTCGGACCCCGAACTGTGGCGGGCGCTGCGCTTCGGCTCGGCGGATGTGACCGTGTCGTCGCGCGCCCCTGCGGCGGATGTCATCATCCAGGACGGGGGCATGGCCTGGCTGCATTTCCGCGCCGGGCCGCTCTTGCATTACGGCGGCTACCTGCTTCTGGCGGTGCTGGCGGCGCTGGTGCTTTTCTACCTTCTGCGCGGGCGCATTCGGATCGATGGCGGCATAACCGGCCTGACCGTCCTGCGGTTTTCGGCCATTGAGCGGTTCGCGCACTGGCTGATGGCGGGGTCTTTCGTCGTCCTGGGGCTCACCGGGCTCATGATGATCTTCGGCCGTGTGGCCCTGATCCCGCTGGTCGGGAAAGAGGCCTACGCACCGGCGATGGCGGCGGGGAAATGGGTGCATAACAACCTCTCCTGGGCCTTCATGATCGGGCTGGCGATGGTCACGGTGATGTGGGTGCTCCACAATATCCCCAACCGGCAGGACCTGGTCTGGTTGGCGAAGGGCGGCGGGCTCTTTTCCAAGGGCGTCCACCCCCCCGCCCGCAAGTTCAACGCGGGCCAGAAGATCATCTTCTGGCTTGTCGTGGTGCTGGGCTTCTCGATCTCGCTTTCGGGTCTGTCGCTTCTCTTCCCGTTCGAGCTGCCGATGTTCGCCAAGACCTTCGCGGTCCTGAACGACCTTGGCGTGCCGCAGGTTCTGGGGATCGCGGACCTGCCCACCGCCATGACACCGCATGAGGAGATGCAATTCGCCCAGGGCTGGCACGCCATCGTGGCGTTTGTCTTCATTGGCGTGATCCTCGCGCATATCTACATCGGCTCGGTGGGGATGGAGGGCGCTTTCGACGCCATGGGCTCGGGCGAGGTGGACATCCAGTGGGCCAAGGAACATCACAGCCTCTGGTACGACGAGGTGTCGGGGCGCAAGCCGCGCGACAAGGTGCCCGCTGAATAGGCAAGGGAAACGAACGCATGAAATCGATGTATCTCGCGTTCCTGGCGGCGATCCTGATCGCGGTGATCGCCCATTTCGGGCTTGACTACGCGGGCTTTTCGTCACGCGATGTGACCAGCGGGCCGGCTGTGCGGCTGGATTGACCGAAAGGTTTCAGACGAAGATGTCAGAGGCCCTGACACCCACCCCTCAGGGCGGGGATGAAACCCCGTCGGGGGAGATCGGACGTGTTCTTCAGCATGTCTCGGTCCTGATCGTCGATGACGAACCCGGAATGCGCAATTTCCTCGTGCGTACGCTCGGGCCGCGTTGCCGGCGGATCGAGGCCGCCGCGAGCGCGGAGGAAGCCTCGCGCCTTCTGGACGCGCATCACTTCGACCTGGTCGTGCTCGATAACGTCATGCCGGGGCAGTCGGGCCTCGACTGGCTGGCCCAGCAGCGCCGCGTGGGCCTCTTCGCCGAAGCGATCCTGATGACCGCCTACGCGGATCTTGAAACCGCGATCCATGCGCTCCGGGTCGGGGCCGCAGATTTCATTCTGAAGCCCTTCCGCTCGAACCAGATCCTCAACGCGGTGGCGCGCTGCATGGATCAGCACTACCTTCGGCGGGAAAACTTCCTGCTGCGTTACGAACTGCGGGTTGATCGCATGAACGCGCGGGGGCGGCTGATCGGCCGCTCGCCCCGGATCGAGGCGGTCCGCAAGACGCTTGAGCGGCTGGCGCCGCTGCCGACGCCGGTCCTTTTCACCGGCGAAAGCGGCACTGGCAAGGAGATCGCGGCCCGCACGCTTCACGCGCTGTCCGACCGGGCCGACAAGCCCTTCGTGCCGTTCCACTGCGCCGCCGGTTCCCCGGACCGCATGGCGGCCGAGCTTTTCGGAGAGATCGGGGCGGGACGCAATGACGGGCTCTTGATGTATGCCAGCGGCGGGGTGATGCTCTTCGACGAGGTCACGGAACTGCCGCTGCCGGTGCAGGCCACGCTTCTCAGGGTGATCGAGGACAACCGCATCCGGCCCGGCGGGTCCGAACGCGAAGTGCCGCTGAACCTGCGCTTCTTTTTTGCTACCAACGCCAATCTGGAACGCGCGGTCGAGGAAGGCCGGTTCCGCCGCGACCTTTTCCACCGGATCAACGTACTCCGGGTCGAGATGCCGACGCTGCGCGAGCGGATTGGCGACATCGCGGAGCTTGCCGAACAGTTCATCGCGAAGTTCGCCCGCCAGCTTGGCGTTGCGCCCCTGACGCTGAGCGAGGGCGTCCTCTTGAACCTGGCGCGTTACAGCTGGCCGGGCAATGTGCGCGAGTTGCGCAACCTGATCGAACGCTCGCTGATCCTGGGTGCGATCCCGCCCGAATTTGCCGACGGTGCGGGCGACGCTGGCCTGGAACCCGACGAGTCGCTTCATGCGGTGGAGCGGCAGCATATCCTTTCGGTCCTCGAAGCCTGCGGCGGCAACCGCGCGGAGGCGGCGCGGCGCCTGGGCGTGTCGCGCAAGACCATCGACCGGAAATGTTCGATGTGGAATGTCTGAGCGCGGGCAGGCTCCGGCGGCCACTGCGCTGCCCTTCTGGCGCACGGTGCGCGCGCGGCTCTTGCTGCTGGCGCTCATCCCCACCCTGATCCTGTTGCCGCTGCTGCTGGCGACAACGGTCAAGAACTGGCTCGACCGTTTCGACGAGGTGTTGATCGACAAGGTCGCGGGCGAGCTGACCATCGCGCATCAGCACCTCGCGGGGTTGCTGGCGAGCCGGGGCGCGGATGTGGCCGCGCTTAGCGCCTCGGCCGAACTGGCGGCGGCGCTTGGGCAGCCGTCGGTCCTTGCCGATCTGCTTGAGCGCAAGCGTGGGGCGCTCGGCTTCGACTTTCTCTACTTCGTCGATCCGGACGGGCAGATCACGATGGCGCCCCGCTCCGGACAGCTTGCCGACCCACGTCGATGGCCCGTGGTCTCGGCCGCGCTTACGGGCGAAAGCCGCACGGCGATCGACATCTTCGTGCCCGAGGACCTGGCAGGCATCGCGCCGGACCTGGCCGAACGCGCCCGTCTGTCCCTGGTGCCCACCACGGCGGCCCGCCCCACCGACCGGACCGTGGAAGGGCGGGGCATGATGGTCCACGCGGCCGCCCCGGCCGACGGGGGCGCGCTGGTCGGCGGGACGCTCCTGAACCGAAACCTTGGTTTCATCGACGAGATCAACAACCTCGTCTACCCCGAGGGCAGCCTGCCGGGCGAGGGGCAGGGGACCGCGACGCTGTTCCTCGACGACGTTCGCATCAGCACCAATGTGCGCCTCTTCGAGGATGTGCGCGCGCTCGGTACCCGCGTTTCCGCCGCCGTCCGCTCCCGGGTGCTCGATGAGGGCGCTGTATGGCTGGACCGCGCCTTCGTGGTCAACGACTGGTATGTTTCGGCCTATGAGCCGGTCATCGACAGCTTCGGCGAGCGCGTGGGGATGCTTTACGTCGGTTTCCTCGAAACGCCGTACCGCGAAGCCAGTCGCACCGCCCTGATCGAGATTGTCGTGACGGCAGGGGTCATCCTGGCTGTCGCGGTGCCGATCCTGCTGCGCTGGGCGCGGGGCATCTTTGCGCCGCTGGAGCGGATGAACCAGACGATTGAGCAGGTTGAGGCAGGCGATCTTGGCGCGCGGACCGGCGCCCACGGCGCGGGGGACGAGATCGGACGGGTGTCCGAGCATCTGGACACGCTTCTGGAACAGTTGCAGGACCGCGACCGGAAGCTTCGGAACTGGGCGGAGGAGCTTGAGCGGCGCGTCCTGGAACGCACCGCCGACCTCGAAAAGGCCAACCGCGAACTTGAGATGACCAGCCGCCAGTTGATCGTCTCGGAAAAGCTCGCCGCGATCGGAGAGATCACCGCCGGCGTCGCGCATGAGATCAACAACCCGCTTGCGGTGATCCAGGGCAACCTCGACGTCGTGCGTGAAGACCTTGGCGCGCATGCCAAACCGCTTGCGACCGAGTTTTCGCTGATCCAGGAGCAGATCCAGGCGATCCACGTCCTTGTCACCAAGCTCCTGACTCTGGCGCGGCCCGAGGAATATGCCGATGGCGATATCGGCACCGAGCCGGGCCAGGTCATTCGCGACACGCTTCCCCTGGTCCAGCATATCCTGACGAAATCGGAGATCCGGTTCGAACTTGATTTGCACCCCGTTGCCCAGGTGGCGATGAACGCCACCGAACTACAGCAGGTCCTCGTCAACCTCATCGTTAACGCGGTTCAGGCGATGCCCGATGGCGGCTCCCTGACGATCACCGCGGAACCGGCGGAGGGGGCGGGCGA
Source organism: Albidovulum sediminicola (assembly GCF_025751575.1). Classification (GTDB taxonomy): domain Bacteria; phylum Pseudomonadota; class Alphaproteobacteria; order Rhodobacterales; family Rhodobacteraceae; genus Albidovulum; species Albidovulum sediminicola. The sequence continues at coordinate 156,833 of NZ_JAOWLA010000005.1, read as the reverse complement.
GGGCGTGCGGATTGCCGTCACCGACACCGGCCACGGGATGACGCCGGAGGTGTTGCAGCGTATCTTCGACCCGTTCTACACGACCAAGCGCAGCCGGGGCACGGGGCTGGGCCTGTCGATCAGCCGCAAGATCGTGACGCGCGCCGGTGGCCGTATCGATGCCCGGAGCGTGCCAGGAGAGGCCACGACTTTCGAGATCGTGCTGCCCGCCGTTACCGCGCCGGCATGACCTTCAGCCTGAGGCGGGCACCACGATGGAGCGTCCGCCCTGCGCGAACCCGCTGAGCGACAGGGGCCAGGTCGAGCCGGGCCAATGCACTTCCAGAAGGCCCCGGGCCGGGCGGTAGGCGGCGGTGTAAAGGGTGCCGAAGCCCTGCCCGAAGGCGGTGGAATAAAGCGGCGGGCGCAGGAAGGCACCGATGAACTTTTCCTCGGGATCGACGTGCAGCGTCAGGCGCTGAAGCAGGAAGCGTTCCCGCTCCACCGTCGCGGTGAAGCGGGCGTGGCCCACCCATTCGACCCGCTCCTGGTGGTTCGTGGCCACTGCCGCATGGGTCAGGATGGTTTCGCGGTCGGGCGCCAGGAAGGCCGTCAGGTAGCGCCGGTGGCGGTCCAGAACGGTGACGTTGTAGCTCATGTGCGAAGGGATGCGCTTCAGCGCCTGGCCCGCCTCGGCGGCTGTCTCGCAGGTCTGCAGAATGTAGCGCAGGATCAGCGGCACGCCGAAGCCCTCGCCGACCTCGCGACGGCCGCCGAAAGTCAGCGACAGGCAAAGGCCTGCATCGTTCATCCCGTCGACAAGCCCGAAAAGCCCGTCGGTCATGCCGAGCACGGCGCGCCCCTGCCATTCGCTGCGCAGGATCAGCGCGTCGAAGGCCTTGGGGCTGTAGTCGTAGTTGCGGACCAGCAGCGGCTCTTTGCCCGGCCAGATGGCCTGCGAGCAGGCCGAAAGATAGGGCGGCGGACCGTAGAAGCTGAGAAACCGCGCCGCGTCGTCGCCGCCGCCGGCCAGTTCAGTCAGTTCCTCCCACAGGGGCACGATCTCGGGCATGTAGCGCCGGAGCGCGCGCTGGCATTCCGCGAAGGAGGGGCGGACAGAGACCCCGTCCTTCGCCCACCAGCGCCGATAGGCGGGCCAGTATTCGGCGAAAAGCCCGGCCCAGCGGGGGCCGGGCCGAGCCTCCGATATCGCCCGGAAGATCAGATGCATCGTTACATGATCTTGAAGGCGTGATCCTCGAAGGCGTTGACCGAAGGCAGCGGGCGGGCGGAGAACGCCTGCTTGATCCCGTGAATCCAGCGCTGCGACCGGTCGGTCAGCTTGAAGCCGGAGGTCATCGAACGGCCACGGGTGACAAGGATACCAAGATCCGCGCCCTCGTAGCGGAAATCGCCCGGGCGCGCGATGCGCAGGAAGAACGCCTCGTTCTCGCTTTCAACCGCGCGGCGGTGGTAGTCGAAGCGGTCGTAGACCACGCGCCCGTCCTCAAGCATCCGGTAGATGCCCGACTGCGGGGCGTGGGTGACGATGTCCACCGTATCCTCGGTATGCTTGATCACCATCTGTGACCAGCTGTCGATCATCTCCGGATCGGCCCACCGGGCGTTCAACTCGTCCACGTCGAGCGTGAACTTCTTGTTCGTGAATTCAAGCAGGTGGAACAGGAAGAGCGGCGCGTCGGCATGGGCGAAGGCCGCGTGGTTCGTCATCGACGAGGCGCCGGTGATGCGCGGGTTCAACTCGCCCAGCCAGATGTCGCCCGTCTTCTTGTCGACGAGGAAGTCGAGCTCGAAGTAGCCCCGGTAGCCCTCCTTGCGCAGCTGCTCGCCGAACTGGAAGGTCAGTTCGCGCGCGCGCTGCCGGGTCTTGGCGGGAAACGCGGTCGAGAAGATCTCATTCCCGCACCAGCCGCCGCGATAGGGGGTGAGTTCCTTGAAGCCCACAAGCTCGGTCATCAGCGGGCCGACGATCGTGCCCTCCTTCGTCGCGCAGGCCTCGATCGCGGAACCGCGGCAGTCGATCCGCTTCATGATCTTGATTTCGCCCTGGCCGACGATCTCATGCTCATGGCGGCGGAAGTCGGCCGCGCTCTTGATGAAGAAGGTCGTGTGGCCGCTGTCCCCGAAGGCCGATTGCAGCACGAGGTCGCTGCCCAGCCCCGCCTTTTCGCAGACCTTCATCAGGTGGTCGTAGCTCTTGACCTCCGACAGGGTGTTGGGGACCGAAGGAACGCCCGCCTTGTTGCCGATGCGGACGGTGTTGATCTTGTTGTCGCAGTACTCCCGCAGTTTCGCCTTGGGGAACCAGAGCTCGCCCCCCAACTGCTTCACCAGTTCCTCGGTCTTCTGGTCGAACATCAGGAACACGAACTTCGGCTTGCCGCCGCGCCGCTTCACGAGGTCGATGACCTCCTTGTGGCTGAGCAGGTAGTTGTTGATGTCCTCGATCGACTGGAATTCCTCATGCGGGGCCTCCGAGGGGACGAAGACGTTCGGGTGGCGCCCGTCGAAGCAGTCGATATAGCAGATGTACTTGAAATTCTTCACCCATTCATCAAGGCCGAGCAGGTTGAAGTTGGTCGCCGAGACGAAATAGATCGGGTCCTTGTTGGTGTGGAAGAAGCGGCGGATTTCCGAGATGTTGCCGAGTTCCTTCTTGGGCATCTTGTCCTCCCTGTCTCAATCTACGATTTGGCGGCCCGCTCAAGCGCGGCCTTGTTGAAAACTCTCAGTCCCAGGTCGTGGCGGTAGCCGTGGATCTCGCTCACGTCGAGCGCGCGCATGAAGGCGAGGATCTCGGCGCTGATGACCTGCCCGGGCATCAGGATCGGGAAGCCTGGCGGGTAGGGAATGACGAAGGAGGCGGAGACAAGTTCCTCCCCCGCTTCGGCGCGCTCGACCAGCTCCTTGCTCAGTTCCTCGTAATCGCAGTTGTCCTCGTCATAGGCGAGGAAGAAGGCGCTGCGGATATCGCCCGCAGGCGTGCCCTCGGCACTTCGGAACGCGTCGTGGAAGCGCGAGAAGTCGGGCAGCGGTGGTACATGTTCCACAAGGCTCGTCACCCGCCGCTCGAAGGCCAGCCGCTCCATCCGGGAGGCGTCGTCGAGAAGCTCGTCCAGGTCCTTCGCGATCTCCACCAGAACCTCGATCAGATAGGCGACGGAGGATCGCGTCGTCCCGATGTTGGTCATGAAAAGGACGGTATTGCGGGAGGTCTTGTTGATCTGGATCCCGTACTTGTCCATCAGGATGCGCGTCTTGAAGGTGTCGCCATCCCAGCCGGTGCCGCCCACCGCCAGCGTGATCCGGGTCGGGTCCAGGACGAACTCGTCCTGCGCCCAGCTGTGCCAGATGTCATGCCAGCCCTGTTCGGGGTCATAATAGCTGGTCATGCCGCTTTCACGGTAATCGGCCGGGATCATGTCGCCGGCGGTCAGGACGCGGAAATACTTCTTCAAGAGCGGATGGGTCGCGACCGCGCGCCGGATCGACATCGCGCTTTCGATCTGGCGCTGGACGAACTCGAACCCCTCAAGCTCGACCTGCCTGCGGCCCACGTCGAGCGAGGCGATGATCTGGTAGTTGGGGCTGGTTGAGGTGTGGGTCATGTAGGCTTCGTGGAAGCTCTGCTCGACCTCGCCCTTGAAGTCCTGATCGTTGACATGGATCATCGAGCCCTGCCGGAGCGCCGTCAGCGTCTTGTGCGTCGAATGGGTCGCATAGACGCGGACGCGGGCGTCGGATGGGGGAACCAGCCGGGTCTTGATCCAGACATCGTCCGGCGCGCCCTCCAGCGCCTTCGCCTGCTTTTCATAGGCCTTGGCCGTTTCCGGCCGCCTCAGGCTTTCGCGCAGGTTGTTGGCGGCGTTCATCGCGGTGCGCTGGCGATAGGTCGGACCGAAGCGCGCAAAGGCGAACCAGGCCTCGTCCCAAAGGAAGATCAGGTCCTTCTTGATGGCCAGGCATTCCGAAATCACCCGCTCCACGTCGTAAACGATGCCGTCGAAGGTGCAGTTCGTCAGCAGCACCATCCGCACCTTGTCGAGCTTGCCCGCCGCGCGCAGCGCCAGCAGCTTGCCCTTGATCTCCGACAGCGGCACCGCGCCGTACATCGAATAGGGGTGGAGCGGGTAGCTTTCCATGTAGACGACACTCGCCCCCGCCAGCACCATGCCGTAGTGGTGCGACTTGTGGCAATCTCGGTCGATCAACACGATGTCGCCCGGCCGGACCAACGCCTGCACGACGATCTTGTTGCAGGTCGAGGTGCCGTTGGTTGCAAAGAACGTCTGCTTGGCGCCAAAGGCGCGGGCCGCCAGTTCCTGCGCCTCCTTGATGGGGCCTCGTGGTTCCAGCAGGCTGTCGAGCCCGCCCGAGGTCGCCGAGGTTTCGGCCAGGAAGATGTTGGCGCCGTAAAAGGCGCCCATATCCTGGATCCAGTGGCTGCGGGTGATCGACTTGCCGCGGCTGATCGGCAACGCGTGGAACACGCCGGTCGGCTGCTTGGAATATTCCTTCAGCGCGTTGAAGAAGGGCGTCTTGAAGCGTCGGGCGACGCCGCGCAGGATGTTCAGGTGCAATTCCAGGAAGTCTTCCTGGTTGTAGAACACGCGTCGACAGCGGCCGAGGTCGAGGCCCGCGATCTCCTCCGCCGAACGGTCGGTCACGAGGTAGGCGTCAAGCTCGGGCCGGACCTTGGCGATCAGGCGGCAGGCCTCGGGCCCGTATTCGCTGGGCTCCAGCGCGTCCACGTCCTCGTCATCGCCGACGCGGCGCAGGTATTTGCTGAGAATCTGGAGCGTGTTGCGGGACTTCAGCGTGAGGCCCGGGCGCACCACGACGGCCTGGACGTTGTGGTTGAAGAGGATGCCGATCAGCGCATCCTCAAGCGAGGGGACGATGACGGCTTCGTAGATGAACGAATCCTCGGCGCGGCGCATCCGCTGGAGGCTCGACTTCAGGAACCGCTCCTGCTGTTCGCTGACGTGATCGACGATCATGACCTCGAAATAGGGACGGCCGAGCGCGCGCGCCTCGGGCGCGATGGCGCTTTCGTCCTCGTAGTCGTCTGCGTCCGCCTCCTCCGCCATGAGAGGCACAGTCCGCCGGCGATAGGCACCCGAGGTCAGGGCGCGCGCCACGCGGCGGATCAGGATGGTCAGGTCCTCGAAATTGCGGTTGTCGAACAGGCGGCGCAGGTGTTCGAAGGCGTTTGCGCCCGGGAAGGCCCAATAAAGCTCGATGGGGGCTAGGGCCTCGAAAAGCTCCTGGACCGAGGCCAGGATCTTCTGCCCCTGCCTGCCCTCCACACCATGCCGGCTCAACGCCTCGACCGCTTCGCGCAACGCGCTCCATCTGTCGGCCCGAAGCTGAGTGGCGCTGTAGTAATCGCCTATGCCCGGGATCTTGCGGCCGTGCGGCTGAGCGTTCATGGATCCTCCCTCCATGGCGACGCCTCAGGTGGCGTCTAGTCGTTGGTCGACCTCTCTTCCAGATAGGTCAGTTGTGCGCTTGTCGTCTGCGGCTGCGTCAGCGCCGAAAGGGCGCTGCGCGGGTTGTCGGTGTGCACGCCCAGGCGCGATCCCTGCTTGGGCATGGTCAGCGGGCCCAGCGTGTGGAGATAGGCGTCCACCCCGCTGCTGCGGTCGTAGACGGAAAACTCCGCGTCGCGGTCGCGGAAGCTCTTGAGGACCTGGCCCAGGCCCTTGATCCCGGTTTCGCGCTGGCGGCGGACGTAATCGAGGTCAATCTCGATCGGGAAGATGTCCTCCTGCCCGGCCGACTGGTGCAGGACGGTCGCCGTCGGGTCCACGACCAGCGACCGGCCGACCCCGCCCGCGCCCAGCCCGTTCACGTCGAAGACGTAGCACTGGAACTGCGCCGCCGTTGCCCGTGCGATCGCCAGTTCCGCGTCGCGGTCGGTGGTGCCGGTCAGGACCGGGTGCAAGAGCACCTCCACCCCCTGCGATGTCAGTTGCCGCGTGGTTTCCGGGAACCAGATGTCGTAGCAGATCGACAGGCCGAAGCGTCCGACGCCCGGCACGTCGAAGACGCAAAAGTCCGTTCCCGCAGAGATCCCGGCCTCATAGGGGCGGAAGGGGAACATCTTGGAGTATTTGGCGACGATCTCCCCCTCGGGGTTGATCACGACCGAGGTGTTGAAGATGCGCCCGTCGGGGGTCTTCTCGAACATCGAGCCGGGGATCAGCCAGATGCCGAAGCGCCGCGCATCCACACAGAACTGGTCCAGCACCTGGTTGGGGAAGGGTTGGGCGTAGTGGTCCAGCGGACCGAAGGGCGCAAGCTCGGAGAACAGGATCATCTGTGTCCAGGGGAACCGCGCCATCGCGATCTCGATCCGGTGGCGCATGGCCTCGACATTCGAATGGACCGCCGCGACATGCATCTGGATGCCGGCTATGGCGAAAGGCGTCATTCTTGGAATTGCTCCGTTCGTGCGCTGTTTTTCAAGTGATTGCACACATTGCCGCAGCGTACCAGAGCCACGGCGCAACCCGAAGGCCAGGTTGCCCCTGCGTCAACCTGGTGGGATGCGGTCTGCCCCGGCCAGCCCGCAGAGCCCGAGTTCCGCCGCGTTTGTCCCCGGCACCTCTCCGGCCGATGGGCCGCTTTGCACGGCGATCCGCTGCCCGCCTTTCGCGCTTGAAAGCACATGGAGGCACCGGTCGCCCAGGTAGGAACCGGCCTGAAGGCACGGGCAGCGTGGTCTTGGCCCAGCCCGAGGGGCCGAGCCGCGAACAGAACTCCCCCCGGGTAAGGCAAACGGTCGCGTGATGCGAACGAAGGTCTGCCAGGGGTTGGAGCCCAAATCACTCGACGCCTTGAGGGCGCGACATCAGGACCGAGAGGCAATCGGGCAGGCAGATCACGACATGGCCCGCGGCCCCCGACCCGCGTGACATCGGCGACACAGAGGTGCCGATGTCGATGCTCGGCGGGCGTGCCGTTTGCGGGGGCGTCGGCCAGGACTGCATCGCCCCGGATCAGTTCGACGCGGGCGTGGTGGAGATGAAGAAATAGACCCACTCCCCCTTGAAGTCGGGGTCGGCTGCGCGGGCCTCGGCAACGGCGGATTTCAACCAGACGAGATAGGGGCCGGCTGGCTCGACGATCGGGCGTGGCTGGTCGGACAGACGGGCGGAGGCCGCGAAGGCCACCGCGATCTCCTGTCCGAAGGGCGGGCCGACGGTGATGCGGAAGGCCGCCGCGCCGTTGTCGCCGCCGACAACCAGCCGCGAGGCGGGCTCCAGCCGCGTCAGCGCCGCGTAGTCCGACGGAACGAGATGCACGACATTGCCGTCGGCATCGAAGAAATCGACATAGACGAAGGCCGGGTAGTCTGGCGTCACGAGGTCGAAGGTCAGCCGCTCACCCTCCGCATAGCCATAGTCGCGCGCCTGGGCGTTCTCGCCCACCAGCCGTTCGTCGGTATCCTGATCGGTCGATTGCGGCAGGCCGGCCTCCGCGATCCCGGACAGCGCCCCGCATTGCGGGCGCGGCAGGACGAGCACGTTGTCGGTCACCGGGATGGCCCCGCCCATCTGGGCGCGCAGCGCCTCAAGCACCGGGTCGCGCAGCCCGTCCTCCGGCACATGGCCGCGCAGTTCCAGCACGCCCGTTTCGGGGATGAACGCGGCCTGGAGGCGCGCGCAGGGGACAGCGGCCAGCAATTCGCCGATCGCGTCGCGCGCGTCCCCGGCGTTCGATTGCGAGGCCGCCGTATCGCCGGGCCGCATGAAGGACTGGATCGCGGCGAGCGAGACGGGATCGACGGTCGCGTCCTCCCCCCCGCTCCAGGCAAGCGCGGCGGTCGCGCGCTCGCCCGGGAGATCCGAGGGGGCGGCGCGTTCGGCCGAAGGGGCAGAGGGCGGGACCGTCGCGGCCTCCGGAGCGACGGTCTGCGTCCGGTCGCCGGGGGAAGGGACGGTGGTCGCGGCAGGCCCCGCGACGGGCGCGGCGGCCAAAGTTGGCGCGGGCGGGGCGGGGGTGGGCGCCATGGCAGCAGGGGCGGCGACGGCGGCAAGCCGCGCGGCCGCCGCCGGGGCCGCGCTCGCGCGCGAAGGCTCAAGGGCTGCCGGTTCCGCCCGGACCACCGGCACCGCGTCCTGCCGCGCCATCACGCCGGTCGCGGCGGTCTGCGCCGCGGCCTCGCCCTCGGCGGTCTTGGGAACCGCGTCGGCGTGGGCGACCTCGTAGGTGGTCATCTCCAGCTTTGCCTCCGGCATGGGCTGGTCCTCGACAGGTTGAGGCGCCCAAAGGCCCGGCAGCATCAGGACCGCGGCCGCGTGAAGCGCCAGCGACGCCGTCCCGCCCGCAAGCCAGACTGCCGGGGCGCGCATCACGGCGCCTTCGGGGTGACGATCAGGACGATGTCCCGCACCCCCATGGCGTCAAGCTTGCCGGTCAGCGCCAGCGTGTGACGCAGTTCCGCGTCGCGATGCGCGTTGATGCGCACGACCAGCGAAGGGTCGCGGGCGACGGCAGCCGCCAGCGCGGCGTCGATCGCGGCCGGGTCCATCGGGTGCCCGTTCAGGGCCATGCGCCCGTCGGCGGCGATTGCCACCGTCTCGCCCCCGGCGGGAAGATTCTGCCCGGTCTGCGCGGTCGAGGGGAAGACCATGAAGGGCGCCGTCGCGTCCATCCGCCCGATCAGCATGAAGAAGATCAGCAGGAACAGCACCACGTCGATCAGCGCAACGATGGTCTCGTGCTCGGGGCGGGAGGGCGCGCGGCGCAGCTTCATGGCGCCTCCTTCAGGCGCACGATCCGCAGGCGTTGGACGCCCGCGCGCGTCGCCATGTCCATGACCGAGACCAGCGCCTGTGTCGGTGCATGACCGGATGGCAAGATCAGCACCTGAAGCCCGGCGTCCGCCGCCAGCCGTTCGGACAGAAGGGCCCTGAAGCCCATGGCATCAAGATCTTGCGCCCCGACCCTGAGCGCCCCGTCCGCGCCGATGCGGACGAAAACCAGGCCCGGCGCGTCGGAAGGGGCCGCCGACGGCGCAGGTGGCGCATCGTCCTGGCGCTCGACCATCGGCACCATGTCGAGGTCGAGGTAGCTTGAGGTCACCATGAAGAAGACCAGCAGGATCAACATCACGTCGATCATCGGCACCAGGGAGATCAGCCGCTGTCCCTTGGGTCTTCGCCGCAGTTCCATGCGCCCGTCCCCTTTCGGACCTCAGCTTTCCAGGTGGTGGCCGTCGGCGGCCACCAGAAGCGCGCCGACCGACTGCTCGATCAACGCCGCCGCACCTTCGGCGCGTCCGGACAGAAGCGAGGCCGCGATCGCCGCCGGGATGGCCACGACAAGCCCCGCCGCTGTCGTCAGAAGCGCCTGCCAGATCCCGCCCGCCAGGACCGAGGCATTGGCTGCCCCCTCGGCCGCGGCAAGTTCCTGGAAGGACTGGATCATGCCGGTGACCGTGCCAAGAAGGCCCAGAAGCGGGCTGACCATCGCGATCAGCTCCAGGATCCGGATGTGGCGGGTCATGCGGTCCAGCTCCGCATTGCCGCGCCGCGTCATCTCGGCCAGCAGGCGTTCGCGCGGCATGCCTGCGGTCAGCGCCGCCATGGCCGCGGCCGTTACCCGGTCGGCCGGGGATCTGCCCGAGAGCACGGCCGCGCGCGCGCCGGTCGTATCGCCCGAGGCCCATGTCGCGATCGCCGCCCGGCGCGCGGCCTCGCCCGACCGGCAGGTCCACAGGTCCAGCGTCTTGACGACGATCAGCGCGAGCGAGGCGACCGAAAGGATCGCCAGCACCACCATGATCGGCCCGCCCGAGCGCAGCACATCGAGGGAGAGGCCGCCCATCGTCATTCAACCAGCCGCGCGCTGGTCTTGGAGGACAGCGCGAGGAACGAATAGCAGTCCACCGGATCGGCGTTCTGCGGCTTGCAGGCGGGGATGTCGTGCATGAGGATCTCGGAGATGGACTCACAGCCCAGCCCCGGGATCTCGAAAAGCTTCAGCGTCGTGCGGTGGGCGGGCAGCGGGGCCGCGTCGATCGTCAGCAGCCGGTCGATCACGCCGCCCGCGTTGAGGATCGCAAGCGACATCTCGAACCCTTCGAGGGCCAGGCCCGTGTCATTGCGAAAGAGGAAGAAAGCCCTGCAGCCCCCGCCCTCGGCGGGCTCGAACTTGTTCAGTTCGACCGTCAACCGGCCCTCTTGGGCGGCGACGGAGGTGGCCTGCGCGATTGCAAGTGCGACGCCGATGGAAATTTTCCGAATTTTTCCCATTCCTCGTTCCCCTGTCCTGGTTCTAAGCTTCACCTCGGGCACAACGCCTGTGTCGAAACTAGAAACGGCGAGAACGAGGATACGGTCAAGAAGCTTTGCCGCGAAATACTTTAGATCCGGCTGCGCCCTAATTTTGACATATTTGAGGCTTTGCAACGTGTCACGAAATCGCCAATAGTATAGATTAACGTAGCGTAACAAGAAACGATGGCGTAGCCGCAAGACGCGCCCCGACAAGCCGCTACGAGTGGAGGGAACATGGACGTTACGTCGCTTCTTCGAAGCTTCGGTGACGCTGCGCCAAGCGGAGAGAATCTGGAATACGATCCGGTTTTCACCGAAATGGAACTTGCCGCGGCGCCGGGCGAAGAGCGCCAGATGGGCGACAGCGTGCTTGCCGCCGAGGAGCCTGACTGGCGCGAGGTCGCCGAAAAGGCGACGGCGGTACTGGAGCAGAGCCACGATCTGCGTGCGGCGGTCTTCCTGGCGACGGCGGAGCTTGCGACCCGCGGCCTTGCCGGGTTCGCCGATGTGACGGGCTATATTCGGTCCTGCCTCCAGGACTACTGGGAAACCTGCCATCCTCAGCTTGACGCCGATGACGACAACGACCCGACGATGCGGGTGAATGCCGTTCTGGCGCTGGCGGATGCGAACACGGTCCTGCGCGGCCTGCGCCGCGCGCCGCTGACCGACAGCCGCGCCTTCGGCCGCTTCAACCTGCGCGATATCCAGATCGCCGAGGGCGAGATTGTCGCCGGTCCTGAGGACGAGAACGTCCCCGATTCCACTCTGATCGGAGCGGCTTTCCAGGAAACCGGCCCCGAGAAGCTGGGCGCGCTGCGGGCCGCCGCCGAACAGGCCGCCGAGAACGTCAAGGCGATTTCCGTAAGATTCGATGAGATGACGCCCGGCCAGGGGCCGGAGCTGGATCCGCTGGTGCGGATGATGAACCAGATCGTGGCGCGGCTGCGCAACGCCACCGGCGGCGGCGGGGCCGAGGCGGCGGCCGAGGAAGAGGGCGCGACCGAGGACGCGGCACCCGCAGCGGCACCCCGGGCAGGGCAGCCCGCGGCGGCAGCGGGCGGCGGGGCGATCAATTCGCCCAACGATGTCTCGAACGCGCTTGACCGCATCATCGCCTATTACAAGCGCGCGGAGCCTTCGAGCCCGGTGCCGCTTTTGCTGGTGCGCGCGAAGCGCCTCGTAAATGCCGATTTTATGACAATCATGAAGGATATGGCGCCGAGAGGCGTGGAGAACGTCAACCTCATTGGCGGCCTCGACGACGACTGATCAATTTTCAACGACCAAAGGCCCCGGTGACCGGAGCGGCAGGAAGTAAGAGGGAGTTCTAGATGGCGGGAAGTTCACAGAAGTTCATCGCGCGCAACCGCGCACCAAGGGTCCAGATCGAATATGACGTTGAGCTTTATGGCGCCGAGAAGAAGGTGCAACTGCCCTTCGTCATGGGCGTCATGTCCGATCTTGCCGGCAAGTCCGAGGCGCCGCAGCCGGGCGTGGCCGACCGCAAGTTCCTGGAAATCGATGTCGATAACTTCGATGACCGCATGAAGTCGATGAAGCCGCGCGCGGCCTTCACGGTGCCGAACACCCTGACGGGCGAGGGCAACCTTGCGGTGGACATCACCTTCGAAAGCATGGACGACTTCTCACCCGCCGCGATCGCCCGCAAGGTCGAACCGCTGCGCAAGCTGCTGGATGCGCGCACCCAGCTTTCCAACCTGATGACCTACATGGACGGCAAGACCGGGGCCGAGAACCTGATCGGCAAGATCATCCAGGACCCCACGCTGTTGAAGGCGCTGGCCTCGACGCCGGCGCCGAAGGCTGACGAAGCGGAAGGGACGGAGTAAGAGATGGCCGAAGCAGAACAAGTCCAATCCGGCGCCGCGACGGAAACCACCTTCGGGTCGTCCGATTTCGCGAACCTCCTCCAGAAGGAGTTCCGCCCCAAGTCCGACCAGGCCAAGTCGGCCGTCGAACAGGCGGTCAAGACGCTGGCCCAGCAGGCGCTGGAAAATACCGCGCTGATTTCCGACGACGCGTTGCGCTCGATCGAGAGCATCATCGCGGTGATCGACGAGAAGTTGACCGAGCAGGTCAACCAGATCCTGCACCATGAGGATTTCCAGCAGCTCGAAAGCGCCTGGCGCGGTCTGCACTACCTGGTGAACAACACCGAGACCGACGAGCAACTCAAGATCCGCGTCATGAACATCTCCAAGAAGGACATGCACAAGACGCTGCGCAAGTTCAAAGGCACGGCCTGGGACCAGTCGCCGATCTTCAAGAAGGTCTATGAGGAGGAATTCGGCCAGTTCGGCGGCGAACCCTACGGCTGCCTCGTGGCCGACTACCACTTCGACCACTCGCCCCCCGATGTCGAGCTTCTGGGTGAGATGGCCAAGATCGCCGCGGCTGCCCATGCGCCGCTGATCACCGGCGCCAAGCCGACGCTGTTCCAGATGGACAGCTGGTCGGAACTGGCCAACCCGCGCGACCTGACCAAGATCTTCCAGACGCCCGAATACGCCTCCTGGCGGAGCCTGCGTGAAAGCGAGGATTCGAAATACGTGGGCCTCGCGATGCCGCGGTTCCTTGGCCGTCTTCCCTACGGCTCCAAGACCGACCCGGTCGAGGAGTTCTCCTTCGAGGAGGATACCGACGGGGCGGATTCCAGCAAGTACGGCTGGGTCAACGCCGCCTACGGGATGGCGGTGAACATCAACCGTTCGTTCAAGCAATACGGCTGGTGTTCGCGTATTCGCGGGATCGAGTCCGGCGGTGCCGTGGAAAACCTGCCGTCGCACACTTTCCCGACCGACGACGGCGGCGTGGATCAGAAGTGCCCGACCGAGATCGCGATTTCCGACCGGCGCGAGGCGGAACTGGCCAAGAACGGGATGATGCCGCTCATCCACCGCAAGAACTCCGACGTGGCGGCCTTCATCGGGGCGCAGTCGCTGCACAAGCCCGCCGAATATGACGACTCGGACGCGACGGCGAACGCGAACCTCGCGGCGCGGCTGCCCTATCTCTTCGCCACCTGCCGCTTCGCGCACTATCTGAAGTGCATCGTCCGCGACAAGATCGGCTCCTACAAGAGCCGCACGGACATGCAGGCCTGGCTTCAGGACTGGATCAACCAGTACGTCGACTTTTCCTCCGACACCTCGGCGGAAAGCGAAAAGGCCAAACGCCCTCTCGCCGCGGCCGAGGTCGTGGTCGAGGAGGTCGAGGGCAATCCCGGCTATTACACGTCGAAGTTTTTCCTAAGACCGCACTATCAGCTTGAGGGGCTCTCGGTGTCGCTTCGTCTCGTCTCGAAGCTCCCGTCGGAGAAAGGCTGACTTCGGGGCGGCCCGCAGAGGGTCGCCCTGCAAAAACAATATATGTCCATATCTGAAACTCAGGAGATCACAAAATGTCGTTTGACGCTTTCTGCTACTCGACCACGAACGCCGAAGACATTCCCGGCGAAACCCAGGACGAAACCTATGCCGACAAGAAGGCATTCGAGATCATTTCCTTCGAACTCGGTGCCGAGAACAACATCAACATCGGTTCGATCTCGGGCGGCGGCGGCGCCGGCAAGGCGACCTTCAAGGAAGTGTCGATCACCAAGAAGACTGACACCGCGTCGACCGGTCTTTTCCACGCGCTGGTGACCGGCAAGCACTTCGACAACATGTTCATCGAACTGCGCCGTTCGGGCGCCGAAGACACCAAGTCGGGCGGAAAGTTCATGGTCTTCGAACTGCAAATGGTGATGGTGCAGGATATTTCCTGGTCCGGCTCGGACGGTGACGATGTCTGCGAGGAGACCGTCGTGCTCCAGTACGGCGCGATCAAGATCCACTACTACCCGCAGGATACCAAGGGCAAGATGGCTGGCCAGCCCAAGGAAGCCTATTGGAACCGCGTCAAGAACAACAAGTCGATGATCTACTGATCACGGCCTGACGGGCTGCCCGAGGCTTCGGGCGGCCCGCATCATTCTGAATACGAGTTTCCGGGAAGGACCGATTATGCGCGCCGAAGAACTGTTGAGGGCAGGGGACCTGGACGGCGCCCTTCAGGAACTGCAGGCCGAGGTGCGCAAGCGCGCGTCGGATGCCAAGCTGCGCATCTTCCTCTTCCAGCTTCTCAGCGTGCGCGGCGACTGGACCCGTGCCATCGCCCAGTTGAAGCTTTCGGCCGAAATGGAACCCTCCGCCGTGCCGATGGCCCAGACCTACCGCGAAGCGATCATCTGCGAGGTCTTCCGCGAAAAGGTCTTCGCCGGGGAAAAGGTCCCGCTGATCTTCGGCGAGCCGCAGGAATGGGCCGCCCTCATGGTCGAGGCGACGAAGGTTCTTGCCCAGGGACATCCCGAGGAGGCCGCGCGCCTGCGCGAACGCGCGTTCGAGGCCGCGCCGGCGGCCCGGGGCGAGATCAACGGCATGCCCTTCGACTGGATCGCCGATGCCGACATGCGGCTGGGCCCACTTCTGGAGGTCATCGTCAACGGCCGGTACTTCTGGATGCCCTTCACCGCCATCGGCTCGATGATCGTCGAGCCGCCGAAGGACCTGCGCGACTGCGTCTGGATGCCGGCGACGATGACGCTTCGCAACGGCGGGGATGTCGTCGCGCTGATCCCGACGCGCTATGCCGGCACCGTCGCCTTGGGCGATGACGCCGCCAAGCTCGCGCGCGCGACCGAATTCCGCGACGCCGGGGCTGAAACCTTTCTGGGGGTCGGGCAGCGGCTTTTGGCGACCGATGCGGGTGACACGCCCCTCATGGAACTGCGGACACTGACCATCCACCAGGACGACGGCGGGGAAGCGGGGGCCGATGGCTGACCTGACGATCACCGAGCGGCTCCAGCCGTCTCTTCTCGACAGGCTGACTGACACCGACCCATCGAACCCGAACGAGACGCGCGACAGCCGCGTGATCGACATTCGACGGCTGCGCGACATCATCCAGCGCGACCTTTCCTGGCTCTTGAACTCGCAGAACGCCGATACGCTGATCGACGCGGTCCGCTATCCCAACGCCTCGGAATCGGTCCTCAACTACGGGCTGAAGGAGGTCTCTGGGGAGTATTCCTCGCTCGAACGGGCGCAGATGATCCGCAGCGCGATCAGCCGGGCGATCTCGCTTTTTGAGCCGCGCATCGCGCCCGGATCGCTCGACGTGGAACTGCTGCCCGGCGACAGCCTGCGCCAGTCCATCGTCACCTTCGAAATCCGCGCCGACATGTGGGCGCAGCCGGTCCCGATGGAGCTTTACCTGCGCTCGGAGGTCGACGTGACCACGGGCGAGCTGACGCTGGAACGGAGGGGCTGATGGATACCCGGCTTCTGCGTCATTACGAGGGCGAACTTGCCTTCCTACGCGAGATGGGCGCGGAATTCTCCAAGGCCTTCCCGAAGGTCGCCGCGCGCCTTGGCATGGAGGGGCTGGAGGTCGTCGATCCCTATGTCGAGCGCCTGCTGGAAGGCGTGGCCTTCCTGTCGGCAAGGGTGCAGCTTGAGCTTGAGTTGCAGTTCCCCGCGCTGACCTCGCATCTTCTGGAAATCGTCTATCCCCACTACTTGGCGCCGACGCCTTCGGTCATGGTGGCCTCGTTCAAGCCGGACCCCAGCAAGGCGCCCATGGCCGACGGGTTCACGATGCCGCGCGGCACGACGCTGCGCAGCAAGATCGCCGAGGGCGCGCAATCCGCCTGCCAGTTCCGCACCGCGCAGGACGTGACGCTCTGGCCGATCGAGATCGCGGAGGCGGAATATATCGACGGGCGCGGCGAACTGGTCGCGGCGGGTGTCGCAAGGGACGTGGAGGCGAAGGCCGGTATCCGGCTGAGGCTGCGGACGCTGGGCCAGGTGCCGATGGCGAGCCTCGCGCTCGATCGGCTGACGGTGTTTCTCAACAGCCAGTCCGGGGCGAACTGGCAGTTGCACGAGCTTCTCTGCACCGAGGTGACGGGCCTGATTGGCCGGTCCACGGACCGCCGCGCGGACTGGACGCTGCAACTGCCCGACGGCGCCGCCGAGCCGCGCGGTTTCGCCCGCAACGAGGCCCTTTTGCCGACGCCCAGGCGGTCCTTCGATGGCTACCGGCTGCTGCAGGAATATTTCGCGATGCCCGAACGGTTCCATTTCGTGGACCTTTGCGGGCTGCAACCGGCGGTCCGGAAGTCGGCGAACGACCAGCTCGACATCTACATCCTGCTGCGCGAGGGGCGGCCAAGCGTCGCGCCCGCGATTTCCCCCGACGCGTTCACGCTTTTCGCGACGCCTGCGGTCAATCTGTTCCAGCGCCGTTGCGACCGCATCCACCTGAAGGCGAGCGACATCGAACAGCATGTCGTCGCGGACCGCACAGCGCCCCTCGATTACGAGGTCTACCAGATCGAGAGCGTGACCGGCATCAGCGGTGAGGGCGAGGATGACGTGCGCTTCCGCCCCTTCTACTCCTCCGACGACTTCACGGCGGCGGGCGATGTCTGGCCCGCCTATTACACCCAGCGTCGGCGCATGCGGCAGCGGTCCGAGAAGGAGCGCCTGCGGGGGGTGCGCACCTCCTACCTCGGGTCGGAGATGTATGTGTCCCTGGTCGACAGCCGCCAGGCGCCTTTCTCGGCGAATCTGACCCAGCTGGCGGTCACGGCGCAATGTACCAACCGCGACTTGCCGCTGCTTCTGGCGACGGGGGCGGACAACGTCTTTCACCTGCCCGACGGCGGGCCGGTCAAGACCGTCCGCACGCCGGTCCCGCCGACGCGGCCGAGGCCCACCATGGCGCAGGGCGACACCGCCTGGCGGCTGATCAGCCATCTGAGCCTCAATTATCTATCGGTGGCCGACACCGCCCAGGGCGGCGGGATCGCGGCGCTCAAGGAGTTGATCGGCATCTATGCCCCGCAGGGCGACCGGGTGATGGAAAAGCAGCTTGAGGGCATCCTGTCCGTCACCAGCCGCCCCATCGTCCGGCGCATCCAGGACGAGGTCCTGTCGACGGCGATCCGGGGCATCGAGATCAAGATCGACTTCGACGAGGCCTTCTTCGAGGGGACCAGCGTCTATCTGCTGGGGGCAGTCCTTCAGAGGTTTTTCGAGAAATACGTGGCCGTGAACAGTTTCACCGAAACCGTCCTGACCACCCACCAAAGAGGAGAGATCGCGCGATGGCGTCCGGCGAAGGGGCTCGGCCGGATCATCTGACGCATCTCGCGCAGCTGACCGACGCCCCCCAGTCCTTCCACATTTTCCACGCCCTTCGCGTGATCGAGGCGGCGTATCCCGCCTCGCCGCGCCTGGGTGAAAGCCGCCGGCCGTCGCAGGACCGCGTGCGCCTGGGGCAGGAGGCGGAGCTGGCCTTCCCGCCATCGACCATCGCCGGGTTCGAACCGCCGACGGAGGCCAACCCGGGTCGCCTGACGAACCGTTTCTTCGGGCTTTTCGGCCCGCAAGGCCCGCTGCCGTTGCACATGACCGAATATGCCCGCGACCGTCAGCGCAATCACCGCGATCCGACCTTCGTCGCCTTCGCCAACATGCTGACGCATCGGATGATGGGCCTGCTCTATCGCGCCTGGAGCGCGGGGCAGCCGGCGCCGTCGTTCGACCGGCCGCAGAACGACCCGGTCCAGCGCAAGGTCGCCGCGATCTCCGGCCACGTTGGCAAGGGGATGGCGGAGCGCGATCCGATGCCGGATCTGGCCAAGCGCTATTTCGCCGGGCACCTGTCCGTCGGCGCGAAGAATGCCGAGGGGCTGGTTGCGGTGCTATCGGCCTTCTTCCGCGTGCCGGTCCATCTGCGCCAGTTCGTGGGCTCCTGGCTGGAACTGGAAGCGGACGACCGCTGGCAGCTTGGCGCGCGCGCCGGGTTGGGGCAGGCGACGAGCATCGGCCAGAAGGTCTGGTCGCGCAGCGCCAAGTTCCGCGTGATGATAGGCCCGCTGACGCTGGACGACTACAGGCGCCTCCTGCCCGGCGGCGCCTCGCTTGCGCGGGTCGAGGCCGTGGTGCGCAACTACATCGGCGATACGCTGGACTGGGATGTGAACCTGATCCTGAAGGCGGAAGAGGTTCCCCGGGCGCGGCTCGGGGCGGATACGCAACTGGGCCAGACCTCATGGATTGGCAGACGCGCGGCAACGGGCGACGCGGACGACCTCTGCGTCGTGCCGCGGTCGCGATTGGGATAACGGGACCGGCCAGGGCCGGCCCAGCGGAGGGAGTGAGAGGATGAGCGAGATCAGCAGGGTTGCCCTTTTCGGCAAATTGAACCGCCTGGCCTATCAGGCGATCGAAAGCGCGACCGTCTTTTGCAAGATGCGCGGAAACCCCTATGTGGAACTGGTCCACTGGCTGCACCAGATCCTGCAAGGGCAGGACAGCGACATCCACCGGATCATCCGCCACTACGACCTCGACGCTGGCCGGATCGCCGCCGACATGACCCGCGCGCTCGATGCCCTGCCGCGCGGGGCGAGCGCGATTTCGGACCTGTCCGAGCACCTTGACGATGCGACGGAACGTGCCTGGGTCTACGGCTCGCTCCAGTTCAACTCGGGCCAGATCCGTACCGGCTTCCTGATCCTGGGGATGCTGCGCACCAAGCATCTCAAGGCGATCCTGACCGGCATCTCGGGCGAGTTCGGCAAGATCAAGGCCGACGATCTGGCCGAGAACTTCGTCAAGGCCGTCGAGGGTTCGCCCGAGGATGGCCTGCGCGCGCAGGACGGCTCGGTCATGGGCGGGGGCGCGGAACCGGGCGAGGCCTCGGGCGCCCGTGCGCCCGCGCAGATGGGCAAGGAAGAGGCGCTGGCGCAGTTCTGCACCGACATGACTCAGCAGGCGCGCGACGGCAAGATCGACCCGATCGTGGGCCGTGACGAGGAAATCCGCCAGGTGGTGGACGTGCTGATGCGGCGGCGGCAGAACAACCCGATCCTGACCGGCGAGGCCGGGGTGGGCAAGACCGCCGTGGTCGAGGGCTTTGCGCTCCGCATCGCGCGGGGCGATGTGCCGCCCTCGCTGAAGGACGCGCGGCTTCTGTCGCTGGATGTTGGCCTGCTGCAAGCCGGCGCCTCGATGAAGGGCGAGTTCGAGAACCGCCTGCGCCAGGTCATCGAAGAGGTTCAGGCAAGCCCTGTGCCGATCGTGATGTTCGTCGATGAAACCCATACACTGGTGGGCGCGGGCGGCGCAGCGGGCACGGGCGATGCCGCCAACCTGCTGAAGCCGGCGCTGGCGCGTGGGACGCTACGCACCATCGGCGCGACGACCTGGGCCGAATACAAGAAGCATATCGAGAAGGACCCTGCGCTGACCCGCCGCTTCCAGGTGGTGCAGGTCGAGGAGCCGGATGTGCCGAAAGCCATCCGCATGATGCGCGGCATCGCCTCGATGCTGGAAAAGCACCACCGCGTGCAGGTGCTCGACGAGGGGATCGAGGCGGCGGTGTCGCTTTCAGCCCGCTACATCCCGGCCCGGCAACTGCCCGACAAGTCCGTCAGCGTGCTGGATACCGCCTGCGCGCGCGTGGCGATCAGCCAGCATGCCGTTCCGGCCGAGGTCGACGATGCCCGCAAGCGGATCGAGGGGCTCCAGATCGAGCTGGACATCATCGATCGGGACGCGACCGCGGGTTATGACGTCACCGAGCGCCGGGCCGCGGTCAGCCATGCCAAGACCGAGGAGGACGCACGGCTGGCAGAGCTGAACGACCGCTGGGAAAAGGAAAAGGCGGTGGTGGAGGAGATCCTCGCCATCCGCGCCAAGCTGCGCGAGGGCGGCGCCCCGGTTGACGCGCCCGATGCCACCGGCGAGGAGGCGGCGCAGGCCAGCCCGCTTTCGGCGGAGGAACGCGCCAAGCTGGTCGAGGACCTGCGCGCCAAGAACGCCGAGCTGACCGGTATCCAGGGCGAAAGCCCGCTGATCCTGCCGATCGTCGACGCGCAGGCCGTCGCGACCGTGGTCGGCGACTGGACCGGCATCCCCGTCGGGCGCATGATGAAAGACGAGATCGATACGGTCCTTCACCTGGAAGAACACCTGGCCAAGCGGGTGATCGGGCAGGATCACGCCATGAAGATGATCGCCAAGCGCATCCGCACCAGCCGCGCGGGGCTCGACAACCCCTCCAAGCCCATCGGCGTATTCATGCTGGCCGGCACCTCGGGCGTGGGCAAGACCGAAACCGCGCTGGCGTTGGCGGAGCTGCTTTATGGCGGCGAGCACAACGTCATCACCATCAACATGTCCGAATACCAGGAGGCGCACACCGTGTCCTCTTTGAAGGGCGCGCCTCCGGGCTATGTGGGCTATGGCGAGGGCGGCGTGCTGACCGAGGCGGTCCGGCGCAAGCCCTATTCGGTCGTCCTTCTGGACGAGGTCGAAAAGGCCCACCCGGATGTGCACGAGATCTTCTTCCAGGTCTTCGACAAGGGCGTGATGGAGGACGGTGAGGGGCGTCTGATCGACTTCAAGAACACCCTGATCCTGCTGACCTCGAATGCGGGGTCCGACCTGATCATGGATCTCTGTTCGGACCCCGATCTGATGCCCGACCCGGAGGAGATCGCCAAGGCGT
The DNA here is from genome assembly GCF_025751575.1 of Albidovulum sediminicola. Lineage (GTDB taxonomy): Bacteria > Pseudomonadota > Alphaproteobacteria > Rhodobacterales > Rhodobacteraceae > Albidovulum > Albidovulum sediminicola. The sequence goes on along the minus strand of NZ_JAOWLA010000005.1, from coordinate 135,954 downwards.
TGCGCGACCCGCTGCTGAAGATCTTCCCGGCGGCGCTGCTGGGGCGCTTGGTCACGATCCCCTACTATCCGCTGTCGCCCTCGATGATCGCCGCGATCACGCGGCTCCAGCTTGACCGGATCAAGAAGAGGGTGAAATCCACGCATAATGTCCCCTTCTCCTATACCGATGGGGTGGTGGATACGATTGTCTCACGCTGCCAGGAACTGGAGAGCGGCGGCCGCATGATCGACGCGATCGTCACCAACACGATGCTGCCCGACATTTCGGGTGAGTTCCTGAAGCGGATGATGGCGGGCGAGGCAGTCAGCAAGGTCGCGATCGACGTGAGCGAGGGTGAGTTCACCTACGCGTTCGACTGACACTGGAGACGGGAGGTCCATATGGCCGGCAAGAAGACGATGGTGGCGGAACTGGACGTCAGCCCTCGGGCGGAGTTCACCAAGAAGTCGAAGGACTGGGTTAAGTCGAACCCAGACCTGGAGAAGCTTTTCAAGGAGCACCTGAAGCACTCCGAATCTCTGGAGCTCGACGACTCGAAGTGGAGCGAGAAGAAGCTGGCCAAGGCCCTCGAAGGCCTGGTCGTCTATGAACTCAAATACCTCGCCTCGGCGGTAGGCAACGCGCAGAAGGAAGCGGAGAAATCGCCCGAAAAGCTGAAGAAGATCATTGGCAAGGATCTTCCCGCCGCCCTGAAGGACGCGGAGAAGCTTATTCGCAAGAAGTGCAAGAAAGCCCTCGAGGAGCTTAAGACCGCAGGCGCCGTCGAAGAGAAGAAGTTCCTGAAAGAGGGGCTGGATTTCGTCAGGGAGATTTCGTCGGTGTCCCTGAAAGGCGTATTCAGCACGCCTGCGGACGATATCACTGCCGCCTACAATTCGCTCATCAAGGAATTGACCAAGGCAGAGGCAGACGATGCCCTTGCCAAGGACGAAGAGGACGACAAGAAGAAACGGGCGGTCCAGAAGGCCGCCGACAAGCGCAGGGACGCCGCCTATACCCGCTGCGCGCGCTCGATGAAGCAAGTGGAAGACAAGTACGAAAAGAACTTGAAGCAGATCACTTCTGCGATCGACGCGCTGAAGGATTTTCGCAAGAACCTTAAGCGGATGGATATTCCGGAAGTCGAAGGTTTCGCCAAAGACGTGGACAGCAAGATCCCAGCGATGGAGGATCTGCGAAAGCAACTTCTAAAGTTCAAGAATTATCTCGTGGATGCCTGCGGCGAAGTCGAGGCTGGCAGGGACGACTGCGACAACGTCAAGAGCGATCTCAAGGACTTTGAACGGAAGACCGGCGGTCTTGACAGCAAGGCCGACAAGGCGCGCAAGGATTTTTCGGAATTGGCCGGGCATTTCAAGCGGGTCGAGTCGAAACTGAAGTAACGTCGCCAGCGGGTGGGCTGGTGTGACCGGGGGAGACGATGGAAGGCAACGGTGTCGCAAGCCAGGAAGGATCGCTGAGGGAAGCGGTGCGGGCTTTCGTGGAGCGGGAAAGCGTTCGAAACGGCATTCTGGCCGTAATCATCTTCAACGCGATCACCCTGGGCATTTCCACCGCCGACTGGGCCAGGACCAGCCTGGGCGGCGTGCTACCCGTCATCGACAACCTGGTACTGACGATCTTCGTCATCGAACTGGCGCTCAAGTTCTTCGCCTACAGGCTATCCTTCTTCCGCTCCGCCTGGAACATCTTCGACCTTGCGGTCGTGACCGTGGGCCTTCTGCCGGCGACCGAAAGCCTGTCGGCGCTGCGCGCGCTGCGCGTGATCAGGGCGCTGCGCCTCTTGTCGATCGTACCGCAGATGCGGGCCGTCGTGCAGGCGCTTTTCGACGCGCTGCCGGGCATGGGGGCGGTCATCATCATGCTGGGGATCGTCTATTACGTATTCGGGGTCATGGCGACGATCATCTTCGGCGCGGCCTTCGACGAATGGTTCGGCACCCTCGGGCGTTCGCTCTACTCGCTCTTCCAAATCATGACGCTGGAAAGCTGGTCCATGGGCATCGTCCGCCCCGTGATGGAGCAATTCCCCTATGCCTGGGCCTTCTTCGTGCCCTTCATCATCATCACTGCATTCTCGGTCCTGAACCTTTTCATCGGCCTTCTGGTCAACACCATGCAAAGCGCGGTGGAGGCCGAGGAACAGCAGGAATTCGAGGTGCTGCGGGAGCTTGTCCGCAGCGAGACGGACCAGGTCGATGCGCATGTCCTCGAACTTCGGGACGAAATCAGCGCGCTGAGGCGAGAGATCGCCGCCATGCGGGGGGCGGGGAATGGCTAGCGGATCGCAGAAGTTCATCGCCCGCAACCGCGCCCCGCGCGTCCAGATCGAATACGATGTGGAGCTTTACGGCGCCGAGAAGAAGGTGCAACTGCCCTTCGTCATGGGCGTGTTGTCCGATCTGGCCGGCAAGTCGGCCGTGCCCCAGCCCGCCATAGGCGACCGCAAGTTCCTTGAGATCGACGTCGACAACTTTGACGAGCGGATGCGCGCGATGGCGCCGCGCGCCAGTTTCACGGTCGCGAATACCCTGACGGGCGAGGGCAGCCTTGCGGTCGATCTGACCTTCGAGAGCATGAACGATTTCTCCCCCGGCGCCGTCGCGGCCAAGGTGGAGCCGCTGCGCGCCCTGCTGGAGGCGCGCACCCAGTTGCAGAACCTTCTGACCTATATGGACGGAAAGGCCGGGGCCGAGGGGCTGATCGAGAAGCTTCTGACCGATCCCGCGCTTCTGTCCGCGCTGGCGAACGGAGCGGTCGCGTCCCCCTCGGACGACGCCATCCTAGAGCGGATGCGGCAGGATGCGCCCGCTGATGGGCCTGAGGGCGATGCCGCCGCCGATGTGCTCGCCGCGTTGCGCGCCGCCCCGCAGGCGGAGGAGGCCCCGGACCGGACGGAGGACGCGCTTGCCGCGCTGCGCGCCGCCGCGCCGGCGGCGACCGTGGAACGCGACGATACCGCTGATATCCTGGGGGGGCTTGCCGCGACTGGCGTGGGGATGCCAGAGCCGGAGCGGGACGACACCACGGCGGACACGCTGGCCGCCTTGCGCGATGCCGCGCCTGCAGATGAGGCGCCGGCCGATACGACCTCGGACACGCTCGCCGCGCTGCGCGATGCCGCGCCGCAACCGGTTGAGGAAGCGGATACGACCCAGGCGGTGCTGGCCGGGCTGGCGGAGCAGTCCGTGCCCGACGCGGACCCGGATACGGCGACAGACGACGCGCTGGCCGCTCTGCGCGATGCCGCACCGGCGGACGAAGCGGTGGAAGACGACCAAAGCGCGGGGATCCTTGCCGGCCTGCGCGACGTGGCCCAGCCGGATGAACTCGCTGATGACGGTACCGACGACATCCTTTCAGGATTGGCCAGAGTCGCCGTCGAAGACGCAGCGCTGGACCACGGCACGGATGATATTCTGGCCGGGATCGCCACGGGCGGGACCGGTGACGCGCCCGCAGACGATGGTGCAGAAGACATTCTGGCCGGTCTTGCGGGCCTGGGCGGCGAGGACACTGTTGAGCCTGACCTCACGGACGACATCCTTTCGGGGCTGTCGGCAACGGAACCCTCGGGTGAGGCCGAGGACGACCGCACGGGCGATGTCCTCGCCTCGCTCCGCGATCTGCCGGTCGAGGAGGCGGCAGAGGAGGATGCGACAGACCTTCTGGCCGAGCTCGCCGCGGGCGTAGAGGCGGACAGGCCCGCCGACGATGGAACGGGCGATATCCTTGCCGGTCTGGCAACGGCGGCCGTTGACGATGCGACCGATGGGGACGGCGTCGATGACATCCTCGCCGGCCTTGCAGGCGTGAGCGGCGAGGACACCCCGGCGGAACCTGATGCCACGGAGGATATCCTTTCCGGGCTGGCGACGGGCGCCGTGGAGGAAACCGCAGAAGGCGATGGCGCGGAGGACATCCTTGCCGGAATCGCTGCCGGTGGCACCGATGACCTGCCCGCAGGCGATGATGCCGATGACATCCTGGCCAGTCTCGCGGGGGTGGGCGGAGAGGACGCCGTGGAACCGGATGCCACGGAAGACATCCTGGCCGGCCTTGCGACGGCCGAGGGCGAAGAGGAGCCCGCTGGCCTGGAAGCGGACGATATCCTGGCCGGGCTGGGGACGGTTGCGGACGATGACGGGCCCGCCGATGACGGGCGCTCCGACGATGGAGCCGACGACATCCTCGCGGACCTTGCGGCCTTCGATGAGGGGATTGAGGAGGTCGATACGAGCGCCGACGATGTGCTGAGCGCATTGGGCGGGGCCGCACTGGAGGAAACGGCTGAAGAAACGGATCAGGATAACGTGCTCGCCGGTATCGCCGCGCCCTCCGGGGAAACGGAGGTGCGCGCCGCCAACGACGATCTGGACGACCTTCTCGGCGACCTGGGCCAGGAGGCGGCTGAGGCCGGGATGTCGGAGACGGATGCACTGGCCGATATCCTGACCGATCTTCCCGCCCCGCTCCCAGATGCGCAACCCGCCGATGAAGGTGCCGATGACCTGCTGGCGGACCTGCTGAACCCTACGGCAGAGGCGGAGTCCGATGACGCGTCGGACCTCGACGCGCTGTTGTCGGATACGGGGGCGGAGGATTCCGGCTTCGAACTGGATGCGCTGCTCGCCGGGGCGGAGGAGGATGCGTCCGGCCTTGACGCGTTGCTGGCGGATACGGGGGGCGGGGATCCCGGCTCCGATCTGGACGCGTTGCTCGCCGGGGCGGAGGAGGATGCGTCGGACCTCGACGCGCTGTTGTCGGATACGGGGGTGGAGGCTTCCGGCTCCGATCTGGATGCGCTGCTCGCCGGGGCGGAAGACGACGTGACAGATACGGCCGACGCGGTGCCATCGGCACCCGAAACACCGGAGGCAAGTGCGACGGCCGCGCGGGCGGTGCAGCATCCAAACGGCTTCATAACCGCGCCGCGCCCGGCGCCGGAGGAGTTGCGGCGGACCGGCTTCCGCATGGCGATCTTCGGCGATTTCACCGGTCGTGCGGCGCGCGGTCTGATCGAGCCGGGCGATGGGCTGGCCCACCGCCGGGCGATTCCGCTTGACGTCGATACGGTCGAAGAGGTGATCGAGGGCTTCGCCACCGATCTTGTCCTGCCCGTCGGACGGGACGGCGCCGGGATCAAGGTCAGCCTGACTGACCTCGACAGCCTGCATCCCGACGAACTTTTCGACAACGTCGAGATTTTCTCGGGCATCTCCGGGCTGCGCCAGAGGTTGAAAAGCACCTCTCTCGCGCCTGCCGCGATGGCACAGTTGCAGAAATGGGGCGAGGCGCATGGCCAGAGGCTTGCCCCGCCGCGCCGGTCCTCCGCCGGTTCGGCGGTGCCCGCGAACCTGAAGCTCGGGGCGTTCCAGCAGTTGATCGGCGATACCGGCGGGCGGCTGACCCAGGCCTCCCCCATCGACGACATGGTGGCGCGCATCATCGGTCCGCATGTGACCGAGGCCGCGAACCCTGACGCGGGCGCGATGCTGGCGGCGGTGGATGCGGCGCTGTCTTCCGCCATGCGGCTGATCCTGCATCACCCGGAGTTTCAGTCGGTCGAGGCGCTCTGGCGCTCGCTCGACTTCCTGGCGCGCCGGATCGAGACGGACGTGAAGCTGACGATCGACCTCTATGACGTCTCGGCCGAGGAACTGGCGGTCGATCTGGCGGCCGACGACGACCTGTCGGAAAGCGGGTTCCTGCGGCTTTTGACGGAACGCCCGCTGGGCGAAGAGGGGCCGGGCGGCTATTCCGCGCTTTTCGGGCTTTACACCTTTGAGGAAACCCCGCCGCATGCGGAGCTTCTGGCGCGGATCGCGCAGGTGGCGGCGCATGTGGACGCGCCCTTCTTCACCGCGATTTCGCCGGCCTTCCTGGAGGTCGCGAAAGAGGATCGCCATCCGCTCGTCGCCAAGGCCTGGGATGCCCTGCGGGCGCTGCCGGAGGCCGCCTATCTGGGCGTCGCGACCCCACGCTTCCTTCTGCGGCGGCCCTATGGCGAACGAACCGACCCCGTCGATGCCTTCGATTTCGAGGAATTCACCGAGGCCGAGGGCCTGTCGGGCATGCTCTGGGCGAACCCGGTCCTGCTAGTGGCGGTGCTGCTGGGCATGGGCTGGTCGAAGCATGGTAAGCAGATGAGCCTCGGGTCGGTCATGTCGATCGGCGATATCCCCTTCCACTACGTCAAGGATCGCCACGGCGATCAGGTCGCGCTGCCGCATACGGAGCGGAACCTGACCACCTCGAAGGTTCAGAACGTGGTCACGCGCGGCTATCAGCCGGTGCTGTCGATCCGGGGAAGGGACGAGATTCGCCTCGGTTCCTTCCAGTCGCTGGCGGGCGAAGAGATCCGTGGGCGCTGGACCGGTGTGCCGATGCCGCCCAAGGCGCCGCCGCCGACGATGCCCGGCGCGCCCGCAAAGCCAGCCGACATCGAGATGGAGATCCCGGCGCCCGACAGCGGCGGTTCGGACGACCTCGATGCGCTGCTTTCGGGCCTGGACGGCGGCGAGGAGACGTCCGGCGGCGATGATCTTGACGCGCTGCTCGCGGGGTTGGACACCGGTGACGCCACGGGCGTCGACGGGGGTGGGGCCGGCGACGACGACCTCGATGCGCTGCTTGCGGGGTTCGACGACCTGGGGACCTCGGAGACGGGGGACGATGGCATGGACCCCGAACTTGCGGCACTGCTGGAGGGGCTGTGATGGTGACGGGAAACGGGCAGGAACCACGGATGATCCTTCTCAGGATCAACGAAACCTACTGGCTTTATGAGGGGGAGGAGTTCCTGTCCCCGATGCTGAAGGGTGGCGGCTATTTCCCGACGCCGGTGATCTGCTACCGTTTCGAGGACCACCTGACGCTGCGCGCCTTCGTCGGCGCGGGGCGGCCGATGACGGATTTCTGGGGCATCAACCCCGATATCGTGGAGCGGCTTCGCCGCGACGAACATCTATTGGAAAGTGAGCCGCCGCTCGACTGACAGGTCGCGATGGCAGGAGGGTAGATTATGACGACACCGGATACAGGCTTCGAGAACCGCATCGTTCGCATGACATCGGCCTTTCCCGCCACCGATGTCTTCCTCAAATCCGCGGTCATCGCCGAAGGATTGAGCGAACTGACCGAGATGACGGTGGAGTTCCTGGCCAAGGACCGCAGCCTGAGCCTTGCCGATGTCGCGGGGACGCGCATCACGGTCTATGTCTCACTTGCCGAGGGCGGCGAGCGTCAGTTCACGGGCATCTGCACCTCGATCCGGTTCTTGGGGCTTTGCCAGGGCTTCGGCCATTTCGAGGCGAAGGTGCGCCCTTGGCTCTGGTTCCTGACCAAGCGCCGCGACAACCGGATCTTCCAGGCCATGACGGCGCTGGACGTGATCAAGCAGGTGTTTTCGGATTCTGGCTTCTCCGACTTCCGGGACGCGACGAGCGCCACCTATGCCGAACGTGACTACTGCGTGCAGTACCGCGAAAGCGACTTCGACTTCGTCTGCCGCCTCATGGAAGAGGAGGGGATGTTCTACTACTTCGAGCACGAAGGAGAGGTCGAAAAGCTGGTTCTGGCCGACAGCGCGGGCGCTTACAGCCCGATCCCCGGCGAGTCGGAGGTCGAGTTCAACTATCGTGAGAAGGGCTATCGGCGCCGCAAGGACCACATCTTCGAATGGGCCCCGGCCGAGGGGGTCGTCTCGGGCAAGGTCACGATGACCGACTACAATTTCACGACGCCGAGCGCCGATCTGACCAGCGTGACCTCCATTGAAAAGGGGGCGCACAGCCACAAGGCCTACGAGATCTACGAGTACCCCGGTCACCACGGGGTGGCCGAAGAAGGCCGCAACCGCACCCGCGTGGCGATGGAGGCCGAGGCGGCGGAGCATGTGAAATGGCAAGGCGTCGGCAACGTGCGCACGATGGCGGTCGGGTTGACCTTTACCCTGAAGGGGCACAAGCGCGAACAGGAAAACCAAGAATACCTGATCACCCGCGCCGTCCACCAGTTGAAGATCGAGACCGACTACGACGACGATGAAATGAACCAGCCGCTCATCCGGCGCAGCGCGATCCAGGTGAGTGAGGATCTGGTGGACACCTACCGCTGCGTCTTTGAGACCATTCCCAAGACGACGGACTTCCGCGCCCCGAAGAAGACCCCCTGGCCCCGGATTCCCGGCATGCATACCGCGCTTGTCGTCGGCCCCTCGGGCGAGGAGATCTACACCGACGAATATGGGCGCATCAAGGTTCAGTTCCACTGGGACCGCGTTGGCCAGAAGGACGAAAACACCACCTGCTGGGTGCGCTGCGTGATGCCCTGGACCGGCAGTAGCTGGGGCTTCATTGCCATCCCGCGGATCGGCCAGGAAGTCGCCATCATGTTCGAGGAGGGCGACCCCGACCGCCCGATCTGTACCGGCATGCTCTACAACGCAGAGACGATGCCGCCCTACGGGCTGCCCGACAACATGACCCAGACCGGGATCAAGACCCGCAGCACGAAGAGCGGAGGCGCGGACAACTACAACGAGCTTGTCTTCGAGGACAAGAAGGGGGAGGAGTTCATCCGCTTCCACGCCGAAAAGGACTTCCTTCAGACGGTCGAGAATGATGCGGTCGTGAACATCGGCGTGGACAAGATGGATCCCGGCGACCTCACCCAGACCATCTACCGCCACCGGACCGAGACGGTCAAAACCGGCGACAGCACCTTCACGGTCGAGGAAGGCAACGAGATCCGCACGATCGCGACCGACCAGACCGAGGATGTCGGGAACGACGTCACCCGGACCGTCGGCAACAACCGGACGGAGACGATCGGCAATGATCACACCGAGGACATCGGCAACAATCAGACCCTCACCATCGGCAGCGACAGTTCGGTGACGATCGGCAGCAACCTGACCGAGGACGTGGGCTCCAACATCACGATCGACGCAGGCCAGAAGATCACCGTGACGGCGGGGATGGAGATCCTGCTGAAGGTCGGTGGCAACTCGATCAAGATCGACAACAGCGGCATCACCATCAAGGGGATCATGATCAAGGCCGAGGGCAGCGCGATGCTTGAGGCGAAGTCGCCGCTGACGACGGTCAAGGGTGACGGGATACTGACGCTCAAGGGCGGGCTGACACTGATCAACTGAGGGCATCATGAGCGAACGTTTTGCAGATCTGAAGAAGATCCCGAAGGAACCGGCCGCGCGTATGCTGGCCATGGCCAATGCCAAGCTGAAGACCAAGCTGACGCTGCCCGCGAGCGCCCCGGTCCAGACGGTGCTGGAGGCGCTCGACGCCGAGGGCGCGACGGTGGACATGCTGCGGCTGCTCGCGGTTGCACTGCCCGCGCGCGAGCGGGTATGGTGGGCCTGCCTGGCGGCGCGCGACTACATCGGGGCGGCGCCGGAAAACAACACGCCCAGCCTTGCCGCGGCGGAGGCCTGGGTCTTCAAGCCCACGCCCGAGAACTGCGAGCGCGTGCGCCAGACCATGGACACCGCCGAGGTGGACGACGACACGGTTTACCTCGCCAATGCCATCGTCTTCGCCGACGGAACGCTCGGTCCGGGGGAGTTGTCCCATCACCAGGGGCCTGTCGGCGCGGCCGAGGTCTCGGCCTTCGCGATGAACGTCGTGGCAATGGGCAAGCACTCTGATAGGTTCGAGGCATACAGCCAGATGCTGATCGACCGCGCCGTGAACATCGCGCGCGGGGGCAACGGGCGGGTCGAGGGCAACCAGAAGGATGCAAAGGAGGGCTAGATGGGGTTTCCACAAGCACGTCTGACCGACCTGCACGCCTGCATGGCGCCGTCGATCCCGCCGCCGCCGGTGCTGCCGGTGCCGCTGCCAATCGTGGCCCCCGGCGCGCCGACGGTTCTGGTCGGCTGCCTTCCGGCGGCCCGGCTGACCGACAACACCGCCGCGGTGCCGCCGCACCCGATCATCAAGGGCTCCGCCACGGTGCTTATCTGCAGCCTTCCTGCCGCGCGCGTACTTGACAATTGCGCCTGCGGCGGGCCGATAACGCTCGGATGTTTCACGGTATTGACGGGCGGTTAAGATAGAAGAATGGCAGTTACGCTCAGATTCCAGTCCACAGGCATGATGCCGGGCCAGGCACGGCCGGTGGTGATGAACGGTACCAACCTCACCATCGGGCGCGGGCCCGAGAACGACCTGGTGTTGCCGGACCCGGACCGGATGATCTCCAAGCGCCATTGCGTGATCGAGGATCACAACGGCAATGTCGTCGTGGTCGATCTGTCGACCAACGGGACTTTCCTGAACTACGGCAAGGTGCCCCTGGGCAGCGTGCCGACGCCGCTCAACGACGGCGATATCCTTAGTCTTGGCGGATATGAGCTTCTGGTCAGCTTCGGGCAGGCGCCGCGCGATCCCATGGCCCATATCCCCGATCCCCTGTCCGACGGGCCGGTGTCGCACGGGCAGGCCGGGCGCGCACCCGACCCGCTGGCGCTGCTTGAGGATACGCATGGAAGCGGCAAGGGCGATTTTCTGGACGACCTCCTTGGGTCATCGCAGCCCACCGGCCCCAAGGGCCTGAAGCGGGAGGAGCCGGAAGACCCGTTGTTGCCGCCGCTTGGCGAAAACGATCTTCTCGCGCCGTTGGAGGAGCCCGACAAGGGCGGCCCCGCGCAGCGCTACCACAACCCCTCGATCGAGGACAGCTTCACGCCGTCGCAGCGCGCCTCGATCATTCCCGACGACTGGGACGAGGATTTCCTGGCACCCGGTGCATCGCCCAAGGCCAGTCCGCCGCCCGCTCCGAAGGCCCCCGCCCCGAAACCCCCGGCACCACCCCCGGCGGCGACCCCGCCCGCGCAGGCGATCCCGGATTTCGACGACGATTTCCTGAACCCGGACACGTCCGAACCGGCGCCGCAACCCGCGGCCCGGGCAGAGCCTCAGCCTCCCAAGGCCGCGGCACCGGAGCCGACCCCGGCGCCGCCGGCCGAGGCGACGGTCACGCCCCCGAAGGCTGCGGTGCCCGCAGTGAACCCGCCGGCGCCAGCCGCCCCGGCCGCCGCCCAACCTGCCGGCTCGCCCGCCGATGCCGCCGCCGCGCGCGCCTTCCTTGAGGCGCTGGGCGCGGCCGAGCTGAACCTCAGGGACGAGGACCTGGCCGCGACGCTGGGCCGGATGGGCTCGGTCCTGAAGCTGATGATCGAGGGGATCCGGGAGATCCTGATGACCCGGACCTCGATCAAGGGCGAGTTCCGGATCAACCAGACCATGATCAGCGCGGGCGGAAACAACCCGCTGAAGTTCTCGATCAGCCCGGAACAGGCGATCGAGGCGATGGTCAAGCCGACCGCGCGCGGCTATCTGGACGCCTCCGCCGCGACCGAACAGGCGCTCAACGACATCAAGGCCCATGAGGTCGCGATGGTCACGGGGATGGAGGCGGCGCTGAAGGGCGTGCTCAAGCGCCTCGATCCCAAGGCGCTGGAGGAAAAGATCCAGGGCGGCGGCGGCATCGGCGACTTCTTGAAGGGCAAGAAGGCCCGCTATTGGGAAGTCTACGAAAAGATGTATGCGGAGATCTCCGATCAGGCGGAGAACGATTTCCACGACCTCTTCGCGCGCGAGTTCTCGCGCGCCTATCAGGAACAACTGGACCGGCTGAAATAGGCCGGTCCGGGGTAAAGTCATAAGGCCGCCGAAGGCGGGTGAATAAAGCGGGGAGAAGCGCGTTTGTCCTGGGAAAGCAAGGTTCTGTGGACCGAAGGCCTGTTCCTTCAGCCGCATCATTTCCAGCAGTCGGATCGCTATGCGGAGGCGCTGGTCTCGGGCGTGGCGCGGCGGGTCATGCCCTATTTCTGGGGATGTTCGACGCTTGAGATCGACGAGGAACTGCTCAAGATCGGCAAGTTCGCGATCCGTGCCTGCTCCGGGATCACCCCCGATGGCGCCGTCTTCCGCGTGCCGCAGGTCGAGGACCACCCGGTATCGCTCGAAGTGCCGGAGACGGTGAAGGACTGCGTCGTCTACCTGACCGTGCCGCAGCGCCGGGCAGGTGCGGTCGAGGTGGATCTGTCGGGCGCAGAGCAATCGGCCAGCCGCTACAAGCCCGCCGAGATGGAGATCATGGATTCCATGGGCCGCGACCGCAAGGCCTCCAGCATCGGGGTCGCGAAGCTGCGGCTGTCCTTCGCGCTGGCGGTCGATGACCTTGCCGACCGGCTCGTCATGCCGATCGCCCGCATCATCGAGGTGAAGTCGGACCGCGAGATCGTGCTGGACCGGGGCTTCATCGCCTCGGCCATCGATCTGCGCGCGGCGCCGCCGCTTTTCGATTTCGTGCGCGAGATCGAGGGGCTGCTGGCGCACCGGATGGTCGCGCTTGCCGGCCGCCTGGCCGAGGGCGGGGCGAAGGGCGTGGCGGATGTGTCGGACTTCCTGCTACTGATGGTGGTGAACCGGACGCTGCCGGTCTTCCGCCACATGCTGTCGATCGAGAACGTGCATCCCGAACGCGCCTATCGTGAATGCGTGGCGCTTGCGGGGGAGCTTGCGACCTTCATGGCGGGCGAAAAGCACCCGCCGGAATTCCCGCCCTACCGGCATGGCGAGCTGACATCGACCTTCAACCCGGTGATCCGGGTGCTGCGTCAGTATCTGTCCTCGGTCATCGAGCAGACGGCCATCGCGATCGCGCTCGACCCGCGCAAGTACGGCATCAGCGTCGGGATCATCGCGGATCGCAAGCTGATCAACCGAGCGGGCTTCGTTCTGGCCGTCAAGGCCGATGTTCCCGCCGAGACGATCCGGCGGCACTTCTCCGGCCACGCGAAGATCGGCCCGGTGGAGGAAATCCGTCAACTGGTGAACTCCGCCTTGCCGGGGATCACGCTGCGCCCGTTGCCGGTGGCGCCGCGCCAGATCCCCTATCACGCGGGCGTGGTCTATTTCGAACTGGACAGCGAAAGCGCATACTGGGGCAAGATGACCACCTCGGGCGGGATCGCGGTGCATGTGTCGGGCGATTACCCGGGGCTCTCCATGGAGCTCTGGGCGATCCGTCAGGGCTGACGGAGGGAGGGACGGAAGATGTCGAACAAGGACCCCTTTGCCGAACCGGACGACAACGAACGCACGGTGATCCGTCCCAATCCCGGTGGCCGGCGCCCGGCCGGCGGCGCGGCGCCCGCGCAGCCCGGTTATCCGCCCCAGCCCGGTTACGGACCGCAGGGCGCCTATCCCCAGCAGCCGCCGCAGAACGCGCCCGCGCCAGGGCAGGATGCAATGACCGATCCCATGGGCTACGGCGTGCCGCAGCAGCCCCAGCGCCCCGCCGAGCCCGGTCCCCGGCAGGATGCCGATGGCGCGGCGGCGCTGGCCCTGTCGATGACGGGCATGAACACGCTGAACGCCTGCGCGGCCACGCTTTTTTCGCTGATCGGGCGCATCCGCAACCGTGCCCAGCACATGGATGCCGACAAGCTGCGCCAAAGCGTGATCGCCGAGGTGCGCGCCTTTGAGAACCGCGCGCTTCAGGCGGGGGTCGAGGCGCAGACGGTCAAGGTCGCGCGCTACGCGCTTTGTGCCACGATCGACGATGTGGTGCTGAACACGCCCTGGGGCGGGCAGTCATCCTGGGCGGTGCAGTCGATGGTCGCGACCTTCCACCGCGAAACGGTGGGTGGCGATCGCTTCTATGACCTTCTGGCGCGGCTTGAACAGGCGCCGGGGGCGAATATCGACATGCTCGAATTCCTCTACATGTGCCTGTCGCTGGGCTTCGAGGGGCGCTTGCGTGTCGAACAGGGCGGCAGCGACAAGCACCTCCAAGTCCGCAACGGCCTGGCCCGGATCATCCGGGGCCAGCGCGGCCCGGTGGAGCGGGACCTGTCGCCCAACTGGGAAGGCCTCGACATTCCGCACAAGCCGCTTTCGGCCTGGAAGGCGGTCTGGATCGCGGCCGGGGTCGCGACCGTGATCATGTCCCTGGGCTACGCGGGTCTGTCCTATGCGCTGGGCGTGCGCTCCGAACGGCTGATCGGCCAACTGTCGGCGCTCGAAACATCGGCGGTGCCGGAACTTCTGCGCCGCGCGCCGCCGCCCCCGCCGCCGCCTCCGCAGCCCGAAAGCGAATCCGTCAAAGTGGCGGAGTTCCTCAAGCCCGAGATCGAAGAGGGGCTGGTGAACGTGTTCGAAAAGGGCAACATCATCATCATCCGGATCGCGGGTGCGGGCATGTTCGGGTCCGGCTCTGATCAAGTGAAGGATGAGTTCCTGGTCAAGCTGGAACGGGTCGCGACGGCGTTGAACGATTCCAAGGGGCCGGTCATTGTGGTCGGCCATTCCGACAACGTGCCGATCAAATCCTCGCGCTTCCCGTCCAACATGCACCTGTCGCTGGCGCGGGCCGAAAGCGTGATGAAGGTGATGGCGAACAAGCTTCAGGACACCTCCCGGTTAAGCGCCGAGGGGCGGGCCGACAAGGAACCCATCGAGAGCAACAATACCAAAGAGGGGCGGGCCAAGAACCGCCGCATCGAGGTCCTTCTGGTGAAGGCTGACGGCTGATGATCTTTCGCAAAATACGACACCTCCTGGGTACGCTGAACTTCGTCATCCTGATCCTGGCGATCATCTTCGGCGGCCTGATCTGGTACTTCGGTCCGCTCTTCCACTGGGGCGACTGGCGCCCGCTCGACAGCGTGATGTCCCGCGCGATCACGATCGCGGCGATGTTCGTCATCGCCTTCCTGATCATGACGCTGCGCTGGTTCCTGCGCCGCCGCCGCAACCGGAAGATGGAGGAGGACCTGACCTCGGTCGAGGCAGAGCCCGACATGACCGCGCAGGAACTGGCCGAACTGCGCGACAAGATGAAGACCGCGCTTGGCGCGCTGCGTAAGTCGAAGCTCGGGCGCAGGCACCTTTACGAACTTCCCTGGTACGTCATGATCGGCCCGCCGGGCGCGGGCAAGACCACGGCCATCGTCAATTCCGGCCTCCAGTTTCCCCTCGCCGAGGCGATGGGCAAAAGCGCCATCGGCGGGGTGGGCGGCACGCGCAACTGCGACTGGTGGTTCACCGACAACGCCGTGATGATCGACACCGCAGGCCGCTACACGACGCAGGAAAGCGACGCGGAAACCGACAGCGGCACCTGGCTGGGGTTCCTGAGCCTTCTGAAGAAGTACCGCAAGCGCCAGCCGATCAACGGGGCGATGATCGCGATCTCGCTTTCCGATCTGTCGATGCAGGACGAGACGACGCAGAAGGAACACGCCAACGCCGTGCGCCGCCGCCTGCATGAGCTGCGTGAGAAGCTGGGCGTGCGCTTCCCAGTGTATGTGCTTTTCACCAAGGCCGACCTGATCGCGGGCTTTTCCGAGTTCTACGACACGCTCGGCAAGGAGGACCGCGAACAGGTCTGGGGCTTCACCTTCCCGCTTGAGAAGTCGAAGGGCGAGGTCTCGCCCATCGCGAATTTCGACCAGGAGTTCTCGCTTCTGCTGCAACGGTTGAACGGGCAGTCGCTTGAAAAACTTCAGTCAGAGACCGATCACCAGCGCCGCAGCCTGATCGCGGCGTTCCCGGGGCAGGTGGCCTCGGTCCGGCAGGTGGCGCGCGATTTCCTGGCGCAGGTCTTCCAGGACAACCGGTTCGAGCAGCGCCATATGCTGCGCGGGGTCTATTTCACCTCCGGCACGCAGGAAGGCACGCCGATCGACCGGCTGATGATGAACATGGCGCGCACCTTCGGGATCGGGCGCCAGGCCATCGGCTCGGGCAGGGGAACGGGGCGGTCCTTCTTCCTGACCCGGCTTTTCGAGAATGTGATCTTCCGCGAGGCGGGGCTGGTTTCTGCCGACGACAAGGTGGAACGGCGCTACCGCTGGACCAAACGCATCGCGATCACCGCGATGACGCTTCTGGCCATCGGGGGCTTCGGGCTTTGGGCGCGCAGCTTCATGGGCAACCGCGACATGATCGCGAACGCCGCGACGCAGGCTGACACCTTCCAGCAGATGGCCGAGGCGATTCCGGGAAGCCCCATCGGCGACACCGACCTGCCCGCGATCGTGCCCGCGCTGAACATCCTGCGCGACATGCCGGGCAACCCCGCGCTTGGCGATCCGGAGCCGGACGGCGCCCTGACCTGGGGCCTTTACCAGGGCCAGGTCATCGGCACGCAGGCCCAGCAGACCTATCGCGCCGCGCTCAACACCCATTTTCTCCCCCGCCTTCTTCTGCGTCTTGAGGAGCAGATGCAGGCCAACATGAACAACCACGACTTCCTCTATGAGGCGCTGAAGATCTACCTGATGCTTGGTCTGCAAGGGCCGATGAACCAGGACATGATCGCCGAATGGATGAAGATCGACTGGTCGCTGGCCTATCCCGGGCCTTCGCGCGAGGAGATGCGCGCGGACCTGTCGCAACATCTGGAGGCGATGCTGACCCAGCCCATGCAGGAGATCCTGCTGAACGGCCCGCTGGTCGAACAGGTGCAGGGCATCCTGTCGGAAATGTCGCTGGCGCAGCGCATCTACAACGGCATCGTCAACAGCCCCGCCGCGGCGGCACTGCCCGCATGGCGGCTGTCCGAGGTGGGCGGGCCCGCAATCTCGCGTGTGATGCTGCGCAACTCGGGAAAGGCGCTGACCGACGGGGTCGAAGGGATCTTTACCTACAACGGTTTCAACAACGTCTTCCTGGGCGAGGCGCTGGGCGTTGCCAAGCGCATCCAGAGCGAAAGCTGGGTGCTGGGGCCGCGCGGTGCCTCTGAACAGAGCGAGGCAGCACTGCTGGCGATCAGCCGCGACGTGCTCGACCTTTATTACAACGACTACATCGCGCGCTATGACGGGATCCTCTCGGATCTCGACATCGTGCCGATGGAATCGCTCAGCCACGCGGTCGAGGTCACGAACGTGCTGTCCGGCCCGACCTCGCCCATCACCAACGTGCTGATGGCCATCGCCGCGGAAACGAACCTGACGCAGAGGCGCGGGCTTGTCGAAACCAGCGGCGTCACCGAGGGGCTGAGCCAGGTCGGCCAGTTGGAGTTGCATTCGAACCTCGACGTGCAAAGCCAGATTTTCCTGAATGCGCTGACAAGCAGCACGGTCCTTCAGGGCGAACAGACCGTCGCGCCTAAGCAACCGGGCGAATACGTCACCGACCGCTTTTCCTGGCTGCACGACCTGGTGGCGCGGGGCGAGGGCCAGCCCTCGCAACTGGACCTGCTGATGCAGACGCTGACGCTGGTCTATCAGGAGTTGAACAAGATGTCGTTCTCGGGCGGGGTCGCCCAGCCGACGGGCGAGGTCAGCGCCCTTCAGCAGTTCCAGCAGGAGGCCGGCCGCCTGCCGGGCCCGATGCAGCGCTGGGCCACGCAGATCTCCTCCGGCTCGTCGGGGATCACCGCGGGGGGGACGCGCGCCTCGATCAACGCGCGCTGGCAGGCGACGGTGCTGCCCTTCTGCGAACAGGCGCTGGATAACCGCTATCCGTTCACGCGCGGGTCGCGGGCCGATATCGCCATCGCGGATTTCGCCAAGCTCTTCGCGCCAAGCGGCATGATCGACAGCTTCTTCAACGAAAACCTGTTCCAGTATGTCGATACCCGCGCGCGGCCCTGGAGCTGGAAGAAGGTGAACGACGTGGACCTGGGCATTTCGGCCTCGGTGCTCCAGCAGTTCCAGTATGCGGCCGAGATCCGCGACGCCTTCTTCGCGGGCGGGCCGACCCCGGCGGTCAGCTTCCAGGTGACGCCGGAGGCGCTGGACCCCAAGGCCAAGAAGGTGACACTGAACATCGACGGGACGGAGATCGTCTTCAACCACCGCGAACCCGCGCCGGTCGCCGTCACCTGGCCCGGCGGCGTCGGTGTCGCGAAGCTGGAGCTGGAACCCTCGGCCAAGAACGCCGAGAACAGCTTCATGAAGGACGGCCCCTGGGCGTGGTTCCGGATGCTTGACGCCGCGGACGTGCGGGCCACCAACGTCGCCGACCGAAACCGCGTGATCTTCAACGTCGGCGGGCGGATCGCGATCTTCCAGCTTCAGGCGGGGTCGGTCTTCAACCCCTTCGCGCTGCCGGCCATCTCCAAGTTCGCCTGTCCGAAGTCGTTCTGATGGCGGGTGGGTTCGGCGCCTTCGGAAAGATGCCCGCGCTTGGCGACTTCTTCCGGCTGGAGGTCGCGCCCGGCTTCGTCAATGTCTGGGATGGCTGGCTTCAGCGCGCCATCCTTGCCGCGCGCGACCGCCTGGGGGAGGGCTGGCACGACTGCTATATGTCCGCGCCGATCTGGCGGTTCACGCTGGCGCCGGGGTTGGCTGGGCCAAACCCGGCCCTGGGTGTCCTGATGCCTTCGGTCGATCGGGTGGGACGGCAGTTTCCGCTGACCCTTGTCGCGACGCCGCAGGGCGAACTGAACCCGGTCTCCGCCCATTTCGACGCCGCCCCCGTCTTCGAGGCGCTGGAGGATCTGGCGCTCTCTGCGCTCGACGATCTGCCGCGCGATGCGCTGGCCGAACGGCTGGGCCAGATCGCTTGGCAACCGGGTGTGGACCCGGCCAGCGTGACCTTGGCGCCGGGCCGCGCCGTGGTGACCTCTGGCGGGGCAGGTGGGCCGCTACCTGCGCTCGCGGCGGGATGCCTTGCGCGCGACTTCCGCGCGCCCAGCGTCTGGAGCGCCGAGGCCGAGAGTGGCCCGCGATTGATGATCCTCGAGGGGTTGCCGGACGAGGCGGCATCGGTCGGGCTCTTCGACCTCACCGCCGCGATCTGGCAAAGAAGGGAGGCCGCATGAGCTCGGGCTTTCACGTCCGTTTCAGCGCGACGACGCATGTGGGACGCGTCCGCAAGCTGAACGAGGATTCGATCCTGGCGATGCCGGAACAGGATGTCTGGGTGGTCTCGGACGGGATGGGGGGACATGAGGGCGGGGAGTTCGCCAGCCAGTGCGTCGTCGATGCGGTCGCCATGTTGCCCCCGGGGCTTGAGCCACGGGAGAAGATGCAGGAATTGCGCGCGGCGATCACCCGCGCGCATGGCGTCATCCGGCAGGAGGCCGACAGGCGCGGCGTGACCACGATCGGGGCGACGGTCGTTTCGCTGATGCTGGCCAATGGTCATTTCCTGTGCTTCTGGGCGGGCGACAGCCGCCTGTACCGGTTACGCGACGGTGAGATCGAGGTTCTGACCACCGACCATTCGCTGGTGGCGGAGTTCGTGCTGTCCGGGCAGATGACTTGGGACGAGGCCGACGCCCACCCGCAGTCCAACGCGATCACGCGGGCGGTCGGCGTGGGGGACGAGCTCGAACTCGACAAGATCCGGGGCGAGGTCAATCCGGGCGACCGGTTCCTGCTGTGTTCAGACGGGCTCAACAAATACGCCACGACCGGGATGATCCGCCGCATCCTCGCGCGCGACCCGATCGAGACGGTGGCCGATGCGCTTCTTCAGGTCGCGCTTGACGGGGGCGGCGCCGACAACATCTCCATCATCGTGGTCGATGCGATCTAGGCCGGTGGCCCAGCCTTAGGGCTGGGCCGTCGTCAGGATACGGCTGTCGATCGAGGCCACAGAAGCCGTGCCGCCCGATTGCAGGTCCGCGAGCGCCTGCGCGTAGTTCGCGGCCGGTTCGGAGATGTCGCGCATCGTCTTGAACAGCGGCGCCTTGGCGTAAAGCACCATTACCTTGCTCTTGCCGAGTGAGCTTGCATCCACCGTGAAGGCGAGCTTTGCTGTCCCTTGCGCCTCGGTCAGGCCATAGGCCACGCGCACCGGCACCTCGCCCGACTGGCCCGCGCGCAGCGCCGCGACGGCGTTGCCGGTGCGGGTCTGGTTCGGGAGCAGGTGGAAGACGTTCCCCGACACGTCAAGGACCGAGACATAGAGGAACCCGTCGGTGATCCCGGCAGGGATCTTTACGTCGATCACGGGGTTTTCGCCGACGAAATAGCGGCCGGAGGGGTTGGGATCGGCGCTGTCGCCGAAGCCGAACTTGATCCCGAACCCGCCGCTGGGGGCGGAGGGCAGGCGGGTTTCGATCAGGCAAAGTGCGGGGTTCAGGATTTCCGCGTCGATCACGACATCCCGGTCGCCCGCGGCCTCGCGCAGCGCGTCGTAAAGGCGGATGCGCGACCCGTTGTCCGCCAGCCGGCCCGAGACGACGACCTTGTCCGCCTCGCCGTAACCTTCAGCCGGGGCGGCCTCTTGCGTCAGCGGGCCGCAGTCGGCGATCTGGTCCATGATCGTCTGAACATTCGCCGTGGGCAGGCGCAGCACCTCGCGCGTGATGTCCACGCTTCCGCTCATCCCGCCGGGCAGGGTGGTGTTGAGCAGCGCGGTAACACTTTCCTCCTTGCCCGGGTCGGCGGTCTGGCCGGAGACGGAAAAGGTCATGTCGCTGACCGAGAGCTGCCAGTCGTCCAGCACCGCCACCGTGGAGAGCAGCAGGCCGACATCCGCGCCCCAGCCGGGCTCGATGTCCCCGCGCGCGAGCGACAGTTCGGCGGTCCCGCTTTGTCGGGCGATCTCCTGGGCCAGCGCGCGCTGCACCTCTTGCGAGGGCGCGAAGCCCGTGGCTTCGGGCACGCCGCCTTTGGGCTTCGAGGCGGTGAAGGTAAAGGGGTCGGCCATCGGCAGCGACGGACCCAGCAAGCCGGAGAAATAGGCGCCCGCCCCGCCCCCGCCGGCGAGAAGCAGCAGAAGCGCCATGATCAGCGGAAGCTTGCTCTTGCCCTGGGCGGGCGTCGCGGAGGGCTTGGCCAGAGGCGTCTTACCGGCGGCCTTCGGCGCCTCCGCCTTCGGGCGGGCGACGATGACCGTCTTGTCCTCAAGCGGCGCGGCCGCGCCCGCCCCGCCCGAGCGGATTGCCGCCACGACTTCGGCCGCGCTCTGGAAGCGCTGGTCGGGGTCCGGGTGGGACATCTTCGCGATGAGCGATTTCAAGGGCTCCGGCACGCCCTCGGTGTCCAGCGGCTCACCCTTCTTTTGCAAAACCTCCATCGGGTTGGAGCCAGCATTGGGCGGCCGTCCGCGGAAAGTGGCCAGCAAGAGCGCGCCCAGCGAATACAGATCCGACCGCGCATCGGTCCGGCCGCTGAGCTGTTCGGGGGCGGCATAGGCGTATTTTCCGGCAAACTCATTACCGACGATCGTCGCCGCGCCCGGATTGGTATCCTTGGCGATCCCGAAGTCGATGATCACCGCTTCGGCCGGGTTGCCGTTGCGCAGGATAATGTTGTCCGGCGACAGATCGCGGTGGACGATGTTCTTGGAATGCGCGGCCTCCAGCCCCTCGGCGACGCGGGCACCGATGACCAGCAGGTCCTCGGCCGACATGCCGCCTTCGCGCAGCTTGCGGTCAAGGCCCGGGCCGTCCACATAGTCCATCACCAGATAGACGGTGCCCTCGGGCGTCCGCTGGTTGTCGGAATAGCGCACGACCGCGTCATGGCGGATGTCGCGCATCTCCTCTTCCCGCGTCATCAGCAGCAGGAAGTCCTCGTTTCCGGAAAACTCGGACCGCAGCGCCTTGAGGGCCACGACCCGGCCCGAGATCTCGCTGCGTGCGCGATAGACCTCGGAGGTGCCGCCGCGCCCCAATAGCGCTTCGATCCGATAGGTGTTGTTCAGCAGATCCCCGGGCCGGAAGGCGTCGCCTGGGCGTGACTCGTTCATCGGCGGTTATCCGTCTTCGCGTTCCGGGGGATGATCAGCCAAGCGCCTGGAATTCGACCCGGCGGTTCACGTCCGCCGCTGGCTGTGCCGGATCAAGCGGGGTGGTTTCGCCCGCGCCAACGGCCATCACCCGGTCCGCCGGCAGGCCGCAGTCGCTGACGAGGTAGTCCACGACCGCTTGGGCGCGCGCCTCGGACAGGGTCTGGTTGTAGGCGGCGCTGCCCGAGGAATCGGTGTGGCCGATGACCTGGAAGCGGCTCACATCGACCGACTTCATGACCGTGCACATGGTGGCCAGCTTCGGTTCCTGGTCGGCGCGCAACGCGGAGGAGTTGTAGTCGAAAGAGATGCTGAGGTTGATCTGTTCCTCGGCCGCGACCGGCTGGTAGGCCGGTTCGGCGACTGCGGCGGCGGCGGTATCCGTCACCGTCGTGGCCGCCGTCGAGGGGGCCAGCACCAGGCCGCGGGTCTTCTGCTTGGCAAAAAGCTCCGCGATTTCCTCGGCGGTCATTTCGCCGTCGGTTGACTGGGCCAGAAGCGGGGCGCCTGCCAGGGATACGGCCAGCGCAACGCCGGCGCCAAAGAGCGCGTTTCTAAACATTTGATCGTACTTTCCCTGTTATTCGGCAACTATCGCTTTGAAGGTTATACCAGCGCCCGTCAGGCGACAATGAATTTGCGTCCTTTCTATGACGCACTGGCGCCTTTGTTGACTTGTCGGACGGCGTGCAACAGAATCAACCGGCCGCCGTTTTGGCGGGCACGAGAGAGAGTTTGTCATGCGGTTCTTGCCGGCCATCCTGATCGCGGTCGCGATCATGCTTGCCCCTGTGATCTGGTACGTCACGCCGATGGTGTTCGGAACCGAGGACGACTTCGGCGGTCCTGCCGTCGACAGCGGCGCGCGGATCGAGATCGAGATGCTGCGCGAGCAGGTCGAGGCGCTGCGCAGTTCGGTCGAACGCCTTCAGGGAGAGGTCGCGCGCATCGGGTCCGGGCCCATGGTCAATGTCGCCCCCGATCAGCAGGGATTTGTCGATAATTTCGGCCCGAACGGGATCATCGACAGCTACGCTCAGGTTGTTCTGGTCGCCGGGCGGAGGGAGTTGAACACCACGCTTCACGTCCCCACGACGGATTTCCTGATCGAGATGTTCGGCCAGCCGCGCGAAAGCTACAACGATCAGTGCCAGGAAATGACCAATCCGACCCTTGCCGGGATGCTGGTGACCGAGCAGGTCGGGCCGGTCCGCGTCAAGATGCTCAAGCCTGCCGTGGACAGCCTGCGCGAGGTGTTCGAGCGTATCCGCGCGACGGATCAGGATTTGTACGACCGGATCAACACCGCCGGATCGCTCTGCGTGCGCTTCGTGCGCGGGTCCGAGACCTCGCTGTCCTCACATGCCTTCGGGCTGTCGATCGACCTCAACATCGACGGGCGGCTGGACACGCTCGGCGACGGGCAGACCCAGCTTGGCCTCACGATCCTTGCGGATTTCTTCCGCGATGCGGGCTGGATCTGGGGCGCCGGTTTCGGCCGCGAGGACAGCATGCATTTCGAGGTCAGCCGCGAGAAGCTGGAAGAGTGGCGCGCCGAAGGCCGGATCTGAGCGCGCCCGTGGCCCCTTGCGGGGCACCTGATCCGCGGGGCAGTCTGGCGCTGCCCGCGTCACGGGCGAGTCAGTTTCTACCGAAAGGGCAGCCATGATCCCCGTGTTCGACGGCCATAACGATTTCCTGTTGCGTCTCATGCGCGACCCCGCCAACCGGGACAAGATCTGGAACCCGGGGACCGGCCAGGGCCACATGGACCTGCCGCGCATGCGGGCGGGTGGGTTCGCCGGCGGTTTTTTCGCGATCTACATCCCGTCGCCCGCGGCCCATGACGACGCGGAGTATGAGGCGATCATGGACGCGCCGCCCTATGACCTGCCGCTGCCCGAGCTGATTGGCGCCGACGCGGCACAGCCCGTCGCGATGGCGATGGCGGGCCACCTGCTGTGGCTTGAGCGCACCGGAGAGCTTTCGATCTGCCGCTCGGTCGCCGACATCCGCGATGCCATGGCCGCCGGGCGCATCGCCGCGATCATGCATATGGAGGGTGCCGAGGCGATCGGCGAGGACCTTGATGCGCTGCATGTCTGGCACGCCGCGGGCCTCAGGTCTCTGGGTCCGGTCTGGTCGCGCCCCACGGTCTTCGGCCATGGCGTTCCTTTCCGCTTCCCCGGCGATCCCGACACCGGCGATGGCCTGACCGAGGCCGGCAAGCGTCTGGTGCGGGAATGCAACCAGCTGAAGATCATGATCGACCTCAGCCACCTGAACGAGAAGGGTTTCGACGATATCGCCGCGATCTCGGACGCGCCGCTGGTGGCGACGCATTCCAACGCCCACGCGGTCACGCGGTCCACACGGAACCTGACCGACCGGCAACTGCGCGTGATCCGGGATTCGGACGGGATGGTCGGCCTGAACTACGCGACCATCTTCCTGCGCGAGGACGGGCGCAAGTCGACCTTCGCCGGGTGGGACCCCGTTCTGCGCCATCTTGATCACCTGCTGGGCATCCTGGGTGAGGATCGCCTGGGTCTTGGCTCTGATTTCGACGGCGCCACCATGCCAGCCGGGATCGGCGACGTGCGGGGGCAGCAGGCCTTGCTGGAAGCCCTGGCTGCGCATGGCTTCGGCGAGGCGCTGGTGCGCAAGATCGCGCATGAGAACTGGCTGGCGCTGCTTCAGCGCACCTGGGGCGGGTAGGGCGAGGGCGGGTAGGGCGGGCGCGGCGGCCCTACTTCAGCGTTTCCCGGTCGGCGATGGGCGTGCCGTCGGCGATCCGGTCGCTGGGATGGGTGATCACCTTTGCGCCCGCGTCCAGACCGCCCAGAACCTCGGCCACCCCGTCGTTCATGTGGCCGATGCGGACCGGGGTCAGGGCCGCGTGACCGCCGCGGGCGGCAAAGACTGCCCAGCCGCCATCATCGCGGAAGATTGCCCCCACCGGCAGCAATAGCGCAGCATCGGTCTGCCATTCGACGATGCGGGCGAAGACGGCAAACCCGTCGCCCAGCCCGGCCCGCCCCTCCGGCGGGGTGACCAAGTCTAGGATCACGTTCACGCGCTGCTCCTCGATGCCAAGCGCGCTGACCTTGGTGAAGCCGGCGGGCTCGACCTCTCGCACCGTCGCCTCCAGGGTGCCGGCCCCGCCCCAGCGCAGGATCTCGGCGCGCGCGCCGGGCCGGACGCGCACCGCGTCCGAGGACAGAAGATCGACCACGATCTCCAGGTCCTGGGGTTGGCCGACCGACAGCAGCACCGCGCCCGCCGTGACCGGGCGTTCGCTGACATTGGTCAGCGACAGCACCACGCCATCGGTGGGGGCCGTGATCTCGACGCAGCAGGTGCCGGCCGCGCCGTCGCTTTCGGGACCGATCAGCGCCGCGCGGGCGCGTTCAAGCGTCCCGATCGAAAGCTGGTGCTGGGCGCGGGCGGCGGCCAGGGCGGCCTCCTGCACCTTCAGAAGTTGGGCGGCGTCCTCAAGCTGGGTCAGAGAGAACACCCCACGGTTCGAGAGCGCCTCCGCCCGGTCGTATTGCGATTTGACATAGGCAACATCAGCCTCGGCCTTGGCGATCTGCGTGAGCGCGAGGCTGACGGCCGCCTCGGCCTCCTTCACGGCGGCCTCGGCCTGATTGCGGCTGCGCAGGTCCAGCAGGCCCGGATCGACGGGTTCCACCCGCGCGACGATCGTCTGGCGGGCGCTGACGGCGTCGCCGACCTCGACCGGAGAGCGGAGCGCCTTGCCGGAGACGGGGGCCGCGACCTCGTAGATATTGCGGATGCGGGTGACGCCATCGCCGTTGATCGTGACCTCCATCGGGCCGGAGGCGACCGTGGCCAGATCGACGGGCACGGCCTCAGGCCGCAGCGCTACCCACAGAAGCCCCGCGACCGCGCCCGTGGCGGCAAGTCCCATCGCGATCGAACGCAGCTTGGTCGGCATCGCTTACTCCCTTGTTTTCATGACCGCGACCAGGTCGAGGCGGTCGATCCGGCGCCGCACGATCAGCGCCGCGACGGCGGAGGCGGCCAGCACCACGAGGCTGGCCTTGGCATAGGTGGCAGAGGTCATCACGAAGGGCAGCGTGTAAAGGTCCGATGAAAAGGACTTTACCTGCGCATAGGCGAAAGCCCAGCCCATCGCCCAGCCGACAGGTTGCGCCAGGAAGCTCAACAGCATCAGCTCACCCATCAGGATGTAGGAAACCTCGGCCCGGGTGAAGCCGATGATGCGCAGGCTGGCGAGTTCGCGCGCCCGCTCGGACAACTGGATGCGCGCCCCGTTGTAGGTGACGCCCACGGTGATGAGGACCGCGATCACGATATAGACGACCGTCGTGTTGAGGATGTTGCGCGCGATGGTCTCGCTGAAGGCCGTGCGCGTCTGGAACAGCAGCACCGTTCCGGCGAGCCCAGGCGTGTCCTTCGCGGCGGCGTAAAGCGCCCGCGCCTTGTCCCGATCCATCGCGACGTTGACGACGCTCGCCTGTGGCGGCTGTCGCAGGAGCCGCGCCATCGCCGCGCGGTCCATGTAGGCCCCCAGTCCGAAATAGACCGTGGCAGTCGCGCTGACGGGCAGCGTCAGGGTTTCGCGCCGTCCGGTCAGTAACTGCATCTCGATCCGGTCGCCCGGAACCACGTCCAGACGCTCGGCCAGCCGGTCCGACAGGACGATGCCGTCGCCGGCGGGTGTGACGGGGCGGCCCGCCGCGTCCGTCACCCGGCTCAGCGTCGCATCGGGGTCGCGCGCCTCGACCGCGATGCGGCGCGACAGGTGCCCGTGGCGCAGAACGGCGGGCAGATACTGCATGGGCTCCGCCGCCAGCACGCCGGGCAGGTGGCGGGCGTCCTCGACCACGCTGTCGGCGCGGTCGCCCGTCAGGATGAGCATCGCGTCCTGGCGGTTCTGGCGGAAGAAGCTGGTGTCGATAATCTCGTCCAGCGAGTCGGGGAAGAAAGAGGCCGACATCAGGATCGCGACCGACGCGGCGATGGCGAGGATCGAAAACGCCGCGCGCCCGGGCCAGCGGCCGATCCCCCTGAGCACCATCATCGAGGGCTGCGAGAACCGGGCCCAGGTGGCCATGCGATCAACCGCCCCGCGCTTGAAGCTGGGCGGGGCGGGGGGCACCATGGCGACCGCGGGCGGCATGCGCACCGCGCGCATCACGCCCTGGATGGCGCCCAGCCCGGCGGTCGCCACGCCCGCCGCGGCCGAGATCGCATAGCTTCCCGCACGGGGCTGGAAGACCAGGTAGGGAAACTCGAAGAACTCGGTGTAAAGCTTTGCCATCCCTTGCGCGAGCCAGCTTCCCACGCTCCAGCCGATGGCGATGCCGATCAGCGACACAAGCGTCGCGAGCTTGAGGAAATGTCCTGCCACCGCGGCGTCGGAATAGCCGAGCGCCTTCATGAGGCCGATCACGCCCCGTTCCAGCGTCACGATCCGCGCAAGCACCATGTTCACAAGAAAGGCGGAGATCAGGAAGAAGATCGGCGGCAGAATCCGCGCCAGCGCCCTGAGCTGGGTCAGTTCCCCCTCGATGAAGACATGGGAGGCCTGTTCGGCTCGGCCATAGGCACCGGCGCCGCCGTAGGGCGCGAGCAGCTGGTCAAGCGCGGGGATCACTTCCTCCGCCCGGCCGTCCCGCGTGAGGGCGAGCGACACGTCGTTGAAGGCGCCTTGCAGGTCGAAGGCCGCGGCCAGCGCCCGGCGCGGCATCCACAGGATGCCGAAGCGGCGGTTGTCGGGCAGCATCGCGCCGGGGCCCAGCACATAGATATACTCCGGCGACAGCGCGGTGCCGGTGATCGTCAGCGTCCGCTTGCGTCCGTTAAGGTTGGCCGAAAAACGGTCGCCGGGGACAAAGCCGTTCGCCTCGGCGAAGGCGCGGGTGACCATGACCTCGTCCACCGCGTCGGGGGCGGGTGGTCGGCCGGTCAGTACCAGCGGGAGGTTGAGCGCGGGGACGTCCACATCGGGCAGCGAGACCACGCGCCCCGCGGCGGGTTCCTCAAGCCCGGGCAGATCAAGGACGACCTGGCCCACAATCCGCGTCTCGGCCACGCGCACCCCCGGTAGCGCCCGGATCTCGGACAGGAGCATGTCGGGCGCGCGCTTGGCGCCCG
This sequence comes from Albidovulum sediminicola, assembly GCF_025751575.1. GTDB lineage: Bacteria > Pseudomonadota > Alphaproteobacteria > Rhodobacterales > Rhodobacteraceae > Albidovulum > Albidovulum sediminicola. The sequence goes on along the minus strand of NZ_JAOWLA010000005.1, from coordinate 108,073 downwards.
AAAACACCTCCGCGAAGCGGTTGCGTTCGTAATAGGCCTCCAGCGTGTCTTCGAGCGAGCGTTGCACACCGATCGCCAGCACCAGGATCATCACGCCGCAGGCCAGGACCAGGGCGATGGCCAGAACCTGGGCCCACATCCGTCTGAGATCGCGCAGAAGCTTGCGGTCGAGCACATGCATCGCCGTCACCAGGTGATCTCGGCTGGCCGCGCGCGGGTCGCGTTTTCGCGTACCTCGTTGATCCGGCCGTCGGCGAAGAACACGACGCGATGCGCCATGGCCTGGATGCCGGCGTTATGGGTGATGACGACGGTCGTGGTGCCGAGGTCGCGGTTGATGCGCTCAAGCGCCTCCAGCACCTGGATGCCGGTCTTGCTGTCAAGCGCGCCGGTCGGCTCGTCGCACAACAGAACCTCCGGCCGCTTGGCGATGGCGCGGGCGATCGCCACGCGCTGCTGCTCGCCCCCCGAAAGCTGGGCCGGGAAGTGGTCAAGCCGATGGTCGAGCCCGACCATCGCCAAGGCCTCCGCCGCGGGCATGGGCGCGCGCGCGATCTCGGTCACGAGCTCCACGTTCTCGCGTGCGGTCAATGAGGCCACGAGGTTGTAGAACTGGAACACGAAGCCCACATGGTCGCGCCGGTAGGCCGTCAATTCCCGGTCCGTCATCGCGGTCAGCTCGTGATCGCGGAACCAGGCGCGGCCCTCGCTCGCGCGGTCGAGCCCGCCGAGGATGTTCAAAAGCGTGGACTTGCCACTGCCCGAGGGGCCAAGCAGGACCGTCAGTTCCCCGGCATGAAGCCGCATATCCACGCCGCGCAGCGCGTAGACGCTGACATCGCCGGTGCGATAAACCTTGGTCAGGCCCTCGCTTCGGAAGATCAGTTCACTCATCCCGCCTCGCTCTCGCTGCCCCAGAGATGCAGGAAGCCGCCTTGCCCCGCGTTGATCTGGCGCAATGCCCCGCGCAAAGTCGATGGGCGCACGGCATGGGCGCAGCCTATTCCAACCGGTAGCGTTTCATGCTTACTGACGCCAGCGATGTTTCGGAGAGCGGCGATGACAGCGACCCAGAACCTGTGGCGGATGACCTGCGGCGCGCCCCTGGACCTTGCCCCGCTTGCGGGGGAGGTCACGGCGGATGTCGTGGTGGTGGGCGGCGGTTTCACGGGGCTGTCGGCGGCGCTGCACCTGGCCGAGGCCGGGGCCCGCGTGGTTCTGCTTGAGGCGGAAACCATCGGCCATGGCGGATCGGGGCGCAATGTCGGGCTGGTGAACGCGGGTCTCTGGACCCCGCCGGATGAGGTCGAGGCGGCGCTGGGCGCCACCGAGGGTCAGTGCCTGAACGCCGCTTTGGCGGCGGGGCCGGATCTGGTCTTCGATCTGATCGCCCGCCACGGGATCGACTGCGAGGCGGTGCGCAACGGCACCCTGCACCTGGCCCATAGCGCCGCCGGGCTGCGTGACCTTCAGTCCCGCCGCGACCAGCAGATCCGCCGCCAGGCGCCGGTCAGGCTTCTGGACGCGGCCGAAACCGCTGCCCGCGTCGGGGCGGGCCGCTTCGCCGGGGCGCTTTGGGACGGGCGCGCGGGCACGATTCAGCCACTGGCATATGCGATGGGCCTGGCGCGGGCCGCGATCCTGGCGGGCGCATCGCTGCATGAACGGAGCCCCGCGCGGGCGATCGAGCCGGCGGGCGGGCAATGGATCGTCCGGACCGATGGGGGGACGGTCCGTGCGCGCCGGCTGATTCAGGCGACCAATGCCTACGCCAGTTCCGGCGCCAGTCCCGGTCCGCTTACACCGGTCCATTACTTCCAGCTTGCGACCGAACCCCTGAGCGCCGCGCAGCGCGCGCGGATCTTGCCTGGTGGGGAGGGCTGCTGGGACACGGCGACGGTCATGACCTCCTACCGGCTTGACCGGGCGGGGCGGCTCCTGCTCGGCTCTGTCGGCAACCTTGAGGATTTCGGCGCCGCCGTGCACCGCAATTGGGCGCGCCGCCGCATCGCGGCCGTCTTCCCCGCGCTTGCGGGCATCGGGATCGAGGCCGCCTGGTCGGGCCGCATCGCCATGACCGGCGATCACCTGCCCAAGGTCGCCGAGACCGCGCCGGGCGCCATTTCGATCTGGGGTTACTCTGGGCGCGGCATCTCTCCGGGGACGGTGTTCGGGCGGGCGGCCGCCCGTTGGGCGTTGGGGGAGGGCGAGGCCTTCCCGGTCACGATCCGACCGGCGCGGCCCGAAACGCTGCCCGGCCTGCGCGCGCTTTACTACGAAACCGGGGCGGTACTGACGCATATGCTGCCGGCCTGAGCCAGAGCTACGGCGCGACCTTCAGCGCCGTGCCCGCCGCCTCCAGCGCGGCGGCGATGGCGGACGGGGGCGCGCGGTCGGTCACCAGCATGTCTAGGTCCGCGAACCCGCAGACGTGGATCAGCCCGCGGCGGCCGAACTTGCTATGGTCGGTGACGGCCATGCGCCGTTCGGCACGGGTCAGCAGCAGGCGCCCGATCTCCGCCTCCTCCAGGTCGAAGTCCATGACGCCGTCCTGGTCCACCGCGCCGGCCGAGATGATCGCGTGGGTCACGGCAAATCGGCTGACGAAATCCAGCGCCGACTTGCCGAAGGCCGCGCCGGAATCGCTGCGCAACTCGCCCCCCGCCATGTAAACCCGGTTGCCGTTGACCGTCGCCAGCGTCCGCGCGATGTCGGAGGAGTTCGTGACCACCGTCAGCCGCCGCCGCCGTGTCAGTTCGCGCGCGACGTAGCTGGTCGTCGTTCCGGTATCGAGCATCACCGAGTCCCCATCGCGGATCATCTCCGTGACCGCCCGCGCGATTGCCTGCTTGGCGGCGGCGTTTTCGCGCATCCGCTTCTGGAACGGCGCCTCGCCGATCTGGCCGGCCAGGCCGACCGCGCCGTGAATGCGCACGACCCGGCCCGCCTCGCTTAAGGGCTTCACGTCGCGACGCACGGTTTCAAGCGAGACGCCCAGCCGTTCGGCCAGTGCCGCGATCGAGACCGAGCCTTCGGCCTCAAGGATCTGAAGAATGTCGGTGTGGCGTTTGGAGAGCATGGTGTGACCGTATTTTCCGCAGAGCATATGAAATCTCTCGCAACTGCACAATCATCGGTCAGCAAACGGGCGCAAAAATCACAAAAAACCACAATACGGGATTGACGGAATCGCCCTGCCGGTCCCTACTTGGCTCGAGGGACGCCGACGGGGAACTTGGCCGGACAGGGTCGTCCCAGGATGGCTGGCACAAGCTGGCCGAACAGGGAGATTGCCATGCCAAAGACATTCTTGAAGTGCGGCCTTGCCGCCTCTGTGCTTGCCATGACGGCGGCCGCGGGCTGGGGGCAGGAGTCGAACGACCCGATCAAGCTGACCCTGCATGACTGGACCGGCCAGCTCATCACCACCAACCTGATGGGAGAGGTGCTGAAACAGGCGGGCTACAACGTCGAATACGTCCAGGCCGACTACCTCGCGCAGTTCGCGGGGCTGGAAAGCGGCGACCTCCACGTCGCGATGGAGATGTGGGAGACGACGGGGCGCGACGCGATGGACGCCTCCACCGCCACCGGCAAGACCGAGGTGTTCGGCCCGACGGGCATGAAGGCCAAGGAGGAATGGTGGTATCCCACCTACATGAAGGAAAAATGCCCCGGTCTGCCCAACTGGGAGGCGCTCAAGGACGAGGCCTGCGCCGAGGCGTTCTCGACCGCCGAAACCGCGCCGAAAGGGCGTTATCTGGGCGGACCCGTGACCTGGGGCGGCTTTGACGATGAACGGGTCGAGGCCCTGGACCTGCCGTTCGAGGTGATCCACGCGGGCACGGATGCCGCGCTTTTCGCCGAGCTTGAGAGCGCCTACCAGCGTCAGGCGCCCATCATGCTCTGGATCTATGCGCCGCATTGGGCGCCCGCGAAATACGAGGGCGAATGGGTCGAATTCCCCGAATACACGGCCGAATGCTACAACGATCCCGCTTGGGGCATGAACCCCGACATGGCCTATGACTGCGGCAAGCCCTTCGGCGAGATCTGGAAGGTCGGCTGGGCCGGGGTGAAGGACAAGTGGCCGGGCGCCTACGAGGCCATCAAGGCCTTCACCATCGACAACGCCGAGATGGGCGCGATGATCACCGAGGTCGATCTGAACGGCCAGACCGTTGAGCAGGTCACCGCCGGCTGGATGGCCGCGAACGAGGGCCGCTGGAAGGCCTGGATCGGCCAGTAACGAACCCGACCGGATGAAACGCCGGACCGCCCGCGGCGCGCGGGCGGCCGGGAAGTTGCGCCCTCAGGACTGCCCATGACCGAAACGCCTGCCAATGATCCATCCGAAGGCGCGAAGCTCGTCTGCCGGAACCTCTGGAAGCTGTTCGGCCCGCGCGCCCGCGAAACGCTTACCGCGCTGGGGGCGGAGGCAACGGCGGGGCGGCTGTCGGCGGCGGGCCTCGTCCCTGCGGTGCGCGATGTTAACCTGCAGGTGCGCGAGGGCGAGATCTTCGTGATCATGGGCCTTTCGGGGTCGGGGAAATCGACGCTCGTCCGGCTCATGTCGCGCCTGGTCGAACCGACGGCGGGCGAGGTCCTGTTCCACGGGCGCGACCTCCTGTCGGCCAGCGAGGCCGAGATGATCGAGATCCGGCGCCACAAGATGGGCATGGTCTTCCAGCACTTCGCGCTTCTGCCGCACCTGAGCGTTCTCGACAACGTAGCCTTCCCGCTCGATGTGCAGGGCGTGGCGCGGGCCGAACGCGAAGACCGAGCGCGCAAGATGATCGCGCTGGTAGGGTTGGCGGGGCGCGAAAACGCCCTGCCACGGCAGTTGTCGGGCGGGCAGCAGCAACGGGTCGGCATCGCCCGGTCTCTGGCCGTGGAGCCCGAGCTGTGGTTCCTGGACGAGCCGTTCTCCGCCCTCGACCCGCTGATCCGGCGCGAGATGCAGGACGAGTTCATCCGCCTGCAATCGGTGCTGAAAAAGACCATCGTCTTCATCACCCATGATTTCGACGAGGCGATCCGCCTGGCCGACCGCATCGCCATCATGAAGGACGGCGCGATCGTCCAGCAGGGCACGCCCGAGGACATCGTCCTCAACCCCGCGACGGACTATGTGCGCGAGTTCACCCGCGCGGTGCCGCGCGCCAAGGTGGTGAAGGTCGAGACCGCCATGCGCCCGGCAAAGGGCGAGCCGCCCGCGGGTATCGTGCCTGCCCGCACCACCGTGGCGGAAGCCGCGCCGATGTTCCTTGACGGCGCATTGGCGCTGCGCGTCACCGGGGCACAGGGGGAAACGCTGGGCCATCTTTACCGCGATGACGTCGTCGCGCTGATGCTGGGGGGCTGAGCCATGGCGACCCGCCCAAGGATCACGCGCCGCTTTCCGGTCTGGACGGGCTGGGTCGTGGCGCTGGTGCTTTTCTGGGCGCTCTGGAGCTATGGTGAGGGGCTTCTTCCCTGGGCCTTCGACTACCCGAAGTCGATGCGCATTCCCGCCGCGCGCTGGATCTCCGCCTTCACCAAATGGCTTCTGAACGAGGCGAGCTTCGGCCTGTTCACCTTTGCCGAGTTCACGCGCTTCATCGCGGCGGTTCTGGACGTGCCCTACCGCTTCGTCCTTAGCCTGCTGTCGAGCGGCTTCCTGAAGGGGGAGGGGTCGCAGGCGGTGCAGATCCTGCCGCCGCTGTCCTGGGTTGCGGTCATCGGCTCGGGCGCGCTTCTGGGCCGGTACGCGGGGGGCGTGCGACTGGCCGCGCTGGTGGCGGGCTGCCTGATCTTCGTTCTGGTCTTCGGCCAGTGGCAAAGCGCGATGGTCACGCTGGCCTCGATCCTGGTGGCGGTCCCGCTGGGCGTCGCGGGCGGGCTGCTGCTGGGCATCCTCGCCTTCCGCCACCCCTGGTTCGAGCGTGCGATCCGCCCGGTGCTGGACCTGATGCAGACAATCCCGGTCTTTGCCTACCTGGTGCCGATCCTGATCCTGTTCGGCTTCGGCCCCACGGCGGCGGTGGTGGCGACGCTGATCTACGCCATGCCGCCGATGACGCGGATCACGGAACTGGCGCTTCGGCGTGTCCCCTCGGAGCTGACCGATCTTGGCCGCATGGTCGGCTGCACGCGCCGCCAGATGCTTTGGCGGGTGATGGTGCCTGCCTCGAAGGACCCGCTGATGGTGGGGGTCAATCAGGTGATCATGCTGAGCCTGAACATGGTCATCATCGCCTCCATGATCGGGGCGGGGGGGCTTGGCTTCGACGTGCTGGCCGCGCTTCGCAGGCTCGACTTCGGCGCGGGGCTTGAGGCGGGGCTGGCCATCGTCGCGCTGGCCGTCGCGCTGGACCGGCTGAGCCAGGCATTCGCTCGGCTCCGGCCCGAACCGGCGCCGGTGGGCGGGATCGTCGCGCGCCATCCCTACCTTCTGTCCGGGCTGGCGCTGATCCTCGTCGCGGGGCTCGCGGGCCTGGCGCTTCCGGCGCTCCAGCGTTGGCCGGCGGCCTATGAACTGTCGACCGGTACCTTCTGGAGCCGGGTCGTGGAATGGATCAACGTCAATTTCTTCGACACGATCGAGGCGGTGAAGAACGCCGTGCTGCTGAACCTCCTGGTGCCGTTCAAGCGGTTCCTGGGCGGGTTGCCCTGGGCGGGCGTGGTCGCCCTTCTGGCCTATGGCGGCTGGCGGCTTGGTGGCTGGCGGCTGGGCCTTCTGGTCGCGGCGCTGGCGGGGCTGATCGCGGCGACCGGCCAGTGGGAAAAGGCCGCGATCACCGTCTATCTTTGCGGGATCTCGACCGTTTTCGCGATGCTGATCGGCCTGCCGGTCGGTATCCTATCCGCCGAGCGCGATGCGATCTGGGCACCCGTGCGGGTCATCATCGACACGCTTCAGACGCTGCCCTCCTTCGTCTACCTCATGCCTGCGGTGATGCTTTTCCGTGTGGGCGACTTCACCGCCATGATCGCGGTCGTGGCCTACGCCCTGGTACCCGCCGTCCGCTACACGGTGCTGGGGCTGAAGAGCGTCGATCCGCGCCTTGTCGAGGCGGGGCGCGCGATGGGCTGCACGCAGGGGCAGATCCTGTGGCGGATCAAGCTGCGGCTGGCGCTGCCCGAGATCCTGCTGGGCCTGAACCAGACCGTGATGTTCGCGCTCTCGATGCTGGTGATCACCGCGCTCGTGGGCACGCGCGACCTGGGGCAGGAGGTCTATATCGCGCTGACCAAGGCCGACCCGGGGCGCGGGCTGGTCGCGGGCCTGGCGGTGGCCTTCATCGCCATCATCACGGACCGGCTGATCTCCGCCTCCGCCCGCGCGGCGCGGGCGCGGCTGGGGCTGGAGGCGGCATGACCGGGCTTGCGGCAGGCGCGCGGGTGTCGGCTGCGGAAGCCTCCGGCGGGGGTATTTGGGGCAATGAAGAAAGGGAGAGGGGATGAGCCTGAGACGCATCCGGGCGCTGCCCTGCTGGCAGGGAGAGGTCCGGGCCGAGCGGTTGTCTGGGGGGCTTTCGAACGAGAGCTGGAAAGTGCGTGATGCGGCGGGCGCGCATGTCGTGCGCTTCGGCAAGGACTTCCCCTTTCACCATGTCAGCCGCGCGTCCGAGGTGATCGCTGCGCGCGCGGCGCACCGGACGGGTTTCGCGCCCGCGGTCGAACATGCCGGGCCGGGCGTCATGGTCTCTGCCTTCCTGGAGGCGCGGACCTGGGAGGAGGTCGACATGCGCGCCAACCCCGACCGCATCGCCCGGCTTTTGCAGGCCTTCCATACCGACATGCCGGCCGAGGTCTCGGGCCCCGGCGCGATTTTCTGGGTTTTCCATGTGATCCGCGACTACGCGCGGACGCTGGCGGACAACGGCAGCCGGTTTGCACCCGAGCTGCCTTGGCTGACCGCAGTCGCGGCCGAGATGGAGGCCGCGCAGGTGCCGCTGCCGATCATCTTCGGCCATCACGACCTTTTGCCCGGCAATTTCCTTGAGGATGCCGGGGGGCGGGTGTGGCTGATCGACTTTGAATATGCGGCCTTCGGGACGGCGATGTTCGATCTCGCAGGCGCGGCCTCCAACGCGGGGATGTCTGATGACGAGGCGCGCGCGCTGCTGGTCGCCTATTTCGGCGCCGCGCCCGATGCCGCGCTGCTGCGCGCCTTCGAGGCGATGCAATGCGCCTCGCTCGCGCGGGAGGCGATGTGGGCGATGGTGTCGGAGATCTTCCTGGCCGCGCCCGGCGCCGACTACGACGCCCACGCGCGCGACTACCTGGGGCGGCTCGGCGCCGCCCTCGACCGCTATCACACCCGACACGGAAAGACCTCATCATGACGTTGCCTACACATGCCCAGATCGTCGTCATTGGCGGCGGAATCATCGGCTGTTCCACCGCTTATCACCTGGCGCGCGATCACAAGGCCGATGTCGTGCTGATCGAGCAGGGCAGGCTGACCTCTGGCTCCACCTGGCACGCGGCGGGGCTTGTGGGGCAGTTGCGCTCCTCCGCCTCGATCACGCGGGTGCTGAAATACTCGGTCGAGCTTTACAAGGGACTGGCCGCGGAAACGGGACTGGAGACCGGCTGGAAGATGAGCGGCTGCCTGCGCCTGGCCACCAATCAGGACCGCTGGACTGAATACAAGCGGCTGGCCACGACCGCGGGAAGCTTCGGGATGGAGATGCATCTGATCTCGCCCGCGGAGGTCAAGCGCATGTGGCCGCTGATGGAGACTGCGGACCTTGTCGGGGCAAGCTGGTTGCCGACGGACGGGCAGGCCAGCCCCTCGGACATCACGCAGTCGCTGGCCAAGGGGGCCCGCATGCACGGGGCGAAGATCTTCGAAGGGGTCGGGGTGACGGGCTTTGGAATGAAGGGCAACCGCATCACCTCGGTCAAGACTACGCAAGGCGAGATCGCTTGCGAAAAGGTCGTGAACTGCGCCGGGCAGTGGGCGCGGCAGGTGGGGGCGATGGCCGGGATCAACGTGCCCCTTCAGGCCGTCCGCCATCAGTATATCGTGACCGAGAAGATCGACGGGCTGGCGGCGGACGCGGCCACCATCCGTGACCCCGACCGGCGGACCTATTTCAAGGAAGAGGTCGGCGGGCTGGTCATGGGCGGGTATGAACCGAACCCCCAGCCTCTGCCCACGGGCGATATCCCCAACGACTGGCAGTTCCACCTGTTCGAGGACGACTACGACCATTTCGAGCAGCACCTGGTGCAGGCGATCGAGCGGGTCCCGGCGCTGGCCGAGGTCGGCGTCAAGCAGATGATCAACGGCCCCGAAAGCTTCACGCCGGACGGAAATTTCATCCTGGGCCCGGCGCAGGAATGCGCGAACATGTACGTCGGCGCGGGCTTCAACGCCTTTGGCATCGCCTCGGGCGGCGGTGCGGGCTGGGTGTTGGCGGACTGGGTGGTGAACGAGGAGGCGCCGCTTGACCTCTGGGTTGTGGACATCCGCCGCTTTTCCCAGATGCACCGCGACCAGCAATGGGTGTCGGACCGTACCTGCGAAGCCTATGGCAAGCACTACACCATCGGTTTCCCGCACGAGGAATACACATCCGGCCGCCCGCGCATCACCTCGCCTCTCTATGACCGGCTCAAGAGCCATCGCGCGGTCTTCGGATCGAAGCTGGGGTGGGAGCGGCCGAACTGGTTCGCGCCCGAGGGGGTGGAGGCGCGCGACATCTACGCCATGGGGCGCCAGAACTGGTTCCCCCATGTGGGCGAGGAACATCGCCACGTCCGCGAGGCGGTGGGGCTGTTCGACCAGTCGTCCTTCGCGAAATACGAGGTGACGGGGCGGGACGCCGCGCGGGCGCTGGACTACGTCTGCGCGAATGACGTGACGAAGGCGCCCGGGCGGCTGACCTACACGCAGCTTCTGAACACCCGCGGCGGGATCGAGGCCGACCTGACCGTCGCGCGGCTGGCCGAGGACCGGTTCTACATCGTCACCGGCACGGGGTTCCGTACCCATGACCTGGCCTGGATCGCCGAACACCTGCCCGAAGGCGACGTCGCCATCCGCGATATCACCGAGGACTGGGGGACGCTGTCGCTGATGGGGCCGCGCGCGCGGGAGGTTCTGGCGCGGGTCACGGATGCCGATGTCTCGGATGTCGCCTTCCCCTTCGGCCATGTCCGCGAGATCTCCATCGCGGGCGCGACGGTCCGGGCGCTGCGGATCACCTATGTGGGCGAGCTGGGATGGGAGTTGCATGTGCCGCTCGCCGTCACGGGGGCGGTCTTCGACGCGCTGATGGCGGCGGGCGCGGATCACGCCATCCGCCCCGTGGGCTACCGGGCGATCGAGTCCCTGCGGCTCGAAAAGGGCTATCGCGCCTGGTCCTCGGACATCACGCCCAATGACACGCCCTTCGAGGCGGGGCTGGGCTGGGCGGTCAAGATGCGCCGCAACGCCGACTTCATCGGGCGCGCCGCGCTTGAGGCGGTGGCGGGTCAGCCCCTGAAGAAGCGGCTCGCGGGTTTCACGCTGGACGATCCGGCGGCCGTTCTGGTCGGGCGGGAGACGATCCTGCGCGACGGGCAGGCGGTCGGATACCTGACCTCGGGCGGTTATGGCTACACGCTTGGCCGGTCCATCGGCTACGGCTATGTGCGCAACGCCGAGGGGGTCAGCGACGACTACCTGACATCTGGCAGCTATGAGCTCGTGGTCGCGAACGAACGCTTCCCGGCACGCATCGCGCTTCAGCCCCTTTACGACCCGGAAAATCTGAAGGTGAAGGCATGAAGGCGGACCGTCACGCAAGGATCGTCATCATCGGCGCGGGCGCCATCGGCTGCGCCATCGCCTATCACCTGGCGCGCGCGGGCGAACGCGATGTCCTGGTGCTGGAAAAGGCGCAGGTGACGCATGGGTCCACCTGGCACGCGGCAGGGCTTGTGGGGCAGTTGCGCGGCAAGCGGTCGCTGACGCGGCTCATGCAGAACTCTGTCGCGGTCTTTGACCGGCTGGCAGACGAATCCGGCATGGCGACCGACTGGAAGAAGGTCGGTTCCCTCCGTCTTGCGGCCTCTGACGCGCGGTGGAGCGAGATCCGTCGCTCGATCCAACTGGCAAAAAGCTTCGGTTTCGAGGCGCATCTGGTCTCCCCCGAGGAGGCGCGGGGGATGTTCCCGCATATCGACCCGAAGGGCGTCGTGGGTGCGGCCTGGATTCCGAGTGACGGCTATATCGACCCCTACGCCGTGACGATGGCTTTCGCCGCGAGCGCCCGCAGGGGTGGCGTCCGGATTGAGGAGGGTGTGACCGTCACCGATATCGTCGTCGAGGGGCGGCGCGCGATGGGCGTGGTGACCGACCATGGGACGATCTCCGCCGATATCGTGGTGAACGCGGCGGGCTACTGGGCGCGGCGCGTGGGCGCGATGGCGGGGGTCCCGGTGGCGGCGGGCGTGGTCGAACATCAGTACTTCGTGACCGAAAAAGGTCTCGACGTGCCGGACAACCTGACCACCCTGCGCGACCCCGACCACAACTTCTACCTCAAGCCGGATGTCGGCGGGTCCTGGGCCATCGGCGGCTGGGAGGATGGCACGCGCGCGCTGTGGAACCAGTGGGCACCCTTCGACTTCGGGAGGGAGCTTTTCCCGGCCAACATGGACCGGCTGGAGCTTTTCGCCCTTCCCGCGGCAGAGCGGCTCCCGGTCCTCAACGACACCGGTATCAAGACCGTGATCAACGGCCCGATCCCCGTTTCGGCCGATGGCGAGCCGATCATGGGTCTTGCGCCAGAATTGGATAATTTCTACCTCGCCTGCGGATTTACCGCAGGGATCGCCGCCTCGGGCGGGGCGGGGGAGGCGATGGCGAACTGGATCCTGCATGGCGACCCGGGGCTGGACCTCTGGTCCTTCGATGCGCGCCGCTTCGGGGCGCCGCACGCGCGGGCCGCCTGGCTCGCCGCGCGCGCGGTGGAGGCCTACGGGGCCTATTACAAGGTGCACTGGCCGGGCGAAGAACATCATGCTGGGCGGGGTCTTAGGCGATCACCTTTATTCGAACCGCTGAAAGCGGCGGGCGCGGTGTTCGGGGCGCGGTTCGGATGGGAACGGGCGAATTGGTTCAGCGCATCCGACCCATCCGCCACCGACACCCCCAGCTTCGAGGGCAAGCCCGGCTGGCACACTGCCGTGGCCGCCGAGGTGCGGGCGATCCGCGAGGGTGTGGCTCTGATCGACCAAACCTCATTTTCAAAATTCGAACTTTTGGGTCCCGGCGCACAGACGGCACTGAACCGCATCGCCGCCGCCGATATCTCGGGCCCACCCGGCCGCGCGATCTACACCCAGCTTCTGAATGGGCGCGGCGGGATCGAGGCCGACCTGACGATCCTGCACCGGGGAACGGAGGATTTCCTGATCGTCACGGGCTCGGGATTCGGGGTGCGTGACGCGAACTGGATCACCCGGCAGTTGCCGGACTGTCTGGCCCTGCGCGACGTGACCAACGCCCATGCGGTCCTGAATATCTGCGGACCGAAGGCACGCGAAGTGCTGTCCTCGGTGGCCGATGCGGACCTGTCGAGCACGGCCTTTCCGTTCCTCTCCGCGCAGGAGATCGTGGTGGGGCAGGCCCCGGCGCTGGCTGTCCGGGTGGGCTATGTCGGCGAGCTTGGGTGGGAGCTTTACATCCCGACCGAATACGCAGGCCATGTCTACGACACGTTGAAGGCGGCGGGCGCGGCCCATGGCATCCGCGACGCGGGCTACCGCGCCATCGAAAGCTGCCGGTTGGAGAAGGGCTATCTTTACTGGTCCGCCGACATCACGCCCGAGACTACGCCGCTGGAAGCAGGCCTGGGCTTTGCCGTTGCGCTCGACAAGGGGGAGTTCACCGGGCGGGCCGCGCTGCTGGCGGCCGGGGCGCCCCGGCGCAAGCTCGTCACCCTGACGGTGGAGGGGTTCGCCCCCTTCCTTTCTGGCGAAACCGTCCTGCACGGCGGACGCCCCGTCGCCTCGCTGACCAGCGCGGGCTATGGGCACCACCTGGGCAAGACCATCGGTTTCGCCTACCTGCCCGCCGAATTGGCGGGCGAGCAGGGCCTCACCATCGAAGCCTTCGGCACCTCCTATGCCGCCACTCGCGGCCCACGGTGCCTTTACGACGCGAAGATGGAAAGGCTGAAGGCATGAGCGATCTGGATCTGGCGCGCGACGCCATCGCGGGCATTGCCGCGCTTCGGGGGGCGGGGGAACCGCAGCGGCTTGGCGGGCTTACGAACCTTGTCTTTCGCGCGGGGGATTTCTGCCTGCGCATTCCCGGCAAGGGCACCGAGGAATACATCGACCGCGCCAACGAGGCCGTCGCCGCACGGGAAGCCGCGCGCGCCGGTGTCAGCCCCGAGGTCATCCATGTGGACGAGGCGACGGGCGTGATGGTGACGCGCTTCATCGACGGGGCCGTCACGATGAGCCCCGAACATTTCCGAACCCGGCCGGGCGCGCCGGGCCGGGCCGGGCAGGCGTTCCGCAAGCTGCACGAGTCGGGCGCGGTCTTCCCCTTCCGGTTCGAGCTTTTCGCGATGATCGACGACTACCTTGGCATCCTCGCGACCAAGGACGTGGCCCTGCCCGAAGGCTATCACGACGTTGTGCGTGAGGCCGAGGCGGTGCGCGCCGCGCTTTCGGCCCATCCGCTGCCGCTGGCGCCCTGCCACTGCGACCCGTTGTGCGAAAATTTCCTCGATACCGGGGGGCGGATGTGGATCGTCGATTGGGAATATTCCGGCATGAATGATCCGATGTGGGATCTGGGCGATCTCTCGGTCGAGGGGGGCTTCGACGCGGATCAGGATGAAGAGATGCTGCGCGCCTATTTCGAGGGGGCGCCGGGGGCGGGCGACCGGGGAAGGATGGTCATCTACAAGGCGATGTGCGACCTGCTCTGGACGCTCTGGGGGCTGATCCAGCTTGCCAACGGCAATCCGGCGGACGATTTCCGCGCCTATGCCGACGGCCGCTTCGCCCGCTGCAAGGCGTTGATGGCGACGCCGGAGTTTGCCCGCCACCTTGCGGCGGTCAGGGCCGGTTGAGGGGCCTTGTGTCCTTGGTGCCACGGGCCACGGCCCGCACCAACTCCGGCAGGCGCCCCACCGGGCGCCGGGTGCCGCCACCGCCTTGGCCGTCCTCGGCCATGCCCATGATCGTGATGGCGAACTGCACGCCGGCAAAGACGATGCCGTTCGACACGAAAAGCATCAGGACGCCGATCCAGCCGCCGTTCACGGCGGTGGCCAGATGGCGCAGCCCGGCCACATCGAGCCAGAGCAGCAGCGCCGTGAAGACGGCGGAGAGCGCGAAGCCGATCAGGACGTTGACGATGTAAAGGCGGACGAGTGCGGGCATGGCGACCTCCTGTCGCGGCCCATTCTACGCGATCGCGCGCGATCTGCCAGCGGCGCGTCGCCGCAGATCAGAACGCCTCGGGCTTGGCCTCGCGCGCCATATGGTCGAGAACCGCGTTGACGAACTTCGGCTCCTTGCCCTCGGGAAAGAAGGCGCGGGCGACGTCCACATATTCGGTGATGACGACCTTGGGCGGCGTCGCGGGCAGGACAAGCTCGGCCCCCGCCGCGCGGAAGAGGGCCCGCAAGACCGGATCGATACGGTCGATGGGCCATTTCGCTACCAGGGCGCGGTCGGTCATCTGGTCGATCTTCGCCTGAAGGCTTACCGCTTCCTCAAGGATCGCGCGAAAGAGCCCGGGATCGCCCTCGGCCATCTCGTCACCTTCGTAGACGGCGCCGAAGCGATGCGTCTCGAATTCCCGCGCGACGCGGTCAAGGGCCTGGCCGGAGGCCTCCATCTGGAACAGCGCCTGCACCGCATAAAGCCGTGCGGCAGAGCGCCGTTGGCGCTTTTCATCAGTGGAGAGCTTTCGCGGCGTGTCGGCGGTCATGCGCGGGTGGGTCCTTCGTTGGTGTCGGCGATCCGGAACTCCTCGCCCGCAGGCTTGAAGCCGATCCCCTTGGTCTGGCGCGCCCATTTGCGGGAAAGCGCGACCAGATGCAAGGCCGCCGCCGCGGCGCCGCCGCCCTTGTTTTGCCCTGCCGGGTCGGCGCGCACGACCGCCTGGTCGCGGTTTTCCACCGTCAGGATGCCGTTGCCCACGCAGGCACCCGAAAGGCCCAGCATCGTCAGCCCGCGCGAACTATCGTTGCAGACCGTGTCGTAATGGGTGGTTTCGCCCCGGATCACGCAGCCAAGCGCCACGAAGCCGTCGTAATCGGCCATGCGGAAGGCCATGCCGATGGCCGCCGGCACCTCGAGCGCGCCCGGAACCTCGATCAACTCGACGCTGGCACCCGCCTCTGCCGCAACCGCCCTTGCCCCGGCGACGAGGTTGTCGGCGATGTCCTTGTAGTAAGGCGCCACCACGATCAGGAGCTTCACCGGCTTGTCGAAGCGCGGCAGGTCCAGGATATGGTGGGTTTCGCTTGCGGCCATGTCTCAGTTCCCGGCGATCGGATGGGTGCCGACGATGTGCAGGTCGTAGGCGTCAAGACCCAGGTAGCGGGTCATGGGGGAATCCGTCAGCAGGATCAGCTGCTTGATCCCCATGTTCGAAAGGATCTGCGCCCCCAGCCCGGTTTGCTTGATGGTGCGCGGGCCCTCGTCCTCGGTGACGACCAGCTTGGCGCGCGGATCGCGGAACAGGCAAACCGCGCCGCGGCCCTTTTCGGCGATGATGCGCATCGCGCGGGCCAGCTCGCCCTCGGGCGTCGGGCCCAGAGCAAGCACGTCCTCAAGTACGCTCAGCGAGTGGGTGCGGACCAGCACGGGTTCGGGGCTGGTGATGTCGCCCTTGGTCAGGACGACGTGTTCCGTGCCCTCGGTCTGGTCAGTGAAGATCCGCATGGTCCATTCGCCGCCATAGGCCGAGTGCACGGTGCTCCGGTCGGTTTCGCGCACCAGGTTGTCGTGGCGGCGGCGATAGGCGATCAGGTCGGAAATCGTCCCGATCTTCAGCGAATGCTTGGCCGCGAACTTCACCAGGTCCGGCAGCCGCGCCATGGTGCCGTCGTCATTCATGATCTCGCAGATCACGCCCGCGGGCATCAGGCCCGCCAGCCGCGCGACGTCGGTCGCGGCCTCGGTATGGCCGGCGCGGACCAGAACGCCCCCGTCGCGGGCGCGCAGCGGAAAAATGTGGCCCGGCGTCGCGAGGTCCGCCGGTCCCTTCGAAGGGTCGATCGCGACGGCGATGGTCCGCGCTCGGTCATGGGCGGAGATGCCGGTTTCGATCCCTTCGCGCGCCTCGATCGATACGGTGAAGGCGGTTTCGTTACGAGAGGAGTTCTTCATCGACATCGGCTGCAGACCCAACGCGTCGATCCGTGCGGCGCTCAGCGTCAGGCAGATCAGGCCGCGCCCGTGGGTGGCCATGAAGTTGACCGCCTGTGGCGTCGCCATCTGCGCGGGAATCACGAGGTCGCCCTCGTTTTCCCGGTCCTCGTGATCGACGAGGATGAACATGCGGCCCGCACGGGCCTCTGCGATGATCTCTTCGGTGGGAGAGATGGCGGATTTGAGATCGTCGGTCATCGTCTTCGCCCGTTTCGGAAATGTTGCAGATGGCGATAGCGGAAGCCGGACCGTTTTGCCAGCCCGGACACGACTCTTATCGCCCTGCTGCCGCCATGATCCGGCCGAAGTAGGCGTCGGCGGTCAGGTAGCCCGCCAGACGCGCCGCTGCCACCCAGTCGCGCTCCAGGTCGGTTTCGCCGACCAGCAGGACCCCGTCCGCCGGGTGCGCGCAGCCCGCCAGGAAGCCGCGCAGGTGGCGCCCGGTCTCGGACCAGCTGGCACTCAGGCCCGGGGCGGCGGTGGTGGCCCGGATGGTCACGCCCTGCGCCGCAAGCTCCGCGCGGATCGCCTCGGCGTCAAGCGGGGGCTGGGTGGCCAGCAGACGGTCGGCGCGCGTGATCGCGGCCAGGCGCCGCGCCTCTTCACGTCGCATCCGGTCGCCCTCGCGCAGCAGCCGGAGCGCGTTCGTCGAAAAGAGGAATGCCACCAGATCGCGCCCCGTCGTCGCGCGAACGCCGGCATAGGTCTTGTAGTCGAGCCCAAGTTCGGTGGCGCGCCGCACGCGGGTGCGCACGACCTCGATCGGCAGGGTGGGCAGCAGCGCCGCGCGGGCCGCGCGCCAGCAATGGCGCCGCCAGCCCCCGCCGGGTTCCAGCGCGGGACCGCCGTTATGGCCCGGCCCGCTCACCGCACCCTCACCGGCCGGCCCAATCCCGAAGCCGCGCGACATAGCGGGCGAGGGTGTCGATCTCCAGGTTCACCTGGTCGCCGGCGCGCGCGGCGCCCCAGGTTGTGACCGCCTTGGTATGGGGGATGATGTTCACGCCGAAGGTCGCGCCATCAACCTCGTTCACGGTCAGCGAGGTGCCATTCAGCGCGACGGAGCCCTTGGGGGCGATGAACCCCGCCAGGCTGTCGGGCGCGCGGAAGGTGAAGCGGGTGGAATCGCCCTCCGCCTCCGCGCTCAGGATCTCGGCCACGCCATCGACATGGCCCGAGACGATGTGGCCGCCCAGTTCGTCCCCGACCTTCAGCGCGCGCTCCAGGTTGATCCGCTTGCCGAGGGTCCAGGCGCCGATATTGGTCTTGGACACGGACTCGGCCGAGATCTGGACATCGAACCAGCCGCGCGGTTCGGTTCCGGTCGCGATCACGGTCAGGCACACGCCTTCGCAGGCGATCGAGGCGCCAAGATCGATCGTCTCGACCGGGTAGGCGGTCGCGATCCGCGCCCGAAGGTCGCCCTGCTGTTCCAGCGCGATGATTTCGCCCATGTCGGTGACGATGCCGGTGAACATGCTGAGCCCCCTTTGAGTTCGCAAAATGCGTATCCCGCCGCGTTGGGTGTCGCAACCCCCGGGCGGAATTCGCCGCGAATTAATCTTCCCGGCCTAAGAAAAGCCGCTGTGAGCGGCGATCAGGGTGGCGGGCAGGATGCGCGCGGTCTAAGGAAGCCGGAGGCATATCAAACGATCGTTCGGAGGCGCGTGGAAGAGCGGCGGATACTGATGCTGCAGGGACCGCACGGCCCCTTCTTCGGCCAGTTGGCCGATGCGCTTCGCTCCGCCGGTGCCACGGTCTGGCGCGTCGGCTTCAACCGCGGCGACGAGGTGTTCTGGCGCGGGCTGTTCGGTCGCGGGAATTACATCCCCTACTCCGGCCGCGCGGTCGACTGGCCTGGCGTCTGCGCGGAGCTGCTGGCCAGTCTGCGCATCACCGATCTGGTGCTTTACGGCGACACCCGCCCCGTCCATGCCGAGGCGATCCGGCAGGCGCGCGCGCTTGGTTTGCGTATCCATGTGTTCGAGGAAGGTTACCTCAGGCCCTATTGGGTGACCTATGAGCGCGGCGGCTCGAACGGTCATTCGCGGCTGATGGATCTGGACGTGGCGGCGATGCGTGCCGTCCTGGCATGCAGCGGTGTCGAGCCGCCCGAGGCGCCTGCGCATTGGGGCGACCTGCGCCAGCATGTCTTCTATGGCGCGCTTTACCATTTCTTCGTGATGGCGATGAACCGCCGCTACCGGGACTTCACGCCCCATCGCGGCATCTCGGTCCGGGAGGAGTTCCGCCTGCACCTGCGCCGCCTGCTGCTGATGCCGCTGCACCGGGTCGAACGCTGGATCAGCACGCGCAGGGTCAAGCGGGGCGGCTTTCCCTACCACCTGGTACTTCTGCAACTGGAACATGATGCGAGCTTTCGCGCCCATTCCCCCTTCGCCTCGCAGACCGAATTCATCGAGCTTTGTCTTGAGGGGTTCGCGGCGGGCGCGCCGCGCGATCACCACCTCGTCTTCAAGGCCCATCCGCTGGAGGATGGCCGCGCGCCGGTTCAGAGGGCGCTGCGCGGTGCCGCCCGGCGGCTGGGCGTGGGTGCGCGCGTGCATTTCCTGCGCGGCGGAAAGCTCGCCGCGCTTCTGGGGCGCGCGCGAACGGTCGTGACGGTCAACTCGACCGCGGCGCAGCAGGCGCTCTGGCGGGGGCTTCCGCTCAAGGCCTTTGGCCGCGCGGTCTATGACAAGCCGGAATTCGTCTCCGGCCTGCCGCTTGACCGTTTTTTCGCGGCGGAGGACCGGCCGGATATGGCGGCCTATGCCGATTACCGCCAGTATCTTCTTGAAACCTCTCAGATTCCGGGCGGGTTCTATTCCAGCCGCGGGCGCCGGATCCTGTTGCGACAGGCCGTGGAGATGATGCTGGCCGACTGCGATCCCTATGACGCGCTGGCCGCGGGTATGGCTTCGCCGCGACAGCCGCTCAGAAGCTCCGCCTAGGCGCTTTCTCTCGCGCGGGATTGCCGTTACTGTGCCGGCAAAACAGGCGCAATCAGACCGGGCGGGACAAACCGGCCCAGACGGGGGACTTCTTGAAAAGCGTATTCGGCCTTGGCGCAAAATCGATTGTGGTGCTTTCGCTGTCGGTCTCGCTTGCGGGATGCGGGCTGCCCCGTTCAGGCCCCAGCAAGGGGGAGATCCTTGCCGGTTCGGTGGAGAAGATGGGCTCGACCTATATCGTGCCCGTGGACGAACGGGTTGCGCGCGCCGCGTCCAAATCGCCGGAGCTTGGCTTCTCAAGGGAGTTCATCACGGCCGGTGTCGTGGGCTCGGACGTGATCCATCCGGGCGATACGCTGTCGCTGACGATCTGGGAAAACGTTGATGACGGGCTGCTTGCCGGCAAGGGGGTCAACGCGACGGGGCTAGAGCAGCTACAGGTCGATGACGAGGGCTTCATCTTCGTGCCCTACGCGGGCCGGGTCCGCGCCTCTGGCAATACGCCCGAGACGCTGCGCCAGGCGATCACCGACAAGCTGAAGGACCAGACGCCGGACCCGCAGGTCACGGTGGCGCGCGCGGCGGGGGACGGGGCGACCGTTTCGGTCCTCGGCAATACCGGTGCCCAGGGCGTGTTCCCGATCGAGCGGCCGACGCGCACGCTGTCGGCGATGCTGGCGCGTGCGGGCGGCGTGGCGGTCGACCCCGAAACCGCGCAGATCACGGTCACCCGGCACGGGCGCACGGGAAGCGTGTGGCTGAAGGATCTCTACAAGAATCCCAACATGGACATCGCGCTGCGCGGCGGCGACGTGATCCTGGTGGAAAAGGATACCCGCACCTTCACCGCGCTGGGCGCGACCGGCGCGCAGGCGCGGGTGGACTTCGACACGCCCAACCTGACCGCGCTTGAGGCGGTGGCCAAGGTCGGCGGCCTCAACACCCATTTGGCCGACCCCAAGGGTCTTTTCATCATGCGCGACGAAAGCCCCGCGATCGCGGCGGCGGTGCTGGGCCAGGCGGGCCTGAAGGAGCCTCAGCGGGTGGCCTATGTGCTGGACCTGACCCAGCCCGACGGCATCTTCAACGCGCGTGATTTCGTGATCCGCGACGGCGACACGATCTATGTGACCGAAGCGCCCTACGTCCAGTGGCAGAAAACGCTTTCGGTGCTGACCGGCACCGCAAGTTCGGCCAACGCGATCTCGAGCGCGGCCGGAGGGTGACGCGCGCGCCGCGACAGGGGGGCGCCGGGCAGGAGGACAAGCGGCGCCTTTACGTCTTCAACGGCGGATTTCTGACCAACGACCGGGTGCGCCGGATCCTCGCGCTCAGCGGCTATGACTTGCGGCTCGGCATTCCCGGCAAGGACGACCTGGTTGGCGTCTGGGGCCGAAGCCCGACCGCGCCCAGGGGGGAGGCCGTGGCCGCGCGGACGGGCGCCGGGATCGTGCGGGTGGAGGACGCGTTCCTGCGCTCGCTCCGGCCCGGACGGTCGGGGGAGCCGCCGCTCGGCCTCTTGATCGACCCGGTGGGCGTTCATTTCGACGGCGCCGCGCCTTCGCTGATCGAGGAGATCATCCGCCGCGAACCGCTGGATGACACCGTGGTTTTGGGGCGCGCGCGCGAGGGGATCGAACGGCTCAAGCACCTGCACCTGTCCAAATACAACGGCTTCGATCCGGAACTTGAGGTTCCGCCCCCGGGCTATGTGCTGATCATCGACCAGACGCGCAACGACGCCTCGATCCGCCATGGCGGCGCCTCCGCCGCGACCTTCCGGGAGATGCTGGTGATCGCGCAGGAGGAACATCCCGGCGCGCGCATCGTGATCAAGTCACATCCGGAGGCCGCCAGCGGCCACCGGCGCGGCCATTACGACCAGACCCATGCGGTGGGCTGGGTCAGCCTGCTGAGCGATCCCGTCTCGCCCTGGGCGCTTCTGGATGGGGCGATTGCGGTTTACACCGTCTCCTCCCAGATGGGGTTCGAGGCGATCCTGGCGGGCCACCGCCCGCGGGTTTTCGGCCAGCCCTTCTATGCGGGCTGGGGCCTGACGCAGGACGAAAACCCCGTCGCGCGGCGGCAGAAACGTCTGACGCGCGCGCAGCTTTTTGCCGCGGCGATGATCATGGCCCCCACCTGGTATGATCGCGCGCGCGATCGCTTGTGCACTTTCGAAGCGGCCGTGGACCAGTTGGAAGCCGACGTGCGCGCCTACCGCGACGACCGGCGCGGCCATGTCGCGGTGGGGATGCGGCTGTGGAAGCGCGGGCATCTGCAAGGCGCCTTCGGGCGCGAACGGCGCCTGGTGTTCCAGGACGATCCGGGCAAGGCTGTGCTCAGGGCGCGGCGCAGCGGGCGGGATATCCTCATCTGGGCCGGCAAGGAAAACGAAGTGCTCGGGCAGGCGGTCGGGGATGTCCCGGTCCGGCGGGTGGAGGACGGGTTCCTGCGCTCTCGTGGTCTGGGGGCGGAGCTGGTGCCGCCGCTTTCGCTCGTGGCGGACCGCGCGGGCATCTACTACGACCCCTCGCGCCCCAGTGACCTTGAGGCGCTGATCGCGGCCGGTCTGCCGCCGGGCGGGGCCGCGCGGGCCGAACGCCTGATCCGGCGGCTGACGCTCTCGGGCCTTTCGAAATACAACCTCGCCTCTGACGCGCTGCCCGAACTGCCCAAAGGGCGCCGGATCCTCGTGCCGGGTCAGGTGGAGGATGACGCCTCGGTGCGTCTCGGCGCGGGGGCGGAACGCACGAACCTTGCGCTGCTGGAACGGGTGCGGGCGGAAAATCCCGATGCCGTGATCCTTTACAAGCCCCACCCGGACGTGGAGGCGGGGCTGCGCGCGGGCCTTTTGCCAGAGGGCGAGGCGCTGCGTTTCGCCGATACGGTCGTGCCGCGTGCCGATCCCGTGCGCCTGATTGAGGCCGCGGACGAGGTCTGGACCATCACCTCGGGCCTGGGGTTCGAGGCGCTGATCCGGGGCAAGCCCGTCACCACGCTGGGCATGCCCTTCTACGCGGGCTGGGGGCTGACGCGCGATCTGTTCCCGCAGCCCCCGCGCCGGGGCCGCGCGAGCCTTCTGGCGCTCGTTCACGCCGCCCTTGTCACCTATCCACGCTATAGAGATCCCGTCACCGGGCTACCCTGTCCGGTGGAGGTGATCCTCGACCGGCTGGTCAAGCACGAGGTTCCGGCGCCGGGCCGAGCCAACCGCATCCTGTCGAAGCTTCAGGGGCTTTTCGCGAGCCAGAACTGGCTCTGGCGCTAGGGCTCCCGGCCTTCAGGCGCGGACCCAGTGGGTGACGGTGTCGGCCCCGACCACGCATTGGTCCCTCAGCCGGAAGCGCGGCGCGCCGGCCAGTGCATCTAGGGCGAGCGTTCCAAGGGCGGGCCGGCCATCTGCGCCAAGCGCGAGGCCTGCCGAAAAGTGCCGGATCTCGTCCACCAGCCCGGCGCGCAGGAGGGCGGCCGCGAACTGGCCGCCGCCCTCGCAGAAGACCCGCGTCAGCCCCTCGGCCCCCAAAACGCGCAGCAGGGCGTTTGGCGAAAGGGCGCCGTCCTCCTCCGCAACCTCGATCAGGCGCGCGCCGAGCCGGGTCCAGATGTCGCGGGCGGCCTTTGGCGCGGCGGGGCCGTGCAGCAGCCAAAGCGGCGCCCGCGTGACGCTATGCGCCAGGGTGCCGCCGGTCGGAAGGTCCAAGAGCCGCGCGCAGACGACACGGACCGGCTGGCGCGTCACGCCGAGACCGCGCACCGTCAGCGCCGGGTCGTCGGCGCGCGCGGTCCCACCCCCCACCATGACCGCGTCATGGGTGGCGCGCATGGCGTGAACCATGCGCCGCGCCTCCGGCCCGGTGATCCAGCGGCTTTCGCCCGAGGCCGTCGCGATGCGCCCGTCGAAACTGGTCGCAAGCTTCAACGTGACCATCGGACGACCGTCGCGAACGCGGCTGAGGAAGCCGGTCTGGGCGGCCTCCGCGTCCCGCGCGAGGACCCCGGTCGTCACGGGGATGCCCGCGCCCCTCAGGATCTGATGCCCGCGGCCCGCAACGCGCGGGTCGGGGTCGGTGATCGCGCTGACAACGCGCGCGACGCCCGCCTTGACCAGCGCTTCGGCACAGGGGGGCGTCTTGCCGTGATGCGCGCAAGGCTCAAGGCTCACATAAGCCGTCGCACCCCGCGCGGCGGCGCCCGCCTGCGCCAGGGCCTGGGTTTCCGCATGGGGGCGGCCGCCGTCCTGGGTCCAGCCGCGTCCGACGATGCGCCCGCCGCTCACGATCACGCAGCCGACTGCCGGGTTGGGCCAGACACGACCCAGCCCCCGTGCGCCAAGCGCGATGGCCAACGCCATGAACCGCTGGTCGGCCTCTGCGCTCACTCTTCCGCCGGGGAGGCCGGGCGCAGTTCCGACACGAACTTGTCGAAGTCGTCGGCGGCCTGGAAGTTCTTGTAGACGCTGGCGAAACGGACGTATGCCACGGTGTCGATCCGGGCCAGCGTCTCCATCACGATCTCGCCGATCGTCTTCGAGGGGATGTCGGTATCGCCCAGCGACTCCAGCCGCCGCACGATGCCCGAGATCATCTGGTCGATCCGCTCCGGCTCGATCGGGCGCTTCTGCATCGCGATCCGGATGGAGCGTTCCAGCTTGCCGCGATCGAAATCCTCGCGCTTGCCAGAGGACTTGATGACCACGAGGTCGCGCAGCTGCACCCGCTCGTATGTGGTGAAGCGGCCGCCGCAGGCCGGGCAGAAGCGCCGCCTGCGGATCGCCACATGGTCTTCCGCCGGACGGCTATCTTTCACCTGCGTATCGACATTTCCGCAAAACGGGCAGCGCATCGCCTCTCCCTCGGGGTCAGAGTGGGTGTTTCCACAGGCACTATAGGGGGCAACCGATTCGTTGGGTAGTGGGTAGGCCGACCCACCAGATCTTGGCGGTGCGATCTGTGGCTTCCGGGACTCAGCTTCGCGCCCTCAGGCGAAATGCCCGGCGACCTCGCGCCGGTGCGGGCGGCGGCGATGCTCGAACAGATAGACGCCCTGCCAGGTGCCAAGCGCCGGGTGCCCCGCCATGACGGGGATGGAGAGGCTGACGGGCAGAAGCGCGGCCTTGATATGGGCGGGCATGTCGTCGGGCCCCTCGTAGGTATGCGTCAGATAGGCCATCGCGGGGTGGTCCGAGGGCGGAACCAGCCGGTCGAAGAAGGCGGTCAGGTCGCTGCGCACCTCGGGGTCGGCATTTTCCTGGATCGCGAGCGAGCAGGAGGTGTGGCGCACGAAAAGCGTCAGCAACCCGTCCCCTTTGCCACGGACGAAGGCGCGCACCTGGTCGGTGAATTCGTAAAGGCCGGGGCCCGTGGTCTCGATCAGGAAGTGGGTCTGCATCGGTTCCCCCATCGGTCCGGGCCGGTTTCCGGCAAGGTCGCACGCGGGCCCCCCGCTGTCGAGCGCGGCGCATGTCACGCGCCCGTGAGACCGCAAACACTCGTCCCGTGCTAGCCTCCGGGCATTGATGCAGGGAGGCCGAGATGACTCGTTTGACCGCACGCGACTTCGCGCCCGAATTGCTTGAGCTTTACGATTTCTACGCCCACGGCCTGATCACCAAGCGCGACTTTCTGGACCGTGCCGCGAAATACGCGGTTGGCGGGCTGACCGCCTCGGCGATCCTGGGAATGATGAGCCCGGACTACGCACTGGCCGAACAGGTCAGCGTCAACGACCCCGGCATTCGCGCCGACTACATCGACTACCCCTCACCGCAGGGGAATGGGATGGTGCGCGGTTACTTGGTGCGGCCCGCCGCGGCGACGGGGCGGTTGCCCGCGGTCGTCGTGGTGCATGAGAACCGTGGCCTGAACCCCCACATCGAGGACGTGGCCCGGCGGCTGGCCAAGGCGGGATTCATGGCGTTGGCGCCCGACGGGTTGAGTTCCGTCGGGGGCTATCCAGGCAATGACGAGGCGGGACGCGAACTGCAAAGGCAGGTCGATCCGGTCAAGCTGATGAACGACTTCTTCGCCGCAGTGGAGCATCTGATGGCGCACGAAGGGTCCACCGGCAAGGTCGGCATCATCGGGTTCTGCTACGGCGGCGGCGCCGCGAACGCCGCCGCGGTGGCCTATCCGGAACTGAAAGCCGCCGTGCCGTTCTACGGCCGTCAGCCGGATGCGGGCGATGTGCCGCGGATCAAGGCGGCGCTGATGATTCACTACGCGGGCCTCGACGATCGGGTGAACGCGGGCTGGCCGGGCTATGAAGCCGCACTGAAGGCCGCCGGAACGGATTATCAGGCCTTCATCTATGAGGGCGCCAACCACGGATTCCACAACGATACCACGCCCCGCTACGACGCAGCGGCGGCGGAACTCGCTTGGGCGCGCACCGTCGCGTTCCTGGCCGACAGGCTCGCCTAGTCAAGCTGGCCCAATGGGGTCGTCGTTGGGTCGGGATTTCGGGCCCCGGGGCTGGTTCATCGCCGCGAAGCGGTGTTAGAAGCGGCGGGAGGCCGGACCGCGTCCGCCGCGCCGATCTTCCGGCGCCCTGCGGCGTGGTTTGGCAACCGTTCCAGCAACTTGCCGTCAGGAAGCCCCATGTCCGCTTTTGAGACCCCACCGCCCGCGCTTGACGATCACCGGCTCGCCGAACTCGCCCGCCGGCATTGGGGGCTGGAAGGGAAGCTGCATCCGCTGATCTCCGAACGCGATCAGAACGCGCGGCTGGAGGCCGGGGGGCGGCGCTATGTCCTCAAGATCTCGAACGCGGGGGAGGACAGGGGGCAGATCGCGCTCCAGACGGCGGTGATGAAGCACCTGGAGGGGCAGGGCATGGCCGGGATCCCGCGCGTCGTCCCGACCCTTGAGGGCAGCGACGGGGCCGAGGCCGAAACCGGCCACGGCCTGGGCCAGGTGCGGCTTGTCACCTGGGTCGAGGGGCCGCTGCTGTCGTCTGCGCCGAGGAGCCTTGGGCAGCTTGAAAGCCTGGGGGGCTTCATGGGCCGGCTGACGCGCGCGATGCAGGGCTTCGGCCATCCGGCGGCCTTCCGCGAGGGGTTCCTGTGGTCGCTGGACAACGCGGCCGGGGTGGAAAGCTGGGCCGATGACATCGCTGATCCGGCCCGCCGCGCGCTGGTGGGCGCGCTCTTCGGGCGCTACCGCACCCGCGTCGCGCCGCGCCTGCCCGGACTTCGCGCATCGGTCTTGCATCAGGACGCCAACGACAACAACGTGATCGTTGACGGCGCGAACCCGGACCATGTCGCCGGCCTGATCGACTTCGGCGACATGGCCCACGGGCGCACGATCAACGAACTGGCGATCACGCTGGCCTATGCGATCCTCGACGCACCCGACCTTTATGCCGCTATCCGGGCGGTGATTCGTGGCTATGTCGCGGACTTTCCGATTACTGAGGACGAGGCGGAGGTGCTTTTCGACCTGATGCGGATGCGGCTGGCGATGAGCGTCTGCATCTCCTCCCGCCGGGCGAAGGAGCACCCGGACAACGCCTATCTGACGATCAGCCAGGGCCCCGCCTTCGCGGTGCTGGAGCGGCTGGAGCGGGTTGATCCGGAATTCATGGTGGGGCTCTGCCGCAAGGCTGCGGGGTTTGACGCGACCCGCGCCGCGGCGTCGGTGCGCGCGCATCTGGCGCAGGCGAAGCCGATCCCCGTCGTCCAGCCCGACCCCGGCCGCGCCGCACGGATCGCGCTTCTGACCGATGGCTCGCATCCCGGCATGCCGGCCTTTTCCGACCGCGCCTTTGATGCGTGGTTCGCGGGCCAGCGCCCCGCGAACCTGCCCGAGAATGTCGCCTTCTACGGCTTCGGTCCCTATGGCGAGCGGCGCTCGGTCTATGCCAGCGACCAGTTCGCCGACGCCGCCAGCCCCGAGCGGCGCACGCGCCACACCGGCATCGACATCTTTGCCGCCAAGGGCACGCCGGTTCACGCGCCGCTCGCAGGCACGGTGGCCTTCGTCGCCTACAATGCCGACCCGCTCGACTACGGCCACACGCTGATCCTTGAGCACGCGACCCCGGAAGGGGTGCGGTTCTGGACCCTCTACGGCCACCTTGCGGGGACACTTCCGGGTCTCGCCCAGACGGGCCAACGGATCGAGGCGGGACAGCTTGTCGGCCACCTCGGCGACTGGCACGAAAACGGTGGCTGGTCGCCGCATCTGCATTTCCAGATCATGACCGACATGCTGGCGCAGGACGGGGGCAACTTCTTCGGCGTCGGGCATGACAGCCACTGGGATGTCTGGTCCGACATCTGCATCGACCCGAACCTGATCCTGCGGCTCGCGCCCGAAAGCTTCACCCTCGACCCGCATCCCCCCGCCGAGCTTCTGGCGCGGCGCGCGCGCGCCATCGGCCCGTCGCTGTCGATCTCCTACGCGGAGAAGCTGAAGATGGTGCGGGGCGAGGGGCCCTGGCTGATCGACCATTCCGGCCGGCGCTATCTGGACGCGGTCAACAACATCACCCATGTCGGGCACTGCAACCCGCAGGTGGTGGCCGCGATCGCGCGGCAGGCCGGGATCCTGAACACCAACACCCGCTACCTGAGCGAGCTGATCCTCGACTATTCCGAACGGCTGACCGCGAAACTGCCCGGCGATCTTAAGGTCGCCTATTTCGTGAACTCGGGCACCGAGGCGAACGAGCTGGCGCTGCGCATCGCGCGCACGGCCATGGGCAAGAAATCGACCGTGGTGCTCGACTGGGCCTATCACGGCAACTCGGGCGGCATGGTCGATGTCAGCCCCTACAAGTTCAAGCGCAAGGGCGGCTATCCCCAGCCCGACTTCGTCGAGATCGCGGCCTTCCCCGACCCCTACCGCGGCCCCCACAAGGGCATGTCCGAGGCTTCGGGACGGGCCTATGCGGGCGATGTGGCGCGCTGTCTTGAAGCGGTCCGGGCCAAGACCGGTACATCCGCCGCCGCCTTCATCGCCGAAAGCATCTCGGGCGTGGGCGGGCAGGTCGTCTATCCCGACGGCTACCTGAAATCGGTTTACGAACAGGTCCGCGCCGCAGGCGGGCTTTGCATCGCGGATGAGGTGCAATGTGGCTTCGGTCGCGTGGGCGAGACCTTCTGGGGGTTCGAGTTGCAGGGCGTCGTTCCGGATATCGTGGTGATGGGCAAGCCCATCGGCAACGGCCACCCCCTTGCTGCCGTCGTCACCACACGCGAACTTGCCGCGACGTTCGCCAACGGCATGGAGTATTTCAACTCCTTCGGCGGCAACCCGGTGTCGATGGCCGTCGGCATGGCCGTCCTCGACGTGATCGAGGGCGAGGGCCTTCAGCAGACGGCGCTGGAAACAGGCCGCTACATGCTGGACCGCTTCCGCGACATGGCGCGGCGTGCGCCGCTGATCGGGGATGTGCGCGGGCGGGGCCTGTTTTCGGGCGTCGAGCTGGTGCGCAACCAAGAGACGCTGGAACCCGCCACGGCCGAGGCGGGCTGGATCGTCAACCATATCCGCCAGCAGGGGGTTCTCGCCTCGACCGACGGTCCGCTTGACAACGTGCTGAAGTTCAAGCCGCCGATGGTGTTCGGACGGGCGGAGGCCGATATCCTCTGCGACGCGCTAGAGCGGGCCTTTGCCGATCTGGCCGCGTCGGGACCTAGCGCGGCAGGGTGATCGCGGTTTCGGACAGCATCTTATGGCTGTCCGCATCGAAGATCAGGATGCGGTCGTCGCTGGTCACGACCGCATACCAGCCGCGCCCGAAGGTGATTGCCTCGGGGGTGACGCCCTCGGGCAGGCTCACCGCCTCCGGCAGGACGGGGGCTGGACGCTCGACCGCCTGGAGGCGGATGACAAGCAGCGCCATGATCGTTATGAGGCCAAGGATCATCGTCCCGGCCAAGACCGTGACAAGCCGCTTGAGAAATCTGAGATCGGCGGGGCTGACACCCGGCCCGGCCTCTGGAGCATCGTTCATGTCTGACCTTTCGGACCGCATTCTGAGCGTGACGATCGGGGAAAACCCGCCCGACCGCCTTGATAAGGCGCTGACCCGCGATGTGCCAGAGGAAGCGGCGCTGTCACGCTCGCGCCTGGCGAAGCTCTTGGCCGAAGGCGCCGTGCGCCGCGACGGCGCAGTCATGGACAATCCGAAGGCCCGCGTGGCGGAGGGCGAGGTCTATGAGATCGCGCTGGGCCCGGCCGAGGTGGTCGAGACGCGGGCACAGGACATCCCGCTGAGCGTCGTCTGGGAAGACGCCGACCTGATCGTGATCGACAAGCCCGCGGGCATGGTCGTCCACCCTGCGCCGGGGTCCTATGACGGCACGCTCGTCAACGCGCTTCTGCATCACTGCGGCGATACGCTGTCCGGCATCGGCGGCGAACGGCGGCCGGGGATCGTGCATCGCATCGACAAGGATACGACCGGGCTTCTGGTGGTCGCCAAGTCGGACCGCGCGCATCACGGGCTTGCCAAGCAGTTCGAAAAGCACACGGTCAAGCGGCGCTACCTGGCGATCGTCCAGGGCGCGCCCGACGCCAACGACCCGCGCCTGCATGGCGTCAAGGGCACGAGCTTCGAGCCCGGCGGCATCCTCAAGATCACGACCCAGCTTGCCCGCCACAAGACCGACCGACAGCGCCAGGCGGTGCTGTTCCAAGGCGGGCGGCACGCGGTCACGCGCGTCAGGGTGCTTGAGAGCTTCGGCGCGCCGCCGGCCGCAGCGCTGGTGGAGTGCTGGCTTGAAACCGGGCGCACGCATCAGATCCGCGTGCACATGGCCCATGTCGGTCACGGGCTGGTGGGCGACCAGACCTATGGCGGGCGGCGAAAGCTGTCGCCCAAGGCGGTCGGGGAGGCGGCGGTGGAGGCCGCGGCCCTGTTCCCCCGCCAGGCGCTCCACGCCGCGGCGCTGGGATTTTCCCATCCGGTCACGGGGGAGTGGCTGGAGTTCGAAAGCCCGCTTCCGGCCGATATGGCCGCGCTGCTTGACGTCCTGCAGGGCGCAGGCCCGACCTGAAATCGTTCTGAAACCGTCCTGACAACCGCGTGAGCGGAATGTCACAAATCTCGTATCGCGACGGAAGAATGTTCATCTTGCGTTCAAAGAGGAGTGCCAGACTGCGCGCCTGCGCGGTTGTGGCGGCTTGAACACAAACCCTGACGGCCCTATTTTCGCGGGTCCGAAGGGAGAAACGGGGTAAGTATGACGAGTTACAGCAATCTTCCCGCACCCAGTCCTGAACAGGGCCTGAACCGCTATTTGCAGGAAATCCGCAAGTTCCCGCTGCTGGAGCCTGAAGAAGAATACATGCTTGCCAAGCGTTGGGCCGATCATGAGGACGCGCCCGCCGCCCACAAGCTCGTGACCTCTCACCTGCGGCTCGCGGCGAAGATCGCGATGGGCTACCGCGGCTACGGGCTTCCCCAGGCCGAGGTGATCTCGGAAGCGAATGTGGGCCTGATGCAGGCGGTCAAGCGTTTCGACCCCGAAAGGGGCTTCCGGCTCGCGACCTATGCGATGTGGTGGATCCGCGCCTCGATCCAGGAATATATCCTGCGGTCCTGGAGCCTGGTGAAGCTCGGCACGACCTCGGCGCAGAAGAAGCTGTTCTTCAACCTGCGCAAGGCCAAGTCGAAGATCGGTGCGCTGGAGGAGGGCGACCTGCGCCCCGAAAACGTCGCCCAGATCGCTCGCGACCTCAATGTTTCGGAGGACGAGGTCATCGACATGAACCGGCGCCTGTCGGGCTCCGACGCCTCGCTTAACGCCCAGATCGGGGCGGAGGACGGCGGCAGCCAGTGGCAGGACTGGCTGGAGGACGAGGACGCCGACCAGGCCGGGGCCTATGCCGAGGCCGAGGAGCTTGAGGCGCGCCGCGCTCTGATGGACCGCGCGATGGAAGCGCTCAACGAGCGGGAGCGCGACATCCTGATCGAGCGGCGCCTGCGCGAGGATCCGATGACGCTAGAGGACCTCTCGACGCGCTACGACGTCAGCCGCGAGCGGATCCGTCAGATCGAGGTGCGGGCCTTCGAAAAGCTCCAGACCCGCATGAAGCAACTGGCGCGCGAGCAGGGGATGCTGCCCGCGAACTGAGGTTTCGCACCCACCCAGACAAACGGCCGCCCCGGTTCGGGCGGCCGCTTTTTACTGCCCGATCCGGCCCGGCAAAACCCCGCCGCCCGGCGGTTCCGCGCACGAGTTTTGCTGGCCTTTCGCCCGGTCCTTCGCTAGAGTTCCGCACAGACCCGGAAAACGGGCGGACAGAGGCAGAGACGGCGGTATCCCATGACTGAAATGGTCTTCGGCTCCGTGCCCGCGCGCGCGGGCGAGCCAATCCTTCCACGCTGGTGGCGCACGATCGACCGCTGGGCGCTGGGGGCAGTGATCGCCCTTTTCGGCCTTGGCCTGCTTCTCGGACTTGCGGCCTCTGTCCCGCTGGCGGAGAAGAACGGGCTCGATCCCTTCTACTACGTGTCGCGGCAGGCGGTCTTTGGCGCCACGGCCATCGTGGCGATGATGATCACTTCGATGATGTCACCCGACATGGTGCGCCGGCTTGGGGTCCTGGGCTTTCTGGGCGCCTTCGTCGCGCTGATGTTCCTGCCGTTCCTGGGAACCGACTTCGGCAAGGGTGCGGTGCGCTGGTATTCGCTGGGCTTCGCCTCGTTCCAGCCGTCGGAGTTCCTCAAGCCCGGCTACGTGATCCTGACGGCCTGGCTTATGGCCGCCGCACAGGAAATCAACGGCCCGCCGGGGCGGCTTTATTCCTTCGTCCTGACGCTGGTGATCGTGCTGCTGCTTGCCATGCAGCCCGATTTCGGTCAGGCCTGCCTTGTGCTCTTCGCCTGGGGCGTGATGTATTTCGTCGGCGGCGCACCTTTCCTGCTTCTGACCGTCGTCGCGGGGATGGTCGTGGCTGGCGGGCTGACGGCCTACAACGCCTCCGAGCATTTCGCGCGCCGGATCGACGGGTTCCTGTCGTCCGAGATCGACCCGCGCACCCAGATCGGCTACGCGACGAACGCGATCCAGGAGGGGGGCATCTTCGGCGTCGGCGTGGGCGAGGGGACGGTGAAATGGTCGCTTCCCGACGCGCATACCGACTTCATCATTGCCGTCGCGGCCGAGGAATACGGGCTGATCATGGTCCTGATGATCATCACCCTTTATGCCTTCATCACGGTGCGCTCCCTCTTCCGGCTGATGCGTGAACGCGATCCGTTCATCCGGCTGGCCGGGACGGGGCTGGCCTGTGCCTTCGGGGTGCAGGCGCTGATCAACATGGGGGTGGCGGTGCGGCTTCTGCCCGCCAAGGGCATGACGCTGCCCTTCGTCAGCTACGGCGGCTCCTCCGTCATCGCGAGCGGGATCGCGGTGGGCATGCTGCTGGCCTTCACCCGCAGCCGGCCGCAAGGGCGCATCAGCGATATCATCGGACGGCGGGGGCGCTGATATGGGACGGCTCTTGCTGATTGCCGCCGGCGGGACCGGCGGCCACATGTTTCCCGCGCAGGCCCTGGCCGAGGCGATGCTGGCGCAGGGCTGGCGGGTGAAGCTTTCGACGGACGAGCGCGGCGCGCGCTATGTCGGGGGGTTCCCCAAGGGGGTCGAGATCGAGACCGTCGCCTCCGCCACCTTCGCGCGCGGCGGCCCGCTCGCCAAGCTGGCCGCGCCCTTCCGCATCGCGGGCGGCATTCTTTCGGCGGTCTGGGCCCTGCGCCGGGACCGGCCAACCGTTGTCGTGGGTTTTGGCGGCTACCCCACGATCCCCGCGCTGGCGGCGGCGACGATCCTGCGTCTGCCGCGCATGATCCATGAACAGAACGGCGTCCTGGGCCGGGTCAACCGGCTTTTCGCGCTGCGCGTCGATCAGGTGGCTTGCGGCACCTGGCCCACGGAACTGCCCGAGGGCGTGAGCGCGACCCACACCGGCAACCCGGTTCGCGCGGCCGTGCTCGAACGCGCGGGCGCGCCTTATATCCCGCCGGGGGACTACCCGATGAGCCTGCTTGTGATCGGCGGCAGCCAGGGCGCGCGCATCCTCTCCGATATGGTGCCCGCCGCGCTCGCTGCGCTGCCGGCGCGGCAGCGCGGGCACCTGCGCGTCGCCCACCAGGCCCGGCCCGAGGACGCGGACCGGGTCATGGCGGCCTATGCCGCCGCCGGGATCGCGGCCGAGGTCGCGCCCTTCTTCGCCGACGTGCCCCGGCGCCTGTCGGAGGCGCAACTGGTCATCTCCCGCTCCGGTGCTTCCTCGATCGCCGATATCTCGGTCATCGGACGCCCCTCGATCCTCATCCCCTTCGCGGCGGCGGCCGGTGATCACCAGACGGCGAATGCCCATGGCCTTGCAGCGGCGGATGCGGCGGTGCTGATTCCGGAATCGAAGCTTGACGCCGCCACGCTTTGCAGCCATGTCGCCGCGATCCTCGAAAACCCCGGTGCCGCGGTGAAGATGGCCCATGGGGCCCTTGCCTACGGCATCCCGGACGCGACCGGGCGGCTTGCCGTCATGGTCGAGGCTCTGGCAGCGAAAGAAAACAGATGAACGCAGCGGCGACGAAACTTCCCGGCGAGCTTGGCCCCATCCACTTCATCGGCATCGGCGGCATCGGCATGTCCGGCATCGCCGAGGTCCTGATGACGCTGGGCTACCGGGTGCAGGGATCGGACGCCAAGGCGTCGAAGATCACCGACCGCCTCGTCCGGTTGGGTGCCGCCTTCTTCGAAGGCCAGAAGGCCGAGAACATCGGCGAGGCCGCCGTTGTCGTCATCTCTTCCGCCATCAAGCGTGGCAACCCCGAGTTGGAGGAGGCGCGCCAGCGCGGCCTGCCCGTCGTGCGCCGGGCCGAGATGCTGGCCGAGTTGATGCGGCTGCGGTCGAACGTCGCGGTCGCGGGCACGCATGGCAAGACCACCACGACCACGATGGTGGCAACGCTTCTCGACAAGGGCGGCTTCGACCCGACCGTCATCAACGGCGGCATCATCCACGCTTACGGATCAAACGCGCGCGCGGGCGCTGGCGAATGGATGGTGGTCGAGGCCGACGAAAGCGACGGCAGCTTCAACCGCCTGCCCGCGACCATCGCCATCGTCACCAACATCGACCCCGAGCACATGGAGCACTGGGGCACGATCGAAAACCTGCGCAAGGGGTTTTACGACTTCGTCTCCAACATCCCCTTCTACGGGCTGGCCGTCTGCTGCACCGACCACCCGGAGGTGCAGGCGCTGGTCGGGCGCATCGCGGACCGCCGGGTCGTCACCTTTGGCTTCAACGCCCAGGCCGACGTGCGGGCGGTGAACCTGACCTATGAAAACGGGGTCGCGCATTTCGACGTGGCGCTTCAGGGCGAGGGCGAGGGTTCGGTGATCGAGGGCTGCACCCTGCCGATGCCGGGCGACCACAATGTCTCGAACGCTTTGGCCGCGGTCGCGGTCGCGCGCCACCTCGGCATGAAAAAGGACGAGATCCGCGCGGCACTCGCGGCCTTCGGCGGCGTCAACCGCCGCTTCACCAAGGTGGGCGAGGTCGGCGGCGTCACCATCATCGACGATTACGGCCACCACCCGGTGGAGATCGCGGCGGTGCTGAAGGCCGCGCGCCAGGCGACCAAGGGTCGCGTAATCGCCGTCCACCAGCCGCACCGCTACTCGCGCCTGTCGAGCCTCTTCGAGGACTTCTGCACCTGCTTCAACGAGGCCGACGTGGTCGCCATCGCCGAAGTCTACGCGGCGGGCGAGGACCCGATCCCCGGCGCCTCGCGCGATGACCTGGTCGCGGGGCTGATCGCCCACGGCCACCGCCACGCCCGCGCGATCATGGATGAGGGCGACCTTGTGCGCCTGGTCCGCGAACAGGCCCGCCCCGGCGACATGGTCGTCTGCCTCGGCGCCGGCACCATCAGCACCTGGGCCAACGCCCTGCCGGAGCGGCTGAAGGGCTGAGGCCCTATCCCCTTGCGTGACCGCCGGTTTTCGGCCAGCGTTGCGGCATGGTTGAGGCAGCGGATATCAAGGACGGGGAAAGCCTGAGGGCGTGGCTGAGAGGCCGGCCCCAAGGCGACGCGGTCGCCATCGCGCAGCGTATCGCTTGCGGTGTGTTGCCTTTGTTCGGTGCCGAACAACCGACAAGGGCACGCGAACGTCAGTTGACATGGCTGCCACTTCTGCGGGCTTTGCTAACCTCAGGGGTTGCGCGCAAAGATTCAACCCCTGAGGTCAAGGCCGCCGCTCGCGCCTCCGCCCGCGCCGCCCCCACCTACGCCGCCGTCCGCGCCGCCGCCCCCGCCTACGCCGCCGCCCCCGCCTACGTCGCCGCCCGCGCCGCCGCCGCCGCCGCCGCCGCCGCCCGTGCCGCCTACGCCGATGACGCCGCCGCCTCCGCCCGCGCCGCCTTCGCCGACGCCGACGCCGCCGCCCGCGCCGCCGCCCCCGCCATCTCCTTGCTATGGGTGCAGGTGCGGACAGATGCCATTCGGATCGAAAACGGCGAGGATCCTTTGCAAGCGCCCCTTTGGTCCGGCGATCCGCCCGACTGGTTCACCTCTGCCGATGCAAAAATGCGCGCGATCTGGGCGCGCGAGGGCGCCGACCGTTGGGGTTTCTGGACCCGCTGGTGGGACGGGGTGCTGTCGGGCCAGCAACTCGACTGGGACCTCCAGCGCCGCGTGGCGCTTATCCCCGAGGATATATGGAAACAGGGGCCGGACGGGGTTGCTGCGCAGATCCGCGAGATCGAAGATGAATGGCGACGGGAGCAGGAGGCCCTCGGCAAGCTCTCGGCCGTCATCCGCGAAAACCCGTTCGCCTGGCGCATCGACTTCGACCACGCAAAGGTCAAGTTCACCGCCAGCGCCGTCGAAGCGCGCGACATGTCCGACGTCATCCGGGATGTGAGGTCGCTGATCGACGACTTCCACAAGCGCTGCAAGGCGATCCGGGCCGCGAACTTTGGACAGTCAGTGCAACTTGCCTTCAAGCCCGTCATCGACCTGCTGCGTCGTGACATGCGCCGCTATCCCGACCAGCCCTACACATTGTTCAAGGCCATCGAGGCATCGAAGACCGAGATGGAAACCATCGCGCGCGCGGATGGATATTATGGCGAGAGCTACGTCACGCGCTTTCTGTCCGGTCTTGAGGGGTGTGCAGAGGACATATGCCTGACCTCCCCTGAGATCGTGGAGCAATTGAAGCGCAAATCGGATCTTCGCTACGACCTGTGGTCGGCAGAGCGGAAGCGAACGCTGATAACCTCTGCCTTCGGATTGCATTTGGATTCGGACGGCATGCTCAAACGAGCGGCTTTTGAGGCATTGGCCGTGATCTCCGATCCCTCATCCAGCGAGGATGCGAGAAAAAGCGCCTGGTATTTCATGACGGCGGCACTGCCCAGGGCGGCGCGTGCCTTTATCATCGACAAGGCGGAAGCGGGCGAAGGCGCAAAACCAAACAAGGTCAGCCTTGCGAAGAGGTTGATCGAAGCGGCCGATGCCGCGAACAAGCTGGATAAGGGTATCGACGCGCTGCAAGAAAATGTGCCCGAGCTTGCGCATTGGGTGAAAGAGTTCATCGACGGGATGGGCGGCACTCTTTCCTGATCGACTTGGCGGCGCATTCATTGCACCCTTGATCGGCTCATACTAATCAACAGCCATGACAACCTGCCTCGACCACGGTCCGTCCCCATGCCCGCAAAACTGAAGCGCCGCCTTGGGCTTGGGTTGCTGACGGCTTATGGCGTCGGCGTGATCGTCGGTGCGGGGATCTATGTTCTGGTCGGCGCCGTCATCGGGCTTTCGGGTATCTGGGCGCCGCTCGCCTTTCTGATGGCGGGGCTTGTCGCAGTGCCCTCGGCGCTCTCCTACGCCGAGCTTGCGACGCGCATGCCCGAGGCGGCGGGGGAGGTCGCCTTTGTCGAACGCGGCTTCAACTCGACCGCGATCGGGCTGGCGGTCGGGCTGGCGATCGTCCTGATGGGCACGATTTCGGGGGCAGCCGTCCTTCGCGGTGGGGTCGGCTATTTGGGCGCCCTGGTGCCGGTCGCGGAGCCCTGGCTGATCCTCGCGATGGGGCTCGGACTGGTCGCGATCGCGCTGGTGGGGGTTCTGGAAAGCATGGTCTTCGCCGCGGTTTTGACGGCGATCGAGGTCGCGGGCCTGCTGGTGGTCGCGGGCGCCGGCTTCCTGGCGGAGCCGGTCACCGACTGGACCATGCCCGCCGCACCGCACTGGCCGGGCGTGGCCGCCGCAATCTCCTTATGCTTCTTCGCCTTCATCGGTTTCGACAATATCGAGAACATGGCCGAAGAAGTGCGCGACCCCGCCCGGACCCTGCCACGGGCCATCCTGTTGTCGTTGGTCATTACGGCGGTGCTTTACGGCGCGGTGTCGCTGGCCGCCGTCCGGGCCGTACCGCATGCGCTGGTCGCGCAAAGCGAGCGGCCACTGGCGCTTCTGTGGGAAACGGCGACGGGGCGGAGCGCGGTGTTCCTCTCGGCGATCGCGGTGGCGGCGGCGACCAACGGCGTCCTCGCCCAGATCGTCATGACCGCGCGGGTTCTTTTCGGCCTGGGGCGGCGCGTGGGCTGGCTTCGACCCTTTCACCACGCCCATCCGCGTTTCGGCACCCCGGTCCGCGCGACCTTGCTTGTCGGCGCGGGTCTGATCGGGGCCGCGCTGGCGCTGCCGGTGGTGGCGCTGGCAGAGGCGACCTCTGCCGTGCTGCTGACGGTTTTCCTAATGGTCAATGTGGCGCTGATCCTGATCAAGCGCCGCGCGCCCGATGCGCCCTTCCGCGTGCCGGTCTTCGTACCTTGGGTGGGGCTCTTTGCCGCCGGGGCGGCGTTGGCGGCGGCCGCAGGGGCGTTCGGATGACCTTGCAGATCCTTATTTGCCTTTGGGTGATTGCCGCGACGATCACGGCCTTTCTGCCGATGCGGCGCCAATTCGCGCCGGGACTGTTCCTTTTGGGCGCGGCGCCGGTGCTGATCGGCATGGTCGGCCTCGAATACGGGGTGTGGGCGTGTTTCGCAGCGATAGCCGGGTTCGTGTCGATGTTTCGCCGGCCGCTCTTCTATCTGGCGCGCCGGGCGCTTGGGCGGGTGGGCCGCTGATGCTTTCGCTTGCCGCCGCGGCGCTCTGGTTCCTCGTGGCGACGGCGATCGCCTTCACGCCCTCGCGCGATTACCACTGGCGTGCCGCCTACGTCTTGATCGCGGTCGGGCTTCCGATCCTTGCGGGCGTGTTCTGGCAGAACGGCCCTTGGGCCGGGTTGGCCGTCCTGGCGGGGGCGTTGTCGATTCTGCGCTGGCCGGCAATCTACCTGCTGCGGTGGCTCCGCAAATGCGCAAGGCCTAGGGGATGAGCGCCGGAATTGCAGCCCGGCGGCCGCTGACACAACAAAAACAACGGTGTTTTCAACATTGTATTTGACAGAAGGCGCCTGTCGCCGCAGCCTCACAGTAAATTTATCTTGCTAGGGATAGGGGATTGGAATGCGTGTAAGAGTCTTCGGGATGGTGTCGGCGTTGATCTTGGCGAGCGGTCCGGTGCTTGCTGGCGGCATGGCCGAGCCGATCATGGAGCAGGAACCGGTCATCGAGCAGGCGAGTTCTTCGCGCGCGGGGATCATCATCCCGCTGTTGCTTCTGTTGTTCGTTGCGGCAGCCGCGTCGTCCGGCGGTAGCACGCCGGTGCCGATCCCGGACTAAAGGCTTTAGCCAGAGTGGCCCCAGCGTGATGTCGGGGTGTTTGTGAATGGAGTGGAATATGAAATCTAAGGTATTTGCTTGCGCCGCTGCCGTGGCGCTGATTTCGGGGCCGGCTCTGGCCGGCGGCATGGCCGAACCGGTCATGGAGCAGGAGCCCGTCATCGAACAGGCCAGCTCGTCGAGCGCGGGGATCATCATCCCGCTGCTGCTGCTGCTGCTGATCGCGGCGGCGGCGTCCTCGGGCGGAAGCAGCGCCGCGCCGGTAACCGGCGGGACCTGAGCAGGGTCGACTAGGGGCGGGCGCGAACCGACCTTGTGTACCTATGCCTGATCTGATCTTAGAAGAAGGGCCGCTTGTCGGCCCTTTTTCGATTTCTGACGGTGCCGCATGACCGCTCTTCCGCCCGTTCGCGGGCAACTGACCCCGAACCGGCCGCTGGCCGACCTGACCTGGTTGCGCGTCGGCGGGCCTGCGGACTGGCTGTTTCAGCCCGCCGATGAGGACGATCTGGCGGCGTTCCTCGCGGCGCTCGCCCCGTCATTCGCGGTCTTTCCGATGGGCGTGGGCTCCAACCTGATCGTGCGCGATGGGGGCATCCGGGCGGTGGTGATCCGGTTGGGACGGGGGTTCAACGCCATCTCGGTCGAGGGGCGCCGCGTCACGGCCGGCGCGGCGGCGCTTGACGCCCATGTCGCGCGCCGCGCGGCGGAAGCGGGCGTGGATCTGACCTTCCTCCGGACGATCCCCGGCGCGATTGGCGGCGCGGTGCGGATGAATGCAGGCTGCTACGGGTCCTATGTCGCCGACCATTTCGTTTCGGCCAATGCCGTGACGCGGGACGGGCGGTGCGTGACGCTGACGGCGGCGGACCTGAAGTTCCGGTACCGCCAGACCGATCTGCCCGAGGGCTGGGTTATCACCTCGGCCACCTTCGAGGGCGCTGAGGGCGATCCCGCGGCACTTGAGGCGCGGATGGCCGAGCAGATCGCGAAACGCGACGCCACCCAGCCAACCAGGGACCGCTCGGCGGGCTCCACCTTCCGCAACCCGGCGGGGTTCTCCTCGACCGGGCGGGCCGACGATACGCATGAGTTGAAGGCGTGGAAGGTGATCGACGACGCCGGCATGCGCGGCGCGCGGCGGGGCGGCGCGCAGATGAGCGAGAAGCACTCGAATTTCCTGATCAACGCCGGCGGCGCGACCGCTGCCGATCTTGAGGGATTGGGCGAGGAAGTCCGAAAAAGGGTTTTCCAACAAAGCGGTTTGACGTTAGAGTGGGAAATCATGCGCGTCGGCGAACCGGCGGCTGAGGCATAAGCGAATTCAGGGCCCGCAAAGGGTCCGAGAACAGGGGCGCAAAGCCCCGGACAGAGGCGGATTTGGCGGGCAGGTCGAGCAGGACAGCCCCCAAGGTTGCGGTACTGATGGGCGGGCGCTCGGCCGAGCGCGAGGTTTCGCTTGTCAGCGGGCGCGAATGCGCCGCCGCACTGCGGGAGGCGGGGTACGAGGTGGTCGAGGTCGATGCCGGCCGCGACCTGGCCGCGCGCCTGAGCGAACTTCGCCCCGATGTCTGCTTCAACGCCCTCCATGGCCGCTGGGGCGAGGACGGTTGCGTTCAGGGCCTTCTGGAATGGCTGGGCCTGGCCTACACGCATTCGGGCGTCCTGGCCTCCGCGCTGGCCATGGACAAGACGCGGGCCAAGGCGGCATTCGCCGCGGCGGGCCTGCCGGTGGTCGAAAGCCTGATCGCGCCGAAGGCGGAGGTCATGGCGCGCCATGTCATGGCCGCGCCCTATGTGGTCAAGCCCAATGCCGAAGGCTCCTCCGTCGGGGTCTATATCGTGCCGGAGAATGCCAACACCCCGCCGCAACTCGGTCCCGAGATGCCGGACGAGGTGATGGTCGAAACCTATGTGCCGGGGCGGGAGTTGACCTGCACCATCCTTGGCGACCGGGCCTTCTGCGTGACCGAGATCATCACCACCGGCTGGTATGACTATCACGCGAAATACGCGCCGGGCGGATCGCGCCACGTTTGCCCTGCCGATGTTCCCGAGGCTATCACGGCGGCCTGCCGCGATCTGTCGCTGCGGGCCCACCGGGCCTTGGGGTGCCGGGGCCTGTCGCGATCGGATTTCCGCTGGGACGAGGCGCGCGGGCTCGACGGTCTTTTCATCCTGGAGACGAACACCCAGCCGGGCATGACACCCACCTCGCTCGCCCCGGAACAGGCGGCGGCGGAAGGGATGAGCTTTCCCGACCTGTGCCGCTGGATCGTGGAGGATGCGTCATGTGGGCGCTGAGACGGGACCGGCAAGCCCGCTGGCAGGACCCCGTGCGTATCGATCCGGCGCCTTCGCGCCTGGCCTACCGGCTGGATCGGCTGTGGCTGACGCCTCTGGTGCGCCGCTTCACGCGGGTCGGGCTGCCCGCACTGGCGTTGGCGCTGGCGGTCGGGCTTTACCTCAAGGACGAGGGGCGGCGCACCCATCTGGCCTCGGGCTTCGCGCATCTCAAGCAGGATTTGCAGGAACGGCCCGAGTTCATGGTGACCTTCATGCGGATCGACGGCGCCTCAGATCCGGTGGCGGCCGGTATCCGGGCGATGCTGCCGGTCGAGCTTCCGGCGTCGTCCTTCCGCATCGATCTTGAAACCTTCCGCGCGACGATCGCCCAGATCGATGCCGTCGCCTCGGTCGATCTGCGCATTCGTCCGGGGGGCGTCCTCCAGGTTGACGTGACGGAGCGGACGGCCGCGATCCTGTGGCGCACGCCGACGGGGCGGCTGGAGATGCTGGATGCAGAGGGGCATCGGGTCGCGACCCTGACCGCCCGCGAGGCACGCGCCGACCTGGCCGTGATTGCGGGCGATGGGGCGGCCGAACACGTGCAGGAGGCGCTGACGCTTCTGGCGCAGGCGCGCCCGCTGGCTCCGCGCCTGCGCGGTCTGGTTCTGGTGGGGGGGCGGCGCTGGGATCTGGTCCTGGACCGCGACCAGCGCATCCTGTTGCCCGAGGCGAACGCGATCGCGGCCCTGAACCATGTGATCGAGCTTGACCGGGCCGAGGACCTTCTGGCGCGCGATGTCACGGTCGTGGACATGCGCAACGATTACCGCCCCACGATCCGGCTGAGCGAGGCCGCGATCGCGAGCCTCAGGGGTGAAACGGTGGATGAGACAAGGGTGAACGGGCAATGACCGATCTTTACCAGTCGCAACGCGCGATGCGGAACATGCGCCAGGCCGCGATGCAGCGGGGGGTGACCGCGATCCTTGACGTCGGGACCTCGAAGATTGCTTGCCTTGTGCTGCGCTTCGACGGGCCGGAGCTTGAGCGAGAGGATGGGTTGGGCCCCCTCGCAGGCCAGTCGCAGTTCCGCGTGATCGGGGCCGCGACGACGCGCTCGCGCGGTGTCCGCTTCGGAGAGATCCACACGATGCAGGAGACCGAGCGCGCCATCCGCACCGCCGTCCAGGCGGCGCAGAAGATGGCACAGGTGCGCGTCGATCACGTCATCGCCTGCTTCTCCGGCGCGCACCCGCGCAGCTACGGTCTGGCCGGCGATGTGCAACTGACCGAAGGCCAGGTCAGCGAAACCGACGTGGCGCGTGTGCTCGCGGCCTGCGACGTGCCCGACTTCGGCCAGGGACGAGAGGTGCTGCACGCCCACCCGGTCAATTTCGCGGTTGATCACCGCACGGGCTTCGGCGACCCGCGTGGACATGTCGGCAACCGCCTGGCCGTGGACATGCATCTGCTGACCATCGACACGCCCGCCGTCCAGAACCTGCTTTACTGCATCAAGCGCTGCGACCTCGAATTGGCGGGGCTGGCGTCCTCGGCCTATGTCTCGGGTCTGGCGAGCCTCGTGGAGGACGAGCAGGAACTGGGCGCGGCCTGTATCGACATGGGCGGTGGGGCGACCGGGATCTCGATCTTCATCAAGAAGCACATGATCTTCGCCGAAAGCGCGCGGCTGGGGGGCGACCATGTCACGGGCGACATCGCCAAGGGCCTCCAGGTGCCGGTGCCGGTCGCGGAGCGGATCAAGACCATCCACGGCGGCGTCCACGCGACCGGCATGGACGACCGCGAGATGATCGAGATCGGCGGCGACAGCGGCGACTGGGAAAAGGACCGCCGTAAGGTTAGCCGGACCGAGCTGATCGGCATCATGCGCCCCCGGGTCGAGGAGATCCTGGAAGAGGTGCGCGCCATCCTGGATGCGGCCGGATTTGATCAACTGCCCAGCCAGCAGATCGTCCTGACCGGCGGGGCAAGCCAGATCCCCGGCCTTGACGGGCTGGCCGCCCGCATCCTGGGACAGAACGTGCGCCTGGGCCGCCCGCTGCGCGTGCAGGGGCTGCCGCAGGCGGCGACGGGGCCTGCGTTTTCGTCCTCGGTCGGGCTCTGCCTTTTTGCCGCGCATCCGCAGGACGAGTGGTGGGATTTCGAGATCCCGGCCGAGCGTTATCCCGCGCGGTCGTTGCGCAGGGCCGTCAGATGGTTCAAGGACAACTGGTAACCGCAACATTCTGACGACTTGGCGAAATGCCGCCGAACCCGCGAAATATATCTCTATATTTTGTAGCCTGCGGGTGTTTTTTTCGTGACCTCGGCGGCGGCAGTCGATAAAATCGGGTCAATTATGGGGCAAGATGGCCGAAACGGCCGGTAGTACAGGCGGGAACCGATGGCACTGAATCTGACGATGAGCGAGCATGAAGAGCTGAAGCCGCGGATCACGGTCTTCGGTGTCGGTGGTGCGGGTGGCAACGCGGTCAACAACATGATCGCCAAGGCGCTTGAGGGCGTGGAGTTTGTGGTCGCCAATACCGACGCTCAGGCCCTTCAGCAGTCCAAGGCCAATGCCCGCGTCCAGATGGGCGTGAAAGTGACCGAAGGCCTGGGCGCCGGCGCGCGTCCGGCGGTCGGCGCCGCGGCGGCTGAAGAGACGATCGAGGAGATCGTCGATCACCTCGCGGGCGCCCACATGTGCTTCATCACCGCCGGCATGGGCGGCGGCACCGGCACCGGTGCGGCGCCGATCATCGCCCAGGCCGCGCGCGAGCTTGGCGTGCTGACCGTTGGTGTCGTGACCAAACCCTTCCAGTTCGAGGGCGCCAAGCGCATGCGCCAGGCAAACGAGGGGATCGAGGCGCTCCAGAAGGTCGTCGACACGCTGATCATCATTCCGAACCAGAACCTGTTCCGTCTCGCGAACGAAAAGACCACGTTCACCGAGGCCTTCGCGATGGCCGACGACGTGCTCTACCAGGGCGTCAAGGGCGTGACCGATCTG
This sequence comes from Albidovulum sediminicola, assembly GCF_025751575.1. GTDB lineage: Bacteria > Pseudomonadota > Alphaproteobacteria > Rhodobacterales > Rhodobacteraceae > Albidovulum > Albidovulum sediminicola. Next base: position 63,719 of record NZ_JAOWLA010000005.1, on the reverse strand, counting down.
ATGGTCCGCCCAGGCCTGATCAACCTCGACTTCGCCGATGTGCGCTCGGTGATGGATGAGATGGGCAAGGCCATGATGGGCACGGGCGAGGCCAGCGGCGAGGATCGCGCGATCCAGGCGGCGGAGAAGGCGATCGCCAACCCGCTTCTGGACGAGATCAGCCTGCGCGGCGCCAAGGGCGTTCTCATCAACATCACCGGCGGCTCCGACCTGACCCTGTTCGAGCTGGACGAGGCCGCGAACCGCATCCGCGAAGAGGTGGACCCGGACGCCAACATCATCGTCGGCTCCACGCTCGACGACCGCATGGACGGGATGATGCGCGTTTCGGTCGTCGCGACCGGCATCGACGCCGCCGTGGCCGATGCCGAGACCCCGGCGCCGCGCCGCAGCCTGGCCGAGCCGCTGACCCAGCGCAGCCAGGCCCCGGTCGAGGTGCCCCGCGCGGCTGAGCCCTCGCCGCAGCCTGCCCCTCAACCGGCGCCTCAGGTCGCCGCCGCGCAAGAGGACCGCACGCTTTTCGACGAGCCCGCGGCTGCGGCCGAAGATGACCTGCCGCCCCCGGCCTACCAGCCGCAGCCCACGGCGGCCCAGGTCGCCCAGGCCCGCAGCCTGCATGTCGAGGATGATGCCGGTGCCTTCGTCGCGCCGCGTCCGCGCGCGCCGGGCACGCCGTCGCCCGAGGCGCTTGCCCGTCTTCAGGCCGCGGTCAGCCGCCAGCCCTCGCAGCAGCCCCAGCCGCAAGCGCGCCAACCGCAGCAGCGCCCGGCCCAGCCGGCGCCGCAACCGGCGGAGCGTCCGCGCTTCGGCATCAACACGCTGATCAACCGGATGACCGGACATGCCTCCGAGCATACCGAGCGGTCAGCGCCCGCAATGCGCCAACAGCCGCGCCTGAGCACGGCCTATGACGACGAGCAGGAGGTCGATCCTGATCAGGAGCGCATCGAAATCCCGGCATTCCTGCGCCGGCAAGCGAACTGAACCTGTAACATTTCATTCACTGGGGCCGAAATCCTTCGGCCCTTTTTCTTTTTTTTACAATACCTTGAGTGGGAAATTTGACCAATCGGCAAGGCGTTGCCCATTCGTGAAGGTTTTGTTTCAGTTCGTTGCAAAGAGTGAATTGAGTGTTCTGCTCCGCGGGTTTACCTCACCCTTGCCGAAAAGACCTTGGGCTTCGTCCCGGCGTTTCGGCCCAGAAAACTCGGGGGCAGTCTTGCAGACGACGATCAGATCCACGGCGACCTTCACCGGCGTTGGCCTGCACTCGGGTCGCGCGGCGCGGATGCGTGTGCACGCCGCTTCGGCCAATTACGGGGTGTGGTTCCGCCGCACCGACGTGATCGGTGCGGACCCGATGGTGCCCGCGATCTGGGATGCGGTGATCCCGGCGCAGCTCTGCACCCGGATCGAGAACGCGGCGGGCGTGTCCGTCTCGACCATTGAACATATCATGGCCGCCCTCGCGGGCTGCGGCGTGCATAACGCGCTGATCGAGATCGACGGCCCCGAAGTTCCGATCCTTGACGGCTCCGCCGCCCCCTTCGTCGCGGGTATCCTGGCCCGTGGGCTGCGCTCGCTTGATGAAACGGTACGCTGCTTCGAGGTCCTTAAGCCGGTTGAGGTGCGCGACGGCGCGGCCTTCGCCCGCCTCGACCCGGCAGAGACGCTTGAGATCGACTTCCGGATCGAGTTTGCGGACGCGGCCATCGGCCGGCAGGAAAAGCACATGACGCTCGCCAACGGCGCCTTCGTGCGGGAGCTTTCCGACAGCCGCACCTTCTGCCGCCAGTCCGATGTGGATGCGATGCGGGCGAATGGGCTTGCGCTGGGTGGCACCTATGAGAACGCCGTGGTCGTAGATGGCGACCGCGTGCTCAGCCCGGGCGGCCTGCGCCACCGGGACGAGGCGGTGCGTCACAAGATGCTCGACGCGCTGGGGGACCTGGCGCTGGCCGGGGCCCCGATCCTGGGCCGTTACACGGGCAACCGGGCGGGCCATGCGATGACCAACCGCCTGCTGCGCGCGCTTTTCGCCGACCCCTCGGCTTTCCGCGTGACCGAGTGCGCGGACGAGCGCCGCGCACGGCTTCCCGGCGTCGGCGTGAGCCGCGCCGACATTCCGGCCGTTGCCTGATCCGACGGCGGTCAAAGGCGTTTTGCGCCCCGGATTTTTCTGTGCTAGGACGTGACGAACCGGCGCGCCTTCGGGCGTGAACGAGCAAGAATTGAAGCGGAATCGGGGTAGGCGGCAGATGGCGCGGGGCATTGGAACGGCAAAGGGTGTCGCTGGCCTTGCGCTGGCCTTGTTACTGGCCGGGTGCGGCGGCAATGCCGATCGGGAAGTCCCGATGGACCAGCTCGATGCGGAGTCGATCTTCAAGCTTGGCGAGCAATCTCTGGCCACCAACCGCAAGGCCGAGGACGCGGTCCACTACTTCGCCGAGGTCGAGCGGCTTTACCCCTATTCCGAAATGGCCAAGCGCGCATTGATCATGCAGGCCTATGGTTACCACAAGGACAAGGATTACGAAAACAGCCGCGCCGCCGCGCAGCGTTACATCGATACCTATCCGGCGGAGGAGGACGCGGCCTACGCCAAATACCTCCTCGCGCTCAGTTATTACGACCAGATCGACGAGGTCGGCCGCGACCAGGGCCTGACCTTCCAGGCGCTTCAGGCACTGCGCGCGGTGATCGAGGAATATCCCGACAGCGACTATGCGAAGTCGGCGATCCTCAAGTTCGACCTCGCCTTCGACCACCTCGCCGCGAAAGAGATGGAGATCGGACGCTATTACCTGCGCCGGCATCATTTCACCGCCGCGCTCAACCGCTTCCGCGTCGTGGTCGAACAATACCAGACCACGGCCCACACAGCCGAGGCGCTTTATCGCTTGATCGAATGCTACCTGTCGCTGGGCCTGACGGACGAGGCGCAGACGGCGGGTGCGATCCTGGGCTACAACTACCAGTCCACGGTCTGGTACGAGGATGGCTATCGCCTGTTGACCAAGCAGGGCCTTCAGCCCGAGGCGAAGGGCACTGGCTGGCTTGCAACGATCTACCGCCGGGTGATCAAGGGCGAATGGCTGTGACGATGCGCTGAAGCGCAGCCTTTGGGGGCGAGGATGCTTCGGTCACTTGAAATCCGTGACATGCTGCTGATCGACCGGCTCGAGCTTGACTTCGCGCCGGGTCTCAATGTGCTGACCGGGGAAACCGGGGCGGGGAAGTCGATCCTGCTCGATTGCCTCGGCTTCGTTCTTGGCTGGCGCGGACGGGCGGAACTGGTCCGTGCCGGCGCCACGCGGGGCGAGGTGACGGCCGTCTTCGACCTGCCCGCCGGGCATGCCGCCCGCGCCGTCCTGGCCGAGGCCGGGATCGCGGTGGAGGACGAGTTGATCCTGCGCCGGGTGAACGCCGCAGATGGCCGCAAGACCGCCTATGTCAACGACCGCCGCACGACCGGAGAGGTGCTGCGCACGCTGTCGGACGCGCTGATCGAGCTTCACGGCCAGCAGGACGACCGCGGCCTTCTGGACCCGCGCGGGCACCGCGCGATGCTTGATGCCTTCGCGGCGGTCGACACGGCGCCCGTGCGCCGCAGCTGGGCCGCGCTCGGCAAGGCGCGTCAGGCCCTGGCGGAGGCCGAGACGGGCTTGCAGGCGCTCCGCGCCGAGGAAGACTTCCTGCGCCACGCGGTGGGCGAACTGGACAAGCTCGCGCCCGAACCGGGGGAGGAGGCCGAGCTTGATACCCGTCGGCGCCAGATGCAGGCCGGCCTCCGCATCCGGGAGGACATCGCCCGCGCGCTTCAGGCGCTTGGGGGCGAGGGGGCCGAGGGGATGATGGCGGATGCCGCGCGCTGGCTCGACGGAGCGGCGGCGAAGGCCGAGGGGCTGCTTGACGATCCGATCGCGGCCTTGACGCGGGCGATCACCGAACTCGGCGAGGCCGCACAGGGGGTGGAAACGGCGCTCGACCGGCTCGACTTCGACCCGCGCGAGATGGAGCGGGTGGAAGAGCGGCTTTTCGCGATCCGCGGGCTGGCGCGCAAGCATGGGGTCCTTCCCGACGATCTGGGCGGCTTCGCCGAGGGGTTGCGTGCGCGCCTGGCGGCACTGGATGGCGGGGCGCGCGACATCGCGGGGTTGCGGGTGGCGGTGGAGAAGGCCGTCGCCAACTACGCCGAGGCGGCAGGCGCGCTTGGCGCGGCGCGGCGCAAGGCGGCGATCGCTCTCGACAAGGCGATCGCCGGGGAACTCGCCCCCCTGAAGATGGAGCGCGCGGTCTTCCGGACCGACGTCACCGCCGCCGATCCGGGGCCTGAGGGCACCGAGGCCGTGGCCTTTACGGTCGCCACCAACCCCGGCGCGCCGGCGGGGCCACTGAACCGCATCGCCTCCGGCGGGGAGCTTTCGCGCTTCCTCCTGGCGCTCAAGGTCTGCCTGGCGCGCGGGGGCGAGGCGCTGACGATGATCTTCGACGAGATCGACCGCGGCGTTGGCGGGGCGACGGCCGATGCGGTGGGGCGGCGGCTGGAACGCCTGGCGGAGGGCGCGCAGATCCTTGTCGTGACCCATAGCCCGCAGGTCGCGGCCCGCGCGGCGCATCATTTCCGCGTGCAGAAATCGGTCGCGGGGGGGATCACGACCTCAACCGTCGTGGCGCTCGCGCGGGAGGAGCGCGTGGACGAACTGGCCCGCATGATCTCGGGCGAGACGATCACCGGGGCGGCCCGCGCCGCGGCCGAGGATCTGCTGGCGGGCTAGCGGCCCGCACAGCGCCTGTGCCGCGATCCGGCTTGTTCGCGCGAGGTCCCGCCCGCATACTGCGGCAAGCGGAGGACCAGTCATGAAAAAGATCCAGAGCCAGGGCGTTCACCACATCACGCTGAACGGGGCGGACCGTCAAACCTCCATCGACTTTTGGGAGGGTGTGCTGGGCATGCCCTTCGTGTTCGACCAGCCGAACCTCGACAACCCGCGCGAGGGGCATCTTTACTTCGATCCCGGTGACGGGCGGCTGATCACGATCTTCACGAACGAGGACCGGAAACCCGATCCGACGAAGACGCCGAACGAACCCGGCTGCGTGCATCATATCGCCTTCAACGTCAGCCACGCGACATTCACCCACGCGAAGGAGCGGCTGGAGGCGCGCGGCATCGCCGTTTACGGCCCCAAGGACCGGGGCTTCATGGACTCGATCTACTTCCGCGATCCGCTTGGATTCCTGATCGAGCTTGCCTGCTACCGTTTCGAGCCGCCGGTCGGCTGCACCCATGCCGATGTCATGATCGAGGCGCATCGCCTGCGCGTCGCGCGCGGGGACTACAACATTCAGGAAGAACATCTGGCGGATGCGATCGAGCTGCTGGTCTTGCGGCGCCAGCAAAGCCTTTCGGGCGACCGCACCGCCCGCAATCCCTACTAGGCTCAGGGGGACGGGCGCGAGGGTTCGCGTATCCTGGCAATACCCCCTTGCGGAGGCGCAAGCGCCGGGCAAGGATCGCGCCTGTCAACGAGAGGTGTCCGCCGTGTCCTTGCCCAGTCTTGATCTTGCCTATGTCCGCAGCCAGTTCCCCGCGTTTTCCGTGCCCGAACTCGCGGACAAGTCGTTCTTCGAAAATGCGGGCGGATCCTATGCCTGCGGGCCGGTCATCGACCGGCTGACGCGGTTCTACCGTGAGCGCAAGGTCCAGCCCTATGCTCCCTACGAGGCCGGGCGCCTTGGCGGGGAAGAGATGGACGAGGCACGGCGGCGTCTGGCCGCGATGATGGGTATCGCGACGGAGGAACTCAGCTTCGGCCCCTCGACCACGGCGAATACTTATGTGCTGGCGCAGGCCTTCCGGCGCGCGCTGAAACCCGGCGAGGCGATCGTCGTCACCGATCAGGATCACGAGGCCAATTCGGGCCCCTGGCGCAGGCTGGGGGAGGAAGGCGTCGAGATCCGGGAGTGGCGGATCGACCCCGCGACCGGGCATCTGGACCCGGCGCGGCTGACGCCGCTTCTGGCCGACGGCAAGGTGCGGCTTGTCGCCTTCCCGCATTGTTCGAACGTGGTGGCGGAGATCAACCCGGTGGCGGAGATCGTGGCCATGGCCCATGCGGCGGGCGCGGCCACCTGTGTCGATGGGGTCAGCTATGCGCCCCATGGCATTCCCGACGTCGCGGCGCTGGGCACCGATATCTACCTGTTCTCGGCCTACAAGGTCTACGGGCCCCATCAGGGGATCATGGCCATTCGCCGCGATCTTGGCATGCGGCTGCCCAACCAAGGCCACTGGTTCAACGGCGAGACGCTTTACAAGCGCTTCACCCCGGCAGGTCCCGACCACGCGCAAGTCGCCGCCTGCGCGGGCATGGCCGATTACTTCGATGCGCTTCATACCCATCATTTCCTGCGGGCCGAAGCCGATCCGGCGATCCGTGGGCATCAGGTCCACGACCTGATCCGCGCGCATGAGGTCAGCCTGATCCAGCCGCTTCTGGACTACCTGGGGGCGCGCAACGATCTGCGGCTGCTCGGGCCGCGCGATGCGAGCCGCCGGGCGCCGACGGTCGCGGTGGCGCTCGACCGCGCGGCGGAGCCGGTTTCGGCGGATCTGGCCCGGCACGGGATCAACTGCTGGGCGGGCGATTTCTACGCCGTGCGGCCGCTGACCGCGATGGGCGTCGATCTGGACAAGGGCGTCCTTCGCCTGTCGGCCACGCATTATACCTCGCCCGAGGATGTCGCGCGACTGATCGAGGCGCTCGACAAGGTGCTGTGAGCGACCGGCCCATCCTTTTGTGGTTCCGGCGCGATCTGCGGTTGGCGGACCATCCCATGCTGCACGAGGCGGTGCGCAGTGGCCGTCCGCTGATCCCGGTGGCGATTCTCGATCCGGTTGCCGAGGGCTGGGGCGCCGCCGCGCGCTGGCGCTGGGGCGAGGGGCTCCGTGTCTTCGGCGCGGCGCTGGCGGCCCGGGGCGCGCGGCTGGTCTTGCGGCGCGGGCTTGCGGCGGAGGTCCTCGCGCAGCTTGCCGGGGAAACCGGGGCGGAGGCCGTCTGGTGGTCGCGTGCCTATGACCCGGCGGCGCGGGCGCGCGACGTGGCGGTCAAAGCCGCGCTGCGCGGGGCGGGGATGGCCGCCCGCAGTTTTCCGGGGCATCTCTTGTTCGAGCCCGAAGCGGTGGCGACGGGGCAGGGCACCGGCTACAAGCTCTTTTCGGCCTATTGGCGCGCGGCGTCGCGGCTTGATCCGGGCCGCCCGTTGCCGGCACCCGGCGCGCTTTCGGTCCCCGCGTCCTGGCCTGCTTCGGAAGATCTTGCCGCCTGGCGGTTGGGCGCGGCCTTGCGCGCGGGTGAAGATGTGTTGCGCCACCATTCCGCGCCGGGGGAGGCCGCGGCACAGGCCCGCCTGTCTGGGTTCCTCGACACCCGCTCGGCGCGCTACGCCGAACGGCGCGACTTCCCGGCAGAGGATGCGACCTCGGGCCTCTCCGAATACCTGACATACGGGGAGGTGTCGCCCCGCACGATCTGGTCGGAAACCGCCAGGGCGGGCGGCAACGCCAAGTTCCTGTCCGAGCTTGGCTGGCGTGAGTTCGCGTATCACCTGTTGCACCACGCACCGGGGCTCGCGCAGGACAACTGGAACCGCGACTGGGACCGCTTTCCCTGGCGGGGCGACAATGCCGATGCCGAGGCCTGGCGGCGCGGCATGACGGGTGAGCCCTTTGTCGATGCAGCGCTACGAGAGATGTATGTGACGGGGCGGATGCACAATCGCGCACGGATGGTGGCGGCCTCTTACTTGACCAAGCATCTCCGGACCGACTGGCGGGTGGGGCTCGACTGGTTCGCGGATTGCCTGACCGACTGGGACCCGGCCGCGAACGCGATGGGCTGGCAATGGGTGGCGGGATCGGGCCCCGACGCAGCACCCTATTTCCGGGTCTTCAACCCCGTGACCCAGGCCGAGAAGTTCGACCCTGACGGCGCCTACCGCCGGCGTTGGATCGCCGAAGGCCGGGCCGATCCGCATCCCGATGCCCGCGCCTATTTCCAGGCCGCGCCGAGGGCCTGGGCGCTGGACCCGCAGGCAGCCTATCCGGTTCGCCGCGTGGCACCCGCCGAGGGGCGCCAGCGCGCGCTCGATGCCTACGAACGGTGGAAGACACTGAAAATGTTGCCCTGAGGCGGAAGATTCGGTTACTGATTCCTCGTGAGGAGGGAGTCATGGACGCATTGACTTCGACCGAAGGCCAACAGGATCTGCCGCGCTACTTCGCGCAGACGTTCCGGCTTGCCAGCGAACTTCACCGGGGCCGGCTGGATTTCGTCATGCCGGACGGACGCCGGTTCCGGGCCGAGGGGCGCGAGCCCGGCTACGTTGCGGAAATCCGCGTCCACGACCCGGACGTATTCGCCCGCCTGATCCGCGAGGGCGACTTGGGTTTCTGCGATTCCTACCTTGAGGGCGGATGGACAACGCCCGACCTGCAAGCGTTCATGGACTTGGTGCATGACGACAACGACCGGCTCTACGACAGCTTTCCCGGCATGGGGCTCGTGCGTTTCTACGAACGGATGCGTCACTTCCTGAAGTCGAACAGCAAGCGTCAGGCCAAGAAGAACATCGCCTATCACTACGACCTGGGGAACGATTTCTATCGGCTTTGGCTTGACGACAGCATGACCTATTCCTCGGCGCTCTTTACCAGCGGGCAGGAAAGCCTGGAGGCGGCGCAGAAGGCGAAATATGCCTCGATGGTGGACCGGATCGGCGCGCAGCCGGGCGATCATGTGCTGGAGATCGGCTGCGGCTGGGGGGGCTTTTGCGAATACGCCGCGGGCGAACGCGGGCTGAAGGTGACGGCACTGACGATTTCCAAGGCGCAGCGAGAGTATGCGCTGGCCCGCATCGCGCGCGCCGGCCTGTCGGATCGGGTCGAGATCAAGTTGCAGGACTACCGCGACGAACGCGGCAGCTATGACGGCATCGCCTCGATCGAGATGTTCGAGGCGGTAGGCGAGAAGTACTGGCCGGTCTATTTCGACACGGTGCGCGACCGGCTGAGGCCGGGCAAGAATGCCACGCTTCAGATCATCACATTACAGGACCGCCGCTTCGAGACCTATCGCAAGGGCGTGGACTTCATCCAGAAATACATCTTCCCGGGCGGCATGCTGCCCAGCCCGTCGGCGCTGAGGCGGGAGATTTCCCGGGCCGGTCTTGGGCTTGTCGGATCGCTCGAATTCGGCGAAAGCTACAGTCAGACCCTGCGTAGGTGGCACGAGACCTTCAATGCCCGCTGGGAAGAGGTCGCGAAGATCGGTTTTGATGAAAGGTTCAGGCGGATGTGGAACTTCTATCTTACGTCCTGCGCGGGGGCCTTTCATGGGGGCAACTGCGACGTGACGCAGATCACCGTCACTAGGCCGTCGAACTGATGCCGACGGCTGCGAAGCTTTTCGGGGCGATGGCTTTCGCGCTCATGGCGTTCTTCACGGCCGAGATCGTGAAGCCCCATATGCCCGAAAGCACCAACTTCGGCTATATGTCGGCGGTCGCCGCGCTTGTGGGCGTGGTTTGCGGCTGGATGGTGATGGGCCCCACCGCGGGCAAGGGATACTACCAATCCGTCGGCGCCGGGATGAAGACCGCCGTGGTCACCGCCGCCTGGGCGCTGTTCATCTTCGCCTTCGAGGCGATGCTGCGCCAGACCATGCGAAACATGTACGACGGGCCGATGGAGGCGGTCGTCGATGTGGCGCGCTTCTTCGTCGATTATGGTGCCTATCTGTTCTTCCCCGACGTGGCGACCGTGCTTCTGGTCGGGGGCGGCCTTGCCGGGATGCTGACCGAATGGGCCGCGAAGCGCTGGAAGTGAGACTTTGGCGAACCTGTTTTTCTACGGCACGCTTTGTCACCGACCGCTTCTGTCGGCGGTGCTGGGGCGCGACGTCTCTGCCCGTCCCGCACGGCTTCCCGGACATTCGGTGTTCTGGGCCGCAGGGCAGAACTTTCCCCTGATCGCCGAGGGCGGCGCGGGGGCCGACGGCGTGCTGGTCGAGGGGCTCGGCCCGGAGGACATCGCGCGCCTTGATCATTACGAGGGCGGGTTCATCTACCGCACGCGCGACCTGACGGTCGAGGCGCAGGGCGACCGCGTGACGGCGCGGGTCTATTTTCCGATCGATGCGCGCTGGCAGCCCGGCGCGCCTTGGCGGCTTGAGGATTGGGTGCGGCGCTGGGGGCCGGTGACGGTCGAGGCGGCGGCGGATGTGATGCGCCTGCAGGGCTGCGTTCCGTCCGAAGAGGTCCACCGGCGTTATGGCCGGATGCTGGTCCGCGCGGCGTCGCGTCTGCGCGCCGGAACGGGCGGCCCGACGCGTCTGCGCCGCCACGCGGGCCCCGGCGACATCGTGGTGGAGGGCTGGCGCCAGCCCTACGCGCATTTCTTCGCGGTGGAGGATTACGATCTGCGCTTCCGCCGCTTCGACGGCAGCATGAGCGAAACCGTCGATCGCACGGCCTTCATCTCGAACGATGCGGCGGTGGTCCTGCCCTACGATCCCGCCCGCGACCGGGTCTTGCTGATCGAGCAGTTCCGCATGGGCCCCTTTGCGCGCGGCGACGCCGAACCCTGGCTTGTCGAGGCGATCGCTGGCCAGATCGACGCGGATGAAACCCCACAGGAGGCCGTTCGCCGCGAGGCGCAGGAAGAGGCGGGCCTGGCATTGTCCGAGCTGATCGAAGTGGCGGGTTATTACCCCACGCCCGGCTCCAAGGCGGAGTTCCTTTACACCTACATCGGCCTGGCCGACCTTCCCGACACGGCGGCCGGCCTTGGCGGCGCCGAGGAGGAGGCCGAGGACATCCGCGCGCATCTTGTGTCCTTCGACGACTTCATGGCGCTGATGGACAGCGGCGAGGTTGTGAACGGCGCGCTTTTGCTTCTGGGGATGGCCCTGGCCCGCCGCCGTGCGGCGATCCGGGAGGTGCTACGTTCCGGGGCTTGAGGTCCAGCGCTCACCGTCCTAGGTATGGACCAACGAACGGGGAGAGGGGCTTATGCGCATTCACAAGGATCTGGCGGAAGCGGTGGGCAACACACCCCTGGTGCGCCTGCGTCGGGCCAGCGAGCTGACGGGTTGCGAAATCCTCGGCAAGGCGGAGTTCATGAACCCCGGCCAGTCGGTCAAGGATCGCGCCGCCCTCTTCATCATTCAGGACGCGGTGGCGAAGGGTTTGCTGAAGCCCGGCGGCACGATCGTCGAGGGGACAGCCGGAAACACCGGCATAGGGCTGGCGCTGGTGGGCGCATCGCTGGGCTTCCGAACCGTCATCGTGATTCCCGAGACGCAGAGCCAGGAAAAGAAGGACATGCTCCGCCTGGCGGGCGCCGACCTGGTGCAGGTGCCGGCGGCGCCCTATTCCAACCCCAACAACTACGTCCGCTATTCCGGCCGCCTTGCCGCCACGTTGGCGCAAAGCGAACCGAACGGGGCAATCTGGGCCAACCAGTTCGACAACGTGGCCAACCGTCAGGCGCACCTCGAAACCACGGGGCCGGAGATCTGGGAACAGACCGGCGGCAAAGTCGACGGTTTCGTCTGCGCGGTCGGATCGGGCGGGACGCTCGCGGGGGTCGCGATGGCGCTGCAGCCCAAGGGGGTGAAGATCGGCCTCGCGGACCCGGAGGGTGCGGCGCTTTTCAGCTACTATACCTCTGGCGTGCTGAAGGCCGAGGGTTCTTCGATCACCGAAGGGATCGGGCAGGGGCGGATCACCGCGAACCTGGAGGGGATGACCCCGGACATGGCCTGGCGCATCCCCGACAGCGAGGCGCTGCCCATCGTGTTCGACCTGCTGTCGGAGGAGGGGCTGTGCCTTGGCGGCTCCTCCGGGATCAACGTCGCGGGCGCGATCCGCATGGCGCAAGAGATGGGCCCGGGCCACACCATCGTCACGGTATTGTGCGACTACGGCAACCGCTACCAGTCGAAGCTTTTCAATCCCGATTTCCTGCGCGCCAAGGGTTTGCCCGTTCCCGGCTGGCTTGACATGGAACAGCGGGACCTGCCCTCGGTCTTCGAAGGCTGATGCGCGCCCTGCGACTTCTGCTGTTTGTCTTGCTGGCGGCGCTTTCGGCCCCATCGGCGGCCGTCTTGCTGGCGCCGAGCGTGGCGAGCGCGCAGGAGGCCGTGGCGCCCGACTACAAGCAATGGGGGAAGGACGCCGACCTTGCCGAACAGGTGCTGGAGGCCGACCGCGCCTCCAACCAGGCGCTTGAGCAGCTTCGCGACCGTATCGTCGACTGGCGCACGCGCTTTACCGCGGCGCAGACCGCGAACCAGCAGCGGATCGAGACGCTGCGCAACCAGATCGCGGCCCTTGGTCCCGCGCCCGAGGAAGGCCAGTCCGAGGCGCGCGAGATCGCGGCCCGCCGATCCGAGCTTAACGATCAGCTCAACAAGCTTCAGGCGCCGGGGATCGCCGCCGAAGAGGCGCGCAGCCGTGCCGAAGGCATCATCAAGGAAATCGACACCCGGATCCGCGAACGGCAGGCGGACGCGCTGCTCAAGCTGTCGCCCTCGCCGGTGAACCCGGTCAACTGGCCCGCCGGGGCCGCCGTCCTGACCCAGGGGCTCAAGACCCTCTGGAACGAGACGGTGGAGGCCTGGGAAAATCCAGCGCGGCGGACGGAACTGCGCAACAACCTGCCCGCGATCATCCTTTACCTTGTCGTCGCGGGTTTCCTGGTGCTGCGGGCGCCGGCCTTCATCGAAAGGCTGACGATGCGGCTGCGCCATTCGGCCTCGATGCGGAGCCGGGATGTCGCGGCCTCCATCCTGTCGCTGGGGCAGGTGCTGGTGCCGGTCCTGGGAGTGTTTCTGCTGGTCATGGCGGTCCGTGCGACGGGCATGACGGGGTTGCGGTCCGGTGAACTGATCCGCGCATTGCCCGATGCGGCGGCGGTGCTGTTCGTGGCGCGCTGGCTTGGGGCCTCGGTCTTCGCCGGTGGGACGTCGGCCCCGCTGGTCGTGGACCGCCCCGCCGAGGCGCGTTTCCATTCGAGCATGCTTGGCTTTGCCGCCGCGATCGAGGTCATGCGCGTCGCCTTTGCAACCGACGTGCGCCCGCCCTTGTCGCAGGCCGCGCAGTCGGTCTGGGAGTTTCCGGTCGTCGTGCTGGTCGCGGTGTTCCTGTTCCGCCTCGGCCACCTCATCCGCCGCCGCGACGGCGCCAAGGGTGGCGAGGCCGGACCGCTGCGCGACCGCATCCAGCCGATGTTCGGCACGGCTCTGGTGGCGGCATCCATCATCTCTCCGCTTCTGGGGGTGGTCGGCTATGTGGCGGCGGCCAACGCGCTGATCTGGCCCGCGCTCGGGACGCTGGCGCTGGTGGGGCTTGTGATCGTCCTCAACCGGTTCCTGACCGATCTCTACCTGATCGCCACCCGTTCCGGCGAAGAAGGGCGCGAGGCGCTGGTGCCGGTCCTGATCGGGACGATCCTCTCCATCGCCGCGATCCCGGCTCTGGCGCTGATCTGGGGCGCGCGCACCGCCGACCTGACAGAGGCCTGGACGCGCTTCCGCGAGGGGATCGTGCTGGGGGGCGCGCGCATTTCGCCCACCTCGTTCCTGACGCTGGTCGCGGTCTTCGTGCTGGGCTACCTCGCGACGCGGCTTCTTCAGAGCGCGCTCAAATCCTCGGTCCTGCCGCGCACCAAGCTTGAAAAGGGCGTGCAGAACGCGGTGGCCGCCGGGGTGGGTTATGTCGGGATCTTCCTGGCGGGTGTCGTCGCGGTCACGGCTGCCGGGCTCGACCTGTCGTCGCTTGCTATTGTCGCAGGCGCGCTTTCGGTCGGGATCGGTTTCGGCCTTCAGAACATCGTGCAGAACTTCGTCTCAGGCATCATCCTTTTGATCGAGCGGCCGATCTCCGAAGGCGACATGATCGAGGTCAACGGCCAGTTCGGCATCGTCAAGGGCATCTCCGTCCGCTCCACCTGGATCGAGACCTTCGACCGCACCGACGTGATCGTGCCGAACGGGGATCTGGTCTCAGGCGTTGTCACGAACCTCACGCGCGGCAACCTGACGGGCCGGCTGATCCTGAAGGTCGGCGTCGCCTATGGCACCGACACCCGGCGGGTCGAGACGATCCTGAGGGAGATCGCGGAGGCCCAGCCCATGGTGCTGGTCGACCCCGCGCCGGGGGTCGTTTTCACCGGCTTCGGGGCGGATTCACTCGATTTCGAGGTTCGGATGATCCTGTCGGACGTGAACTACAAGCTGGCGGTGCAATCCGAGGTCAACCACGAGATCGCCCGCCGCTTCACCGAGGAGGGGATCGAGATCCCCTTCGCGCAGCGCGACCTCTGGATCCGCAACCCCGAGGCGCTTTGGGGCGAGGGCAAGCCCAAGGCAGCGGGCGTCGGCACTGCGGCCACGACCGTTGAAAAGCCCATGACCGACCCCCGCCTGATCCACAACGATCCTTCGGATGAGGATGACGGCCATTGACCGAGCTTCTGTTTCGCTCCGACGCCTATCTGCGCGAAGCGCCCGGCCGGATCGTGGCCCATACGCCCGACGGAGGGATCGTCCTTGACCAGACGATTTTCTATGCAACCTCGGGCGGGCAGCCGGGCGATGGCGGGGTGCTGGTCCATGAGGGTGCCGAGATCGCCGTCGCGACAGCCGTGAAAGGCGAGGGCGCTGCCGTCGTCCTTATCCCCTCCGACCCTGGCCCCCTGCCGCCGGTCGGTGCCGAGGTGATCCAGAGGCACGACTGGGACCGCCGCTACCGCCACATGCGCGTTCACACCGCGCTCCATCTCCTCTCGGTCGTGATCCCGCTGCCGGTCACCGGCGGCCAGATCGGGGCGGAGAAGGGCCGGCTCGACTTCATGATGCCGGAGCCGCCGACGGACCCCGCCGCGATCGAGACCGCGCTGAACGACCTGATTGCGCGCGACCTGGCCGTCACCGATGACTGGATCACGGATGAAGAACTGGCCGCCAATCCAGGGCTGGTCAAGACGATGTCGGTAAAACCCCCGATGGGGCAGGGCCGGGTGCGCCTTGTCCGTATCGGAGAGGGCGAGGGGCAGGTGGACCTCCAGCCTTGTGGCGGCACCCATGTCGCGCGAACGGGCGAGATCGGCCGCGTCACGCTTGGCAAGATCGAGAACAAGGGCAAGCAGAACCGGCGCGTGAACCTGCACCTGGCCGATTAGCGCGAATTTCCCCCAACGCCCCCCTTGCATATCGCCCTCAACCCCTTGTAAACACCGCGCCACGGACAGATGGCCGAGTGGTCGAAGGCGCACGCCTGGAAAGTGTGTAGGCGGGGAACCGTCTCGAGGGTTCGAATCCCTCTCTGTCCGCCACCACATAATCTATTGATTTTAAACGATTTTACGCCTCGCGTATTGTGGCGCAGTTCCCGCGACATACGAGGCGAGCTGCCCCCTAGAGACTTGAAATTGCAGGCGAAATAAACGCTCAAAATGGGGCGAGTCTCTGTTTGGCATTTGGCGCGATACGGTTTCCGGCCGTGGCTACGGGCGCTGGACTTGACTTCAGGGCACCAGCAAGCTGGCGTGGACTTTGATCGGCTACGGTCAGTCTCGGAAGGTTTCAGGCCATCGCCCGTTCTAGCCTCTGCTTCCGTCGTTCCCAGTCAGGCAATACTTTGTCGAGGAGTTCGAAGAACGCCGTTCCGTGATGGGGCTCCGCCACGTGACAGAGCTCGTGGGTGATCACGTAGTCTATGGCATCGACCGGTGCCTGTACTAGGCGGCGATTGAGCAGCAAGCGTCCGGCCGGCGACATGGACCCCCATCGCTTCCTGGTCTGACGCACGATGAGACCTTTCGGCCGAAATGCCTCGGGGTTCGGGAAGTGGCCGAGACAGAGTTTGATGCGCTCTGGAAACTTGATGTGGGCCCGGTCCCGGTACCATGCCTCGACAAGTTCGCGCGTGATCTCAGGCCGGTTAGGCCGGTGAGTCTGCACGACGATGTAGCCGCGGATCAGCTTCACGCTCTCTTGGACATGCGGGACGACCTTCAGCCGATACTGCCGCCCCAGGTAGAGATGCGTCTCTCCGGCGACGAACCTGCGCTCCGGCGTCCGCGGCAGGAACTGGGAGAAGTACCGCTGCTGCCTCGTCACCCAAGCTGCCCGCTTCCGCAGCTTGGCTTCGATGGCGTCGAGCGTCGAGTCCTCCGGGGCCGCGATCACCACCGATGCATCCGGCTCGACGGAGATCTCCAGTGTCTTCCTCGGGCGGCGGACGATCTCGTATTGGATCTCCTGCGCGCCGTACTGCAGGTAGTGCAACTCCCGTGTCATGCCGCGAACCTGGCCCGGGCGAGATCCATGATCTTCAACTCGAGCTCGTCGAGCACCTCCACGGGGAGGTCTACGCTCTTTTCGTCGCGCAGGACGTCGAAGAAGTAGTCATCGATTGCATTCCGCAGATTGTTTTGGGCGACCTCGTTCGACCAGATGTCCACGATCAGGTGCGACTTGATGATGTCGATGATCTGTTGAGCGATGTTTGCTGCATCCTCGCCTCCAACCAGCACGTCTCCTGCGGTCTTCAGCTGACCGTCCAGAATCCCGAAGAACGCCTGTGCATCCTCATCGCCCCGGATGCTTTCCGGAACACCCCGGCCCCGGTCCTTGCGTCCGACCTTGCTCGCGAGGTTCACGACGCTGTTCAGGTAGTCGCGCTCGGACAGCCGCTTCTCGCGATAGGCGCGGATGGTTTCTTCGAGCAGCTCGGAGAACTCTTTGTAGAACGTCGGGTCCTCATCCATCTTCTCGGTGATTGCCCGCCGGGTTGCGCTGGCGATGCGGTCTGCCCTCGAGGCTTCTGAGACGCCAGTCTCCTCGACGACAGCCTTCAGCGCGTCGGGATCGTTGATGTTGACCACCTCGATGATGGTCTCGGCAGGCATCGCCACAACGTGGTCATCGAGCAGCTTCTGAATCTTCGGCTCGAACTCGCGGACATCGACCGTCTCCTGGTAGCGGAGCTGGACCGAGCGCTTGAGTTCGGAGAACTGTTTCCAGTCGCGCTTCAGAGCATCGATTTTTGCCTCGTCGAAGACATCGAACAGCTTGTCGGACGAGAGCGAGATGTGCAGGCAGCGGCTGAATGCCTTGAGGCGCGCGTAGAACTCGTGGCGCAGCGCCTCGTCAGCGAGGTGCTGCTCGAACTGTTCCATGTCCTTCTTGTTCTTCACCGGCTTGAAAAGGTCCCAAAGCTGATCGTGCAGCTGGGGTAGCTTGCGGATCTCCTCCCGGACATCGTGCACCGTCCCTGCGAGGTCCGCGGCCTCGTAACCTTCGAAGGCGCTATAGGTCGTCAGGGCGCTGTCCAACTCGCCCAGCAGCCCCTCGTAATCGACGATGAAACCGAACTGCTTCTCCGTGCCACCGTCCTCGTACAGACGGTTCACGCGCGCAATCGCCTGCAGGAGATTGTGTTCCTTCAGGGACTTGCAGACGTAGAGCACCGTGTTCCGGGGGGCGTCGAAGCCGGTGAGAAGCTTGGAGACGACGATCAGGATCTCCGGATCGCCGGAGCCCTTGAATGCATCGATGATCTGGCGGTTGTACTCCTCCTCGGTCTTGTACTTCGCCATCATCTGCGACCAGAAGCGGCGCACGAGGTCCTTGGATTCCTGGTCGACCTCCTCGTTGCCTTCGTTCTCGTCCGGAGGCGAGATGACAATCGCGCTCGAGACGTGGCCGATCTCGTCGAGAACCTCCTTGAAGCGGACCGCCGCCGCCTTGGACGGGGCAACGAGCTGCGCCTTGAAGCCGGTCCCCTGCCAGTGCTGGCGATAGTGCTCGGAGATGTCGAAGGCCTTGGCTCGGATGGCTTGGTCGGTCTTGGCCAGAGCGTCCATCCGGGAAAACTTCCGCTTCAGATCACGCTTCTGGTCCTCGGTGAGCCCCTCGCTGATCTTCTCGAACCATCGGTCGATCACAGTGCCCGAGACCTGCTGCTCGACAAGCCGTCCCTCGTAGAGCAGCGGCACGACGGCGCCGTCGGCGACCGCCTCGTCGATCGCGTAGCGGTGGATCAGCCGCCCGAAGGTCGACAGCGTGTTCTTCTCCTTCTTAAGTAGGGGCGTGCCGGTGAAGCCGAGGTAGCAGGTCTTGGGCAGAAGGCGCCGCATCTTGGCGGCGAACTGGCTGTGGCCGCCGTAGCGACCCGTCTGCGTCCTGTGGCTTTCGTCGACCAGCACGAAGATGTTGGGATCCTCGTCCACCAGCTTGCTGTTCTTCAGCGCCGTGTCGAACTTGTTGATGATCGTGGTGACCAGCGGAGCCTTGTTGTGGACGAGCTCCAGCAGATGCACCCCACTCGTCGCGCGGACCGGCTCGAGGTCACAGGACTTGAAGGTGTCCTTGATCTGCTTGTCGAGATCGTCGCGGTCCGTGACGATGATTATCCGCGGGTTCTCGATGCTGCGCTCGAGAGCAAGCGAGCGCCCCAGCATCACCATGGTGAGCGACTTGCCCGAGCCCTGGGTATGCCAGATCACGCCACCCTTGCGGGCGCCGCTGACATCGTGCTGCTTGACCGTCTCGACCGCGCGCCGGATCCCGAAGAACTGCTGATGGCGAGCAACCTTGCGGACGCCGCCATCGAATACGGTGAAACGGCGGATGAGATCGAGCATTCGCTCGGGGCGACACAGCGCGTACACCGTCCGGTCCTGAACCGTGACCGTGCGCTCGCCCTCAGCGGCCAGCGCGTCGAAATAGGCTCGCGCGCCCGCGAAATCACGGGAGAAGATGGCGTCCTTCTCCGCCGCGGTGAGCACGCGGTTGGCAAAGGGCGCGATGGCCTCGTCGGTGTCTTCCTCGTCGCGCCAAGTCTGCCAGAACTTCCGCGGCGTCCCTACGGTCGCGTAGCGCGCCTCGTTCCGGTTCATGCCGATCAGCAGCTGAGCGAAGTGGAAGAGCTGCGGGATATTGTCCTCGTTCTGGTAGCCGATCAGCTGGCTGTCCGCCTTCTTCAGGCTTTCGGTCGGCCGCTTGTTCTCGATCACCAGGATCGGGATGCCATTCACGAACGCGACGATGTCGCAGCGCTTGGTCTGGCTCGATGCGGTCCTTTCGACCGAGAACTCTGCCGTGACGTGAAAGACGTTGTTCTCCGGCCGCTCCCAATCGATGTAGCGGAACGAGTAGCTCTTAGAGTCGCCGTCGATGGACTTCGTGATGGTCGTGCCGAGGACGAGCGTGTCGTAGATGTCCTGGTTCGTGCCGCGCAGCCCCTTCAGCCGATCTGGCGTGGGCTTCAGCCGCCGCATCGCCTCGTGCGCATCCTCAAGATCGAACCCATACTCGCGGCCGCGATGCGTGAATCGGTTGATGCGCATGAGTTGCTCAGCGAGCACATCGTCCAGCACCACGTTCCGCAGACGCCCGCCGCGCAGGCGAAGCGCCTCCTCCTGCGAGAGCGGCGTGAACCCAAGCGCAACCAGCAACTGCAGCGCCGGAACCTGGGACTGGTGTTTCTCGGTGGCGTTGAAGGTCATTTCCCGGTCACCACGAATTGCTTGAAATCCGCGACGACCTTTTCCGCCTGCTTCTGGGTTAGACCCCGCTTGCAGAACTGGGTGACGCGCTGAGTATTGCCGGAGACCACATTGCGCTTGCTGCAGGTCACGTCGAACATCCCGCCTGCCACAGGCGAGACCGAGTGCGAGAACTCGTAGGTCCCGCATTTGCCGACCTCATTGCCGGCAGCGTCGACGGTCCAGTGCCCGGGATAGTCCAGCTTCTCGAGCGAGCGCCGCATCTCGAGCGCGCTAGTGTACCGTTTGGCCGGATCAGGATGGACGGCTTTCAGGATCACGCGCCGAACTGCCGCTGGGATGTGGCACCCGAAGTCCTTTGCCTGAAGCAGCTTCCCCGACGCAATGTCCTTTTCGTACTGCGCCGTGCCGATGCTGGAGCGGACTGCACGCAAATGGTCCAGGTGGATCAGCAACCTCGCAAGGGTCATCCCGACCTGGAAGATGTCCGAACTGACGCCGATGTTTCCGGTCGTGAGGACTTCCGGTGCACGGTGGAGAACGTAGGCATTCGGGGCCGCGACCG
This sequence comes from Albidovulum sediminicola, assembly GCF_025751575.1. GTDB lineage: Bacteria > Pseudomonadota > Alphaproteobacteria > Rhodobacterales > Rhodobacteraceae > Albidovulum > Albidovulum sediminicola. The sequence goes on along the minus strand of NZ_JAOWLA010000005.1, from coordinate 43,575 downwards.
GGGCACCGTTCGATGACACGCCAGTGATCCCATAATCCGACAACATGGCCTGCTGCTGGGGCCCCAGCAGGATGTTCCCTGGCTTGATATCGTTGTGGTAAAAACTGCGCGCATGGAGATACTCCAGCCCCTGCAGAATATCTCGAGCGATCCGCAGGACGGCGGGAAGCGGCAGATAGCCGGCCGGATTCGCCAACGTCTCGACCGAGCCGCTAGGCTGGTAGTCCATGGCGAGGATGACAGCATGCTCCCCCGATATCGGCACGACATCGGCCTGGTGGACATACGCGAGGTTGTTGTGCTCGAGCCGGTTGCCGATCTGGGCTTCACGCAGCCGCTCGTCCACTGACACCCCAGGCTGGAGGATCTTGACCGCGTACTCGCGCTGCACCGCCAGATCGTGCGCGAGCCAGACCTCGCCGAAGCTTCCACGGCCGATCCTGCTGACAAGGTGGTACTTGTAGAGGTTCATGCCGGGTGTGAGGGTGACAGGGACAAGCTGGTTCATGGCTGGCGCAGCCCCCACCATGCCGCATTGACGGCGTCCGCCATCTTGTTGTCCCAGTACTTGTCGGTCTTTCCGACCCGGGTCTCGGCGTGCTGCTTCGTGTCCTTGCTCGTCGTGGGCATCGACGAGTAGATCTTCAGCTCGACCGGGATGCCGCGATGCGCACAGGCGAGCACGACGGCGGCATCGGCATGCGCAGACTTGCGCTTCGCCTTGGTGTCGCTCTGCGTGTATTCGTTCTGCTTGATCATCACCTTCTCGATGCCTGGGTGGGCGTCGAAGATCGCGAGGATTTCGCGGTAAAGCCAGTCCAGCCGTTCGGCATCGGCGTCCTCACCGATCGAAGCAGGGACGGACAGCTTGTTGTCACTGGCGGCGTTCTCCAGCGTGTAGGTGTCGCCCACCTCCGACACGACTGCATAGCGGGGCGCCTTCGGGTCGCCGCGAAATCCGAGAACCTTCATGCCAATTCCTTCTCTGAATTCACCCGCCACTCGCCTGTCAGCAGCTTCTGCATGAGGCCGCGCTTCTGGCGGCTCAGGGCTTCGATCTCTGCGTCGATGCCGGCGCACTCCGCATGAGAGGCGGTCACGATGTCGGCGATGGCGGCCTGTTCCGCTGGGTCCATCGGGAGACGGAGCTTGCCTTCGAGGAACTGGCTGTTTGTAACTGCGATCGTGTTCTTGGCGCCCTTCTGCACGAGGGGGTGGAGGTAGTTGCGCGCGGCCAGCGGAGACTCGAAGAGCGCGTCGAGGATCACGCCAAGCGCGTAAGTCTGCGGGGTGAAGACCCCGTAGAGCGGCGAGACGATGACCTCGCGGTCGATCTTGCTCTGCTTGATGATGCCGAGCGGGAAATCGCCCGTGGGGCTCTTGGTATAGACGATGTCGCCCGGAAGGACGCGGTTGTAGTGGTCGGTGTTCGCAGCCGAGAACGATCGGCCGAGATGCTCTACCTGGTTCACCAGCCCCTTGTGGACCGAGACCGAATAGACCGCCTCCGCGCCGGTCGATTTCGAGCAATGCTCGTGGAGAACTTCGCTCAGCGGGATAACGCGCCACTCACCCGTGAAGCCGGGCAACCTGACCTTGCCGGTAAACAGATGGGTCCGGAGCCAGATTCGGCGGCGGATGTTCAGCGCGCGGAGGGCAGTTAGCTTTTCGAGCGCCTTATCCCAGGTCCGCAGGATCTCGGTGATCTTGCGCTGCAGATCGAGTGAAGGCAGTGGGACAGGGAATTCCTTCAACTGAGTGGAGTTGATGCTCGCCAGATTAGTGCTCTGCTTGGATGACAGCTGGAAATAGCGCCGCCCATGAGCAGACGAGGCAAGCGCCGCGAGAAACTCGGGCAGCAACTTCGAAGGTGATGGTCTGACAGCGAACACATGGTTCTGGTGCAGGCAATTCGGGATCTCTCCACGCCAGACCGTCCCGCGACCCAGTTTGTCGAAATCTCCGCCTTCCGTAAAAAGCACATCCCCTGGTTGGAGCGAGAACCGGTCTACATCGCTTGGAGAAACCGTAACTGTCTTGATTACCTCGAGATCGAGGTGCCCGTCCTGAACATTCGCCACCCGCAGATAAGGCAATTCCAGCGCTTCACTGTTCACCGCTTTGCCCATCGCCAGTCCCGTTTGAACGGTGGCGACTTCGGACAATGGCACGAGGGTCCAACCTTGGGGAGCATCAAACCTCAACGCCGAGCTCCTTCAGGTATCCGGCCATCTTCGCCCGAACCTCGGCCAGCTCGCCTTCGATCCGCAGGATGTCCTTCTGCACGGCGGCCACGTCGATCTCCTCCTCCGGCTCGAAGGTGTCGACGTAGCGGGGGATGTTGAGGTTGTATCCGTTCTCGGCGATCTCCTCGGGGCTTGCCCGGTGCGAATACCGCTCGACCTCGGCGCGGGTGGCGTAGGTCTCCAGCACCTTGGCCACATGCGTCTCGTCCATCACGTTCTGTGTCTTGCCCGGCGTAAACTCCTTGCTGGCGTCGATGAACAGCACGTCGCGCCGGTCTGCGTTCGCGCCGCCTTCCTCGCGCGAGCGGTCGAAGATCAGGATGGCGACCGGGATCCCCGTGGTGGTGAACAGGTTCGCGGGCAGGCCGACGACAGCGTCGAGCAGGTTCTCCTCGATCAGCTGCTGGCGGATGCGCCCCTCGGCCCCGCCCCGGAACAGGACGCCATGCGGCACGATCACCGCCACGCGACCGGACTGCCGCTTGGCGATCTCGATCATGTGGGTGATGAAGGCGTAGTCGCCCTTGGACTTGGGCGGCACGCCACGCCAGAAGCGATTGTACTGGTCGCTGTCCGCATCCTCCGCGCCCCACTTGTCAAGCGAGAACGGTGGATTTGCGAGCACCACGTCGAACCGCATCAGGTGGTCGCCCTCGACCAGCGCCGGACTGTTGAGCGTGTCGCACCATTCGATGCGGGCGGCGTCCTTGGCATGCAGGAACATGTTCATCCGGGCCAGCGCCCATGTCGCCCCGTTCACCTCCTGCCCGTATAGGGCAAAGTTCTCGGACCCGACCTCCTGCGAAGCCTGGATCAGCAGCGAGCCGGAACCGCAGGCGGGGTCGCAGATCGTGTTACCGGGCTGCGGCGCCGCAAGCTTGGCCAGAAGCCGCGAAACCGGCGCCGGTGTGAAGAATTCGCCCGCCTTCTTTCCGGCGTCCGAAGCGAAGCGAGAGATCAGGTAGATGTAGCACTCGCCGATGATGTCTTCGGTCACCCGCGACGGGCGCAGGTCGAGAGCAGGCTTGGCGAAGTCCTCAAGGAGGTTCTTGAGGCGGCGGTTGCGATCCTTCGGGCGGCCGAGATTGGCCTCGGAGTTGAAGTCGATGTTGCGGAAGACGCCATCCAACTTCGCGAGGTTCGAGTCCTGGATCGCCTCAAGAGCGATGTTGATCAATTCGCCGATATTGGGCTCGTTCCGCTTGGCGTGCAGGTCGTAGAAGCTGGCGCCCTCTGGCAGGACAAACCGCTCGCGCTCGAGCCGGCGACGAATGCGGGCCTCATCGTCGCCATACTGCTTGCGGTAAGTCTCGAGGTGGTCGTTCCAGAGGTCCGAAATGTACTTCAGGAACAACATCACGAGGATGTAGTCCTTGTACTGGCCGGCATCGACGGCGCCCCGGAAGGTGTCGCAGGCCGCCCAGGCGGTCTGGTTGATCTGCTGCTGGGTAATCTGATCGGTCATCAGGCAATTTCCTTCTGGTCGGCGGCCTTCGCGGCATCGCCGAGAATGGCGCTTACGAGCGTTTCCCTGCGCGCCGCGAGCTGTCGGAGCAGTTGCCCCTCCTGCCGAGCGAGGGCATCAAGTTCGACGATACGTTTCTGTGTGGGCAGGTCGGGGACGGCGATCTCGAGGTTCTCGAGGACTGTCATCGGGATCATCCTGAGGCTTGTGCCCTGTGCCTCCGCGCCGAGCCTGCGCTGCGCATCGGGCTGGTTGATGGCCCATGCCACGTATTCGGGGAGAACTCGGTCCCTGTCGGGGCGAATGATCACCAATGGGACGATGACCACGACGGGCTCCGGCAGCGAAGCGGGAATGGCCGCCGCGGCGTTCGGCTCGCCACGCGATCGAAAGACAACCTCGCCGCCGCGGACAAAGTATCGGTCGGACAGCTTGTCCAGGTCGTACCTCTGGAAGTCCGGGCCGGGCGCCTCACCGCTAGCCCCGACGTCACGCAGCTGCAGCGCCGGCATGCCACCCTCCGGCAGCGGATCGAGCCTGCCGCGCGCCGTGTAGCCGGAGTGAATGTCGGAGAGCTCCGCGAGCCTCATGGGGAAATCCTCTGTAAGCCATATACAGAGATTTAGACTAGTTTGCCCCGCGAGTCAATTCTATGAAATGCAGTTTTATCCCTACAGAGAAAAAGTGGCAGTTTGCTGATTGCATGTGACCGGAGTTGGACCCCGCGCAGGCCCAGTGACGCCTCCGGCCGCGGCGCGCTGTCCCGGTTCAGCTAGACACATCTTCTCTGCTCGGGCTCTGACGCCGGACGAGCGATATACATTGGCGAGCAATGAGAAGAGATCGGCGTTGCAGTCCAAGCTTTTATTATTATGCGATTTTGCAGGGAAATGAAAAGTCAGAGACTACCAAAAACGCGCTGCTGCATATCCCATTCCAGGGGCAGCTGCCTTCGCTTGAACCATTCCGATGTGAAGGCAACGGGCTGGCTACCCGCTGCCACCTGATCCAGAATATCTGGGGCGAGGAAGGCGAGACCGATCATCTGCTGGATGCGGCTCGAGGTGGTTTTCTCTCGAATAGCAAGGTCGCCGAAGGAGGCGCCGTCCTTAATGGCCGCGTACCATCGTTGTGCAGTCAGGATGTTCTTCGCAAGCACTGGATCGACCCGCGGGACCGCGCTACCGAGAATGATGCGTGCTTCGACACCTCGACGTTGCATCTGAAAGGATGCGGGAATCCGTCGGGCCGAGCTTTCAATCCGATCCGGCGCGATGCCAAGCCGTTCCGCCAGAACCTTCCGGTCGAGCCGCAAGAGGATGCTACCCTGCGCAAGATCGGCGCGGCGCAACAGCGGTGCCCAGAAGTCAGCGCTGCCCTCTGGGTCACAATTATTCGCGACTTGCAGAAGCTTCTCCTGCAGCGCGGGGACCTCAGAGGCCGTGATGCCCCGGACCAGATCGGTCACCAAGGTGGGTTTGCGCAGGTGATCCCGCAGAATCCGTGCTAATCCGTTCTCAAGATCCCGGGCCGGCAACCGCCATGCATCGGCGTGTTTCTCACGCCGGTCGGTCACCAACCTGCGCGAGATGTAGTAGCGCAGACGCTTGCCGTTTTTCCGAGAATGGCTCGGGGTCAACCGATCTCCGGTCTCATCGAAGAGCTTGCCGACCAAGGGCGAGCGTTCCGTCGCGTTCGACCGACCGCGGGTTCGGGCCGCTTCGGAGGCAAGACGTTCTTGCATTTCGTCCCATGCCGCAGGGTCAATGATTGCGGGATGCTGCCCGTCATAGATCTTATCCCGGTGCCGGATGCGGCCGGCGTAAAGCGGATTCCTCAGGATCTGATAGATGTGCCCGCGGCTGAATGATGTGCCGCCGGTCGATGTGCCCTTCGCGAACGACCGCAACCGCGTTCGATAGTCAAGTTCTTCCGCACGTTCGGCGACTGCGCGGACCGAGCCGAGATCGTAATAGAGGTCATGGATGCGGCGGACGATTGGCGCTTCGGTCTCGTCGATCTTCAGGCTGCGGCCGTCAGGCTGGTAGCCGAAGGGAACTGTGCCGCCCATCCAGAGCCCCTTCTTCTTCGAGGCGGCGATCTTGTCGCGGATCCGTTCCGCTGTCACCTCGCGCTCGAACTGCGCGAAGCTGAGGAGCATATTCAGCGTTAGCCGTCCCATGCTGGTGGCGGTGTTGAAGGACTGCGTGACCGAGACGAAGGAGGCGCCGGCTGCATCAAGCCGATCGACAATTTTCGCGAAGTCGGAGAGCGACCGGGTCAGTCGGTCTATCTTGTAGACGACAATCTGATCAACGAGCCCCGCCTCGATATCCGCGAGCAGGCGCTGCAGCGCAGGCCGCTCCATGGTCCCCCCGGACAGCCCGCCGTCATCGTAGCGGGTCGGGACCAGCACCCAACCTTCCGCCTTCTGGCTCGTCACATAGGCGGCACAGGCCTCGTGCTGGGCATCAAGCGAGTTGAAGTCCTGATCGAGTCCTTCCTCGGAGGATTTCCGGGTGTAGATTGCACAACGGATCCGGCGCGCCATCTCAAGCTGCCTTTCCGCGCTGAGACGGCTTGGTGGGCGGTGCATCCCGTCCGGCGTCGCCCGTCAGCCCGAAAAACCGGGGGCCCGACCAGCGGGCCCCGGTGATCTTCCTGGCAATGGCGGAGAGCGACACATACCGCTCCCCGGCCATCAAGAACCCGCCGTCGATCACCTCGACGGTCCAAGTGCGGCCCTGCCATTCTCGGACCAGCTTCGCGCCGGGGCGCAGCTTGGTGCCAACGGACGCCCGAGATGCGGAACCCGCGGCGATGCGGCCTAGGTCCTCGATCGTTCGGGCCTTGGGACCGCCAAGCATCTGACATTGCAATTCGAAGGCGAGCGCCCGACGCAGGAAGGGCAGCGAGAGGTTCTTTGGGGGAGGTGCCCCAATCACCTCGCGCCAGAGACCGAGCAGGCCGGCGCGATCTGCGGTTTCGACTGCAGCAAGAGCCTCAGGCAGGTCTCTTGGCGCAACTCGCCGATCGGCCGAATTCATTGGCGCGCCTCCGCGTCGTTCCACGGTTTCGCACTGGCATCGGGCTTGAACGGGATCCGGTAGATCAGCCCGGAGCTGCCGTCAGCCGGCTTCGCCGTTTCGACCTTGTGGCCCGTCTTGCGCAACCCGGTGATGGCCGCGCGCGTCGTATGGGGCTGCCAGCCGAGTGCCGCGCTGATCGTGGTGATCGTGCTGCCGTCGTCCTTGTGCAACATTTCTATCAGTCGGGTCTTCTTACTCTCGGCGCGGGCCGAAGGTGTGGTCTTGGCCGGCAGCTTCGTCGCTTTGGTAGTTTCGGGGTTGGTGTTGGGCTTCTTCGCCATTGTCGGTCTCCTGGTTCGGGCAGGATCCATTCCGGCCCTTCTACCAGGCAGAGCCCGGAATTCCGGGCGGCGATGCCGAGCGACAACGCTGTGTCGGCGTCATCCGACTACCGCTTGCGGGGCCAAGGAAGTCCAGCGGGAACTTCCAGTTGGTGTCGGAAGACAGTCATCGAAACTTGGTTGCGAAATTCGATAACCCGGCTTGAGGTCGGATCCGGGAATTTGCCGCCTGCGCCAGCCGAAATGCCGGTCGCAAGAGGAGTTCGCGCATGAGGCGGGACTGCACTGGACCCACGTGAGCGATCTTGAGCGCGGCGCGCGTAATTTGATGATCACGGTGGTCAACAATCTCGCGGCGGCGCCGGACTTGACCGTCGGCAGACTGCTGGAATGATGTTCCGTCTGTCTTGCAGGCGCGCGTTCTTACCTCGAACAGACGTATTTCTGCAACACAGCGTAAGGCCTTGAAACTATGCGAAATGTTTTTCTGTCGGACGAAAGGCAGAGCGTTTAAACGCCCTAATGCATTGAATATAGTAAGAAAATTCAAGACTGCCTCTTGCGCGACTCCACTGATTTACCAAATAATCCTCCACACGAAAACGCGGAGTGGGACGGATCGTAGGTCTTCCGCTCGTTGCCGGATACCCGGCCCTTCGCAACAGGACCCAATGTTGGTTCGGCCTTCCATACATCGATTGAACCGCTGAGAGGCTTGTGCTTCGCAGCTTGTCTTGTCGCGCCTTGCGTGACTGCCAGTTGATGGAAAGGATTCCCAATGGCGAAAGAGAAATTGGATCTGGAGACCTATATGGTTGACCCGGTCCTGCGTGATCGTCTGTATCGCGTGAACCCTGAGGCGCTCACCCGTGACTATCAGCCTATGGGTGAGCTTGATGCAGAAGATATCAGCGAAATTGTCGAGGCCATCTGCACGATGGGCTTCCTGAACCCGGTTCTGGTTGACGAAGTAAATGTCATTGTCGCCGGACAGGGTCTTGTCGAAGCCGCGGCACGGATTGGCCTCGAGGACATTCCGGCACTGCGGCTGGAAGATCTCGATGAGTTCGAACGCCGCGTCTACTTCCACATGACGCACCATTTCTACAAGATTGCAGGCCTCGATCCGGAAGTCTTCCGCGTCGAGGCGCAGCATATTCTGTCCTTCACCGCGAGTGGTCGCCTCGCGCTCGAACTCTTTGCTGCGAAATCGGCAGTCGCGGCCTAGTGAACAGCTGAGCTGCGCCACAGTCGCGGCCCAGATTAAACGACGCGAAGTGATCGGTGGGGGGCCTGCCGATCTTGTGCCGGGAAACCGGCCCTTCGCGGGGGACCTGACGGTCCGGCCTCTCCCTGAAACAGCACTGTCCGGCTCGCCCGTTTGGGCGCTGGCCCCTGTCACGGCGAGCCGGCAGCGCGAAACCGAAAGGCCCCAGAATGGCTGACATCAAGACCCTGCCGGAAAGCACCCGGCTCAAGATCACCTATCGCAAGACCGGCGATCTCATTCCCTACGCAGGCAATGCCCGCACCCATAGCGACAAGCAGATCGCGCAGATCGCGGCATCGATCCGCAAGTTCGGCTTCACCAACCCGGTGCTGATCGACGAAAAGGGCGGCATCGTCGCCGGCCACGGCCGCGTGGCGGCGGCAAAGCAGCTTGGCATCGCCGAGGTGCCGACGATCGTGCTGGGCCATCTCACGCCGGCCGAGCGGCGCGCCTATGTCATCGCCGACAACCGCCTGGCCGAGCTCGCGGGCTGGGATCGCGAGATCCTGAAGATCGAATTCCAGGCGCTGGCCGAACTGGATCTCGACTTCGACCTGGAGATCACCGGCTTCGAGACCGCCGAGCTCGATCTGCTGCTCGACGATAGCGCCGACGAAGATTCCACGGACCCGGCTGATGAGATGCTCGAACCCGAGTCCGGGCCGGCAGTGACCCAGCCGGGCGACGTCTGGGTCCTGGGCAAGCACAGGCTTATCTGCGGCGACGCGCGCGACCCGGCGACCTATGCCGCGCTCATGGGTGCCGATCGCGCTCGGGCGGTGTTCACCGATCCACCCTACAACGTGAAGATCGACGGCCATGTCTGCGGCTCCGGTACCGTAAAGCACCGCGAATTCGCCATGGCCTCGGGCGAGATGGATGCGGACACCTTCACCGCCTTCCTCGAAGCCTCTCTCGGCGCCATGGCGGCGGTCAGCCTCGACGGGGCGATCCACTACACCTGCATGGACTGGCGCCATATGGCCGAGCTGCAGGCGGCGGGCGACAAGATCTACAGCGAGCTGAAGAACCTCGTCGTCTGGGCCAAGACCAATGGTGGCATGGGGACCTTCTACCGCTCCCGGCATGAGCTGATCTATGTCTGGAAGGTCGGCACTGCGCAGCACACCAACACCTTCGGCCTCGGTGAACATGGGCGCTACCGGACCAATGTCTGGGACTATCCCGGCGTGAACAGCTTCGGCGGCAACCAGAAGGACCTGGCGCTGCATCCGACGGTAAAGCCGGTGGCGCTGGTGGCCGATGCGATCAAGGACGTCACCCGCCGCGGCGAGATCGTGCTCGACGGCTTCGGCGGCTCGGGCACCACGCTGATCGCGGCCGAGCGCACCGGCCGTGTCGCGCGGCTGGTCGAGCTCGACCCGATCTACTGTGACGTGATCTGCCGCCGCTACGCAGCGCTCACGGGCGCCGAGGCGATGCTGGAGGCCACCGGCGAGACCTTCGCGGCTGCGGCCGAGACGCGCGCCACCGATGCCAGGGCGCCCGAAGCGGAGGCTGCAGAATGACCGATCAGAGCAACCAGCCGGCGGGGTATGCCAACCCGCCGGCACAGCACCGCTTCAAGAAGGGTAAGTCCGGTAATCCCCGCGGTCGGCCGCGCAAGCAGGATGATCTCTGGAGCCACATGAACCGGGTGCTGGGCCGCAAGGTCAAGCTCCAGGGCGGTGACGATCAGATTCCGATCCGCGAGGCTCTGATCCGCCGCCTGCGCGAGCTGGCGCTGGCGGGTGACCGCCGCGCGCTGGAGCTGCAGCGCCGGATCCTGGCCGAGGCCGGTACGGCTGATGCTGACCGTTTCGATCCGGAAGAGGAAAAGCGGAAGGTGGTGGACGTTCTCAACCGCATCGCCGCGGCGATGAAGAAAGACGGAGGCGGCGATGCCTAACGATTACGATATCGGCTATGGCAAACCGCCCGAAACCAGTCGGTGGCAGAAGGGCCAGTCGGGCAATCCGAAGGGTCGGCCCAAGACCCGCACGGACCATCTCAGGGATGCCGCAGCGATCCTCTCGGAGCCGGTAACGGCCCGGACCCCCGACGGGCGCCCGGTGTCCCTCGCCGGGCTCGAGGCGGCCTATCTGGCGCTCTGCCGCAAAGGGCTGAAGGGCGACGTGCCGGCGCTCCTGAGGGCCGTTACCATCATGCTTGAGGTCCAGCCGGCCGTCGAAGCCAGGGTCGATGACAAGCGTCGGAAGCGGGAAGAGCTGATCGCCCGGCTCGAACGGCTTGGCCTGCCGACCGAGTCCCTGCGCAACCGGCCGCTGGAGGACGACTGAGGCGGGCAGTGGGCGAGACACAGCAGGGCGAGCGCTCGACTGGCCCCACGGGCGCTGTGGGGCGCCGTAGGGCCCTTTTACCCCGCTGCTGAGCATAGGGCGCGGACATGACGTCCTGCCCTTTAGCATGGTTTCCAGAGATTGTGCGGTGCATAGTGATATCGGGCAGTTCGGGAGGCCTAATCCCGCGCCGCGAAACGATGTGCTGGTGCGGGAGGGAGTCGCTGGATCGCGGTTGGGTATAATCAGCCCCGGCTCCAAGGTATTGCTGTGCCTCTCAAGCGCTGATCGACAGGCCCGCAAATCGGCTCTCGCCAATCATTTTGGCGTGAACCGTCTCACTCCGGGTTTGGCATGTGCATCCGTCTCTAAAGGGAACTGCTGCGCGCACGAGCCGTAGATCTGGCTTCGTCATCAGGACGGCCCGGTTGGGTTTCATGACGTAGCCTGGCACATGCAATTTCAGAATCTCGGCTGCCGCCATCAGGCCCGCGGCGAACGACAGGAAAGGCAAGGAGGCGTCGATCTGTTCACTCTTGTCGGACACGGCTTCAGCGTCGGTGGCGCATGCAGTCGCAGCATATGTAGCCTCCGGGAACAGGCAGCACGAACATGGATCGATCAGCGGCGCATGCCGGATCACCGACGCCTGCCAGTTCTTGCCAGTGGTCCCGTAGATCTGGATCGGCGGGAACTGAGACTCTATCAGGTGACGGACGTTGTGCTCATTAGCGGCGGCGATGACGAGATCGGGGGTGCCGGCCTCGCGGTCGAGCCAGCGACGCGATTCGTGCAGTGGCTTTGGCTCGGCGACCACATCCGCGATACCACAGGCTCGTAGGTGGTTTGCCGTGACCATCACTTTCGAGGCGCCGACATCGGAGTCGGCGAAGATCGGAGAACGGGTGATGTTCAGGCGCTTGACTTTGTCGCCGTCGAACAGGGCCGGTGAGAACTTCCGGGTCGCCAGCGTCAGGAAATAAAGGATCGTGGTGCCGACCGAGCCCGTGCCGACCGTCCATAGCGACCCCAAGTCCGGACAAGATGGCATGGGGGGCGTTGGGCCAATTTGGTGCGTCCAGTCAAAGGCATTGAGTTGAAGAGGTGTCTGCGGGCCGCAGTCGAATCCATTCACCGCTAGCCGCGCGGCGGCCGCTATCACGGCGAGGGCGGCACCAACAGGATTCGCCGAGTCATCGAGGGGCAGCGGCGACGAGCTGGGGCCGTGATAGGCGAGCCAGCCGCTGCCGTGCGTGATGACAGGTGCTCCGCTCGCGCCAAGGTGCAGGATATGGTCGCCTTCTTGGGCTTGGCGCACACGATAGTCGCCGCGGGGGTCGGCTGCCTGCATCTGGGCCAGCGCAAAGGCCCGCAGATCGTGTTCCGCCCACGGAAGAGAGGCCACCATCGCGATCGCGGGGATATCGAGCACGACGCGACGGGACATGCGGCCAAGAAGGTTGGCCGCAGTCAGCACCGCCACCTGGCCGGCGTAGGTCTGAAGGTAGTCCGGCGCTGCCGATATCGCGATCCAGCGAGTCTGGTCGAGGCGGCGAGCCTCGGGATAGCGCAGCAGCCGGTCATCGCGGGAGGCGTAGTACTCGTGGTCTCTCATTCGACCCGCCCCGAAATGACTGTGATGGCGTCGGGGGCCATCGGGATGAAGCGGCTGCCGGCCTGGAAGAAATACGTCGCAGCCCCAGTGAGCGCCGGTAGCTGCCGTCCATAGTCTGGTAGCACGACCGAGACATAGCCGGTGAAGGCGATTTTGGCGCCGTCGTTGTCGCCGTCGCTATGATACGCCTCGCCAGGATGGGTATGGACCTGACCAACCACTTGCAGGCCGCGATCAACGGCAGCCCTTACCACGCGCGCCATCGCCGGCGCTTCGACCGCGAAGCTGCCGCGCGTGGTCCGCGCCTTCGGGCGGATGGCGGCGACGGCGACCGTCGTGGTCCCGTCGCTCTGTCCGAGCAGATAGGCGATGCCCTCATGGCCCCGGTCAATCTCGGGGGAAAGGCACTCGCCCAGCCCTTCGATGCAGGATCGCGTGATGACCAGCCGGGAAGGCGGCGGTGGGCCGGGCTTGAATTTCGGCTTGGGTGCAAAGAGCTTTTTCAGGGCCCGGAACATCGCGCTACCTCATCCGGCCCTGATAACGTTTGCTGTTGAGCTCGACATGAATGCGCAGCGCCATTGCTGCCAGCGTCGTGCATCTGCCGGTCTTCGGATTCGTCTGCCAGCCATTCAGGTCCCAGTCGTCGTGCGGTCCCTGGGGATCGATCTTCTTGTAGGCAAGGCGGTTCCACGGCGCGCAAATGCGTCCGGAGCCATGGAGGAATCCGCTGCCTTTCGGCGAGTCGGCAGGTTGGTCGATCGCCTTGCTCTCGGGGCTGTACCAGTGCCATGCCGGCGGAAGTGCCGGGTAGTCGGTGCAATCGACCTTCAGCCAGTACGTTTCGCCGTCGCGGGCAGTCAGGCCGAATACGAAGTCATCGTCGAGTTGCCATGGCCGGGCGCTCGCGATCTCCTTTAGATCGCGGAACTGTTCGTCAAACACGAGCGCGCCGGCGGTGGCCATCGTTCAGACCCCCGAGCCGGTCGCGACCAGTTCGAGCGACACGGTGCCGGCGAGGCCGAAGCTGACCAGCGTGCGCTGCACCGGCTGCAGGACCTCGCCGTTATTGACGAGCTCCAGAGCCTCGCCGCTGTCGATGCCTTTCGCTTCGACCGCGGCCTCGATCACATCTTCGACCTTTACCGTCTTCGGGAAGGTTCCGCTGAACAGCCCCTTCGGCGTCCCGATTTCGAGAGTTACTTCTTCGTGCGCCATCACAATCTCCATGTGTCCCGGGCGTTGCGTTGTGCGGCGCCGGAAAGCCCCGCGTTCCGATTCCCCTATCGCAGATCAGAGGCAATATGTCAAACTCACCATCACAATAAATGTTTGTAGTATAAACATTAAGGTTTGCGAAGTTGACATGTCCAGTGTTTGCGCTTAGAGGTGGGCGATGGACGCTGAACGCATATACAAAGATTTAGGCCTCAGAATCAGGGGTTTGAGGAAAAGTCTTGGTCTGACCCAGGACCAACTCGCCAAGCAGGTCGGGATATCGCGCGCGTCGCTCGCGAATATCGAACGGGGAAAGCAACAGGTGCTTGTCCACCACCTTTTTGCCCTTGCTGACGGCCTGCAACTCGAATCGCCGGTGCAGCTATTGCTGACCCCGCAAGGCGGAGGGCGGAAGCGCGGCGCTGCGGCGGACTTGCCGCTATCGGGAGAAGGACTGACCGACAAGCAGCGCCAGGAAGTGTTGAGCCTGATGGGCGGCGTCCTTGAGAACAACCACAACGGAAATGCCGGAGACAAGGCCGGAAGGGAGGATCGATGACCCCGCAGAGGAGAACGAAAATACAGCAACGAGCGCAGGTGCTCTTGGAAGATCAAGGCATCACTTCGGCGCCTGTGCCGGTGGAGCGGATCGCCAAGGCGCTCGGCGCGCAGCTCCGTTTTTCTCCGCTCGACGACGAGCTGTCCGGGATGATCTACGTGAAGGACGGCACGCCGATTGTCGGCGTCAATGCGCTGCATCACCCGAACCGCCAGCGATTCACGATCGCGCACGAGCTCGGTCATCTGCAGCTTCACCGTGCCGAGATCACCAAGGAAATCCATGTCGATAAGGGCTTCCCGATGCTGATGCGCAACGCCGTATCGGCAACGGGCGCCAACGAGATGGAGATCGAGGCCAATCTGTTTGCCGCCGAGCTTCTGATGCCGGAGTCGTTCCTTGCCGCCTCGCTCGATGGCGAGCCGTTCGACATAGATGATGAAGGCGCCGTCAGCGCCCTCGCCAAACAGTACAAGGTCAGCGCATCGGCAATGCGCTTCAGACTCGGAAACCTGTTCGCCTAGGCGAACGCGGGAGGCCCTCGATGAGTTTTGTCTTCTACGACACCGAGACCACGGGGACCAACACCGCCTTCGACCAGATTCTGCAGTTTGGCGCGATCAGGACCAACTACGAACTCAATGAAATCGACCGCTTCGAAATCCGCTGCCGGCTCTTGCCCTATGTCGTGCCGGCCCCCGGTGCGATGCGCGTAACCGGTGTTACCGCCGGGCAGCTCGTCGATCCGTCACTGCCGACACACTACCAGATGGTGCGGGCAATCCGTGCCAAACTGACGGAATGGTCGCCGGCGATTTTCATCGGTCACAACTCGCTCGGCTTTGATGAACACCTGCTCCGGCAGGCGTTCTACAAGACGCTGCATGCGCCCTATCTCACCAACACGAACGGAAATTGCCGGACCGACAGTCTGCGGATGATCCAGGCGGTCGCGCGCTTCGCGCCGGATGCCTTGAACATTACCGTCGATAATCGGGGTAAGCAGTTGTTCAAACTCGACCGGCTGGCACCGGCGAACGGGTTCGATCACAGCGCGGCCCATGATGCGATGGCCGATGTGGAAGCGACGATCCACATGTGCCGGCTCATTGCCGAGCGCGAGCCGGAGCACTGGTCGCGGTTCGTGCGCTTTGCGCAGAAGGCCGCGGTGACGGATTTTGCGCTGGAAGAGGACGTATTTGTCTTGACCGATTTCTACTACGCGCGGCCCTATTCCTGGATGGTGACCGCGATCGGCACCAATCCCGAGAATGGCTCGGAAATGTTTGTCCTCGATCTTTCAAACGATCCGGATGACCTCGCGGTTCTGGATGATGAGGACCTTGCGGGCGTTCTCGCACAAAGCCCCAAGCCCGTGCGGGGCATGCGCACGAATGCCGGGCCGATCGTGATGCCTTACGAAGATGCCCCCGAAGACATGCGTGATGCCTGGCCGGCGCTTGATGAACTCAGGCGCCGGGCCGCGCGCGTCAAAGGAGATGCCGCGCTATGCGAGCGGCTGATCGTGGCTCGTCTTGCGTCCCGCGAAGAGCGGAAACCCTCGGAGCATGTCGAGGAACAAATCTACGATGGGTTCACCACCCACGATGACAATGCCCTTATGGATCAGTTCCATAGCTTGGAGTGGACGCAGCGCGTGCCGGTGATTGGTCGGCTTGCGGACGGGCGATTGCGTGCCTTGGGGCAGCGCCTTCTCTATGTCGAGGCGCCGGAACTGATGGATGATGTGGCGCGCCTTGATTACGATGCGGCCATTGCCCGACGCCTGATGGCGGCGGACGGCACGAAGCCGTGGCTGACCTATCCGCAGGCACTCGCCGAGATTGAAGACATGATTGCCGTAGCCCAGGGTGATGACGCCGGCCTACTGGCTGGGCACCGCAATTACTTGCTGGAGCGGGCGGCTTGGGCCGGTACATTGTTAGATTGATTGTTTTGATGCACGGTAATTCGTTCGCATAAGCGGTTGCATGACGGTCAGCTCCGACGGGCTCGGGTCAGTCACGCACGCCAGTGATCAGTTGCAGCCGGGATTTCCAGGGGAAGGCGGCCGAGGACTTGGCCCTGCTGCCGGAGGGGTCTTCAATCGAGTGGATGCCGAGCTATTGCGCCGTCAAGCAAGAGCGGGCGCGGGCGTGCGAGAGACCCTTGAACTTCCGGTCAGGACCTACCCGCATCTTCGTCGCCGATCTGGAGCTGAAGCTCATTCGACCGCAGCCAAGCCGACAGGAGGTCGGCGGAGGCGTTCACCCGATCCGGTTTTCGGAGAGCGCACTCCCACACCGTTGCAACGCGCCACCCGTCTTCCAGAAGCTTCTCGCGAACTGCTTCGTCCCGGGCGACATTGGCCTCGAACTTCGCCTGCCAAAACTCCTGGCGAGTCGATGGTGTGGTGGTGTAGCGGCACCCCTCGTGGCGATGCCAGAAGCAGCCATGTACGAAGACGACGGCGCGATACTTCGGCAGAACGAGGTCTGGTCGTCCGTGGACCTTCTTGGAATGAAGTCGGAAGCGAAAGCCACGCGCGTGCAACGCCCGCCTCAGAGCGAGCTCGGGCTTCGTGTCCTTGCCCCTGATCCCCGACATCATCCGCGAGCGGGTCTGCTGATCCACGATATCTGTCACATGCGTCCTGGTTTTCGTCCCTGAACCTGGTATACACCGGCTGAATGAAGTTCGTCAGGAGCCTGATTTGCCGTCGACTTTCGGTATCGTTGATCTGTTCGCCGGCCCCGGCGGACTTGGCGAGGGGTTTGCATCCCTTGTCGAGGATGGCCACGCGCCGTTCCGGATCGGCATCTCGGTCGAGAAGGAGGCATCGGCGCACCGAACCCTGATGTTGCGCGCGTTTCTCCGCGAATACCGGTCGCGTCATGGCAGTTTGCCGAAGCAGTTCATCGAATTCCATGCGGGGGAAACTGCTGAACCGGACTGGTCGGAAGTCGATGCGTCTGCTTGGCGGTTGGCCGTCAAGGAGGCCCGCGGCCTAGAGCTCGGTACCGAGGCCGCGGCAACAGCGATTGATGCTGCCATCGAGAAACTGAAGTCGGGGTGCGACGACACGATCCTGATCGGCGGCCCGCCGTGTCAGGCCTACTCCCTCGTGGGTCGGGCCCGGTCGAGGGGCAAGGTTGGCTATGTGCCGGAGGAGGATGAACGGCATTACCTGTTCCGCGAGTATATCAGGGTTCTCGACAGGCTCCGGCCGGCAGCCTTCGTTATGGAGAACGTCAAGGGGATGTTGTCCTCGACGGTGGAGAGCCGGCTCGTGTTCGAGATGTTGATGGAAGACCTTACCTCCCTCGGCAGTGGCCATGGCCAACAATACGAGCTGCGGGCCATTCGGGTCGAAGACGGCAAGGCCAGCCTGCAGGAGGCGCTGCGTCCTTCGGACTTCGTCGTGCGCGCCGAAGAGTTCGGTGTTCCGCAGCGACGCCATCGGGTAATCATCGTCGGGATCAGGGCTGATTTGTCAGGAAACACTGCCGGCGCTGCCATTGCGGTCTCCGGACCAGCACGATCTGTCAGTGACGTCATTGACTCCATGCCCCCCTTGCGAAGCGGGATCAGTCGCGGGGCGGACAGCGCAGAAGACTGGCGGCGGGAGGTTGTCGATGCTGCGAAACTGCTGGCGCGCATTCATCCCGGGAGGGACAATCAGCCGCTCCGTGAGGCATTCTCTTCAGTAGTAAGGCGCATGGCGACGGAAGCTCCGGGCAGTAGGACGCACACACGTCTTCCTGAGAGCTACGGCAATTCGAACGACGAGCTGCTGCGCTGGCTGGAGCGTCCCGAGCTTCGCGTTTTCGCCCAACACGAGACGCGGGGACACATGGCCTCGGATCTCGGCCGCTACCTCTTCGCCTCATTGTTCGGGGCCGTCCGTGGTTACAGCCCGAAGGCCGCCGATTTTCCACTCGCTCTGAGCCCGGATCATCGCAACTGGCACAGCGGTGTGTTCAATGACCGGTTCCGGGTCCAGCTGGCCGATGAGGCATCGACAACGGTCACGAGCCATATCTCGAAAGACGGTCACTACTTCATCCATCCGGATCCTTTGCAGTGCCGCAGCCTCACGGTGCGCGAAGCTGCGCGCCTTCAGACATTCCCCGATGACTACCTGTTCATGGGAAACCGGACTCAGCAATACGTCCAGGTCGGGAACGCCGTACCACCGTTTCTGGCCCGCCAGATCGCACAGATCGTGTTGAATGCCATTGTCGGCCTTAATTCTGCGAGCGATGGCAATGATCCTCAACAGCCGGATATGTCATCGGCGGATGCGCATCCGACACAAAACAGCCTGTTCGACTTTTCCTAAACCTTCACTTTGTGGAGCCGACTTCACGGTCCGGCGGCTGCCACCTCCTGCTTGAGGCGGGCGATGTCTTCCGCTGTCCCGATGATTTCCAGCAGGACATTTGCGCGGCTTGTCGCGACATAGATCAGTTCGGGATCGGTGAGACCTTCGATGCCGATCAGGAAGATGCATGGACGCGACAGGCCCTTGAAGCGCCGGACAGTGTCAAGGACGATGTGATCAGGCCGCACATCATCGGCACGGCAGGTTGGCTTGCCGGCGATCCTTTCGCCAAGAGCAGTCAAGGCGTCACCTGTTCCTGAGAGCACCGCAATCTGCCCCGGCGCTACTTGACCGGAGTTCAACATTTGCGAAATCCGCTCGTTCAGGCGCGCGAGGGCCATTTCGCCGTTGCGACATGCCATGGTTCCAACCGGCTCTCCCTCAGGTCCTGCAGGGATGCTTCGTCGGCCCTGATACCATTTTGCCATCAGGGCATGAATCCGTCGCGTGTTTCGAAGATTCCTTGTCAGTGCGATGGACGACGCCGGGAGAGCATCTATGAACCCCTTTTCCGGAGAGAACAGGCGCTGATTGTCGTCGTAGAATACATAGAATCCGCCGGTCTCCGGGTCGTTGATGGTGAGGCGTAGGGCGTGCAACCAGGAATCTCGAAAGTCCTGTCCCTCATCGATGATGACAGTATCGAAGCCGAGATCGGGGTTGTTGCTGACCGCGTCCACAAGGGCCTCGGGAAGAAGGTGGTCGAACACCGATTGGTCCCCGTCAGAGGGCAGTTCGACGCCAGCCTTTTGTGCGAGGGCTCGGCAAAGCGCATGGAAACTGGCTACTACGAGGCCTTCATTTCCCTGACAGATCGTTCGAAGATGGGCGGCCAGCGGCGCGTTGTAGCATGTCAGAAGCGTACGTCGCCCATCAGCGGCGGATCTTGTGGCCTTTTCAACAGCCAGCACGGTCTTTCCACTGCCCGCACCGCCCGAAATTGCCATTTCCTTGTTGTCTGCGAGCGAGTCGAGGATCCACGACTGTTCGGCGGTGAGCCGCTCGATGGTTCTGGCATCGTCGGCGAGGCTGATGCCGATGTGGGCCCTGAGTTCGAAATGGCTCGCAAGTAGCTCTTCCAGCGCTCTCAGGCCATCTAATCCCAAAGCGCTTTCGCGATGGTCGTCGCCTTCCGTCATCCGACGGACAATCCAGCGATCGAGGGTTTCCATGTCGTCCCCGAACGCGATGATCTCGAGCGGCGCATCTGGTGCCAGCGCTCGTCTGGGTCGGGCACTGCCGGGAAGGATAGCGCCATGGCGTGCTCTGACGAAACGACCGCTCAGCGCCCGACTTGCATTGAGGCGCTTCAGGAAATGGTGCTTGCTGCTGCGTGCCTGCGACAATGGATTCTTGATCCGGAACTTGAACCCGTCACGGTCCTCACTGAGCCACTGTCCGTCGGCTTCACGGCAGCTCACCCTTCCGCCCTTTACCTCGAGAAACAG
The DNA here is from genome assembly GCF_025751575.1 of Albidovulum sediminicola. Taxonomy (GTDB): domain Bacteria; phylum Pseudomonadota; class Alphaproteobacteria; order Rhodobacterales; family Rhodobacteraceae; genus Albidovulum; species Albidovulum sediminicola. The sequence continues at coordinate 23,700 of NZ_JAOWLA010000005.1, read as the reverse complement.
CAACCCGTGTTCCGCATGCGCGACGATGAAATCCGCTTCTCCGTCGAACTCGGCACCGTCGCGATCCGCTTCATGCCAGGAGCGCGAATAGTAGCAGTTGTAATCCCCTGGCAGTTTGTCCCTCATGCGTTCGTAGACGCGGACCTCCGAAGACAGTTTCGGATTTTCAAGAACATGACGCGGCAGTTCCCTTGGATACATGCGGGCCATCTTCAGGACCTTCCATCCAGAAGCTTGCGGAAGAAACCGAGTTCAGGGTTCGCCGGTGTTCCGACCAGCATGCCGCGATCAAGGTGGCGGTTGAAATGCTCGCACGAGGTTTCCGGCAGGAAGGTGCAGCAGTGACAGGCCGAGGATCCAGATCCTTCTGAGAGCGAAAGGATGCCGCTGCTGCATAGCGGATCCGAAGAGCACCACTCGAGATCCCGAAGTGCGGCGAGCAAGATCGGGCCAATCTCGCTAGTGCGTCCCTTTCGTGACAACCCGCCCAGTGTTCCATCGGAGTCCGGTGCGGATGTGTATAGAAGGAATCCGCACATCCCGCCGGGACCTGGCGAGACGTACAACCTCTCTCGGATGGACGCGGTCGAGTACCCGCTGTCGAGTGACAGGCGCTCCGAGAGCGCGTGGGCCGTTGTGTGTATCAGGAGCAACCTCGCCGAGATCGTCATGGGGAAGGGGCGATCGCTGCCGTTGTGGTCCTGCCACGCACGCTCGGCGGCCTGATGCGCTTTTGCAGCCCTTTCGACCACGTTTGGGTCGTTCTCCCATGAACGTACGGCTGTCTCGTCGAAGTTGATGAATATGCCTTCCCCGCGCACCTCGATTGCCGGAAGCCAGTTCAACTTCTTCTCAGATAGTGGCGCCACGAAAGCGCTGTTGTCGGCGGCTTCCACCGGACTGAGACGGGTGAATGCCTTAAGAGCTCGGACTTCGCGCAACCTCTCGACCGAGACTACACGGTCCAGAACGCCCTTCAGATCGCTCGGGATCGCCTGAGGCGAGATCTGGAACTCCGGGAACTCTTCTCCGTCCGGGCCGCCCGAGCAAAGCATCAGGTGCTCGTTGGGACGCAGGTCACCGGCCTTGTTGTCGAGCATTGTCAGCAGGGTCAGTATCCGCGCGGTCAGATCTTCCGGCTTCGTGTCAGGCTCAGGCCAGACGGGAAGGATTCGCTTCCGGACGAAGTCGGGGAGCTGCGCCCTGTCGTCCAGCGCAATGATGTCCGGCCAGAAATCCTCCAGCATGTCCCGGAAGGAACCACCGAACGGCGGCACGTCAAGCGCGGATTCAATTACGGGGAAATAGGCGTTCGATGCACCGCGCTGAATCGCAACTGGCTGATGGTTGCAGGGTTCTGGCTGCTTCCTGAGCCATGGTGACCTGCCGTCGCATGAAATCTTGCCCAGCGCGCCGGGGGACAAGGCACCATCCAGGTCGCGTTCGGACTTGCACTCGGTGCAATGCACCTTGAGCCCCTTCAACCCGGCGCCTTCCCCGATGAGCTTGAGAGGCTTCTTGCGGGAGCAGGACTCGGCGTGCTTCGGCCATGACATCCAGGGAAAGTCCTGAAGATGCCCCGCCGGGCAGGTCACGATGAAGCGGACCGGCACTGCATATACCTTCCTGATGCGTGAGCCTCGCCCGGAACTGCACGAAGGGCACCAAAGCTCGGGTTTTCCGATCTCGGAACTCCAGAAGCGGCTACGCTGCAGGAGGTTGCACTTCGGACAGACATGCCAATCCGGGAACCTGTAGGCAGGCAAGAGGCGTGGTCGCTTTTCCCTTCCGACTTTTTCGTCTCCCACAGGGGGTAACCTGAACCCGTTCACCTGAAGCCTTGCCTGAAGTGGCTCATGATGAATGCGTTGATCGTTCAGAAGCCCCTTCTTGATGGCCAGTTGATCCCAGGCCTCAAGACCAGCCGCCACCACGGAGACAGGCGCGCCGTTCTCGCCTCTGAAGTCGATGATCGCACCGGGGCCATTGCCCGTCAGAACCTGACTCCGACGAATTTTGCCGATCGGCTTCATTGTGCTGCCCCCCTGTCGGATCCGCCTTCCAAAAGAACATACGATGCCGAAGCTTCAACGGAACGCAGCGAGTTCGGGGTCGGCTTTTGCCCGGCAAAGCGTGCCTTGTTGCCGCGCTCTGCTGCCGCTTCCGCCGAAGTCAGAAGTGCTTCTCCGTAATCTTGCCAATAGTCCTTGAGACCGTGTCGGTCGAACCAGTCATCAAGGAACGAGTTGAGTTGGGCGCGCGCAGCATCTGCCTCTACCGGATCAATCCGCTCGATGCGGGCAATTACGGTTTCGAGAAGTGCTTCAGCTTCTCTTTGATGGTGTTCGATTGCGCCAGGATTCTCCATCCCATCAACCAGATGGCGCACCATCGCGACATACGGAGCATGAAGTGCGCGGTCGCGTGCACGCGGGGCGAAGGGGGTCACGCTCGTCGCTTCCACATCCCGGTAGAGACTGCGATGCCAACTGGCAAAGGTCTCGTATCGGCTGCGATCGCGGGACTTGGCCGCATTGAACAAGGTGATCACGACCCCGGGCGCCTGCTGGCTTCTGCCAACCCGGCTGGTGGCCTGGATGTACTCGGCAATTGTCTTTGGCTGACCATTGACGACCATCAGACCCAGCCGGGAAACATCCATCCCAACCGAGATCATGTTGCTCGCCAGAACTATGTCGACGTGGTCGGGATCGCTCCAGGCACGCTCCAGATCCTTGAGGTACTTCGGAATGTCGCTGGAACGGACACGGCTGGTGAGTTCGATCTGCATGCCTGCGTCGCGCTCGACCTCACCCGGTCTGCGTGCAGCGTAGTCCCGGATACTGCGCGCAACGTCGTCGCGCATGAGAACGAGGGCGCCACCTAGCTCTCTGAGCGAATTGAAGTAGTTGACTAGTGTCCAGTATCCGTCGCGCCTGTCTGGCGGTAGCGTCGTGTCGGTAGCTGCCTGGAGCAGAGATGCAGCGACAGCCTGTTGAGTGAATTTGGCCGAGCGCCCGACGGTCGAGATGCCTATATAGCGACGGCCCGGCACGTCACGATTCTCGATCGCGAAACCCGAATTGGTGTGATCCAGCCCGGGCGGGGGGAACTGGAAGGAGCTGCGGTCAAACAGGGCCTTGATCTGGTCTTCAGCTCTGCGGATCGTGGCCGTTGATCCGATGATCTTTGCCCTTACGCCAGATGCTGAGCGACACAATTCATCGATCGCGGTCTCGTAGAGCCCCGCCAGGCTGCCCAAGGGACCCGATATCAGGTGTAGTTCGTCCTGGATCACCAGTTCCGGGGAATCCGCCGCCGTTCCGATGCCGAAAAGGCAGCCAGTTTTCTGGTTTCTCGTGATCTGTGCGTACTTGTCGACTGTGCCGATCAACAGCGTCGGCCGCTCTCGATAGACATCCTCGTCTACGGTCCAGATAGGGAGCAATGCCAATTCCTGCCCCACGTCACATGACTTCGTCAGGCAGCGTACCTCTAAACGGCTTTTGTCCGGCGAGATCTTCCAGTCGAGGACTTCACGACAGCATGGGCAACTGCGCAACTGAGCCGGCGAGCTTTCCGCTTCCGTACCGAGTACCTGCTCCGCCTGCGAAACCGTGTTTGGTGTGGCACCTTCTCCTACCCAAAGCCCGAGGGAAATCGGCATATCCGTTGCGAAGTGTGCAGGCAAATCCACCTCTCGCAGCTTGACCTTCCCGCGCCTGACCATCTCGCAGGCACAGATCAGAGCAGCTGCGCGCTCGAACTGCTGAATGGTCAGAAGTCTGAGGGTGTAGCGCATGAACGTTGTCACGCCTGCGCCGCTCGGGTTCCCCGCTGCGCGGAGCCGACGGAGGAAGATCGTGAAAGCTGTCAGCAGCAGATAGGCTTCGGTTTTTCCGCCACCGGTCGGAAACCAAAGAAGATCCATAGTCTCGCGATCGGAGGAGTCGGGGTTTGCGATCGACTCCAGACACAGGAGCGCGAAACCGAGCTGAAACGGCCGCCAGATCAGATCGGGAGGCTGCGGATTGATGCGCCATGAGTACTGGAGCGCGAGAGCGGCGTTCGCGAGCCTGAACGCGGTCAGCACCTCGGGTGACGACTCCAGCAGCGCGATACCGGCTCTCATCCGCTGTTCAGCGGTTCGGCAGCGCTGCATATGCACTCGTGCCTGCTTGACATGCTCCTCCGGCATGCCGAGCGCTGCATCTTCCATCCTCGCAACCCATTGTGCATAGGCTGCAACGAACGATTTCAATCCAGCGAAGAGAATGGGGGCTTCTTCCGATGCAAGCCACGACGCCGCGAGCGGCAACCGAGCTTCGTCCTGCCGAAACTCGATATCGCCTTCCGCACTGACGACATGTACGGTGGCTTCCGGAAACCAGCTTGTCCTCACCTGCCGTACAGCCCCATCAACGGACTCGTCCCACATCGCGGAACAGGTGTGACCCACAGCGAATTGCTGCACGTTCCGATAGAGCAAGGCAGACGTACGGGCATCGTCTTCGTCGCTCGCCGATCCGGCCCTGTCCGGCTTTGGAACGAAACTGCAGTCGGCCGCGCATTCCACGCTCAGCGAAAACTGAAAGAGCGCTGCTTCCTCGTTGGCTGCGCGGCTTCTTGCTTCGGTCGGCCTCGCGTCGTTTGTCACCGCAAGCGTCACGAGCAGAATGTCACCCCAAGGTGCGATCCGGCAGTGCAAGGACGTTCCGGCAAGCCCGCTGCCGGCAAGGCTGATGACGGGGGCCGCTTCCTCGCGCAGTTCCGCGAGTTGAAGTGAAACCTCGGCGAACTGAGGATCTCGCCGCCAGCTCTGCACCCGCTTCATGGATGAACCGGCGCTATCATCGGCCGCGCTTTCGGGCCTGTAACGAGCCCCATCCACCCGAACCCGCAGTCTGGGCGCCGAACCGGTTGGTCGGACGGCAAAGGAAAGACCAGCCGAACTCGGTCGGAATGCCGAAGCTGCCTTCACCCCATCCAGCGCGGTCCCCACCGCATCCGCATCGTCAGCATCGCTCGCTTCGTCGTCATCTTCCGGCGAAATCGTCGTGCGAGGCGGGAACAGGATTCCGGTCAGGTATCGATCAGTCGGCCGATCCTTGATCAGTTCATTCGGCTCTTCCGGGCCGATGAGATCGACCTTCAACCGTTCGAGGAGCGTGTCGCGCGCATCAATCATTTACGTTCTCCAGACACCAGAATTATCGCTCAGCGAGGAATGCTGCCAAAGCCGCCAAGCAGTGGCATGAGCGCAAGGCTCGGGGCTTCTCCGGACCGCCCGGGCACAACAACCGTAGTCGCTCCCACGACGGAAATTCCCGCGACGACTTCTGGAAGCGCGGAATCCGGATCGACCTTTCGTAGCGCCTGGATCAAGTCGATGAAGGCATGCGACAGGCACCCGATCGCCGCTCCGTCGTGATCTCCGATCCTCAGAACCAGACGTCCGCCTGTATCAGGATAGGCCGCCACTCTCGGTTCATCGATCGATGCACGCCAAATGCACGAGATTGCTTCCGCCTCATTGACGACATGGCCCGAACGCACGAACTCGGCCCAGTCGACGAGATCGCCCTCAAGTCCGATCTCGATCATCCTATGATCGGGATGCGCGGCCCAGTAGCGTTCCGGGTCCCCGATCTTGTAGAATTTTCTGGGGCTGATCCACCCTGTCCGCAGCTCCGTGCTTGCGCGGGTTGCTCCGACGTACAAGGTGCGGGCTTCCTCCGCCCAGTCCACACGGTCGCCGTACGGTGCCCGAGTGAGCAGCAGCATGACCCTTTCGGCTTCTCTCCCCTTGATCGCATGGATCGTCGAGAGCAAGGGTCCCGAGCTTCCCTCATGGTCGCTGAGGAGCTCAAGGGGGGGATCCTCAAGGCCTTCGGCGATGTTGCCAACAGAGATCATATCTCGACCCGAAGCATCCAGGTCGAGCAGGATCTCCCAGCACTCCTCAACGCTCCGCCATGGCGCCGGGCTTAGTCCCTCATGGAGGGAACGAAAGTCACTCTGCGACATACGAGTCGAGGCCGGAAGGCCCCCCAGAAGCACGCCGATCCATGCCTCAATCCTGGGTGGGCGGTCGGGCAGACGCAGCCGGAAGCTTCTGCCGGCGGTGCGCATGTGTTCGGCAGCAGTGAACAGGCCTCGACGGCTTCGGGTCAGGATCAGGCCGCCTGTTGTAGACGGATGAAACGCAAATCCCTTGATGTCATTCTCAACCGCAGCGCTCCTGATCCGCTCTCGAACATGAAAGTAGCTCTCCCGTGAACCCGCCGGATCGCCTCTCAGTGTCTCGCGAACTGAGGAGAACATTTCCTTCAAGGCTTCCGTCCGGGTGCGGTGGTCGCGCACAAGCTGATCGCAAGTGAAATCGGCACGCGTCGCGATTTCTGCGAGCAATGTGGAACCTGAAGTGCCCCTGCGCTGGTAGCCGTAGATCGATTGTGCAAAATCCCCGAAGACGGTTACGCCGCAGGCGGGATCGAGCAACGCAAGAAGCGCCTCGCACATCTCCTTGCGGTCGCCGACGAGATCCTGCGCTTCATCAATGATTACGTGTTCCAGCTGGCCAAGTGCATCTGCAACGAGTGGGTTGTCGGATCGCATCAGTCTTGTCGCAGCCCGAATGCCGGCATCATGGCCGCCTGAAGAACTCAAACCAGCATTTGCAAGCAGGCGCGCCGCGAAAGAGTCGAATGTCCTGACCTGCAGCGCGGCGGCGTTCGGTAATTCACCAAGGCGGCGACCGATCCGTTCTCGAAGCTCTGCGACCGCGATGCGCGTGAAGCTGAGTAGCAGTATACGCGAAGGGGCGAGACCCTCTGCCTCCACTAGGGAGATGACACGTTCACAGGCCACATGGGTCTTGCCGCTCCCGGGGCCAGCCTCGACCACCATTCTCAGTCCAGCAGGAGCCTTCGCCACGCGAAGCTGGGTCTCATCGGGCACAGAGTCGAGATCCGAAGAATCGAGGGGGGCGAGGCCGAACCATTCATTCAGGAACGAAGCGTTCTCTTCACTTATCGACCATTTCTGTTCGACTGGATCGAAGGTTCCGCAGAGCGAAAGTGCCCTGCGCAGTGCAGCAGGCATCTTGCCGTCTCCAGTCCAGTGCCCGATGGGCTCAATTGCCTGGTGGCCAATCAGGGACACGGGTTCATCAAATGACGCAAGAATCTCGACCAGACTCTCGGTCGCGCCTTCAGTGACTTCCGGAAACAGTTTTTCGGAGCCTGTTCCGACGGAGATACCATGATCGCCGAGGGCTACGATCGTGCCGTCAGGCAGTGCAACCCGACGCCCCGGCAGGCTGACCAGAACTGGCTCGTCGCGCATCGTGCCGTAGCCAATGTCCTTCAACTCGCACAGCATGTCGATCACTCCGGCTACCCGGGCCGTGGCGTCAACGCGGTCCATGTCATCGAGGAACTGCAAAACCCAATTCACAACTTCGGCGCGGCTGAGGCCACGGCGCGCACGGACGATGCGCCGGACCAGATCCGCGATCGCACTTGTGCTGCCGTTGGTCGGTACGTCTGGCACATACCGGCCGGGCGCAAACGCAGTTTCAGACGTCACACGACACCTCTCTCTACACCCCCCAATTATGATTGACGTTCAGATAGTTAGTAGTCAACCTTGAGATGATTGCCTCGGACGGTCTCTGCGGTGATCGTATTCCGCGATGTTGTACGAACTCGGATGGAAAGATGCATGGTGCGAATGTGCTGACCGACCAACATCAGGCACTTGCCGAGCGCTTTGTCGACCTTGCTCGGACACGAGGTCAACTGCCGGTATTTGCAATCGAGCATGGGCTTGACGAGCCAGCGCTGGAAGAACTGAGAAGGACGGTCTCGCGACAGATTGAGGAGGATCCGCAACTCGCGGGAGCAGTGTGGGCGTGGAACTATCTTCCGTTGCTGGTGATCGCAACGGAGGTGGGGTACCGATACCGCGGCACAGGAACCGATTTCTGGCCGGTACTCTCTCAAGAACTTGGGGTGGAGGCGGGACCTGCATTCCGTTCCGGTCTGTCTCGGCTGTTCGAGCTCGGACACAACAAGCTTCGCCTCGCACAACCCGGCGACAGCCCCTGGGAACGGCATTTCCCCCATATCTCATGGCCTATCGGCAACTCGGTGGTGCCTCTTGAGATTCAGCCCCAGCTTACAGACGCCCTCAGACGTGCTGTCAGGGCAGGAGTCTCAGCCGATGATACGGACCGGCTGCTCGACTACCTGAGAGCGCTTGCGGCGGGGCATGCAAGTCGTCGCTTCGAGAACTGGCTCCTTCAAAGGGGCGTTGCCCTCGAGGTCATGCGCAGGCTACTTGCCCCCGAGTCGGAAGGTTGGCTGTCTGGGAGCCTTCTCGCGAGAGTCGATCGGGATATCCAAAAGGATTGGGGTGCGCTTCGAGCAATCACCGAGGCAAGGAAGACGGTCGCAAGAAGAACGGCGCGCCTAACCCAGATTGCGGCATCCCGCTATGTTCTTGCGCTGAGGGACGGCGAGCCAAGACATCTGGGCATTCGTGGGCCAACGTTGCCGGGCCAGCTACGAGATGAAGCGATCGCCGCTTTGCGCATACATGGTGACCGCATACGGGCGGTTGATGGGATTCATGTGATCTCGCTTCGCGCATTCCTTGCCGGTGGTGAAATCGTCCTGAAGAATATTGCTCCTTTCCCGAAATCTCCGTTGCGCCGCGACGACGCTATCGATCGTGATGAGGGAATTGCAAAGACCACTCTGGAACGTTTGCAGCCGCTTGAACCGGAGTATTTCGCTGTCGAGTCCAATGGCCTAGCAGCTCACGCCGTTTTTCCAGGCGAAAAGCTTCAGCCCGAATCCAGGATTCTGCAGCTCATTCATGCAGGTGAGGACGATAACGTCGAGATGCGGGCCCTCGAAACATCCGACACTTCGGATATCGAGTTCTTGCGTCGCCGCGGGTTTGTGATAGCGGACCGCGTTCCAACTCTGCGGATTGCTGGATTGCCTGCGCCCGGGGCTTCAAGCAGGTTCATTGATGACTTTCCGGTTCTGGTATCGCAGCGGGGAGCGGCGGACGCTGAATTTCTTCTCGATGGAGCGGTGACCTCAGGCGATCCTCTGAGTATCGGCGGCACCGATTGGAAGGCAATCAGACCGGACGTTGGTCTTCATCTGATCGAACCGGCCGAAGGTCGAGAACTCGACAGGCTGGAGTTCGAAGTAGTAGAGCCGCCGGACATTGAACCGGCCATGGTGAAATTGTTGCCGGCCAACGCAAATGTCTCCGATCTCGAGACAGGCCGACTTGAGATCAGAGTGACTGCTCCCCTTGCGCTTGAGGCTGTTCCGATCCGCATTCGAGTGGTTTCCCCGAACGAGCCGGCGCTCGCGGCTCAAGGTGTGATCGACCGCCTCCCGGCGAGGTTAACGGGACGTTCTCCGGTGCTGCATGAAATCCAGACAAAGTTGGCTGGGCAGCGATCAAACGAAAACGGCTTGCGACTGCATGTCGAAGCCGAGGGTCTTCTGGATAAGGTGTTTTCGCTTCCACCGGTTCGCCGCGAGATACGTTATGACGGGGAGACGGGCGACTGGACAAGGAGCGGCGAAGATGCAGGAGCGATTCCTTCGATCACGGCGACGGTCGTTGCGCCTCTTCTTGGGGCAGCAGGGGACGGCAGCCCGGGAGGAACCCGGCTGGTACTGCCGGATGCGGCCGACCACGAGGCGCTGACGGCGGGCCTGATCCTTTCCGGATCGGAGTCCACTCGGCTTGGCCTGGGAGATCGCAGGAGAGTGTCACTTCCTGCATTACTTCGGGAACCGACGTCGAGCGAGAATGGCGTTGGAATCATCGAATTGGCTCGCGCAAATGTTGCGTGGCAACTTGCAGAAGCGAATGACCTTCTTGGAAACTGGCAACGATGGTCGGTGGTCGAGGAGCTTGAAGCCGCGTTGATCGAGCAGCTTTGCGGAACGAGATGGCGCAGGTTGGAAGCAGGTATCGATCTCTCGATTCTTTCCCCTCATGGCGCGCTTCTTCGTTGTGCCGACGCCCTTGGCTTGGTCTCAGGCGAGGACTTGCCGAATATTGAGACTGCTCACGATCAGGAGTTTCTGAGAGAGCGACTGGTCATCCGTCTTCGAGAAGCCGTGCCGGACATCTCGGAAGCGCTGTTGCAGTGGACGGAAGATCTGGCGGGAGAACTCGATCTTGCGGTGATCGATGCATATGAAGACTTGCGACAGAAACTGGAAGCAGACGGTATCGAAGCCTTCGACGAAGTGGACATGGCCCGTCCCGCAGACTCATGGCGGGATGCGCTGGAACGCTCGCGCGAAATCCCGCTGCTTCCGATGTTCCGCCCGTTCATTCTGCCGGAGGCAAGGTGGTCGGCACTTATCAGGCCCTTTTATAGCGAGCTTACAGAGGACGACCTGGTCGATCTTCTTGACTCTACCCACGTTGACGCCTCCAGACGACCCGGGCTCCGTTGGCTCGGGCGTTCCGAAATCCGAACCATGCTGCAATTATGGCTTTCACCGAAGTCAATGGTGGAAACAGAAGGCTGGCGAGAGTTCGTGGCAAAGGGACTTTCGGACATCCGTACCAGCAGAGCCGTTCGTTATGTTGCGCTTCGACGCAAACTCGCGCTTGGAGACCTGCCGAACGGGAGTGCCAATTGATGGACCACTACCTTAGATTCGTGAATTGCGTACAGGCTTTGCGACGAAGGGTTTCGGCTCTCGATATTGGTCTGGGTGGCGCCCTCGGGGTCGCCGCTGATCCTTTGCCCCACCAGATTGCAACCGTGCGACGGGTCCTTGCAGACTCCCACATTCGTCACTTGATTTCGGACGAGGTGGGGCTCGGCAAGACCGTGCAGGCATTGATGATCGTGAATGCCCTGCGCTGGCAACATTCTGCACACCGAACACTGGTGATTGCACCGGACAATCTGTTGGCGCAGTGGCAGGAGGAATGCTGGATCCGAGGCCACGTGATGCCCGCTATCGCCGGTTCGATCGGGGATGGCATTCAGGACGAACTGTCGCCAGTCACGCTGGCGCGTCCACGCGATCTGATGACACGTCCTGGACAGGGTGCGCGAACAATAAGCGCGGATCCTGCTGTGTTCGATCTCTTGATCGTTGACGAGCCACAAACGATGCCAAGAGACGCGCTTCAGGCCATTTCGCAGGCAGCGGACGAGTTCCGGCAAGTTCTTGTTCTATCCGCCACTCCGAGACTCGGCGATCCTGCCTGGCGCGAACCGATCTTGCGAATGATCGAGCCCGAGGCTGCCGCGCTTGCGAGGATGGAGGGTCGCAGCGTAGCTGACATTCTTCAAGACCGCGAGGAAGCGACAATCGCAGATCTTGACGGATCGGATAGCCCGGAAGACCGGACCCAAGGCTTCCTGAAGTCGGGAGCAGCACGGCGCATCATCAGGAACGGTCGCTCCGAATGGGGTGAATTTCTGCCGCAGAGACGCAATCACGAAGTTCGGCTTCAACCACTTACTTTCGAGCGAATGCGGCATGAGATCGCTGCCTTGGTGCTTGCGGACGCAGATCCGGCCGAAGGCATCCAAGGACCTGCCTGGACAGCTGCACGTGCCCTGCAGCGCAGCGCGAGAGCGGCGCGGACGGTTCTGACAGAACTATCGACACGGGGAGGGAGCCTCGCTCAGCTGGCAGAAGCCGCACGTATCAAGTCACTCGAAGACCCCGGTGACAGTCGCCTCGAAGCCTTGCTCGATATCCTTTCGGAGCAATGGTGCCATGACGAGGATCGCGCATTCATCATTGTCTGTGGAGACAATCCAACCATCGACATGCTGGGCGCAGCGCTTCCAAGGTACTTCCCTTTCCTCTCGGATGGCATCTCAGTTTTACGGCGCCCCGCAGCGACGGATGTCGAAGGCGTCACCAATCTTCGCGAAATTCAGGAAACACTTGCGCCGTTGCTGTCCGGCGAGAGCCGCCTTCTGCTCGTCGGCGACTGGGTGCAAGCAGGGCTCAACCTTCACCACGTGGCCCAAGGGATCATCTTTTTCTCGTTGCCTTGGGAAATCGACGGTATCGACCAGCTGATCGGAAGGGTGGACCGTCTTGGCCCTACAGGCGACCGAAAAGGCTCGAGACGTGTCATCGATATCTGGCGCATCCTGATCGAAGGATCTCAGGAAGCCGCCATTGCCGACACGGTGGCGGCACTTGGCGTGTTCGACGCTCCGCTGCCACCACTTTCACCCTCAGAACTGGCTGAGCTTCAGACGGTGCTGGGACGTGCTGCCATCGGGCGCAAGGCAGCCCTTTCGCTTGCACCACTTACGGGAAACGGCACCGGACTGCCTTCTCGATTCAAAGAAGCAGATCCTTTCACAAATCAACAGGCAGCAGATGGGTTCGATCAATGGCGTCAGAGGCCTTGTCCAGCGCCGGCGATGCTTTCTGAACGCGCGCGCCCAATGGATACACCGATACGGCGAGAAGAGCGAGCAATCGGTGCCTGGCTGAAGGCAATCACTGCTTCCAGCGATTTCGACATCGGGTATCGTCGTGACAAGGTCGACGACTACGGGTTCCAGACGATCTGGTATCATGGCGTTGGCGAACGAGGGCGTGCGGGCGATAGCCCTTTCGCTCTACCTTGTGCGTCCCGCGAGAACTGGATGTCGGGACACGTCCCGTTCATCTATCGTCGAGCGGACATCTCTGCGCCGCCTCGGAAGATCGTCTTCACGGACGATGGGGAGCGTTCAGGAGACGGGGAAAGATCCGGACGCCCGCTACGCTTTTTCGATCATGGCGCAGAGCTGCACGATGGTCTGGTCGCCGGCTACACGGCCGCATGCTTCAATGGTTTCGGAACAGCAAAGCCCGTTGTGCAGACGAGCGTCAGGCTGCCTGAAGGTCACCCGGCAAGAGGGATTGGCCCACTGGTGATCATTTCCGCAGCGCAGATCGATCCATTTCCTGATGGACTGCTTCCACCTCTTTGGACACCCAGAGCAAAGGAAATCCTCGAAACCGCGCCGACAGATGCGCAGAGGCGAGCGCTCAGCGCCGACCGCTATGCGCTTCAAGCCCTGTTTCACGCCCTCCAGCGCAAGATCAGGATTGCGGCGCCAGCAAGGCTAGGTCGAGTTGGGTCCTGGAAAGCACGAGATGGCTGGCAGGATTTGACGGTTGATCAAGCGGACCTGTGTCTACAGCCGATAACTACGTCCACCAACAATGCGTTGGCGAAGGGCAGAACTCCACTCGTGCCCCTCGAGAAGCATGAGGTTGTTAACGTGATCCGATCTCGACAGTTGGCAGCGATCACCTCGCAGGTGGAGCAACACAAGGCGTCGGTCCTTAATAGTGTCCGAAAGGAACTTGTAGGCTTCGCCTTGCAAGCCAGTGCCCATTTTCAAGCAGAGATCAGAAACAGAGAGCTAGCCTTGGAGCGCCGCAGGCAATCACCACCCGAAGCCGGTCCAGTCGAACTTTGGCAGGGTCAGGTGGCCGCTTTGGAAAGATCACTCGAGATGGCCCGATTGAATTATTCGGAAGCCACAACGTTCATCCGCGACATTGCCGGTGGGAGCGTTCTATTTGGGGGAATTCAACCCTGCACGGTTCTCTTGGCTCTCGTCACCGACGAATGACTGCAATGTGAAGTTGGAACACCTCATGCCGTTGGAAACCGCTGGCTCCACAAGGCCACCAAAATTCGCAGGAAGGCTCAATTGCGGGGTTGCTCCTCAAAATGAACTAAGGCTGCGCGATAGCGAAACGCAGTAATTTCACGGTGCCAGATGGGCGTGCCGGAGTGGCCCGATCTCCGACACGCCCCGAATTGAACGCAGCCGCATGCACGGCCACGCGGCCGGCGAAAACTCGAGCCGACCTGGAGGGCTCCGAGCGGGTTCGCCGCCATCCCCACCGCCGCGCTTGATCCGGCCCACAGTCCGGCGTCTCCCGCGGTCCCCGCGCTTGTTGGGTCCGGGTCCCCATTGTCCACCGACGGAACGCTACTCGGCCTCGGTGATCTCGGCGGGCGTGATCTCGGTAATGCTCTGGAACTCGCCGAGGAACTCGGGATGGTTCTGCGCCAGATAGCGAACTACCCGGGCGTTCCCGAGTAGCTTGCCGACGTAGCCCTTGATCACGGTCAGATGCAGATGGTCCTGACCGTAGGTGTCCTGGATCGAGGCGATCCCCTCCTGCAGCCGGGCGAGTTCCTGTTCCATGCGCGCCATCGCCTCAGGCGTGATGCCTTTGACCTTCTTGGGCTTGGAAGCCTCGACCAGCTGGACCTGCGGCGTTCCCGCGAGGATCGCGTTCACGTAGGCGACGGAGTAGTTGTTTGCGTTGACCAGAAGCTCGGCGGCCTCGATCTGACGCATGGTCTTCATCTTGCGAAGCGCGTCGAACACCGCGCCGGTCGCCGGCTTGTCCTTAAGGATTGCGACCGCTTCCTCGCATATACCGTCCAGCAGGCGCACCTTTCGCCGGATGCTGCTCATGTTGAGATCTAGCGCCAGCGCGATCTTCTCTTCGGGTACGCCGCGCTCGATCGCCTTTCGGATCATCTTGTGCTCCTGGATCGGTGCGAGGCGGCTGACTTGCCGGTTATAGGTGAAGGCCTCGTCGTCGGTGGAGACCAGACATTCCACCTCCTGTTCGCCGGTGTCCTTCAGCGCCTCGATCCGCAGGTGCCCGTCCAGCAGCAGCCAGGTGGCGGACTTGTCCGGATTCGGGACGACGACGGGCGGCTCGACGATACCGATCTGTGAGATTGAGGCCACGATCTGCCGATACTTCCGGCTGGATTTTGCGGACTTTCCGAGGGCGCGTAGCGGCAGGATCGCATCGATGGGGATCGTGATGCAGTCTTCCTCAAACCCGAAATTGACGCTGCGCGGGCGCTCGCGTGCCTCACGTTTCATGCCGGTGCTCCTTCGATGACAGCACGGGCGAGATCTGCGGGCATCGTCTCCAGTCCCTCGGCCCTGAGCAGCGTCATGAAGTGCTCGTCGGCGCAGAGTTCGCGAAAGGCCTCGCGCACGAACATCAGTCGGCCTTGCGTCAGTTCGGCCTTCTTGATCAGCAACTTCTGGCGTGTGGCTTCCTGCTGGTAGGCCCGCACCAGACCTTCACTGGTCAGCGCTCTTTTCCCAACCCTGCGTCCAATTGGATTGTTTCTCAGCTGTGGTCCCCGGAGTTCACGCTGCTGGATCAGGCGGCGAACAAGCGCCAGCTTTCGGCCGCGCAGCTTGTTCTGGGTATAAGCGTCCATCAATGCCTTTTGCGCGCCCTTCACGTCCGTCTTGGAGATGTCGATGGCGAGGTTCAGTGGCAGAAGTCCGGTCTCCACGGCTGAAACGAGGCGCTCCTCGCCCTTCTCCAGCAGTCCCGCGATCATGTTCACGTATTCGGTCGATACGCCGATCTTCTCCCCGATCTGCCGGTCGTTGTAGCCGCGCTGGCGGAGGGCGCCGATCTCGCGCATCAGGTCGATAGGGTTGTGCTGGCGCCGCGCGCAGTTCTCGACGAGGCTCATGACGAGGCAATCGCTCTCGTCGGCTTCGATCACGAGGGCCGGGATGTTGTCCTGCCTGAGCTCCATGAACGCCTCGAGGCGGCCTTGGCCACAGACGAGGTCGTATTCTTGGGGATCGGTCGCGGCGCGCGGCGCCACGGTGATCGGTCGCTTCAGGCCGACGCGCGCGATGTTCTCCACCATCGCCTCGAAGGTGCGCCGGTTGCGGACGCGAGGGTTGAGGATACGGATCCTGTCAGTTGGGATCAGGGTCACCTGCTTCTGGCTGGTCGGCTCCATGTTGTCGGGCATCACGCCACCTCCGGGATCCTGGCCCGCGAGGCGAGCGCGTAGAAGAAATCGAGTGTATCGAACCGATACGCATCGAGCGCGAGCCCGTTCTGCTCGGCGAGTTTCAATTTCCCGAAATTCATGTCGATGCTGGGTAGCACGTAGTAGTCGCGCGGTGCCTCGTTCACCTCGTCCATGCGAACGGCGATGGTGATGTCGGGCACCAGGCCAGTGTCCAGGCGGATGCGCCAGCGGAGCGACCCAGCCACCGTCGCGGTACAGCGGGCGAGTACGATGGACAGAGTGAACTCGTCGTTGACGCGCACCAAGTCAGTGTCGGGCTCCCGCACGGCCGACCCGCCGTGTCTGATAACGCCCGCGATGATTTCGGCCACGACCTGCGGATGCGCCTGCCGCAGGGCCCGGTTGACCTCGATGTAGCTGTAGTCCCGGTCGGGCTCGTATCCGATCAGCCGGTAGGCGCGCAGGAGGCTGCCGAAGCGGCTGCGATAGGCGCTGGAGGACGGCAGATCGTCCTCCTCGTCGATGATCAGGCCCGACAACATACCCTGTCGCTGGAGGATCGCGCGAAGCGCGTCGAGCAGTTCCTCGTCCGAGAAGTGGCGGCTGCGGGCATCCACAATCTCCCGCGCACGCAGGAAGAGCACCTGATCGACGATGGCCGTATAGGCGCCCTCGGCCCGGATCCACATCTCGCGCGGGTTCACCACGCGGCGCTGCTTCAGCTTGAAGGACACCTTCGCGAAGACATTGTTCCCGATGTATTTTTCATTGGTCAGCACCTGATGCACGGTCGCCCGGGTCCACGGCCGGTCGAGATCGGTGCGGTGACCTTCGGCGTTCAGGAGCTCCGCAATCTCGCGCTCGGCACGCCCCTCGTTCACGAACATCTCGTACATGCGCTGGACGACCCGCTGCTCCTCCTTGGGGCCAGGGACGAGGATCACACGATCGGTCTGGAGGCTCTTCTGCTCGCCGCGGGACAGCTCGCCCTTGGGGTTGCCGTGCTCGTCGATCAGCACCCGTCGCAGCCCGTATCCGGCCGCGCCGCCCTGGCGATAGCCCAGCTCCACTAGGCGGCACTGCCCGGCGAAGACCTTCACCGACAGCTCGCGGCTGTATTCGCCCGCCATGACCCGCTTGACGGTCTTCAGCAGGTTCGAGCCGATGCTGCCATCGTTCTCGAACTGCTCGCCGCAGTAATGCACCCGAATCCCGGCGCGAGAGCAGACATGTTCGTGATAGGCACCCTCGTCGGCATCCTGAAACCGGCCCCAGCGGCTGACGTCATAGACGAGGATCGCCTTGAAGTCGGCCTGGCCGGACTGGACCTCGGCCATGAGGTTCTGCAGCGCCTCCCGGCCGTCGAGTCGCAGCCCGGATCGCCCGGAGTCCTCGAACACGCGCAGGATCTGCAAGCCCCGCGCAGCGGCGTAGTTCCGAATGACGACCAGTTGGTTCTCGGTCGAATACTTCTGGTGGTCAGTCGACATCCGGACATAGGCGACGGCGGGCACGTCCGGCTCGGCCGCACCGTCGCTCTTGCTCGAATTGGTCACTACCTGACCGCTCACACAACCATCTCCTTGGTGTAGCTGGCCAATCCATCCGAACCGACTGAATCCAGGACTGAATCCCTCGAACCCATCTACAGCGAGGGAGGCCGGAATGTCGTTTCCGAAAAAGGGCAAGTTCTTTCCGAAACAAAACGGATATGGTGGAAATGGTGGGAGTGATCCGGAGATCGGGTTCGCCGCTGAAATCGCAGCTGCGCTGCGCAGGTCCCATGGGGACAGCAGGGCGGGTGTCAAGATCGTCGCGTCCTGGACTGGCGCGAACGAGAAGACAGTGAAGAACTGGTTTGCCGGGCGATACGGCCCAAGCGGGGCGCATCTGGTCTCGCTGGCTCGTCACTCCGACGAGGTGCTGGAGACTTTCCTCGCAGCCGCGGGCCGGCACGACCTGATGGTGGCTGTGAAACTGGCCGCCGCCGAGGACGCGATTGAGGAACTTCTTGTGGCGGTCCGTGTACTGTCATCACGAGAGCAGTAGGGTCTGCATCGGCAGGATCGCGCCACTGAGGTCCACTTCCCTGCTCGAAGCAAAAAATACCTTGTTCGGCTTGAAGAAGTTCCCTGTTCCTGTCGGTAGGGAAATGCCGAATAAGGCATTGAATAGTCGCGGAGATTTTCGCCGAACCTGGCGTTGATTGCCAGAAAACAGCAGAAATTCGCTGTTAATTTCCCTGTTTGCAGGGAATTTTGCGGAGACGGGATAGCTCCAGACTGGCTCCTCCGCCACTTGCCCTCCCAAAAGCGTTCTCCCGATCCTCCCGCGGCCGGATTTTTCCATTGTTTTCGAGGGTTATGCGGCTGGGGCTGAGCACTGGCACCTGCGCCAGGAGGCTCAAGAGCGGTCTCTCAAGGCCGATATTCTCCAGACCTCATGACTGCGCGAATTTGGTGAACTATCTGCAAGGCTATGTAACGAAAAAATTTTTCGGAGAGGCGGCCTGAACACTTCGACCGGGGTCGCGTTCGGTGATGGAACGGAAATCGAACGCTCGCTCGGTCGTAAGTTCATTTTGAGCAACGTCGTGTCGTTACTGGGCGTGACGATTGGCAACAAAAGATGCTCGCGCTACCTAGGAACGAACTCTCTCACATTGCACCCTCGTCCTGATCTCCGTTGTCGCCAGCGCCTCTTCTAAGTCGCTCAGCCAGCTGCATTATGTCGGCACGGAAAGTCTGAGTGACGCGCCCGTACCCCAAGACATCTGCGACCGACCCGGCGAGGTCGGCGGGAGCCTGCGCCAGTGTCTGCTCAAGCAGGCCCAGTTTTTCCGGCAGAGGTACCTCTTTCCACTGGCGCGGCCGACCATTCACCTCAAGTCCGCGGAAGGGTAGAACATCGCTCGGTTCGACCGCCTCCGGCCAGAAGATCCAATGCTCATCTGTGGAGCGGGTCCGAGGGGCGATCCGCTCCACCGCGTGCCAGATGGTCGAGGAGATCTGGCTGCCGGTTCGTTGAAACCCGTGATCCCGCGCGATCAGGTCGCTCATGCGCTTGAAGGTGATTGGCGCCTCTTCGGCCACGTAGCGGCGTGCCAGCCGCTGCAGGGTGGGCTTGTAGCTGGGCGCATGGAAGGAGTCTGGGTTCAGAGAAAGGTCAGGCTGCGCCACGATTTCTAGGTCGAGTTCCGGGGCCGGTGATGTGTCAGTTACTGCCATCTTGGCGGCAGGCCGATGTTCCGGTTCGTACGGGGAACGGGTAAGTGCCGTCCACGTGAACCGCGTCCTGCGGCAGCTTCGCGAGAGCGGACTGGTGACCTTTCGTGACGGTCATGTGGCATTTCATGATTATGGCCAGTTGACGGATCTCGCCGACTTCGATCCGGAATATCTGGATCAGACGGGGCCTCTGCTTGCCTGAAGCCGGAGGAAACGCCGCCAGGAGGTTAGATGCGGCCAAGCAGCAAAAGGACGACCACGATGATCAGGATCGTGCCGAGCACACCTGTCCCGGCATGACCGAAGCCATAGCCGTAGCCCCCGAAGCGCCCGCTGAACCCGCCGAGCAGAAAAATGACAAGAATTATGACCAGAATTGTACCGAGCGACATGGTGCTTTCTCCTTTGTCGGCGCGCGCCCGAAGGGGATGCGCTCCGGTGGTGACTGTGTCTGTACGGGGGTGCTTCAGTTACCCTCGATTTTGACGCCGTCCTCGTTGATTTCGATATCGATGCCGCTTTGGCGTTCCACATAGTAGAGATATCCAGCCCCGACGACGCAAACGGCGAGCGCCCCAATCAAAAGGAACAAGAAGTTGCGACTCATTTCCGTCTTCCTTTCAGCTTTGCGGTGTTAGGCGTGCCCGATGGAAAGTGTATGAAGCGCTCATTCCGATGGGTTTTGACCCATTATTCGTTGCGGCAGCCGGGCACGTTCAGGTCTCTGCAGAAGTAACCCGCAGCGCCGCCGATGACAGCGCCGGTGACAGGGCTTCCGCCAGTTACTCCGGAAATCACAGCACCGCCTGCAGCACCGGCAATACCGCGTTCTGTATCGTTTCCGAGACATCCACCGAGGCCAAACACGATCGGCAGGAGAAGAATAGCTTTGAAGTACATCTGACAATCCTTTGGTTGTTGTGAGCGGGAATCTATTCGATGCTCCGGATGGAATTTGGCTCGTGCGCGGTCGCTAAGCTGGTGTCGCAGGGCGTCCGCGCATTTAACTCAGGCGGGAAGCTTTACGCGAGAGCGTGAGGCGCAGCATCGAGAGAATTGTGCGCGTCGGCGGCGTCGTTGGCATTCTGGGCCGTCTCGTCCGCTTGGCGATGCTTCAATGCCGCATCCTTCTTCGTGCCGGAGGGCGCCTTGTCCCACGCGGCGTTCACGGTTTTGATCTTGTCAGCGACGTTGGTCAGTTTGTTTGTTTCGGGTGTCATTGGCTTGTCTTCTCGTGAACGGTCCGGAAACGAGAAACACGCGGGACATGGGGACGAGGGGACAGCTTGCCCCACGTGTTTCTGGCTCACTCGGACAGTTACATGCCCACCAATATCCGGTGGACGATCAGACTATTGCACCACCGTCATCGAGCCACACTGACATAGGTTGGTTTGCACCCGTGAATCCGGACGTCTTTTGACCAGGGTTCCCGCCGCTATCAGGCTCCGTATTCAGTGATAGCCAATCATCTGGCCCTCTACCTATTTCTTCTTGTGCTCGCCTAGATTGGTCAAGGTTTTGCCCTTCGTGAAGTCGGCTGTTGCAACGACCTTTTCCTTCACCTTCTTAGGCTTCTTCGCTTCACGGTTGCCGCGTTGCTTGTTACCTTTGGTCATTTACGTTTCTCCTGATTGTGAATTATTTTGCTGAACAGATCGGTGTTGACATCCTTCAGGAATGTGACTTCTCGTTCCGAGACTCCTGATGAAAGGCCGCGTACATTCACATCATTCCACCCATGTCGGACATTTCGCTACCGGCAGCAGCCTCCTTGGGCTTTTGCGCGACCATCGCCTCGGTCGTGATCAATAGCCCGGCAATGGACGCGGCGTTTTCCAGGGCGATCCGAACGACTTTCGTCGGATCGATAACGCTGGCCTTCAGCATGTCGACGTACTCCTCGGCTTGCGCGTCGAAACCGAAGCTCCGGCTGTCGTTCTCGATGACCTTGCCAACAACAACCGATCCGTCGACCCCGGCATTTTCCGCAATCTGGCGCAGCGGAGCCTGGATCGCGCGCCGAACGATCTTGATGCCGGCATCCTGATCGCTGTTCTCGCCCTTCAGCGAGGCGAGAACCTTGCCCGCATGAACCAGGGCCACGCCGCCGCCGGGCACGACACCTTCCTGAACCGCAGCGCGGGTGGCGTTCAGCGCATCTTCGACGCGGTCCTTGCGCTCCTTCACCTCGATCTCGGTTGCCCCGCCGACCCGGATCACGGCGATGCCGCCGGCAAGCCTGGCGAGCCGTTCCTGCAGCTTCTCCTTGTCGTAGTCCGAAGTGGTCTCATCGATCTGCGCCCGAATCTGCGTGACGCGCGCAGCGATCGCATCCTTGTCGCCGGCACCGTCGATGATCGTCGTGTCATCCTTGGTGATCGTGACCTTTCTGGCGGACCCGAGCATGTCCATGGTGACATGCTCCAGCTTGGTGCCCATCTCAACGGATATCACCTGACCGCCCGTCAGTACGGCGATGTCTTCCATGATCGCCTTGCGGCGGTCTCCAAAGCCAGGCGCCTTGACGGCCGCAACCTTTAGCCCGCCGCGCATCTTGTTGACGACCAGCGTCGCCAGCGCCTCGCCCTCGATATCCTCGGCCACGATCAGCAGTTGCTTCTCGGCCTGAATCACAGCCTCCAGCAACGGCACCATGGGTATGAGAGAAGTCAGCTTCTTCTCGTGAAGCAGGACGACGCAGTTATCCAGCTCGACGACCATTTTCTGAGCGTTCGTGACGAAATAGGGGCTCAGATAGCCGCGGTCGAACTGCATGCCTTCGACCACTTCGGTCTCGGTCTCCAATCCTTTGTTTTCCTCGACGGTGATCACGCCTTCCTTGCCGACTTTGGCGATCGCGTCGGCGATCTGCCGGCCGATCTCGACTTCTCCATTGGCCGAAATGGCGCCGACCTTGGCTATCTCGTCGCTGTCGCCCACAGGTCGGGACATGGTCTTGATCTCGGCCACGACTGCAGCGACGGCTTTGTCGATCCCGCGCTTGAGATCCATCGGGTTCATGCCGGCTGCAACCGACTTCATGCCTTCCCGGACAATCGCATGGGCGAGTACGGTTGCCGAGGTGGTTCCGTCGCCAGCCTCGTCGTTCGTGCGCTGCGCGACCTCCTTGACCATCTGGGCGCCCATATTCTCGAAATGGTCCGAGAGCTCGATCTCCTTGGCGACGGTCACACCGTCCTTGGTGATGCGCGGCGCACCCCAGGATTTATCGAGAATAACGTTTCGGCCCTTGGGGCCGAGGGTGATCTTGACGGCATTTGCCAGCGTGTTGATGCCTTTCAGCATTCGGTCGCGGGCATCGGTACTGAAGCGAACTTCCTTGGCGGACATGATGTTAATTCCTGAGACTGAGGTTGATGTGAAAGATTTCGGGCTCAGGCGATCACGCCGAGAATATCGCTCTCCTTCATGATCAGTAGGTCTTCGCCATCGAGTTTGATCTCTGAGCCGGACCATTTTCCAAACAGGATCCGGTCGCCGGCTTTGACGTCCATCGGGATGCGCTCGCCGTCCTCGCGCCTTCCCCCGGCACCAACGGAGACAACTTCGCCTTCTTGAGGCTTCTCCTTGGCAGTATCAGGAATGATGAGGCCGCCCTTGGTCGTCTCGTCGCCTTCAATGCGGCGGACGAGCACCCGGTCGTGGAGGGGCGTGAATGACATCGAAGTGCTCCTTGTTGAGATTTCGTTGGCGAAACGGGCCGGTTTGAATGCTCAGCTGCATTGCGCGCAAGTCCCCGGGATCCTATTCGGTCTCCACTCCGAGAATTCGGATCGAAACCACCGCCCGAGCGGTTCACCGGCGTCGAACCGAGTTTCCGCCAGCGATGATCGCATTGATCAATTCAGCGACGGCCTGGTGCTGTTCCATCTCGATTTTGGTGCCGACGGCGTTTTCATGGGTCGCGGCAGCGTCACGAAGAACCCCCACGATCTCGTGTTCCGGCAGCAACCCGCGATCGTTCATGGCAAGCAGGAGCGCCTCGCAGATCGATAGGGCGGCCAGCCCCGCATGTTTGCTCGCCGTGGACATCCAGGGTTCCTTTCTTGGCATAATGAACCGGGAAGGTGAGGTTCGGATGCATCCATACTTCTCGCAGGAAATGCTTTATGCTGGACTGATCCAGAGCAGTGTCCGGGCCGATTTCCGCTCTTGGGTCGCGACACGTCAGGAGGCCCCATGGCATCAGCTGAACTCAGCCCTCTTACCCGCAAACTTTCAGCCTTCGTCGCTCTGTCGGAGGTCGAGCTGGCCGTGCTTGAGCGACTGCACCAGCGCCGTCGCTCCTTCGTTGCGGGGCGTGATATGGTGCATCAGGGCCAGTCGTCTCAGGCCGCCTATATTCTGTCTGCGGGCTGGGTCTGTTCCTACAAGCTACAGGCCGACGGGACGCGGCAGATCGTGGATTTCCAGGTGCCAGGGGATTTTCTAGGGTTGCGGAGCGTGCTCTTGCGCACTTCAGATCACAGTTTCGAACCCATCGTGGACATTGAGGCTGCCGAAGTACTGACGAGCGACCTCCTCGATGCGTTTGCGCAGACCCCTCGCCTGGCGACCGCCATACTCTGGGCGGCGTCAAGGGACGAGGCGA
>NZ_JAOWLA010000059.1 GCF_025751575.1 Albidovulum sediminicola | reverse complement strand
CACAGTTTCGAACCCATCGTGGACATTGAGGCTGCCGAAGTACTGACGAGCGACCTCCTCGATGCGTTTGCGCAGACCCCTCGCCTGGCGACCGCCATACTCTGGGCGGCGTCAAGGGACGAGGCGATGGTGGTGGAACATCTCGTCGGGATCGGTCGACGCGATGCAGACGCCCGCATGGCGCATTTCCTGCTGGAGCTTGGATCGAGGCTTGCGCTGGTCGGCATAGGCAGCAAGGAAGGGTTCGACTGCCCGCTGACGCAGTATCACCTCGCCGATACGCTGGGGCTGAGCGCGGTCCATGTGAACCGCGTCCTGCGGCAGCTTCGCGAGAGTGGACTGGTGACCTTTCGGGACGGCCATGTGACGTTTCACGACTATGGCGGGCTGGTGAAGCTTGCCGAGTTCGATCCGGCATATCTGGACCATGCCGGGCCGCTTCTAAAATGAGGAAACCGCCCCGCGGTCAGGTGGGGCGGCTTGTTGGCATTTGGCTGATCTAACGCCCGGCGCACGGGCGCGCGGGGCGCCATGCCAGCCGCTTGCGCGACGTCAGTCGTCACGATCATCCCTGTCAAACACGTTCAGGCGAGACACGATCTCGTCGAGCGTCAGGGTGCCGCATTCAGCCTTGGTCATGTCCGCGGACAGCTCCAACTGGGTGCAGGCCCGGGCGATGGATTCCGATTGAACGTCGGCTGTCGAAACGGGGTAGTTGCCGGCGAAGCTCATCCCGGCGGAGGCCGACAACAAAATTGCAGAGACCGCGATCAGCTTTCCGGGGCGGTAGAAGCCGTTGCGGATTTCGAACTTCCTTAAGGAATTTTTCGTAACGGAAAACATTGTGTTGTCCTTTCATGGACGTGCCGAAGCCGTCGGGCTGCCGGAGAACGAACTCCTTGGAGACTGTTTGTCCCCTTGGCTGTCAGGATGCTTCGGAAGATGTGTTGCTGCCGAGGATTCGGCGGACACAAGTCACCATGGCGGTTTCGTGAGGCGGCAGCACTGATCAGTGTTAGCGCCGCGAAAGTTTGCCTTCCGAGAGCGGTATTCTTGGGGTGGACCGCCACCGCTGTTTCGCTCTCGGCTGAAGCGACCAGGCGCATCGGGCGACAAAGCCGTCCACCATGTTGAGCGATGTGTATCGCGAAGACGCGAAAGGCCGCCCTCCTTCGCTCGGCAGGCGGCCCCGATGATCAAGTCAGACGCTGGAGGTCACGCGAGGGCGTGGGTCGCCGCATCGAGTTCCTTGTTGGTCTCGGCGACGTTGTGCGCCATGTTGGCCTTCTCGGCTGCCTGATAGTGCTTCAGCGCCGCGTCCTTCTTCGGACCAGCGGGCGCCTTGTCCCACGCGGCCTT
>NZ_JAOWLA010000058.1 GCF_025751575.1 Albidovulum sediminicola | reverse complement strand
AGGAGACGCCGATGACTGCCCCGCACCGCGACGCTGGATTTTTCACTGAGAGTCTTTCGAGCCGGGACCCTGAGCTTTTCGGGTCGATCCGGTCCGAGCTTGGGCGTCAGCGCGACGAGATCGAGCTGATCGCGTCGGAGAACATCGTCTCGCTGGCGGTGCTGGAGGCGCAGGGCTCGGTGCTGACGAACAAATACGCCGAGGGCTACCCGGGCAAGCGCTACTACGGCGGCTGCCAGTACGTCGACGTCGCCGAGACGCTGGCGATCGAGCGCGCCAAGGCGCTCTTCGGCTGCAACTTCGCCAACGTCCAGCCGAACTCCGGCAGCCAGATGAACCAGGCGGTGTTCCTGGCGCTTCTGCAGCCGGGCGACACCTTCATGGGGCTCGACCTGAACTCCGGCGGTCACCTGACCCACGGCAGCCCCGTGAACATGTCGGGCAAGTGGTTCAACGTCGTCTCCTACGGCGTGCGCCAGCAGGACCAGCGGCTCGACATGGACGACGTGCGCGCCAAGGCGCTGGAACATCGCCCGAAGCTGATCCTGGCGGGCGGCACCGCCTATAGCCGCGAATGGGACTGGGCGGCCTTCCGCGCCATCGCGGATGAAATCGGCGCCTACCTGCATGTCGACATGGCCCATATCGCGGGCCTGGTGGCCGGCGGCGTCCATGCCTCGCCGCTGCCGCATGCCCATGTGGTGACCACGACCACGCACAAGTCGCTGCGCGGGCCGCGCGGCGGCATGATCCTGTGCAACGACGAAGACATCGCGAAGAAGATCAACTCCGCCGTCTTCCCCGGCCTTCAGGGCGGCCCGCTGATGCATGTGATCGCCGCCAAGGCCGTGGCCTTTGGCGAGGCGCTGCGGCCCGAGTTCAAGGCCTATGCCGCGCAGGTCAAGGCGAACGCCGCGGCCATGGCGGACGAGCTGATGAAGGGCGGGATCGACATCGTCTCGGGCGGGACCGACAACCACCTGTGCCTGGCGGACCTGCGCCCGAAGAAGGTGACCGGCAAGGCCGCCGAGGCCGCGCTCGGCCGCGCCCACATCACCTGCAACAAGAACGGCGTGCCCTTCGACCCGGAAAAGCCCTTCGTGACCTCCGGCATCCGCCTGGGTGCGCCGGCCGGCACCACCCGCGGCTTCGGCGAAACGGAGTTCCGCCAGATCGCCCGCTGGATCGTCGAGGTCGTGGACGGCCTGGCCGCCAACGGCGAGGACGGCAACAGCGCCGTCGAAGCCAAGGTCCGCGCCGAGGTCGAGGCGCTCTGCGCCCTCTTCCCGCTCTACCCCACGCTCTGATCCCAAGACCCACAAACACCAGGGGCGCCCCACAAAAAGGGGCGCCCCTGCGCTTGGTGGAA
>NZ_JAOWLA010000057.1 GCF_025751575.1 Albidovulum sediminicola | reverse complement strand
AAGAACGACCAACTTGACCAGTGGGACCGGGCGTCCTTCTTTCATCCCTCGACGCATCTGGCGCAGCATGCGCGCGGCGAAAGTCCGAACCGGGTGATCCGGACGGCCTCGGGCGTGCATATCGAGGACCGGGACGGCACCCGGCTTCTGGACGCCTTCGCGGGGCTTTACTGCGTCAACGTCGGCTACGGCCGCCAGGAGATCGCCGAGGCCATCGCCGCCCAGGCGAAGGAGCTGGCCTATTACCATTCCTATGTCGGGCACGGCACCGAGGCCTCGATCACGCTGGCGCACATGATCCTCGAGCGCGCGCCGAAGAACATGTCCAAGGTCTATTTCGGCCTCGGCGGGTCGGACGCCAACGAGACCAACGTCAAGCTCGTCTGGTACTACAACAACATCCTCGGCCGGCCGGAAAAGAAGAAGATCATCTCGCGCTGGCGCGGCTATCACGGCTCGGGGCTGATGACCGGCTCGCTGACGGGGCTGGAGCTTTTCCACAAGAAGTTCGACCTGCCGCTGGCGCAGGTGATCCACACCGAGGCGCCCTATTACTACCGCCGCAAGGACCTGGGCCAGTCCGAGGCCGCGTTTGTCGCCCATTGCGTGGCCGAGCTTGAGGCGCTGATCGAACGCGAGGGCGCGGACACGATCGCGGCCTTCATCGGCGAGCCGGTGCTGGGCACGGGCGGCATCGTGCCGCCGCCCGCGGGCTACTGGGCGGCGATCCAGGCGGTGCTGAAAAAGCACGACATCCTCTTGATCGCGGACGAGGTCGTGACCGGCTTCGGGCGCCTGGGCACGATGTTCGGCTCGGATCATTACGGGATCGAGGCCGACATCATCACCATCGCCAAGGGGCTGACCTCGGCCTATGCGCCGCTTTCGGGCTCGATCGTCTCGGACCGGGTCTGGAAGGTGCTGGAACAGGGCACCGACGAGAACGGCCCGATCGGCCATGGCTGGACCTATTCGGCCCACCCGATCGGGGCGGCGGCAGGCGTCGCGAACCTGCGGCTGATCGACGATCTGGGCCTGGTCGCGAACGCGGGCAAGGTCGGGGCCTACCTGAAGGGCGCGCTGAGCGAGGCGCTGGCCGGCCACCCGAACGTCGGCGAGGTGCGCGGCGAGGGCCTGCTCTGCGCCGTGGAATTCGTCGAGGACCGCGCCAGCCGCACCTTCTTCGACCCCGCCAGGAAGATCGGCCCCCAGGTCTCCGCCACGCTCTTGGCCCAGGACAAGATCATCGCGCGCGCCATGCCCCAGGGCGACATCCTCGGCTTCGCCCCGCCCTTCTGCCTCTCCGAGGCCGAAGCCGACCACATCGCCGCCGCAACCAGACGCGCCGTCGAAACCACCCTCGGAAAAGCCTGAGACGGAAAA
>NZ_JAOWLA010000056.1 GCF_025751575.1 Albidovulum sediminicola | reverse complement strand
TCAGTGAAGAACCGAATGAAACCACTACCTGCCCTGCTTGTTTCGTCGCTACTGTGCGTCACACCGGCACTCGCACAGCAGGCCATGACACAGGAAGAGGGCCAGGCGACCTTTGATGCGGTCCTCGCCGAAACTGCTGAACTGATCAAGGAAATGAACATCCCGGGGCTTGGTGTAGGGGTCATCCATGGGCCCAACACCTACAGCGCCGGCCTCGGCATCACGAAGGTAGGCACCGACGAGGCCGTTACCCCTGATACGCAATTTCAAATTGGCTCTGTGACCAAAACCTTCCTGTCGACAGTGGCCCTGCAGCTGTCCGAACGGGGCGAGCTGGATTTGAACGCGCGTGTCGTCGACCTCCTACCGTGGTGGAGGGTCGCGGATGCGGAAGCGACGTCGAAAGCGCGGGTCGTTGACCTGTTCCACCATCGCGCTGGTTGGTATGGCGACCATGGGTTCCTTCGTGTTCCTCCGGGCGGGTCGATCAGCGAGAAGGTCATGCTCCAGGCGGCTTACGTCGAGCAGCTCTATCCGTTCGATCAAACCTGGATGTACAACAACACCAGCATCACCTTCGCGACCCATGTGGTGTCGCATGCCGGCGGAAAGCCGATCGAGAACCTGATCGAAGAGAACCTGTTGACTCCGCTCGGCATGGATTCGTCATCCTTTAACTACGACCCCACCCCGCCGGCTGAAAACTACGCATGGGGTCATCCGCCGATCTACGGCGAAGGCAACATCAATGATCTCAAGCCGTACTACATTCCGTTGATCAGAGAGTCCGCAGCCTCCGGCGCGCTCCGGTCTACGGTTAGCGACATGCTGAAATACGCCCGCTTTCAGCTGGACGGCAAGGACGCCGCCGGGAACCAGCTGCTGTCCGAAGAAGCACTGGACTATGCCCACGCTCCGGCAGTCGAGGCTGAGGCCGGCGACTTTACCGGGCTGACATGGTTCGTCCATGACTACGACGGGGTCACCAGCCCCAGCCACGGGGGGAACTGGCCCGGCACGCGGTCTTTTCTGCAGCTGATCCCGGATCGCGACTTTGCCGTGGTGGTTTTGGTCCACAGCGATCGCGGAGCCGAAGCCTATAAAAAAATTGCGAACTCAATGGTCAAAGCCTTCACGGGCATCGAGGCCGACTCTCCGGTCGCAGCGGGCGTTGATCCGGCTGTGCTCGATCCCTTCGTCGGCGTCTTCAAGGGGAATTCCCAAAACATCGAGATCCGCAAAGAGGGCGACAAATATGTGTTTGTGCAGTTCTCCGCATTGACCAGCGGATCGGATCCCGCGCCGGCCAATGTGGCCAACACGGCTGATGGCTATTTTATCATCACCGAAGGCCCGAACGAGGGAGCCCTTGGCGAATTGCTCGAAGATCCGTCTGGCGAACTCAACTACGTGCGATTCAACCACCGGATCTTCATTCGGGGCGACGGGGCGGTCGACGACTTCGACCTCTCCGGTACTGTCTTCCAATAACCGGGGCGACAAGAGCCACGGATCAGGTGGAGAGG
>NZ_JAOWLA010000055.1 GCF_025751575.1 Albidovulum sediminicola | reverse complement strand
AACCTTGCTCCGATTCCGGAGCTTTATGTTTCCTACGATTCCGCCCAGAAGCTGAAGCACGAGGCGGCGGCGTTGCCGTCTTGGGACCTGTCGCAGCGGCAGGTTTGCGACCTGGAGCTTCTGATGAACGGCGGCTTCTATCCGCTGAAGGGCTTCCTGACCGAGGCGGATTACGACAGCGTCGTGGACACGATGCGCCTGACGACCGGCGATCTGTGGCCGATGCCGGTGACGCTGGACGTCTCCGAGGATTTCGCGGCCAAGGTCGAGCCCGGCCAGGACATCGCGCTGCGCGACGCCGAGGGCGTGATCCTTGCCATCATGTCGGTCACCGACAAGTGGGAGCCCAACAAGAGCCGCGAGGCCGAGGGCGTCTTCGGCGCCGACGACATCGCCCACCCGGCGGTCAACTACCTGCATCACAAGGCCGGCAAGGTCTACCTCGGCGGTCCGGTCACCGGCATCCAGCAGCCCGTGCACTACGACTTCAAGGGCCGCCGCGACACGCCGAACGAGTTGCGCGCCTTCTTCCGCAAGCTCGGCTGGCGCAAGATCGTGGCCTTCCAGACCCGCAACCCGCTGCACCGGGCGCACCAGGAGCTGACCTTCCGCGCCGCGCGCGAGGCGCAGGCGAACCTCTTGATCCACCCGGTCGTCGGCATGACCAAGCCCGGCGACGTCGATCACTTCACCCGCGTGCGCTGCTACGAGGCGGTGCTGGACAAGTACCCGGCCGCGACCACGCATCTGAGCCTTCTGAACCTCGCCATGCGCATGGGCGGCCCGCGCGAGGCGCTCTGGCACGCGATCATCCGCAAGAACCACGGGCTGACGCATTTCATCGTCGGGCGCGACCACGCCGGCCCTGGCAAGAACAGCCAGGGCAAGGACTTCTACGACCCCTATGCCGCGCAGGACCTGGTGCGCCAGCACCAGGAGGAGATCGGCATCGAGATGGTCGATTTCAAACAGATGGTCTACGTCCAGGAGAAGGCCCAGTACTTCCCCGTCGACGAGGTGCCCGAAGCGTCCACCGTGCTCGACATCTCGGGCACGGAACTGCGCCGCCGCCTGCGCGAGGGGCTCGAGATCCCCGACTGGTTCTCCTTCCCCGAGGTGGTCACGGAGTTGCGCCGCACCTCGCCGCCGCGGGCCAAGCAGGGCTTCACGGTGTTCCTCACCGGCCTTTCCGGCTCCGGCAAGTCGACGATCGCCAACGCGCTGATGGTCAAGCTGATGGAGATGGGCGGGCGCCCCGTGACGCTGCTGGACGGCGACGTGGTGCGCAAGCACCTGTCCTCCGAACTCGGCTTCTCGAAAGAGCACCGCGACATCAACATCCGCCGCATCGGCTATGTCGCCTCCGAGATCACCAAGAACGGCGGCATCGCGATCTGCGCGCCGATCGCGCCCTACACCGCGACGCGGGCCGCCGTGCGCGAGATGATCGAGGCCTACGGCGCCTTCGTCGAGGTCCATGTCGCGACCTCGCTCGAGGAATGCGAACGCCGTGACCGCAAGGGGCTCTACAAGCTCGCCCGCGAAGGCAAGATCAAGGAGTTCACCGGGATCTCCGACCCCTACGAGGAACCCGCAAACCCCGAACTCCGCGTCGAAACCGAAAACGTCGAGGTCGACAACTGCGCACACCAGGTCCTGCTCAAACTCGAAAGCATGGGGTTGAT
>NZ_JAOWLA010000054.1 GCF_025751575.1 Albidovulum sediminicola | reverse complement strand
CACCGCGCGGAATTCCCATTTAGGCGCACCGAAATCCGGTGACGCCGGATAGATGTTCGCAACCTGGGAAAAACGGTTAGATCGGCTCGACGAAACCCTTGCAACGGGAGAGACGTCCATAGATGTAAAAACTGGCGGTGCTGATCCCGTGCTCGCGGCAAAGTTCCGGCACTGCCACCCCGTTCTCGGCTTGGCACAACACCGCCATGATCTGCGGTTCGGTGAAACGGCTCGTTCTCATTCGAATCTCCTCGGCTCTCGCCACGAGAAAATTCTACAATCTCATCCCGTTAGCCATGGGGAGGATTACCGGCCATCTGCCCGCACCTCTTCCGGGACTGTGCAGCCACCACGCTTGCGGTGGCATCCTCTGACATGGCTCCGCTTGACGCGGAGCCTGCTCGGCCATTCGTCTGACCGGACGGGCACACGTTACTACAACCAGGCCACGTCTATCGAGGCAGGGCGCGCTCTCAAGAATCTCGTCGCCAGGCGGAAGAAGGGAGCTTGACCATGCGTGCGGTGATCTACGCCAGGTACTCCACGGAACTGCAGCGGGAAGCATCGATCGAGGACCAGGTGCGGGTTTGTCGACGGCTGATCGAGGGGCGTGGTTGGACGGCGGTGCAGGTCTATTCGGATATGGGGATGTCAGGATCTTCCCACCTGCGGCCGGGCTATCAGAAGCTGCTTGAGGATGCGCGACATCAAGCCTTCGGCGTGGTGGTCGCCGAGAGCATCGATCGCATAAGCCGCGATCAGGAGCACATTGCAGCCTTTCACAAGGCGATGAGTTTTGCCGGCATTCCCGTTGTGACGGTGGCCGAGGGTACGATCAACGAAT
Source organism: Albidovulum sediminicola (assembly GCF_025751575.1). Classification (GTDB taxonomy): domain Bacteria; phylum Pseudomonadota; class Alphaproteobacteria; order Rhodobacterales; family Rhodobacteraceae; genus Albidovulum; species Albidovulum sediminicola. The sequence goes on along the minus strand of NZ_JAOWLA010000054.1, from coordinate 880 downwards.
TGCACATCGGGCTCAAGGGCACCATGTCGGCGCTGTATCTCAAGGATCTCGCCCAGAAAACGCACCGTGGGCTCGAAGGCCGCGTGCATGCCGGCAAGTCCGCTGGGGGATTGTCCTACGGCTACCGGATCGACCGCCAGGTTTTGCTCGACGGCAGTTTCACGACGGGCGACCGGCGGATCGACCCCGCCGAGGCCGCTGCGGTGGTACGGATATTCCAGGAGTATTCGGCGGGCCTGAGCGCGCGTGCGATCGCCCAGAGACTTAATGCCGAAGCAATCAGCGGACCTCGCGGTGAGGCCTGGGGTTTCTCCACGATCTCGAGCAACTGGCGCCGCGGCACCGGAATTCTCAACAACGAACTCTACGTCGGCCGCCTGGTCTGGAACCGCCAGCGTTTCGTCAAGGATCCCGTCAGCCAGAAGCGCCAGGCGCGTCCAAATCCACCCGAAGACTGGATCATCGAGGACGTCCCGGACATGCGCATCATCGATCAGGCACTCTGGGAGCGCGTGAAGGTGCGTCAGGGTGTGATCCGTGAGACGATGCTGCGGTCAGAAGGCAACCCCCGGCTCGAGGAAGCCCGGCGTGTCCGATACCTGTTGTCCGGATTGATCAGTTGCGGGTGCTGCGGCGGCGGCTACGTTCTCGTGGGCAAGCGCCGCTACGGCTGTGCCAACATGCGCAACAAGGGCACTTGCGGCAATCGCCGCACGATCGACCGCGAAGCGCTGGAGACCCGCGTCCTCGAAGGGCTGTGACCTGCCACGGGATTTTTCCTCCACCTGCGATTAGAGTCCGACCCAACGAAGGGACGGACGATGAAGCGAACGAGATACAGCGACGAGCAGATCATCGGCATTCTGGCCGAGCATGAGGC
>NZ_JAOWLA010000053.1 GCF_025751575.1 Albidovulum sediminicola | reverse complement strand
GAAGGTATGCGGAGGCGCAGAGCGCCTTGAAGATCGGCACGTCTGGCCTCTCTGCCGATACCCGGTAGGTGAGAATGGCGATGCCACGACTCCACGTCACGCGCCGCTCGGCCATGACGACGGAGCGCCAGCCGGTCCTCTGCTGAAGATGGGTCCAGATCTGGTCACCCTGGAGGATGCCGGGCGGATAGGGAAAGATCATCACGGCATTGTTCGCTGTGGTCGCCCGCGCGCTGTCGGCGCCACTGGTCCAGAAGCGTTCCTCCATGTCCCAGAGAACCTCCCGTTCAGTTGGGGACAGGGTGCCGGCGCGGTGCGCCGCATGGGTCGGAGTCCTTGGTGTCTTGCTGGAAACGGTCATTCGCCCGACCCCGACCCGCCAACCATCAACATCTGATACAGAACAAAGATGATCGCGAGCACCGCCCAGATCGCTCCGCTCGTGCCCAAGCGGCCGTCGGTGACCGTCGAGGCAGCTCGCTTCAGGGTAATTGATGCCGGGCCTTCGGGAAGCAGCTGGCACAGGTCTCGTACGACCCTGCCGTGATCGCTTGCGAGCGTGGGAACGTCCTGAAATCGAACAAGCAGCGTTCCCAATCGCGCTCGCGCGGCTTCACGCCCCAGCGTGACCAGTTCGGCGGTTTCTTGCCATGGATCGAGGCCGAGCCGCGCGAGCGCGGAGAGAACCGTCACGACATATCCGTTCCGGTCCTCGCCGACCGGCGCATAGAGAAATCGTTCGAATTCGGGCGGGTGCGGGTTGAGAACATTGGAGTCGGCCATCGTCATTCCATTCCATCGTTGCGGGAACGCAAGTCGTCCCTGTCCCCCTAAAGGTATGCGCAAGTCAGTTCCGGCACCCTTACACAGGTCAGTGTTGGCAACTGTCCCCAGGGCGTTCGCTACCGGTTTGGTGGCCGGGACTAACATGTGTCAGCGCCAGTCGAACGATCCTGACGTACAACAGAACAAATCGTTCAACTGTTCAGGCCTGTGATCCGAGCGGCCTTCAACAATGGTGAGCGACGGATCTGCCTTCATCACGGAGACCTTTGATGAACATGCGGTCGACCAGATCGACGGTGACGTTTTCGAACCCGTTCACCTTGCCGGGATGCCCAAGCGATTTGCCCGCGGGCGACTATGAGGTTCTCGTCGAAGAGGAACTTCTCCAAGGGCTGAGCTTCGAGGCTTATCGACGGACGGCGACCTACCTGACGGTGCGCGGCGAGGGCAGTCATGCGGGACGTACCGAGTTACGGGCGATATCCGACAGCGACCTGAAAGAGGCGCTGAGCCGGGATGCGACCACACAGGAAACGAACAATCACAGCGAGGCGGCGCTTTCTCCGCAGGAGGACTTGAAATGAATACTCCCGAATGGCTCAAACCTGGCATCTATGGTGCCGTGATTGGCGCCGCCTTCGTCGGCGTCGTCGGTTTTTCCTGGGGCGGTTGGGTGACCGACGGAACCGCGAATGACAGGGCGATGGCGATGTCCCGAAACAAGGTCGTTGCCTCCATGGTACCGGTCTGCCTCGACATGGCGCAGTCCGACCCCGCACGGGCAGAGAAGCTCGAAACGATCCGGGCCGCCTCGACCTATCAGCGGCGCGACGCGCTCATGACGGCCGGCTGGGCGACAGTTCCGGGAACAGATGCTCCGAACCGCGACATCGCGCAGGCCTGCCTGGCAGCCCTTGATGTCGACCGTTCGCCGGAGCGCCCGGAAAACACGATTGACGAGGGATGAGGCGCGCCATGCTGGAAGCTTCCCCAGAGACCACCGATCTGGAACGGCGTGTGCTCGCCCATGAAAGGGTGCTTCAAGCCCTGATCGCCTTCATGGCGCGCACGGAGCCGCGCTTCGTCGAACACCTCCGGGAACGGTTCGTCGAACCTATGCGCATGGCACGGCACGAACATGACCACCGTGAAACCGACGACTACGCGGAAGAGTTCATCCGCGCCGTGATGCAAATTGGAGA
>NZ_JAOWLA010000052.1 GCF_025751575.1 Albidovulum sediminicola | reverse complement strand
TCGATCAGACGCCGCCAGAGGTCCTCGACCAGCGCCGGGTCCAGGCCATCGGCCTCTGCCCGCGCCCTTACCTTGGCCACCACCTCCTCGACCCGGTCCTCGATCCGGGCCGGAAGGCCGTTGGCCGCCTTCAATTCACAGGCGCGGTCGATGTAACCCGCCCGCGCCACGAGCTTCGCGACAATCTCGCCGTCCAGCCTGTCGATCTCAGCCCGAAGCTCGGGCATCGAGTGGCAGTCCGCCGGCGCCTTCATCGCATTCGCTCCGCAAGATCAGGTCGGGCGCGTCTTACCGCGCCCGGCCCCCTATCGCAACGTGGGAACGCCGATCAGAACAGGCCCTCGACGTTGCCCACCTCGTTGATCCGGATCACTTCCGCCGCCGGCGTCTTGGGCAGGCCCGGCATGGTCATGATCTCACCGCAGATCACCACGATGAAGCCCGCGCCCGCCGACAGCCGCACCTCGCGCACCGGAACCGAATGGCCCGTGGGCGCGCCACGGCGGTTCGGGTCGGTGGTGAAGCTGTACTGGGTCTTGGCCATGCAGACCGGCAGATGGCCGTAGCCAGCGTCTTCCCAGGTCTTCAGCTGGTCGCGGATCGACTTGTCCGCCAGAACCTCGTCGGCATGGTAGATCCGCTTCGCGATCGTCTCGATCTTCTGGAACAGCGGCATGTCGTCGGGGTAAAGCGGCGCGAAGTTCGCCGAACCGCCCTCGGCAAGCTCGACCACCTTGTGCGCCAGGTCCTCGATCCCGGCAGAGCCGTTCGCCCAGTGCTTGCACAGGATCGCCTCCGCGCCCTGCTCGGCCACATAGGCCTTCACCGCCGCCACTTCCGCATCCGTGTCCGAGTAGAAGTGGTTGATCGCAACCACCACCGGCACGCCGAAGCTCTTCACGTTGGCGATGTGGCGGCCAAGGTTCGGGCAGCCCTTCTTGACCGCCTCCACGTTCTCGGCGCCCAGGTCGGCCTTGGCCACGCCGCCGTTCATCTTCATCGCCCGGACCGTCGCCACGATCACCGCGGCGGCAGGCTTCAGACCGGCCTTGCGGCACTTGATGTCGAAGAACTTCTCGGCGCCAAGGTCGGCCCCGAAGCCCGCTTCGGTCACCACATACTCACCCAGCTTCAGCGCCGTCTTCGTCGCGATGACCGAGTTGCAGCCATGCGCGATGTTGGCGAACGGGCCGCCATGGACGAAGGCCGGGTTGTTTTCCAGCGTCTGCACCAGGTTCGGCTGCATCGCGTCCTTCAGAAGCACCGTCATCGCCCCGTCGGCCTTGATGTCGCGGCAGTAGATCGGCGACTTGTCGCGCCGGTAAGCCACGACGATGTCGCCCAGGCGCTTCTGCAGATCCTCAAGGTCCTTCGCAAGACACAGGATCGCCATCACCTCGGAGGCCACCGTGATGTCGAAGCCCGTCTGGCGCGGGAAGCCGTTCGAAACGCCCCCCAGCGACACAACGATGTCGCGCAGCGCCCGGTCGTTCATGTCCATCACCCGGCGCCAGCTCACCCGGCGCTCGTCGACCTGAAGCTCGTTGCCCCAGTAGATGTGGTTGTCGATCATCGCCGAGAGCAGGTTGTGCGCGCTCGTGATCGCGTGGAAGTCGCCCGTGAAGTGGAGGTTCATCTCCTCCATCGGAACAACCTGCGCATAGCCGCCACCGGCCGCGCCACCCTTCATCCCGAAGTTCGGCCCCAGAGAGGCCTCGCGGATGCAGATCACCGCCTTCTTGCCGATCCGGTTCAAACCGTCGCCAAGACCCACCGTCGTCGTCGTCTTGCCCTCGCCCGCAGGCGTCGGGTTGATCGCCGTCACAAGAACAAGCTTGCCATCCGGACGGCCCTCAAGCGAGCGGATGAAATCCTGCCCAACCTTCGCCTTGTCATGCCCATACGGCAGCAGATGCTCCGTCGGAATCCCAAGCTTGTCGCCAATCTCCTGGATCGGCCTCTTCTTCGCTTCACGCGCAATCTCAATGTCGGTCTTGAACGCCATAATCCTCGTCTCTCCCT
>NZ_JAOWLA010000051.1 GCF_025751575.1 Albidovulum sediminicola | reverse complement strand
AAGGCCAAAACCATCGAGAAGCGCCGCTTGCTGCATCGCCAGACCGCAGCATAAACTGAAACCCAAACGAGCCAGGCCCTCCGTTCCAGATCAGCCACTCGTGTCCCAAATCTTCTGACGACGGACAGTTTCGCACTCGATGCCGTCACGTCGTCCAGCCTCGGTATTGTACTCGAGCAGGACGTCCTGCTCCTCGGCCTCGATTACCGGGTTCAATATGACGGTATGGACGAAATCTTGTTCCTCGGCTTGTCGATCTGGTCCTTCGCCCAGGATCGGAATGTCATGAATTTCTGCTTGCCCGGTTTCTGCGCGGACCCGATTGATTTCGACTATCAGCTGACCAGCAACAGTATCTGCCTGTTCGATACCGAACAAGAAATCGAGGGCTGTTACGATCTGGTCGCAAGGGACGGTCAGCTCGACTGGATCGACGAAACGGGAACCCCGGCGACGACCGTGTTCACCGCGTTCCATGGCAATGATTATGACCAGTTTGGCGTCGCCTTTGAGCACTTCAACCAGGAAATGACGCTTCGGTTCGAACAGGCGCAGGAAAAGAGAATCCTGACCGGCTTGCGATCGCTCGGATTGCTGGACGCCCTTCCCGAGAAAGGCTTCGACGCAAGCGTTCGGCGGGCAATCGTAGAGCTGCAGAGGCGGAACGGGATCTTTCCGTCCGGTTTCGTCGATGAGGCGTCTTTCCGCGTGATCTTGGGGCACGACCCTCTCGGCCCTGCACTGGAACCGGGTGAATTGACCGCGCAGGCAGCCGGGGGCGGAACGACATCAGCGACACCGCCTGACTGTTTCCAATCGCCGTCCATCGATTGCCTGCTGGACCTCGCGCTCGAATCCGCGAATGCGAAAGAGCCTCGTCGGGAATCAGCACTGTTCGATGTCGTGGAGCTTTTCGGCTTTGCCGGGAAGTTCGAAGAGGGGTTGGAGCTTGCAAATACCTTCGAGGATGAGACCCAACGGCAGGACGCACTGGAACGCCTCAGCCGGGGCCTGTCCGCGGCAGGGATGTTCACTGACGCGCGCAGCATCGCCAGGTCGATCGAGGGTGCGGCGGCCAGGGCATCGGCGTTGAGACAGGTAGCGTCGAAGCTGGCCGAAGCGGATGACACCGAAATCGCAAGCGAAGTGCTGCAGGACGCCCTGAAGGAGTTGGATCAGATCGGCGGCTCCGACGAAAGGTTCGATGCGCTCATTTATTCTGCCGAGGTGCAAACCCGGTTGGAAATGATGGATGCCGCGCGGGCCAGCCTGGCCCAGGCCTATGCGATCGCCATGGAATTCGCTGATGTCGCCGACAAATCCTCGGCGCTCGTACGGGTTGCAAGAATGCAGGTCGAAGCCGATGAGAACGAACAGGCCGGAAGGATCGTGGAAGAAGTGCTCGCGATCGCGACAACAATCGAGGCGCCGAGGGACAGGGCAATAAGGCTGGTCGATGTGGCGCGGCTGTTGGTCCAAACCGGTTTCGTCGATCGCGCGGTCTCGGTGCTGGAGGACGCCCGCAAAGTGGTGGGCCAGATCGAGTCAAAGGTCTACCGCGGGTCAGCAACTATGGAAATCGTCGAGGTCTTTGCCGAGGTTGGGATGGCGGGTGAAGCCATGGCGACAATCGAAACCATCGAGCGCGAATCGTATCGTGGCTATGCGCTTCGGTCGGCCGTAGGCGCCTTGGCCAGGGCCGGGCTGGTGGAAAAGGCCCAAGAGTTCGCGGACAGGATCGAGGATCGTGAGGACCGGGCCTACGCATACTGGTTGATCACAATGACACTGGTGCGGGCCGGAAAGGCCGAACAGGCAATGCCCCTGATTACGGCCGCTCTTGAGTTGGCGCAGGGGCTCAGCGTCGAGGAAAGAGCAACGCGGATGGCCTATATCGCCGGGGTGCAGGCCGAGGCCGGAATGCGGGACGAGGCATTGGCCTCGCTGGAGATTGCATTGAAGGCGGCAAGGCAGTTCAGGACGGACAAGGAGCGACTGTGGTGGCCGATGCATGTAATCACGGAGGTCTGGATCGAACTCGCACGGTGATTGGCGGTTCAATCTCTTTTTGTCCCACAACGGCACCGGCGGCGCTGCGCAACCATTAGCCGAGGAATGCGAAAATCGGAGGGCTCCATTCAGTTCCACTTACCCGCGGCGTTGGCTGGAGCCCAGCATGTGATGCGAATGACCGGATCGTCCGCATGCCGGTCGTTGGATTAGCTTGCAGCGAACGACGGCTTCCCGCCCATCCCGCCGGCTCCTCTGTTCGGAAGTACGAAGCTAGGCTCCAGACTCATTCTCATTCATAGCCAGAAGATGACGATCGCGGCGAGCAGGATGGCGGAAAAGAAGGTTTCTGGGCAGCGGTCGTATCGGGTGGCAACGCGGCGCCAGTCCTTGAGGCGGC
>NZ_JAOWLA010000050.1 GCF_025751575.1 Albidovulum sediminicola | reverse complement strand
AGTGCCGGTGTGACGCACAGTAGCGACGAAACAAGCAGGGCAGGTAGTGGTTTCATTCGGTTCTTCACTGAATTTTTCCTTTGCATTGGAGTCTTCACTGGAGTTTTCCTCGCGGGATGACGATGGCACCTGGCGGAGAGTTCTGTCTTCGCCGGGCAGGAGCGCACTGGCAGGGTCTGCAAGGCGAAGTTTCACCGTTTACTGCTTCGCCATCTGCCCGACGTGGAAGTAGTCGAACAGCGACCGGGCGACCTCGACAATTGCCCGATCCCTGTCCGTCTCGGATGTCCTTCACAACCGACTCCGCCGTCGGCTTTACTGTTCCGGGTTTCTGTCTCATCTCCACTCCTTGGTGGTTACGATGAGCCTGGAACCCTCCGTTACGAAATCAAATCAAATGTCCCAAGGGTGCTGACGGCGAACATTCAAAACCCTTCTCAGACATTGGGGGCAGGCGCAGCATTCGTCCCGCATGACGGCAACCAGACGCTTGCCGCGTTTTGACCGGAGGTCCGCACTGCGACTGGCCGGAGCTCCGATCGGGCAAGAGCGCTTCGCCATATGCAGCGTCACTCACAGCACGGGATCACGCGCGGGTCGTAGGCCGGTTGCGAGTTCGGCACGCCGCCACCGAAATCCTGCGGAACAGCGTAGAAGGCCTGCGTCCATGCATGGACGTCCAGTGGTTCGAACAAGCTTTCCTGCGGCTCGTTACGGATCGGCTGGCCTGGGTTCACGCCGCGCAGCACCTCGCCGCCATCGACCACCACCACGCCGTTGACGATCACGAAGGGAATGCCGGAGGACGGCAGATTGCCCTGCGCGTAGGTGGAGTTGTCGGTCACTGTCTCCGGGTCGAAAATCGTGATGTCGGCGATCATGCCCTCCTGCATCCGCCCGCGCTCCTGCATCGCTTTCAGCCCCGTAAGACCGAGCGGGCGCGCCGAGTTCCAGCTCAGCTGGGCGACGCTCTGCATCAGGGGGATGCCGTTCTCGCGCCCCATGCGCAACGTCCGCGCGCAGCTGCCGGCCCCGCGTGGGTGACTGTTGGGCAGATCCTCGAAGGGCGTATCCCATGTGATGCTGTCGTCGAGGATCGGCATCCCGTCTGACGCGATCGCCACGTCAGGCAGCCGCAGCCAGTCGACTATGGCGCTCTCAGGCATCTTGTAGGCCAGCACCAGCCGCGCGGGCTCGCGCGCCATCATCTCTGTGCGGCTCTCCCGCGTGTACCATTCCCCGGTCAGCGCATCCTGGATGGTCTCCTCGTACATGTAGCCGAGCTGATCTACCCAGATTTCCGGTTCGAGGAAGACGGCGTTCAGCGCCGTCGAGCCCGCCGCGTAGGGGTAGAGCTCGCCCCACATGTTGTGGCCTTGCGCGCGCATCCGCACCAGCAGCTCGTGCACGAGGTTGTAACCGGGGTTGTTAAAGTGACAGGCGATCGCGGGCGCGCCGAGCGCGGCGGCGTTCGCGAGCATCTCCTGGATACCGTTCGCTTCGCTCGTGTCCGTGCCGGGCGTGTAGCGGAAGTGGAAGGCGCAGGGCCTTCCATAAGCCGCGGCGATGCGCTGGATCTCGAAGACCTCGCGTGCCGATGCGCCGTCGCGCATGTAGCCCAGCGTCGAGCCGATGCCAACCGCGCCCGCGGCGAGGCCGGTATCGAGCACGCGCAGGATCTCGTTGCCCTTGTCGAGGTCCGGGCGGGTATGGGACCAGCCAGACTTGTCCGAGCCGCGATGGTTCATGGCCTCAGGCGCATCGATCGTCGTGATGCCGTCGAGCACCAAGGTACGCGCGAATTCGTGGCAGCTGGCGCAGCCGTAGTTGATCTGGTTGGTCCCGGTGCGCTCTGCGTACCAGTCATCCACCAGCGTTCCGAGCGTCCCGATCTCGAGGTCCATAACCGTCGTTCGCCCGTCGAGCAGTGCGAGCTTGTTGCCCATGGGCCGGGGCCAGTGAAAATGCGTGTCGATGAAGCCGGGCGCGACGACATGGCCGCTGGCGTCGATCTGGCGGCCGCCCTCGAGCGGTTCGACTGTGATAGCGGCTATCCGACCCGCGCGCACGCCGACATTTGCGACCTGGTCAAACCCGGTCTCGGGGTCCATCACCCGCCCGCCAAGGATCACGAGGTCGAATGGCTCCCTCGTCTGCGCCAAGGCTCTACCCGCGGACCCAATGGCGGCCGCACCCGCGGCAACACCAAGGTTGAACTCCCTGCGGGAGATCTCGTTCTCGCTCATGTTGTTCTCTCCTCTGCATTTCGGTTGGGCGATGCCGACGGCGACGGCACGCGCCGCAGTCAGGGTCTTCGGGTATGGTTCCTGCATTGGGCGTCTCATGTTGTCGATGCAGGGCGTTCGGTGGAGAGTTCGATCTGCGCTGTGCAGGATCGCCTCTCCACCTGATCCGTGGCTCTTGTCGCCCCGGTTATTGGAAGACAGTACCGGAGAGGTCGAAGTC
>NZ_JAOWLA010000004.1 GCF_025751575.1 Albidovulum sediminicola | reverse complement strand
TACATGTCGCTTGCCCCCCGCCCGCGTCACCGACAATCCCACCGTCAGGCTGCCCGCCCTGGCATCCTGATAACCTGGACATCTTCGAAGGGCGGCGCGCCTGAACCACGCGCCGGGGTACTATCGCGCTTTCACAGCCAACTTCCGGCGCTGAGCCAGCCGTGTCATTTTTTCCGAGCGCTTCCTTGCGCAAGTCGTTCTGCATGCTGACATCGGCGTACAGGCGCTTCAGCCCGCGGTTCTCCCCGGCCATCGCTTTCATCTCGCTGATGAGACTCGCGTCCATGCCGCCATACTTTGCCCGCCATTTGTACAGCGTCGCACCGCTCATCCCGTGCGCTCGGCACGGCTCGGCGGCAGATACACCGCCCTCCATCTAGCGCAGCACGCCCATGATCTGGGCCTCGGTGAAACGTGCGTCTTCATCGGAACCTCCTCGTTCATCCGGCCGAGAAAATCCTGCCGCCGCATCCCCCTGACATCGGGGCGCTAGACGCCTCCCGCACCGCTCAAGCTCGACCGATCGCGCGGAGCACCGAGCGCGCGGCGCGCAGGCCCGGCGGCTCGCCGCCCCGGCCGAGCCGCTCCATCGTCAGCGCCATGGCGGCCCGCTGGTTTTCCCGCGCGCCCGGATCGCGCAAGAGCCGCGTCACGGCGCCAGCCAGTTGCCCGGGTTGGCAGGCCTCGCCCAGGAACTCCGGCACCGCCCGGGTTTCCGAGACGAGGTTGACCAGCGTCACCGTATCGTGGCGCACGATCCGGCGCAGGATGAAGCGCGTGAGCGGGTTGAAGTCGTAGCCGATCACCATGGGCAGCGCATTCGCCGCAAGTTCCAGGCTGACCGTGCCGGAGGCCGCCAGCGCCACATCGGCGGCGGCGAAGGCGGCCGCTTTCTCCGCGCCCTCCACAACGACCGGGCGGGGTGACCAGTGCGCCGTCGTCTCCCGCACCAGCGCGGCGACGCCCCGCACCGTCGGGATGGCGACGGCCAGTTCCGGTGCCTCTTTCGCGACCAGATCGAGGGCCGCCCCGAACCTCGGACCGAGCCGCCCGACCTCACCCCTCCGCGAGCCCGGCAGACAAAGGGCCAACGGCGCATCGGGGGCGATCCCGTGGCGGGCGCGAAAAGCCGCCGCCTCGGTGGGCGTTGCAACCGGCATGGTCGCCACCGGATGCCCCACGAAGTCGCAGGTCATCCCCGCAGCTTCCATGTAGGGCGGCTCGAACGGCAGAAGCGCCAGCACATGGTCGATGACCTCGGCCATCTTGGCCGCCCGCCCCGGACGCCAGGCCCAGACCGAGGGTGCGACGTAATGAATCGCCTTCAGCGCCGGAAGGCCCACCCTTGCGAGACGCGCCACGCGCAGGGAGAAGTCGGGGCTGTCGATGGTGATCAGCGCGTCGGGACGGGTCGCGGTGACGCCCTGGGCCGTCTCCGCGATCCGGCGCTTCAGGTGCCGGTATTTCGGCAGGACCTCCATCAGGCCCATGACCGACAACTCCTCCATGGGGAAGCGGCTCTGGAGGCCTTCGGCCTCCATCAACGGGCCGCTGATCCCCTCGAAGGTCACGTCTGGCACCAGTTCCTTCAGCCCCGCCATCAGCGCGGCACCAAGCGCGTCGCCCGACGCCTCGCCCGCGATGAGGAAAAGCTTCATGCCCCGCCCCCGGGGGGACGTACCCAAAGGAACATGCCGGCATCGTCCAGGGTTTCAATCACGCCGGGCAGATCCAGGACCATGACGCCGCCCGCCTCGATCACGATGCCCGCGAGGCCCGCAGCTGCCGCATTGCGCGCGGTGCCCGGACCGATCACCGGCAGGTCGGCACGCCGGTCCTGCGTGGGTTTGGGGGCCTTGAACAGGATCCCGCGGCGCGGCGCATGCGGCGCCAGCCCGGCCAGCATCGCGTCCGTGCCTGCCTCGCCCTCCCGCGCGAGAACAACGCCGCCCGAGATCACGCAGGCCTGGCCCGTGTCGGTGCGACCCATGTCGGCCACCGTCGCCTCGCCCAGGTTCGCTTCGGCCCCATCCTTGGGTGGAGTGGCCCGGGTGGGTACCCCCGCCGGCGCCAGAAGGCCCGGCGCAAGCTCATGCGCGCCGACGACCGCGAACCCGTGTTCCTCAAAAATCGCGATGACGGTGCGCAGCGTCGCGTCGTCGCCGGGCTGCATGGCGGCCAGAAGGCGCGGCACCAAGGTCGCGGTCCGGGGATCGAAAAACTCCGGCTCAAGCTTCGGGCGACGGACGGCACCGGCCAGGCAGACGCGCGTCACGCCCAGATCAGCCAGCCGATCGAGGAACGGCACCAACCGCTCGATCCGGAAGACCTCGACGGGTTGACCCGGCAGCTCCGGCTCAAACCCCTGCAGGGCGGCCACCACGAACGGCTCCCCCGCAGCGGAGAGTTCATCGACAATGATGCACGGCAGGGCGCCCTGCCCGGCGATCAGCGCGGTGGTCATCGCGGCGTCAGGAACGAACGGTCCGAGGGGCCGAGGATGAAGTCCAGAACCTCGCGCACCTGTGCCGTCGCGTCGTCCGCCTCCGCCGCCAGGCGTGCGCTTTCGCGGAAGTTCCCGCCCGCAAGCGCGTTGAAGAGATCACGCAAGGCACCGATATCGCCGCGATCAAGCCCGCGCCGCTTCAGCCCCACAAGGTTCAGCCCGTCGAGCGATCCGCGCGGCCCCTGCACGAGCCCGTAGGGGATGACATCGGCGGTGACCATCGTCACGGCGCCGATCATCGCCCCGCGCCCGATGCGGACGAACTGGTGAACGCCCGACAGGCCGCCAACGATGACCTCGTCGCCGATCACGCAGTGTCCGGCAAGGGCGGCGTTGTTGACGAGGATGACGTTGTTGCCGATCCGGCAGTCGTGCGCGATATGGGCGCCCGCCATAATCAGGCAATCGTCGCCGACCTCGGTCAGGCCGCCGCCGCCCTCGGTCCCGGTGTTGATGGTCACATGCTCGCGGATGCGGTTGCGCGCACCGACTTTCAGCCGCGTATGTTCGCCACGGAATTTCAGATCCTGCGGGATCTCTCCAATCGTGGCGAAGGGGAAGATCACCGTCTCCTCGCCGATCTCGGTCGTGCCGGTGATGACGGCGTGGCTTTTCACCACCACGCCGCGCGCAAGCCGCACCTGCGCCCCGATCAGGCTGAAGGGACCGATGCGGCAGTCCGGCCCGATCTCCGCCCCCGGCTCCACATAGGCCGAAGGGTGGACCACTGCGCTGGGATCGATCGCCATCGTCAGTCCCTGAGGTCCATCATCGCCGCGATGTCGGCCTCGCAGGCCAGTTCGCCCGCGACCTTCGCCTCGCCGTGGAACTTCCAGATCTTGCCGCCGCCGCGCTTGACGGTCATGTGTAGTTCCAGCACATCGCCCGGCACCACCTTGCGGCGGAACTTGCAGGAATCGATCGAGAGGAAATAGGTCAGCAGGTCGCGCCCGACCACGTCCATGGAAATCCCGACCAGAACCGCGGCGGCCTGCGCCATCGCCTCGACGATGGTGACGCCGGGCATGATCGGAGCCTGCGGGAAATGGCCCTGGAAATGCGGCTCGTTGAAGGTCACGTTCTTGATGCCGACGCAGCCTTCGTTGACGCGGATATCCACGACCTTGTCGATCAGCAGGAACGGGTAGCGGTGCGGAATGATCCGCTGGATCAGATGGATATCGGCCTCGGTCACGGGTGCGTCGGTCATCTTTCGTCCTTGCGCGAGGGGCTTGAGGTTGTCCGAACTAGCTACCAATTCGGGCTTCGCGGCGCAAGCGCCGGTCAGTTCTCGGCCGGCGGAAGCTGCGGGCGCTGTCCCGCGCCCAGCGTCGCGTCGATGCGCGCGACCGCCTCGTCGGTGATGTCGATCACGTCGGCGGCGATCAGGACCGTGCGGCGATCCAGGATGGCAACCGCACCGGGCGTTTCCGCCAGCAGCTTGCGCAGCACCGGCACCGCCGTCGCCAGGAACGCTTGCCGCTCCGCGTCGTTCAGACGGACAAGATCGCGCGCCTTGGTATCCTGGTTTCGGCGAATATCGATGACCTTGGCGTCGAACGCATCGGCAAGGGCGCGAAACTCAGCCGTCGGAAGCGTCTGGCGCTTGTCGGTCAGGTCCTGCTCCTCCGCCTGCAGATCGGCCTCGATCCTGCGGTTCTCAGCCGCAAGCGCGTTCGATTCCGCTTCGATCTCGGCGATGACGCGCTTGCCCCAAAGCGAGCCCTCGAAGAGCCGCTCCTGATCCAGGACAAGGATGGAGGCGACGAGCGGCCTCGGCCCCGAGGTCACCGTCATCTCCTGCGCGGCCGCGGGCACGGCAAGCGCCACGGCCAGCGACAGGACGGCGAACAGGCCGCGCATCAGAATTGCGTGGAGACGGTCAGGTCGAAGTTCTGCGTGCGGTCGTAGTCTTCCTTCTTGAGCGCATGCGAGAAGTTGAACCGCAGCGGGCCGAGCACGGATTCCCAGAAGACGGAGAAACCGATGACCGCGCGCAGATTGAGCGAGTCATCGACCGCAGCCCCGCCCGCGCCCGTCGTGTTGTCCAGCCCCCAGACGGAGCCGACATCGGCAAACACGCCGCCCGAAATGCCGTATTCCGTGGGCAGGCCCAGCGGGAATTCCGCCTCAAGGCGGGCCACGGCGAAGTAGTTGCCGCCAAGCGCGTCTTCGTTCACCGCGTTCAGGTCGCGCGGGCCGATCCCGTTGGGCTCAAAGCCACGGATCTTGCCGTTGCCGGTGTAGCGGTCAAGGATGCGCGTATCGCCGTTGAAGCGATGGACGACGCCGCCCTCAATCTCGGCACGCACGGTCACGTCCTCACGCATGATCTTGCGCTGATGCGAGGCCAGAGCCGTTGTCGTCAACTGCTCGACATCGCCCCCCAGACCCGCGAAGTCCTGGCTGAAGCGTAGCAAGGTTCCCCGCGTCGGGTCCATGCCGCCGACCCTGGTATCGTAGCTGACCGTATAGCCGATCGCGCTGGAAACCTCCTTGCCCTCCTCGCCAACCAAGATGGGCGAAGAATTGGCGGGGGTGTCGCCCCCGACCTCGGACAGCTCATCGCTTGCGAGCTTGTAGCGCAACTCCATCCGGGTGAAGTCGCTCAGCGGGAACTCGAACGACGGCTGAACGCCGATCCGCGTCGTATTATAGGCTGCGTTATCTTTGTCGGTGGTGTTGTAATAGGTGTTGAAGCGGAACTTCAGGTCGCGGTCCAGCACCGAAGGCTCGATGAAGGTGATGCCGCTGTTCTGCGTGTCGGCCCCCACGTTCAGGTTGACGCTGACATACTGCCCGCGTCCGAGGAAGTTCGCCTCGGACAGGCCGATGTTGAAACCGACGCCGTTCGCGACCGAATAGCTGGCCCCGAAGGTCAAAGATCCGGTGGGCTTTTCCTCGACGTTGACATCGACGATGACCTGGTCGGCGCCGGTCCCCTGGGTCGGGTTCACCTCGGAGTTGGCGAAGAATCCGAGCGCGCGGATGCGCTCCGCCGCGTCGCGGATCTCACGCGGGTTGAAGGGGTCGCCCTCGACCGTGCGGAACTGGCGGCGCACCACCTGGTCGAGCGTCGTCGCGTTGCCCTCGATGTCGATCCGCTCAACGAAGACGCGCGGGCCCTTCGTCAGGACGAAGGCCACGTCGAGCGTCCCCTCCCGCTCATTGCGGGTCACGCGCGGTTCCACTCGCAGGAAGTCGAGGCCGTTCTTGAGGGCAACGGCTTCCATCTTGGTGATGGTCGTGTCGATTGCCAGCGGCGAATAGGACGCGCCGTCACGGATCTTCATGACCTCGGCATATTCCGCCGGATCGACGCCTTCGTATTCGCTCACGGTCGTGATCTTGCCGAAGCGGAACTGCTGACCTTCGCGGACGTTGAAGGTCAGGAAGAATGCGTCACGCTCACGCGAGTATTCCGAGGCGACGGAGAGCACCTGAAAGTCGACGTAGCCGCGGGAGTTGTAGAAGTCCTTCAGCAGTTGCTTGTCGAACTCCGTCCGGTCGCCGATGAAGCTGTCGCGCTGGACCAGGCGGCGGAAGATGCCTGCCTGCTTGGTCTCGAGCACGCGGCGCAGGCGCCAGTCCGAATAGGCCTGGTTTCCGGTGAAGGAAAGCCGCTCGATCTCGGTCACGCGACCTTCGCGAATCTCGAATGCCAGATCGACGCGGTTGCCGTCACGCTTGATGATCCGCGGCTCGACCCGCGCGGAAAGCCGGCCCTGATCGGCGTAGGCCTGTGCGATGGCCGCGGCGTCGGCCTCTGCCTGCGCGGCGGAGAAGACGCGCCGGGACTGCGACTTGATGACGGTGGCAAGCTCCTCGTCTTCGATCCGCCGGTTGCCTTCGAAGTTGATGACGTTGATCGTGGGATTCTCGACGACGCGGATCACCAGCGTGCCGCCCGACGGAACCAGTTCCACCGCCTCGAAAAGCCCGGAATCGGCGATGCGCTGGTAGGCGTCGTTCAGCTCCGCCGCGCTCATCGAGGTGCCCCGGGCGATTCCCGCGAACTTGAGAATCGTCGCGTCCTCGATCAGGGAGTTGCCCTCGATCCTGACGGTGCTGAAAACATAATCCTGCGCGAAACTCGGTGCGGGAAGCGCTGTAAACGCGAGGGAAATCGCGATTGCCGCAGGGGCGAGCCCCGAGCGAACCAAACCGCTCTTGCCGCCGAAATTGCGCCGCCGGTCCATCCGCCGTCCCCCTGTCCGTTTTTAAGTCTAGGCCTGGAGGAGTCACTAGCCCCTTTGGCGCACCTTGTCAAAAGGGAGCGGCGCGGCCTTCTTCAAAGCCGCGCCGCGGATCGCGCGCTTGGGTTGGGGACCAACGCGATCAGTTCAGGAAATAGTCCGCAGGCACCCGCAGAAGCGAGACTTCCGTCGCGAGAAACGCGGCAAGGCCGAGCCCTGCCGCGATAATCAGGGGAACCATGACCCGGTCGAATCCAAGATCATAAATCAGGGAAAGACCACGATAGCCGTTTTCAATCGTCTTCATCGCAAGCCGCCAATGCCGAAGTTGGGTCCTGCCTAAGTTAATCGCAGAAATACGGCATCAATACGGCGGCGTGAAACGGCGTGGCTTCAGGTGCAAAGCAGATCGTTCGACAGTCCGAAGGCCATCAGCGACAGCACCAGCACAAGCCCCAGCGTCATCGCGAAGTTCATCATCCGGTCCGACGGTGGTTTTCCGCGCGCCCATTCGTAGGCGTGGAAAATCAGATGCCCGCCGTCCAGCACCGGAATCGGCAGCAGGTTGAGGAAGCCGATGGCCACCGAAAGCGAGGCGACAAGGCCGATGAAATAGGACCAGCCCTGGCTGGCCGCCGCCCCCGCGGCCTGGGCGATGCCGATCGCGCCCGAGATGCTGCAGCTTGAGATCGAGCCCGCCACGATCGCAACCAGGCTGGAGATCGTGCCCGCGATCGAGGCGAAGGTCGCCTGAACACCGATCGAGGCGGCCTCCCATAGGGTTGCGGGGCGGGAATGCTGGTCAAAGGCGATGTCGCCGTAGATGCCGATCTGCCAGGTCATCTCGAACCCGCCATCCTCGGTCTGAACCGGGCGCTCGCGCGGTTCCAGCGTGGTATCGAAGGTCGCGCCGTCGCGCCAGACCACCAGCGAAAGCGGCGCCCCGTTGCTGCCCACCGCACGGCTGCGCAGATCCTCGAACCGGTAGATGTCGGTGCCGTCCACGGTAACGATCACGTCGCCCGCCCGAAGCCCGGCGTCGATCGCCGCGCTCTTGGGGGCCACGCCCGAGATCAGCGGCGGAAAGGCCTGCGGCCCCTTCGCCTCGATCTCTCCTCCGTCGCGGACCACGCCGTAATCAACCAGCGGCACGGACGGCAACGCGTCGGCGGCCAGCATGAAGTCCTCGAAGGTCGTGACCGGGGTTCCCGCGACAGAGACGATCCGATCGCCCGGTTGCAGCGTCACGCCCTCAACGGGGAGCGGCTTCAACTCGGTGATCGTGGGACTGTCGTCGGCAATGCCGCGTGCCAGCACGAAGCCCGCGAAGATCACGGTGGCGAGGATGAAGTTGAAGAAAGGTCCTGCAAAGACCGTCGCCGCGCGCGCCCAAAGGGGCGCGCCATGCATGGTCCGGCGGCGCTCGGCCTCGGACAGGCGTGACATGGTTTCGTCATCGGCCCCGGCGGAGGCGGCGTTCGCGTCGCCCAGGAATTTGACGTAGCCCCCCAGCGGGAAGGCCGCGACCTGCCAGCGCGTCCCGTGGCGGTCGACGCGCGAGGCCAGGACCGGCCCGAAGCCAACCGAAAAGACCTCCGCGTGAATGCCCGACCAGCGGCCAACGATGTAGTGACCGTATTCATGCACCGTCACGATGATCGAAAGCGCGCCGAGGAAGGCGGCAAGATAGAAGATCTGCCCGCCTAGGGCTTCAACAAAGGCCACCATTGGAACAACTCAACTCCCTTGCCGACGGGCGATCACCTCTGCCGCCCTTTGCCGCGCCAGGGCGTCGGCCTCCAGTAACATATCGAGATCGCCCGGACCGTTTCCAAGGGCGCCCTCCTGCGAAAGCGCCTCAAGCACGGCTTCGACCACCTCGGCCATCACGGTAAACCCGACCCTGCCGGCGATGAAAGCATCAAGCGCGGCTTCCTTCGCAGCGTTGAAGGCCGCGCCACAAAGACCGCCCACCGCCATCACTTCACGCGCAAGACGCAACGCCGGATAGCGTGCGGGATCGGGCGCGCGGAAAGTCAGCGCGCCGATGCGGGCCAGATCGAGCCGCGCGACCGGCAGATGCGCACGCTCTGGCCAGTTCAACGCGTAGCCGATGGCGTGGCGCATGTCGGGGGCACCCAGATGGGCGATCATGCCGCCGTCGCGGAAACCCACCATTGCATGGACGAGGGATTCCGGATGCACCAGCACCTCGATCCGCTCGGGCGCGATGCCGAAGAATTCCCGCGCCTCGATCATCTCAAGCGCCTTGTTGAACATCGAGGCGCTGTCGATCGTGATGCGCTGGCCCATGGCCCAGTTGGGATGGGTCGAGGCCTCAGCCACCGTCGCTTGCACGAGGCGTTCCATCGGCCAGTCGCGAAAAGCCCCGCCTGAGGCGGTGATGGTGATGTGCTCAACCGTGCCCATGTCCTCACCGACGAGTGCCTGGAAAACGGCGGAATGTTCGCTGTCGACCGGCAGGATGCGCGCGCCATGCGCCGCGGCCTTAGCCATCAACATGGGACCGGCGGTCACAAGGCTTTCCTTGTTGGCCAGCGCCAACGTGCCCCCATGCGCGAGCGCGCGGAACCCCGGGACAAGCCCGGCCGCCCCGACGATGGCCGACATCGTCCAATCGGCCGGTCGGTCGGCCGCGGCGGCGATCGCGGCGGGGCCTGCGGCGGCCTCGACCCCGCTTCCGGCAAGCGCCGCCTTCAGATCGGCGAGACAGTCGTCATAGGCGGTCACGGCGACCTCGGCCCCGAGAGCGCGCGCCATCTCAGCCAGACGCGCGACATTGCGCCCGCCGGTCAGGGCGACTGTACGATAGGCCTCGCGCCCACCCTGCGACATCAGCAGGTCGAAGGTGTTTTCGCCAATGGAACCGGTGGCCCCGAAAACCGAAACCCTGCGCATGCGCTCAGCCCCCGATCAGCGGCAAGGGCAGCGCGAAGCCCCAGAGCAGCAGGAAAAGCACGGCCCCGATCAGACCGTCGAACCGGTCAAGCACACCGCCGTGACCCGGGATCAGGTGAGAGCTGTCCTTGACCCCGGTGCGTCGCTTGATCGCGCTTTCGGCGATGTCACCCATCTGCGCGGCGAAGGCCACGACGGGCGAGAGCAAGGCCAGCCAGCCGGGCGCGTCTGCAATGGCCGTGAACGCAACGCCCACCAGCGCCGCGCCGATCCAGCCCGACACCGTACCCGACCAGGTCTTCTTGGGCGAAACCTTGGGCCAAAACTTCGGCCCGCCGATGATGCGCCCGCCGAAATAGCCCAGAACGTCCGAGGCGACGACGACCGAAACGACCCATAGGAGGAAGCCAAGCCCCAACCCTTCGCGAAAGGCCACGAAGCCGTAGCCGGTCATCATCACCGCGAACGCGTAGAGGAGAAAGACCACGCGGTCGCGGCGCGGGCGCAGCGCGCCCAGCACCGGCGGCACCACCGCCAACGCCATCGCGAACGGGGCGTGGCGCCACAGAATGACGCCCAGGCAGAGCGCCGCGATCAGCCCCAGCGCGCGCGCCTCGCCCCGCCGGTCGGGCGCGGTCATCGTGGCCAGTTCCCAGAGCATGAGCCCGGTGACAAGAACCGACAGCGCGGTGATCCAGACGCCGCCCGCAACGACGGCGGCGATCCCGACAACGGCCATGGCGATCCCGGCCAGGACGCGCGGCGCCAGGTCATCCCATTTCGCACTGCTCATGCCGAAACCGTCCCGCCATAGCGCCGATCCCGCACCCGGAAACGCGACAGGATGGTTTCAAGTTCCGCCGGGGTGAAATCCGGCCACAGCGTCGGGGTGAACTCATATTCCGCATAGGCCGACTGCCAGAGCAGGAAGTTCGAGATCCGCGTCTCGCCCGAGGTGCGGATCACCAGGTCCGGATCGGGCAGGCCTGCGGTGTCGAGCCGCGCGGCGAATGCGTCCTCGCCGACATCATCGGGGGAAATCCGGCCTGTCGCGACATCTTCCGCCAACTTGCGCGCGGCGCGCGCGATCTCGTCCCGACCGCCGTAGTTGATCGCGACGTTGAGGTTCAGCCCCGTGTTGGGCGCCGTCTTCGCCTCGATCCCCGCCATCAGCTTCTGCAACTTCCGGTCCAGCCGCTCACGCCCGCCGATGAAGCGCAGACGGACGCCCGCGTCCGACAGGCGTTGCGCCTCGCTTTCGATATACCGGGCGAAGATCGACATCAGGCCGATGACCTCTTCGGTCGAGCGCTTCCAGTTCTCGGTCGAAAACGCATAGAGCGTCAGGTGCCGGATGCCGAGACCGGGTGAGGCTTCGACGATGGCGCGCACGCGCTCGGCACCCCGCCGGTGCCCGACCAGACGTGGCCAGCCACGCTCGGTCGCCCAGCGGCCGTTCCCGTCCATGATGATGGCGACGTGCATGGCCCCTGCCCCGGTCAGATCCCTAGCGCCCATCGGCCGCCCCTCACATCCGCGCCTGCAAGACGGCTCAGACCTGCATGATCTCCGCCTGCTTGCCCTCAAGCGCCTTGTCGACCAGCGCGATATGCTTGTCGGTCAGTTCCTGGATCTCATCATGCCAGAATTTCTGGTCGTCCTCGCTGACGCCCTGCGCCTTCTTCAGCTTGTCCATGCCGTCGCGGCGCACGTTGCGGATCGCGACGCGGGCGTGTTCGGCATATTGCGCGGCGACCTTGGTCAGTTCGCGCCGACGCTCCTCGTTCAACTCGGGGATCGGCAGCATGATGATGGTACCGTTGGTCTGCGGGTTGATGCCGAGACCGGATTCGCGGATCGCCTTTTCCACCTTGCCGACCAGCGCCTTGTCCCAGACGTTGATCGTCACCATGCGCGGCTCCGGCACGTTGATCGTGCCGACCTGGTTGACGGGCGTCAAAGAGCCGTAGGCATCGACCATGATCGGCTCGACGATCGAAGCCGAGGCGCGCCCGGTGCGCAGCGACGCGAATTCCTGTCTGAGTGACGCGAGCGCCCCGTCCATCCGGCGTTCCAGATCGTCGGTGTCCAGTTCGAAATCGTCAGACATTCTGCCCTCTCACGGTCAATCAGCAACTTTGGCTAGGCTCTTAAGCCATTGGTGACGGGTTGTATAGCAATCTTGGGCCCAAGCGGGCGACCGCGCGATCCTCGCAAGGCAAGGTTACGCCTTTCTTGATGGACAGGGATCGGCGTGCCCGCCCCTAGCCCTGAACCTTGGTATAGGTCCCCTCACCCGCGAGGATCCCGCGGAACCCGCCGGGTTCATCCAGCGAGAAGACGATGATCGGCAGGTTGTTGTCGCGGGCCAGCGCGATGGCGGAGGCGTCCATGACGCCCAGGTGCTTTTGCAACACCTCGTCAAAGGTCACGGTATCATAGCGCTTGGCGTCATCGAACTTCTTGGGGTCCTTGTCGTAGACGCCGTCCACCTTCGTGCCCTTGAAGATCGCCTCGCAGCCCATTTCATTGGCCCGCAGGGTCGCGGCGGTGTCGGTGGTGAAATAGGGGTTCCCGGTCCCGGCGGCGAAGATGCAAACGCGCTTCTTCTCCAGATGGCGAACCGCGCGGCGGCGAATGTAGGGTTCGCACACCTGATCCATCGGAATGGCGGAGATCACGCGGGTATGGATGTTCAACTGCTCAAGCGCCGCCTGCATCGCAAGGGCGTTCATGACGGTCGCGAGCATCCCCATGTAGTCCGCCGTCGTCCGCTCCATCCCCTGCGCGGCGCCGGAAAGCCCGCGGAAGATGTTGCCGCCGCCGATCACCATGCAGATCTCGACGCCAAGGTCGTGAACCGACTTCACCTCGTTGGCGATGCGGGCAACGGTTGGCGGGTGCAGCCCGAACCCCTGATCGCCCATCAGCGCCTCACCCGAAATCTTCAGAAGTACGCGCTTGTAGGTCACCTTGGGTTCTGTCGCCCCGTTCATCTTGCGCTCCGCTTGCCGCTTCTTTTCTGACGGCGCAAGATGAAGGAAATCGCTCTGGGGTTCAACAGGGCAGGACGCGGGAAAGTCGGCAAAGTCGGAATGTCGCAGAGACGAACTTGAAATAAGACGCGCAACATGTTGGAAAAAATAAAAACTCTCTCGAACGAGAGGCACGTCCTTATCGCCGGTCCGACGGCTTCGGGAAAATCGGCACTGGCGCTTGCCATCGCGGAGACCCAAGGCGGTGTTATCGTTAACGCGGATGCGCTTCAGGTATGGAATTGCTGGCGCATTCTGTCCGCCCGACCAAGCCCGGAGGAGGAGGCGCAGGCCGATCACAGGCTTTACGGCCACCTGCCGCGCGGCGCCGATTACTCCGTCGGCCACTGGCTGCGCGAGATTTCCGCGATTCTGGGCGAGGGCAAGCGGCTGATCGTCGTCGGCGGCACCGGGCTTTATCTTTCCGCACTGACCGAGGGCCTGGCCGAAATCCCGCCCGTTCCCGCAGAGGTTCGCGCCGAGGCCGACGCGCTGGCCGCCGCCGGGCGGATGGAGGCGATGATCGCCGATCTAGATCCGGCGACGGCCGCCCGCATCGACCTGCGAAACCCCGCGCGCGTCCAGCGCGCGTGGGAGGTGCAGCGCGCGACCGGGCGCGGCATCGCCGCCTGGCAGGACGACACCGGCCCGGCACTGCTGCCGCTCGTCGACGCGACGGCGATCCGGTTGGAGTGTGACCGCGACTGGCTGGCCGAGCGCATCGACCGCCGGTTCCGGAACATGTTGACGCAGGGCGCCCTGGACGAGGCGCGCGCCGCCCTGCCCCATTGGGACCCCGCCCAACCCTGGGCCAAGGCAATCGGGGCGCCGGAGTTGATCGCGCATCTGCGCGGTGAAACCGCGCTGCCCGCCGCCGTCGAGGCCGCGCAGGCGGCAAGCCGCCAATATGCCAAGCGGCAGCGGACCTGGTTGCGAAGCCGCATGGCGGGCTGGATGCCGCTTACCTCGGCGTGACGGATCGGCCACGCGCCGCGCATTGATCGAATCGGGTGAAAATTCCCTTTGGCGCATGATTCGCAACGCGCTAGAATCGGCTCGAATACTCCGTCCCGAATGATCCGAGAATGACCGCCAAAATATTTTCCGCGACGCCGCTGTCCCTTTATGCCAACCGTATTCCGAAGGCGGAGTCGGCGGCCGTGTCCGCGCCCCCTGCTGAAAGGCCCGCCCAGCCCCCAAAGGCCACGGCACGCCCGGCGGAGCCGCGACGCGCACCCCAGCCCCTGCCGGCGGACGATGGCGGGCTCAGGCTGGTTCCGATCCAGCGCCTTGCGCAGGGCGGCCGCTGGCGGGTGGAGGCGATGCGCTCCTATAACGGTCCTGTGCTTTACTGGTTCACCCGCGGCCAGGGGCGCGTGACCGTTGGCGGCGTGACGCGCGGTTATGGCGCCCACAACGCGATCTTCGTGCCCGCCGGGGCGATGCATGGGTTCGAGGCCGGTCCGCAAAGCTTTGGCATCGCTCTCTTCTTCGGAAATGCCGAGGATCTGGGCCTGCCTCAAGAGCCGATGCACCTGCGGGTGCGCGACGCCATCCCGCAGGGGGAGCTTTCGAATATTCTCGACCAGATCCAGCGCGAGGTCGAGGCCGCCAAGCCGGGTCACGAACGGGCCGCGCGCCACTACCTCGGCCTGCTGTCGGTCTGGCTCGAACGCCACGCGGGCGCGGCGGAGACCGGGCGTTCCGGGGCCTACCATCGGCTTGCGCGGCGCTACGCGGACCTGCTTGAAGACGGTTTCCGAAGCGGCCAGGGCGTTGCCGATTTCGCCCGCGCGTTGGGCGTGACGCCGACACATCTGACGCGGGTTTGCAGGAACACCTGCGGACGCTCCGCCTCAGACCTGCTGCACGACCGCGTGATCTTCGAAGCGCGGCGGATGCTGCTGGAAACCCGGCTTCCCGTGGCAAGGGTGTCAGAGCAGCTTGGCTTCACCTCCCCAGCCTATTTCACGCGCGCCTTCCAGCATCGCACCGGCAAGACGCCTTCTGCTTTCCGGCGGGGCGCATGATGCGCGGCGCGCAACATGATGTCGTAAATTTTAGCCATCATGACGCAAACCGACGTTGACGTTCGGGGCAAAACCGGGCGCAATGCGCGTGTGAGTACCGTCGTGGGACCTGATGGCCGCAGATTCTGTGGCCTGATTTCTGCGCACGAGACACGTCACACAGGGAGAATAAATAATGACAGAACACTTCACGCCGAATATCCATTCGGCGGCAAAATCCTACGCTGAGGAAGTCCGCGCCGGCACGCTGAGCCGCCGTGAGTTCCTGACCCGCACCTCCGCGCTTGGCGTGAGCGCCGCCGCAGCCTACGGTCTGCTGGGGATGACCGCACCGACTGCGGCGCGTGCCCAGACCGCTGGCGGGACGATCCGCTGCCAGCTCGAAACCAAGGCTCAGAAAGACCCGCGCACCTACGACTGGTCGGAACTGGCCAACTTCAGCCGCGGCTGGCTTGACTACCTCGTCGAGTACAACGGCGACGGAACGCTGCGCGGCATGCTGCTGGAAAGCTGGCAAGCCAACGAAGACGCGACCGAATACACGCTGAACGTCCGCCAGGGCGTGAAGTGGAACAACGGTGACGACTTCACCGCCGCCGACGTCGCCAACAACATCACCCGCTGGTGTGACGCCAATGTCGAGGGCAACTCGATGGCGGCCCGCATGGGCGCGCTTGTCGACGAAAACACCAAGATGGCCCGCGACGGCGCCATTACCATCATTGACGACCATACCGTCAAGCTGACGCTGCCCGCGCCGGACATCACCATCATCGTCGGCATGGCCGACTACCCGGCCGCGGTGGTGCACTCCGCCTACGACAATGGCGACCCCTCGGCGAACCCGATCGGTACCGGCGCCTACCTGCCGGAAACCAACGAGGTCGGCGTCAAGCAGGTGCTCGTGCGCAACACCGAGCATACCTGGTGGGGCACCGAAGTCTACGGCGGGCCCTACCTTGACCGGATCGAGTATGTCGACCTCGGCACCGACCCGTCGTCCTTCGTGGCGGCTGCGGAAGCCGACGAAATCGACATGCTGCACCGCACCGACGGTGACTTCGTGGAGATCTTCGACGGCATCGGCTGGTCCAAGTCCGAGGCCGTGACCTCCGCGACGCTGGCCGTGCGCTTCAACCAGCTGTCCGAACTGTATCAGGACGTGAACGTGCGCCGCGCTCTCCAGATGGCCGTCGATAACGCCGTCGTGCTGGAACTGGGCTATGCGGGCCTGGGCGCGCCGGCCGAGAACCACCACGTCTGCCCGATCCATCCGGAATATGCCGAACTCCCGCCGCTGGTCATCGATCCTGCCAAGGCGAAAGAGATGATCGCCGCGGCCGGCCATGCCGATACCGAGTTCGAACTGATCTCGATCGACGATGCCTGGCAGGCGGCCTCCTGCGACGCGGTTGCGGCGCAGATCCGCGATGCGGGCATCAACATCAAGCGGACGATCCTGCCGGGTTCGACCTTCTGGAACGACTGGACGAAGTATCCGTTCTCCTCGACCGAGTGGAACATGCGCCCTCTGGGTGTTCAGGTCCTCGCGCTGGCCTACAAGTCCGGCGTCGCCTGGAACGAAACCGCCTTCGCCAACGCTGAGTTCGACGCGCTTCTGGCCGAAGCGATGGCGATCTCGGATGCGGACGCGCGCCGCGAGGTCATGGCCAAGATCGAGAAGATCATGCAGGACGAGGGCGTGCTGATCCAGCCCTACTGGCGGAACGTCTACCGGCACTTCAAGGCGAACGTGATGGGCGCGGACATGCACCCGACCTTCGAACATCACCACTACAAGTGGTCGATCGAAGCTTGATCCGAGAAGACCTGGCGCGCGGGGTGAAAGCCCCCGCGCGCCATTTCGTTCGGTTCGAACCCGAAGAAACGCGCCGTCATGACGGCGTGACAGCCTGCTCCCAATTCGCGGGAGAAAGGGACCGACAGCCATGCTGATATTTCTGCTCAGACGACTGGCGACGATGGTTCTAACGGCCCTGTGCCTGACCCTGATCGTCTTCTACCTGACAAACCTGCCCCCCAACCTTGAAAAGCTTGCGAAATCCGAGGCCGGCAGCCGGATCACGGATGCAGAGGTCACAAGCTGGCTGGAAAAGAACGGCTACGCGAGCCCGCTGCTGGTCCGCTATGGGGAATGGCTGGGCGTGGTTCCCGGCTGGACCCATGAGGCAGATGGCGTCGTTCAAGGCCGCTGCATCCCGCGCGGCACCGATCCGGACATGGCCCCGACCTTCTGCGGCATCCTTCAGGGCGACTGGGGTTTTTCGTCGGTCTTCAAGGATAACGTCTCCTCGATCCTGTCCACGCGGCTGGGTCTGACGGGCTTGCTGATGTTCTGGGTCATGGTCGTCATGGTGCCCACATCGCTGATCATCGGCGTGCTGGCCGGGATGCGCGAGGGCTCGAAGCTCGACCGGTCGCTTTCCACCTTCTCAATCGCTTCGACGGCGACGCCGGAGTATGTTTCAGGCGTCATCCTGATCGCGGTCTTCGCGACCTCCATGGGCTGGAAGGTCTTCAAGGGCACCGCGACCAGCGCCATGGACGGCATCAACTTTGAGAACTTCTTCCTGCCCGTCATCACCATCGCGCTTTACGGCATCGGCTATATCGCCCGCATGACCCGCGCATCGATGACCGAGGTGATGACCGCACAATATATCCGCACCGCGCGGCTGAAAGGCGTGTCCTTCCGCAACGTCGTCGTGAAGCACGCACTCCGAAATGCGCTGATCGCCCCCTTCACGGTGATCATGTTGCAGTTTCCCTGGCTCCTGAACGGGGTCGTGATCACCGAGACGCTCTTCAACTACAAGGGCTTTGGCTGGACGCTCGTCTCAGCCGCAGGAAACAACGACATCCAGCTTCTTCTGGGCTGCTCTGTCGTCGCCGTGTTCGTGGTTCTGGTGACGCAGCTGATTTCTGACATCGGCTATGTCTTCCTCAACCCGCGCATCCGCATTTCGTAAGGAGGAACAGGCATGGAACCCTTGAGCTGGACCGGCTCCCTGTCCGTCCTCAACCCGGTCGTGACAGGCGTCGCGGCGCTTCTGGCGCTGGCCGTGGTCGCGCAAATGGTGCTGTCGCTCTTTGCCCCCGAACAATCCGTCAAGGCCAATCCCGACGGCACGCTGGTGGCGCGCGGCGGCCTTTTCGGAGGATCGGAGAAGGCCGTCAAATGGCTGTTCCTGGCGCTTGTCTTGCTGGGGCTGGCCTATGTCGTCGCGGGTGTCCTGACGCCCATGGGGACGGCAGGGATCATCGGCGCGGTGTGCAAGAAGCTGACGCCCGTCTGGGGCTCGATCATCGTGCTCTTTGTCCTGTCGTTCCGCTTCAAGCGGCGGCTTGGCCTTTACGGCAAGCTTTTCGACTCCTCGATCGGGATGATCGGCTTCGGCATCGTCATGTTCTGGGTCTTCACCGCGATCTTCTCGGACATCGTGGCGACGCATGACGTGCTCAGCCAGATCAGCGGGATGAAGAACAAGGTCCCCGGCACGCCCACGCCGGATGGCGCGGGCTGGTATCTGCTGGGCGGCGACCACCTGGGCCGTGACGTGTTTTCCCGCGTGATCGCGGGCAGCCGCATCGTGATCGTGATCGCGCCCTTCGCGACCGTCTTCGCCTTCATGGTCGGGATCACGCTGGGCCTGCCCGCGGGCTACTACGGCGGCAAGCTCGACACCGGGCT
Organism: Albidovulum sediminicola; assembly: GCF_025751575.1. GTDB lineage: Bacteria > Pseudomonadota > Alphaproteobacteria > Rhodobacterales > Rhodobacteraceae > Albidovulum > Albidovulum sediminicola. The sequence continues at coordinate 221,972 of NZ_JAOWLA010000004.1, read as the reverse complement.
GTCGTTTCTGGCGAACCTGATCCTCGCCTTTCCGGTCATCCTGTTCTTCTACCTGTTGGTCACGCCGGAGATCGTCCAGACCGGGATGCCGCAGTACCTTGGCGTGGTGCTGTTCCTGTTCCCGATCGTCTTCCTGATGGTGCTCGTGAATTCCCGCTTCTACGTGGTGCCCACGCGTCGCAACGTGATGGTGGGCCTGATCGCGGTCGTCGGCGGCTACTTCTACCTGTCCTTCGTGGGCGAGGCCGGAACCCGCGTCGCGGTCCTTCCGCAGTCGCTCGACCTGATCCACATGCCGGGCAACATGCTGATCGTCTTCGTGTCGGTCGTCTTCGTGAACTCGCCCACCGTCTTCCGTATCGTCCGCGGGATCGTGCTCGACATCAAGACGCGCGATTACGTCGCGGCCGGTCAGACCCGGGGCGAGCGTCCCTGGTACATCATGATCTGGGAGATCCTGCCCAACGCGCGCGGGCCGCTGATTGTCGATTTCTGCCTTCGGATCGGCTACACCACGATCCTTCTTGGCACCTTGGGCTTCTTCGGCCTTGGCCTGAGCCCCGAAAGCCCGGACTGGGGATCGACCATCAACGCGGGCCGCAAGCTGATGACCATCGCGCAGCATCCCGCGATCGTGCCCGCACTCGCGCTGATGAGCCTCGTGCTGGGTCTGAACCTGCTGGCCGACGGTCTGCGGGAAGAAAGCCTGAAGGATTAAGGGGAACGCCATGACCAAGTGGGATTACGACGGCCCGATCCTCGAGATCGAGAACCTCTCGATCAGCTTCTTCACCCGGCTGCGGGAAATCCCGGCGGTGATGGACTTTTCCTGCGTGGTGCAACCCGGCGAGGCGATGGGCCTGGTGGGCGAATCCGGTTGCGGCAAGTCCACCGTGGCGCTGGCGGTCATGCGCGACCTGGGCAAGAACGGCCGCATCGTCGGTGGCTCGATCAAGTTCAAGGGCCGCGACCTGACCACCATGACCGAGGAGGAACTGCGCGACATCCGTGGTTCCGAGATCGCCATGATCTACCAGGAACCGATGGCCTCGCTGAACCCCGCCATGCGGATCGGCCAGCAGTTGATGGAAGTGCCGATGATCCATGAGGGCGTGAGCAAGGAAGAAGCCTATGCCCGCGCGCTCGAGGTCGTGAGCGACGTGCGCCTGCCCGACCCGGAGCGCATCCTGAAGTCCTTCCCGCACCAGCTTTCGGGCGGCCAGCAGCAGCGCATCGTCATCGCCATGGCGTTGATGTCGAAACCGGCGCTCCTGATCCTCGATGAACCGACCACCGCGCTCGACGTGACGGTGGAGGCCGCGGTGGTGGACCTGGTCAAGGACCTGGGCAAGAAATACGGCACCTCGATGCTGTTCATCAGCCACAACCTCGGCCTCGTGCTTGAGGTCTGCGACCGGCTCTGCGTGATGTATTCCGGCGAGGCAGTCGAAACCGGCGCCATCGCGGATGTCTTCAACAAGATGCAACATCCCTATACGCAGGCGCTGTTCCGGTCGATCCCGCTTCCGGGCGCGGACAAGAACGCCCGCCCGCTGATCGCGATTCCGGGGAACTTCCCCCTGCCCCATGAACGGCCCAAGGGCTGCAACTTCGGCCCGCGCTGCAACTATTTCGCCGATGGCCGCTGCAACGCGGGCGATATCTCCATGGTCCCGGTCGAGGGCCACGATCGCCACGACACGCGCTGCATCCGGGTGGATGAGATCGACTGGAACGCCAAGCCCGTCGCCGCCAAGCAGCATGACAAGACCGAGCCCGGCCGCGTCGTCCTCAAGATGGAAGACCTGCGCAAGTATTACGAGATTTCCGCCTCCAGCCTGTTCGGCGGCGGCGACAAGCGCGTGGTGAAGGCCAACGAAACACTGAGCTTCGAGGCCCGCGAGGGTGAGACGCTGGCCATCGTCGGCGAATCCGGCTGCGGCAAATCGACCTTCGCGAAGGTGCTGATGGGGCTGGAAACGGCCACCTCCGGCAAGATCATGCTTTACGACAACGAGATTCAGGACAAGCCGATCGAAACCCGGTCCACCGAGACGGTGTCGGGCGTGCAGATGGTGTTCCAGAACCCGTTCGACACACTCAACCCCTCCATGACCGTGGGCCGGCAGATCATCCGCGCGCTGGAGATCTTTGGCGTGGGCGACAGCGACGCGGCGCGTCGCGACCGCATGCTGGAGCTTCTGGACCTCGTGAAGCTGCCGCGGGCCTTCGCGGAGCGGATGCCCCGCCAGTTGTCGGGCGGGCAGAAGCAGCGTGTGGGGATCGCGCGGGCCTTTGCGGGCGGTGCGAAGATCGTCGTGGCGGACGAACCCGTTTCGGCGCTCGACGTGTCGGTCCAGGCGGCTGTCACGGATCTGCTGATGGAGATCCAGCGCGAAAACCGCACGACACTGCTGTTCATCAGCCATGACCTGTCGATCGTGCGCTACCTCTCGGACCGGGTGATGGTCATGTATCTTGGCCATGTGGTGGAGCTCGGCTCCACCGACCAGGTCTTCTCTCCGCCCTACCACCCCTATACCGAGGCTCTTCTGTCGGCGGTTCCCATCGCCGACACCCATGTGGAGAAGAAGCACATCGTGCTGGAGGGGGAGATCCCATCGGCCGTGAACCCGCCGCCGGGCTGCCCGTTCCAGACGCGCTGCCGCTGGAAGTCGAAGGTCCCGGGCGGGCTTTGCGATCGCGAGGTGCCGCCGGTTCAGGTCCTTGCGGGCGGGCACCAGATCAAGTGCCACCTGTCTGCGGAAGAGTTCGCCTCGATGGAGCCGGTGATCAAGATCGCCGCCGAGTAAGTCTCTCTGGCGGCGCCCCGACGTGGGCGCCGCAGTGTCCCCCGCTCAGCGCGACACCCCCGCCAGCAGACCACGGACCAGATAGCGTTGCAGGGCAAAGAACACGCAAAGCGGTGCGGCGATCGACACGAAGGCGCCGGCCGCCAACAGTTGCCAGTCCCCGCCGTGCGATCCCAGCAGGTTGAGGAGCCGCCCGGTCAGGACCAGCGTGTCGTCCTGTGGACCAAGAAAGACCAGCGCCACCAGAAGGTCGTTCCAGGTCCAGATGAACTGGAATACCGCGAACCCCGCGAGCGCCGGAAGCGTAAGCGGAAGCACGACCCGGCTGAAGATCACGAAATCGCCCGCGCCATCCATGCGGGCGGCCTCGATCATTGCCCCCGGCAGGGCACTCATGGCGTTGCGCAGGATGAAGATCGCCAGTGGCAGGCCGAAGCCAGTATGTGCAAGCCAAAGGCCGACGTAGCTTTTTGCTTCAAAACCAAATGCCTGTCCCGCAGAGTTGTAAAGCGTCAGCAGCGGGATGAGTGCCATTTGCAGGGGCACCGCCATCAGCACCACCACCGCCGAGACCAGCAGAGCGCGGCCCGGAAAGCGCATCCACGCCAGTGCATAGGCGGCGAAGCAGGCGATCACAGCGGGGATGACGGTCGAGGGGATCGCGACGGCGGCGGAGTTCAGAAACGACCGGCCCAGCCCCTCGGCGCCAAGCACGGTGACGTAGTTCCCAAGCGTGAGGCGCGGGCTAAGGCGGGCGCCGTAATAGATGCGCCGCCCACCCGCGTGCCCGCTTCTGTCTGAAACTGAGAATGCGCCATCCGCCGACACCGTCACTGTCCCCCCGCCGGAGAAACGGGCGACCTCCCCCGGAGCGAAGGCGACAGGGGCGCGGGGGGTGATGCCGAACCCGGTCACCCGCCCATCACCCGCAAGGACGCTACCGGTCAGTGTTGCGCCCAACAGCACGCCGGTCTCCTCCCCCCTGTCGGGCAGCCGGAAAGCGCGGGTTTCCTCAACGGGGGAAAATGCCGTCCACCAGCCCGACGCCGCGATCTGGTCCTTGTCGCGGAACGATGTCACGAAAAGGCCGACGACGGGCAGCGTACAGATCAGGACGAAAAGGGCAACGGCCAGATCTACCGCCCGACCGCGCATCTAACGCCCCTGGCCTTGTCCTCGCGCCCGGCAGAGCGTCCAGAAGACGACCGGCGCGACCAGCCCGATGAGCACCAGCGCTATCACGGCACCCTGCCCCAGGTGCCCGCCGCCCCGGAACATTCGGTCGAACATCAAATTTGCCAGAACCCCCGTATTCCATTGGCCGTTCGTCATGGCCAGAACGATGTCGAAGACCTTGAGCACCGCGAGCGTGATCGCGATCCAGACAACCGCGATCGTCCCCCGGATCTGCGGCACAACGATCCAGGCGAAGATCTGGAGGCCATTCGCACCGTCGAGCCGGGCGGCCTCCACCGTGTCCTTCCCGATCCCCCGCAGGGCCGCCGCGAGGATCACCATGGCGAAACCCGTTTGGACCCAGATCACGATCGCCATCAGGAAGAAGCTGTTCCAGAACGGCAAGGCGATCCAGGCCCTCGGTGTGCCCCCGAACGCGACGACCAGCGCGTTCAGGAGACCGGTCTGCGCAGCACCCTCGGGCCGGAAGTCGTAGACGAACCGCCAGACCACCGCGGCGCCGACGAAGGAAATCGCAACCGGCATCAGGATCAGGGTTCGCGCCGCCCCGCCCCAGCGCAGGCGCTCCGTCAGCGCGGCGGCCAGGAGCCCGAGCGCGGTCGAGGTCGCAGGCACGACGAGCAGCCACAGCAGGTTGTTCGCAAGCGCCCGCCGAACCCCGGGGTCGTGGAAGGCCCACGCGAAATTCGCGGCGCCGACGAAATCCTGGCCCGCGCGGTCGTGGAGCGCGAACCAGAGCGTGGCGAGGGCCGGATAGACCAGATAAAGCGCGAGCAGACCGAGCGCCGGCGCCAGAAACAGCCAAGGCGATAGCGCCGTCATGCGAACGCCAACCGCAACACGGTGCGTGCCGCCCGCGATTGGCGCCGCCCGGGCCTGCGTCAGGCCGACCCTTTGGCTATTCGCCATTGTCCCATTCCGCCTGTATGGCCCGGGCGACCTCGGCCGCGGGTTTGCCGCCGACATAATCGATCATCCCGGTCCAGAAGGCGCCGGTCCCAATCCACCCCGGCATCAGGTCGGAACCGTCGAAGCGGAAGGTGGTGGCGTTCAGCAGGATCTCGCCCTGCCGGCGGAGCGTCTCATTGGCATAGGCGCCGGGATTGGCGCCCTTGAACCCCGTCAGGAACCCCGTTTGCGCCATCCAGAGCTCATGTGCGATCGGGGTCTTTAACCAGTCGATGAAGGCGCGCGCGGCGCGCCCGTCCCGTGTGATCGTGGCCAGTGTCCCCGAACCCAGAACCGGCCTGCCAAGATCCGTGTCGGCATAGGGCGGAAAGTAAAAGAAATCGGCGTCCCGGCCCAGTTCGACCCCCTCCGGAAAGAACGAGGCGATGAAGGAGGCTTGGTGCATCAGGTAACACTTGGGCGGCACCGCAAATAGGCCCGCCGCACTGTCACGGAAATCGGTCGTTGCCACAGCGGTGGCGCCGCCATCGACGAAGGCGTGGTCACGGGCAAACCATCCGAAGTCCTCAATCGCCGCAACGATCGCGGGATCGTCGAAGCGCAGGGCGTTGGTGACCCAGCGGTCGTAAACCTCGACCGGCTGCGTGCGCAGCACCATCTCCTCGACCCAATCGGTCGCGGGCCAGCCTGTCGCGCCGCCCGATCCGAGGCCGATGCACCAGGGGGAAGCGCCCTCTGCCGCGATGCGCTCGGTGAGCGACTTGAGGTCCTCCATCGTTTCGGGCACCACATAGCCCGCATCGGCGAAGTTGTCGGGCACATACCAGACCAGCGACTTCAGATCACTGCGATAGGGGAGCGCGTAAAGCGCCGTGATCCCGTCCGGCCCCGTGGCAGAGCCAAGCCCGACCCAGCTTTCGCCCGCCGCGTAGTTTTCGCGCAGCCAGCCCGCGGTCTCCGCGCCAAGCGGCGAGAGGAAGCCCCGCGCGGCAAGTTCCCGGATAAGACCGGGCTGCGGCAGGATGGCGATATCGGGGGGCGATCCTGCCTGGGTGTCGATGACGATCTGCTGCTCATAGTTCTCGGAAGAGGCGTAGACTGCCTCCACTCCGGTCGCCGCGCGAAAGTAGGCCAGAACATTCTCGAAAAGCGCGCGGTCCTGCCCCCGCCACGGGCCGAAGATGGAAAGGCGTTCACCCTCAAGCCTGTGGCTTGCGGCGAACGCCTCATATCCCGCCCAATCGAAGCGCGCGTCCTCGTCCGGCGCGAAAATCAGGTTCTCCGCCACTGCTGGCGCGCTCATGGCCGCCATAAGCGCCACGGCGCAGGTCAGTCGTGTCATCATGCTTGGTCCCGGGCCCCTTGTCGCCACCGCGCCAAGACTTGCGCCGCGATTGGTGAACAAAGCGTTAACCACGCAGGCCTGCGCCCTGCGGCCGGGGTCCGGCAGCGGATCGGGTCAAGAAAGGCGCGCAGCGTCCTGGCAGAGCGGCATGAGCGCTTGCGGCCCACCCCGAAGGCGTCCTATCACGCTTGCAGATGCGTTGGACCGGGACCCCCGATGACGATTGCCCCCTTGATCCTCGCCGATGTCGGCGGCACCAATACGCGCGTAGCGCTGGCCCACGGTGGGCAGGTCGATCACGGCTCGATCCGGCGCTATCCGAATGCCGGGCGCCCGGGGCTGGAGCCGATCCTGAAGGAATATCTGGCGGAGATGGGCGTCGCGCACTGTGCCGGGGCCTGCGTCGCGGCCGCGGGGCCGGTCGAGGGCGGGCGCGCCGAGATGACAAACCTGTCCTGGATCATCGAGGGCGCCGGTGTTGCCGCAGCAACCGGTGCCGGGACGGTCGCGATCCTGAACGACCTTCAGGCGCAGGGCCATGCGCTGGGGCATCTCGCGCCCGGCGCGCTCCGATCCGTGCTTCGGGGGGAAGAGGCACCGGGGCAGACGCAGCTGGTCATCGGCGTCGGCACCGGTTTCAACGCGGCCCCTGTCTATGACACAGCCATCGGACGGCTGGTCGCGGCCTCTGAAAGCGGTCATGTGGGCCTGCCTGTGACGACGGCCGCCGACCTGCGGCTGGCGGGCCACGTCGGGCGCAAGCACGGCTTCGCGGGCATCGAGGAGGTGCTTTCGGGTCGCGGCCTGGAGCAGACCTTCGCCTGGGTGGCGGAGGAAGCGGGCAGCCCCCAGACCCGCAGCGCGTCCGAAATCATGGCCGGGATCGCGGCGGGCGACCCGCTGACCGAGGCCGCTGGGCGCGCCTTCGTGCGCATGCTGGGGATGGTCGCTGGAAACCTCGCGCTGACCTTCCTTCCTTTCGGCGGCATCTACCTGATTGGCGGCGTGGCGCGCGCCTTCGCCCCCTACCTCGCCCCCTTCGGGTTCGAAGCCGCCTTCCACGACAAGGGCCGGTTCTCAGGCTTCATGAGCCGTTTTCCGGTCAGCGTCGTCGAGGACGACTACGCCGCGCTGACCGGCTGCGCCGAGCATCTGGCGCATCTGATGGGGACGAGGGCCTAGCCCTCTCCGCGCAGGCGGCGGACGAGCCGCAGGGTCGATCCGTCCTTGCCCGCGCCGTCGCTTTCGCCCTTCAGCACAGGCTCCAGCGCCAGAGCAAGCTCCTTGCCCAGTTCCACGCCCCACTGGTCGAAGGAATTGATGCCAAGGATCACCCCCTCCACGAACACCCGGTGTTCATAAAGCGCGATGATCTGTCCCAGCACGAAGGGCGTCAGCTTCGGATAGACCAGCATGGTCGAGGGACGGTCGCCCGGGAAGACGCGGTGGCGCGCCTGACGTTCCAGTTCATCGCCGCTCAGACCCTTGGCCGCCATGATCGCGCGCGCCTGATCCAGCGAGCGCCCGCGCAAGAGCGCCTCGGCCTGGGCAAGGCAGTTCGCGGCCAGAAGCCGGTGTTGATGGGCGAGATCCGGTTCATGTCCCTGGGCGCCCAGAAGGAACTCACACGGGATTACCCGCGTGCCCTGGTGGATCAGCTGGTAGAACGCATGCTGGCCGTTCGTCCCCGGTTCGCCCCAGACGACGGGGCCGGAATTTTCGACCAGATCCGTGCCATCCATCGCGACCCGCTTGCCATTGCTCTCCATCTCCAACTGCTGAAGATAGGCGGGCAGCCGCGACAGGCGCTGTTCGTAGGGCAGGACGGCGCGGGACGCATGCCCGCAGATCTGGTTGTGCCAGATCCCGACCAGCGCCAGCATCACCGGCATGTTCTGCCCAAAAGGCGCGCTGCGGAAATGCGCGTCCATCGCCGCTCCGCCCTTCAGGAACTCCCTGAACCGTTCCGGCCCGATCGCGATCATCAGCGCAAGGCCCACCGGCCCCCACATCGAATAGCGCCCGCCGACCCAGTCCTCGAACCCGAAGACCCGACCGCCGTCGATACCGAAGGCGCTGGTACGGTCCAGCGCCGAGGAGACCGCCGCGAACTGCCGCCCCGTGTCGCTGACCTTCGAGGCCATCCAGCGCCGTGCGGCTTCCGCGTTGGTCATCGTCTCGATCGTCGTGAAGGTCTTGGAGGCGATGATGATCATCGTCGTTTCGGGGTCGAGCGGCGCCAGCACGTCATGCACATGCGCCCCGTCCACGTTCGACACGAAGTGAAGCCGGGGCCCGTCGCAATAGGGCGCGAGCGCCAGACAGGCCATCGCGGGGCCAAGGTCCGATCCTCCGATGCCGATGTTGACGACGTCGGTGATCCGCCCCCCCTGGCCACGCGCGCGGCCCGTGCGCAGGTCGCGGGCGAAAGCCTCCATCCGCCCCAAGGTCTCCCGCACGGGGGGCATGACATCCTGCCCGTCCACGATGACCGAGGCGTCCAGATTGCGCAGCGCGGTGTGCAGAACCGCCCGGCCCTCGGTCTCGTTGATCCGCGCACCGGAAAACATCGCCTCGCGCCGCGCGGCGACGTCGGCCCCTTCGGCCAACGCGATCAGAAGCGCGCGCCCGGACACGTCAATGTTCGTCTTGGAGTAATCGAAGAGGAGACCATCCGCATCCACCGAGAACGCCCCTGCGCGGGCGGGATCGTCGAACAGGGTCAGGATCGCGCGGTCGCGAACCTCGGCATGGTGGTGGCGCAGAGTGTCCCATCGATTCATGAGTGTTCCTTTCAGGGGGCCCAATGGACGGTCGCGGCATCGAGGACCGCGCGTACCGGCGCCTCTTCCGGCGGCAGGCTTTGTGCGCGCAAGAGCGCCTCGCGCTTCTCGGCGCCGGTGATCAGGATATGGGTGCACATCGCATCCGCCAGCACACGCGCCGAGAGCGTCACCCGAGGCTCCGCCGCGCCCGGCGCGCGCATCGGCACGAGGATCGGCGCGTCATCGGCCAGCGCGTCCTCCAGCCGGTCCGCACCGGGGAAGAGCGAGGCCGTGTGCATGTCCGCCCCCATGCCCAGAAGCAGGACCGAGATCGGCAGGCTGGGCTCGATCTCGGCCGCCAGCGTCTCGACCACATGCTCGGGCGAAGGCGCGTCGGCATAGAGCGGCAGCAAACGCGCCGCGGCGGCGCGGCCGGTCAGCAGCCGCTGCCGCAGAAGCCGGGCGTTTGACCGCTCACTTGTTTCGGGAACCCAGCGTTCATCGCTGGGAAAGACGGTGACCCGGTCCCAATCGAGCTTCACCGCGGAAAGAATATCGAAGACGGGCCCCGGCGTCGTGCCGCCAGCCGCGCAGAAGGAGGCCCAGTCGTTCTGTCGCAGCGCCGCCGAAAGCTCGCTTGCCAGAAGGTCGGCGACATCGAACATCATCAGTTCGCTGTCGGGATATTCGACGAGCTTCATTCGCGTATCTCCCGCCATCTTCGACCGTCGCGATGCAGAAGCATTAGCGCATCCTCCGGCCCCGAGGAACCCGGATCGTAGCCCCGGGGCTTGTCACCGCGCGCCTCCCATCCGGCAATGATCGGGTCGGTCCAGGCCCAGGCGGCCTCGACCTCATCCCCCCGCATGAAGAGCGTCTGATTGCCGCGGATCACATCCATGATCAGCCGCTCGTATGCATCCGGAATGTCGGTCCCGTCCTCGCCAAGCGCCTCGGCGAAGGACATGTCGAGCGGCACTTCGGTCAGGCGCATCCCGCCCGGCCCCGGCTCCTTGATCATGACCGACAGCGTCATGCCCTCATTCGGCTGCAACCGGATCGAGAGCACGTTTTCGCGCCAGCCCTCCTCCTCGCCGAAGATCGAATGGGGCACCTCCTTGAAGACGATGGCGATCTCAGAGGCCCGTGCGCGCAGCTTCTTGCCCGTGCGCAGGTAGAAGGGTGTCCCCTTCCAGCGCCAGTTGGCGATGTCCACCTTCAGCGCGATGTAGCTTTCGGTCCGGCTGTCCGGGTTTTCCGCATCCTCGCAATAAGACCCCGCCGTACCCTTGCCCGTGCCCCGATACTGGCCACGCACGATATCGTCGGGGCGCACGGGCTCAAGCGCGTGAATGACTTTCAGCTTCTCGTCCCGCACGGCGTCGGGATCGAAGCGGTAGGGTGCCTCCATCGCGATCAGGCAGAGCAGCTGCATCAGGTGGTTCTGGACCATGTCCCGCATGGCGCCGGACTTGTCGTAATAGGCGCCCCGCCCGCCCACACCCACGGTCTCGGCTACGGTGATCTGAACGTGGTCGATGTGACGGGCATTCCAGAGCGGCTCGAACAGGATATTGGCGAAGCGTACCGCCATCAGGTTCTGCACCGTTTCCTTACCCAGGTAGTGGTCGATGCGGTAGATCTGATGCTCTGTGAAATGCAGCGCCAGTGTCGCGTTGAGCTTCTGGGCGCTTTCAAGGTCGCGTCCGAAGGGTTTCTCGACCACGATGCGGCTTTCTGGCGAGGCAATCCCATGCTGGTGCAGCCGTTCGGCAAGCGCGCCGAAAAGCGCGGGCGCAACCGAGAAGTAGAAGGCCCGCACGACATCGTCCCGCATGAGCCCGGCCAGCGCAGCCCAGCCAACCTCGCCCTTGGCGTCGATCGCGACATAGTGCAGCCGCTCAAGGAACTGCGCGACCGCCTCCGTCTGCTTGGCGGCCTTGCCGCCGAATTCCATGATCGCGTCCTTCACGAAGGCGCGAAAACCCGTATCGTCGATCTCGGCCCGCGCGGCGCCGATAATGCGCGCGTCCTCGGGGATCTGACCCGCAAGGAAGCGGCGAAACAGGCCCGGCAATATCTTGCGCCGCGCCAGATCGCCGGTTCCGCCAAACACCACGAGATCGAAGCAATCGACCGGAATAACGCGCGAGACCATGACTTGCCTCCTCTCGACCGTTAGCGCTAACGGCCGGTTGAATACCCGCAACGCCGTACAAAGTCTAGCATTCCCTTGGGCGGTCGCAAACAGCGCTGACGGAAAGGTTCCGCTGTTGCGCGGCGCGCGCATTCAAAGACCGCCGGCCGGCAGGACAAAGCTTTGCCCGCTTGACGAAGCCGCGCGGCTGACATACCTGTCAACACGTTGCGGGTGTAGCTCAATGGTAGAGCAGAAGCTTCCCAAGCTTACGACGAGGGTTCGATTCCCTTCACCCGCTCCACGCCTGTGAAGTCCAGTTCAACTGCAACGACCACGGGGAGAGACCACCATGAAGAAAACCATTTTGACCGCCACCTTCCTGGCTGCGATGGCTGCGCCTGCGTTTGCGTCGCAATGCCCCGCGCTCATGGCTGAAATCGACGCCGCGATGGCGACGACGACGGCCGATGACGCGACCAAGGCCCAGGTGATGGAGCTTTACGAGAAGGGCAAGGCCGAGCACGAGAGCGGCGATCATGCCGCCTCGGAGGCGACGCTGGCCGAAGCGAAAGCGCTGCTCGGGCTCTGATCGCCCGCACCACGACGCCTGCCCACCGCGGGAGCTTTCCTTCCGCGACGAGAGTGCTTAGTCATGCCGAGAATCCCACGCAAAGGAGCAAGGCATGGCCGGGACCATCGAACGGATTGAAACCGAAACGCGGATGTCGAGCGCTGTCGTTCACGACGGCATCGTTTATCTTGCAGGCGTCGTCGGCGAAAACGGCGGCGACGTAACCCAGCAGACGAAGGACGCGCTGGCCGAGGTCGAGCGCCTTCTGGCGCTGGCAGGGTCCGACAAGACCCGCATCCTGCGTGCGCAGATCTGGATGGCCGACATGGCCGACTTCCCGGCCATGAACGCGGTCTGGGACGCTTGGGTCGCGCCCGGTCATGCCCCGGCGCGCGCCACCGGCGAATCGAAGCTCGCCACGCCCGACTACGGGGTCGAGATCATCATCACCGCCGCGCAGGGCTGATCCCCGCGCGGCGCAGGCCTCAGAGCGCCTCGGCCATCAGGCAGAGGATCTCGAACATCAGCGAGGCGCCGAGCCAGGCCGTGTTGCCCGATGGATCGAAGGGCGGCGAGACCTCTACCAGGTCCGCCCCCACGATCTTCAGCCCGCGCGCCTGGCGCAAGACCTCGATCGCCTCGAAGGCGCTCGGCCCGCCCCATTCGGGCGTGCCGGTGCCCGGCGCGATCGAAGGATCGACGAAGTCGATATCGTAGGACAGATAGGCGGGCTCAGTCCCCACGATCTCCCGCGCCTCTGCCATCACGTCGGCGACGCCACGGGCGTGGAACTCCTCGATCCGGACGATGCGGATGCCGTTCGCCTTGGCGAAATCGGTATCGACATTGTCATAGGTCGTGCCCCGGATGCCGATCTGGATCATCCGCTTGGGGTCCAGAAGCCCCTCCTCCACGCCGTTGCGGAACGGATTGCCGTGGGTCAGGGTCTTGCCCCCGAAATAGGCAGGGTAGAGGTCGGTATGGCTGTCGAAATGCAGAAGGCCCAGCGGCGCGTCGCGCGCGATGCCGCGCAGGACCGGCAGCGTGCAAAGGTGATCGCCCCCGCCAGACAGCGGCCGGATGCCCCGCGCCTTCAGCCCGGCAAAGAACGTCTCGAACCGCTGGAGCGTGTCGGGCCCGTCCACCGGGTTCGGACCCACATCCCCCAGGTCGGCGCAGCGCGCCAGTTCGAAGGGCCGCACCCCCGTCGCGCCGTTCTGCGCCCGAATCATGGTCGAGGCATCGCGCAGCGCCCGGGGCCCGTGGCGCGCGCCCGGACGGTTGGACACGCTCCCGTCCCAGGGCAGGCCAACAAGCCCGATCTGCACGTCGCCCGCGCGCGGATGGTCGAGCGGAACATTGGGAAGCCGCATGAAGGTCGGTATGCCGGCAAAGCGCGGCAGGTCCATACCGGAAACGGGTCTGAAGAACGTGTCGGACATCTGATACTCCCTTATCGAGGTGGGAGCTTAGACGGTTACGATGAAAGGTAAAGCCACGCTCAGGCGTCGAGCTCGGCGTCCCAATAGAGGAAGTCCATCCAGCTTTGGTGGAGATGGTTGGGCGGGAAGCGGCGGCCGACCTGCTGCATCTCCTCGGCGGTGGGCTGGCGCGGCGGGCGGCACAGCGACAGGCCCGATTGCCGCAAAAGCTTGTTGGCTTTCCTCAGGTTGCAGGGCGAACAGGCCGCCACGACATTCTCCCAACTGGTGATGCCGCCGCGCGATCGGGGCAAGACATGGTCGAATGTCAGCTCCCCCTTCGCGCCGCAGTACTGGCAACAGAACTCGTCCCGGAGAAAAAGATTGAAGCGCGTGAAGGCCACGCGCTTCTGGGGTCGGACGTATTCCTTCAGGACCACAACCGACGGTATTCGGAACGCCGCGCGCTGAGAGCGCACGACCTCCTCATATTCCGCGAGGATGATGACGCGATCCAGGAAGACCGCCTTGATCGCCTCCTGCCAGGGCCAGAGCGACAGCGGGTAGTAAGACAAGGGGCGGTAATCCGCGTTCAGGACCAGCGCCGGGTGGTGCCTGAGTACCGCAGGCTCACGGACGAAGCTCGTCCTGAAATCTTCCTGATGCGACTTGTCGAGCATTCCGGACTCCGTCTCGGCCCTGCCTGCCGTTCGGCCAACCGGGGCGGGAGCGCCCGCCCCTGCTTATCCACAACTATATATGGCGTCAAAAGCCATGCAAGCCCCGTCATCTGCGTCGCTTGCACGGAAAGTCATATCGGAGAAGAATGACAGCGCAATGACAGCGCCAAGCCCCATCGGAACCCTCGAATCCGCGCTATATGCTGAAGATCTCGGCGCGGCCGAAACCTTCTATGCCGAAATCCTGGGCTTGCGCGTCATCGCGCGGCAGCCGGATCGGCATGTCTTCTTCGCCGTGGGTGAGTCGCTCTTGCTCGTCTTCGACCCGCGCGCCACCGCCGCAGGGGCACCACCGGGCGCACGGCTTCCGGTTCCGGGCCACGGCGCAAGCGGCCCTGGCCACTATTGTTTCAAGGTAGATGCGGCCGCCTTGGACCGTTGGCGCGACCACCTTGAGGCGCATGACATCGCGATCGAGGCGGATTTCGCCTGGCCCAATGGTGCGCGGTCGATCTATGTCAGGGATCCGGCCGGAAACTCGGTCGAGTTCGCGCCAGCGTCTCTCTGGTTCTGATCCGTCAGCGGCGGGCGCGGGCCTTCACGCGGACAGGCTCGGGACGGCCTGCGGGGATCGCGAGCGCGGCGAGGAAAAGCGTGGCGGCGATCAGCGCGACAAGGGCCATCAAGGCAACTCCCATGACTTCGTTACCATCAAGTTAAGCGATCTACCGGCGGCTTCAAGCCCCCGGCAACCGATCCTTGAGAAAGGCGAGCGCGACCGACAACCCGTCAGGCGCGATGCCATGGCCCGTGCCCTTCATGACGTGACCGTAGGTTTCGAAACCCGCATCGGTCAGCGCACGTCCGGCGATGCCCATGTCCTCGAACGGGACCATCGGGTCCTGGTCGCCATGAACCAGAAGGACCGGCGGCTTTGAGAGCGCCTCGGCCGCGATCCGCTCCGGCTCCAGAAGCCGGCCGGAGAAGGCGACGATCCCGGCCACGGGTTCGGCCCGGCGCGGCAGGACGTGCAGCGCCATCATCGTCCCTTGCGAAAAACCGACGACCGCCAGTTGGTCGGGGCGCATCCCCTCCTCCGCGAGGCGCGCGTCTAGGAAGGCGTTGAGGTCATCGATGGACTGCGCGCGCCCGGCCAGCGCCTCGGCCTCGGACGAACCGTCGAGCCAGGGGATCGGGAACCATTGGCGCCCGAAGGGATTATTGCGGCACGGCTCCGGCGCGTCCGGCGCGATGAAGACCGTGTTGGGCATGTGGGGCGCAAGCGGGTCGGCCAGCCCCAGAAGGTCGCTGCCATCCGCCCCGTAGCCATGCAGGAAGACCACGAGCGCTCTCGGCTGTCCCGACTTCGCCCCCTTGCGACCGAACTTCATTTCGCGCGTCACCTCGTGCCCTCCCGGCTTTTGACATGCCGGTAGTAGGCCCAGAGCGCGCGCGCTGCAACCGCCCGCCAGGGCGACCAGGCCTCGGCCATGGCCCGCAACGCCTTTTCGCTTGGCCGCTCGGGCAGGTTGAACAGGTGGCGCGCGGCTTCCTGAAGCGCCAGGTCGCCGGGCGCGAAGACATCTGCGCGCCCGAGCGAGAACATCGCATAGATCTCCGCCGTCCAGCGCCCGATACCGGGCAAGGCCACGAGGGCAGAGATGACCTCGTCCGCCGGAAGCGCGCGCAGGGCGTCGTAGTCGATCCCGGCCCGCGACAGGACCCCTGCATAGCGAACCTTCTGCCGGGACAACCCACAGGCGCGCAAGGCATCGTCATCCGCCCTCGCCATCGCGGCTTCCTCGGTCAGGCCCGCGGCTTCCAGCCGCGCCCAGATCGCATTGGCCGAGGCGACCGAGACCTGCTGCGACACGATCGCGTCGAGGAGCGAGGCGAAACCGTCCGGCCTGAGCCTCAGCGGCAGCGGACCCGTGACCGAAAGGGCCGGTCCGAAAGCCGGCTCGCGCGCCGCCAGCCAGGCCGCGCCCTCGGCCAGACACTGCGGCCCGATGATGATCCGTTCGTTCATGCACAGCCCCTTTCGCCCGCCAAGGGAAGCGAATCCGCTTGCGGGACGCAAGGCCCCACACTACGCATTCGCCATGACCGATATGACCATCCCCCTGGCACCGGACGGCCGCACCCGCCGGAATATGCTGGTTCTGATCCTGGCACAGGCGATCCTTGGCGCCCAGATGCCGATGATCTTCACCATCGCGGGCCTTGCGGGGCAGTCGCTGAGCCCGAACCCCTGCTGGGCGACGCTTCCGATCACGATGATCGTGATGGGCTCGATGCTGAGCTCGACGCCGGTGTCGGCGCTGATGCAACGGCACGGGCGTCGCGCCGGCTTCTGGCTGGGCACGGCGGGCGGAATGGCGGGGGCGATCGTCGCCGGCGCGGGGCTTTACACCTCTTCGTTCCTGCTGTTCCTGGCCGGGTCGCTTCTGACCGGGCTCTATATGTCGGCGCAGGGCTTCTACCGCTTCGCGGCCGCCGACACGGCGAGCGAGGACTTTCGGCCCAAGGCCATTTCCTGGGTGATGGCGGGCGGGCTCGCCTCTGCCCTCGTCGGGCCGCAGCTGGTCAAGTTGACAGCAGATGCGCTGGTTGTGGGCTACCTTGGGACCTATGTCGCCGTGGTGGGCCTGAACCTTTTCGGGATGCTGCTGTTCCTCGCCCTCGATATCCCCACACCGCCACAGCCCCGGGGCCAGGGGCAAGTCGGGCGTTCGCGTCGGCAGATGCTGCGCGACCCCGTGATCCTGGTTGCCATCATCTGCGCGATGGTCAGCTATGCCCTGATGAACCTTGTGATGACCTCCACCCCCCTCGCGGTGGTGGGGTGCGGATTTGGAACCAACAGCGCCGCCGATGTGGTCAGCGCCCATGTTCTGGCGATGTATATCCCCGCGTTCTTCACCGGCCACCTGATCGCGCGCTTCGGTGTGAAACCGATCATCGGCATCGGGTTGTTCATCCTGGCCATGGCAGGTGCCGTGGCGCTTTCGGGGCTTGAGCTTTCGCACTTCTTCCTGGCGCTCGTGCTCTTGGGGGTCGGCTGGAACTTCGGCTTCATCGGGGCGACCACGCTGCTGACGACCACGCATTCGACCCAGGAAAAGGGCCGCCTGCAGGGGTTGAACGACCTGATGGTATTCGGCGGCGTCACCATGGCGTCGCTCTCATCGGGGGCGCTGATGAACTGTTCAGGTTCGGGGGTGGCGGCGGGCTGGCAGGCCGTCAACATCGCCATGGTGCCGTTCCTGGTGCTGGCGGGGGGATCGCTGATCTGGCTCGCGCTGCGGCCCCGCGATCTGTAACGGCCAAGGCCGGGGGTTTCACACCCCCGGACCCCCGTGGAGTATTTCCGCCAGACTGAAGAGGCGGAGATTACCAGCGCCCGCTGAGGGCCCTGAGCGCCAGGGTCGCGCGACGGCGGGCTTCAGACGTGGCCAAGCGGCCTTCGCCCACCGAAGCAGGATCGCGGGCCGCGCGCGCCAGAAGCGCATCGGCCTGCCAGCCCGTCAGCAGCGCCGGGACCGCCCGGGGCGGAACCAGGGCGCGGCGGGCGCGCGCTTTCGCGATGCCCTCACGCCCCATTTGCGCGAGATCGGCAACGGCGCGGGCGCGCCCATCGGGCAAGGGCCGGCGTCCGGCAGCCTCAAGCGCGGGGATGGCGCGCAGCCAGTTGGCCAGCCCCGCGCCCCAGGCGAAATCGCGCACCACCGCCTCGGCCGATGCGGGGGCGCCCAGAAGCCGGGCGGCCGCCCACATGACGTTGCCAGAGGTCGCGTCCAGATAGGCCGCGAGGTCCTCCGGCCCAGCGAAGGGATCGGGCCAGGCGTCGCGCCGCCGGGCTTCGGCGCCGCCCAGGATCAGGGACCGCAGAGCGGGATCGTCGCGCAGGACGGGGGCGATCGCAGCCAGGGCGGGCAGAGCCTCGCTCCCCGCCTCGATCGCGTCGATCCACCATTGCAGCCGCATCTCTGCCACCATCGGCTCGGCCGAGGCCCAGGGCGCGCGGGCGATCTCAAGGTTCAGCGCGTAAAGCGGCCAGAGGCGCGCGCGCGCGGCGGGTGGTGCGGCCATCGTCGCCGCAAAGCGATCCGGGTCGCCCTGTTCCACGGCGGCGGCAAGGGCCCCAAGGTTCATTCCGGCGCCACCACGCACAGCAGATAGGCGATGTGATCGGGTGCGGCGCGCCAGCGGGCGAATTCGGCCTCCGCCGCGTCCAGGACCGCTGCCAGATCCGGGCCCGCGCCGATCCTGAGTCGGGCCGCCCGCGCCATCAGCGGAAGATAGTAGTTCAGCCAGGCCCGACCGGTGATCACCCGTGTCGCGCGGGTCGCGAATCCGGCCCCCGCAATGCGGCGGCGCAGTTCCGCTTCGGTGCCCACCCCAGGATAGTCCGCCCAGAAGGCCGCGACCTCCGCCGAGGGCGGCGAGGAGAGGAAAACCGGCTCGGAGAAGACAATGGCGCCGCCCGGGGCCAGCGCCCCCCGCCAAAGCGGCAGCGCGGTCTCAAGCCCCAGGAAATAAAGCGAGCCCGCGCACCAGATCAGGTCGGCCGGACCCGTGATATCGCGCATATCGCCTTCGCGCGTGTTCACGCGCGGGCCGAAACACTCAAGGCGCGCGCGCGCCTCCTCGATGAAATGGGTGGTCAGGTCCACCGCCTCGATCTGTGCAAGCGGCAGCGCCTCCGCCAGGGTTTCGGTGTCGGCGCCCGGCCCGCAGCCCGCGTCGATGACGCGCGCGGGTTCGCCTACGACAGACAGGGCCCAAAGCACGTCCGACGCATCGCCCGGCCCCTGACGGGGAATGGCGCGGTGCAGTTCGAAGAACGCCTCGTCGGTCATGACGCCGCCGCGCCGTCGCGCACCAGCTTCCAGGTGATCGCGTCCAGCAGCGCCTCGAAGCTCGCGTCCACGATGTTCGGACTGACGCCGACGGTCGACCAGCGCCGCCCGGCGCTGTCCTCGCTGTCGATGATGACGCGGGTGACCGCCTCGGTCCCGCCTTGGGTGATGCGGACCTTGAAATCGACCAGCCGCAGGTCGTCAATACAGGCCTGATAGGGTCCCAGGTCCTTGGCCAGCGCCTTCGAGAGCGCGTTGACCGGGCCGCGATCGCTGCCCGTCTCATCCATGCTTTCGCTGACGGAAAGCATTTTTTCGCCGCCGATCTTCACGACCACCACGGCCTCGGACAGGGTGATCATGCGGTCGTACTTGTTCTTGCGGCGCTCGACAGTCACGCGGTAGCGCTTGACCTCGAAGAAGCGGGGCAGGATGCCAAGTTCCCGCCGCGCCAGAAGCTCGAACGAGGCCTGCGCGCCGTCGTAGGAATAACCCTGATCCTCGCGCGTCTTGACGGCATCCAGGATCCGGGCGAGCGCCGGGTCCTTCGGCCCGACCTCGATCCCCGCCGCGGCAAGACGCGCACGCAGGTTCGACTGCCCGGCCTGGTTCGACATCGGGATCACCCGCTCGTTGCCCACAGCGGCGGGGTCGATATGTTCATAGGTCGAGGGGTCCTTGAGGATCGCGCTCGCATGCAGACCGGCCTTGTGCGCGAAGGCCGACGCCCCGACATAGGGGGCGGAGCGCAGCGGCACCCGGTTCAGGATGTCGTCTAGAAGACGGGAGGCCTTGGTCAGCCCACGCAGCGCGCCCTCGCCCACGCCGATGTCATAGCGGCTACGGTAAGGGTCCTTGAGCAGAAGCGTCGGAATCAACGTGGTCAGGTTCGCGTTCCCGCAGCGTTCGCCGAGGCCGTTCAGCGTGCCCTGGATCTGGCGCGCACCCGCATCGACCGCCGCGAGGCTCGCGGCCACCGCGTTCCCGGTGTCGTCGTGGCAATGGATGCCCAGCCGGTCGCCGGGGACGCCCGCCGCGATGACCTCGCCGGTGATGCGCCCGACCTCGGCGGGCAGCGTGCCGCCATTGGTGTCGCACAGGACGATCCAGCGCGCCCCGGCCTCCGCCGCCGCGCGCAGGCAGTCGAGCGCATAGGCCGGGTTGGCCTTGTAGCCGTCAAAGAAATGCTCGGCGTCGAAAAGCGCCTCGCGGCCGCTCGCGACACAATGCGCGATCGAGGCGCCGATGCTTTCGAGGTTCTCCTCAAGCGTGATGCCAAGCGCGGTGGTGACGTGGAAGTCATGAGCCTTGCCGACCAGGCAGACCGCCGGGGTGCCCGCGTTCAGAACCGCGGCCAGAACGTCGTCGTTTTCCGCCGAACGCCCCGCGCGCTTGGTCATCCCGAAGGCCGTGAAGGCCGCGCGGGTCTGCGGGCGGCTCTCGAAGAAGTCGCTGTCGGTGGGGTTGGCGCCGGGCCAGCCGCCCTCAATGTAATCGACCCCCATGGCGTCGAGCGCCTGCGCGATCTGCCGCTTCTCCGCGACCGAGAACTGCACGCCCTGCGTCTGCTGCCCGTCCCGCAGTGTCGTGTCGTAGAGGTAGAGGCGCTCACGGGTCATTTGAGCGCCTCTAGCTTGGCGGGGTCTGCATGCTCCGTGGGCGTAATCTCTACCCCGGCTTTACTAATCTTCACCTCGTATCCGGCAGCAATCACTGCATCGCGAATACGGTCAGAGGTTGCATAATCCTTCGCTTCCCGCGCCTGCACGATCTTTGCGGCGATCGGGTCCAGAACCTTGTTGTAAATTGTAAGAGGCACGAACATGACGTGTTGTTTCTTGTAGTCCCAGGCAACCTCAGGCGTCAGCAATCCAACGAGTTCTGCCGAGGCTTTCAACGCCCCATGATCCCCTTGTCTGAAAAGCCGCCTCAACTCCGTGAGTACGCCATGTGTGTTGAGGTCGTTGCTCAAAGCCAAGAGCGTGTCCACGGTAACCTCTGAGGCGTCGACGGTGTCGGTAACAGTCCGCCATTGCGCAAGCTCTGTCTCCGCCTGCCGAGCCTTCTCCTCTGTCCAATCCATCGGCTTCGAATAATGGGTGGAGAGGAACACGAAGCGGAT
This sequence comes from Albidovulum sediminicola, assembly GCF_025751575.1. Taxonomy (GTDB): domain Bacteria; phylum Pseudomonadota; class Alphaproteobacteria; order Rhodobacterales; family Rhodobacteraceae; genus Albidovulum; species Albidovulum sediminicola. The sequence continues at coordinate 201,147 of NZ_JAOWLA010000004.1, read as the reverse complement.
CACCTCGCCGGGGATGCCCTTGTCCAGAAGGTCCCGCACGGTGAAGAAGTTGCCGAGGGATTTCGACATCTTCTTGCCCTCGACCTGGAGCATCTCGTTATGCATCCAGACGCGGGCGAAAGACCCCTCGGGGTGGGCGCAGGCGGATTGGGCGATCTCGTTCTCGTGGTGGGGGAATTGCAGGTCGATGCCGCCGCCGTGGATGTCGAAGCTGTCGCCCAAGAGTTCGTGGCTCATGGCCGAGCATTCGATGTGCCAGCCCGGCCGCCCCCGGCCATTGTTGGGGCCCCAGGGGCTGTCCCAGCCCGGCAGGTCGTCGGTGGAGGGCTTCCACAGCACGAAGTCCATCGGGTCTTCCTTGAAGGGCGCGACCTCGACCCGCGCGCCCGCGATCATGTCGTCAACCGACCGGCCGGAGAGCTTGCCGTAGTCCTTGTAGGATCGCACGCGGAAGAGAACATGCCCTTCCTTCTCATAGGCATGGCCGCTCGCGATCAGGTCCTGGATCATCGCGATCATGGCGCCGATCCACTCGGTCGCGCGCGGCTCCATCGTTGGGCGCATCGCGCCGAGCGCGTCCATGTCCTCGTGATACCAGCGGATCGTCTCCTCGGTCCGCTCGCGGATCAGTTCCTCCAGCGTGCGGGGATCGCCCAGCGACTTGCGCCGCTGCGCCTCGGCGTTGATCTTGTCGTCCACGTCGGTGAAGTTGCGCACATAGGTCACTTGGTCGGCGCCGTAGACATGGCGCAAGAGCCGGAAGAGCACGTCGAACACGATCACGGGACGGGCATTGCCCAGGTGCGCCCGGTCATAGACGGTAGGCCCGCAGACATACATCCGCACATCTCGCGGGTCGATCGGGACGAAGTCCTCTTTGGTGCGGGTCTTCGTATTGGTGAGCCTGATGGTCGTCATGCCAGTTCCTTCACGCGCAGGGCGTCCCGCGGCGGGCATAACGTGTTCTCTTTGAGTTGAAAACAGGGAACCGCCCGCCTGACGATGTCAGCCGGTAATGCAAATCGTGCAGCAGGTTGCGGTCCGTCTCATGCGCCCTGCCTATCGCATTCCGCCCGGCCTGCCAAGCGCCGATCTGCCGCCAGCCCTTGCGCTCGGCCAGCTTCCATGATCGGCTGCGCGCCGATTGACGGAGGCCTGTATGAAGTTAGCAGAACGTGTTTCGCATATGTCCGGCGGCGGGTCCGACGGGTGGGAGATCTATTACCGCGCCCGCGCGCTCAGGGCGCAGGGTGAGGCGGTCGTCAACCTGACGATCGGCGAACATGACGTGCGCACCGATCCCGCCATCCTGGACGCGATGCATGCCAGCGCCCGGGCGGGCAACACGGGCTATACGATCGGCGCGGGCAAGCCCGAACTGCGCCGCGCCATCGCCGAGCGGGTGGCGGCGCGCACCGGCGTTCCGACCGGGCCCGAAAACGTGGTCGTCACCCCCGGCGGGCAGGCGGCGCTTTTCGCGGCCCATATGGTCACGCTCGACGCGGGCGCGCGCGGGCTTTACTGCGACCCATATTATGCCACCTACCCCGCCACGATCCGCGCCACCGGCGCAATCGACGTGGCCGTGCCAACCCGGCCCGAGGTTGGGTTCCAACCCAAACCCGCCGCCATCGACGCGCGCGCCGAGGGTGCACGAACCCTGCTTATCAACACGCCCAACAACCCGACCGGGGCGGTCTATTCGCGCGCCACGCTCGACGGGATTGCCGAAGTGGTGCGGGACCGCGACCTGTGGCTGATCTCGGACGAGGTCTATGACACGCAGATCTGGGCGGGAGACCACATCACCCCGCGCGCACTTCCGGGAATGGCGGAACGCACGCTGGTCGTGGGGTCGCTGTCGAAAAGCCACGCGATGACCGGCTCCCGCATCGGCTGGCTCGTCGCACCGGAGGAGGTCGTGACCGCCGTCTCGGACCTTGCAACGAACACGACATACGGCATTCCAGGTTTCATCATGGATGCGGGCCTGAACGCATTGTCCCTGGGTGCTGGGTTCGAAGCTGATATCGGCCAGCCCTTCCGGCGCCGGCGCCAGATCGCGCTGGATACCTTCGCGCGGTCGAACAAGTTCCGACTGGTACCCTCCGGCGGGGGGATGTTCGTGATGCTGGATGTCCGGGCAACGGGCCTGTCCGGGATCGGCTTTGCCGAAAGGCTGATCGAGGCCGAACGGATCGCCGTCATGCCGGGCGAAAGCTTCGGGACCGCTGCGGCCGGTCATATCCGCATCGCAATGACCGTTGCCGATGAAGCCTTCGCGGAGGCGCTGGCGCGGCTTCTGGCCTTCGCCGAAGCCCAGACCGTCGCCGCGTGACCCCGAAACGCAGACCGCCCAACGAAAAGGCCCGGCCAAAAGGCTGGGCCTTTCAACATGTGCTTGCGGCTCAGCCGCCCAGGCGCTGAAACTCATCCCGCGGGTCGGGGCCGATGCCGAACCAGCCGCGGAAGGTGTCCACCAGATGCGCCGTGATCTGCGATCGCTGCGTCTCTCCACGCGCGCGGGCTTGCTTCATCTCTTCCCCGGCGTAAGCGGGAAGCGCCGCCTCGATGAACTTCGGACCGTAAAGGACTGCGCCGGAGCGTGCGTCAACGACCTGGGCGGTAAATTCGATGTTGTGAACACCGGCGTTCGACAGGCGCGTCTCCGCCTCGAAGGTCAGGGCGTGGAAGCGCGCCAGCGTGATGTCGAGGATCACCGGCTGGCCTCCCTTCAGCCCGCGCCCGGCGACCTGCGCCGCGTTGCGGATGATCGCGGCCACCTGCGCCTTGCGGTCGCCTTCGGGGTCTTCGCGCCAGACGATGTCGGCGTGGGGGAAAAGCGACTTCGCCTCCGACACCACCAGCTCGTCGGGCACGCTCACCCGCACATCGGCCAAGCGCCAGGACTGCGCCAGATCCGCGGAGACCGGAGCATCATAACGGGTGTAGAACGAAGAGGCGCAGCCGCCGACAAACAGGGCCGCAGCGACCATCACGCCACGCATCATATTACGCTTAAAGCTCACTTTACGCTCCAAAATTGAACCAACGCTCAGAATTGCTAACATGAAAACATCGGCAAAAGTTCGACTGCGCGGACAAAAACCCTGGGCTTTGATCAGAATGCAACAATCGGCGACACCTTGACGCGACCGGATGCCGTGCGATGCTTCTGTTGCCCCCAGCGGAGTTTCCCATGTCCCGCCTCATTATCCTGCTGACCCTTTGCCTCGCTTTCGCGGCCGGACCGTCCGCAAGCCAGACCTATCCCGAATATACTGACCTTTTCGTAAACGACCTTGCCGAGGTGCTGGCCCCAGATACCGAGGACCGTCTGCGCACCACGCTTTCACATCTGAAGGAGGAAACGGGGGTCGAGGCGACGGTTCTGACGCTCGCCTCGCGCGAACCCTATGCACCGGGCACGACGCTTGAGGACTTCGCAACGGGCCTCTTCAATGCCTGGGGGATCGGGCTAGCCGAGCGCAACGACGGGATCCTGGTCATGGTCCTCACTGACGACCGGGAAATGCGGGTGGAGCTTGGCGCCGCCTACAGCCAGGATTTCGACACGATCGCGCAGGACATCGTGACACGGTCCTTCCTGCCCTCTTTCCGCGATGGCGACTATGGGACCGGGATCGAGCAGGGCGTCGCCGAGCTCGACACGCGGATCGCACGGCGCCGGGCGGCCGGCCTCGCGCCGTTGCCGTTGCCGGCGGCACCCTTTGACTTTGCCGCTCTCATCCCGATCGCGGCGGTCGCGGCCTTCGGCTTTGCGTTGTTCCGCAACCGTCTTGGTGACTGGTCGCAGCGCTGGCGGACCTGCCCGGGCTGCGGGCGCCGCGGCCTAAGACGCGCGCGCCGCACGCTCTTTCCCGCCACGATCAACAGTCGGGGCAAGGAACGCGTGGAAACCGATTGCCCGAATTGCGGCTGGCACGATGAACGCGACAGGTCGATTTCCCGGCTGTCGCGCGGCCGCAAGGGCTCGGGCGGCTCCTTCGGCGGCGGGCGGTCTTCCGGCGGGGGCGCCAGCGGGCGGTGGTAGTAGGTGCATGGCGGGCGGGGACAAAACCCCCGCCCGGTTTGATCGATGCCTTAGAACCTGAGACCCAGGTTCACGCTGGCCGTCGTCGCGCGCAGGTCCGAGCCGGTCCCGTCGAAATCGTCAAAGCGGTTGGTCAGCAACTCACCCCCGACCGTCATCCGGTCGGTCAGCGCGTAGTCGAGGCCGATGCCTGCGTACCAGCCGCTGTCGCTCAGATCGGCACCGCCGATGGTCGCGTCGGCGCGCGCGGCGCCCGCGGTCGCGTAGACGAGCGTACTGCCCAGGTCACGCCCCGCCCGAACGCCCAGCCGCGCGATGGAATCGAGCGAGTCTCCGGCAGTGTCGAGGTCGATATTCGCCCCGTCATAGTTACCGGCCACACCGACGACCCAGTCACCAAGGTCCCAGTCGTAGCCGCCGCCGATGCCATAGGTCAGGCCGTCGCCGCCGGTGGGATCGGTCACATCGCCATACCCGAGGCGCCCCGTGACATAGCCGCCGGTCCAGTCGGCGCCGGTGGCGAGCGGAACGACAGGCTGGATGACCGGCTCCGGGACCAGCTCCGACAGGCCGCCCGCGAAGGCGGGCGCCGCGCCTGCGATGGCGGCGATCAGGGCGAGGTAGGTGAGCTTTCTCATGTGAGTCTCCTGTCTGCTCATGCGGCGCGGCGCCGGGCAGTCCCCGCCCGCCGCGTCCGATGCCCCTTCAGTTAGTCGCACTCCCGCGATTGCCAACGGGTGGGCCCGGTCACGCCCGATCACAGGCCGGCGACCGCCCGGCATCAGCCGGAACGCGCCGATCAAGATTTCGTGTCGGCGAGATCGGGCCTGTCTGGACAGGGCGCATCGGCGGGACTAGTCTCGCTATTTGAACATTCGTTCATTTAGCGGAGGCAGGGATGCAGCTAGACGGAAAATCGGCAATCGTGACCGGCGGGGCATCCGGCCTTGGCGCCGCGACCGCCCGGGCCTTCGCGGCGGCGGGTGCCCGCGTGACCCTCTTCGACCGCGACGCCGAACGCGGCGAGGCGCTGGCCGCCGAAATCGGCGGCGCCTTCGCGGGGGTGGATGTGACCGACGAGGCCTCTGTCGCAGACGGCATCAACACGGCGAAGGCGTTCGGCGGCGGCGCGGTTCATGTGCTGGTCAACTGCGCGGGCATCGCCACGGGCGAGCGGATCGTCGGGCGCGAGGGGCCACACGCGCTGGCCGCCTTCCGCCGCACCATCGACATTAACCTGACGGGCAGCTTCAACACCCTGCGCCTGGCCGCCGCCGAGATGGCCAGCAATGGCGGTGGAGAACGCGGAGTGATCGTCAACACCGCCTCCATCGCGGCCTACGACGGGCAGAAGGGCCAGGCGGCCTATGCGGCCTCCAAGGGTGGGATCGTCGGCCTCACGCTCCCCGCCGCGCGCGATCTTGCGACGCTGGGCATCCGCGTCTGCGCCATCGCCCCGGGCATCTTCGCGACGCCGATGATGAAGGGCCTGCCGCAGGAGGTACAGGACAGCCTCGCGGCCGAAGTGACCTTCCCCAAGCGTCTGGGCGACCCGGCCGAATACGCCGCGCTCGCCCGCTTCATCGTCGAATGCGGTTACCTGAACGGCGAGGTCATCCGCCTTGATGGCGCGCTGCGCATGCGCTGATGGCCCGACAGAACCGCGTCACCCCCGAAGGCCGGATCGTCGCGGAGGCGGCGCGCGGCCTTTTCATGGGCAACCGCGGCATCCTGCATGACGAGGACGGGCGGATTGTCGCCCCCTTCCGGCACCGCGCCTGGATCTGCCGCCTGACCGCCTTCAAGGGGCGTCGGCGCGCGCCGATGTCTCCGGGCCACTACACGGAACTGTTCTTCCTGGACGAGGCGACGGCGCTGGCGGCGGGCCACCGGCCCTGCGCGGAGTGCCGCAGGGCGGACTACAACCGTTTCCGCGCGGCCTGGGCTGCGGCGGGGCTAGGCGCCACCCCCCGGGCCGCAGAGATCGACAGCCGCCTTCAGGCCAGCCGCGTTCGCCCGCGCACGCGCGAAAAGATCACCTTCATGGCCCCCTGGCCGGATCTGCCGGGCGGCAGCTTCGTGCGGCTGCCCTCTGGCCCGGCGCTGGTGCGGGGCGCGGAGCTGCTGCCCTGGTCGCCGGGTGGCTACAGCCCCGCCCTGCCCCGGCCCGACACTGGTATGGCCTTGGTCCTGACGCCGGCCCCCTTGGTCGCGGTGCTTGCGGCGGGCTACCAGCCGGTTCTGCACCCTTCCGCCGGAACCATGTCGCAATCGCGCTAGAATCCGGCCCGGGGAGCGCCAACACTCGCTGAAGATGGGACTTGGAATGACACAGACCGATTACACCACCCTGATCGACGAGGAGACCTGGGCCTTCATCCGCAAGACGGGCGAGGCCTATCCCGAAGACATGGACGGAATGACCTTCGAGGATATGCGGCGCTGTTACGACGCAATGTGCGATGCGTTCTCGGCGCCCTATCCCCCCGGCGTGACGGTCGCGGACAAGGCGATGGGCGGCGTTCACTGTCGTGTCTACGAAGCTGGCCCCAGCGACGTGACGGTAATGTATTACCACGGCGGCGGCTGGATTCTGGGCGGGCTCGAAAGCCACGACCATATCTGCGCCGAGATCTGCGGATCGACGGACTACCGCGTCGTCTCGGTCGATTATCGGCTCGCGCCGGAACACCGCCATCCCGCCGCCTTTGACGATTGCCTGGCCGCGACCCAGGCGACCTTTGCGCGCCATGGCGGCAGACTGGTGCTCTGTGGCGACAGCGCCGGCGCAAATCTGGGCGCCGCGGTCGCGCACCGGCTGCGCGGCACCCCGGTCATGCCGTCCGGTCAGGTCCTGATCTACGGCTCCTTTTCTACCAAGATCGGAAGTGAGGGCAGCTACGCGACGCATGCCGAGGCGCCAATGCTCAAGCGGTCCGAGCTTCTGGTCTACCGCGTCTTCCGATACGCCGAGGGCTACGACCCCGCCGACGACCCGACCGCCGCGCCCCTGGCCGATACAGACTTCAGCGGCCTTCCGCCAACCTTCCTGATCGCGGCCGAATGCGATCCGCTGGCCGATGACAGCGCGATCTACGCCGCCCGTATCTCAGAGGCGGGCGGGCGCGCACATTCGGAGGTTGCCCCGGGCCTCGTCCACGGCTTCCTGCGCGCCCGGCACATGTCGCACCGCGCCGCCGAGGCCTTTGCCCGGATCACCGATGCCATCGCCGCCCTCGGTCGTGGCGAATTTCCATGGCCTGAAACCCGATGAGCGACACGCCCACCCCGCGCACGCATTGGACCGACATCCCGATGGTCGGCATCGCGGCGGTAGGGCTTTCGACAATCTTCTTCGGCTGCGTCCCCTTCTTCGCCCGCAGCCTGACCGAGGCCGGGATCGCCCCGCCGGCCATCGCGTTCTGCCGCTACCTGTTCCCGGCCATCGCCTTCCTGCCGTTCCTCAAGGTTCGCGGCGAGCAGGGACGGGCGAGCCTTTGGGGCTACTTCTCCGGCCTGACGGTGGGGCTGGGCTGGGTGGGTTACGTGAAGTCGCTGACGCTGATGCCGGTGTCGGCGGCGGGTGTCCTTTACATGACCTATCCGCTTTTCACGCTGGTCGTGGGCTGGCTCCTCTTCGCTGACCGGCCGAGCCTTCGGGCCGCGATCGGCGGCGGGCTGATCCTGCTGGCGGCGGCGCTCGCGGCGGGGGGCGTCAAGGCTGGCGCCTCTGCGGGGCAGACGATCGCGCCCGTCGCGATTCTTTTCGCGCTCGCCGCGCCCGTGGCCTTCGGCCTGTCGATCAATGTGCTGGCGCGCAAGCTGCATGTGCTGCCGCCGGTATCGCGGATGGGGATCTTTGCCATCGGCGCGGCCACTGGGCTTGTGCCGCTGATCCTGACCTACCCGCGCGCGGCCGTCGTGCCCTCGACCCCGGATCAATGGGCGCTGGCGCTGGCGCTCGGTACGTTTTCCGCGCTGATCCCGCAGCTTCTTTACAGTGTCTTCGTGCCGAAGATCGGTGGTGCCAAGGCCGCCGCGCTGGGCAGCATCGAACTGCCCACAATGTTCGCCGTCGGCTGGTTCGCCTTCGGCGAGTTGATCGGCCCACGAGAATTCCTGGCCGGGGCGCTGGTTCTGACGGCGATCCTGATCACGCCGTCACGCCGGCGCCTGCCCTCGGTCACCGCGACGCTGGCCGCGCCGGCGCCGCGCAAGCGAAGCTGGTTTCGCGGCTGGCGCTAGCGCAGGAAGGGCGCGGCCTTCATAGTCTCGGGGACCGGGACACCGAGGCGGCCCAAGATCGTCGGCGCCAGTGCGAGCTGATCCAGGACCACGTCCGGCGCGGGACCTTCGGCTGGACCGAAGTAGTATAGCGCGAAGTCACGCTGATCAGGCCCCGTGCCGCCATGATGACCGCGCGCGTCCTGGCCATGGTCGGCGGTCACGATCACCTCATACCCTGCGGCGCGCCAGCGGTGGAGGAATGGCGCCAGCGTCGCGTCCATCTTGGCGCAGGCATTATCCATCTCCTCGCAATCGTGGTAGAAACGGTGCCCCATGCTGTCTAGCGTGCAGGTGTGCAGGATGCCGTAGTCGATCCCCTTGACCTCGCAAAGCCGCGTGAGGGTTCCGAACAGGTCGTAATCGGCGGGCGTCATCTGGTTGATATGCCCGTAGCCGTGCATCGTGTGAAAGCGGCCGTGGGTGATCGGCCCATCGGGCTCGTCATACTCGATGTCGCGCACCACATCGAAGGGGGCGCGGTTGAAGAACTCCGACCAGTAGCTGTGGGTCACCGCCCCGGTCTTGAGCCCCGCCTTCGACGCCTCGGAAAAGATGTCGGGAAACTCAAGCCGGCGGGTATCTGCGTTGTCCCAGATCCGGTGAGCCTGCGGTGTCACCCCGGTGTGGATCGAGGCATAGCAGGAGGCCGAGGTGGACGGCAGGACCGAACGCATCCGCCAGACGCGCGCCTCGCCTTCCTCCACCCAGCCCTCAAGATTGCCGAACAGCCGTCGCCAGTTGGCGTAGGGAACCCCATCCAGGATGATGAGGAGCAGTTTGTTGTGGCTCAATTCCCGGCACTCTCCATCTTGCGGTGGGCAAGGACATGTTCCAGCCAACCAAGCTTCATCTCCGGTACCGACGACAACAGCAGGTCGGTGTAATCGTCAAAGGGCGGTGTCAGCACGTCGGTCTTGCCGCCGTAGCGCTGGACGGCGCCCTGGTACATGACCGCGATCGAATCCGCGATCGACTTCACCGTCGCGAGGTCATGCGTGATGAACAGATAGGCCACGCCCTCGATCTGCTGAAGGTTCAGGAGCAGCCGCAGGATGCCGGCCGCCACCAGCGGGTCGAGGGCCGAGGTCACCTCGTCACAGATGATCAGCTTGGGCTTCGCGGCCAGCGCGCGGGCGATGCAGACGCGCTGCTTCTGCCCGCCCGAAAGCTCGGCCGGGTAACGGTCGATGAAGCCCGTGCCCATCTCGATCTCGTCCAGAAGCTCCTGCACGCGCTTGCGCTTCGCCTCGCCCTTCAGGCCGAAGTAGAACTCCAGCGGGCGGCCGATGATCGTGCCCACCGTGTGGCGCGGGTTCATGGCCACGTCGGCCATCTGGTAGATCATCTGCAACTCGCGCAGGTCGTCCAGCTTGCGGTCCTTGAGCTCCTTGGACAGCTCGCGCCCCGCAAAGGTGATCCGCCCCTTCGTCGGCGGCAGCAACCCCGTGATCGCCCGCGCGAGCGTAGATTTCCCCGAACCGCTTTCCCCCACGACAGCCAGCGTCTGGCCGGGATAAAGCTCCACGCTCACGTTCTTGAGGACGTCGAAATTCGTACCCTTGTAACGGGCAGTCACGTTTTCGACCTTCAGCACCGGTTCGCCCGTGGGCTTCTTTTCCTCATGCTCGATCGCATGGACCGAGACGAGCGCGCGGGTATACTCCTCCTTGGGGGTCTCGATGATCTCGCTCACCGTGCCGTATTCCACGGTCTTGCCGTTGCGCAGAACCATGATGTCGTCCGACACCTGCGCCACCACGGCAAGGTCGTGGGTGATGTAAAGTGCGGCGACGCCGGTCGCGTGGATCGCCTCCTTGATCGCGGCCAGAACGTCGATCTGCGTCGTCACGTCCAGCGCGGTCGTCGGTTCGTCGAAAACAACCAGATCGGGCTCCGGACAGAGCGCCATCGCGGTCATCGCCCGCTGCAACTGCCCGCCGGAGACCTGGTGCGGATAGCGCTCGCCGAACGTATCCGGGTTCGGCAGGCCGAGCTTGCGGAACAGCCCGACCGCGCGCGCCTCTGCCTCGGCCCGGGTGGCAAGGCCATGCATCAGCGTGGTTTCGATTACCTGGTCGATGATCTTCTTCGCCGGGTTGAAGGCCGCCGCCGCCGATTGCGCGACATATGTCACCTCCCGGCCGCGCAGCGCGCGAAGGCCGCCGGGCCGCTCCTTCAGGATATCACGCCCGCTGACGAAGACCTCACCCCCGGTGATACGGACCCCGCCCCGCCCGTAGGCCATCGAGGACAGGCCGATGGTCGATTTGCCCGCGCCCGATTCCCCGATCAGGCCCAGCACCTTGCCCTTTTCGAGCGTGAAGGACACGCCATGCACGATCTCGATATCCTGCGGCGCTTCGCCGGGCGGATAGACCGTGGCGCCGATCTTCAGATTGCGAACGTCCAGAAGAATGTCAGGCACCGCGGCCTCCTTTCAGCGAGGTGGTGCGGTTCAGGACCCAGTCCGCCACCAGGTTGACCGAGATCGCCAGCGCCGCGATCGCCATGGCCGGAACAAGCGCGGCAGAGATTCCGTAGACCAGACCTTCCTTGTTCTCCTTCACCATCCCGCCCCAGTCGGCGAGCGGCGGCTGAACCCCCAGCCCCAGGAACGACAGCGTGGAGATGAAGAGCACTGCGAAGATGAAGCGCAGGCCTAGTTCCGCGACCAGCGGCGAGAGCGCATTCGGCAGGATCTCCCGCAGGACGATCCAGCGCGTGCCTTCGCCGCGCAGGCGGGCGGCCTCCACATAGTCCATGACCACGATATCGACCGCCACGGCACGGGCCAGGCGATAGACGCGGGTCGAATCCAGAAGCCCGATGACGATCACCAGGACCGGCAGCGTCACCTGCATCACCGACAGGATCACCAGCGCTAGGATCAGCGAGGGCAGCGACATGAACAGATCGACGATGCGCGACATCACCTGATCGACCCAACCGCCCAGCACCGCCGCCGTGAAGCCCAGGATTGAGCCGGTGGTAAAGCTGACGATCGTCGCGGCGGTGGCCAGGAAGATGGTGATCTGGCAGCCGTAGATCATCCGGCTGAGCAGGTCGCGCCCAATGTTGTCGGTGCCGAGCAGGTACTGCGAGGGCTCCGCCGACCAGAACGGGTTTTCCCAGACATCGCCCACCGTCTGGTTCAGCCCGTAGGGCGCAAGCACATTGGCGAAGATCGCCGTGAGGAAGAAGGCCGAGGTCAGGATCAGACCGATCAGGGCCGAAACGGGAATGCGGCTCATTTCGGGTGCCTCAGTCGCGGGTTGGCAAGGATGGAGATCACATCGGCCATGATGTTAAGGCCGATATAGACCGCCGCGAAGATCAGCCCGCAGGCCTGCACAACCGGAAGGTCGCGCTTGGTGACGTGATCGACCAGGTACTGCCCCATGCCGGGATAGACGAAGACGACCTCCACCACGACGACGCCGACGACCAGATAGGCCAGGTTCAGCATCACCACGTTGACGACGGGCGCGATCGCGTTGGGGAAGGCGTGGCGCGCGATGATCACGAAGGGGCGCAGGCCCTTGAGTTCGGCTGTCTCAACGTAGGCCGACTGCATGACGTTCAGGATCGCGGCCCGGGTCATCCGCATCATATGCGCCAGGACCACCAGCACCAGCACCATGACCGGCAGTGCGATTGCCGACAGCTTTTCCCCCAGGCTCATCCCGGAATAGATGGTGGAGATGGGCGAGAAGATGCGGAACTGCACTGTGAAGAGGTACATCAGCAGGTAGCCCGCCACGAACTCCGGCAGAGAAATCGTGGACAGCGTCACCGCCGAGATCAGCTTGTCCGGCCAGCGGTTGCGGTAGCGCACCGCAATAAGGCCGAGGATGATCGCCAGCGGAACCGAGATGATCGCGGCCCAGAAGGCAAGGAACAGGGTGTTGCCCAGACGTTCGCCCACGGCCTTTGAGATGCTCTGCCCATTGGTCAGCGCCGTCCCCAGGTCCCCTTGTATCGCCGCGAAAAGCCAGTTGAAATAGCGGGTCAGCGCGGGCTCGTTCAGCCCCAGTTCCTCGCGCAGGTTGCGCAGCGCGGTTTCGGTGGCCGACTGCCCCAGGATCGATTGCGCCACGTCGCCGGGCAGCAGCTCCACCCCGATGAAAATCAGCGCCGACGCGGCCAGAAGCAGAAGCAGACCCAGCGACAACCGCTGGGCCAGAAGTTTTATAATGGGATGCATACCGTCCGCCTCAGGCCAGCCAGCACTTGACGTGCGCGCGGCCGTTCATCAGTTCGCCGTTCGGATCGGATGTCCAACCCGCGATGGCGTCGCTTACACCCTCGACGAAATCGTTGAACATCGGACAGATCAGCCCGCCTTCATCGCGCAGGATATGCGCCATCTCCGAATACATGCCCTTGCGCTTTTCGTTGTCGAGTTCGGCGCGCGCCGCGATCAGCAGGCTGTCGAACTTGTCGTTGTAGAACTTGGTGTCGTTCCACTCGGCGCTCGACAGGTAGGCCGTCGAATACATCTGGTCCTGGACCGGGCGCCCGCCCCAATAAGAGGCGCAGAAGGGCTGCACGTTCCAGACGTCCGACCAGTAGCCGTCGTCCGGCTCCCGCTTGATCTCCAGCGGAATGCCGGCAGCCGCGGCGGACTGCTGGTAAAGCTGCGCCGCCTCGACCGCGCCGGGGAAGGCGCCCGACGCGGTGCGCAGGATGATCGGGCTGCCGTCATGGCCGGACTTCTTGTAGTAGAAGGCCGCCTGCTCCGGATCGTATTCGCGCTGCGGGATCGTGTTGTCAAAGAGCGGATAGGCAGAGTTGATCGGGAAGTCGTTACCGACCGAGCCCAGCCCGCCCAGGACCTTGTCCACCATCTCATGCCGGTTGATGGCGAGCTTAAGCGCCATGCGCAGGTCGTTGTTGTCGAAGGGCGCCGCGGTGCAGTGCATGATGAAGACATAATGGCCCCGACCCGGCGTCGCGTGGACCAGGATGCCTGGCGCCTTCTTGAGCAAACCGTAGACCTTGGGGTCCACGCGGTTGATCATGTGGACCTGCCCCGCCTGAAGGGCTGCCACACGCGCGGTGGTGTCGTTGATGACCAGGATCTCGGTCTGGTCGGCGTGGCCGATACGGTCGTCCCAGTAGTTCACATGCTTCTCGAAGCCATGGCGCACGCCCGGCTCGTTCACCACGACCTTGTAGGGGCCCGCGCCGATTCCCGCCGCCGGGTCATCGCGACCGCCATCCGGCTGGATGATCAGGTGATAGTCCCCCATCAGATAGGGAAGGTCGGCATTCGGCGAGGCGAGCGTCACCGTGAACATGTCGCCCTCGGCCGACATCGACTCGATCCCCTGGACGATGCCAAGGGCACCCGACTGGGAGTTCTCGTCGGAATGGCGCTGCATCGTGGCCAGCACGTCCTCGGCCGTCACGGTCTTGCCGTTGTGGAACTCCACGCCCTGGCGGATCTTGAATTTCCAGGTCTTCGCGTCGGGGCTGGAGGACACCTCCTCGGCGATCCGCATGTCGAGATTGCCGTTCGGGTCCACGTCCGTCAGCATCTCCCCCCAGGTCATGTTGACCGCGAACGGCACCTCGGAGGCTGCGAGCGCCGGGTCAAGCGTGTTGGTGCTTTCGCCGCCCTGCATCCCCATGCGGATCAGCCCGCCCTTCTTCGGCTCCTGCGCACGCGCCGCCGAAGCGAGCATGGTGTTGGCCATGGCGGCCGACATGCCAAGGGCGCCCGCGCGGCCCAGGAATGCCCGGCGGCTCTGCCGACCCGCGACGGTGCGCTCAAGAAGATACTTCAGTTCGTCGTTCACGAGGACCTCCCCTAGTTTTTCTTATTGGGTTGAACTGTAAGAAGCGCGGCCCGGAAGCGTCCGGACAGTTTCCCCGTCAAGGCGAGCCAGGACCGCGCTGGTCGCCCGCCGTCCGGCCCCGAAAGGCTGGGCGGCGGGCGCCTTGGATCAGGCGAACCAGGTCTTGTGAGAGGCCCAGCCCCCCATCATCTCGTAGTTCGGGTCCTCGTACCAACCGGCAATCGCATCGCCGTGCGCGTCGATGAAGTCGTTGAACATCGGGCAGATCAGACCGCCCTCTTCCCAGAGGATATGCGCCATCTTGGAGTAGATCTCCTTGCGTTTGGCGGTATCCGTCTCGGCGCGCGCCTCAAGCAGCAGCGCGTCGAATTCCGGGTTGTTGAACTTGGTGTCGTTCCAGTCCGCCGTCGACAGATAGGCCGTCGAATACATCTGGTCCTGCACCGGCCGCCCGCCCCAGTAGGAGGCGCAGAAGGGCTTCACGTTCCACACGTCCGACCAGTAGCCATCGTCGGGCACGCGCTTGACCTCAAGCGGGATGCCCGCCGCCTGCGCCGACTGCTGGAAGAGCTGCGCCGCATCGACCGCGCCCGGGAAGGCGCCATCGGCCACCAGAAGCTCGATCGGGCTGCCGTCGTGGCCCGAGGCCTTGTAAAGCTCCGCCGCCTTCTCGGCGTTGTACTCGCGCTGCTCAAGGCTGTTGTCGAACAGCGGATAGGCGGCGTTGATCGGGACGTCATTGCCGACCCCCCCGAACCCGTCGAGGATCTTGTCGACCAGCTCCTGACGGTTGATCGCCCATTTCAGCGCGTTGCGCAGGTCCTTGTTGTCGAAGGGCGCGGTGTTGGTGTGCATGATGAACACATAATGACCGCGGCCCGAGACGTTCGTGACCTGGACGCCCGGCGCCCGTGCCAGAAGCTTCGCGACCTTCGGGTCGATCCGGTTGATCATGTGGACCTGACCGGACTGCAATGCTGCGGTCCGCGCGGTCGCATCGTTGATCACGATGACCTCGACCCCGTCGTAGTAGCCGCGATCCTGGTTCCAGTCGTCGGCATTCTTTTCGAACACATAGCGCACGCCCGGTTCCGCCGACACCAGCTTGTAGGCCCCCGTGCCAACGGCCGCGGTCGGGTTGTCCACGCCGCCGCCCGGCTGGATCAGCAGGTGATAGTCGGAAAGCAGGTAAGGAAGGTCGGCATTGCCCGTCTCCATCGTCAGAACGACGTTCTGGCCATCGACTTCGATGCTGACGATGCCCTTCATGATGCCGAGCGCGCCGGATTTGGAGTTCTCGTCAGAGTGACGGCGGAACGTGGCCGCGACATCCTCGGCCGTCATGTCGGAGCCGTCGTGGAACTTGACGCCCTGACGGATCGCAAAGGTCCAGACCTTGCCGTCCTCGCTGACGGAGTAGCTTTCGGCCAGCGACGGTTCGATCTGCCCGTCGGCGGTCACGTTCACGACCGTGTCACCCCACTGACGGTTGATGGAGAACGGCACCGGGCTGTCGGCCAGACCCGGATCGAGCGTGTCGGTGGTCTCACCGCCGCCAAGGCCCATCTTCAGGATGCCGCCGCGCTTGGGTTCCTGCGCGCGCGCCGCGCTGCCCATCACCGTGGTGCCCAGTGCGGTCGCCGCGCCGAAGGCAGCCGCCCGCCCCATGAAGCCGCGGCGGGTGATCCCCATCGCGTCCAGGCGGTCGAGCAGGATGGCGAGTTCGTCTTTCATTATCTTCTCCCTAGAAGTTTTGTTGATTGTTGAGTCAATAATGTCGGCTCAGGCGCTGGGGTCAAACAAAAAATGCGGCACCTTCGCTTTGACATGCGTTCAGACATGGACGCGGGGGATATCGCGCGCGAATTCGCGGCTAAACACCTCCTCGGATCCTTCCAGCGCGCGCAGGGTCGCGCGCAGATGGAATACGTCGCGCCCGGCCGTCATCCGGGCGCTTACCTGAGTGCGCGCGGACCAGTCATCCCGTGCAAGACGTTGTTCCCATTCGATCTCCAGGCAAGCTGACAGTGGATCTCCGGGATCGATTCCCCAGCGTTCGCGCACGGTGTCGCCGAAGGTCCAGCCGTGATCGAGGTTTTCGCTGTCGCCCGCGTCGGCCTCCATCACAAGGGTGCGGCGGCCAGTGATGATGTCATGTTCGACGCGGCGCACATAGGCTTCGGGGCGGATGACGCGGTGGTTCCAGCCCCGCGCGGCCTCCGGTTCGGGGAAAGTCCATTCGTTGCCCGTACCGCCCTGATGGATCGGAAGATCAAGCGTCCCGCCCGCTAGGGTCAGAGTCGCGGCCTCGGCGCTGGGCCAGACGAAGGGCCAGTAGGTGGTCGAGAGCGCAAGCCGCAGCCGGTGTCCCTCGGCCAGACGGTAGCCCATCTGGTCGAGGGTCAGCGTGACCTCCACCTCCTGCCCCAGGGGCATGTCGGTCGGCCATTCCCGGCTGTCACGGTGGCAAAGGTTCAGCATCCCGTGGCTGATGCGCACAGAACTGCCATCCGGCGCCACGTCGCAGAGCCGCGCGACGACGAAGGCGCGCGGCTTGTCGGACCGGAGCCTAAGCGTCAGCGTCGCAGCCCCCAGCAGATCGAGCGGCGCGCCCAGCGGCGCGGTATCGAAGCAGACCGACAGCGCGTCCTCTGGCGCCTGGTCGCCCGGCATCTCTCCGTTCCCGCCCATGGGGAAATACTCGCCTGCGTGAAGGCCCAAATGCTGCGGCGTGGAGACAGCGACCGACAGCGCACCGCCCTGCCCGCCCAAGACCCCGCCCGACGAAAGCGCAATCTCCCTGCGCGAGACACGGGCCGTGGGCCAGTCCTTTTCGGCCACCCAGTGCCCGGGACGGAAGGCGGAGTTGGCATCGGGCGGCGCGGAGTGAAGCATGTAGGCCCGGTAGGCGGGATCATCTTCCGCCCCGTTCGGCACGTCCTTCAGCCAGCGGTCCCACCAGCGCAGCGCCTCCTGCAGGAAGCCGATCGCGGGTCCGGGAAGCGCGGTGTGGGGATACTGGTGGACCCAGGGCCCCACGATCCCCTTCACCGGCGCCGTCAGGTTCTCGACCAGATGAGAGACGGTGTTCATGTAGTTGTCGGCCCAACCCCCGAAGGACAGGACCGCCGCGGTGATGGACCCGTAGTCCTCGCAAAGCGAGCCGTGCTTCCAGTAGTCGTCGCGGGCCTGATGGCTGAACCAACGCTCGGCAAGAAAGGGCTGCGCCTCTAGCCGCTGAAGCCAGATGTCGCGCCAGGAATTGCCCGCCAGCATCGGATCGGGCGGGCGCGAAGCATAGGACATCATCTGCGCCGTCCAGCCGAAGTTTTCCCCCAGCAGGCAACCACCCTTGTAGTGGATGTCGTCGGCGAACCGGTCCACCGTCGAACAGACCGTGACGACGGCCTTCAGCGCGGGCGGACGCCGCATCGCGGTTTGCAGGCAGTTGAACCCGCCCCAGCTCTTCCCCATCATGCCCACGGTGCCGCTGCACCAGGGCTGGGCCGCGAGCCAGGCGATCACCTCGCAGGCGTCGGACAGTTCCTGCTCGGTATATTCGTCCTCCATCAGCCCTTCGCTGTCGCCGCAGCCGCGCATGTCAACGCGCACGGCGGCATAGCCGTGCCCCGCGAAATAGGGATGCATCAGCTCATCGCGCGGCAGCGTCATGTCACGCTTGCGGTAGGGAATGTATTCCATCACCGCCGGCACCGGCTTTTCCAGCGCATCCACCGGCATCCAGACCCGCGCCGAAAGCCGGCACCCGTCGGCCAGGACGATCCCCAGATCCGGGGTTTCGACCACCTCGCGCGGGAAATCCGTCACCGTTCTCACCATCTTGCGCCTCCGCGCTGGAAGTTATCGTTGCCAAACCGTCGTTTTGGAGCGAGTGATTTTCGCCGCCCCGCTGTCTGCTGTGCCGCAAACGAACAAGGAGAGCCCCGATGTCCCAGAAGCCGAACATCCTGATCCTGATGGTGGACCAGTTGAACGGAACCCTGTTTCCCGACGGCCCGGCGGACTGGCTGCACGCGCCGACGCTGAAGGCGCTGGCGGCACGCTCGGTGCGCTTCGCCAACACCTACACCGGCTCGCCCCTTTGCGCACCGGGTCGCGCGTCCTTCATGTCGGGCCAGCTTCCCTCGCGCACACGGGTTTACGACAACGCGGCCGAATTCGCCTCTGACATCCCGACCTTCGCCCATCACCTGCGCCGCGCGGGCTACCAGACCTGCCTGTCGGGCAAGATGCATTTCGTCGGTCCCGACCAGCTTCACGGCTTCGAGGAGCGGCTGACCACCGACATCTACCCCGCCGACTTCGGCTGGACCCCCGATTACCGCAAGCCGGGTGAGCGCATCGACTGGTGGTATCACAACATGGGCTCCGTCACCGGCGCGGGCGTGGCCGAGATCACCAACCAGATGGAATACGACGATGAGGTCGCCTACAACGCCACCCGCAAGGTTTACGACCTGGCGCGCGGCGGCGACGAACGTCCCTGGTGCCTGACCGTCAGCTTCACCCACCCGCACGACCCCTACGTCGCGCGCAAGAAGTACTGGGACCTGTACGAGGACTGCGAGCACCTGCTGCCCGAGGTTCCGGCGATGCCCTATGAGGCGCATGACGCCCATTCCAAGCGTATCTTCGACGCCAACGATTGGAAGAACTTCACCATCACCGAGGACGACATCCGCCGGTCGCGCCGCGCCTATTTCGCCAACATCTCCTACCTCGACGACAAGATTGCGGGGATTCTGGAGGCGCTGGAAACCACCCGGCAGGAGGCGGTGATCCTCTTCGTGTCCGATCATGGCGACATGCTGGGCGAACGCGGGCTGTGGTTCAAGATGAACTTCTTCGAAGGCTCCGCCCGCGTGCCGCTGATGATCGCGGGAAGCTCGGCCGAGGCGCGCCGCATCGACACGCCGGTTTCGACCATCGACGTGACCCCCACGCTGTGCGACCTGGCCGGCGTCAGCATGGACGAAGTCATGCCCTGGACCGACGGCGAAAGCCTTCTGCCGCTGATGGGCGGTCAGGCGCGCACCGCGCCGGTGATGATCGAATACGCGGCTGAGGCTTCCTACGCGCCGCTCGTCTCGCTGCGCGACGGGCGCTGGAAGTACAACCGCTGCGCGCTGGACCCCGACCAGCTCTTCGACCTTGAGGCCGATCCGCACGAGTTGACGAACCTTGCCGATGTCCCGGCCCATGCCGACACGCTGGCCGCGCTGAAGGCGAAGTCCGAGGCACGTTGGGACCTCGCCCGCTTCGATGCCGAGGTGCGGCAAAGCCAGGCCCGCCGCTGGGTCGTCTACGAGGCGCTGCGCAACGGCAACTACTTCCCCTGGGATTACCAGCCGCTTCAGAAAGCCTCCGAACGCTATATGCGCAACCACATGGACCTCAACATCCTCGAGGACTCCAAGCGCTTCCCCCGCGGGGAATAAGGCGTCTCCCCCGCCGGGCCGGGATGGTCTGGCGGGGGCTGCATTCATACTTTCGGGTCCGGGTTGATGGTGAAGCCGTCGACCGTCATCACCTGCCCGGACACCATCCGCGCGCCCTCGGAGGCCAGGAAAACCGCCATATTGGCAATGTCCTCGGCGTCCGAAAGCAATCCGAGCGCCGTGCCAGCCGCATAACCCGCGCGCACCGCGTCGGGCGTCATGTCCTTGGCCGCCGCCTCCGCCTCGAACACCCGGTCGATGCGCGGGCCGTTGACGGAGCCCGGACAGATCGCGTTGGCGCGGATGCCGAAGGGGCCAAGCTCCATCGCCACCGTCTTCATCAGCCCGATCACCGCCCATTTCGCTGCCGCATAGGGCGCGCGATAGGGAAAGCCGTAAAGCCCGGCGGTCGAGGAGGTGAAGGTCATCACGCCGGACCGCTGGGCCTTCATCAGGGGTGTGGCGTGTTTCGCCGCCAGCATCGCCCCGTCAAGATTGACCGCCAGGCAGTCACGCCACTGGGCGAGGTCCATGTCCTCGATCGCCGCGGTCGGTCCCTTGATCCCGGCATTGGCGCACAGAACATCAAGACCGCCCCACAGGGCACTGACTTCCTTGAAGAAGCCTCCCATCTGCGCGTCGTCCGAGGCATCGACGCGCGCCGCCACAATCCCGTCCGGGACCGCGGCCAAAGCCGCTTCATCGACATCGGTGACCCAGACGCGGTCGCCCCGCGCCTGGAACGCCCGCGCCATGGCCAGCCCGATGCCAGAGGCTCCGGCGGTGATGACGACCCGCGCACTCACTTCCGCTGGCCGACGTAGCGTCCGGCGGCCTCGGGGCGCGGGAGCGCCTCATGCGCCTTGGCGATGGGTCGCAGCTTCTCCAGAACCTCAGGCGCGGCCGCGCAGGCCTTGCCCGCCTTCATGTCGACGTGCAGGAACATCTGCTCAAGCGAGGCGACGACCTCATCGCCGCGCAGGACGCGGATCATGGCGTGCAGGCGCTTCTCATCCATGGACAGGACCTGAAGCGTCCCGGTCAGCCGGTCACCCAGCTTCGCCTCGCCCAGATGCATGATATGGGTTTCAGCGGTGTAGTAGCTGTGGCCCGCCGAGACATAGTCCATTCCCGCCCCAATCAACGCGAGGAAAGCGTTCGAAACATCTGACGCGATGTAGAGATATCGGCTTTCGGTCATGTGACCGTTATAGTCGATATATCCCGGCAGAACCTGCGTGTTGACCAGCGCCAGCGGGGCGCCAGCGGGTGTCGCCGCATCGGCATGGAAGGCTGCCTGACGGCGCGCGTCATGTTCCAGCAGAACCTTGCCCGCGCCCCAGTTGCGCTCCTTCAGCGCACGCATGAAGCCGATCAGGTTCTGGTCGCGGATGCGCTCCAGTTCGCGGATGGAATGCTTACCCGACTGCGCGTCCGACTGCCCTGCGATCAGGTCCACGAGCTCGTCGTTGAACTCCGGCACATCCATGAGCTTGGTCCAGGGCCAGGTCAAGCAGGGACCGAACTGCGCCAGGAAGTGCTTCATCCCGGCCTCGCCGCCCGCGATGCGATAGGTTTCGAAAAGACCCATCTGCCCCCAGCGCAGACCGAAGCCCATGCGGATCGCCTCGTCGATTTCCTCGGTCGTGGCGATGCCGTCCTTGACGAGCCACAGAGCCTCGCGCCAGACGGCCTCCAGGAAGCGGTCGGCGATATGGGCGTCGATCTCCTTGCGGACATGGAGCGGGAACATCCCGATCTCACGCAGGATTTCCTTTGCGTTTTCAATCACCTTTGCATCTGACTTCGCGCTCGGCACGACCTCGGCCAGGGGCAGCAGGTAGACCGGGTTGAACGGGTGTGCAACGAAGATGACCGAGGGGTCGGCCGCATTCTCCTGAAGCTCCGACGGCTTGAAGCCCGAGGTCGAGGAGCCGATGGGCGCCCCGTGGCTCGCCTGCTGGATCTGCGCGAAGACACGGTGCTTCAACTCCAACCGTTCAGAGACAGATTCCTGAATGTACTCAGCGCCTTCCACGGCTTCCGTGATGGTGTCGGCGAAGCTCAGCCGCCCCTCGGCCGGCATCGGCACATCCGAAAGCGCGGGCAGCGCGTTGCGTGCGTTCGCCAAGACCTCGCCAATCTTGCGCTCGGCCTCGGGATCGGGGTCAAAGACCGCCACGTCCCAGCCGTTCAGAAGGAAGCGGGCAGCCCAGCCGCCGCCGATGACCCCGCCCCCGATAATCGCTGCCTTGCGCGCCATTTGCGCTGTCCTTTCCGTTGGTTGGCCCGATGTCCGGGCGTCTGATTGTTACCAGCGCGGGCCCTTCGGGCCGGAGCGCCGGTCAGTTACCTTCGGACTTGGCCAAGGCGCGCACCTGCGCCGCAATCGCCTCGCCCAGAATTCCATGCGCCGCGGCGTTCAGGTGAACCCCGTCCAGCGGATCGACCGCGATGAGCGTCCCGGCATCCAGGAAGCTGACGCCCAGCTCGGCCGCAAACTGCCGCGACCAGTCCGCGACCGACCGCCCCCGCGCCTCGGCGCCCTGGAACATCTCCGCCAGGCAGCCCGTTTCGACCACCGGCGACGGGCAGACCCAAAGGACCTGCCGGACGTGGCCGGAGGCCAGCATGACCTCGACCAGCCGCCCCGCACCACGCGCGATGTCGAAGCCCGTCAGGCTGAAGCGCTGCTTGAGGTCGTTGGTCCCCAGCATCAGCACCGCGACGTCGATGGGCCGATGGCTTTCCACGATGGCGGGAAGGACCGTCAAGCCGTTGCGGTGGGCGCCCTCGATCGGGTCGTCATGCACGGTCGTGCGGCCGGGCAACCCCTCGGCGATTACGTCCCAGTCGGGCCCCAGCGCCGCCGCCAAGACACCGGGCCAGCGCGTGGCCCGGTCAAAGCGGCGGTCCTCGTTCAGGGACGCCATGGGGGGCGTCCCGAACGTGTTGCTGTCGCCGTAGCAAAGGACAGTCGGCACGAAGCTTACTTCGCCTGAGGCGCGCGCTTGGTCAGGCCAAGCTTGGCACGAACCTCGTCCGGACCGATCACGCGGGCGCCCATGTTCTCGACGATGGTCGCCGCGCGCTCGACGAGCTGCGCGTTCGTCGCAAGCTGCCCCTTGCCGAGCCAGAGGTTGTCCTCAAGCCCCACCCGCACGTTGCCGCCAGCCAGCACCGCCGCCGCGGCATAGGCCATCTGGTCGCGCCCGAGGGAGAAGGCCGACCACTGCCAGTCCGACGGCACGTTGTTGACCATCGCCATGAAGGTGTTGAGGTCATTCGGCGCCCCCCAGGGCACGCCCATGCAGAGCTGCACCAGCGCGGGGCTGTCGAGGATCCCGTCCGCGACAAGCTGCTTGGCGTACCACAGGTGGCCGGTGTCGAAGGCCTCGATCTCGGGCTTGACGCCCAGGTGGGTCATCATCCGGCCCATCGCCTGGAGCATGCCGGGCGTGTTGGTCATGACATAGTCGGCCTCGGCGAAGTTCATCGTGCCGCAGTCGAGCGTGCAGATTTCCGGCAGGCATTCGGCCACATGCGCGACCCGCTCTGAGGCGCCGATCATGTCGGTTCCTTGCGTGTTCAGCTGCATCGGATTTTCGGTCGGGCCGAAGACGATGTCGCCGCCCATCCCCGCCGTCAGGTTCAGGACCACGTCCACATCGGCCTCGCGGATGCGTTCGGTCACCTCGCGGTAGAGATCGACCCGGCGCGAGGGTTTGCCGGTTTCGGGGTCGCGCACATGGCAATGGACGATGGCGGCACCGGCCTTCGCCGCGTCGATGGCCGAGTTGGCGATCTGTTCGGGGCTGCGCGGGACATGCGGGCTGCGGTCCTGAGTCGCACCGGAGCCGGTCACGGCACAGGTGATGAAAACCTCGCGGTTCATGGAAAGCGGCATGGGAATCCTCCGTATCTGCGAAAACTATACCCGCGCGGGGATCGATGATTTTGCGCATAGCGAAGATGATTTGCCGTTTTGCGAAATACCTCGTTGCGCGTGCGGCGCCTTGCGGGGCGCGGGCGGGCGCCCTATATTCGCAGCGTTCGGGTTCGCCCGGGCTATGGACATAAACGCGCTCGTAATAAGCGGATCGGACCCGGGGGCGGTACCCGGCGGCTCCACCAGATACCCTTGTTGGGGGAGGAAGGGGCCGAAATAGGATCGACGAACGTCTAAAGGGGTTTGCTTTGTCTCGGTGAGGTACCACCGTTATCGGTCCACAATGTACAGTTGCCAACAACAACCGTGCTCCGGCAATGGCTCTGGCTGCGTAAGCAGTTCGGGTCGCCGAAACTAAGTCCTTGCGCTTAGCCGCGTAAGGCGGGGTCCGCAGGCACCTGGCAACAGAAGCCTGCACTTCACCTCCTGTAAATCTTCTCGTCTTACGGTCGTGCCAGGCGCGGCGTGAGGGCCAGACGATGATGACCAAGGTCGAATTCCTCCAGAACTGGTACCGGCAGGTCTGGATCGAGGCCGATCCCGACGCGGTCGACCGCTATTTCGATCCGCGCACCGGGGCCGACGGGCTGATGCCGGACGGCCAGGTCACGCCGGAGGATTTCAAGGCGCTCGTGCCCGCGCTGCTGACCCTCGTGCGCAACCTCGACATCACCATCGACCGCTCGATGGAGGTGGGCGACTGGCTCTGGGCCCAGATCTCGGTCCATGCCCTGGCGGCGGGGGGAACCCAGCCCATCTGCGCGGCGGGCCAGGTGATGATGCGGATCGAGGGGGACAAGATCACCGAGGCCTATAACTGCTTCGATTTTCTCACCTTCTTCGCGCAGGCAGGACTTTTGCCACAGGACGCGCTTCTCCTCCTCCTCTCGGGGGAACGGATGGGCTGACCACGCTTGCCGAATTCCAGCGGCGGGGCGATGATCGGGCATGTCGGCCCTTCGCGCGTTCTGCCTTTCGCTGTGCTTCCTGACCGCACCCGCTGCGCGCGCCTGCGATGTCGCACTTCTGCTGGCGATCGATGTGTCGGGCTCCATCGACGCGGGCGAATACCGCATCCAGATGGAGGGCACGGCTGACGCCCTCTCCGAGCCGGCGGTGGCGGAGGCTTTGGTGCAGGCGCGCGCGCGGATCGCGCTGGTGCAATGGTCGGCCGGCGGAATGCAGGCGCTGTCGGTCGGTTGGCAGCCTATCGAAACCACGGACGACGCCCATGCCCTTGCGGCACGCGTGCGCGCCCTTCCCCGGGCCTTCGTGGGCGCTGATACCGCGGTGGGCGAGGCGATCGGCTTCGCCGCCGACCAGTTCACCCCGGTCGCCGATTGCCGCCGCCGGGTCATCGACATCTCTGGCGACGGTGCGCAGAACGCGGGCGCGCCCCTGGCGCCGCTTCGGTCGCGGGCACTGGCCGCGGGCATCGAGATCAACGCCATCGCCATCGAAAGCATCGGCCTGTCGATCACCGTCTATTACCGCAGTTTCGTGATCAGCCGCGGCGGCTTTGTCATGACAGCGCGGGGGCACACCGAATACCCCCAGGCCATCCGGATGAAGCTGCTGAGGGAGATCGGCCAGCCACTCGGCTGACGCCCTGCGACCGGCTTTTTGCCCAAGGCCCTAGCCTTTGGCCCGGATTTCCTCTATCGGGGCGCCAACTCAGGATCAAGGCAGACCCATGGACCTCCGCAATATCGCGATCATCGCGCACGTTGACCACGGCAAGACGACCCTTGTCGACGAACTCCTCAAGCAGTCCGGCGCGTTCCGGGAAAACCAGGCCGTGGCCGAACGCGCCATGGACAGCAACGACATCGAACGCGAACGCGGCATCACGATTCTGGCCAAGTGCACCTCGGTCGAGTGGAAGGGCACGCGCATCAACATCGTCGACACGCCGGGCCACGCCGATTTCGGCGGCGAGGTCGAGCGCATCCTGAACATGGTGGACGGCGTGGTCCTGCTGGTCGATGCCGCCGAAGGGCCGATGCCGCAGACGAAATTCGTGACCTCCAAGGCGCTGGCGCTGGGGCTCCGGCCCATCGTCGTTCTGAACAAGGTCGACAAGCCCGATGCCGAACCCGACCGCGCGCTGAACGAGGTCTTCGACCTTTTTGCCAACCTCGGCGCGGACGATCAGCAGCTGGACTTTCCCCACCTCTACGCCTCGGGCCGCGCAGGCTGGGCCGACGACAGCCTTGAAGGGCCGCGCAAGGACCTTTCGGCGCTGTTCGACATGGTGGTGCGCCACGTGCCCGCCCCCGCCCAGATCGCGCGGGCGAACGAACCCTTCCGCATGCTGGCAACGACCCTTTCGGCCGACCCGTTCATCGGCCGCATCCTGACGGGCCGCGTCGAAAGCGGCACGCTCAAGGTCGGCGAGACGCTGAAGGCGCTGTCGCGCACCGGCGAGCGGATCGAGCAGTTCCGCGTGACCAAGATCCTCGCGTTCCGGGGCCTTGCCCAGCAGGCCGTGGACGAGGCGCAGGCCGGTGACATCGTGACGCTGGCCGGCATGACCAAGGCGACCGTGGCCGACACGCTCTGCGCGACCGAGGTTGACGCGGCGCTTCCCGCCCAGCCGATTGATCCGCCGACGATCTCCGTTACCTTCGGGATCAACGACAGCCCGCTGGCCGGCAAGGACGGCAACAAGGTGCAGTCGCGCGTCATCCGCGAACGGCTGATGAAGGAAGCCGAAATGAACGTCGCCATCCGCGTCGAGGACACGCCGGGCGGCGAGGCCTTCATCGTCTCGGGCCGCGGCGAGCTTCAGATGGGCGTCCTGATCGAGAACATGCGCCGCGAGGGATTCGAACTGTCGATCTCCCGCCCGCGCGTGATCATGCGCGAGGAGAACGGCGAACGGCTGGAGCCGATCGAGGAAGCCATCATCGACGTCGATGACGAATACACCGGCGCCGTGATCGACAAGCTGACCGGCGAGCGCAAGGGCGACCTGGTTGAGATGCGCCCGGCTGGCGCGGGCAAGACCCGGATCGTCGCCCATGTGCCCTCTCGCGGGCTGATCGGCTATCACGGCCAGTTCCTGACCGACACACGTGGCACCGGCGTCCTGAACCGCATCTTCCACGGCTGGGCCCCTTACAAGGGCGCGATCCAGGGCCGGCGCGAAGGCGTCCTGATCTCGATGGAAAACGGGGTTTCGGTCGCCTATGCGCTGTGGAACCTCGAAGAGCGCGGGCGGCTCTTCATCGGCGCGCAGGAACAGATCTACGAGGGCATGATCATCGGCGAGCATTCGCGTGACAACGACCTTGAGGTCAACCCGCTGAAGGGCAAGAAGCTGACCAACGTCCGCGCCTCGGGGACGGACGAGGCGGTGCGCCTGACGCCCCCGGTGCGGCTGAGCCTGGAACAGGCGATCGCCTATGTCCAGGACGACGAGCTGGTGGAGGTCACGCCGAAGATCGTGCGCCTTCGCAAGCGCTTCCTCGATCCGCATGAGCGCAAGCGCCAGGCCAAAGTGGCATAAGACCGGAACGGGGGCCCCAGCGGCCCCCGTTTTCTATGGTGAACCGCTCAGTCTAGGACCGGCGTGAAGTCGAAGGTTTCGACTGTCTCGCCGTCGAAGACGCAGAAGCTGCCCGGTGCGACCGCGTCCCAGCATTCACCGAGTTCCAGCGGCTCAGAAACGACCGCACGGCCCCCAAACCTGTCGGACCAGCGGTGATAAAGCGTCGGCGCATGGTCGTCGGTCGCGTAGCGGCAGGCATAAAGCGCCCTGCCATCGCTGAAGGCGGCCGAAAGCCGGATATGGGGCGCGGCGCCCCGCGCGCGTGACAAACGCTCTAGCCGACCCACCGCCCGTTCAAACGCGCCTTTGGGATCGTCCTCCAACCCCTCGCTCAGCGCAACGAGGAACAGCGCCTCGCTGTCGGTCGCGCCCTTGCGTTGGGGGTAAAGCGCGTCGGGGAT
Organism: Albidovulum sediminicola; assembly: GCF_025751575.1. Classification (GTDB taxonomy): domain Bacteria; phylum Pseudomonadota; class Alphaproteobacteria; order Rhodobacterales; family Rhodobacteraceae; genus Albidovulum; species Albidovulum sediminicola. The sequence continues at coordinate 173,643 of NZ_JAOWLA010000004.1, read as the reverse complement.
CATCATGTCGACCTCACGCCGGAGCTGCTCGAAGCCGCCGATCTGGCCGTTGTGCATGAAGGTCCAGCGCCCCACCGCGAAAGGATGGCAATTGTTGCGGCTGGTCGCGGTACCGGTCGAGGCGCGGACATGCGCCAAGAACAGACGGGAGCGGACCTGCGCGGTGATCGAGCGCAGGTTGGGGTCCGACCAGGCCGGAAGGATATCGCGAAACAACCCCGGCTCTGGCCGCTCGCCATACCAGGCGATGCCGAAACCGTCGGCATTGATGGCGGTCTTGCTCTGCGTGGCGCCGTGGCTCTGTTCGATCAGCGAATGGCCGGGGCGGCAGACCACCTCCTCCAGCAGGATCGGCGCGCCCGTATAGGCTGCCCAGCGGCACATCGCGCTAGTCCCTCGCCCCGTGTCTGGCTGTCATGCCCTATGCCTCGGCCTTGTCTCGCTCAGCCTCTACGCCAAAAGTTTCGAAACCCTTTCAGGCCTCTTCGACCACCATCAGATCCCGCTCGGAGGCACCTTTCGCATGCGACAGCGCCTCCTGGTATTCCGGGCTATGGTAGCAGGCGACCGCCGCGTCGAGCGAGGGGAACCGCGCCACCACGTTGCGCGGGCGGTCGTTGCCCTCAAGCTGTACATAGCGCCCACCGCGCGCAAGGAAGGTCCCGCCGTGCTTGGCGATCGCCGGACCGGCGAGGGCCGCGTACTTGCCGTAGCGCTCCTCGTCCAGCACCTTCACATGCGCGATCCAGAAAGCACCCTTGGTCTCGCTCATTTCATTCCTCCGATCACGGTTTCGGCGGCCTTCACCGCGTCGTCGGCCTTCGAGGCATCCGCGCCCCCGGCCTGCGCCATGTCGGGACGACCGCCCCCGCCCTTGCCGCCAAGCGCCTCGGCCGCGGCCTTGACGATCTCCACCGCCGAGAGCCGCGCGGTCAGGTCCTGCGTCACGCCGGCAGCGACGGCGGCCTTGCCGCCGGTGTCGGCCACAACCAGCACCGCACCCGATCCGACGCGCGCCTTCAACTCATCGACCAGCGCCGGAAGATCCTTTCCGGACACCCCGGAAACCACCTGAGCAACAAACTTTACCCCGTTGATTTCTTTGACCTCTGGCCCACCGGAGGCGCCGCCGCCCATGGCCAGTTCTCGACGCAGTTGCGCCACCTCGTTCTGAAGTGACTTGCGCTCGTCCAGCAGCGCCTTCACGCGCACCGGCACGTCATCGCGCCCGCATTTGAGCGCAACCGACGCCTCGGCAAGCCTGCGATCCCGATCCAGAAGGAAGTTCAGCGCCGCCTGCCCCGTCAACCCCTCGATCCGCCGGACCCCCGCACTGGACGCGGAATCGCTGACCAGAACGAAGGCGCCGATGTCGCCGGTACGCGTCACATGGGTGCCGCCGCAAAGCTCCAGCGAATAGGTCGCGCCGTCCGTCCCCTTGCCCGATCCGCCAAGGCGGCCCATCGAGACCACGCGCACCTCATCGCCGTATTTCTCGCCGAAGAGCGCCTGCGCGCCAAGCCCACGCGCGTCGTCCGGCGTCATGATCCGGGTCTCAACCGGCATGTTCTGGCGGACGTATTCGTTGACCTCAGCCTCGACCGCGGTCTGCTCCGCCTCGCTGAGCGCCTTGGAGTGGCTGAAGTCGAAACGCAGCCGGTCCTCGGCGTTCAGAGAGCCGCGCTGAGCCACATGCTCGCCAAGCGCGCGCCGCAGCGCCTCGTGCAGAAGGTGCGTCGCGGAGTGGTTGGCACGAATCGCGGTCCGGCGGCCATGGCTGACCTCCAGCTTCGCGGGCTGGCCGCGCGCGATCTCGCCCTCGCTGACTTCGGCGATGTGGATGAAAACGCCGGCCGACTTCTTGGTGTCGGTGACGGTCGCCAGGCCGGTATCGGTCCGGATCAGGCCGGTGTCCCCGACCTGGCCGCCGCTTTCGGCATAGAACGGTGTCTGGTTGACGACGATCTGCACCTTGGCGCCCGTCGCGGCAGCGCCGGTTTCCCTGCCGTCGGCCACCAGGGCAACGATCTGACCCTCGGCGGTCTCGGTGTCGTATCCCAGAAACTCGGTCGGACCGTGCTCTTCGGCCAGGTCGAACCAGATCTGTGCGTCCTTGGTCTCGCCCGATCCCGCCCAGGCGGCGCGCGCCTTGGCTTTCTGCTCTGCCATCGCGTGGTCGAAACCCGCGACATCGACCGTGCGCCCCATTTCGCGCAGCGCGTCCTGCGTCAGGTCCAGCGGGAAGCCGTAGGTGTCGTAAAGCCGGAAGGCCGCGGCACCGGGCAGCGGCGCGCCCTCACCCAGCTTCGAAAGCTCATCATCCAGAAGCCTCAGCCCCCGGTCCAGCGTCTGCTTGAAGCGCGTCTCTTCCAGCTTCAGCGTTTCCTCGATCAGCGCCTGCGCGCGCTGAAGCTCAGGATAGGCCGCGCCCATCTGCCGGACCAGCGCCGAGACCAGACGGTGCATCAGCGGGTCCTGCGCGCCCAGAAGATGCGCGTGGCGCATCGCGCGGCGCATGATCCGGCGCAGAACGTAGCCGCGCCCCTCGTTCGAGGGCATGACCCCGTCCGCGATCAGGAAAGAGGTCGAGCGCAGGTGGTCGGCGATCACCCGGTGGTGGATCTTGCCCTTGCCGTCCGGGTCGCTTGAGGTCGCATGCGCCGAAGCCTCGATCAGGCTGCGCATCAGGTCGGTATCGTAGTTGTCGTGCTTGCCCTGAAGCAGCGCGCCGATCCGCTCCAAACCCATGCCGGTGTCAATCGACTGGTTCGCAAGGTCGCGGCGGGTGCCGTCCTCGAACTGCTCGAACTGCATGAAGACGAGGTTCCAGATCTCGATGAAGCGGTCGCCATCCTCCTCGGCCGAGCCCGGAGGGCCGCCCCAGATATGGTCGCCGTGGTCATAGAAGATCTCGGTGCAGGGGCCGCACGGGCCGGTCGGGCCCATCATCCAGAAGTTGTCGTTGGTCGGAATGCGGATGATCCGGTCGTCCGTCAGCCCCGCGACCTTCTTCCAGATGTTCGCCGCCTCATCGTCGGTATGGTAGACGGTGACCAGGAGCCGGTCCTTGTTCAGGCCGAAGTCCTTGGTCAGCAGGTCCCAGGCATAGGGGATCGCCTGTTCCTTGAAATAATCGCCGAAGGAGAAGTTCCCTAGCATCTCGAAGAACGTGTGGTGGCGCGCGGTGTAGCCCACGTTGTCGAGGTCGTTATGCTTGCCACCGGCACGCACGCATTTCTGCGCCGTGGAGGCGCGGTTGTAGTCGCGCGTCTCGACCCCGGTGAAAAGGTTCTTGAACTGCACCATGCCGGAGTTCGTGAACATCAGCGTCGGATCGTTGCGCGGAACAAGCGGGGAGCTCTCCACGATCCGGTGGTCGTTGCGCCGGAAGAAATCGAGGAAGGTCGAGCGGATATCGTTCAGGCTGGCCATGGGGCTATTTGTCCGGAAAACAATGGGCTTGGACCCGTTTAGCCCCATCCGAAACGACTGTCCACACGGGACCGCGCCGCCCCGGCGTGCCCTCAGCTCACATCAAAGGCGTTGAATGCGATCTGCCAGCGCCCGGCAGACCGCAGGAGCGTCAGGATCTCGCGGAATGTCCCGCCCTTGCAGGGGCTTTCGATCCGAACCACGACCGTATCGCCCGCGACGACCTGATCGTGCAGCACCTAGTCCGGACCCGCACCTTCGCTCGGCGCCTCGAGCGGCGCGGCGAGCGCCAAGACGTCCTGGCGCGACGGCCAAGTTTCGCGGCCGTCATACCAACCCGCTGCGCGAAACTCCGGATGCAAGGCGTGATCGAGCAAGTCGGCACCTTCGCCGGAAGCCCCGCGCAGGTAAGACTGCACGATCGTCAAAACGGCGTGGCGATCCATCCCGCCCTCCTGCCGCCGCTCAACCGTAAATCAAAGGGGCCGCGAATGCGGCCCCTCAAGTCGGTTTGCACGGCGGGCGCTCAGGCCTCCATCACATCCTCGCCGCCATCTTCAGAGGCGCCGAAATCAAGCCCATGGCTCGCCCGGATCTTGTCCTCGATCGAGACGGCGACCTCGGGATGATCCCTCAGGAATTGCTTGGCATTCTCGCGACCCTGGCCGATGCGCTCGTCGCCGTAGGAGTACCATGCACCCGACTTCTCGACCACGCCTGCCTTGACGCCAAGGTCGATCAGTTCACCGGTCTTGGAGATCCCCTCGCCATACATGATGTCGAATTCGACCTGCTTGAACGGCGGCGCGACCTTGTTTTTCACGACCTTAACGCGGGTGGAGTTGCCCACGACCTCGTCCCGGTCCTTGATCGCACCGATGCGGCGGATGTCGAGACGCACGGAGGCGTAGAACTTCAGCGCGTTGCCGCCGGTGGTGGTTTCGGGGTTACCGAACATGACGCCGATCTTCATGCGGATCTGGTTGATGAAGATCACCATGCAGTTCGAGCGACTGATCGACGCCGTCAGCTTGCGCATCGCCTGGCTCATCAGACGGGCCTGCGCGCCCACGGTCGCATCGCCCATGTCGCCCTCGATCTCCGCCTTCGGCGTCAGCGCCGCGACGGAGTCGACCACGACAAGGCTGACCGCCCCGGACCGCACCAAGGTATCCACGATCTCCAACGCTTGTTCGCCGGTATCGGGCTGCGAGATCAGAAGCTCGTCCAGATTGACGCCGAGCTTCTTGGCATATTGCGGATCGAGCGCGTGTTCAGCGTCGACAAAGGCGCAAACGCCGCCCTTCTTCTGCTCCTCCGCCACCACATGCAACGTCAACGTCGTCTTGCCCGAGCTTTCGGGCCCGTAGATCTCGATGACCCGACCCTTGGGCAGACCGCCGATGCCGAGCGCGATATCAAGCCCCAGCGAGCCGGTCGAGGTCGCCTCGATCTCCATCACCGGATTGTCGGCACCGAGCTTCATGATCGAGCCCTTGCCGAACTGCCGTTCGATCTGCGCGAGCGCCGAATCGAGCGCCTTCTGCTTGTCCGCACTACGTTTGTCGTTCATGTCGAAAAGGGTCGCTGCTGCCACGGGTTGCTTCCTTATTCCATAGCCCGCATCTCGGGGCAATGCTACCGTTTGTTCTTGTCTTGTTCACAAATCTATGCGCACAAAACAGGAACATTTCAATCCAATTCTTCATAAACCCGACTTTTTCTTTCCACGGTTAAAGTTTAGTTAAGGGCGGCCGGGCAACACCGCCGAAGACACAAAAAGAGGCCTGCATGCTAGTATTCTGGAAGGAGCGGCTGGTGTTCCTTGCCACGCCCAAGACCGGCACCACCGCGATCGAGGCCGCGTTGCAACCACTGGCCAACGTCTGCATCCAGAATCCGCCCGCGCTCAAGCACACACCCGTCCGGCGCTATCAGCGATTCCTCGCGCCCTACCTCCGCTCTGCCGCGGGTGAGGACTTCACCGTCGTCGCCCTGATGCGTGAACCGGTGTCGTGGCTTGGCAGCTGGTATCGCTACCGCCAGCGCGACGCGATCCCGATCAAGGAACGTTCGACATCTGGCATCGACTTCGACACTTTCGTCAACGCTTACCTGTCGGACCCGCGCCCCGCTTTCGCGGATGTCGGCAGCCAGGCGCGCTTCCTCGAGGCCGGCAACGGGCCGGGCATCGACCGGATCTTCCGTTACGAGAACATCCGCGCCTTCATCGACTTCCTCGAGGACCGGCTGGACTTTGAGATCACGCTGCCGCGACTCAACGTCTCGCCCGAAGGGTCGACCAGCCTTTCGCCCGAGATCGAGGATCGGCTGCGGCGCGAAAGGGCCGAGGATTTCGCTCTTTACGCCGCGCTCGACTGATCGCCCGGGGGCGCCGGTTTTTCGACCGCCCCCGCCGCTTCAGGCACAATCGCGCCGCCGCCGTCTCTGGCCGACTGGGCCTGTCCCAACTGCTCTTGCACGGTACGCACAAGATCGTTGAGCGAGAAGGGCTTGGGCAGGAAGGTTGAGTTGGGCACCCGATCCCGGGTTTCCGCAATGCTTTCCTCGGCGTAACCGGAAACGAACACCACCCGGGTGTCCGGACGATCGGCCAAGGCCTTGCGCACCCAGGTCGGACCGTCGAGCCCGGGCATGATCACGTCGGTCACGAAGATGTCGATCGAGAGTGACTTGTCCTCCAGCATCGACAGGGCGGCCTCGGCACAATCGGCCTCGAAAACGGCGAAGCCGCGCATCTTCAGCGCGCGGGCGGCGAAGGCGCGCACAGGGGCCTCATCCTCCACCAAGAGAACGGTCGCTCCGCCCCGGCGAAGCGGCGGTGGCGCCGGCGGGGCTGCCTCCGCAGGCTCTGGCTCGGCGAGCGACTTTGCCGTGTAGGCTGGGAAGTAGAGCCGGAAGGTTGTGCCCGTCCCGAGGCTGCTCTGACAGAAGATGAACCCGCCGGTCTGCTTGACGATCCCATAGGCCATCGACAGGCCTAGGCCCGTCCCCTCCCCCTGCCGTTTGGTGGTGAAGAAGGGCTCGAAGATCTTGCTCATCTTGTCGGGGGCGATCCCTGTGCCTTCATCCGCGACGGAGACCAGCACATAGTCTCCCGCCGGCACGGTCGCCCGCTCGCGCCGCATTTCCTCCTGAAGATGGATGTTCTCCGTCGTGATGCGGATCGTGCCGCCGCGCGCCATTGCATCGCGCGCGTTTACCACGAGATTCATGATGACCTGTTCCAGCTGCCGACGGTCGGCCCGGATCGGGTGCAGATCGGGCTCGTTCCGCAGCACAAGCCGGATATTCTCCCCGACGAGCCGGTTCAGCAGATGGGCGAGGTCCGCGAGGGTCTCCCTCAGGTCGAGCACGCGCGACTTGAGCGTCTGCTTGCGCGAGAACGCCAGAAGCTGGCCGACAAGGCTCGCCGCCCGATTGGCGTTCTGGTTTATCTGAATGAGATCGGCATAGTCCGGGTCGCTTTGCCGGTGCCGTAGCAGAAGCAGGTCGCAATGCCCGGTAATCGCTGTCAGCAGGTTGTTGAAATCATGCGCGATTCCGCCCGCGAGCTGACCGATCGCCTGCATCTTCTGGCTTTGCACGAACTGCGCCTCCAGCGTCTTCAACTGGGTGGCATCGGACAGGATCGCGATCAAAGCTGTCCCCTCGGGCGTCAGCGTGCGCGACAGCGTCACCTGAAGATAGGCATCAGCCTCGGGATTGCGCAGGCGCAGCACCTCGGGCCGGCCTTCCGCCCGGCCGGTCAGCGCATCGGCGATCCAGTCGTTCACCGGCTGGCCGAGACCTTCGAGGATCTCGTTCAGGGGCGTGCCCTCCGGCACTTCACCGATCAGCATCCGCGCGGCCGGGTTCGCCTCGATCAACGCGCCGGCACGCGACAGCAGGACAAGCGCCACGGGCAAGGTTGCCGCGCCGCCCAGCCCCCGATCGTCCTTGCCTCCGATCTCGGAAGGGACCGGCACCAGGTAAAGCTGGCGCGGCTGGTTCGGCCGCGTGACCTCGGCAATCAGGAAACGCCGGCGCCCATAGCTCGTTTGAACCTCCTGGATGTCACCACCTTGGACCGGAAGGCGGCTGAAGACATCTGCGAGCGTGCTGATCCGCGCGCCCAGAAGCTGGCGCAGCGCGTCGTTCATGAAGACCACCGAACCGGCGGCAGAGACAGCCATCATCGGCAACCCCCCGCCATCGCCCGGGCGCGCCAGGGAGGTGTCGGCCCCGACCGCCTCGATCCGCCAGATGAACAGCGTCCGGGCCGCACGGTGAAGGCAAATCCGTAACGGGCCCCTGGCGGTCACGACCTCCTCCGCCGCAGATCCGTCGAGGAGCGCGCCCTGCCGGAGCCGCCGGAGGACCGGCGCGGGGGCCGCCATGACCGCCCCCAGAACCTCGCTCATGCTGCGCCCGCCCGCCCCGAACTGCGCCTGCGCGGCGCCGTTGCGCGCCAGGATCGCGCCATCTGCGCCTTCGGTAAAGCTCGCCAAACGGTCCTGCGCAACGAAGGCAGCCATTACCTCAGCCAGCCGGGCGTCACGCGCCGCGCGCAGACAGTCAAGGCAGAATACTGCCAGACCGATTGCTAGCAGCGTGGCGGCACCGGTCAGGCAGGCCAGTCCAGCAAACGTGCCCGCAGTCAGGTAGGCGAGAAACGACAGGACCACCCCGCCGGCCAATGGGATCGAGGCGCGCGACAGCCCTTCGAGTGCCCGCCTGATCGCGGGACGCGCCGCCCATGCCTCTCGCGTCACCAGTTCTCCTCCCGAATTCGAACGGTTCCATACGACCGACAAAGGCTTAACGGGCGCTTAACGACAAACCATCTGCGTAAAACTTGCAACCTAGCGGCGTCTGAGACAAGCGAGATAGAAACCATCGCCACCATCTAGCGGGCTGAAGCGACGCTCCAGCTCAAGCGTGAAATCCGCGAACCGCGCGAGGAACGCCGCGATCCTCTCCGCGTTTTCGCTGTCGAGCAGCGAGCAGGTCATGTAGGCCAAGAGGCCGCCGGGCCTGACGAAATTCTGCGCCTCGGCCAGGATTTCATCTTGCGTGCGGTTCAGCGCCGCGAGCCGTTCCGGCCGCAGGGTCCATTTCGCCTGCGGCGTGCGGCGCCAGGTGCCAGAGCCCGTGCAGGGCACGTCGGTCAGCACCAGATCGAAGGGCGCCTCGCCCGGAATCGCGGCGGTGGTCAGGCGGCGCACGGCCACGCCCGCCCGCTCTGCCCGCGCGGGCAGGTCCGCCATCCGCCGGGAATCGGCATCATGGGCGAACCAACTGCCCCGCACGCGCGCGGCCATGGCCAGGACCTTGCCGCCGCCGCCCGCGCAATAGTCGAGCGCGCGAAGACCCGCTTGCAGCGGCAGCGCTTCCACCGCCGCCTGAGAGGCCGCGTCCTGCAATTCAACCAGCCCCGTCAGGTAGGCTTGCGACGATTTGATCCGCGCGGCGCCGTCGGTGACCTCCAGCGCGCCAGCGGCAAGCACGGAGGGGCGGGTCGCGATGCCCTCGGCGGCGAGGGCAGCCATCGCGTCGTCTCGATCCCCACGCGCTGCGTTCACCCGCAGGAAGATGGGCGCGCGATGACGCATCGCCTCCATCGCGGCGTGAAAGTCGGCGCCCAGGCGGGCCTTCAGCGGCGCGACGAGCCAGTCGGGCAGATCCAGCGCCACGGCCTCGGGCAGCGCCGCGGCCGAAGGGGCAGCGGCCAGCGCCGCGGCCTCATCCCCGGTTAGGTGCGCGGGCGCGTAGCCTTGGCCCGAGAAAATCGTGGTCGGATCGGTGCCCGCGTCCCGCAGGAGCCCGATCATCAGCGCGCGCCCGGAAGGCGCCGCCTGCCCCGAAAGCGCCAGCGCCGAGCGGCGGCGGCGCAGCGCGTCATAGACATGGTCGCGGATCGCCGCGCGGTCGCGCGATCCGGCAAAGCGGCTGCCGCGCGCCCAGGTAGTCAGCGCGCGCTCTGCGGCCTCGCCGGCCAGCACCCGATCGAGGATTTCGACCGCGGCCCCGATACGTGCCTCTGGGGTCATGCGCTACCTCCGGTTGCGGCGGGGCCGCGCGGGCCGCCGCCCGGCGTCGGCAGCCCGAGGGTCTGGTCCCTACATCGCGCGGTAGTTGGGGCTTTCGCGAGTGATCTGCACGTCGTGAACGTGGCTTTCCTTGAGCCCCGCGCCGGTGATGCGCACGAACTGGCAGTTCTTGCGCATCTCCGCCACGGTCCGGTTCCCGGTATAGCCCATCGCCGCGCGCAAGCCGCCCACCAGCTGGTGGACGACGGCACCCGCGGAACCCTTGTAGGGCACCTGCCCCTCGATCCCCTCGGGCACCAGCTTGTCGGAGGCCGCGTCCTTCTGGAAATAGCGGTCAGCAGAGCCGCGCGCCATGGCGCCAAGGCTGCCCATGCCGCGATAGGCCTTGAAGCTGCGGCCCTGCCACAGGATCACCTCGCCGGGGCTTTCGTCGGTTCCGGCGATTGCGGACCCCACCATCGCGCAGGAAGCGCCCGCCGCGATCGCCTTGGCGAAGTCACCGGAAAACTTGATGCCGCCGTCGGCGATCACGGGGATATCGCCCGCCGCCTGCGCGGCATCCATGATCGCGGTCAGCTGCGGCACGCCCACGCCCGCGACGATCCGCGTCGTGCAGATCGAGCCCGGCCCGATCCCGACCTTCACCGCATCCGCCCCGGCGCCGATCAGCGCCCGCGTCGCCTCCGCCGTCGCAACGTTGCCGGCCACGACCTGCACGGCGTTCGACAGCTTCTTGATCCGCTCGACCGCCTTCGCCACGCCTTCGGAATGGCCGTGCGCGGTGTCGATCACCACCATGTCCACGCCCGCGTCGATCAGCGCCTGGCTGCGTTCGAACCCGGCGTCGCCCACGGTCGAGGCCGCCGCGACCCGGAGACGACCCAGGTCGTCCTTGCAGGCATGAGGGTTCAGGACGCTCTTTTCGGTGTCCTTCAACGTCAGGAGGCCGGTCAGCTTACCCTGCCCGTCGGTGACCAGAAGCTTCTCGATCCGGCGCGCCTTCATCAGGCTGATGGCCTGGTCGCGGTCCACCGGCTCTTTCAGCACGGCGAGGTTGTCCGAGGTCATCATCACCCGCACCGGCGTCTTGTCATCGGAGGCGAAGCGCATGTCGCGGTTGGTGACGATGCCGACGACCCGGCCCGCCTCATCCACGACCGGAAAGCCGGTGATGTTGTAGCGATCCATCAGCCCCTTGGCGTCGGCCAGGGTCTGGTCAGGCGTCAGGGTGATCGGACTGTAGACCACGCCGCTTTCGAAGCGCTTCACCCGGCTGACCTCACGCGCCTGCGTCTCGGGGTCAAGGTTGCGGTGGACCACGCCGATCCCGCCCGCCTGCGCCATGGCGATGGCCATACGCGCCTCGGTCACCGTATCCATCGCCGAGGACAGAAGCGGAATATTCATCCGGATCGAGCGGGTCACGAAAGTGGACGTGTCGGCATCCGATGGCAGCACGCTGGATGCGGCCGGGACAAGAAGCACGTCGTCAAAGGTGAGCGCCTCGCGAATCTCCATGGGGGCCTCCTCGGGGAGTCATCGTTTGGCGGCTCCCCATTTCACGGGGCGGTCAAGAGTGCAAGGCTTAAATCCTGTCCCTTGCACTTCCCCCGCGCGCCGTGATCAATCGCAACGACCGAAGGGGGGCATCATGCGCGTCGCGATCGTGGAGAATACCGAAGTCACACACCTGGGCCAGATCGGCGTTGCCCTGGCCGAGGCGGGCGCCCTTATCGACGTCTGGCGCCCATGGGAGGACAGCCGCCTGCCCGGCGGCATCGGGCGCTATGCTGGGCTTGTCGTGCTGGGGGGCGAGCAAAGCGCGCTTGACGACCATAGCCACCCGTACCTGCCGGACCTCGCCGCGCTGATGCGGGCGTCGGCCGATCAGGGCGCGCCGGTTCTGGGGGTCTGCCTTGGCGGCCAGTTGATGGCGCGCGCCTTCGGGGCCGCGAACCGGCTGGGCGAGGCGCACGAATTCGGCTGGCACCGCGTGACGCCCACCGACGCGGGCCGGGCCGACCCGCTTCTGGCCGGGCTGGACGCCGGGTTCCCGGTCTTCCAGTGGCATTCCGATACCTTCAACCTGCCGGAAGGGGCCGTGCATCTTGCAGGCAATGACGCCGTGGCCAATCAGGCCTTTCGCATCGGGCGGGCGGCCTATGCGACGCAGTTCCATTTCGAGGCCAGCCGCGCCGTCGTGCAGGCCTGGAACCGCGACTTCCCCGAGGCGGTGGAGGCGCGTCAGCCCGGTTGGCTTGCCGATTTCGCGCAGATCGCGGCTGAACACGCGGCCCAAGCCGACGCCACGGGCCTGGCGATCGCGCGGGCCTGGACGCGGCTACTTTAGCGCCGCGTCAGGCCACGGCCGCGTTGGTGATGGTGGCCAGTTGCCCCCGCGCCCAAAGCCTTAGCACCCGCCAGCCGATCAGCGGTACGATGGCGGAGGTCGCGGCAAGCGCGATCACGCCCGGCACCGCCCAGATCCCGCCAAGCGCCAGCCAGAGAGAGGCCGTCGCGGCGAGCGGAAAGGTGAAGGCGCCCCAGAACGGCGTGAAGCCTGACGCCGTCAGCCAGCGCACCCGGATCACCAGCAGGATCAGGATCGCGGCGGAAAACCCCGCGAACCCCATGGCCAGAGACTTCAGGTCGAAGCCAAGCGCCACGAGCCCGAAAAGGGCCGCAGGCGACAGGTGAATCGCCAGCAGCGGGCGCAGCGGCGCGGGCACGCCCTCGCGCCGGAACTGCTCAAGACTGGCGCCCCAGATGACCAGCGCCAGGAAGAAGGTCGTGACGAAGATCACCTCCGCCAGTTCGGCCAGCCGCATCGGCTGGGCCGCCAAGGCCGCGACGATGAAGCCCACGAAACTCAGGTGCCAGACTGGGGTGACGCGGCGCTGCTCCTTCGGGCCGCGCACGAACCGCGCGATCATCACGACCACGACAACCCCGTGCCACAGAAGCCCCGCGTAAAGCACCGCCCGCGCCACGCCCGGCACATAGGGCCAGAGCGCCGCGGCGGCGAGGTAGACGGACAGGCATTGTGCGGCCAGTCCCGCGCGCCCCGGGAGGATCGTCAGATCCTCCGCCAGGACCGCGGGGCGGCGCGCCAGCTTGACGACATAGGCCAGCATCGCGAAGGCGAAAAGCCCGGTGACCGCGCCCAGAACGATCTCTCCGATGACCGAGGGCCAGTCCAACAGCAAGCTGCCGCGGCGCCAGGCAAGGCCCAGGCCGAACAGCCCGAGGATGGAGGGGAAGACCGCGGGCGGCGTACGACGCCACAGCCCGGGCGGAACGGGTTTCGGGGGATGGAAGGCCATTTTTCTGCCTCTTCTGCTCGTGCGCGGACTCTGCCCCCTTCGCCGATGAGATGCGAGCGCAAACTGCCCCGGTTGGCACGATTTTCGGCCAAGGGGCGACATGGGGGCAACGGTTTGCAGATGGACGACCGGATGGACTGCCCCTAGTCTGCGCGCAAAACGGGAGACTCGGCCGATGGCGGGACACGGATATGAAAGCGGGCGGCTGAACCTGCCCTTCGTTGGCATCGCGACCTTCGGCAAGCGGCCCTATGTCTCGGACTGGGACGCGATCGAGGCCGACGCGGCGATCCTCGGGGCGCCCTTCGACATGGGCACCCAGTTCCGTTCGGGCGCCCGCTTCGGCCCGCGCGGGGTGCGGGAGGCCTCGACGCTTTTCTCCTTCGGCCACGCGGGCGCCTACGACCACGAGGACGACGCCACCTACCTCGGCCCCGAGGTTCGTATCGTCGACATCGGCGATGCCGACATCGTCCACACAGACACCGAGAAAAGCCACGCCAACATCGAGGCGGGCGTGCGGGCGATCCTGAAAGCGGGCGCCCTGCCGGTGGTCATCGGCGGGGATCATTCGGTCAATATCCCCTGCATCCGTGCCTTCGACGATCAGGGGCCGATCCATATCCTTCAGATCGATGCGCATCTCGATTTCGTGGACGAACGCCACGGGGTGCGGCACGGCCACGGGAACCCGATGCGGCGCGCCGCCGAAAAGGGCTACGTCACCGGCCTGACCCAGCTTGGCATCCGCAACGTCTCCTCGACCGCGAAGGAAGGGTACGCGGCGGCGCGCGCGATGGGATCGGATATCCTGTCAGTGCGCCAGGTCCGCGCCCTGGGGCGCGAAGGCGTGCTGGCCCGCATTCCCCAAGGCGCGCGGCTTTACGTCACCATCGACATCGACGGATTCTGCCCTTCGATCGCGCCGGGAACGGGCACGCCGAGCCACGGCGGCTTTCTTTACTACGAGGTCCTGGAGATTCTTCAGGGCGCCGCACATGCGCATGAGATCGTCGGCATCGACCTGGTGGAGGTCGCGCCGGATTACGATCCGACCGGATCGACCTCGATCCTCGCGGCGCAGCTGCTGCTGAATTTCATGGGCTTCATCTTTCACGCCCGCGCCAGCCGCGCTGGACAATCGCGCGGCTAGGCGTCAGGACACCGGCGACTTAGGAACCCGGGAGACCTCATGGGCGACGTCCACCGACCTTTTCTGGCCGCGCTCTGGATGATGGGCTCGGTGGCGGGCTTTTCGCTGATCGCGGTTTCCGGGCGGCAGATCGGCACCGCGCTCAACCCGCCGGAGATGATGCTTTACCGTTCGCTGATCGGGGTTGCGCTGGTCGTCGCCTACGCGCTTCTGTCCGGCCGCCTGGCCGAGATCCGGGCGGAACGCCTGGGTTTCCACCTGCTGCGCAACGTCATCCATTTCGCCGGTCAGAACCTGTGGCTTTACGCCCTGGCGTTGATCCCGCTCGCCCAGCTCTTCGCGGTCGAGTTCTCCTCCCCCCTGATGGTGGCGCTGGCCGCCCCCCTGCTTCTGGGCGAGCGGATGACCGCGACCAAGGCCGTCTCGGCGGCGGTGGGCTTCACGGGCATCCTGATCGTCGCCCGCCCTTTTTCCGAGGGCGGGCTCGGGCCGGGGATTCTGCTGGCGCTGGCTTCGGCACTGGCCTTTGCCGGCACCGCCATCGTGACGAAGCGCCTGACGCGGCGGGTCACGGTGGTCGGGATTCTTTTCTGGCTGACGGTGATGCAAAGCGGACTTGCCGCCGCGGTCGCGGGCTGGGACGGCGCTATTGCGCTGCCGGGGCCAGTGGAACTTCCCTGGGTCGCGGCGATGGGGATCGGCGGCATCGTCGCGCACATGGGGCTGACCAAGGCGCTGACGCTGGCCCCCGCCACCATCGTCGTGCCGGTCGATTTCCTCCGCCTGCCGGTCATCGCCGTCATCGGCATGCTGGCCTATGGAGAACCGATGGACCTTTGGGTCTTCCTGGGCGGCGCGATCATCTTTTGCGCCAATTGGCTGAACCTGTCGGCAGGCACCGCCCGCGCAGTTGCGAGCGGAAAGGTGTGATTCAAAATCTACCCTCGCCAAGATAATCGCCCGCAACGTCACGCCGCGCTCACGCCACGTCACCGATTGACGTATGAATTATGCAAAATAACGCTAACTCCGGTTTCAGGAGGAGGAACTATGCGAGCTAGGGTCATCTGCCTTTTGGCGGGCGTTTCGGGTATTGCGACAAGCGCGGTCGCAGGCGGGGTGGAGCGTGCGCCGTTTTCATCCGGGATCCTGTTCCAGGAGGGCGACTACGCCGAGTTCAGTCTGGGCTATGGCGATCCGAACGTCAGCGGCGTTCTTGGCATCGGCTCAGGCGATGCGCTTTCCGGCTACCTGACCTATTCCTTAGCCTTGAAAAAGGCGCTCAGCGACAAGCTTGACCTGGCCATCATCCTGAACGAGCCGATCGGGGCCGATATCAACTACCCATCCGGCACCGGCTACCTGCTTGAAGGCACCACCGCCAACCTGCAGGCCGCCGCGATCACCGGGCTTCTGCGCTATGAGGTGCAGGACAATATCTCGGTTTACGGCGGTATCCGGGCCGAGCAGGCCAAGGGCGATGTCTCGATCTCGCTTGGCGGGACACCGGTTTACCTGCTGTCGACCAACCGCCAACTGGCCTGGGGCTACATCGTCGGCGCGGCCTGGGAAAAGCCCGAAATCGCGGCACGCGTGGCGCTGACCTATACCTCCGATATCACTCATGAGCTCAACTCCACCGAAAACGGCGTGGCGACCGGCTCGTTCGAAACGACGGTCCCGCAGGCGCTGAACCTGGAGTTCCAGACCGGCATCGCCGAGGACACGCTGCTGTTCGGGTCGGTGCGCTGGCAGGAATGGTCAGCCTTCGACATCAGCCCTGCGGCCTACCTGACGGCGTTCTTCAACCCGCAGGGGCTTCCGCTGGCCTATTACCAGTCCGACCGCATCACCTATTCGCTGGGCGTCGGGCGCAAGTTCAACGACACCTGGTCGGGCGCGGTGACGCTGGGATACGAACCCTCGAACGGCGATGTCACCGGCAACCTCGGCCCCGTTGACGGGTTCAAGAGCCTCGGCCTCGCCGCCAGTTACACGCGCGACACGATGACCGTGACCGCGGGCGTCAGCTACTTCCAGATCGGCGACGCCACGACCTCGATCGGCGCCAATTTCGCCGACAACGACGGGATCGCGGCCGGCATCCGGGTCGGCGTCGGCTTCTAGGCGCGCCCGCGCGGCGAAAATTCCGCGTGAAACTTCCGTCGCCTGCCGGTAGGAACGTGCGAAACGAACCGGGCGGGCGGCGGAATGATCTATCGGACGGCGGAAGAGTGGCTGGGTGCGGACCGGAAGCGGGTGCTTCTGTTTGGCATGTCGGGCCTTGGAAAGACCTATGTGTCGAACATGCTGCGTGGAAGCGGCAAGTGGTTCCAGTACTCGATCGATTACCGCATCGGCACGCGCTACATGGGCGAACACATCGCCGACAACTTCAAGCGCGAGGCGATGAAGGTTCCGCTTCTGCGCCAGCTTCTGATGACGGACAGCGTCCACATCACCTCGAACATCACGTTCAACAACCTGGCGCCCTTGTCCACCTACCTCGGCAAGCCGGGCGATCCCGCGAAAGGCGGCCTGCCCTTTGCCGAATACCAGCGCCGGCAGGACCAGCACCGCACGGCCGAAGTCGCGGCCCTGCACGACACTGGCCATTTCGCCAACCGCGCGCATGACCTTTACGGCTACGACAATTTCGTCTGTGACTCGGGCGGCTCGATCTGTGAGGTCGTGGACCCCTGGGACGCCGAGGACCCGGTCCTGGGCGATCTGTCGAAGACCGTCCTGATGATCTGGATCAAGGGCGATGAGACCCACCGGGCCGAGCTGATCCGCCGCTTCGACCGCGACCCGAAACCGATCTACTACCAGCCCGAATTCCTCCTCCGCGTCTGGGGCGAATACCTGGAGCAGGAGGGCCAGCCCGCCGACCGCGTGGACCCCGACGGCTTCCTCCGCTTCGCCTATGCCCGGCTTCTGGATCACCGCCAGCCCCGCTACGACGCGATGGCCCGGAACTGGGGCATCACCGTGGAGGCAGAGACCGTCGCGCGCCTGCGCAGCGCCGGAGACTTCGCCGCACTTGTCGCCGAGGCCCTTGAGCAGGCGGGCTGACCGGCCTATCTACCGCGTTCCCGAAGGAGACTTCCCCGATGCCCATCACCCTGCCCCGTACCCTTCCCGCCTTTGACGTGCTGTCGAAGGAAGGCGTGATGGTGATGACGCCGGACCGCGCCGCGCATCAGGACATCCGGCCGATCCGCATCGCACTTCTCAACCTGATGCCGAAGAAGATCCAGACCGAGAACCAGTTCGCCCGCCTGATCGGCGCGACCCCGCTTCAGATCGACTTTCGCCTGATCCGCATGTCGGAGCATCAGACGCGGAACACCGCGTCCGAGCACATGGCCGAATTCTACCGCCCCTTCCAGGAGGTCAAGGACGAGAAGTTTGACGGCCTGATCATCACCGGCGCCCCGATCGAGCATCTCCCCTTCGAGGAGGTGACCTATTGGGACGAGCTGCGCGAGATCATGGATTGGACCCAGACCAACGTCCATTCCACCTTCGGCGTGTGCTGGGGCGGCATGGCGATGATCCATCACTTCCACGGCATCAAGAAGCACATGCTGGACCACAAGGCCTTCGGTTGCTTCCGGCACCGCAGCCTCACGCCCGCGTCGCCCTATCTGCGCGGCTTCTCGGATGATTTCATCATCCCGGTCAGCCGCTGGACGGAGATGAAGCAGGCCGAGATCGACGCCGCCCCCGGTCTGCGCACGCTTCTGGGCTCGGATGAGGTTGGGCCTTGCCTGGTCGAGGATCCGGCGCACCGCGCGCTCTACATCTTCAACCATTTCGAATACGACAGCGATACGCTGAAGCAGGAATACGACCGCGACGTGGCCAACGGCACGCCGATCAACGTGCCGATGAACTACTACCCCGACGATGACCCCTCGCGCGCGCCGCTGAACCGCTGGCGCAGCCACGCGCATCTGCTCTATGGCAACTGGGTCAGCGAGATCTATCTGACCACGCCCTTCGACATGGACCGGATCGGCCAGGAAAGCACCGACTGGCGCGGCTAGGCGCGATTGCAACCGGCCCTGCAATCGCCATACTGGCCCGACAGGATCCGGAGAGACCCGCATGGCAAGATCGGAAGCGCCCGCCCCCCAGGCCATCCCCTTCGTGGGCGAGATTACGAAGTTCCTTGAAACCGAGGCCCCGGAAGAGGTGCGCCGCGCGATCGCGGAGGCGGACAGGAAAGATATCCTGTCCAAAAGCTACCCCTACGACCGCGAGATGAAGCGCAAGGATTACGACGCGCAGATGGAGCGGCTCCAGATCGAACTCGTGAAGATGCTTCACGACCTGCGCACGACCGGCAAGCGGCTCTGCGTCCTCTTCGAGGGGCGCGACGCGGCCGGCAAGGGCGGCGCGATCGAGCGGATGCGCGAAAACCTCAACCCCCGCAACGCCTATATCGTCGCCCTGCCCAAACCGACCGAACGCGAAGCCTCCCAGTGGTTCTTCCAGCGCTACATCGACTGGCTGCCGGCGGCGGGGGAAATCGCGCTCTTCGACCGGTCCTGGTACAATCGCGGCGTGGTGGAGCATGTCTTCGGCTTCTGCACACCCGAGCAGCGCAAGCTTTTCTTCCGCCAGTTGCCCGATTTCGAGCGCATGCTGATCGACGAGGGGATCACGCTGGTCAAGCTCTGGCTCAATGTCGGGCGCGCTGAACAGCTGCGCCGGTTCCTGGCGCGCGAAAGCGATCCGCTGAAACAGTGGAAGCTCAGCTGGATCGACGTGGAGGGGCTGAAGAAATGGGACGCCTACACCGCCGCGATCCGGGAAACGCTGGAGAAGTCGCACGCCAAGACTGCGCCCTGGACGGTGATCCGTGCCGATGACAAGGCCCGCGCGCGCATCGCGGCGATCCAGTCCGTGCTGCATGCGCTTGACTACGCGGGCAAGGATCGCAAGGCCATCGGCAAGGTGGACGGAAAGATTTGCGGCGGCCCCGGCCTTCTGAATGGCTAAGCAGGGCTATCATCACGGCAACCTCAAGCAGGCGCTGATCGAGGCCGCCCTGAAACTGATCGAGCAGCAGGGCCCGCAGGGCTTTACGCTGTCGGACGCGGCCAAGTCTGCAGGCGTCACCCCGGCGGCCGTCTACCGACACTTCGCGGGGCGCGACGACCTGATCGCCGAATGCGCCCGCCAGGGGTTCGCGATCTTCGGCGACCTGATGGAACACGCCTACAACGACGGCAAGCCCTCGGCCCTGCGCGCGTTCGAGGCGACGGGCCGCGCCTACCTGGCTTTCGCGCGGAAGTTCCCGGGCCATTACATGGCGATGTTCGAAAGCGGCATTTCGCTCAACACCGACCCGGCGCTGGCGCGAAGCGCGGAACGGGCGCGCGCGGTCCTGACCCGCGCGGCAGAGGAGTTGACCAAGCAGATGCCCGCCGGACGGCGCCCGCCCGCTGCGATGTTCGCGGCCCACATCTGGGCACTAAGCCACGGTGTCGTCGAACTATTCGCCCGCGGCACACCCGGCGCGCGCTCCCCCTTCCCGCCCGAGGAACTGCTGGAGGCCGGTTTGGGGATCTACCTGCGCGGCCTCGGCCTCGTCCCGCAGGACAGCTGAGGGTCAGACCGGGATCTCGGCCGGTGGATTGTCCAACAGCCGCGCCAGAGTCGCGATCGCCTTGGTGAAGCGCGCCTCCTCGACCTCACCGTCCAGGGCGATACGCACGGCGTTTGGCGCATGGCCATCGACAAGCGCGTATTCGTCGGCGGAACGGATCAGCACGCCCGCGCTTTCCGCCTCGCGCGCGAAGGTCGAGCCGCGCCAGCCGCGCGGGAGCGGTAGCCAGACGAAGCTGAGTCCCATCTGCCAGCGCAACTCATGGCGTCCAAGGATATTGAGCAGCAGTTCCAGCCGGCGGGAAAAGACCGCCTGGCCTGCGTCGCGCAGCCGCGCGGCCTCGCCCGTCGTCAGCAGCTTCAGCGCGATCTGCGAAAGCGGCAGCGCAAGCCCGAAGTAGGAGTGCTGCGCGGCGATCCGGCCAGATTCGCCATGGCCCGTTGGGCAGATGATCGTGCCCACCCGAAGTCCCGCTGAAACCGATTTCGACAGCGACGTGACGTACCACGTCCGGTCCGGCGCCAGCGCGCGGATCGCGGGGGCGGAGGGTTCAGCCACCGAATAGCAGTCATCCTCAATGATCTGGAGGTCGTGAATCGCGGCGATCTCGGCGATCCGACGGCGGCGGGCAAGGCTCATCCGGCCGGCGGTCGGGTTCTGCGCCTCGGGCGTCACACAGAGAAGCCGCGCGCCGGTGCGGCGGCAGGCGGCGTCCAGCGCCTCGGGCACGATCCCCTCGTCATCAAGCGGCACCGCGACCACATCGGCCCGGTTGAGCCGCGCCGCCCGGCGAAAACCCGGAAAGGCCAACTCCTCGCACAGCACCGCCGGGCGCTCACCGCGCAGGCAGCATTGCATCACCAGACCGACGGCGTTCTGTCCGCCATGGGTCAGCACGAGGTCGTCGGCATCGAAGGCCCCGAGCCCCCGGTCCGCAAGCCAATGGGTGAAGGCCTGTCTAAGAGGCAGGTCGCGACGGTTCGTCGGATAGCCGCGCCAGTCGCAGCCTTCGCGGGCGATCTCCATCAAGATGCGGGCGAAGGCCTGCGAATGGCCAGCGTCGGGCAATTGCGGTGCGCGCAGGTCCACGGGCCCCTCGGCCCTGTCGGGAAGCGGCGGGGCATCGGTAAAAAGCGGCTGGGTCGGCCCAAGCCTCGGGTTGCGCGCCGCGACAAAGGTCCCGCGCCCCACGACCGCGTCCAGAAGCCCGTCCTGCGTGCCGATCTGATAGGCGCGCGCCACGGTGCCAGGGGTGATGCCAAGCTGCCAGGCAAGCTCGCGGACCGGGGGAAGCTTGGCGCCTTCGGGAAGCTCGCCCGATCGCACGGCAGCCCTGAGCGCATGGCTCAGCGCCAGATACTTCGGCCCCGCGAATTGTGCCAGGTCAGGCCGCCACTCCATGGTCATGACATCCTCTTTGTACCCGTGACAATGTTTCTATGGACGTCATTGTGCCCCTATTGTAGCCATATGTCTACAAGATAGTTCTACATTGTATCAATACAAAGGTGATCCGATGACTGCCCCCGCCAAAACCGCCCTTTCCCTGCCGCAAAGCGCTGGCATGGCCGGCCGTGTGGCGACGCGGATCGTGACGATCCTTCGCGACAGCCGCCAGCGTCGCAAGACCCGCCGCGACCTGGCCCGCCTGGACGACCGGCTGCTGCGCGATATCGGCGTCGATCCGCTGACCGCGCAAAACGAATGCTCCCGCCATTTCTGGCAGGGCTGAGGGCCTCCACAAACATCCCCTGTGGAGTCTCTTCCAACTGGCCGGGCAGCCGCCCGGCCATTTTTCATCCCGCGACGGTCTCCACCGCGATGGAGCGCTTCCTGAGCTCGGCGTAAAGCGCGGGAACGACGCGGCTCTGGTTGACGGCGGTGCGCAGGATATCCCCCAGCGCCCGGTCGCTGACCGCCGAGCGGACCCGCCAGACCTTGCGGCGCGCCACGCCGTCGTCATAGACGATCTCTGTCCCGCCCACGCGATCTTGCCTGAGCCCAAGGTAATCTACACCCCCGGAGGGGCTGTGGAACGTTTTTTGCATGGGCATTTTCTGCTCGTTATGCTGCCTCTGTCGGGAATGATGTGTGTAGCGGGGCGCCTGCGTCAATCGGGGGCCGAACAAATCCCGGTGAACGAGTCGGCGCGGCCACACCGGCGGGCGCTTGACCCGCGCCCCACGCAATGCGACCGTCACCGGAAAACCGACAGGAATGCCATGTCCCGCCTTGATGCCGCCCTCGCCGCGATCGACGTCGCCAACACCCAGGACCCCGACACGCATGAAGGCCGCCCCGCCGCATTGCTTTACGGCGAGCGGATGAGCGACGAGCTGGCGCGGCTTTTTCCCGATGCCTCCGACGTCCTTCAGATCGCGGCGCGCGGCCAGCACATCGAGCGCTGGACCTCGCCGCGCGACAGCTACCCGGAGGGGCGGGCGGGCTACCTTGCCTGGCGGCGCGATCTGGGCGCCTTCCATGCCCGGCGGGTCGCGGAGATCATGCGCGACGCCGGCTACGACGAGGCCGAGGCGGAGCGGGCGGGCACCCTGCTGCGAAAGGAGGGGATCAAGCGCGACGCAGAAGTCCAGGCGCTGGAAGACGTGATCTGCTTCGTTTTCCTGCGCTGGTACTTCGCCCCCTTCGCGGATGGGCGCGATGCCGACGCGCTGCTCAGAATCGTCGAAAAGACCGCCCGCAAGATGTCGGCCAATGCCCGCGCACGCGCTTTGCGGGAATTTTCACTGCCCGAATCCCTTGCCGCCGCCTTTCAGGGCTAGACGGAAAAACCCCCACACTGGAACGAATAGGGCGCAACACGAACGATTGTTGCGCCCTATTGCGCAATGAGCGCCGAAGATGTCGCCTTCGCGTCCGGGTTTTGGCAACTGGGCGGATTTGCCGCAAACTCTCTTGACGATACCTCTTTCCGGCCATATCTGCGCCGCGCTCGATCCACAGGATCCGAAGCAGACAAGCAAGACCAAGGATGGAAACGCCGTTATGGAAAACACCCCGCAAATGACCTCCGGCGAGGTTGAGGGCCAGCAACCGGGCGACGCGCCGACCGCCAGGCGCCAGATGGCGCAGGAAAGCCAGCGCCGCATCACGCAGCCCGGCGACAGCCAGGACAGCCCGCGGATGGGCGACCAGATCATCACCGACTGGGCCTCGATCTAGGGCATTGCCCTTGGCCCCGGTGCGGCTAGTCTGGGGACGAAACCGCCCCCACCATAGCCCCGGCACATGCCACGCCCTGTTTCCAGCATTCCCAATCTCGGCCCCGCCTCGGAGGCAGCCTTTGCGCGTGCGGGCATTCACTCGGCCGAGGAGATTGAGGCCTTGGGGCCCGACGCGGCCTATGAAAGCTTCCTGCGCGCCGGCAATCCCCCGCATTTCATCGGCTATTACGTCCTGGTGATGGGATTGCAGGGGCGCCCCTGGAACGATTGCCAGGGCGAGGAGAAGGCAGCCCTTCGCCGGCGCTTCGATGCGATCAAGGCTCGCGTCGCGGCGCGCCCCTCAAGCGCGATGATCGACGCGAAGCTTGAGGCGGTGCTGGACGAGATCGGGATCAGACCCCGCCGCTGAAGATGGCTCCAAAGAAGCAAAAGGCCCGCGCCGGTATCCCCGGCGCGGGCCTTCGCGATTTCAGGGGTGAACGGGATCAGCCGACCAGTTCGAGGCCCGAGAAGAAGTAGGCGATTTCCACTGCGGCGGTTTCCGGCGCGTCGGAACCGTGGATCGAGTTTTCACCGATCGAGAGCGCGAATTCCTTGCGGATGGTGCCCTCGGCGGCCTGCGCCGGGTTGGTGGCGCCCATCACTTCGCGGTTCTTCGCGATCGCGTCTTCGCCTTCCAGGACCTGCACCACGATCGGCTCGGACGACATGAACTCGCACAGTTCGTCGTAGAAGGGGCGTTCCTTGTGGACCGCGTAGAAGACGCCGGCCTGGGCCTTGGTCAGGTGGATGCGCTTCTGCGCGATGATGCGCAGGCCAGCGGCCTCCAGCTTGGCGTTGATCGCGCCGGTCAGGTTGCGGCGGGTCGCGTCGGGCTTGACGATCGAGAAGGTGCGTTGAACAGCCATGTCGGAACCTATCGTTGGGGGCGCGGGGCCCGCGCCGGAGTTGGATCGCGCGCCTGCTATCACGCGCGCGCGGGTTTGAAAAGGTCGCGTGGGCGAAGCGCCACGGGAGCCTCCGGCGGGAGTATTTGGGGCCAGAATGAAAGGGGGGCGCTTTTCGTCCCTCGCGGGCTCTGATATGGGCCGCCCATGCTCAGGATTTCCGACATCACCTATTCGGTCGAGGGGCGCCCGCTGTTCGACGGCGCATCGGCGACGATTCCCACCGGCCACAAGGTCGGCCTGGTGGGCCAGAACGGCGCGGGCAAGACCACGCTTTTCCGCCTGATCCGGGGCGAACTGGCGCTGGAGGGGGGAGAGATCACCCTGCCCTCCCGCTCTCGCGTGGGTGGCGTGGCGCAGGAGGTTCCGTCGTCCTCGGCCTCGCTCCTCGATACGGTGCTGGCCGCCGATACGGAGCGGGCCAGCCTGATGGCGGAGGCAGAGACGGCCGCCGACCCCCACCGCATCGCCGAGATCCAGGCGCGGCTGGCCGATATCGACGCATGGTCGGCCGAGGGGCGCGCCTCCGCGATCCTGAAGGGCCTTGGCTTTGACGCAGAGGCGCAGCGGCGGCCCTGTTCGGATTTCTCCGGCGGCTGGCGGATGCGGGTGGCGCTGGCCGGCGTGCTTTTCGCCCAGCCCGACCTGCTGCTCCTGGATGAGCCGACAAACTATCTCGACCTCGAAGGGGCGCTGTGGCTGGAGAGCTACCTGGCGAAATATCCGCACACCGTCATCGTCATCAGCCATGACCGCGGACTTTTGAACCGCGCGGTTGGCGCGATCCTGCACCTTGAAAACCGCAAGCTGACGCTCTGGTCGGGGGGGTATGACACCTTCGCCCGATCCCGCGCCGAACAGCGCGCGGTGCAAGCCGCCGAGGCCAAGAAGCAGGAGGCGCGGCGCGCGCATCTGCAAAGCTTCGTTGACCGGTTCAAGGCCAAGGCGTCGAAAGCCGTGCAGGCGCAAAGCCGGGTCAAGATGCTGGACAAGATGACGCCGATCCTGGCGCCGGAAGAGGCCCGCAAGGTGGTTTTCACCTTCCCGGCCCCCGAACAGCTGTCGCCCCCGATCATCACGCTGGATGGCGCGGCTGTCGGCTATGGCGGGGCGCCGGTTCTGCGGCGGCTCGACCTACGCATCGATCAGGATGACCGGATCGCGCTTTTGGGTCGCAACGGCGAGGGGAAATCCACGCTTTCCAAGCTATTGGCCGGAAAACTTGAGGTCTGCGAGGGGAAGATCACGCGGTCCTCCAAGCTCAGGATCGGCTATTTCGCGCAGCATCAGGTGGATGAACTGCACCTAGACGAAACGCCCTTGCAGCATATCCAGCGCATGCGCCCGGCAGAGCATCAAGCCAAGCTGCGCGCGCGGCTCGCAGGCTTCGGCCTGGGCGCGGACCAGGCGGAGACGGTGGTCGCGCGGCTTTCGGGCGGGCAGAAGGCGCGGCTGTCGCTGACGCTGGCGACGCTCGATGCGCCGCATCTTCTGATCCTCGACGAACCGACCAACCACCTCGACATCGAAAGCCGCGAGGCGCTGGTGGAGGCGCTGACGGAGTATTCCGGCGCCGTGATCCTCGTCTCGCACGACATGCACCTTCTGGGGCTGGTGGCGGACCGGCTGTGGCTGGTCAAGGGCGGCGCGGTCACGCCCTATGCCAACGACCTCGACACCTACCGTCGCGAACTGTTGGCGGGGGACGACGCCGAAAAGCCCGCGTCCAAACCCAAGGAAAAGCCCGCGCGCCCCTCGCGCGAGGCGATGCTGGCGTTGAAGGCGGACGTTCGCAAATGCGAGGAAAGGCTGGCCAAGCTCAACGAGATGCGCGACAAATTGGCGGTGAAGCTGGCCGATCCGGAACTGTATGCGCGCCCCGACGAAGCCGCCATCTGGCAGAAGAAATATGCCGAGGTGATGGAAGCCGTGGACCGCGCGGAAGATCTTTGGATGAGGGCGGCCGAGAAGCTCGAAGCGGCAGAGGTCTGATCCTTGGACATTCAGCTTTACCTGACGGCCTTCGTCACGCTCTTCGTGATCGTAGACCCGATCGCGCTCACGCCGCTGTTCATCGCGCTGACGCAGGGCATGAGCCCGGCGCATAGGCGCGCCGTCGCCCTCAGGGCCTGCTTGATCGCGGCGGTGCTGATGACGCTCTTCGGCCTTCTGGGCGACAAGATCCTGAGCGTGATCGGGATCTCCATGCCCGCCTTCCGGATCTCGGGCGGGCTGCTCTTGTTCATCACCGCGCTCGACATGCTGTTCGAGCGGCGGACGCAGCGGCGCGAGGGGCAGCATGCCGAGCCGCAGCATGACCCCTCGGTCTTCCCGCTGGCGACGCCGCTGATCGCGGGTCCCGGGGCCTTCACGACGATGATCCTTCTGATCAGCAACTCGCCCGCCAAGGGGGTGGCGCATACGTTCGCCATTCACGGCGTCATGGCCGCGGTGCTGGGTTCCGCCTTCCTTCTGTTCCTTGCCGCACCTTTCGTGGAACGCCTGCTGGGCCGCACAGGCATCGTGGTGATCACGCGGCTTCTGGGGATGCTGCTGGCGGCGCTTTCGGTGCAGTTCGTGCTCGACGGCATTCGCGGCACCGGCCTGGTCTGAGGGGGCGGGGATGGGCGGCGACGAATTCGGCCGGTTCGCCTACCTTCTGTTGCTGCTTCTGGTGGTGGGGGGGTATTTCCTCGCGCAGGGACGCCGGAACCTTGGCCGCGTGGCGCAGCAGGCGGCGATCTGGACGTTCATCTTCGTCGGCGTGATCGTGGCCTACGGTCTGTGGGGCGATCTGCGCCGCACGGTCATTCCCGAACAGATGCGCGTGAACGGTCAAGAGCTGGAGGTCGCGACATCCCGCGATGGCCATTTCTACCTGACCGCAGAGGTCAATGGGGCCAAGGTCCTTTTCGTCGTCGATACCGGGGCAAGCCAGCTCGTCCTAACCGAACGCGATGCCCGCCGCGTAGGGTTCGAACCCGACAGCCTGAGTTATTTTGGCGCCGCGCGAACCGCCAACGGCATGGTGCGGACCGCCCCGGTCCGGCTGGAGAGCTTCACGCTCGGCCCCTTCGAGGACAAGGGTCTTGCCGCCGTCGTGAACGAGGGGGAGCTTGACACATCGCTTCTGGGGATGAGCTACCTGGGGCGCTTTGAAATGACGCTCAGCGGCGACCGGCTGGTGCTGCGCCGCTAGGCGGGACGCGCGCCGCTTTCGGCCTTTTTCTGCCAGCGGCCGCTTTCCTCGCTCCAGTATTGCGCGGGAACGCCGGCGGCGATCATCTGGCGCCATTGGCCCCGCGCGGTGTCGAGCGCGGCCTGATCGTTGCCATCGAAGATCACGCAGACCCGCGTCAACGCCAGCGCCTCTTCCGGCTCGAACGGGGCGCCATCAATCGTCATCAGGCACTGTGCTCCGTTCGGAACCTCCGGCCCGGTGGTCAAAAGGACCGGCTGGGCGGCGTCATGCACCCCCCCGGCCAGCCCGTGTGGCAGGAACGACTCCTCCGGACCAAGCCAGAGATGCTGGTCCAGCCAGTCGAGCCGCCCCGCATCGGCGCCCCGGACCACGACGTGCCAACCGTTCTGGAGCGCGCGCGCCAGAAGCGTCGGCAGCGCCCCCTCAAGCGGGGAGCGCGTGAGGTGGTAGAAGAACGCCTCCCCCATCAGCGTTCCAGCATGTCGCGGATCAGCCGGTTCAGCGTCATCACTCCCCAGCCAGTGGCGCCCTTCGGGGCAAGGGCCGTTTCCGCAGGCGGCAGGGCCACGCCCGCGATGTCGATATGGCACCAGGGGGTCTCGTCCTTGACGAAGCGGCGCAGGAACTGGGCGGCGGTGATCGACCCCGCTGGCCGGCCGCCGGTGTTCTTCATGTCGGCCAGGCGCGACTTGATCAGCTTGTCGTAGGGCGCGCCCATCGGCATCCGCCAGGCGCCCTCGCCTTCGCGCGCCGCCGCCGCCAGGAACGCGCCCGCCAGCGCGTCGTCGTTAGAAAAGACGCCCGCGTGGTCATGGCCAAGCGCGATGATGATCGCCCCGGTCAAGGTTGCCAGGTTGATCATGCCGCTGGGCTTGAAGCGGTCCTGTGCGTACCAAAGCACATCGGCCAGCACCAAGCGCCCCTCGGCATCGGTATTGATGACCTCGATCGTGTCGCCCTTCATCGATTTCACGATATCGCCCGGCCGCTGGGCCTTGCCGTCGGGCATGTTTTCGACAAGCCCCACGATGCCGACGACATTGGCCTTTGCGCGGCGCAGCGCCAGCGTCCGCATTACGCCTGCGACGACCCCCGCGCCGCCCATGTCCATCGTCATCTCCTCCATCCCCGCCGCGGGCTTGATGGAGATGCCACCGGTGTCAAAGACCACGCCCTTGCCGACCAGCGCGAAGGGGGGCTCATCCTTCTTGCCGCCGTTCCACTGCATCACCACGACCTTCGACGGGCTTTCAGACCCCTGCCCCACGCCCAGAAGTGCCCGCATGCCAAGCCTGGCCAGATCCGCCTCTTCCAGGATCTCGACCTCCAGGCCCAGTTCCTGCATGGCCGCGAGGCGCGCGGCAAAGTCGTCCGTCGTCAGCACGTTCGCGGGTTCGTTCACCAGATCGCGGGTGAAGAAGACGCCCTCGGCCAGCGCCATCAGCGGCTGCGCGGCGGCGGCGACGGCGGCAGGCTTGGTCACCGAAAGCGTGACCGCGCCCTTGTGTGTCCTGTCGCCCGACCTGTAGGCGTCGAAATCATAGGCCCTAAGCGCGAGGCCAAAGGAAATCTCCGCCGCCTGCGCATGGGCGCCGGCCAGCACGAGCGCGCCCGCCTCGCCCAGTGACTTTCCGATCGCGGCGCCGGCCTTGCGGGCCTCCTCCACCGTGGCCTTGCGCGGCAGTTTCACCAGTTGCAGCGCCTCTGCGGCGATCCCCGCCGGATAGGCCAGATCCAGCGACTCGCCCGCCTTGAGCTTGCCCCAGGCCTTGCCCTCGGTGGCGCGCGCGACCGCGCCCCGCGCCGCGCGATCAAGCCGCCGCGCCTCGGGGCCAAGCTTGCCTTCGTGGTCGAGGATCAGGGCGATCCGGCCGGCAAAGGCCGCGATCTCTTCTGGCGTGGCGGTGTCAAAGCGGATCTCGGCGGGGCTGGTCATGGCATTCTCCGGCTGCGTTTTGCCGGACCCTACCCAAGCCCTCGGGCCTTGGCCAGATATAGGTTCCCCCCGCCCCCGCTTTGGGCTAGGGAAAGGGTCGAAAGATCGTGTGGGGATGGTGCGGGTGTCCAGATTCGACAGATACATGCTGTCGCAGCTGATGATGCTATTCGGCTTCTTCGCGCTTGTCCTCGTCGCGGTCTATTGGGTCAATCGCGCCGTCCAGCTTTTCGACCGGCTGATCGCCGACGGGCAGTCCGCCTGGACGTTCCTTGAGTTCACCGCGCTGACGCTACCTTACGTGATCCGCATCGTGCTGCCGATCGCGGCGTTCGTGGCGGCGCTATATGTAACCAACCGCCTGACGGGTGAAAGCGAGCTTGTGGTGATGCGCGCGACCGGCTTTTCGCCCTTCCGCATGGCGCGCCCGGTTCTTTACTTCGGCCTGGCCGTGGCGCTGATGATGGCGATTCTCGTGCACTTTCTGGTCCCAGCCAGCCGCACGCAGCTGGCCAACCGCAACGACGACATCGCCGCTAACGTCTCTGCGCGACTTTTATCCGAAGGGTCGTTCATCCATCCCGGCGCTGGCGTGACGTTCTTCGTGCGCGAGATCACCCCGCAGGGCGAATTGCGGCAGATCTTCCTGTCCGACGCGCGCCGCGCCCGCAGCGGGACGGCGCCGGCCGGCACCAGCACCACCTACTCCGCCGAGCGGGCGCTGATCGTGCGCAGCGACAGCGGGCCGAAGCTTGTCATGTTCGACGGCATGGCCCAGCTTTACGACGGGAAGTCGGGCCGGCTGACCGTCACGCGGTTTTCCGACTTCTCCTTCGATATCGGCGCGCTGGTGTCGCGTACGCGCGAGCGGGCAGTCAAGATCGAGGAACTCTCGACACCCGCCCTGATCGCCGCGAGCGACGAGACGCAGGCGCTCGTCGGCGCGGATCGCGCGGTGCTGCTGTTCGAAGGGCACGAGCGTCTGGCCCAGCCCCTGATGGCGCTGGTGGCCTCACTGCTGGCCTTCGCGGCGCTCATGACGGGGGAATTCAGCCGCCTTGGCCTTTGGCGGCAGATCGCGGCGGCAACGGTCTGCCTGATCGGGGTCGAGCTTCTGTCGAACATGGCAACTGGCCTTGCGCGGGCGAACGACGCGCTGTGGGCGCTGGCCTATCTGCCCGCCGTGACGGGGTTTGCGATGGCCTTCCTGATGCTCGCCTATGCCGGGCGCACCCGGCGGGTGCGGCATGTGGCGGAGGCGCCGGCATGACCCTGACCTTCTACATCGCGCGCCGCTTCCTGACCCTCTTCGCGATGGTGTTCGGCGGGTTCCTCTTGCTGTTGACCCTGATCGACATGGTCGAACAGGTGCGCCGGTTTGAAGGCATCGGCATGGGCGAAGCCGCCCGGCTGGCGGTGCTGAGCGTTCCGTCCACGCTTTACCGCATCCTGCCGCTGATCGTGATCCTCAGCACGGTCGGGCTGTTCCTTTCGCTGGCGCGCAGTTCCGAACTGGTGATCACACGGGCGGCGGGGCGTTCGGCGCTGGTCACGCTGATGGCGCCGGTGGGGGCGGCGCTCCTGATCGGGGCGTTCGGGGTTTCGGTGCTGAACCCGATCGCCGCGGCCACGACGCGCGCCTATGATCTGCGCTCGGGCCAGCACGACACCTCCTCGAGTACGCTTTCGGTCAGTGGCGAGGGGTTCTGGCTGCGCCAGGGCGGGGCTGAGGGACAAACGGTCATTCACGCCGAACGCTCCAACGCCGATGGAACCGCGCTCTGGAACGTCACCTTCCTGACGCTGACGCAGGATGGCCAGCCCGCCCGGCGTGTCACGGCCGCAAGCGCCGTGCTTGAGCCTGGCGGCTGGCGCCTGTCGGAGATCAAGGAATGGCCCCTTGGCGCCGGGCGCAACCCCGAGGCCGCCTCGATCCTTGCGCCAGAGCTCTTGCTGTCCTCGGATCTTACAGCGGACCGCATCCGCAACAGCTTCAGCCAGCCCTCGACCATCCCGATCTGGGACCTGCCCGAGTTCATCGACGGGCTGCAAAGCGCGGGCTTTTCCGCGCGCGCCCACATGGTCTGGCTTCAGATGGAACTGTCGCTGCCGCTCTTTCTGGCCGCGATGGTGCTGATCGGCGCGGGCTTCACCATGCGCCACGTCCGCTTCGGCCGCACGGGCCTCATGGTGCTGCTGGCGCTCGTCTCCGGGTACGCGGTCTTCTTCCTGCGCAACTTCGCGCAGGTCCTGGGCGAAAACGGCCAGATCCCGGTGGCGCTCGCCGCGTGGAGCCCGCCTGTCGCCGCCACCTTCCTGTCGCTCGGCCTGCTTCTGCATCTGGAGGAAGGATGATCCGCAAGTCCCTTCTTCTCTCTCTCTGGCTTCTGGCCGCGACGCCGCTCGCCGCGCAGGAGGCCGCGACGCTGATTGCGGATCGTATCTTCCTGACCGGGACGGGGACGCTCACCGCCCAGGGTCATGTGGAGGTGTTCTATGACGGCGCGCACCTGACGGCGGGCGCGATCATCTACGACCCGGAAGCCGACAAGCTGACGATCGAGGGGCCGGTGCGGCTTGATGACGGGCGCGGAGTGCTGCTGCTGGCGGATGGCGCGAACCTGTCACGCGACCTGACCGACGGCATTCTGGAAAGCGCGCGCATGGTCATCGACCAGCAGATGCAGATCGCCGCGAACGCAGTCGTGCGCGAGGCCGGCCGCTACACGCGCATGGAGCGGGTCGTGGCCTCCTCCTGCGAGGTCTGCCCATCCAATCCGACGCCGCTGTGGGAAATCCGCGCCGAGCGCGTCGTCCATGACCAGGAAGAGCGGCAGCTTTACTTCGATCACGCCCAGTTCCGCTTCCTGGGGGTGCCTCTGTTCTACGCGCCCTGGCTGCGCATCCCCGACCCGATGCTTGACCGGGCGACGGGCTTCCTGCTGCCGCGCATCCGCTCGACCTCGACCCTGGGGACCGGGGTGAAGATTCCCTATTTCGTAACGCTGGGCGACAGCCGCGACGTGACGCTAACGCCCTATCTGTCCGGCCGCACCACGACACTGGAACTGCGCTACCGGCAAGCCTTCGTCAACGGCAAGGTCGAGGTGGAGGGCGCGATGTCTCGCGACGACATCCTGCCGGGCGAGGATCGCGGCTACCTTTTCGGCACCGGCAGTTTCCGGCTGCAGAACGATTTCGTGCTGAGCGGAGAACTTCGCCTCGTCTCCGACGACAGCTACCTGCTGGACTACGGGGTATCGGACGACGACCGACTGCGGTCTGGCATCGACATGACGCGGACGCGTCGGAACGAATACATCGCGGGCTCGCTCGCGAACTATCACTCGATCCGCGAGGGCGACAGCAACAGCACGACGCCCACGGGGCTTGCCGCGCTGATCTACGAACGCCGCTTCGCCCCCTTCGGCGGCGAGGGCGGGTTCCGCTTCCAGACCCGCGGCTTCTACCGGCCCTCGAACGAGGACACGGATGTGAACGGGGACGGTGTGGCAGACGGGCGCGACGTGGCGCGCGCCTCGGTCGGGCTCGACTGGCGACGGAACTGGCTTCTGAACAGTGGCATCGTCGCCTCGGGCATGTTCGACCTGTCGGCCGACTTCTACGCCATTTCCCAGGACGCGAGCTTTCCCGGAACCATCACCCGTGCAACCCCGACGCTTGGCGCCGAGCTGCGCTGGCCGCTGATTAAGTCCGGCACCAACGGCGCGGTCCATGTGCTGGAGCCGGTCGCGCAGCTGGTCTGGACCCCGGACACCGACAAGCGCGTCCCCAACGAGGACAGCGCCCTGGTGGAGTTCGACGAGGGCAACCTGTTCTCGCTCGACAGGTTCCCGGGCCTCGACCTGCGCGAGCGCGGACTGCGCGCGAACCTCGGCGTCAGCTGGACACGCTACGACCCTGATGGATGGACGCTCGCCCTGGCTGGCGGGCGCGTGCTGCGGGAGGAGGACCTCGGCCAGTTCACCGCCAGTTCAGGCCTGGACGAAACCGCCTCTGACTGGCTGGTTTCGGGGCAGATCACCATCCCCGACGGGCTGACCTTTGTCGGACGGGCGCTGTTCGATGACGACCTCAGCATCACCCGCAACAGCCTGTCGCTGTCCTGGCAGCGCCCGGACTACGGCCTGTCGGCGAGCTACCTGATGCTTGTGGATGACCCCGCCGAAGACCGGCCCGAGGATACGTCGGAACTGTCGCTTGCCGGGTCCTGGCAGGTCAGCGAGGGCTGGCGCGGCAGGCTGGAGGGGCGCCACGATTTCACCGCAAGCCGCACCGCCTATGCGGGGCTGGGCTTCGAATACAGGACCGAATGTGCCCTGATTGATCTTTCCCTCTCGCGTCGGTTCACGTCCTCGACTAGTGTGACGCCGACGACGGACTTCAACCTGTCGGTCACGCTGGGCGGGATCGGCAGGGGCTATGATAGCACGTCCTACCGGCGCAGCTGCGCCCGATGAAGCCGGGGCGCCCGCCCCGAAGACACGAAAAAGAAGAGCAGACGGACTGTGACGATGCGCGTGATCCCCCTTCTTCTTGGCTTGGCCCTGTCCCTTGTTGCGCCCGCGGCGCAGGCGCAGGGCGATTTCGCCCCCGCCATCACGGTCAACGGACGGGTCATCACCGGCTACGAGCTTGAGCAGCGGATCATGTTCCTGGACCTGCTGCGCGTGCCCGGCGATCACGTCGCCGACGCCGAGCGCGGGCTGATCGAGGACCGGCTGCGCTTTGAGGCCGCCAAGCGCGAGGGGATCTCCGTCACGCCCGACAAGCTGACCGCCGGGATGGAGGAATTCGCCGCCCGCGCGAACCTGAATCTGGAGCAGTTCCTGGAGGCGATCGGCCAGGGCGGCATCGCCCCCGAAACCTACCGTGACTTCGTTCACGCCGGGCTCTTGTGGCGCGATGTCGTGCGCAAGCGTTTCGCGGGCCGGGTGATCGTCACCGACGCCGATGTGGCCCGGGCGGGGTCCATCGAGCAGGGGCGCGGCAAGGGGCCACGGGTCCTGATCTCTGAAATCGTGATCCCGACCTCCGCGGCAACCTTCGTTGAAAAGCGCGACCTTGCAACCGAGTTGGTGGAAAGTCTGACCAGCGAGGCGGCCTTTGCCGCCGCGGCGCGCCAGTATTCCGCGGCGCCCTCGCGCGAGAACGGTGGCCAGATCGGCTGGATTCCGATCACCAACCTGCCGCCTCAGCTGCGCCCCGCCGTGATGCAGATGCAGCCCGGCCAGATCAGCCCGCCCGTGGCGCTGACGGACGCGATTGCGTTCGTGCGCCTGCGCGCTGTGGACCAGGGTGGCGACATCGCGCCCGCCAATGTCACCATCGACTATGCGCAGTATCTCGTGCCCGGTGCGGGCACGCCCGAGGCCGCGGCCGAGATCGCGCGCCTTCAGGCCGAGGTCCAGACCTGCGGGGAACTTTACGAATATGCCCGCGAACACCCCGGCCCGGAGCTTTTGCGCGATGTGAAACCGCAACCTCAGGTTCCCGCTGAGATCGCCGCCGTCCTCGCCAATATGGATGAGAACGAGATCGACGCATCGCTCAGCCGGGCGGGGATGCAGGTCGTCCTGATGCTTTGCGACCGCAACGCCTTCACCGCGCCGGGTGCCGCCGAAATCCCCGTCACCGCCGCCCCGCACGAAGGCAGCGAGATCCCGCCGGTCAACGACAAGCTCGGCTTCGCCCAAGGCCCCTCGGACGAGGTCTTGCGGGCCGAGATCAATGACCAGCGGCTAGGCGCGATGGCGAACGCCTATATGGCGGAGTTGCGCGCGGCGGCGATCATCACCCGGCCATGACCGCTCCGCGCACGGCGTTTCCCGTCGCGCTGACCTGTGGCGAGCCGTCCGGAATCGGACCGGAAACCGCCGTGCGGGCGCGCGCCATCCTGGGACCGAATGAGCCCTTTTTCTGGATCGGCGACCCGCGCCACCTGCCAGACGGCACGCGCTGGCGGGAAATCGCCGCGGGCGCGGAGGCGACCTCGGTTCCAGGCGACTGCCTGCCGGTCCTGCGCCATGACTTCCCCGCGCCCGCCATCCCCGGTCGCCCCGACCCGGCAAACGCGGCCGAGGTGGTCGGCGTCATCGCGCGCGCGGTGGACCTTGTCCGCCGGGGCGAGGCAGCCGCCGTCACGACCGCGCCGATCAACAAGAAGGCCTTGAAGGATGGTGCAGGCTTCGCCTTTCCGGGCCATACGGAGTATCTGGCGGCGCTGGCGGGCGTCGAGCGGGTCGTGATGATGCTCGCCTGTCCCGGCCTGCGCGTCGTCCCGACCACGATCCACATCCCCCTGTCCGAGGTTCCTGCGGCGCTGACCGCGGATCTTCTCGAAACCACGATCCGCCTGACGCGGGATGGTCTCATCGAAAGCTTCGGCCTGACCGCCCCACGCATCGCCGTCGCGGGCCTGAACCCCCACGCTGGCGAGGGCGGCGCGATGGGGTGGGAGGAGATCGCGCTGATCACCCCCGTCCTCGACCGGCTGCGCGCGGAAGGGATGGCGATTTCAGGCCCCCTGCCCGCCGACACGATGTTCCATGCCGGCGCGCGCGCGGGATACGACGCAGCCGTCT
Organism: Albidovulum sediminicola; assembly: GCF_025751575.1. Classification (GTDB taxonomy): domain Bacteria; phylum Pseudomonadota; class Alphaproteobacteria; order Rhodobacterales; family Rhodobacteraceae; genus Albidovulum; species Albidovulum sediminicola. The sequence continues at coordinate 138,187 of NZ_JAOWLA010000004.1, read as the reverse complement.
GCATGTACCACGACCAGGCGCTGATCCCGATCAAGACGATCGATTTTGCGGGCGGCGTGAACGTGACGCTGGGCCTTCCCTTCGTGCGCACCTCCCCCGACCACGGGACCGCCTTCGACATCGCTGGCAAAGGCCTGGCCGACCCGTCGAGTCTAGTGGCTGCGCTGCGGATGGCGGCGGACATGGCGCGGCTGCGGGGGCGGACCTGATGGCGACAATCGACGGACTTCCCCCCTTGCGCGAGGTCATCGCGCACCACGGACTTTCGGCGCGCAAGAGCCTGGGGCAGAACTTCCTCCTGGACCTCAACCTGACCGCGAAGATCGCACGGATGGCGGGCGATCTGTCGGGGTCGGACGTGCTGGAGGTCGGGCCCGGTCCCGGCGGCCTGACCCGCGGCCTTCTGGCCGAGGGCGCCCGCCGCGTGCTGGCCGTCGAAAAGGACGACCGCTGCCTGCCCGCCCTGGCCGAGATCGCCGCCGCCTACCCCGGCCGGCTTGAGGTTCTGAATGCCGACGCGCTCGCCATTGACCCGCTGGCGCATCTGACGCCCCCGATCCGGATCGTCGCGAACCTGCCCTACAACGTGGGAACGGAACTGCTGGTGCGCTGGCTGACGCCGCCCGCCTGGCCGCCGGTCTGGTCGAGCCTGACGCTGATGTTCCAGAAGGAGGTGGCCGAGCGCATCGTGGCCAAGCCCGGCTCCAAGGCCTATGGGCGGCTTGCGCTCCTCGCCCAGTGGCGCACCGATGCCCGCATCGTCCTGACCCTGCCGCCGGAGGCCTTCACGCCCCCGCCCAAGATCCACTCGGCCGTCGTGCACCTGACAGCCCTACCCGAGCCGCGCTATCCCGCCGATGCCGCGACCCTGTCGCGCATCGTCGCCGCCGCCTTCAACCAGCGCCGCAAGATGCTGCGCGCGAGCCTCAAGGGCGTGGCCCCGGCAATCGAGGATCTGCTGCTGGCGGCGGGCATCCAGCCCACCGCGCGCGCAGAAGAAATCTCGCTGGAGTCCTTCTGCGCACTGGCGCGCCTGGTGAAGGCGGGCTGAAAAGCAAAACCCCGCCGGGTTAGGGCGGGGTTCATGTGTCTTGCAACCGTCCGACCGCCTTACTCGGCGGCGGAGGAGTTTTCTTCCGGAGAAGCCGGCGCGTCCGCTTCCTTCGGTTCGCGCTTTTCACGCGGACGGCGGGGACCGCGCGGGGCACCCTCGCCCCTCGGCTTGCGCTCCTTGCGCCCTTCGGCTTTCACGGCGGGCTGATCGCTGTCCGCAGCAGGGGCCGCCTCGGGCGCCTCGGCCGCTGCGGGCTTCGGCTCCACCACGGCAGCGCGCGCCTCGGGCGTCTCGACCAGGCCGGAGCCCTCATCGGCCTCCGTCTCCAGGCCGAGCGCATGCGCCTCGCCGCTTTCCTCGCCACGCTCAGCACGCTGCTCATAGCGGTCACGGCCATTGTTCTGGCCGCGGTCCCCGCCCTGATGCTGTTGCTGGTTCTGGCTCTGCTGCTGGCGCTGCTCCTGCTCGCGCTGAAGCTCGCGCTGCGCCTCGCCCAGCATGCGCGTGTAGTGCTCGGCATGCTGGAGGAAGTTCTGCTCGGCCACCCGATCGTTCGACAGCTGGGCGTCACGCGCCAGCATCAGATACTTGTCGATGATCTGCTGCGGCGTTCCGCGCACCTTGCCTTCGGGGCCGGAGCTGTCGAAGACCCGGTTGATGATATTGCCGAGCGAACGCTGACGGTTCGACTTCGAACGCGAACGGGATTTGGAAGATCTCATGTGCTTTCGTGGTCTGATCCAGAGGGCAGTCTCGGACCTCACCCGGCATGCGACCCGAGCCAAAAATGGCTACACGGCCTGCAACACCTTACTGTCGGGCGAGACACGACGGCCGGACCGAGGTCTGGTCGTCACGGGTCCTGTATGCACGATGTGCAACACATGACAAGCGGATTCTGCGAATTGGCGCATATCTCGCGGAAAAAAGCGCAAAATGTCGCCCTGGCGCCCCCTTCGGAATACCCCGCCTAGGCGGCACCGCAGTCGTCGGGGTCGCCGGGCTTTGTCGCGTGGACAACGCGATCGCGCCCGTCCAGATCCTGCCGCACCCCAACCCGATCGAACCCCTGCGCCCGCAAAAGTGCCGCAACCGCCGCACCCTGCGTCGGCCCGATCTCCAGCAGAAGCCGCCCGCCGGCCATCAACCGCGCCCCCGTCCCCCGCGCGATCGCGCGATAGGCGTCGAGCCCGTCACCGCCAGGCGTCAGCGCGCCGTGGGGTTCCCAGTCCCGCACCTCGGGCGAAAGCTCCGCCATCTCCGCCGCCGCGATATAGGGCGGGTTGGAGACGATCAGGTCGAAGCGGCCAGAAATGTTCGAGAACCAGTCCGATTGCGCGAACCGGGCCCGTTTCGCGAGGTCGAGCGACTGCGCGTTCTCCTCCGCGACCGCCAGCGCGGCGGGGGAAATGTCTGTTCCCACCCCCGTGGCGAAGGGCATGCCGCCGAGGCAGGACAAGAGGATGCAGCCTGTCCCCGTGCCAAGGTCGAGCATCTTCGTGAAGGGACGTTCCAGCGCCAGCGCGACAAGCGCCTCGGTCTCCGGGCGCGGGTCGAGCGTGTCGCGCGTGACGCGGAAGCTGCGCCCCCAGAACAGCCGCCGCCCGGTGATCTGGCTGACGGGTTGGCGCGCGATGCGCCGGGCGATGGCAGCGGCGTAGCGGTCGGCGGCATCTTCGCCCAAGGGCTCTGGCAGGGACAACGTCAGGCGGTCGGGGGGAATGCCCATCGCATGGGCCAGCAGCAGCCGGGCATCGCGGGCGGGGTCCGCGACCCCGGCCGCCGTCAGGCGGGGGATGGCCGCGCGCAGAGCCTCGGCGCCGGTCATGCCTCCATCTCGGCCAGCTTCGCGGCCTGATCGTGGGCAACGAGCGCGTCGATCACCTCGGTCAGGTCGCCCTCCATGATCTGGTCGAGGCGGTAAAGCGTCAGGTTGATCCGGTGATCGGTCATCCGCCCTTGCGGGAAGTTGTAGGTGCGGATGCGTTCGGACCGGTCGCCAGAACCCACCTGCGCCTTGCGGTCTGCGGCGCGGGCGGCATCGGCGCGATTGCGCTCGATGTCGTAAAGCCGAGCGCGCAAGACGGCCATCGCGTTGGCGCGGTTCTGGTGCTGCGACTTTTCCGAAGAGGTCACGACGATGCCGGTCGGGATATGGGTGATGCGCACCGCCGAGTCGGTGGTGTTAACGTGCTGCCCGCCCGCGCCTGAGGCGCGCATCGTGTCGATGCGGATGTCGTTTGCGGGAATGTCGATCTCAACCTCTTCGGCCTCGGGCAGGACGGCGACGGTGGCGGCGGAGGTGTGGATGCGCCCCCCGGCCTCGGTCGTCGGGACACGCTGGACCCGGTGCACACCGCTTTCGTACTTGAGGCGCGCGAATACGCCCTCGCCCTCGATCCGGGCCATGGCTTCCTTGACCCCGCCAAGCTCGGTCTGGGTCAGTTCCAGCAGTTCGAAGCGCCAGCCCTGCGCCTCGGCGTGTTTTTGGTACATCCGGAGCAGATCGCCCGCGAAAAGCGCGGCCTCCTCCCCGCCGGTGCCGGGGCGGATCTCAAGGATCGCAGGGCGCGCGTCCGCAGCATCGCGGGGAAGAAGCGCGATGCGCAGGCGCCCCTCCATCTCGGGGATGCGGGCCTTGAGCGCCGGGATCTCGTCCTCCGCCAGCGCGCGCATCTCCGGGTCGGAGAGCATGGCCTCGGCCTCCGCCAGATCGGCGAGGGCCTGGCGGTAGGCGGAAATTTCGGCGACGACCGGCTTGAGGTCCGAATATTCACGGCTGAGTGCCGCGATCTCGGCCGGGGCGGCGCCGGATGCGAGCTTCGCTTCGAGGAATTCGAAGCGGCGCGCGATCTGATCGAGTTTGTCCATGGGTACCATGGCAGCGATGTGCCCTCAGACCCGGCGGCGGTCAAGGGGGAGCGGCCGGGGGCTTCCCGCCCCCGGGCCCCCGGGGGTACTTTCACAATGAAGAATAGCGGGGCGAAGATCAGGGAGCGAGCCGGGCAAGCCATTCCAGCAGGCGGGCCGCATTGACGCCAAGGTCGTTGCGGCCGAAGCGCTGGCGCGCGAAGAGATCAAGCCGGGTGGCCGCCCCCTCGGCGCGCGCGGCGGCGGTCGTGTAATCGGGAAAGCCGAAGAGCGCGGAGCGGGTCACCCATGTGATCCGCCCCTCCGCCGCGCTGCCGGCAAGGCGCCGGGTGCGCGGGGCCGAAAGCGCGATGGCGTCGAGTTGGCCTAGGAGCGTTGCCGGCGTGGTGTTTGCGAAACGGACCACGGCGCGGGCGCCCCCGGGAACGGCAAGGACGCGCCCGGCAGGGGTATCCGTACCGACGGGATCAATATGCCAGCGCGCCGGGTCGGAGGGGGCAAGGCGCACATAGGCCATGCCCCCCGCCAGGAGCGCGACGACAAGGAGGAGCGCCGCCCTCACCTGCGGGTTCGCGCCCAGTGGTAGAGGCAGATCAGTTCGTAGGCAACGTGCGCGCCCGCGATCGCGGTGGCGCCGGTCGTGTCGTAGGGGGGTGAGACCTCCACGATATCGCCGCCGACGAGGTTGATACCGGCAAGGTCGCGCAACATCGCCGCCGTCTGCCAGGAGGCGAGCCCTCCCCAGACCGGCGTGCCGGTGCCGGGCGCGAAGGCGGGGTCAAGCGCGTCGATGTCGAAGGTCAGATAGACCGGCCGGTCGCCCACGACCTTTTTCGCGCGGGCCACGGCCGCTGCCACGCCCTGTTCATGCACGTCGCGCGCGGTGAGGACGTTCACGCCCAGATAGTCCTCGGTCGTGGTGCGGATGCCGATCTGGATCGAGCTTGCCGCATCGACATAGCCCCCCTTCACCGCCTTGTAGAGCATGGTGCCGTGGTCGATCCGGGCCGGGTTGTCGTCGGGCCAAAGGTCGGAATGGGCGTCGAAATGGATGACGCTCAGGGGGCCGAACTTTTCCGCATAGGCCTTGAGGATCGGGTAGGTGATATAGTGATCTCCCCCCAGCGTCACCGTCCCTGCGCCCGCCGCGAGGATCGTGCGGATATGGGCGGTCAAGGTCTCGGGGAATTCGGCCACATTGGCGTAGTCGAAGGCGACATCGCCGTAGTCGATGACATTCATCTCCTCCAACGGGCTGGTGGGCCAACCGTGGGGCGGGTCGTAGGGCTGAAGGCTCGACGCCTCGCGGATGGCGCGCGGGCCGAAGCGGGTGCCGGTCCGGTGGCTGACCGCCTGGTCGAAGGGAACGCCGGTGATGGCGAGGTCGACGCCGCTCAGGTCCTTGGTGTAGCTCCGGCGCAGGAAGCTGGTCGCGCCGGCAAAGGCGTTTTCATAGGCCAGGCCGCGCTGGCCCCGACGGGTAAAGGCGGAATCGATCTCATTCTTGGAGTCTTCGAGTGCCATGAGTGTCTCTCGGGATAGGTCGCGTCGTCGTTCATGGCCGGAGACGCCGCGGATCCGGATGGTCCGAAAAGGCCAGCGGGGGCGGCGCTTGTCAAGTTTAATTTGATCAAAATACCCGCTCTGCGATAGGTATCGGCGGGAACGGTCCCGGCCGATCCGATTCCGCACCGCAGGAGCCCCCATGCGCCGCCTTTATCAAGCCCCCGCCTATGACCCCGCCTGGCCGAAGAGCCATTGGCGCGCCGCGCATCCTGCGCCCATGGTGCTGCCGCCGCTCGACGGCGCCGCGAAGGCGGATATCGCGGTGATCGGCTCGGGCTACGCCGGGCTGAACGCGGCGCTTGAGGCTGCAAGCGCCGGCGCCAGCGTGATCGTCCTGGAAGCGGTGCAGCCGGGTTGGGGCGCCTCAGGGCGCAACGGCGGGTTTTGCGGCTATGGCGGCACGAAGCTGTCGGACGCCGCGATCACGGCCCGCGTCGGACGTGACGGGGCGCGCGACTTCCGCGCCTTTCAGCGCGCCGCGATCGCCCATGTCGGGCAGCTGATCGACTCGAACGGCTGGGCGGCGCGGCAGGGCCCTGAGGGTGAGGCGATCCTGGCGCAATCGCCCCGCGCCTGGGCGGGCTTCGCCGAGGAGGCGCGCGAAATTCAGGACCGCTACGGCGAAAGCGTCGAGGTCATCCCGCCCGAGGCGCTGCGGGAGCGCGGGCTGGCGGGACCCGGCTTTCACGGCGCCCTGATGCTGAAGGAGGGCTTCCCCGTCGATCCCATGGCCTATGTCGAGGGGCTCGCCCGGCTTGCCATCGCCAAAGGCATCCGCATCTGCGGCGAAAGCCCTGTAACAGACATGACCCCCGCCGATGGCGGCTGGCGGCTGGCGACACCTCATGGGACGGTCACGGCCCGCAGGGTCCTCGTCGCAACGAACGGCTATACCTCGGACGACCTGCCGCGCTGGATCGGCGGGCGCACCCTGCCCGCGTTCTCCGCCGTGCTCGTGACCCGGCCCCTGACCGAGGCGGAGCGGCAGGATCAGGGCTACACCGACCCGCGGATGGCCTTCGACGCGCGCAAGCTGCTGCACTACTTCCGCCACCTGCCCGATGGCCGTTTCCTGTTCGGGATGCGTGGCGGCACCTCGGGCACCACGGCCGCTCTGCGCGGGATGGAAGCCAATGTGCGCAGGCATTTCGAGGCGCTCTTCCCCGCCTGGGCCGGGGCGGAGACCGAGCAGACGTGGTCCGGCCTCGTCTGCCTGACCGGCAGCCTCGCCCCCTTCGTGGGCGAGGTTCCGGGGGCGCAGGGCCTTTACGCGGCCTTCGGCTGGCACGGCTCGGGGGTGGCGGCGGCCTCCTATTCCGGCCAGCAGGTTGGGCGCCTCATGACCGGCCAGGCGGCACACCTGCCCGCGCTGGTGCGCACGGCTCCGCGCCGCTTTCCCCTGCCCGCCTTCCGCCGGTCCTGGCTGCAACTGGCCTATGCCGGTTACGGGCTGACCGACGGCGGGCTTCCGAAAGCGGGGCGCTAGGCGATCCTGATCCCCTCTCGGACAAGCTGGTCGGTGACATCGACGATCGCCTTGCGCAGCGTCTGGACAACGAAATCCGCCTGCCCCTCGGTGATGACGAGGGGCGGCGACATGACGTTCAGATGCCCCATGGGCCGCACCATCAGCCCCATCGCCTCGCAGGCGTTCGAGATGCGCTTGCTCTCCCCCACCTCGTCGGGCAGCGGTTCCTTCGTCTCGCGGTTCGCAACGCTTTCGACGCAAGCCATCAGCTTGCGGCCGCGGACATTGCCGACCAACGGCAGATCCGCCAGCGTCGCCAGCTGCGCCTCGAAATAGCCGCCGACCCGCGCCGCCTGGGCCAGAAGCCCCTCGCGCTCGATGATCTCGATGTTCTTGAGCGCCGCGCGGCAAGCCACGGGATGCCCGGAATAGGTGAACCCGGTCGAGAACCAGCGATGCCCGCCCTCCGCCATCGTGTCCCAGATCCGGTCCGAGAAGATGAGCGCCCCCAACGGCACATAGCCCGAGGTCAGCCCCTTGGCGCAGGTGATCATGTCCGGCACGATGCCGAATTCATCCTGCGAAGCGAACCAGTGCCCGATGCGCCCGAAGGCCGTCACCACCTCGTCGGCGATGAAGAGGATGTCGTGACGCTGGCAGACCTCCCACATGCGCTTCAGATAGCCCTTGGGCGGAATGACAATCCCGCCCGAGGCCTGGATCGGCTCGGCGATGAATCCGCCGATCCGTTCGGCCCCGACGCGCGCGATCAGGTCCTCGAACTCCGCCACGAGCGCATCGCAGAACGCGTCCTCGCTCATCCCCTCGGGACGGCGGTAAAGGTTGGGGCTCGACAGGTGATGAATCCCCTCCTCCTTGTAGCGGAACTCCTCGATCCGGTCGCCCGCCCGCTTGCCGACCGAGATCGTCAGGTAGGTGGACCCGTGATATGAGGCATCGCGCGAAACGATGTGGGTTTTGTCCGGGTTGCCGCGAACATGGTGGTAATAGGACACCATGCGCACCGCGGTATCGACCGCGGTCGAGCCGCCGGTGGTGAAGTGGACGCGGTTCAGGTCGCCCGGCGCCAGTTCCGCCAACCGCGCCGCCAGAAGCGCCGCAGCATCATTGCCAATATCCACGAAGTAGTTCGAATACCCCAACCGCATGGCCTGCTCGGCGATGGCATCGGCCATCTCGCGCCGGCCAAGACCGATGTTCGTGCACCACATGCCGCCGACCGCGTCGAAGTAGCGCCGACCATCCGCGTCCCAAAGGTAACAGCCCTCCCCCTTCGTGACGATCAGAGAGCCTTGTCGCTCGAACGGTCCGAAGTTGGTCCAGGGATGGACCGCATGGGCCCGGTCCTTTTCCCAAAGCGCTTCGTTGGCGAGGCTGTGCGCGGCATGTGTCATTTTGAATCTCCAGTCAATATGAACAGAATACCGATTGGGGCCGGAATCTCAAGCCTTTTGATCAAAACAAGGCACACCCCGTTCGACGCGGCCGGAAACGGAAAAAAGAAGTGTTGAGTTCGCGAAGAAACGGCCTAACCGCCGTTCTTCATTGCGAAATACCCCCGCCGGAGGCAAAGGCCCGAGCCGCGCCTGCCCCGGCAGGCGCGGCGAGAGATGCCTTGCGCGGCCCCGGAAGGGCCGCGCGCCGCTGGGTCACAACGGCTGGGCGCGCTCGACGAGGCGGGCGAAGAAGCTGGCACCGAAGGGCGCGGCCTCGTCGTTGAAGTCGTATTTCGGGTGGTGGAGCCCTGCCCCCTCTCCCTGTCCAAGGAACAGGTAGCAACCGGGCCGCTTTTCCAGCAGGTAGGAGAAATCCTCCGCCCCCATCTCGCGGCCCGCGTCAGCGACCACGCCCGCCGCACCCGCGACTTCCTCGGCCACGCGCACGGCAAAGGCGGTGCGATCGGCATCGTTGACCGTGGCGGGATAACCCCAGTCGTAGTCGATCACGGCCTCCACCTCGTAGGCCGCGGCATGGCCTGCCACCACCTGTTCGATCCGCGCCTTGGTCGCCTTGCGCACGTCCGGGTCGAAGGTCCGGATTGTCGCCCCGAACCAGGCCTCCTCGGGGATGATGTTCGAGGCCGTCCCGGCATGGATCTGGGTGACGGAGATCACGATCTCGGCCAGCGGGTTGGTGTTGCGGCTGACAATGGTCTGGAGCGCGGAAATCATGCCCACCGCCGCCGCGATCGGGTCGATGCAGTCATGTGGATAGGCCCCGTGCCCGCCCCGCCCCTTCAGATCGACGCGCAGCGTGTCCACGGCCGCCATGATCGGCCCCGGCGTGGTAACGAACCGCCCAAGCGGCACCTGCGGCGTGTTGTGGAGCGCATAGACCTCGCCGATGCCGAAGCGGTCGAGCATGCCTTCACGCACCATGACATCGCCGCCGCCGCCCTCTTCCTCGGCGGGCTGGAAGATCAGCGCCACGCGGCCCCGGAAGTTGCGCGTCTCCGCGAGGTATTTCGCGGCGCCCAGAAGCATCGTGGTATGCCCGTCATGGCCGCAGGCATGCATCCGGCCCGCGACGGTCGAGGCGTGTTCCAGCCCCGTCGCCTCTTCGATCGGGAGCGCGTCCATGTCGGCGCGCAGCCCGATGGTCGGCCCCTCGCCCTGGCCGTCGATGATCGCGACAAGGCCGGTCTTGGCGATCCCTTCGTGAATCTCGTCCACGCCGAATTCACGCAGCCGCGCGGCGACGAAGGCCGCGGTTTCGTGGCAGTCGAATTCAAGCTCGGGGTGCTGGTGCAGCCAGCGGCGCCATTCGCGCATCTGGGGCGCATAGTCGGCGATACGGTTCAGGACCGGCATGGGAACCTCATGTTCAGGACTCACAGACAATCCCACCCCGGCGCGCCGGGCGCAATGGGGTCGCGGGACCTGCCCCTGCGTCAGCCGCCGTTCAAGGCCCGCTCGACCAGCCGCGCGAGGTAGCTCGCCCCGATCGGGGCCGCGGCGTCGTTGAAGTCGAAGTCCGTCTCATGCACGCTGGGGCCAACGCCCTGTCCCAGAAACAGCATCGCGCCGGGCCGTTCGGCCAGCATCGCGCCGAAATCCTCCGAACCCATCAGGGGCGGATAGTCGCCTTCGACCCGATCAGCACCCGACACCTCCCGCGCGACCGAGATGGCGAAGCGCGTAGCCTTGGGGTCGTTCACCGTTGGCGCCAGGTCGATCTGGCCGCCGATCTCGACGGTCACGCCCATGGCGGCGGCGCAGCCCTCGCAGATCTCCCGCAGGCGGCGCTTGGCCAGGTCCTGGATCTCGGGCCGGTAGCTGCGGATCGTGCCGCCGATATAGGCCTCGGCCGGGATGACGTTATGGGCGCTGCCCGCGTGGATCTGCGTGATCGAGAGCACGAGCTGGTCGTTCGCCGCCGTATTGCGGGCGAGGATTGTGTTGAGCGCGTTGCCAATCGTCAGCGCCGCCGCCACCGGATCGCGGGTTTCCTCGGGGCGCGCGCCATGCCCGCCCCGGCCCCGGATGCGGATATCGAAGTCCGAAACCGCCGCCATGAAGGGGCCAGACCGGGTCACGAAACAACCGAGATCGTGCTTGGGCGAGGTGTGGAGCGCATAGATCTGCGTGATCCCGAAACGGTCCATCAGCCCGTCGGCCAGCATCGCCGGCCCGCCCTCGCCCGTCTCCTCGCCCGGCTGGAAGACGAGCGCGACGGTTCCCGCGAAGTTGCGCGTGCCCGCAAGGTACTTCGCGGCGCCCAAGAGCATCGTTGTATGCCCGTCATGCCCGCAGGCATGCATTCGCCCCGCGACAGTCGAGGCATGGGGCGCCGCGGTCGTCTCGGTCATCGGCAGCGCGTCCATATCGGCGCGCAGCCCGATCGTCGGCCCGGCGTCTCGTCCCCGGATCAGCCCGACGACGCCAGAGCGGCCAACGCCTTCGTGGATCTCATCCACGCCGAAGTCGCGCAGGCGCTCGGCCACGAAGGCCGCCGTCCCGTGACAGTCGAGCCCGAGTTCGGGATGGGCATGCAGATACCGCCGCCATCCCTTCATCTCCGCTTCCATTTCCGCGATACTGTTCAAAACGGGCATGATCGCCTCCGGCAAGGGTCGCCCCGAGACTAACCGCCTTCGTGCCAGGAAAGGAAGACCATGAGCCCTGAAGAGAGCCAGCGCCTCTGCCTCGACCCCGAAGGCGGGCTGCCGCGCCTGCTGGAGATCATGCGCCGCCTGCGCGACCCCGAAACCGGCTGCCCCTGGGACATCGAACAGGACTTCGCCACCATCGCCCCCTACACCATCGAGGAAGCCTATGAGGTCGCCGACGCGATCGAGCGGCAAGCCTGGGGCGAGTTGAAGGGAGAGTTGGGCGACCTCCTGTTGCAGGCCGTCTACCATGCTCAGATGGCGGATGAGGCGGGTCATTTCGCCTTCGGCGACGTGGTCCGGTCGATCTCCGACAAGATGATCGCGCGCCATCCGCATGTCTTCGGCGACGAAAGCCGTGACAAGACGGCGGAGCAACAGACGCGCGACTGGGAACGGGTGAAGGCGGCCGAGCGGGCGGCCGAGGGGGCCACGCGCGGCACGCTCGACGGGGTGGCGCTAGGGCTGCCCGCGCTTTTGCGCGCACTCAAGCTACAGAACCGCGCGGCGCGGGTGGGGTTCGACTGGCCCTCCACCGATGAGGTTCTGGACAAGATCGTGGAGGAGGCGCGCGAATTGGTCGAAGCGCGCGAGACGATGACCGAGGCCGAGACGTTCGAGGAGTTCGGCGACCTGCTGTTCGTCGTGGCGAACCTGGCCCGGCACCTCAAGATCGACCCGGAGGCGGCGCTGAGGGCCGCCAACGCCAAGTTCACCCGCCGCTTCCGTTCGATCGAGGCGGCGCTGGCCGAACGCGGGAAACGTCCCGAAGAAAGCAACCTGGCAGAGATGGACGCGCTTTGGGACGCGGCAAAGGCGCTGGAAAAAGCCGGGGCCTAGGCGCTGACGCGCGCGGCCTGGGTCCCGACCGGGGTGAGGATCGCCTTGCCGTCGCGGATCTGGCCGCGCACCAGAACCTCCGGAAGGCCGAGCGCGGGAAACGCGTCGGACCAGTCACGGTATCGATCATTGGTCACGATCCGGGCGGAGAGGGCCTGCGCACCCTCAAGAATCAAAGGGTCGGCCGGAGTGCCCTTCGGCGCCACGAAGACCTGCGCGGCGGGAATGCCTAGCTGCCGCGCAAGCGCCCCCGGCCCAAGGTAGCGCCCGGCCACCAGATAGCCCGCATTCGCGTCGAACCAGACGACCGGCGTCAGATCCCGGCGCAGCAGTTCCCCCACCACCAGCCGCACGGTGGCGAGATCGGGCGTGTCATTGCGCCAGTAAAGCACGTTCGATCCGTCGACCAGGATCCAGTCCCGCCGTGGTGTAAAGAGACCCGCGACCACCCAGATCAGGGCAACAAGGACCAGGCCCATCGGAACGAGCGTCGCGGTCTTGACGGCCGGTCCGACCCAAAGCACGGAACCGGCGAACGCGGCGACGGAGAAGAAGAGAATCAACAATCTGAAAGACATGGCCGGAAGCTACTGCGATAATCCGGCGCCATGCAACCGGCGCTAGCGGTCGCGCCCCCGCGCGTGCCGCCATTCCTCAAGCGCGGGATTGCGGGCAGGGGCGGGCGCGGTCGCAACGGGCTGGCCCTCGCTGGCGGGCAGCGCGTCTGCCCGGGTGCGGAAATAATGCGCCTCGCGTGCACCAAAGTAGAACCCGACGATGGCCGCCAACAGCCACCAGAGCGGCTCGGGGACGTAGTTCAGCCCGACCATCCGCTGGGCGAAATGGACCGGGTCGATCATCGCGTAGATGAAAAGGCCAAGCGTTCCGAAGGCCAGCATCGGCCGGGGCAGCCGGTTCAGGCCGTTGACCAACCGGTCGAAGCGCCCGGGCCTGAGGTACTGGAACTCCGCCCCGAATTCGTCCAGCGCGGCCAGGTAGGCGGCCTGTGCGGTCTCCAACCGGCGGGTGGCGTTGGGGGTGAAGGCGCCCGCGACCTCCACGACCGCCTGCCCCAGCGCCGTGGTCGCCGTCGGCGCCCCGAAGATGCGAGAGATCAGGCCCATGCCGCGATCCTTTCCCGATGCTCTGCCGCGCTGAGGTGAAAGCGGGGGGAGATGAATTCCTCGGCCCTGAGAATCCAGCCGCCCTTTCCGCCGTCGCGGCGGCGGGCGAACTTGCGGCTGGCAGGCCTGCGGTCAGCGAGCGCGTAGTAATAGTCGCGCCGGGCGATCCCGTAGGCGTCGGCGAAAAGATCCGGCGCGCGCTCTGCCGCCGCGATGGCCGCCGCCACCGTCTGCGGCCCGATGACCCCGTCCACCGCAACCGCATAGCCCATGTCGTTCAAGAGCCGCTGGAGCAGGCGCACGGCCTCTGCCCCCGCGTTCACATACATGTCGAAGACGCTGGCCTGCACGGCCTGCGGCAAAAGGCCGAGCCCGGGCTTGCGGAAATACTCCTCGACAAAGATCTGTTCGGCCCGCGCCCGCGTCAGGCGCTTGACGTCAGAGGCCCCCACCCGCCCGTCGCCATCCAGGTCGATGCCGAGCCTGCGCATCGTGGCCAGCGTGACGCCGTGATTGGTGGCGCCGCCCGGATCGTCCGGGTCGTTCACATAGCCTCCCTCGCGGGCGGCAATCTCTCGGGCAATGTCTTCGACGCTGGGCATGGAACCTCCCGGGGCTGGCGCGTCCGGGAAGGGTCCTCAGAATTCGTTAATTCGTCGCTGCGCCAGCGTCCGGTTCGACATAGACGCCCTGTTCCTTGAGCGCGTCGATGACTTCCTTGGGCATGTAGGTTTCGTCGTGCTTGGCCAGGATCTCGTTCGCCTCGAAGGTCCCGCCGACAAGCTTGCCGGTCGCCACCACGCCCTCGCCCTCGCCGAACAGGTCGGGGAGAAGGCCGGTATAGCTGACCGGCACCACGCCGTTGCCGTCCGTCACGCGGAACGTGATCTCCGCCCCCTCGCCGCGGACCAGGCTGCCGTCCTCGACCAGCCCGCCGATGCGGAACGTCTCCGACGCCGAGGGCGGGCTCGCGATCACCTCGGTCGGAGAGCGGAAATACTGGAGCGCGTCCGGCATCGCGAACTTGAATGCGGCCAGCGCCCCCGCCATGGCCAGAACGGCCAGGACGATGATCTGGATGCGGCGCTGCTTCTTCAGACCCTTCATTGCGGCTCCCCGTTGCGGTCCGGACCGGTTCCGGCCCCTGCTAGATGGCCGTCCCTTGTCCGGGTTTCAACGGGAAAATTCGTCGCGCCCATCCATCGGGTCGAAGGCGTAGCGCGCCAACTCCTCGTGCCGCGCCGTTTCGCCGCCAAGGTAGGATCGGAAGAGCGACAGGCCGGTGACCGGAATCGGCCCGGCCCGGAACGTCGCGTGCCGACCCAGAAGCCGGGCAAGCGTCGCATCCTCGGCATCGCCCGGGCGCAGCCTCAGCACCGTGACATGCGGGCGAAACCGCTCGCGCGGCAATTGCACACGCGCGCCATTCAGACGGGAGCGGAGCGCCCGCGCCAGCGCCTCAAGCCGCGCGTCTGGGGCGACGCCTGCGGCAATCACACCGCCGGGCGCGCGTCCCAGGTGTTGGAGCCCGGAGAGTTCAATCGCGAAAGGTTCGGGCGCCAGCGACGCCGCGGCCTCATGCGCGGCTTCGAGCGTCTGGTCCGAAACCTCGCCCAGGAAGGCGAGCGTCAGATGCAGGTTCTCTGCCGGGACGGCACGGCCGAACGGGATTGCGCCCTGAAGGCGCTCGATCTGATCGATCACCTCGTCGGGCAGGGTCAGGGCAAAGAAGGCGCGGATCATGACCGATCCCTCTCATGGATCGCGCGGTGCCGCAATCGGGCTCAGAGCGTCAGGGGCACCCTGCCCCGCATCCCGCTGATCGCGTTCCAGATCACCGCGCCCACCAGAAGCGCGCCGCCCAGGATCGTACCCTCCGACGCGGTTTCGCCCAGGAACAGCCAGACCCAGACCGGGGCCATGAGAACTTCGACGATCGACAGAAGCGTCAGTTCAGCCGCCGGGATCACCCGGCTTCCAACGGTGTAAAGCGCCATGCCGGTTGCCAGCAACCCGGCCCCCATCCCCATGGACAGAACGATGTCGTGGGTCGAGACCCACAGCGTCTCGCCCATCATCGGCGCGACCAGGGCAGCGGCGATCATGGTGAAGACCCCGCCCAGAACCACGGTCGGCACCATGTCGCCCTGCCGGCCAGAGCGGATCGCGATCGTGAAGCCCGCAAACCCCAGGGCGGAGCCAAGTGCCGCCAGGTTTCCGTCCATCGCGCCAAGGGCCAGCCCCTCGCGCACCATGACATAGATCCCGACGGCGGCGAGCGCGATCGCCCCCCAAGTTGACCGGCGGACGCGCTCGCCAAGCAGCGCCCAGCCCAGGACCGCCGTCAGGAAGGGCGCAGCCGCAAAGAGGAAAACCGCGTTGGCCACCGTCGTGGCCTGGATCGAGTAGATCCCGCCGAGCGAGGCAGCGATCAGGCAAAGCCCGCCGATAGCGCCGGAACGGCCCGTCGCCAGGACCCGGCGCATGGCCTGCCCCTTCGACCGCCAGGACACGAACAGCATCAGCGCCGGCACCAGCGCGACCGAGCGCCAGAAGACGACCGCCCATGCCCCCGCACCATCCAGGTGCCGCACGGCAAGGCCGAATCCCGACCAAAGCAGCCCGGCCGTCAACACCAGCACGACACCTGTTCCGTAGCGCATCCCGCCCTCCCCCAATTGCGGGCAAGATTCACCACCCTCGGGGAAAAACTCTTTCCCGCGAGCGACTTGTTTCAAGAAGGAAGTCGTGTTTGCGACGCGAAAACGACGTTCAGGCGGCCTCGAACCGGATGGGCCGGCGCAGGAACTGCGTCGCCTTGTCCGAGACGCTTTGCGGGTTGCCGGTGGTCAGGAACTTCGAGACGCGGCCCGCGCCCAGGAACTCCGGCCGGCGGGCGAGGTAATCCTGGAGGCTGGCCGCGACCAGATTGGCCTGCGAAAAGACGGCGACATCCGGCCCCAGCGCCGCACGGAAGACGCCCTCCATCAGCGGGTAGTGCGTACACCCCAGGATCGCGGCCTCCGGTTTGGGCATGCGGCGCTTGAGCGCCTCGACATGGCTGCGCACCAGCGCCTCGGCCAGGATCTCGTCGCCTTGTTCGATCGCATCGACCACGCCGCCGCAGGGCTGCGCCTCCACATCGACGCCGATGGCACGGAAGGCGAGCTCGCGCTGGAAGGCGCGGCTGGCCACCGTCGCGGGCGTGGCAAAGAGCGCGACATGCTTGACCGCGACCTCGCGCGGGGGGGAGTTGTCGCCCCACTGCCGCTCCGTCAGCGCCTCGATCAGCGGAACGAAGACGCCCAGAACCCGCTTGTCGTCAGGTATCCAGCTTTCCTGCATGCGCCGCAGCGCCGCGGCGGAGGCCGTGTTGCAGGCCAGAATCACGAGGTCACAGCCCTCGGACCAAAGCCGCTCCACCGCCGCGCAGGTCAGGTTGAAGATGTCATCGGCATCGCGCACGCCATAGGGCGCGTGGGCGTTATCGCCGAAATAGACAAAGGGCACCTCAGGCAGGGCGCGGGACACCGCATCCAGAACCGTCAGGCCACCCAGCCCGGAATCGAATACGCCAACCGCCATCCCTGCCTCCGCGCGACCGCGCTAACCCCGGCGCGGTGGTGTTTCCCGGTTGCGCCCCCGCCGTCACAGCGGCGACCGCAACCTTGGCTGAGACTCATACGTTGCCCGCGCCCGGAAATCCATCGCCCCTTTGGGGGCCTGTGCGGGCGCGACCGGCTATTGCGCCGCCTGCGCCTCGGGCACGCCGCCAGAGCGGATCACCGCCAGGAGCTCTTCCCGGCGCTTGGCCGTTCGCTCGATCGCCGCTTGCTTGACCGGGCCGAAGCCCCGGATCTCCAGCGGCAGTTCGGCAAGGGCGCGCACCGCGTCTTCGGTCGCAGCCGTGACCAGAGGCAGGACCTCCGCCATGTCGCGTTCGTATTGCGCGATCAGCGCGCGTTCCGTCCGCCGCTCGGGGAGCCACCCAAAGGGGTCGATCGCCCGGCCGCGCAGCCCTTTCATCGCCGCCAGGACGCGGAACACCGTCAGCACCCAGGGGCCGAAAGCGCGCTTCTTCGGGCGCCCGTCGGGGCCCTCACCGCCCAGAAGCGGCGGCGCCAGGTGGAAGGTCATCCGGAAGTCGCCCTCGAATTCCGCCCGCGCCTTGTCGGCGCTTGCCAGGTGAAGCCGCGCAACCTCATATTCGTCCTTGTAGGCCAGAAGCTGGTGATAGCCCTTCGCCACAGCCTCTCGTAGCGCCTCGGGCGCCGCCGCCACCAAACGCCGGAACCGGTCCGCATAGGCGCGGTTCTGATAGTCCTCAAGCCGCGCCGCCCGAAACTCGATCTTTTCCTGAAGAGTCAGAGCCTTCGGATCGTCTTCTGAAGCCATCTCAACCGCGGCGTCTGGGTGGGCGGCCGCCCAGCGACCGATGTCGAAGGCGCGCAGATTTCCTTTCACGGCCGCACCGTTCATTTCGATCGCCTTGCGGATCGCCTCGCCCAAGATCGGCACCAGCCCACGCTGCCAGGCGGCCCCAAGGACCAGCATGTTGGAATAAATCGCGTCGCCCAGAAGCCGCGTGGCCAGTTCGGAGGCGTCGAAGAATGACACCCGATCCCGCAAGCGCGCTTCAAGCGCGAGCCGCATCTGCCCGGACGGCACCCGGAATTCGCGATTGCGCGTGAACTCCCCTGTGATGATCTCGTGCGCGTTGACGACGGCCCCGGTCCGTCCCTGACGCATCAGCCCGATGGTCTTGGCCCCTGCCGTCACCACGAGGTCGCCGCCGATGACGCAGTCGGCCTCACCCACCGCGACACGGATCGCGTTGATATCCTGCGGCTTCTCCGCCAGGCGCAGGTGGATGTGAACGGCGCCGCCCTTCTGCGCGAGCCCCGCCATCTCCATCATCCCGGCGGCCTTGCCGTCCAGATGTGCGGCCATCGCCAGAACCGCGCCGATGGTAACGACCCCGGTGCCGCCAACGCCGGTGATGACCACGTTATGCGTTCCCTCGATCGTCGGCAGCACCGGATCGGGCAGGTCCGGCAGGTGAAGTTCGGCTGTCGCGCCCTTCCTGACCTTCGCGCCCTCAAGCGTCACGAAGGACGGGCAAAAGCCGTTCAGGCAAGAAAAATCCTTGTTGCAGGAGGACTGGTCGATCGCCCGCTTGCGACCAAGCTCCGTCTCGACCGGCACGATGGAGACACAGTTCGATTGCACCCCGCAATCACCACAGCCCTCGCAAACATCGGTATTGATGAAGACCCGCCGGTCGGGATCCGGGAAGGTCCCGCGCTTGCGTCGGCGGCGCTTTTCGGCCGCGCAGGTCTGAACATAAAGAATGACCGACACGCCCTTGAGATTTCTGAACTTCTCCTGCACGCTCATCAGCTCGTCGCGCAGATGGAATTCGACCCCCGAGGGGAACAGCCCTCGGTCCACCTCTTCCTTTTCATCCATCACGACGGCGATGTCGCGGACCCCCATCGCTTGGACCTCGCGTGCGATGCGGTCGGCGGTCAGCCCGCCTTCGTTCGTCTGGCCGCCGGTCATGGCGACGGCGTCGTTGAAGAGGATCTTGTAGGTGATGTTCGTCCCTGCCGCGAGGGCCGCGCGGATCGCCAGCACACCCGAGTGGTTGTAGGTGCCATCGCCCAAGTTCTGGAACACATGCGCGCGGGTGGAAAACGGCGCCTCGCCCACCCAGTTCGCGCCCTCGCCGCCCATGTGGGTGAAGCCGGTTGTGGCGCGGTCCATCCACTGGACCATGAAATGGCAGCCGATCCCGGCATAGGCGCGGCTGCCCTCCGGCAGCTTGGTCGAGCTGTTGTGCGGGCAGCCCGAACAGAAATAGGGAAGACGCGCGGCCAGCTCAGGCACGTTCGCAGCTTTCTGCGATTCGCCAATGGTTTGCAGCGCCCCCTTTACGTGATCCGTTCCACGCCCCTCCTCGACCAGGATCTCTCCGATCCGCGCGGCGACCATCACCGGATCCAGCGCCATACGCGTCGGGAAAAGCTCCTGCGCGTGCATGTTGCCGGCGCCACCCTTGTACCAGCCGTAGACCCGCCGCCCCTGCCGGTCGTCGAAGATCGCTTCCTTGATCTGGACTTCGATCAGCTTGCGCTTTTCCTCGACCACGACGATGAGGTCGAGCCCCTCGGCCCAGTCGTGGAACGAGGTCATGTCCAGCGGGAAGGTCTGCCCCACCTTGTATGTCGTGATGCCCAGCCGTTCGGCCTCCGCCGCGTCAATGCCCAGAAGCGAAAGCGCATGCGTGAGGTCGAGCCAGTTCTTGCCCGCCGCGACGAAACCGATCCTGGCGCCCGGCTTGCCCCAGACGCGTCGGTCGATGCGATTGGCGCGGGCGAACGCCTCCGCCGCGAAGCGCTTGTGGTCGATCATCCGCGCTTCCTGGGGAATCCAGTGGTCCTTCAGCCGGATGTTCAGCCCGCCCTCTGGCATCGGGAAATCCGGCGTGACGAAATTCATGCGGTCAAGTTCGCTCTCCACGACCGAGGTAACCTCGATTGTGTCCTTCATGGTCTTGAGCCCGACCCAGAGCCCGGAAAACCGCGACAAAGCAAAGCCGTAGAGCCCGTAGTCGAGAATTTCCTGCACGCCCGCGGGCGACACGATCGGCATATAGGCATCGACCAGCGCCCAATCGGACTGATGGCACACGGTGGAGCTTTCGCCCGTGTGGTCGTCCCCCATCGCCATCAGCACGCCGCCATGCGCCGAGGTGCCGGCCATGTTGGCATGGCGCATCACGTCTCCGGAGCGGTCCACCCCCGGGCCCTTGCCGTACCAGAGTGCGAAGACGCCGTCATACTTGCCCTCGCCACGCAATTCAGCCTGCTGGGTACCCCAGATCGCGGTGGCGGCCAGATCCTCGTTCAGGCCGGGCCGAAAGACGATGTCGTTGGCTTTCAGCAGCTTGTCCTCGCGCGCCATCTGCTGGTCCACCGCGCCCAGCGGCGAGCCGCGATAGCCCGACACATAGCCCGCAGTGTGCAAACCGGCGCGGCGATCGCGCTCTTTTTGCATAAGCATTAGGCGAACCAGCGCCTGTGTGCCGTTCAGCAGGACGGACGGCTTGGTAAGGTCAAAGCGGTCCGCTAGGCTTATGTCGTGTCGCATCATGGAACTCCTACCCTTGAGCGGCATTATAGGTCAAAAATACTGACCTACAAAATCTTTTGTGCGGACATGATCTTTTTGTCATCAGTTTACGCACTATGTAGGGCGACTTGCGCGACGAGGCGGAAACACGGCAGAAAGTTACGATCATGGATTGGGACAAGCTCAGAATATTTCACGCAGTTGCGGACGCAGGGTCTCTGACCCATGCGGGCGACACGCTGCACCTGTCGCAATCCGCGATCAGCCGACAGATTCGGTCGCTTGAGGACAGCCTCGACACGACCCTGTTCCACCGTCACGCGCGGGGCCTGATTCTCACCGAGCAGGGGGAGTTGCTGTTCGAGGCGACGCGCTCGATGAACAAGCGGCTTGAGGCGACGGCCGCACGCATCCGTGACAGCGAGGACGAGGTCTACGGAGAGATCCGCGTCACCACGACCACGGGGTTCGGTACGCTTTGGCTCGCGCCGCGCCTGCCGACCCTTTACGACCGCTATCCCGACCTCAAGATCGACCTGATGCTGGAGGAACGCGTTCTGGACCTTGCCATGCGCGAGGCCGACGTGGCGATCCGCATGAAGGAGCCGAGCCAGGCCGACCTGATCCGCCGGCGCCTGATGAATATCCGCATGCGCCTTTATGCGTCGGCGGAGTATGTCGCGGAACGCGGTATTCCCGAGACGCTGGAGGACCTGTCGGAGCACCGGCTGATCTGCCAGAACGCCAATGCCGCGCAGGTGCAGGCCGGCGGTGTGCTGGTGCAGCATCTTCTGACCTATGACATCCGCTCCACCCTCACGGTGAACAACTACTACGGCGTGCTACAGGCGGTGCGCAGCAATCTTGGCATCGGGGTCCTGCCGGACTATCTGACGGAAGATTTTCCCCAGCTGATACGCGTATTCCCCGAGGTCGAAAGCGCCGAGGTTCCGGTCTTTCTCGCCTATCCCGAGGAGCTGCGGCATTCCAAGCGCGTGGCGGTTTTCCGCGACTTCGTCACCGAAGAAATCATCGCCTATCGCAAGCGCCAAGCCAGCGAAAATCTCCTTGCTGCGCGTGAGGCATGACGGCAACGCATAGCGGGATTGTTCTTGGCGGGATTGGATTTTTCTTGATCGCCCGCCGTCATGATCCTACATGAGCTTCAGGAAGCGGCGGTCGAGAATATCCCGCAACTTCCTACCTCCCTGTTGGACTTCGGCCGAGCTTTGTCTCGGCCTTTTTTTTGTCTTTTGGGATAGCGCCACAGTCTTTCCGTTCTGTCTACGGGCAACATCCGAAAGACGGCGACTTTTTCGCATTTCCGAGGTGCCTGCACAGGGCGCGACCAGTTCTTTCTGCACCTGCACAATAAACGCGCGGCCGACGAAGGGGTCCGGAGCACCGGAGCCGTGGACACGGCCGGCCCGGCGCGCTTTGGCCATGCTGGCAAGATTATTCCACACACGCGGGTATTGGGGCCTTTTCTCCGGCTGCCTTCCCCCCTAAAAGGCGCGCAATCGCCAGCGCGCTCTTCGGGG
Organism: Albidovulum sediminicola; assembly: GCF_025751575.1. Classification (GTDB taxonomy): domain Bacteria; phylum Pseudomonadota; class Alphaproteobacteria; order Rhodobacterales; family Rhodobacteraceae; genus Albidovulum; species Albidovulum sediminicola. Next base: position 116,460 of record NZ_JAOWLA010000004.1, on the reverse strand, counting down.
GAATTGACATGCAGGAACCGCAGATCACCGACGACCTGATCGCCGCGCACGGGCTGAAGCCAGATGAGTACCAGCGCATCCTGGAGATCATCGGCCGCGAGCCGACCTTTACCGAACTTGGCATCTTCTCCGCCATGTGGAACGAACACTGTTCCTACAAGTCCTCGAAGAAGTGGCTGCGCACGCTGCATACCACGGGACCTCAGGTCATCTGCGGGCCGGGCGAGAACGCGGGCGTTGTCGATATCGGCGACGGGCAGGCCGTGGTCTTCAAGATGGAAAGCCACAACCACCCCTCCTACATCGAGCCGCACCAGGGTGCCGCGACCGGCGTGGGCGGTATCCTGCGCGATGTCTTCACCATGGGCGCGCGCCCCATCGCGGCGATGGACGCCCTGTCCTTCGGCCTGCCCTCGCATCCCAAGACCGCGCATCTGGTGAAAGGCGTGGTTGAGGGCGTGGGCTCCTACGGCAACTGCTTTGGTGTGCCCAACGTGGGCGGAGAGGTGCGCTTCCACGCCTCCTACAATGGCAACTGCCTGGTGAACGCCTTCGCCGCCGGGCTGGCGGACGCGGACAAGATCTTCTACTCGGCCGCCTCGGGCGTGGGCATGCCGGTCGTCTATCTTGGCGCGAAAACGGGCCGTGACGGCGTCGGCGGCGCCACCATGGCCAGCGCGGAGTTCGACGACACCATCGAGGAAAAGCGCCCCACCGTTCAGGTCGGCGACCCCTTCACCGAAAAACGCCTGCTGGAGGCCTGCCTTGAGTTGATGGCGTCGGACAGCGTGATCTCCATCCAGGACATGGGCGCCGCGGGTCTGACCTGTTCGGCGGTCGAGATGGGCGACAAGGGCGGCCTTGGCATCAAGCTGCACCTCGATCAGGTGCCGCAGCGCGAAAAGAACATGACCGCCTACGAGATGATGCTTTCGGAAAGCCAGGAGCGGATGCTCATGGTGCTGAAGCCTGAACGTGAGGCTGCGGCGCGCGCGATCTTCGAAAAATGGGACCTCGACTTCGCCATCGTCGGCGAAACCATCGTCGAGGACCGCTTCCTGATCCTGCACGGCAACGAGGTCAAGGCCGACCTGCCGCTGTCGAAGCTTTCGTCCAGCGCGCCGGAATACGACCGCCCCTGGGTCGAAACCCCGGCCCGGGCGGCTTTTGCCGAGACGCTCGACATCGACCCCATTGCGGGTCTCAGGGCGCTGATCTCCTCCCCCAACCATGCCCACAAGTCCTGGGTCTGGGAACAGTACGACACCTCGGTCATGGCCGACACGGTGCGCGCGCCCGGTCTGGGCGCGGGCGTCGTGCGGGTCCACGGCACCCCGAAGGCGCTGGCTTTCACCTCGGACGTGACGCCGCGCTACGTGAAGGCCAACCCCTACGAGGGCGGCAAGCAGGCCGTGGCCGAAGCCTGGCGCAACCTGACGGCCGTAGGCGCCACGCCGCTTGCCGCGACCGACAACCTGAACTTCGGAAACCCCGAGAAGCCCGAGATCATGGGCCAGTTCGTCGGCGCGATCAAAGGCATCGGCGAGGCCTGCCGCGCGCTCGACTTCCCCATCGTGTCGGGCAACGTCTCGCTTTACAACGAAACCGACGGCAAGGGCATCCTGCCCACGCCGACGATCGGCGCCGTCGGCCTTCTGGCGACGCTGGACGAGTTGATCGCAGGCCTTCCGGGCGAGGGCGACATCGCCGTGGTGATCGGCCAGACCTCTGGCCATCTCGGCCAGTCCGCGCTGCTTGCCGAAGCCTTCGGCCGCGAAGATGGCGACGCGCCCCATGTCGACCTGGCGCTTGAGCGCAAGAACGGCGACTTTCTGCGCGCCAACCGCAAGTCCGTCCGCGCGGCCTCCGACCTGTCGGACGGCGGGCTGGCGCTCGCGGCCTTCGAGATGGCAGAGGGCGCGAAGATCGGCGTGACGCTTGATAGCGCCGATATCGGCCAGCTTTTCGGCGAGGATCAGGCGCGCTACCTGGTTGCGCTCGCACCCGATGCACTTGACGGCCTTCTGGCCGCCGCGCGTGCGGCCGGTGTTGACGCCGCGCGCGTCGGCACTTTCGGCGGCGCCGACGTACGGTTCGGGTCCTCTAACGCACCCATGGCGGAACTGTCCGGCCTGTACCGCAGCGCCTTCGCCGCCGCCGTCGCATAAGCCGATCGCACGCGACAGATAAGGTAATCGCAATTGCAGGCGGCCAATAGGCCGCCTAGCCTCCTTCCGATCATTGCGGGAGGGGTCCAGTGAACGCACCTGTCTACATGTTCGATGCAGCCGAAAAGCCGAGCCTGCCGTTGCATCAGGTGCCGCTTGTCGAAGCGACGGCAGAAAGCCTGAAGGGGTACGGCTACCTCGTGGACGATTTCGAAGGGTTCGAGATCGAGATCACCCGCTGGCCCGAGCAAGGCTGGCGCCCGGTCGACGAGGGTACGGGTGATGAGGGCGGCTGGGTCGAAGGCATATTCCGCTGCGACTGGCGCGGCGACGTCCTTTACGGAGAGAACGAGGCGGTCAAGGGCAACTATGTGCTGGGTTGGTCGGCCGACCCGCAGAAGGCGCAGACAACCCGCGCGACCGCGCCGCGCGACAAGGTGCTTCTTTGGCACATGAACTACCACCCGGACGGGGGCCAGCTGTTCTTCCCGCTCGACCGCAAGCCCTTCGTGGTGCCGCTGGCGCTGCCGGGCGATGACCTGGTGCCGGAGAAGGTAGTTGCCTTCTGGTGCGACGGGAGCCGCGGGCTTTATATCCATGCGAACATCTGGCACGAGGGCGTCTTCCCGGTCGAGGATCGGCAACGGTTCCTCGACCGCCAGGGCCGCGTCCACGCGCGCGTCAGCGCTGACATCGGGGCGGAGTTCGGCGTCTACCTCTCCGTACCGCTGCGCCGCTGAGGTGCGAGCCTGCGGCTTTTAACCGCCGCGATCCGTCGAAGGACCGCCCGCTCTGCGCTTGCGGAGCGCGGGCGGCGGTTCTACATGTAGGGCAAGAACCACAGACAGGACTTAACCCCATGGCTATGGAAGCCCAGGATATCGAACACCTCATTCGTGCCGCGTTTCCGCATGCGCAGATCACGATCACCGATCTTGCCGGCGACGGGAACCACTATGCCGCCGAGGTGATCGACGAAAGCTTCCGCGGCATGAACCGAGTTCAGCAACAGCGCGCGGTCTATGCCGCGCTCAAGGGAAAGATGGACGGCGCGCAAGGAGAGCTTCACGCGCTCGCGCTGACCACCAAAGCACCGGAGTAGACCCAGATGACCACCACCACCGCGCAGGACCAGATCCGCGAAACCGTGACCGCGAACGATGTCGTGCTTTTCATGAAGGGCACCAAGGCGATGCCCCAGTGCGGGTTCTCCTCGCGCGTGGCCGGCGTGCTGAATTACATGGGCGTCGACTATGTCGATGTGAACGTGCTCGCGGACGCCGATATCCGTCAGGGGATCAAGGACTTCTCCGACTGGCCGACGATCCCGCAGCTTTACGTGAAGGGTGAATTCGTCGGCGGCTGCGACATCGTGACCGAGATGACGCTGTCGGGCGAGCTTGACCAGCTATTCGACACCAAAGGCATCGGCTATTCGAAGGACGCGGCGGAAAAGATCCGCGAAGCGAACGGCTAAACCGTTACGTTTGAAGGAAAAGCGCGGCGCCCTGCCCCAAGGCACGGGCGCCGTTTTTCTTGGGCATCCCCTAACCCGCGCGTTCTTCCAGCCGCGCCGCCAAGGCCTCGGCCCGCGCGGCGATCTCGGCCAGGGTGTCCGTCACGACATCGGGGATCACCGGGACCTCGACCCGTTCGGGGTTGGCGCGGGCGTTCGCGGCCACCCGCTCGGCCAGCGTCGCGCGCTCCTCGGCGCCGCGGAGCTGGTCTTCAAGCCCCGCGGCCTTGTCGGCGATCATCAGCCCGGCCATCAGCAGCATCCGCGCCTCAGGCATCCGGCCGATCTGGGAAATCAGCGCGCTCGCCTCGTTATCCAGCATCTGCGCGGCAGAGCGCAGGAACTGTTCCTCGCCCTCCTGGCAGGACACTTCGAATTCCCGCCCGCCGATGGTGATCCGCATCTCCGGCATCAGGCCACCTCCTCGATCAGGGGTTTGAGTTCGGCGAGGATCTGCTCGATCTCGGCCATCTCGGCATCGCGCTCGGCCCTCAGCGCGGCAAGCTCGCCCTCCAGCGCAGTGTTGATCGCGTCTGACGACGGCGATGCATCGCGCGCCGTCTCGGTAAGCTGCCGGTTGACCGCCACAAGGTCGGTGTTGACCTGCCGCTGGCGCGCCAGATCGCGGGACGCAGCGTCCAACTGGCGCGTCAGCTGCGCGACCTTGCGTTCCAGCGCCGTGACGACGTGTTCCTGCTTTTCCTTGATGGCGCGCACCCGTTCGGTCAGCTGCGCATTGGCGGCGCGTTCGCTTTCAAGCGCCTCGCGCAGCGCGGGATCGTCGGGCGCGGGCGCCGGTCGCGTCAAGGTGTCGAGCGCCCGGTCGATGCGCGACAGCGCGGCCGACACGCGGCGTTCCAGTTCGGTGATGTCACTCATGACGACAAGGCCCCTTCTGTCGATCTGCGCATGCGGGTCTTCGCCCGCCTGACTGCCCGCGCTGCCACGAATCGGCCGCAATCGGTACTTGGCCCATGTTATCCAAACAACCGGGGCTTTTCTGCCCCTTTCGCCCCAATGCTTTAGGGGCTGCGCTTGATCTTGCCCGGATCATTGCTATCAAGCGCGCAACTGCATGCTGCTTCAAAAGGACCGGGCCCTTGGATATTGCCACGCTTCGCGAGAAACACTCCGACCACTGGATGAAGGCCTGCGCGATCCGCGCGCTGGCCATGGACGCCGTTCAGGCTGCGAACTCGGGCCACCCCGGCATGCCGATGGGCATGGCCGACATGGCGACGGTGCTCTTTGAAAAGCACCTGAAGTTCGACGCCTCAGCGCCGAAATGGGCCGACCGCGACCGCTTCATCCTGTCGGCGGGCCACGGCTCCATGCTGATCTACGCGCTCCTTTACCTGACCGGGTATGAGGACGTGACGCTGGAGCAGATCAAGAACTTCCGCCAATGGGGCGCGATCACGGCGGGCCACCCGGAATACGGCCATGTCGCGGGCGTGGAGACGACGACCGGCCCGCTGGGTCAGGGCATCGCGAACTCCGTCGGTTTCGCCATGGCCGAGGAATCTCTGCGCGCCCGCTTCGGCGCCAAGGTCGTGGATCACACGACCTGGGTCATCGCCGGGGACGGCTGCCTGATGGAGGGCATCAGCCAGGAGGCCATCGGCCTTGCGGGGATGCAGAAGCTCGGCAAGCTGATCGTCCTGTGGGACAACAACAGCATTTCGATCGACGGGCCGATTTCCATGTCGGACGTGACAGACCAGCGGGCGCGCTTCGCGGCCTCTGGCTGGAAAGTCGTTTCCTGCGACGGCCACGATCCGGTCGACATTGACCGCGCCCTGACCGAGGCGAAAGGGTCGGACCGCCCCGTTCTGGTGGACTGCAAGACGCATATCGGCTTCGGTAGCCCGAAGAAGCAGGATAGCGCGGGTGCCCACGGCTCGCCCCTCGGCCCTGATGAGATCAAGGCGACCAAGGCCATCTACGGCTGGGACCACGACGCCTTTGTCGTCCCTGAGGCGATCCTGACCGCCTGGCGCGCCATCGGGGCGCGCGGCGCCGCGGCGCGGGCCGAGTGGGAAGGCCGCATGGCCGCCCTGTCCCCCGCCAAGCGCGCGGAGTTCGAGCGCCAGATGTCGCTTGGCGCGCCAAAGAAGCTCGCCGCCGCGATCCGCGCGGTGAAGAAGGAAGCGTCGGAGAAGCTGACCAAGGTCGCGACCCGCAAGGCCTCCGAAATGGTGCTGGCGGCGGTCAACCCGGTCATGCCGGAGACCATCGGCGGCTCGGCCGACCTGACCGGATCAAACCTGACGAAGACCGCGGATCTGGGCATTTTCACCCCCGCCAACCGCAAGGGCAGGCATGTCCACTACGGCATCCGCGAACATGGTATGGCAGCCGCGATGAACGGCATGGTCCTGCATGGCGGCGTACGGCCCTACGGCGGCACGTTCCTGTGCTTCACCGACTACGCACGCGGCGCGATGCGGCTTTCGGCACTGATGGGCGTGCCCTCGGTCTATGTCATGACGCATGACTCCATCGGCCTCGGCGAGGACGGCCCGACCCACCAACCCGTCGAGCACCTGGCGATCTGCCGCGCGACGCCGAACACCTGGACCTTCCGCCCCGCCGACGTGGTGGAAACGGCGGAGGCGTGGGAACTGGCGCTGACCACGACCACGACGCCCTCGGTCCTGGCGCTGTCGCGGCAGAACCTGCCGACCGTCCGCACCGCCCACACGGCGAAGAACCTGACCGCGCAGGGCGGCTACGTCCTGGCCGAGGCGACCGGCAAGCGCCGCGCGATCCTGATGGCCACCGGATCGGAGGTCGAGATCGCGATGAAGGCCCGCGACCTGCTGGAGGCCGAGGGGATCGGCACCCGCGTCGTCTCCATGCCCTGCATGGAGCTGTTCGCGGCCCAGCCCGAGGCCTACCGCAAGCGTGTCCTGCCCGCAGGCCCGGTCCGCGTCGCGGTCGAGGCGGCGGTGCGCCAGCCCTGGGACCGCTTCCTTCTGGGCGAGCGGGGCAGCGAGAAGAAGGCCGCGTTCGTGGGCATGGAAGGCTTCGGCGCTTCTGCCCCTGCCGAACGGCTCTACGCCGAATTCGGCATCACCGCCGAGGCAGTGGCCGCAAAGGTCAAGGCCCTGCTCTGATCCGCACGACGGGCGTGAAAAGCGAAGCGGCGGCCCGATGGGCCGCCGTTTTTCCTTGCGGGACGCCGACTCCCCTGCCCGATCAAGTGCGCTTGGCAAACATCCCGAAGACGCGCGCCCAAATCGGCCCGACAACCCGTGTCGCGACCGGGATCAGCAGAAGTCCGAAGGCCAGCCCGAAGATCCCGTCAAGCGTCGCCTTCGCGCCCCATTCCACCGCCCCCGCGGCCGAGGGGACGGCATGGGCCGCAGCCGCCGCCCAGTCGTGGATGAGGTGGCCGATCGCCGTCAGCCCGGCGTATTCCAGCCCGTGAATCACGATCGAGCCCCCGACCCATAGCATCGCCGCCGTTCCGACGGTCGTCAGCACACTCATCAGCCGTGGCATCGCCTGGACGAGCCCCCGGCCAATCGCGCGCGTCGCGGCAAGCCGCCCGCGGCGCGCCAGAAACAAACCGATGTCATCCATCTTCACGATCAGCGCAACACTGCCGTAGACGGCCACCGTGATCCCCACCCCAGCGACGGCGAGCGCCGCCGCCTCAATCAGGAAGCCGCTGTCCGGCAGCGCCGCGAGCGCGATCGTCATGATCTCCGCCGAGAGGATGAAGTCGGTCTTGATCGCCCCCGCGACTTTCTCCTGCTCCAGATGGCCGGGGTCTTTCACGTTGAAATCAGCCTCGACCTGCTTATCGGCATGGGGCATTAGCGCGTGAAAGATCTTCTCCGCCCCTTCGAAACACAGATAGGCGCCGCCAAGCGCCAGGATCGGCGTTATGGCGCCGGGCAGGAACGCCGACAGCAGCAGCGCCGCCGGCAGAAGGATCAGAATCTTGTTCTTGAGTGACCCCAGCGCGATGCGGCCGACGATGGGCAGTTCACGGCTGGCATCGAACCCGTGCAGGTACTTTGGCGTCACGGCCGCGTCATCGATGACCGCGCCCGCGGCCTTGCTTCCCGCTTTCATCGCCGCACCCGCCACATCGTCGAGCGAGGTCGCGGCGACCTTGGCAATCGCGGCAACGTCGTCAAGAAGTGCAAGCAGGCCGCTCATGTCCGTCTCCCTCAAAGCCGCGCCACACTATCCGATTGGCCGGGGCACACAAGCCGATGGCGAAAACGAGAACAGAAGCGTCGGAGACCGCATATTGATGCCGCTGTTTTCGCTAACAGCCCACTGTTTTCGCTAACATATTGAAATAGCGGGTTTTAATGAATTTTCTTCGCTGCTATTCCGATAAGAGACTCGCGTGCGCGACAGGATCAGGAGAGTTGCATGACCGTCACCATCGGAATCAACGGATTTGGCCGGATTGGCCGCTGTACGCTTGCGCACATCGCCGAAGCCGCCCGCAATGACGTTCAGGTGGTCAAGATCAACGCCACCGGCCCGATCGAGACCAACGCGCACCTGCTGAAATACGACAGCGTCCATGGCCGCTTCTCCGGTCCTGTGAAGGTCGCGGGCAACACGCTCGACCTTGGCCGTGGGCCGATCGAGGTCATGTCGACCTACAACCCCGACGAACTGGACTGGGATGGGGTTGACGTAGTGCTGGAATGCACCGGCAAGTTCAACGACCGCGACAAGGCCGCCGTGCACCTGACCCGCGGCGCCAAGCGCGTTCTGGTTTCCGCCCCCGCCAAGCGCGCCGACAAGACCGTGGTCTACGGCGTGAACCATCGTGAACTGAAGGCCGAACATCTGGTCGTCTCGAACGGCTCCTGCACGACGAACTGCCTGGCGCCGATCGCCAAGGTGTTGAACGACGCGATCGGGATCGAGTCGGGCATCATGACGACGATCCACAGCTACACCGGCGACCAGCCGACGCTCGACCGCCGCCACAAGGACCTGTATCGCGCCCGCGCGGCCGCGATGGCGATGATCCCGACCTCGACCGGTGCCGCCAAGGCCCTGGGCGAAGTGCTTCCCGAACTCGCGGGCAAGCTTGACGGGACCGCGATCCGCGTGCCGACGCCCAACGTCTCTGCCGTGGACCTAACCTTCCAGGCGGGCAAGGATGTGACGGTCGCCGATGTAAACGAAATCGTAAGGGAAGCCGCGGCAGGCTACATGGGCATGGTCCTGTCCTATGACCCGGAGCCGAAGGTTTCCATCGACTTCAACCACACGCCCTTCTCCTCTATCTTCGCACCGGATCAGACGAAGGTGGTGGGCAAGCGCACCGTCCGGGTTCTGGCCTGGTACGACAACGAATGGGGCTTCTCCTGCCGGATGGCCGATGTGGCCGGCGCGATGGGGCGGCTCCTGCAATAAGGAGCCCCGGGGGGCCTGCGCGCCCCCGCCCATGACCAACCGGATTGCCGCAGTCTTGGCTGTCATAGCGATTGCCGCGCTTCTTGCCGACTTCTGGTGGGCCGGGGGCGCGGCTTCGCTGTTTCTTGCGAAGAAATTCGCCGATCTGATCGAGTATCTGGCCTTCTGGCGTTAGCGCCCGAACTCTCCTGTTGACTTTGCCATAGCAAATGATGTTAGCGGTAACGCAAATTCGCGGGGCCGTGGCTCCGACTTGCGGAGGGCATGGCAATGGCGGTCAAGGTAGCGATCAACGGGTTCGGGCGCATCGGGCGCAACGTGCTGAGAGCGATCATCGAGTCGGGACGCACCGATATCGAGGTCGTTGCGATCAACGATCTGGGCCCGGTCGAAACCAACGCCCATCTTCTTCGCTTCGACAGCGTCCATGGCCGCTTCCCGGCCACCGTGACGACGACCGAAACCACGATCGACGTCGGTCGCGGCCCGATGGACGTCACCGCCATTCGCAACCCCGCAGACCTTCCCTGGGCGCATGTCGATGTGGTGATGGAATGCACGGGCATCTTCACCTCCAAGGAAAAATGCCTGCCGCATCTGGAAAACGGATCCAAGCGGGTGCTGATCTCGGCCCCTGGCGATGGCGCGGACAAGACCATCGTCTTCGGCGTCAACCACAACACGCTGACCCGGGACGACATCGTCGTTTCCAACGCCTCCTGCACGACGAACTGCCTCAGCCCGGTCGCCAAGGTCCTCAATGAAGCGATCGGGATCGAAAAGGGGATGATGACGACCATCCATTCCTACACCGGCGACCAGCCGACGCTGGACACGATGCACAAGGACCTTTACCGCGCGCGGGCGGCGGCGCTGTCGATGATCCCAACTTCGACCGGAGCCGCGAAGGCGGTGGGGCTGGTGCTGCCGGAACTGAAGGGCAAGCTCGACGGCTTCGCAATCCGGGTACCGACGCCCAACGTCTCGGTCGTCGATCTGAAATTCATCGCCAAGCGCGCGACGAGCGTCGAAGAGATCAACGCGGCAATCAAGGCCGCCGCTGACGGGGCGTTGAAGGGCATCCTGGGCTACACGCCCTTCAAGAACGTCTCCTCCGATTTCAACCACGACCCGCATTCGAGCGTCTTCCATCTGGATCAGACCAAGGTCATGGACGGCACGCTTTGCTCCGTCCTCAGCTGGTACGACAACGAATGGGGCTTTTCCAACCGCATGGCCGACACGGCCGTCGCGATGGGCAAGCTGATCTGAGGCGCGCGGGTCCCGCTCAGCTTCGGCCGAGCTTGGCGTATAGCGCCGCCCGCACGTCCGGAGTGACAAACCTGGTGACGTCGCCGCCCAGCCGGGCGATTTCCTTGACGAGCTTCGAGGCGATCGCCTGACGGCGGGCATCCGCCATCAGGAAGACGGTTTCGACCGTGTCGTCCATCGCCCGGTTCATGCCGACCATCTGGAATTCGTACTCGAAGTCCGCCACGGCCCGGAGCCCGCGCACGATGACGCTGGCGCCGACATCGCGCGCGCAGTCGATCAGCAAGTTCTCAAACGGATGCACGAGGATCTCGCCCCCGGTCCGCGCGGCGATCACCTTGCATTCGGCCTCGACCATCGCCACGCGCTCTTCGAGCGAGAACAGCGGCCCCTTGTCGCGGTTGATCGCCACGCCGATCACCAGCCGGTCAACCAGCGCCATGGCGCGCTGGATGATGTCGGTGTGGCCAAGCGTGACCGGATCGAACGTGCCGGGATAAAGACCGATGCGCATGGGGTCTGTCCTTTCCTGACGCGCCTCTCATGCGCGCACGCAACAATATTGCGCCGCGAAATGCAAGCCCGGCGGGCTCAGTTCCCCATGATCATCCCCGCCAGCGCGTCCTTCTCCATCGCCAGTTCGGAAATCCGCGCCGCCACCACGTCCCCGATCGAGATGATGCCGATCATCGCGCCGTCCTGCATCACCGGCATGTGGCGGAACCGGCCCTGGGTCATCCGCTCCAGCACGCTGTCGGCAGAATCGTCAGGGGCGCAGCTGATCAGGTTGCGCGTCATCAGCGCCTCGACCTTGTCGGCCATGCAGGAGGCGCCGCGGCGCCCAAGGTCCCGCACGATGTCGCGTTCGGAGAGGATGCCGAGCGGCTGCTTGCCGTCGATCGAGACGATCACCGCGCCGATCCGCCGTTCGGACAGCAGGCGCGCGGCATCGGCCACCGAGCTCTCCGGCTTCACGGTGACGATTTGCCCCTGGGACTTGGCGCGGAGCATCTGATGAACCTGCATGACAACCTCCTGACAGAACGATCCTTTCTCTCAGCGTCTCCGTTAGGCAACATTCTGTCAAGACAGGGATTCCAGCCGGGCGACCTCCCGGCGCACGCCCTGGCCAAGCAATTCGGAAAACCGGTTCAGCCGCTCGACGCGCCGATCCTCAGGATGCCGGATCAAGTAGAAGGAGCGCGTCAGCGACAACTGGTCCGGCAGAATCTTCACCAGCCCCGGCAATGCGGGAAGCGCGAAATCATGCACCACCGCGATCCCGGCCCCGATCCGCACCCAGTTCAGCTGCACCGAGACCGAGTTCGAGGCAAGCGTGACACTCTCCATCCCCGCCTCGGACTGGTAGTCGAGTTCCTTGTCGAAGATCAGGTCGGGGATATAGCCGATGGTGGGGTGTCCCTTCAGGTCGGCAAGACTCTCGATCGGTGGGTGACGATCAAGGTATTCCTGCGCCGCCGCCATGTGCAGCTTGTAGTCGGTCAGCCGCTGCACCGTCAGGTGGCCCGCGACCGGCGGGCTGACCGCGATGGCGACGTCGGCCTCACGCTTGGACAGGTTGAAGACGCGCGGCTGGGCGACGATCTGAACCTCCAGCCCCGGATGGTCGGCGCAAATCTGCGCGACGATCTGCGGCAGCAGGTAGTTCGCGCAGCCGTCCGGCGCGCCGATCCGGATCTGGCCGGTCAGGCCGGGACCCTCTGCCCCGACATCCTCGATCGCCTCGGTCACCGCCTGTTCGACGCGCGTCGCATGGGCCTGAAGGCGCTGCCCCTCGCCCGTCAGCGCGTAACCTTGCGCGGAGCGCACGAAGAGCCGCGCCGCCATCCGCTCCTCCAGCCGGGCGACGCGCCGGCCGACCGTGGCGGGGTCGAGCTTCAAGACCTTACCCGCCCCGGAGAGGCTTTCTGCCCGGGCAACAGCAAGGAATATTCGCAGATCATCCCAATCGGCCATCGAGCCACCCCCTGCAAAAATGCAAAACACATTTGGGAAACTGCCTCTTTTCCACGCAATTCTGCAAGACTATTGTGCGCCCAGCACATTCGGGAGGCTTGAAATGCAAGAACTGACCCACTGGATCAACGGCAAGCATGTGAAGGGCACCACCGGGCGCTTCACCGATGTCTTCAACCCCGCCACCGGCGAAGTTCAGGCCAAGGTGCCGCTGGCTTCCGTCGCGGAACTCAGCGCCGCGGTGGACGACGCCGCCAAGGCCCAGGTCGCCTGGGGCGCGACCAACCCGCAGCGCCGCGCGCGGGTGATGATGAAATTCGCCGCCCTCATCAACGAGAACATGGACAAGCTCGCCGAGGCCGTCAGCCGCGAGCACGGCAAGACCCTGCCCGACGCCCGCGGCGACGTGCAGCGTGGTCTTGAGGTCGTCGAGGTCTGCATGGGCGCGCCCGCGCTTCTCAAGGGCGAATACATGAACGACGGCGGCCCGGGGATCGACCTCTTCTCGATGCGCCAGCCGCTTGGTGTCGTCGCCGGCATCACGCCCTTCAACTTCCCCGCCATGATCCCGCTGTGGAAGATGGCGCCGGCGCTGGCCAGCGGCAACGCGATGATCCTCAAACCGTCCGAGCGCTGTCCCTCGACCTCGCTCCTGCTGGCGGAACTGCTGCAAGAGGCGGGCCTGCCCGATGGCGTGCTTCAGGTCGTCAACGGCGACAAGGAAGTCGTCGACGCGATCCTTGACCACGAGACGATCCAGGCCGTTGGCTTCGTCGGCTCCACGCCGATCGCGCAGTACATCTATGGCCGCGCGGCTTCGAACGGCAAGCGCGCGCAGTGCTTCGGCGGTGCGAAGAACCACATGATCATCATGCCGGATGCCGACATGGACAAGGCCGCCGACGCGCTGGTCGGCGCGGGCTTTGGCGCGGCGGGCGAACGCTGCATGGCAATCTCGGTTGCGGTCCCGGTCGGTGACAAGACCGCCGACGCGCTGATCGAACGGCTGGTGCCGCGCATCGAGAAGCTGAAGGTCGGCCCCTACACCGCGGGCGAGGATGTGGACTACGGCCCGCTGATCACCCGCGCATCGCAAGAGCGGGTCAAGGGGCTGATCACCTCCGGCGTGGAACAGGGCGCGACGCTTGTGACCGACGGTCGCGATTTCACGCTCCAGGGGTATGAGAACGGCTTCTTCGTCGGCCCGACGCTGTTTGACAACGTCACGGCCGAGATGGACATCTACAAGGAAGAGATCTTCGGCCCCGTCCTGAGCCAGGTCCGCGCCAAGACCTATGACGAAGCGCTGAGGCTGACGATGGACAACCCCTACGGCAACGGCACGGCGATCTTCACCGCCGATGGCGACACCGCCCGCGACTTCGCGTCCCGTGTCAACGTGGGCATGGTGGGCATCAACTTCCCGATCCCGGTGCCGCTGTCCTACTTCTCCTTCGGCGGCTGGAAAAAGTCGGCCTTCGGCGACCTGAACCAGTATGGGCCCGACGCCTTCCGCTTCTACACCAAGACCAAGACCGTCACGGCGCGCTGGTTCTCGGGCATCAAGGAAGGCGGGGAGTTCGCGTTCAAGGCGATGGACTGACCCTATCCGCCGACGGAAATGATCGGGGCGCGGCACAGGCCGCGCCCCTTTTTCATGCCCTCAGGCGGCCCGTTTCTGAAGACCCTGCAAGAGCTCGCCAATGTCAGACAGCGCGCCGGTCGCGGGGGGCGTCGTGGTCATCGAGAAGTCGAAGGCCATGTTGTTGAACTCCGGCGAGCCAAAGCCCGATCCCGCCTTGCCCCGGTATTCGCCCGTCCAGATCGTGTCGAACCCGAAGCTTCCGCCCGGCAGTTCGATCGTGAAAAGTCCGTTGGATTCCGCCCATTGCCCGGTCAGGCTACCGAAGGTGACGGAGCCGCCGTCATTGTTCTGCGGCCCGAAGACCACCTTGATGATGAACGGCTTGGCGCCCCCTTCGTTCACGTCGAGGTACCAGGTCGAATTCGCCAGTGTCATACAGTTTCCCCTGCTTGGCTGTTTCGGTGCCCTCGTAGTAGCGCCGCGATTCTTAACGGCCACCGAAGACGCACGTTTCACATTCATCGGATTTGCGGCAAACTTTAGCGGCGCCCGGCCCACCAAAACGGCCCGCGCATCGGCCCTTGCAAAATTCCTGTAACAGTTGGAATTTAACGTCCGTTCAATTCAGCGTCGCGGGAGGCTTTGATGGATTTTGCCCTGACCGAGGAACAGCAGGCGATCTTCGACATGGCTCATGCCTTCGGGCAGGAGCATATCGCCCCCAACGCCCGAAAGTGGGAAGCGGAGGGCACGATCCCGAAGACGCTCTGGCCCGAACTCGGTGCGCTGGGGCTCGGCGGCATCTATGTGAGCGAGGAATACGGCGGCTCGGGCTTGACCCGGCTTGATGGCACGCTGGTCTTCGAGGCGCTGGCCATGGCCTGCCCAGCGGTGGGCGCATTCCTGTCGATCCACAACATGTGCGCGGGCATGATCGACAAGTTCGGCAGCCCCGAGGACAAGGCGCGCTGGCTGCCCGCGATGTGCACGCTGGAAACCGTGTTCTCCTACTGCCTGACGGAACCGGGGTCGGGCTCGGACGCGGCGGCGCTGCGCACGCGGGCCGAACGGACGAACGAAGGCTGGCGGCTGAACGGCACCAAGGCCTTCATCTCGGGCGGCGGCTATTCGGACGCCTATCTGACGATGGTGCGCACCGGCGCAGAGGGGCCGAAGGGCATCTCTGCCGTGGTCATCGAGGCGGGGACGCCGGGGCTTTCCTTCGGCGCCTTCGAGGACAAGATGGGCTGGCGTGCCCAGCCCACCGCGCAGGTGCAGTTCGACGACTGCACGATTCCGGCTGAAAACCTGCTGGGCGAAGAAGGCCGCGGGTTCACCTACGCAATGGCAGGGCTGGACGGCGGGCGGCTGAACATCTCGGCCTCGGCGCTTGGCGCAGCGCAGGCGGCGCTGGACGCGACGCTTGTCTACATGGGCGAACGCAAGGCCTTCGGCCGATCCATCGACCAGTTCCAGGCGCTGCAGTTTCGCCTGGCGGAGATGGAGGTCAAGCTGCAATCGGCCCGGACCTTCCTGCGCCAGGCGGCCTGGAAGCTCGACCGCAAGGCGCCCGATGCGACCAAGTTCTGCGCCATGGCGAAGCTTCTGGTGACCGACAACGCCTTTGATGTCGCCAACCAGTGCCTGCAACTGCATGGCGGATACGGCTACCTGGCCGATTACGGGGTCGAAAAGACCGTGCGCGACCTGCGCGTCCATCAGATCCTTGAGGGCACGAATGAGATCATGCGCCTCATCACCGCCCGCGCGCTGCTGGCCGAGAGGGGATGATGCCCGATATCCTGATCCGCAAGGAAGGCCGCGCGGGGCGCATCACGCTGAACCGTCCCAAGGCGCTGAACGCCCTGACCTACGCCATGTGCCTGGAAATCGACGCGGCGCTGATCGCCTGGGCTAAGGACCCGGAGCTCGCGCTGATCCTGATCGACGCGGAGGGCGATCGCGCCTTCAGCGCGGGCGGCGACATCGCCGAGATGTATGCGACCGGCAAGGCGGGAGACTACACCTACGGCCGCAAGTTCTGGGCCGACGAATACCGCATGAACGCCCGGATCGCGGAATATCCCAAGCCGGTCGTGAGCTTCCTGCAAGGGTTCACCATGGGCGGCGGCGTGGGCGTGGGCTGCCACGGAAGCCACCGGATCGTGGGCGAAAGTGCGCAGGTGGCGATGCCCGAGTGTGGCATCGGCCTGGTGCCGGATGTCGGCGGCAGCTTCATCCTCGCGACAGCACCGGGGCGCCTTGGCGAATACATCGGCACCACGGGCGTGCGGCTCGGACCAGCCGACGCGATCCTGGCCGGATTCGCCGACCAGTTCGTCCCGGAGGCCGCATGGGAAGCGCTGAAGACCCGCCTGATCGACACCGGTGACGCGGGCCTCATCGCCGCGGCTGCCAAGGAGGCACCCGAGGGTCGCCTAGCCGCCCTCAGCCCCGCGATCGACCGGCTCTTCGCGCCCTCGACGCTTGCCGATATCGCCGCCGCGCTGACCGCTGAGTCCAGCGACTTCGCCGCCGAGACCGCCCGCGCCCTGGCCCGTGCGGCCCCGCTGTCCGCCGCCTGCACCATCGAGATGATCCGCCGCCTGCGCGGAACCCCCACGATGCGCGAGGCGCTGGCGCTGGAATACCGATTTACCTACCGTGCGATGGAGCATGCGGATTTCATCGAGGGCATCCGCGCCGCGATCATCGACAAGGATCGCAACCCGCGTTGGCGTCACGCCGGCCCCGAGGCGGTCACGGCAGACGATATCGAGAGACTGCTGATGCCGCTCGGGGCCGAGGCCCTGACCTTCGAAAAGGAGTAAGACATGAAGATCGGATTCATCGGTCTGGGCAACATGGGCGCGCCGATGGCGGCGAACCTCGTGAAGGCCGGGCATCAGGTAGCAGGGTTCGACACCGCGGCGCCGATGCCGGAAGGCGTCGTGAAGGCCGACAGCGCCGCCGCTGCCGCGGCCGGGGCCGAGGTCGTGATCACCATGCTGCCCAATGGCGCGATCCTGCGCGCGGTCGCCGCCGAGGTGATCCCTGCGATGGCTGCGGGCGCGGTCCTGTGCGACTGCTCGACCGTCGATGTCGAAAGCGCCCGGGCCGTCGCGGCGGACGCCCGCACGGCGGGGCTTGGCGCGCTCGATGCGCCGGTCTCGGGCGGCGTCGGCGGGGCAGCCGCCGGCACGCTCACCTTCATGGTGGGGGGCGATGCGGCATCCTTTGACAAGGTGAAGCCTTTGTTCGACATCATGGGCCAGAAGGCGGTCCATTGCGGCGACGCGGGCGCAGGTCAGGCCGCCAAGATCTGCAACAACATGATCCTCGGCGTGACCATGATCGCCACCTGCGAGGCTTTCGCCCTGGCCGATAAGCTGGGCCTTGACCGGCAGAAGATGTTCGACGTGGTCTCCACCTCCTCGGGCTATTCCTGGACGATGAACGCCTATTGCCCGGCCCCGGGCGTTGGGCCCAAATCGCCCGCCGACAACGATTACAAGCCGGGCTTCGCGGCGGAACTGATGCTGAAAGACCTGCGCCTGTCGCAGCAGGCCGCCAGCAGCGCCGATGCCGACACGCCGATGGGCGAGCTGGCGACCCGCCTTTATGAAACCTTCGTGGAGGCCGAGGACGGTCGCGGCATGGACTTTTCCGCCATGCTCCCACGCTTTGAAAAACGGCACAGAGGCTGAATTCCGCCGCCCACGGCGCTTTGCCCCTGCCTTCTGGCTGCGAACGGCGTTATGTTCGCGGCCAGAAGGAGACCCTCATGAAGCCGCTCGCGATCCTTGCCGTCCTGCTGACCGCCCTTGCCGCCGTTCCGGCGGCAGCCGGGCCGAAGAACTGCCCGCCCGGGCTGGCAAAGAAGAACCCGGCCTGCGTGCCGCCGGGACTCGCCAAGAAATCCTGGCACCGGGGGGACTATGTCGGCGACTATGATTACCACCGCATCCGCTACCCGGATCGCTACGGCCTGCCGCCGCTTGGCCCGGGCCAGCGCTACCTGATCGTTGACGGCAACATACTTGTCGTGAACGAGGATACCTACACGATTGTCACGGTGCTGCGCGCGGTCAGCGCGATCCTGGACTGAGCGGCCTTGAGCTGGCTTGACGGCGCCGCTGGCCTGGCGTGGCTGGATGCGGCGGCGCGGGCGCGTTTGGGCCAGTTGGTTCCGACCGATGTTGCAGGTGGCACCATCCTCTTTCGTCCCGGTGACAGCGCACGCGGCTTCGTCATCGTGCTTGACGGGCGTATCGATGTATACCTGACCGGCACCACTGGGCGTGAGATCCTGCTTTACACGGTGGAGCCGGGCGGGTCCTGCGTGCAGACCACCCTAGGCCTGCTCGGTGGCGAGGATTATTCGGCAGAGGCGATCACCGCGACCGACACGCGGGTCGTTCTTGTGCCCCGCGACGCCTTCCTTGGGCTGATGGACCAATCGGCTGCCTTCCGCACCCATGTCTTCGCCGCCTTCGCAGCGCGGATGCAGGGCATGATGCACGTGCTGGAGCGCGTGGCCTTCATCCGGGTCGAGGCGCGCCTGGCTGAGGCGCTGCTGACGCTGGCCGAGGATGGATGGGTCCGCGCCACCCACCAGGAACTTGCCGCCCGCATCGGCACCGCGCGCGAGGTCGTGTCGCGCAGGCTTGAGGCCTTCGCCCGCGACGGCTGGGTGGAAACTGAGCGGGGCGCGGTCATCCTGCGCGATGCCCCCGCGCTTGGTCGGCTTGCGGCCACGGCGCGCTAAGGTGACAAGATCACAGACAAACCGTGACTACCCCTCCATAGTCCCCCTGCACCCCGACGCACAAAGGGGGGCGAAATCGGGCAGTCACGGAGGGTTCTGATGCTCAAGAACAACGTAGGCGGGATCGACCGCATCCTGCGGGTCATCCTCGGGGTCGCGCTGATCGCGGGATTCTTCATGAATGCCGACGCGTCAATGCGCTGGCTTTACCTGCTGGGGATCATCCCGCTGGCGACAGGGCTTCTGGGCACCTGCCCGCTTTACACGATCCTCGGGCTCAACACCTGCCCGATGAAAAGATCCTGATCCGCTAGGCACCGGGGCGTGGCCAAGGGGCAGGAGCCCGCGCGGCCACGCCTTATTCCGCCGCGACCCGGCCGCGCGCCTTGAGCATTGTTCCCAGGTAACGGCCGGTATGGCTGCGGGGCTCCTTGGCGATCGCCTCGGGGGTTCCCTCAGCCACGATCTCACCGCCGCCGTCGCCGCCTTCGGGGCCGATGTCGATGATCCAGTCGGCGGTCTTGATCACGTCGAGGTTATGTTCGATCACGACCACGGTGTTACCCTGCTCGACCAGTTCGTGAAGCACTTCCAGTAGCTTACGCACATCCTCGAAATGCAGGCCGGTCGTTGGTTCATCGAGGATGTAAAGCGTGCGCCCCGTGGCCCGGCGGCTGAGTTCCTTCGAGAGCTTCACCCGCTGGGCCTCGCCGCCCGAAAGCGTCGTCGCCTGCTGGCCGACCTTGATGTAGCCAAGGCCAACCTGGCAAAGCGCCTCCATCTTTTCCCGAATGGCGGGGATCGCCTGGAAGAACTCGCGCGCATCCTCGCAGGTCATCTCAAGCACGTCGGCGATGGACTTGCCCTTGAACTTGATCTCCAGCGTCTCGCGGTTGTAGCGGTGGCCCTTGCAGGTTTCGCAGGTCACATAGACGTCGGGCAGGAAGTGCATCTCGATCTTGATGACGCCGTCGCCCTGGCAGGCCTCGCAGCGCCCACCCTTGACGTTGAAGCTGAAGCGGCCCGGCTGGTAGCCGCGCGCCTTGGCCTCCGGCAGGCCCGCGAACCAGTCGCGGATGGGGGTGAAGGCGCCAGTGTATGTCGCGGGGTTCGACCGCGGCGTACGGCCGATGGGGCGCTGGTCGATGTCGATGACCTTGTCGAGATGCTCGAACCCCTTGATCGTTTCGCAGGGCGCCGGTGTCTCGCGCGCGCCGTTCAGTCGCAGCGCGGCGTTCCTGTAAAGCGTCTCGACCGTCAGCGTCGACTTGCCGCCGCCCGACACGCCGGTCACGCAGACGAATTTGCCCAGCGGGAACTCCGCCGTCACGTCCTTGAGGTTGTTGCCCGAGGCACCTATCACGCTCAGCTTCTTTCCGCTGCCCTTGCGCCGGACCTTCGGCACAGCGATTTCCCGCTTGCCCGCCAGGTACTGCCCGGTCAGCGATGCGGGGTCGGCGGTGATTTCCGCCGGGGTGCCGCGTGACACTACCTGCCCGCCGTGGACGCCCGCACCGGGGCCGATGTCCAGCACATAGTCTGCCTCGCGGATCGCCTCTTCGTCATGCTCGACAACAAGCACCGTGTTGCCCTGATCACGCAGGTTCTTCAGCGTCCCCAACAGCCGGTCGTTGTCGCGCTGGTGCAGGCCGATCGAGGGCTCGTCGAGCACGTAAAGCACCCCCGTCAGCCCTGAGCCGATCTGGCTGGCCAACCGGATGCGCTGGCTTTCCCCACCCGAGAGGGTTCCTGCGTTGCGCGATAGCGTCAGGTATTCGAGACCCACGTTATTTAGGAACCCGAGCCGTTCGCGGATTTCCTTCA
Organism: Albidovulum sediminicola; assembly: GCF_025751575.1. Taxonomy (GTDB): domain Bacteria; phylum Pseudomonadota; class Alphaproteobacteria; order Rhodobacterales; family Rhodobacteraceae; genus Albidovulum; species Albidovulum sediminicola. The sequence continues at coordinate 95,950 of NZ_JAOWLA010000004.1, read as the reverse complement.
GGATCGCGCGGGCAATCTCGTTCCGCTGCGCGGTAAGCGCCGCGGGAACCGTGTCGATCCAGTCATAGGCCTCACGGATCGACATCTGCACGACCTGGCCGACATGAATCCCCGCGATCTTGACGGCCAGCGCCTCAGGCCGCAGGCGGTACCCGCCGCAGGCCCCGCAGGGGCGGTTGTTCTGATAGCGCTCGAACTCCTCGCGCACCCAGGCGCTGTCGGTTTCGCGGTAGCGCCGTTCCATGTTCGGGATCACGCCCTCAAAAGTACGCGTGACCTCGTAAACGCGGCCGCCCTCGTCGAAGCGGAAGGGGATCTCCTCCTCGCCCGAGCCATAGAGGAACAGTTGATGGACGGGCTCCGGCAAGTCCTTCCAGGGCTTTTTGGCATCGAACCCGTAGTGACGGGCCAGCGCGTCGATGGTCTGGGTGAAATAGGGCGACTTGCCCTTGTTCCAGGGGGCGAGCGCGCCGTCCTTCAGCTTCAACATCACGTCCGGGACGACCAGCCGTTCGTCGAAGAAAAGCTCCACCCCCAGCCCGTCACAGGTCGGGCAGGCGCCGAAGGGCGCGTTGAAGGAAAAAAGTCGCGGCTCGATCTCGGGGATCGTGAAGCCGGAGACCGGGCAGGCAAACTTCTCCGAAAAGACGATGCGCTCGCCCTCCCCCTCTGTCGGCGCGGTTTCCAGGATCGCGATCCCGTCGGCCAGGTTCAGCGCGGTGCGGAAACTGTCGGCGAGGCGCGTCTCCAGCCCCTCGCGCACGACGATGCGGTCCACCACCACATCAATGTCATGCCGGAACTTCTTGTCGAGCGTCGGCGGTTCCTCAAGGTCATGGAACTGCCCGTCCACCTTGACCCGCTGGAACCCCTGCTTGCGCCAGTCGAGGAACTCCTTGCGGTATTCGCCCTTTCGGTCGCGCACCACCGGCGCCATCAGGTAGCCGCGCGTACCCTCGGGCATGGCCATGACCGCATCAACCATGTCCTGCACCTGCTGCGCCGCAATGGGCTTGCCGGTGGCGGGACTGTAGGGCGTCCCCACCCGCGCGAACAAAAGCCGCAGGTAATCGTAGATCTCGGTCACCGTGCCCACGGTCGAACGGGGGTTCTTCGAGGTTGTCTTCTGCTCGATCGAGATCGCAGGGCTCAGGCCCGAGATATGGTCAACGTCCGGCTTGCCCATCATGTCAAGAAACTGACGGGCATAGGCGCTGAGGCTTTCGACATAGCGCCGCTGACCCTCGGCATAGATCGTGTCGAAAGCGAGCGAGGACTTGCCCGACCCAGACAGCCCGGTGATCACGGTCAGACGGTCGCGCGGGATATCCACGTCGATGGACTTGAGGTTGTGCTCCCGCGCGCCCCGCACTTCGATGAATTTCTGTTCCGCCATATCCGCCCCCGCAGTTCGCGGTCCAGACATAGTCCACGGCGGGCGAGTCTCCAACTACTAATAGTGAACATACGATGAACATCGCATGCGGGAGATTTTTTGTAGGCACGACACCGCCGGTCTTTAATATTCCCTTATTCGAATGTATCTTTGCGGAAAGAGCGCGCCCAAACCGCGAAACAGGAGATGACCAGAATGCTTTCATTCCGCAAACCCGATCGCGGTTCGGGCCGCATCAGCCCGCAGGAGGCCGTCGCCCGCGCAGCCGACGGGTCGCTCGTCGTGATCGACGTTCGCGAACCGGCGGAGGTCGCGGCCTCGGGCAAGGCCGTGGGCGCGCTGCATATCCCGCTTGCCTTCGTCAAGATGCGCTGCGACCCGAAGGCGCCGGACTGCCCTGAGTGCCTGACCCGGGACGGCCCGGTCGCACTATACTGTGCGGCGGGCGGACGCAGCCAGATGGCGGTGCAGATGCTGCGCGACCTTGGCTATGACGAGGTCTACAACATCGGCGGCTTAGGCGACTGGATCGCCGCCGGCGGCCAGGTGGAAAGGTAGGAACGGGGGGCCGTCTGCCCCCCGCGCCCCCCGAGAGTATTTTAACCAGAATGAAAGGAATTTCCGTTCTTCTGGTTCCGCGGTACAGGCGGGAGCGCCGATGACCGCCCAGAGTGAAAGCGCCCCGCTTCCCCGGCATCCGCCGCCCGAGGCGGGGTGCCGCCTTATTGAATGTCGCGGCCCTTCATTCTGGCCGAAATACTCCGGGGGGGTCCGCGCGTGGCGGGGACGGGGGCAGAGCCCCCATCCGGTCAGATGTGAAGCGCGCGTCCGTAGGCATCCAGAACGGCCTCGTGCATCATCTCGCTGAGCGTCGGGTGCGGGAAGACGGTTTCCATCAACTCGCCCTCGGTCGTCTCCAGGCTGCGGCCCACGACGTAGCCCTGAATCAGCTCGGTCACTTCGGCGCCGACCATGTGGGCGCCCAGAAGCTCGCCGGTCTTGGCGTCGAACACCGTCTTGATCAGCCCCTCCGGTTCGCCGAGCGCAATCGCCTTCCCGTTGCCGATAAAGGGGAAGCGGCCGACCTTGACCTGATAGCCTGCCTCTTTCGCCTTCGCCTCGGTCAGGCCGACGCTGGCCACTTGCGGGTGGCAATAGGTGCAGCCTGCGATCGAGTTCGGCTTGATCGGGTGCGGGTGCTGCCCCGCGATCAGCTCGGCAACCATCACGCCTTCGTGGCTGGCCTTGTGGGCCAACCAAGGGGCGCCGGCGATGTCGCCGATGGCGTAAAGCCCCTCGACCCCGGTGCGACAGTATGCGTCCGTGACCACATGCGTCCGGTCGATCTTCACGCCAAGCGCCTCAAGCCCGAGGTTCTCGACATTGCCAACGATGCCAACGGCGGAGATGACCGTGTCGAACTCCTGCGTCTCGGTCTTGCCGTCCTTTTCGATATGCGCGGTGACGCCAACGCCGGGCTTGCGGTCCAGCTTCTTGACCGCGGCCTTCTCGACAATCTTAATACCCTGCTTCACGAATTGCTTCTTCGCGAAGGCCGAGATCTCCGCGTCTTCGACGGGCAGGACACGGTCCATGACCTCGACCACGGTCGTGTCGGCGCCCAGCGTGTTGAAGAAGCTCGCGAACTCGATCCCGATGGCGCCAGAGCCGATCACCAGCAGCTTCTCAGGCATCCGCTTGGGCGCCAGCGCGTGCTTGTAGGTCCAGACGAGGTCGCCATCAGCCTCCAGCCCCGGAAGCTCGCGCGCCCGCGCGCCGGTCGCCAGAACGATGGCTTTCGCCGTGAGTTCCTCGGTCCCCTTCTCGGTCTTCACGCTGACCGTGCCCTTCTTTGGCAGCGTGGCCGCCCCCATGAAGACGGTGACCTTGTTCTTCTTCATCAGGTGGCCGATGCCGCCCGAAAGCTGCTTGGCCACCCCGCGCGAGCGGGCCACAACCGCGTCGAGGTCATAGCCGATGCCATCGGCCTTGAGCCCGAACTCCTTGGCGCGGTGCATCAGGTGGAAGACCTCGGCCGAGCGCAGAAGCGCCTTGGTCGGGATGCAGCCCCAGTTCAGGCAGATGCCCCCCAGGTGTTCGCGTTCCACGATCGCGACCTTGAGCCCAAGCTGGGCGCCACGGATGGCGGCCACATAGCCGCCTGGACCGGCCCCGATCACGATCATGTCGAACGTTTGCGCCACGGTATCTCCTCCCTCTGAAAAAAGTAGTTTGCCATTAAACTATTTCCTCGGCGCCCGCAACTTCGCGAGAAGATAGTTGCCTTGCGTCTTGCGCATGGCTAGCCACCCAGTTCCCGGACGATCGCGCCATAGCCGCCCCCATCAAGGAAGGCGCGCTCCTCCTTTGTCGTTTGCCGGCCCAAGGCGGCATTGCGGAAGGGGAAGCGGCCGTAGCGGCGGATGATTTCCCGGTGCGCCCGGGAATGCACGGCAAACTCGGCACCGGTTTCGGGCAGGTTGCGGTCCATCAGGTCCACGGCGAAGTCCTGGTCCTCAAGATCCTCGGAATGTTCGAAGGGCATGTAGAAGAAGACCCGCGCGGGTTCGGCGATGGCGAGGTCCAGCCCCTGCCCCACCGCCACCCGCGCCGCCGCGCGCGCCGCCGCGTCGGTCGCGAAGGACCGCGGATCGCCCCGGAACATGTTGCGCGGGAACTGGTCGGTCAGGATCAGATAGGCCAGCGCGCCTTCGGCGGTTTCGCACCACTGGGTGAGCGCGCCGGCATGCGCCTTCTCCCAGAGGTCGAGGAACCGCTTGCGGATCTCGGCGTCCACCGCATCGACCGCCGCGTACCAGCCATCCGGGCCCACATCTTCAAGCCAGTAGTGGACGATCTCCTTCGCCTCGTTCATCGCCGGCCTCCCTTCGTTTTGCCCAAGGTTGGCAGGGGATGCGGCGCTTGACCAGCGTTATTCGGCGTCCTCTTCGCGCGGCGGCTCCGCGCGCGCCTCGATCGCCGCCTCGATCGCCACCTCGACGGCGACGGCAGAGGCGGTCGGCGACAGCGGCGTGAAGGCCCCGGTCTGCTCGGTCGTGGGAGACGGGCGGCGCGTCATCCGCCAGGCCGCGTAGGATGCCATGGCGCCAAAAAGGACCGCGATGAACAGGAAAAAGCCGTCGGGTCCGAGATGCGCCATGATCCAGCCGGTCAGGAGCGGGCCGCCGATCGCGCCCACACCGTTGATGAAGATCAGCCCGGCCGAGGCGGCCGCCATGTCATGCGGGTCAAGGAAGTCATTGGTATAGGCCACAAGCAGCGAATAAAGCGGGTTGGAGACACCGCCCATGACCGCCCCGACCAGCACCAACGCCGCAAAGTTGGCGTTGACCAGGAAGGGGATCACCGTTGCGACCGCGCCCAGAACCGACAGCGCGAAGACCAGCTTTCTGCGGTCCATCCGGTCGGACAGCCAGCCGATGGGATATTGCGACACCAGCCCGCCGATATAGATGCTCGCGACGAAGATCGACAGGTCGCGCACGCTGAGCCCGACCGCGGAACCCCAGACCGAGGCCATGCCGAACTGCGCCGAAAAGATGCCCCCCAGGATGAAGATGCCGACGCAGCCCAGCGGCGAGGTGCGGTAGAGGCTGACGAAGTTCAGGGGCTTCGTCAGCTCGAACGCCGGGGCCTTGCTGGCCGACAGAAGGATCGGCGTGAAGGCGACAGAGACGAGGATCGAGGGGATGACGAACAGGAAATAACCCGAGGGGTCCCCAAGGTTCAGCAGCGCCTGGGAAGAGATGATGCCCAGCATCTGCATGATCATGTAAAGCGACAGCGCCTGGCCGCGCGTCTCGTTGGTCGAGGCGTTGTTCAGCCAGCTTTCGGCGGTGATGTAGACCCCCGAAAAGGAAAAGCCGATCAGCACCCGCATCACCACCCAGACGATCCAGTCCGGCGCGGCCGCATAGGCGACCAACACCGCCGAGATCATCGAGCCGAGCGCCGCGAAGACCCGCACATGGCCGACCCGGCGGATCATGTCCGGCGTCATGCGTGAGCCGAAGAGAAAGCCCAGGAAATAGGCCGACATCACGAAGGACATCTGGGTGGTACTGAATCCCTCGATCGAACCGCGGATGCCCAGCAGGGTGCCCTGCACGCCGTTGCCGATCATCAGAAGCATCATGCCCAGCAACAGGGCCCAGGAATTACGAAGAACGGTCAGCATGAGGTCTCCGGCGTCTTTTCTACTTGCTAGCTCTGTCGTCCCGCCGCGCCAAGGGCGGCTGCGACACCCTGGCCCCCGGATGCGTCACTCACCCCAGTCCGGGATCAGAAGCGAGGCATCCCCGTACGAGAAGAAACGATATCCCGAGGTGACGGCATGCGCATAGACCTTTCGCATCCTCTCCGTCCCCATCAGCGCCGAGACAAGCATCAGCAGCGTGGACTTGGGCAGGTGGAAGTTGGTCATCAGCGCGTCGGTCGCGTGAAAGACGAAGCCCGGGTAGATGAAGATATCCGTGGGGCCACGCCAGGGTTCCACCCGCCCCGACCGCGCCGCCGTCTCGATTAGCCTCAGGGCCGTTGTGCCGACCGGGATCACCCGGCCGCCCGCCGCCTTGGTTGCGTTGATCTCTGCCGCGGCCCGTTCCGTGACCTCGCCCCATTCGGCGTGCATCCTGTGGGTCGTCACGTCCTCTACCTTCACCGGCAGGAAGGTGCCCGCGCCCACATGCAGCGTGACATGGGTGAAATCGACGCCCCGGGCCTTCAGCGCGGCGAGCAGCGCCTCGTCGAAGTGAAGTGAGGCCGTGGGCGCCGCGACCGCGCCGGAATGGCGCGCCCAGACGGTCTGGTAGTCGGTCTTGTCCCGGGCGTCTGGTGCCCGCAGCGCAGCGATATAGGGCGGCAAGGGCATGTCGCCCGCCTCGGCCAGCGCGGCGTCGAAATCCTCGCCCTCAAGGTTGAAGGCCAGGTCCGCCTGCCCCTCGGCAATGGACGCGACCCGCGCGGTGAGGCGGTCGGAAAAGCGGATCTCCTCGCCCTCCTTCACCTTGCGCAGGGGTTTCAGCAACGCGGCCCAGGCACCCCCGGGGCGCGGCTCCAGCAGCGTCGCCTCGATCCGCGCGCTGACCGGTCCCTGCCCCGTCTCGCGCGTACGGGTGCCGCTCAGCCGGGCGGGGATCACGCGGGTGTCATTCAAGACCAGCCGGTCGCCCGGGCGCAGCAGATCGACAAGCTCACGCACATGCCGGTCCACAATCCGGTCGCCCTCCACGACCAGAAGCCGGGCCGCGCTTCGCGGGTTTGCGGGACGGGTCGCGATCAGCGCCTCGGGCAGGTCGAAATCGAAGTCGGAAAGTTTCATTCGTCTATCGTCGGGGGCGCGGAGCGGAAGATTTCCCGGAACATCCCGGGCGTCAGGAGCGAGAGCGGGTTGACGCGGATGCGCGGGGCCGAGGTCGGGCCCTTCATCGTGTAATTGAAGCCAAAAAGCCCCTCCCCCTTTTTCGAGACGATCCGCCCGATTCCGTTGAGCAGGTAGATCGGAGAGATGGTGCCTTGCAAGTCCATCTCCTTGCGGTCGGCGTGGTAGAGGCCCGCGACCGATATCCCCATGGAAGCGCCAGTCGCCGCGCCCTCGCTGATTTCCACGGCCTCCGGCGTCATGCGGAACGCCCCGGAGGCCTTGTTGAACAGGATCCCCGGCCCCCTCAACTGGTCGATCAGGCCGACGACCGACACTGCGTCGAGCAGCCCCGCCAGCACCGGCGCATCGACCACACGGATCGACGACATCTCGACCGTTCCAGCGTAGCGCCCCTTCTCGCCCTCGGGCCGAAGCGCCAGGTCTAGCGTTCCGCCACGAGCCTTTCCGAACACGCCCGCCGCGCTCAGGACGGCGCCAGCGTCATCGGACTGCACCCGGTACGCCGTCCGCCCGCCTGCTGGCACGACGGCACCGTTGACCGGCGCCGCGCCGTTCACGAGGCCGGTGAAACGCCCCTGGAGCCCCTCGTTGACGGTAAAATCGCCCCGGAACCGGGTCAGGCCAATCCCCTCGGTCACCTGCAACCGGTCTAGCGCCACCGAGATCGGCCCCGAATTGCCCCCGCCGCCCGCGCCGCCAAGTTGGCCACGGGTCAGATCGGCCGTGCCCCCGGTGATCACGATCGCCGCGGGCAGGCCCTTGCCGCGCCCCAGAAGCTCGACCGCCCCCTCGAACCAGCCCCCGAGCGTGACTTGCGGGAAGCGCGCGGCCTCAAGCCCACCGTCCGCGGCCATGGTCACGTCGCCCAAGACCGATAGCCCGCCGACCTCCAATTCAAGCGACTCGACCGTTGTGGGGTGCCCAAGAACACCTGCGACATCCAGCCGACCCTGCGTGCCCGGGGCCTTCGACCAGCCAAGGGCCGGGATTGCCATCGTGATCCCGCCAAGGCCCGACGTCAGGTGGTAGCGCGTGGGTTCCCCCTTGGTGAGGTCCAGCGCGATTTCGCCGCTTCCGCGCCCGGTAAACACCTCCTCCGGCAGGCTGAGGCCGAACGCGGTCAGGAACCCGGGCGAAAGCTCCACCGTTCCCGCGACCGTGCTGTGGCCCTTTTCCTCTGGCGCGGCACTTTGGCGCCAGGTCGCGTCGAACCGCGCGCCCGAAAGCGTGCCCGCGCCAGAGACGCTGACCCCGTCCTTGTCCGCAATCACGCTTAGCCGGGGCGCAAGCAACTGCTTGCCTTCCACGATCGTGTCGGAGCGGACATTCGCGAGTTGCGCGCGCGCCTCATAATCGACATCCGCGATCTTCAGGCCCTTGCGTAGCGGCAGCACCATGTGCACCTCGACCTCGGCATCCCCCTCGGCCAGGTCAATGCCGCGCTCAGCCTTGCGCATGACCTCCAGCGGCTTCTGATCCAGAAGCGACAGGGCCGCCGTCAGGCTGCCTTGGGTCTTCAGGTCAAAGATGCCGGTGGCGGGTTTCAGGCGAGTGTCATCGACCCGCATGGAAGACCCGGCGATGGAGATCTCCCCGCCCTCAGGCGGCTGAACCGTCCCCTGCTCCAGCGTCAGCGAAAAGCGCGTGGTGTCGAGCGTCCCGAACCCCGCCGCCGCCGTGATCGGCGGCATCGTCTTCACGAACCGCGCGGCGGCGTCGCGGAACTCGAACCCCAGATTGAAGACCGGCGCCTGCCCCGCCTGAAAGCGCAGCGCGCCATGAGCGTTGAAGGCCTCGCCCGACAGCAGGTTCTCGGAAAGCCAGGACCGGGTCTTGTCGGCCACCGTCACCGGCCAAAGCTCGACCAGCCGCCGGGCGTCGAGGCTGGCCATCTCGGCGTCCAGCGACAGGTTCCAGCCATCCTCGCCCGCCGCGGCGGTGCCCTGCGCGGTGATGCGCTTGCCCTGATCGAACAGCGTCATCTGCCCCAGTGTCACGCGGAAGGGGTCCAGTGCCAGCTTGAAGTCGATCAGGCTGTCTTCGAAAACCAGGGGTGCTGCGAACATGCCGTCCGGGTTTCCCGCGAGTTGCGCCATCCGAAGCTGCACCACCAGCGCCTCGGGAAAGCCGGTCTCCATCCCCTGCAACCAGGCGCGGGCGGTTCCCGTGGCCGACAGCGACGGGCTTTCGATGGCGATGTCGGTAAAATCAAGTCGGTTGCTCGCCGGGCGGTAGGACAGCGCCACGCGGGCCTGATCGAAGGGAAGCGGCGCCACGTCCGGGCGGGGCTTGACGGCCCCTGCGCCGATATCAAGCTCCGCCTGCATGACCTGGACCATGCCGTTGCGGTCAATCCCGGTCCGCAGCGCGCCCGAGATCGGCGCCTCAAGCGCGGCGAGCCAGGACAGTGCGGGCGATTGCGCGGCCAGATCCTGCGCCGAAACGCCAGTGACGCGGGCGATGATCCCGGCTTCGGAGTTCGATTTCTCGGTCGAGAAGGAGACCTCTACCTGCGCCGGTTCCCCAGCCGGTCCGGCGACCGAGAAATTCACGTCATAGGCCAGGCGCGCGGCATATTGCGTCAGCGACATGCGGCCGTCCGCGATGGTCCAGGACTGGCCCGCGCGGTCGTCCTCGAAACGGATCGAGAGGTCCTTGACCTCCACCCGCTCGATCGCGCGCAGGGCGGGCAAACCAAAGGCGCGATCGACCTCGTCAAGGATCTGCGCGGGACTGAGCGCGCCGCCCGCCGCGACCCCTGTGTCCGGAAGCGCGATGTCGAAATCCCCCGCGGCGGTGCGCCTCAGCGCGACCCGCGCGCCGGTCAGACGCAGGTTGCGCGGCTGCACGATCCCGTTCAGAAGCGGGCGCGGCCAAAAGCTTGCCCCCATGCTGTCGAGCGTCGCGAGCCGCCGGCCCCGGGGGGAGAAGAGCTCCACGTCAACGACGCGAAGGCGCGGCACAAAGCCCGCCTGGACTACCGCCTCCACCGCGCCGATCCGGACCGAGGCGCGCCCGGCAAGGCCGGTATTCGCCCGGTCCTCGATGGCGGAAACCACCCAGCGCGGCGCCGACACCGCCTGGCCGGACAGGCCAAGCGCAAGCACCGTCCCGCCAAAGACCAGCGCCGCAACCAGAAGAAAGACCACGAGCCGCGCAGGCCAGCGCAGGTGGCGTCTGACAGGTCTGGTCGTGGTTTCGCTCATCTCTGCTCGGTGGCCCCTTTTTCCGCCCCCCTTTAAACTCGCCGGGTAGCGATTAAAACATATAGTGGCTTCTACCGGCAAAGGATTGCGGAAATGCTCGAAACCGGCGACCTCGCCCCTGATTTCACTCTGCCGCGCGACGGCGGCGGCACCGTTTCGCTGGCCGATCACGCGGGCAAGCCCGTCGTGCTCTATTTCTATCCGAAGGACGACACCCCCGGCTGCACGACAGAGGCGCTGGACTTCACCCGTCTGGCGCCAGACTTCGCAGCGGCGGGCGCCACGGTGATCGGCCTGTCAAAGGACACGGTCGCGGCCCATGACAAGTTCTGCCGCAAGCATGGGCTGGGCATCGTGCTCGCCTCCGACGCCGAGGGTGACACCTGCGAACGCTACGGCGTCTGGGTCGAGAAGAACATGTACGGTCGCACCTACATGGGCATCGAACGCTCGACCCTCCTGATCGGCCCGGATGGGCGCATCGCGCGGATCTGGCCCAAGGTGAAGGTCAAGGGTCACGCGGAGCAGGTGCTTGCTGCCCTGCAGGCGCTATGACGCGCGGCCTTGCGACGGCGGGCCGGATCGGGCATCTCGGCACCAGTTAATCCCCGGGGGGAGACCCGCGATGACAAAATGCCTGGCAGAGCGCGCCGAGGAGGTGCTGCGCACCGCGGACGGGCGCGCCAAGACCGCGCTGTCGCACGCGCATGCGGCGGAATGGTTCGCCGCGCGCAAGGCTGGTGAAGCCCTGCCCATCGGGCAGGCAACGCCGCCCGATCGGCCCGCACGACCAGACCAGCCCGCGCTTCTTCCCCCGCGCGAGGTGCCACGCCGCCGCCCCGGCACGCCGCAGGGCCGCATCGCGCTTCTGCATGCGCTGGCTCATATCGAGTTGAACGCCGTGGACCTGCACTGGGACATCGTGGCGCGTTTCGCCCATGTGCCCATGCCGCAGGGATTCTACGACGACTGGGTGAAGGCGGCAGACGAAGAATCCAAACATTTCAACCTTCTCTGCGACTGTCTTGAAGGGATGGGCAGCCACTACGGCGCCCTTCCCGCCCACGCCGGCATGTGGCGCGCGGCCGAGGACACGGCCAAGGACCTGATGGGCCGGCTCGCCGTCGTGCCCATGGTGCTAGAGGCACGCGGGCTCGACGTCACGCCCGGCATGATCGAGATCTTCCGAAAGGCCCAGGACGGCGCGGCAACCGCCGCGCTGGAAGCCATCTACGCGGAAGAGGTCGGCCACGTCGCCTATGGCGCCAAATGGTTCAACTTCCTTTGCGGGCGGGAAAACCTTGACCCCAAGGAGAGCTTCCACGCGCTTGTCCGGCGCTACTTTCATGGCGCGCTGAAGCCGCCCTTCAACGAAGAAAAGCGCGCCGAGGCCGGATTGCCGCCGGACTTCTACTGGCCCCTGGCAGAGGAATTTCCCCCCGCCTTCCGGCCCGACGCGGACTGATCCATCGGCGGCTTATCGCCGCACGGGCGCGGTGCCGGACCAAAGATGTTGCGGCGGGGCGGTCACATTGCTAATCCCGCACCTGTTACCGGCCCAGAGAGGACCGGAACGTTGGGGATGCTGCTGATCTGGGGACCACCGCTTGCCGGCAAGACTTGCATACCGCATTCACGCGTTTCTCGAACGTCGCCTGCCTGAGCAGCGGCTGTTCCTGAAGTCCGACACTGAAACCCGCTTCATCAGGCTCAAGCCCGCAACGCAAGCGATCGTTCTTGGCGGAGTGGCGCTGCTTCTGGCCTGGACGGTTGTGTCAACCTCGATCGTGGTGATGGAATCCATCGGCTCGGGCGGCAGCCGCGAACAGGCGCTGCGCGAGCAGGCGACCTATGAGATGCGCCTGGACGAGATGTCGCGCGAACGCGACCTGCGCGCCGCCGAGGCCGCTGCCGCGCAGGAGCGCTTCGCCATCGCGCTGGCCCAGGTGTCGCAGATGCAGGCGTCGCTTCTGACCTCTGAAGAGCGGCGCAACGAGCTTGAGACCGGCATCGGCGTGATCCAGTCGACGCTGAAGGCGGCGATGAAGGAACGTGACGCGGCACGCGGGCAACTCGCGCAACTGTCTGGTACCGGCACAGCCAAGACCGCCAACGCCGAGCCCGACATGGCCGATGTCACCGGGACGCTGGAATTCCTGACGGCCGCCCTTGACCGCACCGCGCAGGAGCGTGACAGCATGGCCGCCGCCGCGCTTGGCGCCGAAAAGCAAACCGAGGAGGTTGCCTACGAGATGCGCCTTCTGGAGGAGCGGCACGACGAGATCTTCGCGCGGCTTGAAGATGCGGTCACGGTCTCGATGGAACCGCTCGACAAGATGTTTTCCGCGGCGGGCATGGATCCCGACGACCTGATCGGCCAGATCCGCCAGGGTTATTCCGGCCAGGGCGGCCCCCTCGGCCCGATGCTTCCGCCACTGCCGGAGGATGAAAGCGACGCCCGCGCGCTGGCGGACCACGCCCGCGCGGGGACGATCCTTGACGGCCTTGACCGGATGAACATGTACCGCATCGCCGCCGAAAAGCTTCCCTTCGCCATGCCGGTCAACACGTCGTTCCGCTTCACCTCCCCCTTCGGGCGCAGGTGGGGCCGTATGCATGAGGGTGCCGATCTGGCGGGCGCCCACGGCAGCCCGATCCATGTCACCGCCGACGGCGTCGTGACCCACGCCGGCCCCGAAAGCGGCTATGGCAACCTGGTGACCGTCCGTCACGCCTTCGGTCTGGAAACGCGCTATGGGCACCTGTCCGCGATCAACGTGAAGGTCGGCCAAAAAGTCTCGCGCGGGGACACGATCGGTGCTATGGGAAATACTGGTCGCTCGACCGGGACGCATCTGCACTATGAAGTGCGCGTGAACGGGAAGGCGGTAAATCCGATGACATACATCAAGGCAGGAAAGAATGTTTTCTAAAAGCAGGATCAACGAGCCTGGCCCCAAGACGAGCCCGGAAAGCGACGCCAACCGGCCGAGCGAACCCGTCGCTGCTGCGAAACCGGCCTATGAGTTCACCACCAGCGCCCCCAAGGCCAAGCCGCCCGCAAGCATCCTTTCGGCGGACCTGACGGTGGTCGGCAACCTCAAGACCACCGGCGACATCCAGGTCGAGGGTACGGTCGAGGGCGACATCCGCGCCCACCTTCTGACCGTCGGCGAAAGCGCCACGATCAAGGGCGAGATCGTGGCCGATGACATCGTCGTCAATGGCCGCGTCGTGGGCCGTGTGCGCGGGCTGAAAGTCCGCCTGACCGCCACCGCGCGGGTCGAGGGCGACATCATCCACAAGACCATCGCCATCGAAAGCGGCGCGCATTTCGAAGGTTCGGTCCAGCGTCAGGACGACCCCATCTCTGGCGGAAGCGGTGCGGGCAAAGCGGCCCCGGTCGCCGCGAAATAATCCACGGGCCCGTCTGGCCGTCATCGGGGCGCCTTCGGGCGCCCTTTGCTTTTGTTGTGCTACCCGGTCGCGACCAATCGGCGATACATGTGCCAGCTCGCGTGTCCCAGCACCGGCAGCACCACGAACATGCCCAGGAACATCGGCAGCATCCCCAGGAAGAGCGTGACCACGATCACCGCGCCCCAGACCATCATCACCGGCAGGTTCGCTAGCGTCGCCTGGACCGAATGGATCATCGCGGTGACGAAATCGACCTCCCGCTCAAGCAAGAGCGGCAGGCCGACGACGGAGATGGAGAACAGGACCGCCGAAAACGCCGCCCCGACCGACGTGCCGATGAGCAGCATGATCGGTCCGTTGCCTTCCAGGAAGATCTCGAAAAGGCTCATCGAGCCGCTGAAGGCCCGTAGACCCACGAAAAGCGCGAAAAGCGCATGGGCCACGAAAACCCAGAACAGGAAGAAGACGATGATGACCGCCGCGATCGCGGGGATCTGGCGATCCTTCTGGGCGAAAACGACGCCCAGAACCTCTGCCCAGACGGGCTTTTGCCCCGCCTCAAGGCGTCGGCTGACCTCGTAAAGTCCGACAGCGGCGAAGGGGCCGATCAGCGGGAAACCCACTGAAAGCGGTGCGATCCACCATTCCTGCCCCGCTGCGGAATAGACGCGCCACAAGATCATGCCGCCCGCGACATAGACGGCGCTGAAGAAAAGCCCGAAGAGCGGCGCGCGCAGGAAATCCCTCACCCCCGCCCCGAGCACCTGGGCGATATCCGCCATCGAGGCCGTGCGGATCTCGGGTAACGGGTCGGGACCCGTCGTCGCGTCGGTCATATGCACTCCTCCCTCCTGAGTGAGGGGAAGGCTAAGACAGACCCGGCCTGCCTGACAAGCACGGGTTTCGGGGGATCAATCCTCGGACTGCGCCTCGGCCCGGCTCTTGCCGGCGACGTCCATGGCCAAGGTCGCCGCCATGAAGGCATCGAGGTCGCCGTCCAGCACCCCTTGCGTGTCCGAAGTCTCGTAGCCCGTGCGCAGATCCTTCACCATCTGGTAGGGCTGCAGCACATAGCTGCGGATCTGGTTGCCCCATCCGGCCTCGCCCTTGGCGGCGTGCTGGGCGTTGATCTCGGCGTTGCGCTTGTCGAGTTCCAGTTGGTAAAGCCGCGCCTTCAGCGCCGCCATGGCGTTGGCGCGGTTCTGGTGCTGCGACTTTTCCGAAGAGGTCACGACGATCCCGGTCGGCAGGTGCGTGATCCGAACGGCCGAGTCTGTGGTGTTGACGTGCTGCCCGCCCGCGCCCGAGGAGCGATAGGTGTCGATGCGGATCTCGTTGTCGGGCACCGTGATCTCGATGTTGTCATCGACCACCGGATAGACCCAGACCGAGCAGAAGGACGTGTGGCGCCGCGCCGCGCTGTCGTAGGGCGAGATGCGGACCAGACGGTGCACGCCCGATTCCGACTTCAGCCAGCCATAGGCGTTGGGCCCGGAGATCTTGTAGGCGGCCGAGCGGATGCCAGCTTCATCGCCCGCGGTTTCGGCCTGCAATTCGACCTTGTAGCCCTTCTTCTCGGCCCAGCGGACATACATCCGCGCCAGCATCGAGGCCCAGTCGCAGCTTTCCGTACCGCCCGCGCCCGCGTTGATTTCGAGGAAGGTGTCGTTGCCGTCCGCCTCGCCGTCCAGAAGCGCCTCAAGCTCTTTGGCGGCGGCGAACTCGCGCAGCGCCTTCAGGCTGGACTCGGCCTCCGTCACGATCTCTGCGTCGTCCTCCATCTCGCCCAGTTCGATCAGTTCGACATTGTCGGTCAGGTCGCGATCGATCTTGCGATAGGTCTCGACCGCGTCCATCAACATCTGCCGCTCGCGCATCAGCTTCTGCGCACGCGCGGGGTCCGACCAGAGGTCGCCGTCCTCGATCATGGCGTTGAATTCTTCCAGCCGGTGCGGCGCGGTTTCCCAATCCATCCGCTGGCCCAGAAGCTTCAGCGACTTCTTGATCGCATCGACACTGTTCTGCGTTTCGGCGCGCATGGCCGTTCCTTCCTTCTGGTATCGGCGCGGGTGATAGCGGAGGTGCCGCGCCCCGGCAAGGGCGGCGGCACCGTCACGACCCGCGATGTCAGTAAAGCCCGCCCGAATTCAGCGTTCCGAAATCGGCTTTCTTGGGAATGACCACGGTTTCCCCGGTGGAGGTCGTAACCGTCGTCCCGTCCTCGGACTCGAACTCCCCCCTCGCGAACAGGGGCAGGTTCTGGGTGATGCCCCAGTCGCCATCGACCAGCGCGCCAAGGCCGAAGATCGGCACGACGCCGTCGCGGAAATACTCGGCCTGAACGAAATCCCCCCCGACACCCGGCGGAAGCTGTTCGCCCGTATAGCGGTCGATGTTGATGAAATGCCCGCCCGGCGGCACCTTGAACTGCGATCCACCGAATTTCTCCACCGCCTTCTTCATGAAGGCGTTGAAGACCGGAACGCAGAGCGTGCCGCCATACGCCCCCGCACCCAGAGTCCGCGGCTGGTCGTAGCCCATGTAGCATCCCGCCACGATGTTGGAGGTGAAGCCGATGAACCAGACATCCTTGGCGTCATTGGTGGTGCCGGTCTTGCCCGCCACCGGAACCGGCAGGCGCACGCCTGAACCGGAGCCGCGCTGCACCACGCCCTGCATCATCGAGGTCAGCTGGTAGGCGGTGATCGCGTCCATGACCCGTTCGCGGTCGGATCGGATCGAAGGTGCCTGCCCCGCTGGCAGGGCTTCCTTGTCGCAGTCAACGCAGGTGCGCTGGTCGTGACGGTAGATCGTCCGCCCCCAGCGGTCCTGCACACGGTCGACAAGCGTGGGTTCCACCCGCTCGCCGCCGTTGGCGAACATCGCGTAGGCGGCGACCATCTTGTAAAGCGTGGTTTCCTGCGAACCGAGCGCGTTGGCCAGGAACGGCTGCAGCCGGTCATAGACGCCGAAGCGCTCGGCATAGCCCGCGACCGTCTCCATCCCGATTTCCTGCGCGACACGCACGGTCATCAGGTTCCGGGACTGCTCGATCCCGGTCCGCAGCGGCGTCAGCCCGTAGTACTTGTTCGAGGCGTTCTTGGGACGCCAGAGGCCCTGCGGGGTATCGACCTCGATCGGTGCATCGACCACGATCGTCGCGGGCGTGAAGCCGGAATCCAGCGCGGCGGCGTAGACGAAAGGCTTGAACGACGAACCCGGCTGACGCATCGCCTGCGTCGCGCGGTTGAACTCGGACGACTGCCAGGAAAAACCGCCCTGCATGGCAATGACGCGCCCGGTGTTCACATCCATCGCCATGAAGCCGCCCTGCACCTCCGGCACCTGGCGGAGCGACCAGCGTTCGAACGCGCCCTCCTTGTCGACAAGCGCCGTGACCAGAACGACGTCGCCGACCGAGACGAGGTCGCCCGCGACCTTGGCCTTGGGGCCGCGCGTGCCGTCCGCCAGTCGCTTGCGCGCCCAGGTCACGTCCTCCGCCGGGATGTAATGGCCGTCCGCATCATCCTTGACACCCTCGATGCCGATACGCGCGGATTGCTCACCCACCTCCAGCACCACGGCGGGCGACCATCCCGCCACGTCGCGCGGCACATCGGCGGCAGCCAGCGCCGCGCGCCAAGCGGCCTCGTCCTTCAGCGCCTCGGGATCGAGCACACGCCCGGTCCCGCGCCAGAGGCCCTGTTTCCGGTCGTAGCTTTCAAGTGCCTCCTGAAGGGCGGCGGCGGCCTCTGCCTGCATCGAGGGATCGACTGTCGCGCGGATCGACAAGCCGCCCGAGAAGAACTCCTCCTCGCCGAAGCTCTTGGACAGCTGGCTGCGAATCTCGTCGGTGAAGTAGTCGCGCGGCGGAAGCGCCTCACGGAACGCGGGGAAGTCGCCGTTCTGCACCGAGCGGAGCGGCTGATCGCGCTCGCTGCGATAGCTCGCCTCATTGAGGTAGCCGTTCTGCCACATCTCGCGCAGCACATAGTTGCGCCGTTCAAGCAGCCGGTCGTGGTTGCGCACCGGGTGGAAGTTCGACGGCTCCTTCGGCATGGCGGCGAGTGTCGCCGCCTCATGCGGGGCAAGCTCGCTCAGCGTCTTGTTGAAATAGGTCTGGGCCGCGGCGGATACGCCGTAGCTGTTCTGACCCAGGAAGATCTCGTTGAGGTAAAGCTCCAGGATCTTGTCGCGCGACAGCGTCTCGACGAGCCGCGTGGACAGGATCAGCTCCTTGATCTTGCGCTCGATCGTCTTGTCCCCCGACAGCAGGAAGTTCTTCGCCACCTGCTGCGGAATGGTCGAGGCGCCGCGGACGTTCTTGCCGCGGGACTTGACTGCCTCCCACACCGCAGCCGCGATACCGCGGGAGTCAAAGCCCTGGTGGGTATAGAAATTCTTGTCCTCGGCCGAGATGAAAGCCTGTTTGACAAGGTCCGGGATCTCTTCGATCGGGGCGTAGATGCGCCGCTCGTCGGCGAATTCATCGATGATCCGGCCCTCGCCGGAATAAATCCGGCTGATCGTCTTGGGCGAATACTGGGTCAACTGCTCATGGTTCGGCAGGTCCTGACCGTAGAACCAGAACACGCCGCCCAGCGTCAGGGCGCCGAAGAAGATGCCGGTGATGATCCAGCTGAACAGACCCCCGGCGGTGGAAAACAGAAAGCGGATCACGCGCAGCCCTTCCTAAACTCGCCACCCTATATAACCTCGAATGGACCGGGTCAAAACAAGTTCCCGTGGCGGCGGATTCGCGCCGGGCGAAGGGGCGGTCCCTACTGGCGCACCAGCCGTGCCTCTGCCGCGTCCTCTGCTGCCCATTTCGTGACGGCGGCGCGGATCGCCTCGACCATCGTGGCGCGCCAGACGGGATCGGAAAGCCTTTCGCGATCCCGGGGGGAGGAAAGGAACCCAAGCTCCAGCAGGACCGAGGGGATGTCGGGCGCCTTGAGAACGGAGAACGCCGCCTCCTGCACCGGGTGGCGGTGAAGGTGGATGCCCGCGTCCCCAATCGCCTCCGCAAGGCGCAGCGCAAGACGGTCGGAGCGTGGCGCCGTCTCGCGCCGGCTCATGTCCATCAGGACCGAGGCCAGGATGTCGTCCTGCTGCGAGAGATCGACCCCGGCCAGAAGGTCGGCGCGGTCGTGGCGCTCGGCCAACAGGCCCGCGGCCCGTTCGCTGGCGGCGGGTGCCAGCTTGTAGATCGTCGCGCCGGTCGCGACGCCCACTTCCAGCGCATCGGCGTGAAGCGACAGGAACAGGTCCGCCCCCGCCCCGCGCGCGATGGACAGGCGCGCCTCAAGCGGCACGAAGCTGTCATCACCGCGCGTCAATTCGACGATCATGCCGTCGCGGCGCAGCGCATCCGCGAGTTCGCGGGCGAAGGACAGCGTCAGATGGGCCTCGCGCAGCGATCCCGCCTCGGCCCCCGGGTCGATCCCGCCGTGCCCGGGATCCAGCACCACGACCAAGGGCCGCGTGCCGTCCTGCCGCAGCTTCGGCGGCGGAACCGGGGCGGGTTCGGGCCGGGGCCAGTCGGGATCTTCCGGCACGCCGACGCTGGCGGCGAACACCTCGTCCGACGCAGCCACGATCCGCACCTCGATCCGCGCAGCCTGCCCGGCCCGAGGCTCGGCCGCGCTTTCGAGCCTGTAGGGTCCGTCAAGCTCGGCCACCAGCCGCGACCACCCCTCGCGGTAAGGGCCGAAGCGCAAGCCGGTGACGCGCGCGCTCCGGTCAAGGTCCGCAGGCAGGGCGGCGGAAAAATCAACCTCGCGGAAATCGACGACGAGGCGAGGCGGATCGGCCAGGAAGAAGACCCGGTAGGGCACCGCCTGGTCGAGGGTGAGGTCGATCCTGACGCCCCCTGGGCCGTCGATCAGCGCGGATTGCGCCGGGTCAAGGCGGGCGAGCGCGCTTAGTCCCTCCGCCGCGACAGCGCGAGGCAGCGGCGCAACCAAAAGCGCCGAAACGAGAAATCCGAAGAGCCGCCGCATCCTGCCCGCCTTTTTTCCGGCGATCATAGCGCAAGCGCGGCGGCGCGCAATCGGCGCGATAGACCCGACGGGGCTGCGGGCCTAGCTGCGCGTGGCCATGAATCGCGCCAGCCGCTCCAGCCCCTCGCGGATATCGGCGGTGGCGCCCGCATAGGAAAACCTGAGGGTCCGGGTGCCGCGCACCGGATCGAAATCGAGCCCCGGCGTGACCGCGACGCCGGCGCCCTCAAGGATCTCGGCGGCGAGCGCGCGGCTGTCGTCCGTCATCGCCGACACGTCCGCGTAGATGTAGAATGCCCCGTCCGGGGGCGCGATGCGGGTGAAACCGGCCTTCGGCAACCCCTCCAGCATCAGGCGGCGGTTCTCGGCGTAGACGGCGCGATTGCCCTCCAGTTCCTCGCCGCAATCCAGCGCGGCAAGCGCCGCGATCTGGCTGGCGTGCGGCGGGCAGATGAACATGTTCTGCGCCAGGCGCTCGACCAGGCGCACATGGTCCGGGGGCACGACCATCCAGCCCACGCGCCAGCCCGTCATGGAGAAATACTTGGAAAACGAGTTGATCACATAGACATCGTCGCTGACCTCCAGCGCCGAGACTGCGCGCCCCTCGTAATGAAGGCCATGATAGATCTCGTCCGAAACGAAGGCGATGTCGCGCGCGTGTGCCTCCGCGATCAGCGCGCCAAGGGCCGGTTTCGACAGCATGGTTCCGGACGGGTTGGCGGGCGAGGCCACGATCAGCCCCGCGACGTCGTCAGGGATATCCTCGGGCCGGGGCTGGTAGCGGTCTTCAAGCCGCGTGGGAATTCCCACGGGTTGCAGCGACAGCGCCTTGAGGATCTGCCGGTAGGAAGGGTAGCCCGGCTCTCCCAGCGCCACTTTCTCGCCCGCGTCAAAGAGCGCGGTGAAGGCCAGAACGAAGGCGCCCGAGGAACCGGCGGTCACGACGACACGCGCGGGGTCCAGATCAACGCCATACCACTCGCCGTAAAGCCGGGCGATGCGTGCGCGCAGCGCAGGCAGGCCGAGCGAGACGGTGTACCCCAGCGCGCCCTCCTCCATCGCGCGGGCAAGGGCGGCGCGCGCGGCCGCCGGCGCGGGGGTCGAAGGCTGGCCGATTTCCATGTGGACGATCCGCCGTCCGGCGGCTTCGGCCGCGCGCGCGGCCTCAAGAACATCCATCACAATGAAGGGATCGACCGATCCCCGTCTTGAAGCCCGCATGGAAAGGTCCCTATTGTGGCCGCCAAATTATCATGCCCGTAGATTTCAGCCCGGGCGGCCAAGGTCAATGCCCCGGACCGTCCGTGGCGCCACGTCTCCTTGCGCACCGGCTGGCCTGTGTCATGCGGGGCACCCCAACCGGCCGGAAGGCCCGACGACAGGAAAACCGAATGAACCGCCTTGCCTCCGCCCTCACCCTGGCAGCCACGCTGGCCGCCGCCCAACCCGCGCTTGCCTTCGATATCACCGCCATGTCGGACGCGGAACGCGAGGCCTTCGGGAATGAAGTGCGCGGCTATCTTCTGGCCCATCCCGAAGTGCTGGTCGAGGTCATCAACGAGCTGGAACAGCGCAACGCCCAAGCCCAGGCGAACGGGGACAAGGCGCTGATCGCGGCCAACGCCAAGGACATCTTCGACGACGGCTGGAGCTTCGTCGCCGGCAACCCCGAGGGCGACATCACGGTGGTCGAGTTCCTCGACTACCGCTGCGGCTACTGCCGCAAGGCGCATGGCGCGGTTTCCGACCTGATCACCTCGGACGGGAACATCCGCTTCATCGTCAAGGAATACCCCATCCTCGGCGAGCAGTCCGTGCTGGCCTCCCGCTTCGCAATCGCGGCGCGTATGGTCGCGGGCGATGAGGCCTACGCGAAGATCAGCGCGGGCTTTTACGAAACCTTCCGCGGCGATGTGACCGACGCCGCCTTGCGCAACTTTGCCGAGGACCTCGGCATCGACGCCGAGGCCGTCGCCGCGCGCATGAACGATCCCGAAGTCACGAAGATCATCGAGGACAATCACCTTCTTGCGCAGCGCCTCCAGATCTCCGGCACGCCGTCATTTGTCATCGGCGACCAGCTTCTGCGCGGCTACGCGCCGCTTGAGGCCATGCAGGGCATCGTCGCCGAAGAGCGTAGCTGAGGCCCCGGGGCACCGCCCACAGCCCAATGATCTGGATCAAGGCGGGGCCGCCCGCGCCGTCTAGGGTCCCTTGACCGCAATCGGAGGCCCCCATGTCCGCGCCGCTGGACGGAATCGTCGTCATCGACCTGACCCACGTGCTGGCCGGCCCCGTCGCCGCGATCCAGCTGGCAGATTTCGGCGCGACCGTGATCAAGGTCGAACGCCCCGGCACTGGCGACGACACCCGCGCCTTCCCGCCCTTCAAGGAAGGCGAAAGCGCCTATTTCGCGGCGCTGAACCACGGCAAGAAGTCGATCGCGCTGGATCTGAAATCCGCGGGCGACCGGGCGGTGTTCGATCGGCTTCTGGGTCAGGCCGACGTGATCCTGGAAAACTTCCGCCCCGGCACGATGGAGGGGCTGGGCTACGGCTGGGCCGAGCTTTCCGCGCGCTTTCCCCGGCTGGTCTACGGCGCGGTCTCGGGCTTCGGCCATACCGGACCCGAGGCGGGCAAGCCCGCCTACGACATGGTCGTTCAGGCGCGCGGCGGCGTTATGTCGATCACCGGAGAGGAAGGCGGCCCACCCGTTCGCGTCGGCGCCTCGATCGGGGATATCGCGGCGGGGATGTACCTGGTGCAGGGCGTGCTGGCGGCGCTTTACGCGCGCGACCGCAGCGGACGGGGCGCGAAGATCGACATCTCGATGCTGGATGCCCAGATCGCGATCCAGGAACACTCGCTCGCCATCACCACCGCGACCGGCACACCCCCGGGCCCCACCGGCGCGCGCCACCCCACGATCACCCCGTTTTCGACCTTCCGCGCCAGCGATGGCTTCTTTGTCATTGCGGCCGGGAATGACGCCATCTTCGCCCGGCTCTGCACGGCCCTGGGCCAGCCCGATCTGGCCAACGACCCGCGCTTCGCCAGCAACGCGGCGCGCTGCGAAAACGTCCACCTTCTCAAACGCATGATCGAGGCGCTCACACTGGCCGAACCCCGCGCCCACTGGATCGCGGCGCTTGAGGCCAACGGCGTGCCCACCGGCCGTGTCCAGACCATGGCCGAGGCGCTGGCCGACCCGCAGGTTCTCGCACGCAACATGGTGCTGCCGGTCGAAGCGACGGACGGGCGCCCCGCCTTTGTCGCCGCCGGGAACCCCGTCAAGATCACCGGCCTTGCCGAACCCGCCGCGCGCCAGCCTGCCCCTGTTCTGGATGGCGACCGGGAGGCCGTGCTGCGCTGGCTGCAAGCACGGGAATCGGACAGGGCTGACGCGCCCTGACCTTTACCTGCCGCGAACGGGCCTTGCCGTCGGGCGATCCTCGCCTATGGTAGCCCCGCGCATCAGGAAGACCCGGAGTTTCCCCATGACCGACGAGCCGCTCGTCATCTTCACGCCCTCTGGCAAGCGGGGGCGTTTCCCCGTGGGTACGCCCGTGCTGACGGCGGCACGCCAGCTGGGCGTCGACCTCGATTCGGTCTGCGGCGGGCGCGGCATCTGTTCCAAGTGCCAGATCACGCCGGGCTATGGGGAGTTCCCCAAGCATGGCGTCACCGTCGGCCAGGACGCGCTGTCGGAATGGAATGAGGTCGAGGCCCGCTATGACCGCATCCGCGGCATGAAGGAGGGCCGCAGGCTCGGCTGCCAGGCCAAGGTCATGGGCGATATCGTCATCGACGTGCCGCCGGAAAGCCAGGTGCACCGTCAGGTGATCCGCAAGTCCGCGACGACCCGCGACATCACCATGGATCCGGCCACCCACGCCTATTATGTCGAGGTTGCCGAACCCGACATGCACGAACCCTCGGGCGATTTCCAGCGGCTCTCCGACGCGCTGCGTCAGCAGTGGCAGATCGACGGGCTTGAGGCCGACGCCGTGCTTCTCGGCAGGCTGCAGCCGATCCTGCGCAAAGGCGAATGGAAGGTAACCGTCGCCATCCACAAGGATCATCGCGGCAAGCCCCGGATCATCGACCTGTGGCCCGGCTTCTGGGAGGGGCGGCTTTACGGCCTGGCCATCGACCTCGGCTCCACCACCATCGCGGCCCACCTTGTCGACCTGCGCAACGGCAACGTGCTGGCTTCTTCCGGTCTCATGAACCCGCAGATCCGCTTCGGCGAGGATCTGATGAGCCGGGTCAGCTACGCGATGATGAACCCCGGCGGCGACAAGGAAATGACCTCGGCCGTGCGTCATGCGCTCAACGGCCTCGCCCAGGCCATCTCGACCGAGGCGAACATCGACCCGCGCCAGATCGTCGAGGCTGTCTTTGTCTGCAACCCGGTGATGCACCACCTGCTTCTGGGCATCGACCCTGTCGAACTCGGCCAGGCCCCCTTTGCGCTGGCCACCTCCGAAAGCCTGTCGCTGCCGGCCAGCGATCTTGAACTGGGCGCGCTCCATGATCATGCGCGCGTCTACATCCTGCCCTGCATCGCGGGCCACGTGGGCGCGGACTGCGCCGCCGTCGCGCTTTCCGAAGAGCCCGACAAGTCCGAGGACATGGTCCTGATCGTCGACGTGGGCACCAATGCCGAGATCCTTTGCGGCAACAAGGACCGGGTCCTGGCCTGCTCCTCGCCCACCGGTCCGGCCTTCGAGGGCGCGCAGATCAGCGCCGGCCAGCGCGCCGCCCCCGGCGCCATCGAGCGGGTGGAAATCGACCCGGTGACGAAGGAGCCCCGCTTCCGCGTCATCGGCAGCGACCTCTGGTCCGACGATCCGGCCTTTGCCGCCGCGACGGCCGCCACCGGGATCACCGGCATCTGCGGCTCCGGCATCATCGAGGTCGTGGCGGAGATGCGCATGGCGGGCCTACTGGACGCCGGCGGGCTGATCGGCTCGGCCGAACAGACCGGCACCCCGCGCTGCATTCCCACGGGCCGCACCAACGCCTATCTCCTTCATGACGGCACCGCCAATGGCGGCCCGCTGATCAGCGTGACGCAGGGCGACATCCGCGCGATCCAGCTCGCGAAATCCGCGCTCTATGCGGGTGCGCGGCTGCTGATGGACGAGCTGCAGATCGACAAGGTGGACCGCGTCGTTCTCGCGGGGGCTTTCGGCGCCCATATCAGCCCCAAGCACGCGATGGTTCTGGGCATGATCCCGGACGTGCCGCTGGACAAGGTGACCTCAGCCGGGAACGCTGCCGGGACCGGCGCGCGCATCGCGCTGTCCAACATCGGCGCACGCGCGGCGATCGAGGCCGAGGTCAAGCGCATCCACAAGGTCGAGACCGCCATCGAGCCGCGCTTCCAGGAACATTTCGTCGCCGCGAACGCGATCCCGCACGCGACCGACGGCTTCCCGGAGCTTTCGAAGGTCGTCAGCCTTCCCGACGTCAGCTTCAACACCGGCGGCTCTGGCGGCGGGGCGGACGGCGGACGCAGGCGGCGCCGGGGCTGATCGCCTAAGCGCCCCAGCGCGACAGTAGCTCGGCTGGATCAAGCGGCACGCTCTGGGACCCCGGCGCGACAGCGCCGGGCGTGCGCGACAGGCGCGGCGCGGGCGCGGGCTGGGTCACGCCCTCCTGCGCGACAAAGGCCCCACGGGCGACGTTGTGGGGGTGGGCAGGCGCCTCCTCCAGCGTCAGGACCGGCGTCAGGCAGGCATCCGTCGCCTCGGCCAAGGTAGCCCATTCGTCACGCGTCCGGGTCAGGAAACGCGCCGCGAGCGTGCCCCGCAGGGCAGGCCAGTTCGTGGGGTCATGGCGGTCGGGCAGCGCCGCAGGGTCCAACCCGGCGCAGCCCAGAAAGGCCAGCCAGAACTTCTCCTCGATCGCCCCCAATGCCACGAAGCCCCCGCATTTGCAGCGGTAGGTGCCGTAGTAGGGCGCCCCGCCGTCCAGCAGGTTCGCCTCCCGGCGGTCGACCCAGGCCCCGCCCGCGACCATCGTGCGGATCATCGCCGTCAGATGTGCGACCCCGTCGGTGATGGCCGCGTCCACAACCTGCCCCCGGCCCGAACGCTGTGCCTCCAGCATCGCGCAGACCATGCCGAAAGCCAGGTAAATGCCGCCCCCGCCGAAATCGCCCAGAAGGTTCAGGGGCGGCACGGGGCGGTCCTGAGTCCCGATCGCGTGTAGCGCGCCGGTCAGGGCGATGTAATTGATGTCGTGTCCGGCCGTCAGCGCCAGCGGCCCCGACTGCCCCCAGCCGGTCATCCGCCCGTAGACGAGGCGCGGGTTCTCCGGGAAATCATCGGGCCCGAGGCCAAGGCGTTCTGTCACACCGGGGCGCATCCCCTCGATCAGCCCGTCGGCCTTGCCGATCAGCCGCCGCGCCACCGCGCGGTCGCCCGCGTCTTTCAAATCCAGCGCGAGGAACCCCCGCCCCCGGTCCAGAACCTCATACCCGAGACCGAAGATGTGGCGGGTGCCGGGCCGCTGGAGCCTCACGACCTCCGCCCCCATGTCGGCCAGCGTCATCGCGGCAAAGGGCGTGGGCCCCAGCCCCGCGAACTCCACGATCCTGAGCCCCGTCAGCGGTCCGGTCATGCGGCCCCTCCTTGCTGGTTTGGCTCAAACCTAAGAGATTTCGGCACCGGGATGCCAGCCCGAGCCTAGTGCGCTAGCCCCCACGAGGCAGGTCACGCGGACAACCCGAGACGGCCGCGAGGCCGAGGTGAAGGCCATTCACCGGCACCTTCGTGCGGCTCAGGCGCTCGCCTTCTCTTCCAGCGTCAGCCATTCCTCTTCGGCGGCAGAGAGCGCCGCCTGCCGTTCGGCCAGCCCGTCAGAGGCCTTGCGGAACTTCTCCGGCGACTTCTGGAACAGGTCGGGGTCGGACAGGAAATCCGTCAGCTTGGCAATCTCGGCCTCAAGCTTCTCGATGACGCCTGGTAGGGCTTCCAGGCGATGTTTCTCTGTGAAGGTAAGACCTTGGGCGGGCTTTCTAACCTTCTCCTCCGGTGTCGCCAGGGGTTTTGGCGCAGACTTAGTTGCCACGGGCCCGGGCGCGGCCTCGCCCCGCTGCACCTGATAGTCGCTCCATCCCCCCGCATAGACGACGGCGCGACCGTCGCCCTCCATCGCCACTGTCGTCGTGGCGACCCGGTCGATGAAATCCCGGTCGTGGCTGACCAGCAGAACCGTTCCGTCGTATTCGCCCAGGATGTCCTGAAGCAGGTCCAGCGTCTCCACGTCCAGGTCGTTCGTCGGTTCGTCGAGCACGAGGACGTTCGAGGGCTTGGCCATGATCCGCGCCAACAAGAGCCGCGCGCGTTCCCCCCCGGACAGCGACCCGATCGGTGCCCGCGCCTGCGCCTCGTCGAAGAGGAAATCCTTGAGGTAGGCCACGACATGCTTGGGCGCGCCGCGCACCATCACCTGGTCCGAGCGGCCCGAGACCGCCATGTCCGGATCGTTCACCAGCCCATCCCAGAGCGACATGGAGAAATCGAGCGCCGCGCGCGCCTGGTCGAAAACCGCGATCTCCAGGTTCGTGCCGTGGCGGATCGTACCGCTATCGGGCGCGACCTCTCCGGTCAGCATCTTGAGAAGCGTGGTCTTCCCGACGCCGTTCGGTCCGACGAAAGCGACCCGGTCGCCGCGCAAGACCGTCAGGTCGAAGGGGCGCAAGATCAATTTGTCGTCGTAACGCTTTGATATTCCTTTGGCTTCAATCACCAAACGACCGGAGACCTGACCCGTTTCCAGCGCCATGTCGGCGGTCCCCTGGCGACGGATCATCGCCGCACGTTCGGCCCGCATCGCCTGAAGGGCGCGCAGCCGCCCCTGGTTGCGCCGCCGGCGGGCAGAGATCCCCTCGACCGCCCAACGCGCCTCGGCCTTGATCTTGCGCTCAAGCTTGTGGCGGGCGCTGTCCTCTTCGGCCCAGACGGTTTCGCGCCAGTCCTCGAAGGCCTCGAACCCCCGTTCGTTCCGCCGCACCGCACCGCGGTCGATCCAGAGCGTCGCCTTGGTCAAGGCCCGCAGGAAGGCGCGGTCGTGGCTGATGATGACATAGGCCGTGCGGGTGTCGCGCAACTGGTCTTCCAGCCAGCGGATCGCCTGAATGTCGAGGTGGTTGGTCGGCTCGTCCAGAAGCATCAGTTCCGGCGCCTCCGCCAGCAGCTTCGCCAGCGCCGCACGCCGCCGTTCGCCGCCGGAGGCCGCCGCAACCGGGGTTTCCGGGTCGAAACGCAAGCCTTCGGCCACGACCGACACGCGGTATCCCTCGCCCTCGGGCAGGCCGGAAGCGGCGAACTCGCCGAGCGTGGCGAAAGCCGACAGATCGGGCTCCTGCTCCATATAGCCGACGGTCACGCCGGGGGGCACGGTGCGGGCACCCTGGTCGGGCTCCACCAGCCCCGCCATGACTTTCATGAGGGTCGATTTGCCCGACCCGTTGCGCCCGACAAGCGCGACGCGGTCGCCCGGCTGGACGACAAGGTCAAGCCCGTCGAAAACAGGATTGCCGCCGAAGGTCAGCGAGATGCCGGAGAGCTGAAGCAAAGGTGCGCGTGCCATGGCGTTCAGCTATCCGGTGGCCTGCTGGGCGTCAACGGCCCCGCAGCGCAGGGCACAGAAAAATGGGCTACTCGGCCGCGGCCTTCGCGGCCTCAAGCTCGGCCGCGCGCGTTTCGACCAGTTCGACGATGTGGTCGATCATCTGCGCGTTCGACAGCTTGTGGCTTTGCTTGCCCGCAAGATAGACCATGCCAGACCCCGCGCCACCGCCGGTGAAGCCGATATCGGTCATCAGCGCCTCGCCCGGTCCGTTAACCACGCACCCGATGATCGACAGGCTCATCGAGGTCGTGACATGGGCCAGCCGCTCCTCCAGCGCCGAGACGGTCTTGATCACGTCGAATCCCTGCCGCGCGCAGGACGGGCAAGAGATGATCGTGACGCCGCGATGACGCAGGCCCAGCGACTTCAGGATCTCAAATCCGACCTTCACCTCCTCGACCGGGTCGGCGGAAAGCGAGACGCGGATCGTGTCGCCGATCCCCATCCACAGAAGGTTCCCAAGCCCGATGGCGGACTTCACGGTACCGGACATGAGCCCGCCCGCCTCGGTGATGCCCAGGTGGATGGGGGCGTCCGTCGCCTCGGCCAGTTGCTGGTAGGCCGCAGCCGCCAGGAACACGTCAGAGGCCTTCACGCTAATCTTGAATTCGTGAAAATCGTTGTCCTGCAAAAGCTTGATATGGTCGAGGCCGCTTTCGACCATCGCCTCGGGGCAAGGCTCCCCGTATTTTTCCAGCAGGTGCCGTTCAAGCGAGCCGGCGTTCACCCCGATACGGATCGAACATCCGTGATCGCGGGCGGCCTTCACGACCTCCCGCACCCGCTCGGGCGAGCCGATGTTGCCGGGGTTGATGCGCAGGCAGGCCGCGCCTGCCTCGGCCGCCTCGATCGCGCGGCGGTAGTGGAAGTGGATGTCGGCGACGATGGGCACCGGGCTTTCGGCCACGATCTCGCGCAGCGCGCGGGTCGAGGCCTGGTCGGGCGTAGAGACGCGGACGATGTCGGCCCCTGCCACGGCGGCGCGCTGAACCTGTTCCACCGTCGCCTTCACGTCCGAGGTGATGGTGTTGGTCATCGTCTGGACCGAGATCGGGGCATCGCCGCCGACCGCGACCTTGCCGACCATGATCTGGCGCGACTTCCGGCGGTAAATGTTGCGCCAGGGGCGGACGTGGTTCAGATGGTCGGAAGACATAGGCGGCCTCGTTTCCCGTCAGGGTCAGCGCCTAGATAGTGACTTGGACGGCCAAGGGCAATCGGGCTACTCGCCCGAGGCGCCTGCTTCCAACACGACCGCCGAGGCGACGGCGACAAAATGCGCAAGATCCGCGTCCTGCTCAAGGTCCGCGACGGCATAGACCTCGGTCAGCGCCTCGGGCGTCAGGGCCACGTTCTTCACAACCTGGGCGCCGGCGGCGGCGGGACCGTAGGTCTGCCCCGCAACGGCGAAATAGACCGAGCCGGAGTTGCCCGCGCGAAGCAGCGGCGCGACGTCCATCTGCGGGACGGAATAGCGTTCGCCGGCGTCGAGGATCTTTTCGAACAGCACAGTGCCGTCCGCAGCCGAAACCCGCACCCAGGAGGGACGAACCGCCAGGATCTCTACCCCCGGCGCGGCGTCGGCGACGACTTGCACCGGCGTTTCGCCAAGCGTGGGAACACCTGCGCCCGGCATCAGGTCGACACCGGTTGCCGCCTCGGCCAGCGCCCCTTCGGTGCGCGGGTCTATGGCCGCGATCGGGCCGTCGCGCGCCACCAGAACGGGCACGTCCAGCGCCTCGGGCCGGTAAAGCCGGTCATAGATTTCAGGCGAGGTCGGCCCGTCACTGCCCGGAAGCCCTGCGATATCAAGCGTCTGGGCCATCGACTGGCCCGAACGCGCGGCCCCTGCGGTGGCCAGAGGATCAAGTTCCGCAACGATGCCGGGGGCCTGTTCGACCGGCGCCAACTGCACCCGCTGCACTTCCTGCAAAAGCGACCAGCCGCCGTAGCCGATCCCCGCGATCAGCGCGAGCAGCACGGTGATGGAGCCGAGCGCACCAGGTTGGATGTTGGACAGGATCGCCTCGCCGCGCGGCGAAAACGGAACCGACGGCGCGGCCAGCGCGTCGGAGCCTTCACGCGGCGCGCGTTGCGGCCGGGGCTTGGGGCCGGATGCGGCGGGCGACATGCCGTGATGAACGGCGAACTTCGCCTCGACGCAGAACCGGGCGTAGGCCCATTCGGGGTCTAGCCCGAGATAGCGCGCGTAGGACCGCACATAGCCGGCCACGAAGCCGGGCGTTTCGAAGGCAGAAGCATCGGCGTTTTCGATCGCGGCGATGTAGCTCGCCTTGATCTTCAACTCACGCTGCACATCCAGAAGGGATTTGGCCAAGGTCGCGCGTTCGCCGCGCATGACATCGCCGAGGCGCAGATCGTAGTCGTCAAACCCTTTAGGTTTGTCCGCTTCCTGCGTCGAAGGATGAACCCTCCGCCCGATCATGCCCCTGCCCCTGGTCCTTGTCCCCAACATGCCCGACGATTCGGGTCATAGCGTTCAGCCGTATTCAGGATTTCATAGCACAGAGCAAGGCGGAATGCGACCGCCCAGCCGTCAGGCGCTCAGTTCTTGGCGGTTAAGCGCGCAATGCGACCAGAGCGCGTCCATCGCCTTCACCAAGCGGTCGATATCCTCGGGCGAGTGGACCGGCGAAGGCGTGAAACGCAGCCGCTCGGTCCCGCGCGGCACCGTCGGGAAGTTGATGGGCTGGACGTAGATCCCGTAATGCTCAAGCAGCATGTCGGAGATCTTCTTGCAGTGCACCGGATCGCCGACATGGACGGGCACGATATGGGTGCCATGATCGATGATCGGCAGACCGAGGGCCTTCAGCCGCGTCTTTAGGATGCGGGCGTTTTCCTGCTGCTTGTCACGCAGGTCCTGCGCGGACTTCAGATAGTGGACCGAGGCCGCCGCCCCCGCCGCGACCGCCGGCGGCACCGAGGTGGTGAAGATGAACCCCGGCGCATAAGACCGGATCGCATCGACCATCCGGGCCGAGGCGGCGATGTAGCCGCCCATCACGCCATAGGCCTTGGCAAGCGTCGCGTTGATGATGTCGATACGCCCCATCAGGCCCAGCTTTTCAGCCACGCCCGCGCCGCGCGGGCCGTACATGCCGACCGCGTGGACCTCGTCCAGATAGGTCAGCGCGCCGAATTCCTGGGCGATGTCGCAGATCGCCTCCATCGGGCTGATGTCGCCGTCCATGGAATATACGGATTCGAAGGCGATCAGTTTCGGGGCCTCGGGATCGTCGGCCTCCAGCTTCGCGCGCAGGTCGGCCAGATCGTTGTGCTTGAAGATCCGCTTGGCGCCGCCGTTGCGCTTGATCCCCTCGATCATCGAGGCGTGGTTCAACTCGTCCGAATAGATGATCAGGCCGGGGAAGAGCTTGGGCAGCGTCGAAAGCGTCGCGTCGTTGGCGATATAGGCCGAGGTGAAGAGCAGCGCCGCTTCCTTTTGGTGCAGGTCCGCGATCTCGGCCTCAAGCCGCTTGTGATAGACCGTCGTGCCGGAAATGTTGCGGGTGCCCCCCGACCCCGCGCCGGTGGCGTCGATCGCTTCGTGCATCGCATTCAGCACGACCGGGTTCTGCCCCATGCCGAGGTAGTCGTTGCCGCACCACACGGTGATTTCCGATTGCGTTCCGTCCGGACGGTTCCAAAGTGCCTTGGGAAAATGGCCCCGGCGCCGCTCGATATCGATGAAGGTCCGGTAGCGGCCTTCGTCATGAAGCCGTTTCAGCGCCGCGTCGAGCGTTGCATTGAAATCCATGTCCGTATCCTCGCGCAGCTTCAGTATTCCGGCTCTTTGTAGGCTATCGCCCAGATGCGGCCTTGATAAGAGTCAAAACCGCCCAATGCGAGTGTACAATTTGCCGCGCTCGGCGTTTTTAGGGTTTTTCTGCAACGTCCGGTGGACGCTGGACACCGCGCGCGCGCCTGCTAGGCTGCCCGCGCCGCTGTTCACGAGGAGCCGACCATGAGCCTTGAGGCCGTCCTGTCCCGGATCGACGATACCCTGCCCGAGGCGCTGGACCGCCTGTTCGGGCTGCTGCGAATCCCCTCGATCTCCACCGATCCGGCCTATCGCGGCGATTGCGCAGCGGCCGCCGACTGGCTGGTCGAGGATCTGAGATCGCTGGGGTTCGAGGCCTCGTCGCGCCCCACGCCCGGCCACCCCATGGTCGTGGCGCATGGTGGCGAAGGCGGCCCGCACCTGCTTTTCTACGGCCACTACGATGTGCAGCCGGTCGATCCGCTGACGCTTTGGCATCGCGATCCCTTCGACCCGGCGATCGAGGAAACGGCCAAGGGCAAGGTCATCCGTGGGCGCGGATCGTCGGACGACAAGGGTCAGCTCATGACCTTCCTGGAGGCCTGCCGTGCCTGGAAGGCCGTTCACGGCGCCCTGCCCTGCCGCCTGACGATCTTCCTTGAGGGGGAGGAGGAATCGGGCTCCCCTTCGCTCGTGCCCTTCATGACGGATAACAGCGCCGAGCTTGCGGCGGACCTGGCGCTGATCTGCGACACCGGGCTTTTCGACTCCGCCCGGCCCGCGATCACGACCATGCTGCGCGGCCTCGCGCGGGTGGAGTTCACCGTCCGCGCCGCCGGCCGTGACCTGCATTCGGGCATGTATGGCGGTCTGGCACGCAACCCGATCCACGTCCTGTCCCGCATCCTCGGCCAGCTTCACGATGACCAGGGCCGCGTCCAGGTGCCCGGCTTCTACGACGACGTGGACGAATTGCCCGAGGCGATCCGCGCCCAGTGGCAATCTCTGGCCTTCGATCACAGTGCCTATCTGGGCGATGTCGGCTTGTCGGTCCCGGCGGGCGAAACCGGGCGCACTCCGCTTGAGATGATCTGGTCGCGTCCCACCGCGGAGGTGAACGGCGTCTGGGGCGGCTACACCGGCGCGGGCTTCAAGACGGTTCTTCCCGCCGAAGCCCATGCCAAGGTCTCCTTCCGGCTGGTGTCACGTCAGGACCCGGACAAGATCCTGCAGGCCTTCAGGGGCTGGATTGAGGACCAGCTTCCCGAGGATTGCGAACTGGTCTGGAGCGAGCCGGACGGCTCCCCCGCCTCGGTCATGGAGATCGACAACCCCGCCTTCGAGGCCGCCCGCCACGCGCTGAGCGAGGAATGGGGCAGCCCGGCGGCCTTCATCGGCTGCGGCGGATCGATTCCGATCGCGGGCTTCTTCAAGTCAATCCTCGGCATGGACGCGATGCTGATCGGCTTCGGCAAGGACGATGACCAGATCCATTCCCCGAACGAGAAATACGACCTGGAAAGCTTCCACCATGGCATTCGCAGCTGGGCGCGAATCCTCGACCGGATCGCCGGATGATGGCGGGGGCGGAACTGACCATCCGCGACGCGGAGTCGCGGGACGAAACGGCCTGGCGCGCGCTCTGGGCAGAGTTCCTGGCCTTTTACGACAAGGCCCTGCCCGAGGCGGTCAATGACCGCACCTGGGCGCGCATCTTGGACCCCGGCCATCCCATGTCGCTCAGGCTGGCAGAGGTCGATGGCGTGCCGGTCGGATTCTCCCTCTGGCAGACACATGATTCCAGCTGGGTCGCCACGCCGGACCTTTACCTGGAGGATCTTTTCGTCACGCCCGCCGCACGGGGCCATGGTGTCGGGCGCGCGCTGATCGCGGACCTTGTGGCGATCGGCAAGGCGCGCGGCTGCGCCCGAATCTACTGGATGACGGAGGAGACCAACGCCGCGGCACGGAAGCTCTACGACGCCTTCGCGGCGCCCGACGGCCATATCCGCTACCGCGCCGCGCTTGCGCCCTAGGCGCGCGCGACCAGCATTCGGAACAGCTTTGCCGCCAGGACGAGCCAGGGCGCGGCGTGCAGGGCTAGGTCGAAGATGTCGATCGGCCGTGTCAGCACGCCGGCGGCAAGCATCTTCAGCTTTTCCCAGATGTGCGGCTCCGGAACGAACGGTGCGAGCCCCAGCGTCAGCGCCGCCAGCACCACGATGGTCAACGGGATCTTGTCGAGGAATTCCATGTCGCGCCCCCTGCGGTTCCCGCGCATCTTGGCCGATCACGCGCGACCGTGCGCTGAGACCAAACAGCGCGGCCTTGTCGACTGGCGTGACGATCTGGAAAAAGTGGCGCGGTTGACGGGGCTCGAACCCGCGACCCCCGGCGTGACAGGCCGGTACTCTAACCGACTGAGCTACAACCGCGCTGGTCAGCTCTCGGGCGATCCGGGTGGTGGCGCGGTTGACGGGGCTCGAACCCGCGACCCCCGGCGTGACAGGCCGGTACTCTAACCGACTGAGCTACAACCGCGTGTCCACCCGCCCGGATCGCCGCCCGAGCGTGGGATGCGTAATATGCATCCCGCGCCCCCCCGTCAAGCGGCCCCGGCAGGATTTCTGCAAGGATTTTCCGCAGCGTCTTCCGGGGCGCGCTTGACCTTGCCGTTCCCGCCCCCTGTTATCCACCCGCGCACTCGCTGAACGACTCGCCCCGCCCGGAGATCCCCCGATGAAAAGCCCGCTTCTGCCCCATCTCGATGACATTCGCGCCCGCTTCGCACATGTGGAAGCCTGCCCCTTTGAAGGCCCGCGCGTCTTCTTCGAGAACGCCGGCGGGGCGCTGCGGCTGAAATCCGTGATCGAGACCTCGGCGGCCTACGCGGGCTATCCGGACAACCAGGGGCGCGACAATCCGGCCTCCCGCGCGCTGATGGCGGCGATCGCGAAGGGCAAGGCGGACGCGCGGGTCTTCCTGAACGCCCCTGGCGGCGAGGTCTTCGTCGGCGAAAGCGGGACGGAGGTCCTGTTCCGCCTCGTCCGCACCGCCGCGCTTGGCGCGGAGCCGGGCGGCGTCATGCTGGGCTCGACGCTTGAGCATCCCGCCTCGCGCAGCGCCATGGCCCGCTGGGCCGAAGTCACCGGGCGCCCGCATGTGCTGGTCGCCCATGACGACGCAACGGGAACCGTGACGGCTGACGCCTATGCCAAACACATCACGCCCGACCTGCGGGTTGCGACCATCGTCCAGACCTCTCCCGTGACCGGGATGGCGGTGGATGTAGCGCGCATCGCCGCGATGATCCGCGCGGCCGCCCCCGGCTGCCTGATCCTCGTCGACGGCATCCAGCACGCCAGCCACGGCCATATCGAAATCGCGGCCTACGGCATCGACGGCTATGCGGTCTCCCCCTACAAGGTCTTCTCCCGCCACGGCTACGGGCTGGGCTGGGCGTCGGAGCGGTTGACCGGCTTCACCAAGGAAACGGTGATCGGCGGCTCGCCCCGCAACTGGGAACAGGGCACGCGGGACGCCGGCGCCTATGCGACATTCTCCGATGTGGTGGCCTATTTCGACTGGCTGGGCGGCGTGACGGGCGGCGGCGACAACCCCCGCGCGCGGATCGTTGCCGCCGCCGCGGCGATCCACGCCCACGAGGCCGCGCTGATGGGGGCGATCCTGAACGGTATCGGCAACCGGCGCGGCCTGGCCGACATGCCCGGCATCACGCTGATCGGCGGCGCGGGTGAGGGGCGCGAGGGCGTCGTGAGCTTCACGCTGGCCACCATGCCCGCCGCCGATCTGGTGGCCCACCTGAACGCACGCGGCATCCGCACCCATATCCGCCTGAACGACCACTATTGCGGCAACATCCTCGCGCCGCTCGGCATTGCATCCTGCGTGCGCGCCTCCATCTGCCACTACAACAGCCCCGAGGAGGTGGGCCGCTTCCTGGACGCAATGGAGGAGGCGCTGGCCTGACACCCGCGCCACCAAGGCCCCAAAAAGCAAAACGGCCGCGGAACTCCGCGGCCGTTCGCATTTCGTGATGAACCCGAAAGCCTTAGCGCTTCGAGAACTGGAAGGAGCGGCGGGCTTTCGCCTTGCCGTATTTCTTCCGTTCGACCACGCGCGAGTCGCGGGTCAGGAAGCCGGCGGCCTTCAGCGCGCCGCGCAGCGAGGGTTCGTAAAGCTGCAGCGCCTTCGAGATGCCGTGCTTGACAGCACCGGCCTGACCCGACAGACCGCCGCCGACAACGGTGGCCATCACGTCGAACTGGCCTTCGACATTGGCGATCTGGAACGGCTGCTTCAGGATCATCTGGAGCACCGGACGGGCGAAGTAGACGCCCATTTCCTTGCCGTTGACGGTGACCTTGCCGGAGCCCGGCTTGATCCAGACGCGGGCGACCGCGTCCTTCCGCTTGCCGGTCGCGTAGGAACGGCCGAGGGAGTCACGCACCGGGGTGCGGGGGGCTTCTTCGGCAGCAGCTGCGGCCGGCTTGCCTGCGACGGCGGACTTCAGGTCGTCGAGGGATTTGATTTCGTCGGCCATCTTACGCGCTCCGGGTATTCTTCGGGCTCATCGACTTGACGTCGAGAACTTCAGGGGCTTGGGCTTCATGCGGATGGGCGGCACCGGCGTAGACGCGCAGGTTCGACATCTGCTGACGGCCAAGACGGTTGCGCGAGATCATGCGCTCGACGGCCTTGATCACAACGCGCTCGGGGTGGGCGCCGTCCAGCACCTGCTCGGCGGTGCGGAACTTGATCCCGCCCGGGTGGCCGGTGTGCCAGTAGTAGCGCTTGTCGGCACGCTTGTTGCCAGTCATCTGCACCTTGTCGGCGTTGACGACGATCACGTTGTCGCCCATGTCCATGTGCGGCGTGAAAGTGGCTTTGTGCTTGCCACGCAGGCGGTTGGCGACGATCACGGCAAGGCGGCCCAGAACGACGCCCTCGGCGTCGATCAGGATCCACTTCTTCTCGATCTCCGCCGGTTTTGCGGTATAGGTCTTCATTGTCAGCCCTTCGAGTTCGGGATCTTGGGCGGCCCGAAGACCACCCGAAATTCGGATGCGGGCTTTTCCCCGATCCATGACGGCAGGTCAAGCGCATTCATCTTGCATTTTCCTAGCGAATTCAATGCGTTAAAAAATAGGTATCTAAATACCTCACATTTTACGCCGATCTGCAACGCTTGCGGGCTTTCGTGACCCTGCGTGGATTGACGGATGACAGGATTAACCTCCTGTGGTCTCCTGTGCTGGCTGGCGCTCACCAAGATCAAACCCTCGGAAATTGGCATGACCCCACCCTCGCACAACGACCCCACGCCACCCATCAAGCGCCGGTGCCACCGCTGCCATGGTTCGGGTCGCGCGCCCTGCCAGATCTGTAACGGAAACGGTCAGATCATGGTCGGAACGGACGGGCACGGAAAACCAAGGTTCGAACGCTGTAGCGGCTGTTACGGATCCCGCACGACCCGCTGCTCAGCCTGTGGTGGCGACGGTTTTCTGCGGGACTAGCGCTTCGGCGGGATCGAATAGGTCATGTTCGCCCGCGCGACAGGCTCCGGCCGCCCCTCGGAACGGATCAGCACCTCACCCACGGCGAGGACCCGCCCCAGCTTCAGCAGACGCGCCTCTCCGATCAGATCGCGCCCCGCCTCGGGCTTGCGCAGGAAGTCGATGCCGCCGCTCGTGGTCACCGCCAGCGCCACGGGTCCGATGCGGGCAAGAATGGCGAGGTAGACCGCCACATCGGCCAGCGCGAACATGTTCGGACCCGACACGGTGCCCCCCGGCCGCAGGTGCCGGTCGGCCACCATGAGGCGCATGACGATGCCGTCCTCGGTCAGGCGGTCGATGGCGAAGTCGCCCCGGACCTGGGGAAACTCACGCTCCAGGAAGACGGAAAGCTCCGCCGCGCTCATGACCGTCTGCATCTTCCCTCCTGCCACATCGCGGCCTAAGGTTGCGCGAACACAAGGGAATGACAAGATGACCGACACCATCCTTCTGCGCGACGACCGGGACGGGATCGCCACGCTGACGCTGAACACACCCGGCAGCCTGAATGCACTTTCGGACGCCATGCTGGCGGCGCTGAAGGGCACCTTCGCCGCGCTGGCGGAGGACCGGAGCGTGCGCGTCGTGATCCTGAAAGGCGCAGGCAAGGCCTTTTGCGCGGGCCACGACCTGAAGGAGATGCAGGCCGGCCGGCAGGCCGCCGACAAGGGCCGCGCCTATTTCGCCGACCTCTTCGCGCGCTGCGCGGAGGTCATGCAGATGATCCCCGCGCTGCCCCAGCCCGTCATCGCCGAGGTCCACGGCATCGCCACCGCTGCGGGGTGCCAGCTTGTCGCCTCCTGCGACATGGCGGTGGCGGCGGAGGGCACGCGCTTTGGCGTCAACGGGGTCAATATCGGCCTCTTCTGCTCGACCCCGATGGTTGCGCTGACCCGCAACGTGCCGCGCAAGGTCGCGTTCGAGATGCTGACCACCGGCCAGTTCATCGACGCCGCCCGCGCGGCCGAGGTGGGGCTGGTGAACCACGTCGTCTCCCATGACGCGCTGGCGGCGGAAACGCGCGCGCTGGCTGAAACCGTGGCTGGCAAGCTGACAGCGGCGGTCAAGATCGGCAAGCGCGCCTTTTACGACCAGATCGAGATGACGCGCGCCGAGGCGTATGACCACGCCGCCGCCGTGATGGTGGAAAACATGCTCTGGCGCGACACCGAGGAAGGGATCAGCGCCTTCCTCGAAAAGCGCAAGCCCGACTGGTCCTGAGCCCAAAGGGGCGCCCGGCGCGGCGTTCAGCCCTGCGCCGGGACAAGGAGGGCCGGGCCCCGCCGGCGCCCCTTGGTGTCCATCAGGAAAAGCGACGCCACGAGCGCCAGATTGACGATCCCCGCCACGACCGCGACCGCGAAGGTCAGCTCGTAAGTGCCGGTCAGATCGAAGAACAGCCCGCCAAGATAGCCGCCCAGCCCGTGCCCGGCCCAGGCGAAGGCCAGGATGATGCCGGTGGCGCTTGCCCGGCGGTCGGCGGGCGTCAGCACACGGATCGTGGTCAGGACCCCGGTCATGACGCCCGCGTAGCCGAAACCGTAGATCGGCGCGAACAGGTAGAACAGGCTCAGGTCGTCGATCTGCGTGAAGAAGAAGACCAGCGCCGTCTGCCAGGCGGAGGCGGCAAGGTAGGCGGGCACCGCGCCGATCATGTCGGCGAGGCGACCGAAGGCCACACGCCCGAAGATCGCGGTGATCATCATCGCGAAGACGACGCTGCCCGCCTCGGGTGCCGGTACGCCGCAGCCCTGGATCAGCGGGACAAGATGCATCAGCGGCACCGACATGAGGCTGCAGCAGCAGAGGACAGCGGCACTCATCACCACGACCACGCGCGGCAGGGGCACATTGGGCGCAGGCTCGGTCGAGGGCCGCCCGGCAAAGGTCGCCGCCGGTTCGGGTTTACGGACCAGGAGGGCCAGCGGCACCAGCGCCACGAGCGAGAAGACCCCCAAGGCCAGAAGCGCCGCGCGCCAGCCGAGCGCGTCGATGAGGACCGCGTTGGCAAAGGGGATGCCCCCCTGCCCGATCGCCTGCCCCGCGGCGACGATGCCGATGGCCAGCCCGGCACCGGTCCGGAACCAGCCGCCAACCAGCGCGAAAAGCGGTGCGAAAAGCGCGCCGCCGCCAAGGGCGCCCGCCGCGAAGAAGATGGCATAGAGCTGCCAGAGCGTCGTCGCCTGAGACGCCGCGATCATGCACAGCGCCGTCACGCTGGCGCCCAGCAAGACAACCAGGCGGATGTTCAACCGATCGGCAACGAACCCCATGACGACCCCGCCGAGCGAGATGCCGATGAGCCCGGCGGTGTTGATGAACGCGATCTCTCCTCTTCCCCAGCCGAACTCCTGCTCCAGGGGGGCAAAGAAGGCGGAAAGGCCGTTCACGAGTTGGCCCATCGCGATGGCGAGGATCGCGGCGGCGACAGCCACGATGACCCAGCGATAGCGGCTCGGGGTGTTGGTATTCGGGGTCATCGGGCTGCTCCTTTTGCCGGGCCGCGGGTCAGGCGGCGGCGGGCTTGCGGGGATGAAGCCAGGCGGGCAAGAAGCCATAGGCATTCCCGACGCTGGCATCCTTGAGGTCGATCCCGGCCTGCCGCACCATCTTGTGCAGCGTGCCGTCGTTGAAGGCGTCGAAGGTCTCAGTGGCGCCGCCGATATGCTGGCCGCCGACGAAGATCTGCGGGATCGTCACTGCGCCGGTCTTGCGGGCAAGGGCCTTGCGCACCGCACCACCCCAGTCGTCCTCTCGGTACTCAGGCCCGTCGAGATCGACCGAGCGATAGGGGATGCCGGCGGCGGCAAAGAGCTTACGCACCGACCAGCTGAACTCGCACCACTCCAGCGCGAAAAGGACGACCGGCTGGTCCTGGTCCGCAAGGATCGCGTCGACATGTTCGACGGCCGCTTCGGTCGGCGCCGGAACCGGTGCGGCGGCAGCCGGGGCCGCAGCCGCATCGAAGCGGAACCGGGGGGTGGAGGCGGCGATGGCGTTTTCCTCGTCGCTCATCGTTTCCTCGATATCGGCGAAGAGCGGGGTGGACAGGTAACGCTCACCCGTGTCGGGCAGCATGGCCAGGATGCGCGATCCCTTCGGCGCCCGGCGCGCGACCTCCAGCGCGGCGGCAAAGGTCGCCCCACCGGAGATGCCGCACAGGATCCCCTCGTACAGCGCGAGGTCGCGGGCGCATTTCAGCGCCGCGTCGCCGGGGACGGGCTGGACCTTGTCGATATGGCCCGCCGCGATGACATCGGCGGTCAGCCGGGGAATGAAATCCGGCGTCCAGCCCTGCATCAGATGCGGCCGGAAGGCGGGGTGGCTTGCGGTGGGCGTGCCGTCGTCCGCGTAGGTCTGCGCGATCCCGGACCCCAGAAGCGGGGAGTTGTCGGGTTCTGCGGCGATCACCTGCGTCGCAGGGCTTTCGGCCTTGATCACGCGGGCGACGCCTTTCATCGTGCCCCCGGTGCCAAAGCCCGAAACCCAGAAATCAAGCGGCGTTTCGGCGAAATCGTCCAGGATCTCACGCGCGGTGGTGCGGGAGTGGATGTCGGGTCCGGCCTCATTCTCGAACTGGCGGGCCAGGAACCAGCCGTGCTTCTCGGCAAGTTCCTTCGCCTTGGCGACCATGCCGGAGCCCTTTTCCGAGGCCGGCGTCAGGATGACCCGCGCGCCCAGGAACCGCATCAGCTTGCGCCGCTCGACCGAAAAGCTTTCGGCCATGGTCACGACCAGCGGATAGCCCTTGGCCGCACAGACCATGGCAAGCCCGATGCCGGTGTTGCCCGAGGTCGCCTCGATCACCGTCTGGCCGGGCTTCAGTGACCCGTCGCGTTCGGCGGCCTCGATGATGCCGAGGGCCAGGCGGTCCTTGACCGAACCCATCGGGTTGAAGGCTTCGAGCTTGACGTAAAGCTCCACCCCTTCGGGCGCGAGCTTGTTGATGCGCACGATCGGCGTGTTGCCGACGGTACCGAGGATGGAGGGGTGGAGAGCGTTCATCTGGAGGGCTCCTCAGATCATCGGGACGATGCAGTGGGCGAAGACTGCCGCAGCGACGACGGCGCTGGCGGTGGTGGCCATGGCGCGGACGGACGGACGCCGGGTTTCCTTGCGTGGCCAGCGACTGAAGGGGCCGACGAACTCGGGCTCGGGCAGGGTCATGCGGGGCGGGATGGGCATTTTGCGGGTCATTGGATTTCTCCTTTCTGGGGTGAGGGTCAGGCGGATTTCCGGAACGCGGTCGCGGCGCCTGCCTGCATCGCCGAGGCGACAGCCGTGTAGGCCGCGACCCAGGCTTCCTGGATGGCGGGAGTAAACGAGGGGCCGTGGAAGGCGGCGATGGCATGGATCAGGGCGCGGCCGACCGCGTCATATTGCGCGTCGGAAACGCCGTAGCCGACATGCCGGCGGCCAAGGTCCTCAAGCGCGGGCACGATGGCCGCAAGGTTGTCCGCCCGGTGCACGACCATCGCGATCGCGGCGGCAAGCTTGCGGCGCTGGGATTGCAGGTCTGTCCCCGCGAACATCGGCCGCACTTCCGGTGCGATGCGGAAAAGCTCCGCGTAGAAGGTCCGCGTCAGGGTGTCGGGGTCCATCGACAGCGCCGTCCAGCTGTTCCGGACCGTCGCGATCATCTCAGGTGTCAGGCTCATGGTGGCATCCTTCCTTGCGGTTGATGCCATCACCTTGCCTGCGGCCCGTTTCAGCGTGGTGTCGCGCGGGGCCGCTCAGGGTTTCAGTTGTTTCAGGAAGGGTCGTAGATATAGCCCACGCCGCGCACGGTGCGGATGATCTCGGGCTTCTGCGGGTTGAGCTCGATCTTCTTGCGCAGGCGCGAGATACGGATATCGATCGAGCGGTCGAAGGGATCCCAGGCGCGGTCATGCGCGCCCTCCAGGATCTGGTCGCGATTGAGGACACGTCCACGGTTGCGGGCGAAGAGCTTGAGAAGATTGAACTCCATCGAGGTCAGCGGCACCTCGTTCCCCTCATCATCCAGTAGCTTCGCCGCCTCGAGGTCAAGCCAGGTCTTGCCGAAGCGGAAGCGCGTGCGCTCGCTCGCGGGTTCGGCGGCGGCGGCGGTGACGCGGCGGCGCAGCACCGCCTTGATGCGCGAGGCAAGCTCCCGCAGGTCGACGGGCTTGGCCAGATAGTCGTCCGCCCCCATCTCAAGCCCGACGACCCGGTCGACCACCTCGCCCGCCGCGGTCAGCATGATGACATGGGGCGCATCCGGCCCCTGAAGGCTGCGCAGCACCGACAGCCCGTCCTCGCCCGGCATGTTGATATCCAGAAGGATCAGGTCGGGCTTTTCCCGCGCAAGCGCCGCGCGCAGTTCTTCGGCCTGGGCGGCCAGGCTGGTGCGAAAGCCCCGCTTGCCCAGGTATTCCGCCAGCATCTCGCGCAGTTCGCGTTCGTCATCGCAGATGAGGATGTGATCGCTCATGCCCTATCCCCGTGATTGCCCAGCATGGACTGCGCGAGCTTGCGCAGCTCCGACGGGGCGATCGGCTTTTCAAGGCAGGGCCGCCCTGCCCCATCCAGAAACCCGCGGGCCTGCGGGCTCATCGTGTCGCCGGTGACAAAACCCACACGCCGGGCCAGCGAAGGACGGTTGCGCAGCAGGGTTTCGTAGAACCCTCGCCCGCCCATCCCGGGCATGTTCAGATCGGTCAGGATCAGGGCGAAGTCCTGCGAGTCGGTCATGGCAAGCGCGGCCTCGGCCGTGCCCGCGACCGCAACCTCGAACCCGTCTCGGACAAGGATCTCCCGGATCAGATCAGAGACATCGTCTTCGTCATCCACGACCAGAACGCGCCCCTTGGACTGGCCGACGATGCTGGCGGGGCCGGTGACCGTTCCCGCATCCGCGTCAGTCGTGGTGGGCAGGCGAACGACGATCACCGCCCCGGTGCCCTTGTCGGGCATGACCCGGATCTGCCCCGAATGCGCGGTGACGATCCGGTGGCAAAGCGCCAACCCGATGCCCGTGCCCGACCCCACGGGCTTCGTCGTAAAAAGCGGGTCGAACACGCGGCCCTGGATCGCGTTCGGGATGCCGGGGCCGTTGTCGGCGACCGTGATCTCCAGCATGTCGGCACCGCCGTCGTGACGCGCGGTGATGCGGATCTGGTCGCCCTTGCCGCTTTCGACGATCGCCTGATCGGCATTGGTCACGAGGTTGATGAGGATCTGTGCGATCTGGTGCGCATCCCCCCGGATCGGCGGCAGGTCTGCCGCGAAATCGGTCTCGATCGGTGTCGTAACCCCGTCGGCCCCGTTCTGAAGCGCATCGATGGCGATTTCGAGCGTGTCGTTCACGTCGATCGGCACCAGCCGCGCGGGCTGCTGCCGAGCCATCGCCAGGAAGGATTTGACGATCTTGGCGCAGCGCTCGGCGGCCTCGCTGATCTTCTCGACACGGCGGAGCGTTTCGGGCGCAATGCTCTCGTCCCGCAGCATCAGGGCGTGCCCGACGACGACGGAGAGCGGGTTGTTCAACTCATGCGCCACGCCCGCCAGAAGCTCGCCCAAAGCGGACATCTTCTCGGCCTGGAAGATCTGTTCGCGCTGCTCGGCCAGACGGCGGCGCAGTTCGACCTCCTTGCTGATGTCGACGGTGGTGGAGACCATCACGTCCTCGCCCCGGTAGTCGATCAGCCGGGCCGAGATCATGCAGGGAAAGCGCGTTCCGTCGGCCTTGACGCCGGTGACGGTCATATCATCGACACGGCCATCGGGCAGCAGCGCGGTGATGAAGTCCGCCCGCTCCTCGCGGGAGGAAAAGATGCCGTTGGGGCGCTTGCCGGTGCCCAGAAGCTCGGTTGCGGCGGGGGTGCGGTAGATGACCTCCCCGTCGCCGACGCGCGTCATCACGATGTTCGCCGGGCAGGCTTCCAGCACCTGGCGCAGCAGCATGTCCGCCTCGCGCTCGGTCTCCTCGAAGCTGCGCCGGTCGGTGATGTCGTTCTGGACCAGGACGAAACCGCCGGTCGCGGTCGCGCGCATCAGGACCTCAAAGACGTGACCGCTCGTCTCGAACTCGATGGGCATTGTCCCGGGTTCGCCACTGGCCAGCCGCGCTTCCATCCAGGCAAGCCTTTCCCGGGCCGACGGCGGCATGCCGCCACGCCCGACCCATTCCCGCAGGAGGATGTCCCAGCTGAGGCCGGGCTGCAAAAG
Organism: Albidovulum sediminicola; assembly: GCF_025751575.1. Taxonomy (GTDB): domain Bacteria; phylum Pseudomonadota; class Alphaproteobacteria; order Rhodobacterales; family Rhodobacteraceae; genus Albidovulum; species Albidovulum sediminicola. The sequence continues at coordinate 51,319 of NZ_JAOWLA010000004.1, read as the reverse complement.
CTCCGCGATCTGCGGGTTCATGGCGCGGAATCCCGCGTTGAGCCGGATCAGCATGGCGTCTTCGTTGAAGACCGCGAGCCCTTCGGAGAGCGCGTCGATCACCTCGTCCAGGATGTCCGAGCCCCGTCCGTCCGCAGTGTCGGCCAGCGGCGCGTCGGGCACGGAGGGATCGAACCGCACGGCCATCGTCAGCCCCCGCCAGAGGCCTGCACCTCCGCCTCGATCTTGAAGACCTCCTCGGGCTGTTCGTCCGCAAGCTCGATCTTGCCCTCGGCATGGGCGACGAACCTGTCGTCAAGCTGATCGGTCAGGGCGCGGTTCGCGACGATGCACATGGGATTGGCGAAGTAGCGCAGGCGGCTGGCGTGGATGACGGCGCCGCCGAAGACATCGTAGATGTATTTCTGCACCCCCACGACCGATCCCACCACCGGCCCCGCCGCGATGCCGACACGGGCGGTCCACTGGATCGGGTGGGTTTCGTTGCGTTGCTTCAGGTAGCGGATGAAACGGACGGCGGCACTGGCGGCGGATTGTGCGTAATCATCGGTCGGGTCAGGCATCCCCGCCATCGCGATGTAGAAATCGCCGACCGCGCGGATACGCGCGCAGCCGAACTGTTCGCCGATCCGGTCAAAGGCCGTGTAGATGTCGTTCAATTCGCTGACGATCACGCCCGGATCATGCGCCGTGACCATGCCCGCAAAGCCGATGAAGTCGAGGCAAAGCACCGCGACCGGATCGTATAGCCGCGGCGTCACGATGCCGAAGGTCTTGTATTCCTCGTAGACCGAGCGCGGCATCATGTTGAGCAGCAGCTTCTCGACCTGCTCCTTCTCGCGCTTGATCTCGCGCGTGTTGCGCTCGACCATCATGGAGTAGGAGTCGATCATCGACTCCAACTCCTTGATGCGGGAGATGTTCTGGCAGACGAGGACGGCGATCGCCTCATCATTCTCCAGCGCGCGGTTGAACGACAGTGCGACGGTCATGGTGCGGCGGCGCAGGCGAAAGCTGGTTTCGGTGGCATAGCGCCCCTCTCCCGACAGCCCGGCCTTCAGCGCCTCGGCGTCAAGGCCGGAAAAGAGGTCGGTCATGTGCTGGCCAACCTCGATCTCTCCGAACCATTCGCGGAATGTGTCGTTGTAGAATCGCAGACGCAGCGTTTCGAGGTCAAGAAGCGCGACACCGACCCCGATGGCGCGCAAGAGCTGTTCGTTGATCGCGGCTATCGACAAGAGCCTACTCCACCACCAGAGTGCGACGGGCCTCGAACGCGGCGGCGATCGCGGCGGCGTCCTCCTCACTGACGCCATGATCCAGAAGCGTTTGAAGCAGGATGCCCTGGAGCGTATCGAAATGCGCGTTCGTGATCGTCAGCCGCGCATGCATCCGCGATATCTGGTCATCCGTGTAGGACGCGGGCCCGCCCATCAGCGACGACACGAACTTGGTCTGGTGATCGACGATGCGGGCCATTTCCACCTCGTCGAAGAACGGCCCGACCTCGTCGTCGTCCAGAAGCCGGTCGTACAGGTCGAGCACGATCTTGCTGACGACCGAGAACCCACCGTATTTCTCGAAAAGCGACTTTGTCATGGGAACACCCTCCTGGCCCGCGAGGGCCTTTTGGTCGCCGACATCCGTTTTCGTTATAACGTCGAGCATGGTCAAACCCGGCCCTTTTGGCAAGTTTTTCAATTCGTTCCCGCCCCCCAGCATTTCTTCGCCATGTTTCAGCTCTGTGTCGGGAAAGGGGGTGCCACGTTTCAAATGTTTCAGAGCCGCACCGACTGGCGCTGCAATTGAAGCATGATCGCAAGGCCGCGGATATCAGGCTGAAACGCGGCGGGGCGATAGTGGCTCCATCGAAAACGAACCCCGGAGAGACACGATGAAAGCCCTGAACGAACTGCACACCGCCCTGGTCAACCGCCGCGAGGCCCGCGCCCTTTACCGCTCGATGCGGCATCTCGAGCCCTGGCTGGCCCGCGACGTCGGCCTTCACCTCGATCACGCATCGCGCCTGGCCCACCGCATCTGAGCCGCTTTCCCCTTCTTCCTCCCTGACTGACCCGCCTTTCACGGCGGGTCTTTTCTTTTGCCGGGCACCGGGTCTGTCTGCCGGCGTCCGCGCGGGACAGCGAAAAGGCTCGCCCCTGCGGGCGAGCCTTGCCTTGCGTTCCATGCCGCCTCAGGCGGCTTGGCGCAGCGATCCGTCCTGCGCGGCGATCCAGTCCTGATTGGCCTTCATCGCCTTGTTCAGCCTGCGGTGCAGTTGCTGGATCTCCTCCATCGACCAGGTAAGCGCGGCAATCCGGTCGGTGATATCGAAGAACTCCGACGACAGCGCCTCGCGCAGCGTCGGGTAGCCGACGACGGTTCCCTGGATCACGGCGTTGGCCAGCACCTCGGCATCGCGCAGCGCATCGGTGATCCCATGCGCGGTCAGGGGGTCGCGAAAGTAGCCTGCGTCCCCGACCAAGGCCCAACCCGGCCCCGCCGACTGCCGGAAATAGCCGTAGCTGCCCGGGAAGGTGACGGGACGCTCTGCCGGGACGGCATTCGCCAGTTCCTCGGACAGAACCGGCAGGTGGCGCGCGATCAGCGCGGCATGGCCAGCATCGCCGCTCGCGCGCGCCTCGGCCAAGACCGCCGGTGTGACGGCGGCGAAGACGCAGGAAAGGCCCTCGTTTGTCGGGATGATCCCGCCCGCCGCCCCCGGCGCGAAGTGCCAGCGGTAGCCGCGCTCGGGCAGGCCGCCCATATAGGCGTAGACGCAGCCGATGCTGTTTTGCGCCCGCCGCGTGATCTGCGCACCGACATGACGCGCCACGGTCGAGCGGCGGCCGTCCGCGCCGATGACGATGTCCGCGTGCACATCCTCGGTCGCGCCTGACGGGGTCCGCAGCGTTACGCCAAGAACGCGGCCGTCCTCCGCCCGCAGCAGGCCCACGCAGCCGGTACGGTAGCGAAGCTCTGCCCCCGCGGCGGCGGCGGCCTCGGCCAGTGTCGCGTCCAGCAGGCTACGGCGCGGCGCGTAAAGCGCGTCGATGCCATGCTCGGGCTTGATGTCCACGTCCACCGCCTGATCCTCGTAAATGAAGCTGGTGCGGCGGATCGCGGGTGTCCCGGCCCGGGCGATCGGGTCGAGCAGGCCCCATCTGTGAAGCTGGATCACCGCGCCGCGCATCAGCGCATGGGTCGACATCGTGTCGGTGCCGGGGCTGTCGTGATCGACGACAAGCACCCTCGCCCCCTGCCGAGCAAGCAAAAGCGCGGTCGCGGCACCGGCACAGCGGGCGCCAACGACGATGGCATCGTAACGGTTCGTTTGCAGTCTTTCGGTCATGGTCAGTCCTTTCAGGCGGCGCGCGCGGCGCATTTGTCGAGGTGATGGGAAATGGCGGAGGCGATCGCCTCGGCGTCACGACCGAAGCCGTGGATGAAGGCCGAACTGCGGTGGCGCATGAACGGCAGGCCCAGCGTGAAAAGCCCATCCACGGGCGTCACGCCGCCGTCGCTGACGATCTCGCCAGCGGCATCGAGGACCGGCACCCGCAACCAGGGATAGCTGCGCCGAAAACCGGTGGCCCAGACCACGGTAGCGATCTCTTGCGTGGGCAAGTCCGCACCGGCGAATTGGGCGACCGGGGGCACGCGGGCCTCCCATGCCTGCGGATCTTTGGGGGCTTCGATCCCCGCGCCGGCGATGTGACGGTCGATCACCGTCAGAAGCTTCCGCCGCCGCACCTCGGAGGCCGCGCATTCCGTGGCAAGCGTCGGGGCAAAGCGGACCCGCCCCTGCGAAACGCCCAAGGCACGACCGGCGATCCTGACGCCCTGCGCGGCCAGCATGGCAAGGTCGATGTCGCGATTGTCCGGGCGGCCCACAAGCTGGAGCGAGGGAAGCGCCACCGGACGAGAGGTCGCGCGTGACCGCGCCTCCCTCAGGAACCCGCTGCCGTCAAGCCAGTCGAAGACATCGCGCCCACGGTAGCGGCGGGGTGCCCGCACATGCCGGCCAACCGACAGCGTCACCTTCCTGCCGCTGGCCTGGATCTCGGAGGCCAGTTGCGCCCCCGTCGCGGAAGCGCCGACCACCAGCACGTTGCCTTGGGGCAGGCTGTCGGGTCCGCGATAGTGGCTGGGCGCCACCTGCCAAACCTGGCGGGGCAGCGCCGAGGCCCAGTCCGGGATCGCCGCCTGGTCGCAGGCGCCGGTCGCGATCACCAACGCGCGGCACCGCCATTCCCCGGCGGTGGACAGCACGCGAAATCCGTCCCCATCCTGCGTGACCGACTGCACTGCGCAGCCGCTCACCACAGGCGCGGCGATGCGCGTGCCGTAACGGGTCAGACGGCCGGCGAAATCGCTGGCGGACATGAAGCCGCCCACCGGTCCGACCGTGGCCATACCGGGCAGCGCATTCATCCAGTTGGGTGTCAGCAGCCGAAGCCCGGGCCAGCGCTCGCTGTGCCAGCGCTCACCAACCCTGCCCCGTTCAAGCACGAGGTGATCGACGCCACGCTGGCGCATGGACCAGCTCAGGGCAAGACCCGCCGGCCCGGCGCCGATGATGATAAGGTCCACAGATCTCGACATGTTTTCACTCCGCTCTCGGTTGCTTGGTCGCAACTTGGCGGCGCGGTGTTTCAGGACGACTTCGTCCCTGCGGGCGGCGCGTTTCATTTGTATCGCCCCGCCCGGGCGCCCTGAGGCTCTGGCCCAGACGAAAACGCCCGCGGCTTTCACCACGGGCGTTCACGGGGAACAGGGTTGGGGATCAGGCGGCCATGGCGAAGTCCTGCTTCGGCTCGGCGGCCGCTGCGAAGGGAAAGTGGCTCCGGTCATTCCACCAGGCGATGAAGTCACGCTGCGCCTGCTTGTTGGCCATGTGATCGAAGCCGTTGCCGTAGGTCTTGGTCATCTGGGTCTTCTGCATTGTCGTATTCCTTTCACGGGGTTTGGTTTTTGAAGGGCGGACGGCGGGGATGCGCCCCGCCACCCGATGTCAGTTCGCGATCGCGGCCACGGTCACCGGCACGCCGTTCGTCAGCACATCGAACACGGCCGAACGCGCGACGGACTGTTGAACAATCTGTTCCAGCACCTCATCCGGCGCGTCGCCCTTGATCCGGAACGTCGCGCGGACGCCCGAGAACCCGTTGCGCACGCCCTTGTCGAGGCCGAGGATCCCGTTGAGGTTGATGTCGCCCTCGACCGTGGTTTCGACCGAGGTCAGCTTCACCTGGCGGATGGAGGCGATATTGCCGATCCCGGCGGTGATGCAGGCCGAGAGCCCGGCCAGCAGCATCTCGACCGGCGTGACGCCGTTGTCCGTGCCGCAAAGCACCTGCGGGTGATCGCCGTCGATGCTGTGGGGCTGGCGATGCTGCTGCTCGGCCATCGCGCCGAAGAAGCCGGGGAATGCGGTGCGGGAATGGGTTCCCGAAAGCCACTCGCCGTTGGCGCGGAAGGTGAACTTGGCGATGTCGGGCTGCTGTCCGACAACCCCCAGCGTGGCGACAAAGGTCGGCACGTCGACGCCGTTGATGGCGACTTTCTGAGGCTTCTGGGTCGTCTCGATGGTCATGTGGGGTCTCCTGTCTTTCCACTGTTTGCGTACGAGCGATCTGTTCGCCCGATGGACAGGAGGTCTAGGGCCGCCACGTTTCAGCGAAATTGCGGCGCGTGTTTCAATGGTTTCGACACGAGGGGTCGGGCCGCGCGGCCTAACGGAACCGCAGCGCAGCACCGGGCGGGTCCGCGCGGTGCTGCGTTCGGCCGGGAAGATCCGGCTTTAGCGGACGGTCGGAAGCCCTGCCGCGACCCAGGCTTGGGTGCCGCCGTCGATCCAGCTGACCCGGGCGAAGCCGAGCCGGGCGAAGGCCGCAGCCGCGCGCGCGGCCATGGGACCCGCCTGGCACGACGTGACGACATGGATCGAGCGGTCGGCGAAGGCCGGCGGCAGGCGTCCCGCCTCGATATCAGCAAGCGCGATGACCCGCGCGCCGGGGATCTTGCCGGTGGTCGCGGCGATGGCCTGGGCCGGGCGCGGATCGACGAACTCGACGCCCGCGCGCCCGTGGTGGCCCTTCGCCTCGGCGGCGGTGATCGCGGTGGCGGTGGAGTTGGCGACTACGCCAGCGTTGGTGCAGGAAGTCATGGTCTTTCTCCTTCGTTGGGGTGGGGTTCAGAAGCTCAGCGTGGCTGCGCCGTCGAGGATCAGGGCATGCAGCGCGGGCGAGCCCACGACCTGAACGCCCTCGATGAAGTCGCCCTCGCCGTAGCCACGGACCTTGGCGCAGGGCGGGCACACAAGGATGCGGCCACCCCCGGCTTGGAACTTGTCGATCAGTTCCTTCAGCGGCGGATCGAAGGGGTTCATGCGCACGTTGTCGGCGGCACCCTTGCGCACCACGTCCACCGCCGCGCTGACCATGAACAGCGTTACCTGCTGCCCGGACGCGACGCCGGTATTGGCGATGGTGAAGGCGACGGTCGCCCGTTCATCATCCAGACCGCGGGACACGACGATTGCGAGCTTCTTGACTTGGTCTTCCATCTTTTCATTCCTTTTTGCGAGGTTGAGTGGGGTTCCGGACAGTCCCCGGTCCGGCCGGGATCGGGTTCAGGCGGCCCCGAGGGCGGCGCGGCGTTCGCGCTGCTCGCGGCGCAGGGCCGTGAAGGCGATCGAGAAGGCGGCCAGCGCCCCGGCCAGGCAGGGCCAGGCGCCGATCAGGATGTCGTGGGTAGCGCCAAGGGGCGCGGCGCAGAGCTGGATGCGGCGCATCCTGAGCGTGTCGGACTGCAAGCGCCCGATCATGATCAGGCAGCAGGCCGTGACGGCGAGGATCGTGGGCAGACCCGAAAAGGTCAGCATCCCGATCGCCAGCGCGACCGGCAGAAAGACGTAGCCCATTTTCCCCAGCCACGGGCGGTCCCCCGCCAGAAGCGCAACCGTGGTCTGGATCGCGCCGGTCAGGCAGACGGCGGTTCCCGTCTGCTGGCCCATCAGAAAGTAGCTCGCCGCGTAGCAGCACGAGGCGCCAAGCTGGACGGTCAGCATCGTCTCGCGGCTCCGAAAGAGCGGCCATACGAGTTGTGCGGCAAGACCGGCCGTTCCGAACAGGGTGGCCAGCGGCAGGACGGCGGCTTGGTCGATCAGGAAGGTCATCGTGGGCTCCGCATATTACAGACTGTTTGGTCTGTTTAATGCGTACCATTTGGTCTGTTTTTGGAATAGACGGAGCCGGGTTTCGATCGTTTCAGAAAACCTCCGTGCCTGAAACAAGAATGAAACATAGAGTTTCTGGGTGGTACGCGCGGGCAATCCCGCCTATATTTCCCAGACCATATGAACTGCAAACTGGTGACCCATGACCCCAAAAGGCGCATTAGCGAAAGAGAAGATCCTGACGGGGGCCAAGGCGCTGGTCATGCGCAAGGGCTTTGCGGGCACCTCCGTCGATGACATCCTTGCCGAGACCGGAGTATCGAAGGGCGCGTTCTTCCATCACTTCAAATCCAAGGCGGATCTGGCGAACCAGCTGATGCGCTGGTACGCCGACGGGGACATCAGGATGTTCCGCACCATCCTCGCCCGGGCCGAGGCCGCGCATGACGATCCTATGGATCAGCTCATGCAGTTCCTGACCGATTTCGAGGTCTATCTGTCTGATCCGGAAAACCCGCCCAAGGGCTGCATGTATGCGCTTTACACTTACGAGGACGACCATTTCGAAAACGACCTGAAGGGCTTCGTGGCCGAGACGCTGCAAAGCTGGACGGCGATGTACATCCGCAAGTTCCAGGAGGTCATCGACCGCCACCCGCCCGTGCGGCCCGTGACAGCCAAGCGGCTGGCCGAGATGTTCGTTGCGGTCATCGAGGGCGGGCTGATCCTTCAGCGGGCCTACCGCAATCCGGGCATGACGGCACGCCAGTCGGAGCAGTTCAGGGATTATCTGGAACTGCTGTTCCCGAGGGCAATCGCCTAGCCTTTCCCACCCCGGCCTGCCCAAGGATTGGGCAATCGGTCGGCAACACCCGACCGGCGGCACCGCGCGCGGCCCGAATGTGCGTCAGAGCACACACTGTCACTGGTACCTGCTTCGCGGACCTGATTGGATGCCGGGTATAAAAGGGAACCATAGCCAGGGAGTTCCTCATGCTGCGCCATAGCCTCGCCCTTTCTGCGGCGCTGATTGCCCTTGGGGCGAACACCTCGGCCCAGGAGGCCGGATCGCCCCCGCCGACGCCGGTGACCGTCGTGACGCTGGAGGCCCAGCCGGTCACGCTGATCTCCCCCCTGCCGGGGCGGGTCGCGGCCTCCGGCGTCGCGGAGGTGCGCCCGCAGGTCAACGGCATCATCACCGCGCGGCTCTTCGACGAGGGGGCCGAGGTGCAGAAGGACGATCCCCTCTACCAGATCGACCCGGCCAGCTACGAGGCCAAGGTCGCCGCCGCGCAGGCAGGGCTGACGCAGGCCGAGGCGACGCTGCGCGCCGCCGAAAGCGAGGCCAAGCGGCAGGAAACCCTTCTGGGACGTTCGGTGGTCAGCCAGCAGAACCTCGACGACGCCATCGCCGCGCGTGACGTGGCCGAGGCGGCCGTGCAGGTGGCGCGCGCCAACCTGCAATCGGCGCAGATCGATCTTGACCGCACCACCATCCGGGCGCCGCTGTCCGGCGTCGTGGGGCTGAGCGAGACGACGCAGGGCGCACTCGTCACCGCCGGGCAATCCTCTGCGCTAACGGTTATCCGCGCCCTCGATCCGGTCTATGTGGACGTGACGCAATCGGCGGCGGAGCTTCTGCGCCGGCGCCGCGCGAACCCCTCCGGAGAGGGCATGGACCAGACCGTGCGGCTTCGCCTGGCCGACGGGTCGGCCTATGAGCAGACCGGCCAGCTTGAGGCCGCCGAGCCGCGCGTCAACGAACTGACCGGCGTCGTGGTGCTGCGCCTGATGTTCCCGAACCCGGACCATTTCCTGCTGCCCGGCATGTATGTCCAGGTCGAGATGCCGCAAGGCGTGATCGAAAATGCGATCCTCGCCCCACAGGAGGGCGTGGGCCGCGACCGGCGCGGGCAGCCGACCGCCATGGTGGTCACTGCCGACAACGTGGTCGAACAGCGGGCGCTGACGGTGCTGCGCGACCAGGGCCCCTACTGGATCGTGACCGAGGGCCTGGCGAGCGGCGACAGGATCATCGTGGAGGGGCTGCAGAAGATCGCCGCAGGCGCCCCCGTGGCGCCCGAGGAGCGCAGGGCCGAGGGCGGCGCCGCGCCCTCCTCGAACTGAGCGGGGGTCCGGATGGCACGGTTCTTCATCGACAGGCCGGTCTTTGCCTGGGTGATCTCCATCCTGATCATGGGGGTGGGGCTCTTGTCGATCCTGTCGCTGCCCATCGCGCAGTATCCGCAGATCGCCCCGCCCTCGGTCCGCATCAGCGCCGCCTATCCGGGTGCCTCGGCCGATACGGTGGCCAACACGGTCACCCAGATCATCGAACAGCAGATGACCGGGATCGACGGCCTGCGCTACATGTCCTCGTCCTCGACCTCGGACGGCTCGGCCTCGGTCAACCTGACGTTCGAGACCGGGACCAACGCCGATATCGCGCAGGTCCAGGTGCAGAACAAGCTTGCCCAGGCCACACCGCTTCTGCCCGAGACGGTGCAGCGCCAGGGGCTGAGGGTGCAGAAATCCTCCTCAAGCTTCCTGATGGTGATTGCGCTGATCTCAGACGACGGGCGGCTCGACCAGTCGGACCTGTCGGATTACCTCAACTCCAACCTCGTGGATGCTTTCAGCCGTCTGGACGGGGTGGGCGGGGTGCAGGTCTTCGGGGCGCAATACGCCATGCGGATCTGGCTTGACCCGTCGAAGCTGGCGGCGTTCCAGCTTGCGCCTTCGGACGTGGTCAACGCGGTGTCGGCCCAGAACGCCCAGATCTCGGCCGGGGCTTTCGGGACCTTGCCGACGGTCGAGGGTCAGCAACTGAACGCGACCATCACGGCGCAGTCGCTTCTGTCCACGCCCGAGGATTTCGAGAACATCGTCCTGCGGGCGGAGACCAACGGCGGCCTGGTCCTTCTGAAGGATGTCGCGCGGGTGGAGATCGGCGCGCAGGACTATTCGACCATCGCCCGCTTCAACGGCAAACCCGCCTCCGGGATGGCGATCCAGCTTGCCTCGGGCGCCAATGCGCTCGACACCGCGCAGCGGGTCAAGGACCGCATCGCCGACTACGCGCAGTTCTTCCCCGAGGGCGTCAGCTACGTCATCCCCTACGACACCACCCCCTTCATCGAGATCTCGATCCAGGAGGTCGTGAAGACGCTCTTCGAGGCGATCGGGCTCGTGTTCCTGGTGATGCTCTTGTTCCTGCAGAACGTGCGGGCGACGCTGATCCCGACGCTGGCGGTCCCGGTCGTGATCCTTGGCACCTTCGCGGTGCTTGCCATCGCGGGTTTTACGATCAACGTGCTGACCATGCTGGCGATGGTGCTGGCCATCGGCCTGTTGGTGGACGACGCCATCGTTGTGGTCGAGAACGTCGAACGTATCATCGAGGACGAGGGCCTGAGCCCTCGTGAGGCGACGCGCAAGTCGATGGGGCAGATCACCGGCGCGCTGGTGGGAATCGCTCTGGTGCTTTCGGCGGTCTTCGTGCCGATGGCCTTCTTCGGCGGCTCGACCGGCGTGATCTACCGGCAGTTCGCGATCACCATCGTTTCGGCCATGGCGCTGTCGGTGCTGGTGGCGCTGACGCTGACACCGGCGCTTTGCGCGACGATCCTGCGCGCCAAGGACGCCCATCACAGCCGGCGCGGGATCCTCGGCCTCTTCAACCGCGGGTTCGAGGCGCTTTTGGGCGGCTACGCCCGGACGGTGGGCTGGGTGATCCTCCGCCCGCTCCGCGTGGGCGTGATCTACCTGGCCATCGGCGGCGGCATCGGCTGGCTTTTCACGACGACACCCACGGGCTTTCTGCCGAACGAGGATCAGGGCATCCTGATGACCCTTATCCAGGGGCCGACGGGCGCCACCGCCGAGCGGACGCTGAAGGTCGTGCAGGAGGTCGAGCGGCATTTCAACACCGCCGAGGGCGAGAATGTCGAATCCACCTTCGGTATCGCGGGCTTTTCCTTCGCCGGACGGGGTCAGAACATGGGCCTGGTCTTCGTCCGTCTCAAGGACTGGGAGGCACGGCCCGATCCGGCCCAAAGCGCCCAGGCGATCGCAGGCCGCGCGTTCGGCGCCTTCATGGGCATCCGCGACGCCATGGTCTTCCCGATCGTGCCGCCCGCGGTGATCGAGCTTGGCAACCTATCGGGCTTCGACTTCTACCTTCAGGCGCAGGGCGGGCAGAGCCATGAGGACCTGCTTCAGGCACGCAACACGCTGCTGGGAATGGCGGCGCAGAGCCCGCTGATCGCTTCGGCCCGGCCGTCGGGGCTGGAGGACGCGGCGCAGTTCAACCTCGATATCGACTGGCGTGCGGCGGGCGCGATGGGGGTGTCGCCCACCGATGTCGGAAACCTGCTGTCGATCGCCTGGGCGGGGCGCTACGTCAACGACTTCATCGACAACGGCCGTATCAAGCGCGTCTATGTGCAGGGCGAGGCCGGGTCGCGCGCCCTGCCCTCGGACCTGCAGAAATGGCGGGTACGCAACAGTACGGGCGACCTCGTCCCCTTCGCCAATTTCACGACCGAACGCTGGCAATACGGGCCGCAGGGCCTGTCCCGCTACGGCGGTGTACCCGCGATGCAGATCCAGGGTTCCCCCGCGCCCGGCGTCTCTACCGGCGAGGCGATGGCCGAGATCGAGCGGCTCGCGGCCCAGCTTCCCGGCTATGCCGTCGCCTGGACGGGCCTGTCGCTGGAGGAGCGGGACTCGAGCGGACAGGCGCCGCTCCTTTACGCGCTGTCACTGGCGGCGGTGTTCCTCTGCCTCGCGGCACTTTACGAAAGCTGGACCATCCCCTTCGCGGTGATGCTGGCAATGCCCGTGGGCATCGTCGGAACGCTCGCGGCAGCGCGCTTCGGCGGCTTCGACAACGGCGTCTTCTTCCAGGTCGGCCTGCTGACCGTGATCGGGCTCACCGGCAAGAACGCGATCCTGATCGTCGAATTCGCCCGCGACCGCTACCGCGCCGGAGAGGAGCTTTACCAGGCCGTGCGAGAAGCGGCGCGGCAGAGGTTCCGGCCGATCATCATGACCTCGATGGCCTTCACGCTGGGCGTACTGCCGCTGGCGCTATCCAGCGGTGCGGGCTCGGGCGGGCGGACGGCGGTGGGGGCGGCGGTGCTGGGCGGCACGCTTAGTGCCACGATCCTCGGCGTGGTGCTGATCCCGCTCTTCTTCATCCTCGTGCAGAGGATTTTCGGGCAAGGCAAGCGGGCGGGCGGATAAGGGGCTGGCGCTCAGATCCCGCGCGCCCGCAGCCAAAGCCCGATCGCGAACGCCAGCAGCGCAAAGCCAAGCGTGACCGACAGGAGAAGCGTCACGCCCCCCGCCCCGATCAGGATCGCGCCCAGGAAGGGCGCGACCGCCCCCGCGCCAAGGGGTGCCATCGCCAGCGCGCCGCTGATCGCACCGAAATTTTCCTGACCCAGGGCCTCGGCGGTGATCAACGGGCGCAGGACCGACTGTACCCCGATCGAGGCGCCCTGCCCCACGGCATAAATCGCGAAGAGCCACCAGTCGCCCGCCGCGACCAACAGCGCGAAGCTCGACCCGCTCATCCCCAGCGCGATGACCCGCGAAAGCGTCCCCGTCCCCACGCGCAGCCCCGGCAGCGTCAGCAGAAGCCGCCCCGCCACCTGCATCGGCCCGACGGAGGAGGCGACAAGCACCGCCAGCGCATGGGCCGCGCCCCGCTCCGTCAGGATCGGCAGGGCGTAGGTCGTCAGCATCATATGGTTGCCCATCATCAGCCCGAAATAGAGCGCAAGCGCCCAGAACTCCGGCCGGCGCAGCACCGCGCGGACCGCACCCGCCCTAAGTTCCGCCCGTTCGCCCCCGCGCCGCTCGCCGCGTCTGAGAAGGCGGACGCCGATAATGTTGGCGGGAAGCGTGATCAGCGCCTCGATACCCGCGAAAAGCAGGATCGCGCCGCGCCAGCCAAGCGCCTCCCCCGCCCAGGCGCCGATGGGAAAGGCGAAGGTGGAGGCCAACCCCGCCACCAGCGTGACCCGGATGATCGCGCGGCGCGCCTCCGGCCCCAGACGGCGCAGAAGGAAGGAAAAGCAGGTCTCATAAAGGCTCGCGGCCTGCGCGGCGCCGAGGACCATCCAGATCGCATACCAGGCCGCCAGATGCGTGACCTGCGAAAGCAGCGCCAGGCAAGCCGCCCCCAGAAGCGCAGCGCCCGCCAGTAGCCGCCCGCCATGGCCGCCATCGACCAGCCGCCCCGAAAACGGCGCCAGGGCCGCCTGCGCCAGAAGCGCCAGCGTCGGTCCCAGCGCAAGCTCGGCGCGGCTCCAGCCGCTTCCGTCCTCCAGCGCCAGGATGATCGCGCCGAACATGTAGAGGAGCGCGGCGAAGCCCGCGGTCTGGCCCACGGCAAGGATCCAGACACCGCGGCTTTCGTCGCGCGACATCCGGACTAAATCCCGTAAAGCGCGCGGAACTTCGCGTCGAGGTAATCGAGAAGCGGCCCCTCGTCGGGCGCAAAGCCACAGGCGCGCTCGACGACCTCGGCGGGGGCGTAAAGCCCGCCATGGCGCTGAAGGTTCTCCCGCAGCCAGCCGGTCGCGGGCGAAGCGTCGCCGCGCGCCAGACCCTCATCCAGATCCGGCACGGCCGCGCGCAGCGCCTTGTTCAGACAACCCGCGTAGACATTGCCAAGCGCGTAGGTCGGGAAATAGCCAAAGAGACCCACCGACCAGTGCACATCCTGCAAGACGCCATGCGAGGGCCTGTCGACGCGGACGCCGAAGTCGGCGTGGAAACGGGTATTCCAGGCCTCCTCCAGGTCGGCCACGGCCAGCGCGCCCGACATCAGCTGACGCTCCAGGTCGAAACGCATCATGATGTGCAGGTTGTAATGAACCTCGTCCGCCTCGGTCCGGATGAAGCCGGGCTGGACCCGGTTGACGGTACGGTAAAAGCTGTCGGCGTCGCGCAGGCCGAAATCGCCGAAGGTTTCCCGCATCCGCTCGTAAAGCCAGCCGGTAAAGGCGCGCGAGCGGCCAAGCTGGTTTTCGTAGATCCGGCTCTGGCTTTCATGGACCCCCATGGAGACGCCCGCGCCCAGCGGGGTCAGCAGATAGGCCTGATCGATGCCAAGCTCATAGCAGGCGTGGCCGACCTCGTGGATCGTGGAGTAGAAGCAGTTGAAGGGGTCCGTCTCCGCGACCCGGGTCGTGATGCGCGCGTCATTGCCGGAGCCGGAGGAAAACGGATGCACCGCCAGATCCAGCCGCCCGCGGTTCCAGTCGTAGCCGAAGGCGGTGGCCAGTTCGCGCGCCAGCGCCATCTGGCCATCCTTGCCGAAGCTGTGGGCCAGCGGCTCCGGCGCGTGGCGGGCGCCCAGAAGCGCCTCGCGCAGGGCAACAAGACGCGGGCGCATGCGCCCGAAGATCGCGGCAATGCCGTCGCCGGTTGCGCCGGGCTCGTAATCGTCCAGCAGGGCGTCATAGACATCGCCCCCGCCGTAGCCGCCCGCGGCCAGCGCCTGGCCCGCCTCGCGTTTCAGGGCCACGACCTTTTCCAGCGTCGGCAGGAAATGCGCGACATCGTCGCGGGCGCGCGCTTCGGCCCAGGTGCCCTGCGCGATGCTCGTCACCCGCGCGATCTCGGAAGCGAGCCGGGCGGGAAGGCAGGCATTGCGCCCATAGGCCCGCGCGATCAGGTCCAGCGCGCGCTGCCCGCCGGCGTCCGGCGCCTGCGCCGCGGCGAGCCATTCGCCCACCCGCGGATCGGTGCGCCTTGAATGCAGCACACCCTCGATCGCCGCCATCTCTTCGCCGCGCTGTTCGGCTGCGCCCTCGGGCATCATGGTTTCCTGATCCCAGCCCAGCCGGCCGGCGATCTGTCCCAGCGCCTCCGTCTCGCGCTGGAAGGCCATGAGGTCGGCAAACGCGGTCATCTTGCCCCCCGGACGGACTGAACGATCGGATATTGTGCGCGGTGGCGGGCACGGATGACCGCGACCCAAAGCGCGACCGCGCCCAGCTGATGCGCCAACCCAAGGCCCAAGGGCGCGGCATGCAGCACCGTGAAAATGCCGAGTATGACCTGCGCCAGGAGCACCACGCCCACAAGATCAAAGGCCCCCTTGGTCAGCGGATGCGCCGATCCCCGGCCGCGCCACCAGACGACCGCGCCGAAGACAAGCGCAAGATAGGCCACCATCCGATGCACGAACTGGACAAGGCCGGGGTTCTCGAAAAAGGCCCGCCAACTGCCGCCGCCATCGGGCACATAGAAGGCATCGGCCGGAAAGAAGCTGTCGCCCATGAGCGGCCAGGTCGGAAATGCCCGGCCCGCGTCGATCCCGGCCACCAGCGCGCCCAGCAGGATCTGCACGAAGGTCAGGTGCATGAGCCCCGTCGACAGCGAAAAGAGCTTGCCCTCGCGCCCGCGGCGGGCCTGCATCAGCGCGGCCTCGGTCCGCGACAGCGACAGCACATACCAGGCGATCAGGCCAAGGATCGCGAAGGCCAGCCCCAGATGCGTGGCAAGCCGGTAGGAGGCGACATCGACCATGCGCCCCGTCAGGCCCGATGAGACCATCCACCAGCCGATCGCGCCTTGCAGGCCACCCAGCCCGCCCAACGCCAGAAGCCGTCCGGTCCAGCCGACCGGGATGCGCCTCGCCACCCAGAAGAAGACGAACCCCAGCGCCCAGACCAACCCGATCACGCGGCCAAGCTGACGGTGCCCCCATTCCCACCAGTAGATGGACTTGAAGTCCTCAAGACCCATCTGGTGGTTCTGCAACTGGAATTCGGGGCTCGACTGGTACTTGGCGAACTCCGCCTGCCAGTCGGCCTCGGTCATCGGCGGCACTGCCCCCGTCACAGGGCGCCATTCTGTGATCGACAGCCCGCTGTCAGTCAGCCGGGTCAGCCCGCCCACCGCGATCATCGCCACGACCAGCACGAAGATCACCGCAAGCCAGGCCCGGACGCCTCCCCGCGCGCCGCGTTTGCCCGCGTCGATCATTCCGCCCTGCGGCGTCTGCGCGGTCTTGGATTCAGACCCAACCTCTTCGAACAGCTTTCTTTGCCCGGCCATGTCCCGCTCCTTGATCGGCGGGACACTAGGCGCGCGCGCGCGCCGCTTCAAGGGGCGCGGCCGCGCTTTAGCCGTCACGCTTGCGAAGGAGCTGGCGCAGCGCCCCGTGAAGCGTCTGCACATCGGCGCGGGTCAGCGGCATCCGGCTCCAGAGGTTCCTCAGGTTCAGCTTCATCCCCTCGGCCTTGGTGGCGGGGAAGAAGAAGCCCGCCTCCTCCAGCCGTTCCTCGAAATGATCGCCCAGGCGTTCGATCTCGATGGCGGGCGCAAGCTCGGTTCCTGCCAGTTCCAGCACCTCTGCCGGGCGGGTGTCGCCCTGGCGCAGCCATTCGTAGGCGCAGAGCAACACCGCCTGCCCGAGGTTGAGCGAGGCAAACTCGGGATTGACGGGGATCGAGATGATCGCGTTCGCCCGCACGATGTCGGGGTTTTCAAGCCCCGTGCGCTCGGGCCCGAAAAGGATCGCCACCTTCTGGCCCGAGGCGATCAGCGCGCGGGCGTGCTCCATCGCGCGCTCCGGTGTCATCACCGGCTTGGTCAGGTCGCGCGACCGGGCGGTGGTGGCGAAGACATAGGCGCAGTCGGAAACCGCCTCGGGCAGGGTCGCGAAGACGCCTGCGTGGTCCAGCACCCGGCTCGCCGCGCCAGAGGCCATCGCGACGGCGCGCGGGTTGGGCCAGCCGTCACGCGGATCGACAAGGCGCATGCGGCTCAGCCCGAAGTTCAGCATCGCGCGCGCGGCGGCGCCGATGTTTTCGCCCATCTGCGGGCGGACGAGAACGAAGGCGGGTTGGGCGTCGGTCATCTTGGGGTCCTGCGGCTTTGGCGCCTGATACGACCTTGTGCCGGGCCTGACAAGAACGCCCGCCCCAACACGCCCTTGGACTTCCCCCGCGATCTGGGCTAATTCCCGTCGAAACCATCGCTTCGGAGCCCGGCATGTCTGACAAGGACCTCCCGCAACTGTGCCTGATCACCCCGGCGGAGATCGACCTGGAGACCTTCTCGGACGCGCTGTCCTCGGTTCTGGACGCGGTCGAGACCGCTTGCATCCGCCTGTCTCTGGCCACGCGGGACGAGGACCGCATCGCACGGGCCGCCGATGCCGTGCGCCTTGTCGCCCATGACCGCGATATCCCGGTGGTGATCGAGACGCATGTGCAGATCGCCGAGCGCCACGGGCTGGACGGCGTCCACCTGACCGATGGCGCGCGCTCGATCCGCACGGCGCGCAAGGCGCTTGGCGCGGACGCGATCGTCGGCTCCTACTGCGGCAACACCCGCCACGAGGGCATCAACGCCGGCGAGGCCGGGGCCGACTATGTGGCCTTCGGGCCGGTGGGCGCCGTCGCGCTTGGCGCAGACGCAGTGGCCGACCGCGACCTTTTCGACTGGTGGTCGGCCATGGTCGAGGTACCGATCATCGCCGAAGGCGGGCTGACGCTGGAACTTGTCGAAAGCCTGGCGCCGGTCACCGATTTCTTCGCCGTCGGCGACGAGATCTGGTCAAGCGAGGACCCTGCCGCAGCCGCTAAACGCCTTCTGGCACCGATCCTCTAACGCGTCTCAGGCGCAAGCCTCTGTTCCAACCCCTGGCGGACGATCTCTTCGCAGTGCCGCGCAAGCTCCTTGCGCGAGGGGAAGGCATCGACGGCCACGGGGTCATGGAAGATCACCTCAACCTCGCCGTGGCGCAGCGTCGCGAGCGACTTGAGGAAATGGGGCGCGAACGCCATATCGCCCCACCACCCGTAGAAGCGCGGCTCCCGCCCCTCCGGCGCCCGGTAGACGACCGAGACGGGCTGGATGTGCATCACGTGGTCCAGCCCGTGGGTGTAGAAGGCCTGGAACAGCGTCGGCTTGAAGGGCAGCACCCTCAACCCGTCGGTCGAGGTCCCCTCGGGGAAGATCACAAGCCTGTTGCCCGCGCGCAGACGGCTCTCGATCACGCGCTGCTGGTCCTTGGCCTGGCGCGGATCACGGGCGATGAAGACCGTGCCCGTCGCGCGCGCAAGCCAGCCGATCCCTGGCCAGCGCGCCACCTCCGACTTGGAGACGAAATAGATCCGCTGGCAGGCGTTGAGCGTAAAGATATCAAGCCATGAGGCGTGGTTGGCGACGATCGCCCCCCGTTCGCGCATGGGCTGGCCGCGAACCCGGTAGCGCATCCCCAGGATGACGAAGGCCGAGCGGCAGACGAACTGTGTGACGAACGGACTCAGCGGACGGCGGTGGCGAAAGACCGGCGCCTCTACCAGCCTGAGCGCCAGCAGCACCGCAAGCGAACCATAGGTGACCGTTCCCAGCGTCAGACCGCGCACACCTGCGACAGCCCAGCCGAGCGGACCGATGCGCGGGGCTTCGGGCGCATCCTTGCTGCGCCAGGTGGTCAAACCTTCGCCTCGAACTTGCGGACGTAGAAGCCCTTGTGCTTGGCGCTCATCGCCGCGGTATCCATCAGCAGCATAACGTCGGTCGTATTGAAGGCGTAATCGACAAACGCACCCTCGCCCACGAAGCCGCCGAGCCGCAAGTAGGCTTTCATCAGCGCGGGCATCGCGCCAAGCGCCGCGCGCTTGTCCAGCGCCTCGGCCGGCAGCAGGTCCATGGGTTGGAAATGCCCCTCCACCACGCGCACCCGCAGAGGCTCCGGCGCCAGGTGGTGACGGTGCAGCCAGGACAGCGGAGCCTTCAGCGCCTCGATATCCGTGCCATGGAAGCTTGCCACGCCGAACATCACCTCGATGTCGCGCTCCAGAACGTATTCGGAGAGCCCGTTCCACATCAGGAACATGGCCGATCCGGTGCGGTAGTCTGGATGCACGCAGGACCGCCCCAGTTCCAGCAGCCTGCGCCCCGAGGCGCGTAGCTTCGTCAGATCGTATTCCGCATCGCAGTAGAAACGCCCAAAGTCCGCCGCGCGCTCCCCGGGGAAAAGCCGGTAGACGGCCACGACATGATCCAGTGCCGCCGCATCGCGCCGGCTGTCCACAAGGATCAGGTGATCGTTCACGGCGTCGAACTCGTCCCGCTCAAGCCGGTTGGCATGGTCCACCATCGGCCCGTCACCGCCCAGTTCCTCCACGAAGACCGCATAGCGCAGGCGTTGCGCGGCCAGAAAATCCTGCTCGGTCTCAGCCAGGCGGATTGTGAGGGGCGAGGTCTCGGGGATCATCGGCCGGTCCAGCACGGTTGCTCCTTGGGGTGATGCGCGATTTAGGCACCATGCGCATCTTTTGCAACGGAATCATGTCCGGCGCCCGGGCCATCACACGCAAGAGTTGCAATCGCTTGCGGCATTAACCTTTCGTCAACTATCTTCCCCGAAGACGGGTTCAAGTTCCACCTCAAGTCCGTTGATGACCACTTTGCCGGCATGTTCGAAATTCACGGTTATGCGGGCCCCGATCCGCGACTGGACCTGGCCCAGACCCCAGTCGGGCGCGGCCGGGTTCCGCACGGTCATTCCCGGCTCAAGCATCGCGTTCAGTCCCTTCATGCATCCTCCGAGGTCTGTCCATGCCGCATGATACGGCCGAGCTTGCCGCGCTTATCGGCTCGCGCATGTGCCACGATCTTATCAGTCCGATCGGCGCCATCGGCAATGGTGTCGAATTGCTGGAGATGGCGGGAACCGCCGGGCCAGAGGTCACGCTGATTGCCGAAAGCGTCGCTGCCGCAAACGCGCGTATCCGGTTCTTCCGCATCGCCTTCGGTGCCGCGCCGCAGGATCATCGCGTCGGCCCGTCCGAGGTGCGCGCCGTCCTGTCGGACCTGACGCGGGCAGGCCGGCTGCGCTACGACTGGCAGCCGGCGGGCGACCAGCCGCGCGGCCTGGTAAAGCTTGCCTTCCTTCTTCTTCAATGCTGCGAAAGCGCGATGCCCTTTGGCGGAACCGTCACCATCACCGAAGCCGATGGGCACTGGCGGCTCGCCGCGCGCGCCGACACGCTGAAGATCGACGCAGCGCTTTGGCAGCGGTTTGAGGGCGGGGGCGCACCCGTCTCCGCCGCGCAGGTCCAGTTCGCGCTGGCCCCGATCGAGGCCGGCGCGCTTGGCCGCGCCCTTCTGCTGGAGCGGGACGAAACCCGGATCGACATCCGCTTCTGATCCCGTCAATGGTCCCGTGGCACTCAGGCCCGGACCGCGCCGTGCCCATCGACCAGGTACTTGAAGCTCGTCAGCTGCTCGGCCCCCACGGGTCCCCGCGCATGCATCTTGCCCGTGGCGATCCCGATTTCCGCGCCCATGCCGAACTCCCCGCCATCGGCGAACTGGGTCGACGCGTTGCGCATCAGAATCGCGCTGTCGAGCCGGGCGAAGAACCGCTCCGCCGCCGCGTCATCCTCGGTCAGGATCGCCTCGGTATGCGAAGAGCCGTAGGTGCGGATATGCGCGATCGCGCCGTCGATATCATCGACCACGCGCGCGGCGATGATCATATCCAGGAACTCGCGTCCGAAATCCTCCGCCGTCGCGGGTCGGGAGCCGCGCATCCCCTCGGCCCGCACCTCGACACCGGCCGCCATCAGGTCTTCGACGATCTGCTGGCCAAGGGTAGCCGCCACGTCGCGATGGACCAGCAGGCATTCCGCCGCCCCGCAGATGCCGGTACGGCGGGTCTTGGCGTTCATCACCACCTTGCGCGCCATCTCAGGATCGGCGGCGCGATCGACATAGACGTGGCAGATCCCCTCCAGATGCGCGAAGACCGGCACGCGCGCCTCGGCCTGGACCAGACCGACAAGGCCCTTGCCGCCACGAGGCACGATGACGTCAATGGTGCCGACCGCGCGCAGCATCTCGGCCACGGCGGCCCGGTCGCGCGTCGGGACAAGCTGGATCGCAGCTTCCGGCAGGCCCGCAGCCTTCAGACCCTGCACCAGGCAGGCGTGAATCGCACGGCTGGAATGGAAGCTTTCCGACCCGCCGCGCAGGATGACGGCATTGCCGGATTTCAGGCAAAGCGCGCCCGCGTCCGCCGTCACGTTCGGGCGGCTTTCATAGATCACGCCGATCACGCCCAGCGGCGTGCGCACACGCCGGATGTTGAGGCCGGAAGGCATGTCCCATTCGGCGATGACCTCACCCACCGGGTCCTTCTGCGCGGCAACGGCCCGGAGCCCGCTGACAATGGCGCCGATCCGGGTGCCATCGAGCATAAGCCGGTCCATCATCGCCGAGCTCAGGCCCTTTTCGCGGCCAAAGGCCAGATCCTCGGCATTGGCCGCGATGATCGCGGCCTCGCCGGCCGCCACGGCCTCCGCCGCCGCCTCCAGCGCGGCTTGCCGGGCATGCGCGGGGGCACAGGCCAGTTCCGCCGCCGCTTCCTTCGCCCGCGCGCCGATCCCAGCCATCATCGCCGCGATGTCATCCATATCTTTCACCCGCCGCCTCTTCATTCTGGCCCAAATACTCCCGCCGGAGGCATCCCCGGCCGGGGCAAAGCACCGACGTCACAGAACCATCGTCACAGGGCCATGTCGTCGCGATGCACCACCGGTCCGCGCCCGGCATAGCCCAGAATGGCCTCGATGTCACCCGAGCGGCGCCCGGCGATGGCCTGCGCCTCGGTCGCGGAATAACGCACCAGTCCCTTGGCCAAGGCCTCACCGTCGGGGCCAAGGATCGCGACCGGATCGCCACGCCCGAAACGGCCCGTAACCGCGATCACCCCCGCCGCCAGAAGCGACTTTCCCGCGCTCAGCGCGGCCACGGCGCCCGCGTCCAGCCGCAACTCCCCGCGCGGTTTCATCGCCGCGATCCAGCGCTTGCGCGCGGCTTGCGGGTCGCCGTCGGGCAGGAACCAGGTCCGGTTCGCCCCACCCGCCAGTGCGCTGAGCGGCCGCAGGACGGAGCCCTCCATGATCGCCATGGCACAGCCCCCCGCGACAGAGGTCTTGGCCGCCAGCAATTTCGTCTTCATCCCGCCCTTCGACAGGCCGGAGACCGGATCACCCGCCATCGCCTCGATCGCGGGCGTGATCCGCTCCACCACCTCAAAGCGGGTGGCGCTGGGGTCCTCTTTCGGATTGGCGGAATAGAACCCGTCCACGTCCGACAACAGAACAAGCTGATCGGCCCCGATCGTCACCGCGATCTGCGCGGCCAGACGGTCGTTGTCGCCAAAGCGGATCTCGTCCGTCGCCACGGTGTCGTTCTCGTTCACGATCGGCACGACGCCCAGTGACAGAAGCGTTTCCATCGTCGCGCGGGAGTTGAGGTAGCGCCGCCGGTCCTCAGTATCCTCCAGCGTGACCAGCACCTGGCCCGTCGGGATCCCGTGCGGGGCAAGCACTTCCTCATAGGCGCGGGCCAGCCGGATCTGACCCACAGCTGCGGCCGCCTGGCTCTGGTCCAGTGTCAGCGCCCCCCAGGGCAGACCCAGCGCCCCGCGCCCCAAGGCGATGGAGCCGGACGAGACCAGGATAACCTGCGTGCCCCGCGCGCGGGCGGCGGCCACGTCCTCGGCCAGGCCCTTCAGCCAATCGATCTTCAACCCGCGCTCGCGGTCCACCAACAGGGCGGAGCCGATCTTGACCACCAGCCGCCGCGCACCGGCGACATCGGGGCTCAGGGCTGCCATGCCTTCACCTCGGGGGAGACGGCGCGATCCGCCGCGATTTCGGCCCAGAGCGCGCGCAGGACCTCCGTCAGGCCTTTCTTCGCCGCGCCGGAGATCAGGAACACCGGCGCGCCCACCGCCTTTTCAAGTGACCGCTTGCGCCCCGCCAGGGTCTTGGCGTCAAGCGCGTCGATCTTGTTCAGCGCGGTGATCCGGGGCTTGGCGGCCAGCTCTGGAGAGTAGGCCTCAAGTTCCTGCAGGATCGTCCGGTAATCCTTTGTGATCGTTGAGGATGTTCCGTCCACCAGATGCAGCAGGACCGAGCAGCGCTCGACATGGCCCAGGAACAGGTCGCCCAGGCCCCGCCCTTCGGAGGCGCCCTCGATCAGGCCCGGGATGTCGGCCATGACGAATTCCTTGCCGTCAACGCCGACGACGCCAAGGTTGGGGTGCAGCGTGGTGAAGGGGTAATCCGCGATCTTCGGCCGCGCGTTCGAGACCGCCGAGAGGAAGGTGGACTTGCCCGCGTTCGGAAGGCCCAACAGCCCCGCATCCGCGATCAGCTTGAGCCGGAGCCAGATCGTCCGCTCGATCCCCTCCTGCCCCGGATTGGCACGCGACGGCGCACGGTTGGTCGAGGACTTGAAGTGCAGGTTGCCGAAACCGCCGTTACCCCCCTTGGCGAGACACACGCGCTGGCCGACCTCGGTCAGGTCGGCGATCAGGGTTTCCTCGTCCTCATCGATAATCTCGGTCCCGACCGGCACCTTCAGGACGATGTCGTCGCCGTCCTTGCCGGTGCGTTGACGGCCCATGCCGGGCTGGCCGTTCTTTGCGAAGAAGTGCTGCTGGTAACGAAAGTCGATAAGCGTGTTCAGCCCGTCCACGGCCTCCGCCCAGACCGAGCCGCCCTTGCCGCCGTCGCCGCCGTCGGGCCCGCCGAATTCCACGAACTTCTCGCGCCGGAACGACACGCATCCCCCGCCTCCGCCACCAGAGCGGATGTAGACCTTGGCAAGATCGAGGAATTTCATGGTCAGTGCCCCTTTTCGGATCGGACAGGCGATAGTCGCTTGGGCGAAGAATCGCAAGGTCTGTGGGTGAGACGGCGTCGGGAGCCCGCCTTTCACCCGCCCGTCGAGGCAGACGATCCCTCAGGGCGCACGTTCGAAAATCTCCGACACGCTGGGAAGGGCTGCCGCCGGGCCTGCGTCGCCGGTCGCGGCGCGGGCAAGGAAGCCGTCGACCGCCGCATCGATCGCCGCGCGCACCGGTCCGTGGAGCCTGCGGAACCGCTCCTTCCCGATGGAAGACTTGAAGAAACTGAGCGGCTGGACCATCGTCATCGCCGCGTTCGCCTCGAAAAGCACAAGGCGGCCATCCGGCGCGAGGCCAAGGTCAGCCCCGATGAAGTCCATCGCGCTGCGCGCTCCGATCTCGGCCATGACCGCGGCCAGGCGGCCCTCGGCCACCAGCTGCTCTGCCAGCTCCGCCTCTCGCGCGGCAAAGATGTCGGGCGGGGTTTCGCCGGTCTCGTGATTGATCCGCCAGTGCTGCGAATGTTTGATCGAGTGCACGCGCATCTGGCCGCCGAACCAGCCCGCGCGCAGCTTCAGGAAGCCCTCCGGCCCCTGTGTGTCGTGAAACTGCGTCATGAAATGCGGCTTGCCGTACCAGTGGGTCTTGTAGACCTTCGGCCAGTCGAAGGGCGTGTCGATCCGCACCAGGTCGCGCCCGGTCTGAGAGGCCGCAGGCCGCACCAGCACCGGGTAGCGGAAGCCGCCGTCCTTGAAGGCCTTTTGGAAACTGTCGGTCTCCTCCGCCAGGAAACGGTGGCACCGGGGGACGACAAGCCCGTCGATCCCGGCAAGCCGCGCCGCCGAAAGATCGCGCCGCGTCAGCGCCACCGCGCGGGGGTGGTTGAAAATCGGCAGCGTCGCCCCGAACGCCGCGTCGAGGCCCAGAAGCCCGCTGCGGTATTCGTCGGCGTCGGCGCATAGGTTGACGACCCAGGACAGACCACGCTGTTCCGCTGGACGGGGCGGCGGGTAGAAGAACAGGCTGCCAAGCTTGCGCAGCTTGTCGAGCGCGCCTTCGCTCAGCAGCGTCCGGTTGGGCCAAAGGTAGGTGGGACGGCCGCTATCCTCGATCCGAACGCGGACCTGGCCGCTGTCCGGCACCGCCTCGAACAGGAGGCCCCTGCCCTTGCCGTTCTTGTTCGTCACCCTAGCCTCCGAGGTCGCGACCGCGACCCCGCCGAACCTGCATGACGGGAGCGCGGGCGGACAAGGGCAAAACTGCCCCAGCCAGAGGAAAAACCAAGATTGCCGTCCCGGATGTGGCAGATGACCCGTTCAGGCCATCTTGCGCACGTAGGTCCAGGTCGGGACGGTGCGGCCACGCGCGACCGAATAGGCCTCCGCATCGCCCAGATACTCAAAACCGCTGTTCGTCAGCACACGGGCAGAGCCCAGGTTATCCTGAAAAACCTCGGCGAAGAGCGTGCGCGCACGGTGGGGGTTCGCCTCCACCATGGCGGCCACCGCCTCGGACGCAAGGCCCGTGTTCCAGAGCGCCGGAGCCACCCAATAGACGATCTCGCTCTGCCCGCGGTCCATGGGGGTCAGGCTGACGACGCCCAGAACCTCATCGAGGCCATGTTCCGAGCCATCCATGACCCAGATATCCTCGCCGCAGCCCTCGTTCAGGCACCGCTCCACATAAGCCTCGGTCGCGCCGGCGGGCAACGGGTGCGGAATGACCCGGGTGGCCTCGGCCACGCGCTTGTCGGCCGTGTAGAAGCCGATCAGCCCCACGTCGGACCGCCTTAGCGGGCGCAACATGAAGCGCTCCGCCCGGATCACGGGCAAGGTCGCGATCTGTTCGTAAAGCATGCTCTCCCTCCTCCGTTGCCGGGGCAGCAGGCGAAGCCGATCCGAAAAGCATGGAGGGCTTGAAATACTATGCCCCCGGCGCCGTCGCTCGGCCGCTCTGACCCGACCCTATTTTCCAAATGGGGCCTATGAATGGCGGAACCAATCCCCTGCCGTGTCTGAATCGCGGCGCAAATCGTCCGGCCCGCCCCCTTGACCCGTGAACCACGTCGCGGCGCCGGGCAAAAGGAAAGGGACCGGCCTTTCGGCCGATCCCCCTTTACAATCCGATTGTAACGGTTCGGCTTACTCGGCGGCCTCCGCCACAGGGAGGACCGAAATAAACGTGCGGCCCTTGAGACCTTGCTTGAAGGTCACGCGGCCATCGACGGTCGCATAGATCGTGTGGTCACGGCCCATGCCGACGCCTTCGCCCGGCCACCAGGTGGTGCCGCGCTGACGCACGATGATGGCGCCCGGCTGGGCCGACTGGCCGCCGAACAGTTTCACGCCGAGACGACGGCCCGCGGAGTCGCGGCCGTTGCGGGAGGAACCGCCTGCTTTTTTATGTGCCATGGGGTGTTACTCCTTACGCTTCGGCTTTTTTCGAGGCGCGCTTTGCCTTGGGGGCTTCGGCGGGCTTGGCTTCGGCATTGTGCGCCGCGACGCGGGCGGCGTGGGTGCCGGTCGCTGCCGTAACGCCCGACTTTTCCGCGCCCGAGGCGAGGATATCCGTCACGCGCACGAGCGTCAGCTTCTGGCGGTGGCCACGGGTGCGCTGCGAGGAGTGCTTGCGGCGGCGCTTCCAGAAGGTGATGACCTTGTCGGCCTTGATCTGGTCGATGACCTCGGCCTGAACGGCCGCGCCCGCGACGAGGGGGCTGCCCAGAACCGGGGCATCGCCACCGATCATGAGCACTTCGTTGAACTGAATCTTGTCACCGGCGTTGGCGGCCAGAAGTTCCACGCGCAGGACGTCGCCCGCCTGGACCTTGTACTGTTTGCCACCGGTCTTGAGGACCGCGAACATGGGTCTTTCCTTCTTCGTTTCCGCGCCCTGTGGCCCCCGCTTCGGGTGTTTCCGGCCCTTCGGCCGCCTCGGACAGCGCGCCCCCTCCTGGGGACGTCATTGCAACAGAGAATCCCGGCCGGGCCTGAGGCCCGTCGGGATGCGGGCTTATCGGCAATCACGCCTGGAATGTCAAGCGCCGGGGACGCGCGCCCTACCCCACCACGCCGAGCGCGGGGAAGGTTTCCAGCAGCCAGTAGGAAAACGCGCTGAAACTGCCCGTCGCCATCAGGAGGCCGATAGTCCAGAGGAGAAGCCCCATGATCTTCTCGATCTGCTCCAGGTTCCGCTTGAGAAAGCCCATCGCGCCCTTGAGGCGCGGGAAGAAGGCCGCGACCAGAAGGAAGGGGATCCCCAGCCCCAGCGCGTAGACCGCCAGAAGCGCGGCCCCGCGCGGCAGGCTCGCATCCTCGGCCGCGAGAGTCAGGATCATGCCCAGTTGCGGCCCGATGCAGGGCGTCCAGCCGAACGCGAAGGCGAGCCCCAGGACGTAGGCGCCAAAGGCGCTGCCGCCGCGGTCGCCCGCGTCGATGCGCGCCTCCCGGTCAAGGAAGGGGATGCGGTAGACACCGATGAAATGCGCGCCGAAGACCATGATGACGATGCCGGAGGCGGTGGCGAACCAGTCCTGGTTCTGCAGCAGGAAGCGCCCGAGCGCGGAGGCGGCAATCCCGAGCAGGAGGAAGACCGTCGACAACCCCAGCACAAAGAACACCGCCGCCAGAAGCGCCGCGCGCCGCGCCCGCACCTCGCCCGCCATGTCACCCATGCCGACCCCTGCCATGTAAGCAAGGTAGGACGGCACGATCGGCAGCACGCAGGGGCTGACGAAGGAAAAGACGCCTGCGATCAGGGCGACGAGGGCGGCCAGGGGAAACCCGCCGGTCAGGATACTTGGATCGAACATGGTCCTTCCATAGCGCAGGCCGCGGACAAGGTCACGAGGCCGAAGGCCGCGCAATTGTCACATGCGCGTGCCCCATAAACGAAACGCCGGGCGACATGGCCCGGCGTTCCTGCGTTCATCAGCGGCCGAGCGACCACCAGCCCCGCCGCCGGGGCTTGTCCGGGTCGGATGCGGAGGACGCGTCCTCTTCCGGGTCGGGCTGCAATCCGGCCTCGGCCGAAGCCGGTTCCAGCGCCGGTTGTGCGACCGGCTCGGGCTCGGGCTGCGCCATGGGCTCGGGCTGCGCGGCAACCTCGGGCTGGGGCTCAGGCTCAGTCTCGGCAACAGGCGCGGGCTGTGCCTCGGGCTCCGGCGCCGCCGTTTGCTCTGCTGCGGCGGGGGTGGCCGCCGACTCGGCTGCCTCTTCGGCAGGCTTGGCTTTCGCGCGCGGTTTGCGCGTGCGGGCGGGCTTGGCCTCTTCGGCGCCCTCGGACTTGGGCGCGGCCTTAGGCTTGCGGGTCCGCTTCGGCTTTGCCGGAGCCTCTTCGGTCGCTTCGGCGGGCACTTCAGCTTCGGGCGCTGCCGGCGCCTCGGATGCCGCCGCCTCATCGGACGCGGGTGCCACCTCCTCCGCCTTGGCAGATTTCCTCGACCGGCTACGGCGCGATTTCGGTTTCTCCGGGGCGACGGGCGCCTCGGCGGCCTCAGGTGCAGCCTCGGCGGCGCTCACGGCCTCGGCACCGTTGGCGGCCTCGCCCTCGTCCTCAGCGGTCTCGTCATCCGCGCCTTCGCCCGCGGCCTCAGCGCCGTCAGCTGCACGCGCATCGCCGTTGCCGCCCTTGCGACGCCGCCGACGACGACGCTTTTTCTTGCGACCGGGCTCGCCGTCGGCCTGCGCGGCAGGCGCCGGTGCGGCCTCCTCCTCCGCCTCGTCCACTTCGACCTCGAGGTCCTCTTCTTCCTCTTCCTCGATCTCGGGCATCAGCGTGGCATCGACCGACACCACAGGCGTCTGCACCTCGGGCACGAAGCGGGTCGCGGTCTTGAACTTCTCGATCGCGTAATCGGGGCTGACCAGCGTCGGATCGGCCTCCACCCGCACCGAAAGCCCATAGCGCGCCTCGATCTGGGCGATGTGTTCGCGCTTCTGGTTCATCAGGAAGTTGACCACCGCGATCGGCGCCTTCAGCAGAACCTCGCGCGAACGCTTGCGCGTCCCCTCTTCCTCAAGCTGGCGCAGGATCTGCAGCGCCAAGCTGTCGTCCGAACGGATGATGCCCGTCCCGTGGCAATGCGCGCAGGGCTGCGTCGTCGATTCGAGCATGCCCGGACGCAGGCGCTGACGGCTCATCTCCAGAAGGCCGAAGCCGGAGATCCGCCCCACCTGGATGCGGGCGCGGTCGGTTTTCAGCCGTTCCTTCAGGCGCTTCTCGACGGCGGCGTTGTTCTTACGCTCCTCCATGTCGATGAAGTCGATGACGATCAGCCCCGCCAGGTCGCGCAGGCGCAGCTGGCGCGCGACCTCGTCGGCAGCCTCAAGGTTGGTCTTGAGCGCGGTCTCCTCGATCGAGCCTTCCTTGGTCGCCCGGCCGGAGTTCACGTCGATGGCGACCAGCGCCTCGGTCACGCCGATGACGATGTAGCCGCCCGATTTCAGCTGCACGACCGGGTTGAACATCCCCGCCAGGTAGCTTTCCACCTGGTAGCGCGCGAAAAGCGGCAGCGCCTCGGTGTAATGCTTCACGTTCTTGGCGTGGGACGGCATGATCATCTTCATGAAGTCCTTGGCCGCGCGGTAGCCCTTGTCGCCCTCGACCAGGACCTCGTCGATGTCCTTGTTGTAGAGGTCGCGGATCGAGCGCTTGATCAGATCGCCTTCTTCGTAGATGGGCGCAGGCGCGACCGATTTCAGCGTCAGGTCGCGGATCTGCTCCCAGAGCCGCATCAGGTATTCGTAGTCGCGCTTGATCTCGGTCTTGGTCCGCTGGCTGCCCGCCGTGCGGATGATCAGGCCCATGCCCTCCGGCACGTCGATCTCGGTCGCGATCTCTTTCAGCTTCTTGCGGTCGGCGGCATTGGTGATCTTGCGCGAAATGCCGCCGCCACGCGCGGTGTTCGGCATCAGCACGCAGTAGCGGCCCGCGAGGCTGAGGTAGGTCGTCAGCGCCGCGCCCTTGTTGCCGCGCTCTTCCTTGACCACCTGGACCAGCATGATCTGCCGGACCTTGACGACCTCCTGGATCTTGTACTTGCGCGGCCGCGGCTTGCGCGGCTGGCGGATCTCCTCCGCGACGTCCTCTTCGGCGACCGATTCGATCTCCGGGTCGGCATCGGCGGCGTGGTCGGCGGCAACATAAGGTTCATCGCCGGCGGCGCCGTCGGACGCCTCGCCGTCCTGATCCTCGGTCGCATCCTCCGTCCGCGCGGGCGCTTCCGTCACTTCGGCGGGCGCCTCGCCCTCCCCGGTCTCGACGACCTCGACCGGCGCCTCATCTTCCGACAGGTCGACGATCGACATGCCGGGGATTTCCTCGCTGGTCGCCACCGGATCGGCCGAACGGACCTCTTCTGCGCGGCGATCGGGACGGCGGCGGCGCGAACGGGTGTTCTCCTCGGCATCCATGGCCTCGGCATAGGCCTTTTCCTCGGCCAGCAGCGCCTTACGGTCCGCGACAGGGATCTGGTAATAGTCCGGATGGATTTCCGAGAAGGCGAGGAAACCATGCCGGTTTCCGCCGTAATCCACGAAGGCCGCCTGAAGCGACGGCTCGACGCGCGTCACCTTGGCGAGGTAGATATTGCCGGCTAGCTGGCGTTTGTTGACTGTCTCAAAGTCGAATTCCTCGACCTTGTTTCCGTCGACCACCACAACGCGGGTCTCTTCCGCGTGGGTGGCATCGATGAGCATTTTCTTGGCCATGAATGGGTTCCGCATGCACCTGGCCGCGCCCGTCCTGGCGGGCGGGAACGGCTGGGGGCATGTTGTGCTGTGGCGTTGCGGGACGGCGAAAGAACGGCGCGGGCGGGCGATCTTGCGCCTGCCATCTCGTCTCTTCTTGCGTCGCGTAGCATCGCGTTTCTGTCCTGACTGCCCCGAGAGGCACCCGTTGTGATCCCCGCGCCTTGTCGGCCAGCGGGGTGTTTGATCGGCCTTTCGGCCAATGTCACCTGCCGGGATTCCGAAGGGAACCGGGCAGAGAATTCTTCAAGCCGGCGCACGCCAATGACGCGTCGAACCGCCTGAGGCCAACATTAGCGGGGTTGGAGGCGCAAACACAATGGCCAAAATGCGCCTATCGGCGCGCCATTCATTCTGGCCCAAATACTCCGGGGGTCCGGGGGCAGCGCCCCCGGCCTTCGCCCCGCGCCAGGCGGATCAGAGGTAATCCTGACGCTGCAGCCCGTACTTGGCCATCTTTTCGTTCAGCGTCCGGCGCGGAAGGCAAAGCTCCTCCATCACGGCGGTGATCGATCCGCGATGGCGGCGCATGGTATTGTCGATCAGCATCTTCTCGAAGCTTTCGACATATTCCTTCAGCGGCTTGCCCTCTGTCGTCATCGTCTGGCCCGCGTCCTCATTCTCGGACATGAGGAGCGAGGCGATCGATCCCGTGCCACGGCGGTTCTGCAGGACAGCGCGTTCGGCCACGTTGATCAGCTGGCGCACGTTGCCGGGCCAGGGCGCCTGAAGAAGCTGGGCTGCCTCCTGCGCGGTCACTTGCGGGGCCTCGCAGCCGTATTCCTCGGCGAACTGCTCGGACAGGCGGGTGAACAGGACCAGGATGTCCTCGCCGCGCGAGCGCAGCGGCGGCAGCATGATCTTCAGCGCGGCCAGGCGGTAGTAAAGATCCGGTCGCAAAGCATCCTCGACCGTTCGGCCCTGCTCATGATCGTTGCAGATGGCGATGATCCGCGTCTCGGCCGGGATGCCCTGGTCGTTGATGAAGGTCAGCAGCCGCGATTGCAGCGCGTGGCTCAGCGCCTCCACGTCCTCAAGCACCAGCGTGCCGCCGCGCGCCTCCTCGACCAGCGGGATCTGCCCGCCCTCGTCCATCGGGCCGAAAAGCCGCTTGCCCAGCATGTCCTCGGCAAAGGCGGCGCAGCTGACCACGACGAACTTCTTGCCCGCGCGCGGCCCCACGGCGTGAAGCGCATGCGCGACCAGCGTCTTGCCGGTGCCGGTTTCGCCATCGATCAGCACATGCCCGTCCGCTTGCCCCAGATCGAGGATATCCTCGCGCAGGCGCTCCATCGCGGGGGAATTGCCGATGAGTTTCTTCATCAGCGTCGAGCCGTCCGCAAGCTCACGCCGCAGCGCCCGGTTATCAAGCGTCATGCGCCGCGTCTGGGTCGCGCGCTTGGCAAGCTCGGTCATCCTGTCCGGGTTGAAGGGTTTCTCCAGGAAGTCGTAAGCGCCGATCCGCATCGCCTCGACAGCCATGGGCACGTCCCCATGGCCCGTGATCATGATCACCGGAAGCCCGCTGTCGACGCTCATCAGCCGCTTGAGGAAGGCCATGCCATCCATCCCCGGCATCTTGATGTCCGAGACCACCACGCCCGGCCAGTCCGGCCCGATCGCCTTCAACGCCTCTTCGGCAGAGGGATAGGTTTCGGTGTCGAACCCCGACAGCGCCAGCCACTGGCTGATCGACTGGCGCATGTCCTGTTCGTCATCGACGATCGCGATCTTCATCATGCGAGCCATGGTCACCTCATTCCGCCGCGCGGGTCTTGTCTTGCAATATGGGGAGTTGAACTTCGAATACAGCCCCCCCGCCCGGCGCATTGCGCGCCGTCAGCCGCCCCCCGAGGTCGTTGACGATGCCGGAGGAAATGGCAAGTCCGAGCCCGACCCCGTCGCCGGGCTTCTTGGTGGTGTAGAACGGTTCGAACAGATTGTCCAAATCCGTGATCCCATGCCCGTTGTCGCGCACCGACAGCGTCGCCGTCTCGCCTGCGGTCAACAAAAGCTCCACCTGCGGCTCCGCCACGTCCTTGGTCGCGTCCACGGCATTGCGCAGGAGGTTGATCAGCACCTGCTCCAGCCGGATGCGGTCGGCCATCACCATGACCGGCGCGCGCGGTAGCGCGTGGGAGATCCGCACCCTGCCGGAGCGCAGCGTCGGCTCCATCATCGAGAGCGCCGAGGACACGCTGGCGCGAACGTCGATGGGCTCGAACGCCTCGCCGCCCTTGCGCGCGTAGCTTTTCAGCTGGCGCGTGATCGCGCCCATCCGCTCGATCAGGTCGTCGATGCGCTGGAACGAGGACAGCGCCTCCTCCGCCCGTCGGCGTTGCAGCAGTAGCCGGGCACCTGCCAAGTAGGTCTTCATCGCCGCAAGCGGCTGGTTGAGTTCATGGCTGACGGCCGCCGACATCTCTCCCAGGGCGGCGAGCTTGGAGGACTGCGCCAGCGTCTGTTCGGCCACGGCAAGGTCCTTCTGCACCTTTTCGCGCTCGGCGATTTCGCGCTGGAGGCGGGCGTTGAGCTGGCGCAGCTCCGCCGATTCCCGCCGGACGACCGCGGTTTCATTCCGCGCGCGCCGCGACATGAACCAGAAGGCAGCCGCCAGAAGCAGAGCAAAGCCCATGATTTCAAGTGACAGGACGGCGTTCACCCGCTCCCGGATCGAATCGAAGGTCGTGAAGCTGACGATGCGCCAGCCGCGGAAGGGCACCCGCGCCTCGTTGCGCATCACCGCCTCACCCCGGACATAGGCATCGGGCGGGGAATTCGCCCAGTCAAAGGTCGCCCGGACCGCGCGCCCGATGGCGGTTTCGGCGGGGCGCAGCGCCAGTGCCTCGTCCAGCGGACGACCGCGCCAGCGCGGCTCCGTCGCAAGGATCACGTTGCCGGAACTGTCGGTAACCGCGACGGCATCGGCAAATCCCGCCCAGCCCCGCTCGAACTTCGCCAGTTCGGCCGAGACCAGGATCACGCCTACGACCTTGCCGTCGACCTGGATCGAGCGGGAGTAGGTGAAGTCATATCCGCTCGATTCACGGGCGGCGACGGTGAAAATCGTGTCGCGCGCGCGCAGCGCATCGACGAACTGCGGTGTCTGGCCGAGGTTGATCCCGATCTTGTTGCGGTCGGTCGCGGCGACCGTGCGACCGTCGATGTCCAGAAGCTGGATCGAGGCGGCCCCGATCTCGGCCTGGGCCGAGATCAGTTTCTGCGAGGTCATCGAGAACTCGCCCGCGATAAGCGCGCCCGACAAGGACGGATCGCGCGCCAGAAGCAGCGGCACAACGGACGTCCGCTGCAATTCGGTCAGGATGTTGCCGGTGTAAAGCGCAAGGCGCACCTCGGCCCGACCGCGCGTGGATTCGGTGAAGCTTTGCGTCAGGAACGCGTTGGTGTACCAGATCACCGCGGCCGCGATGGCGATCACCGAGATCGCGACAGCGCGAAGGGCCCAACGGCCGCGCGCGTCCTGCCTGCGCGCGGCGGCGCGCGGCGTCTTCTCGCGTTCGAGTGCACTCATGAGGCGAATCTAGCCGCTGGCCCGATCCGCCTCAAGCCGGGTGGCCTCAGGCAAGCGCCATCGCGCTCATCAGCGCGCGGAAGAGCGCCGATCCGTCGGTGCCGCCCAGGGCGTCTTCGACCGCGCGTTCCGGATGCGGCATCATTCCGAGCACCCGGCGGTTGTCCGAAAGCACACCCGCGATGTCGGCGGTCGCGCCGTTGGGGTTTTCGACATAGGTGAAGGCGATCCGGTCCTCGCCCTGCAGCCGGGCCAAGCCTTCGGCATCGATCGTGTAATTGCCGTCATGATGCGCGATCGGCACGCGCACCGTATCGCCCTTCGACCAGCCCGAGGTGAAGGCGCTGTCGGCTGTCTCCACCCGCAGATCAACGGGCTTGCAGACGAACTTGAGCCCCGCATTGCGCATCAGCGCGCCGGGCAGCAGCCCGGTTTCGGTCAGCACCTGGAAGCCGTTGCAGATCCCCAGCGCGTAGCCGCCCGCGTGGACGAAGTCCGCGACGCCGCGCATGATCGGCGATTGCGCCGCAATCGCGCCGCAGCGCAGGTAGTCGCCGAAGGAAAAGCCGCCGGGGATGCCGACAATGTCGATGCCCTTGGGCAGGTCCGCGTCCTTGTGCCAGACCCGCAGCACCTCCGCCCCGGCCTTTTCGAAGGCCATGGCGAGGTCCCTGTCGCAATTCGATCCTGGGAAGGTGATGACGGCGGCTTTCATGGGCGATCCTCGGGCTTCGGGGGTTGGGGGCCTGTTAGCTCAAACGCCGCGCGGGTTCCAGCGCCGGATTGGGGCGCTGCCCCAAACCCCGGGGTATTTGAGCAATGAAGAAGCATCAGCGGGCGAAATCCGTGATAACGGCGACGCCGGGGGGCGTCGGGCCGTCGAAGGCGGCCAGTTCGTCCGAGGCCGCCGAAAGGGGCACGCGGCGCGCGATCAGCGGCGTCAGGTCGAC
Source organism: Albidovulum sediminicola (assembly GCF_025751575.1). Lineage (GTDB taxonomy): Bacteria > Pseudomonadota > Alphaproteobacteria > Rhodobacterales > Rhodobacteraceae > Albidovulum > Albidovulum sediminicola. Next base: position 16,227 of record NZ_JAOWLA010000004.1, on the reverse strand, counting down.
CTGTCCGGCCTCGATCAGGTTCAGCAGGCTCGGGTAGCGCCAGGCGGGCATGCCGCGGGTCCCGAAGAGCGCGAGCTGGCCGGAATAGACCGCGTCCATCGGCAAGGTCATGTTCGTGTGGGGGCCGGCCGGCATGCCGATCTGCACCATCCGGCCGAGCTTGCGGAGCGATTTCAGCGCGCCGACGGTCGTGGCCTCGATCCCCAGCGCCTCGATGGCAACATGGGCGCCGCCATTGGTCAGTTCCCGGATGGCCGCAGGGGCATCGGTGGTCGCGGCATTTACAACCGCGTCGGCGCCGTGCGCCTTTGCATGGTCGAGCTTTTCGGCGACGACATCGACCATCACCACGCGGGCGCCGATCGCACGCGCCAGAAGCATTGCCGAAAGCCCGATGCCGCCAGTGCCGAAGACGGCCAGCCATTCGCCAGGCTGAAGTGCCGCGCGCCCCGTGAGCCCGTGCCAGGCGGTCGTCACGCGACACCCAAGCGCGGCGGCAAGCGCCGGGTCCATCGCCTCCGGCAGCGGGCTGAGGTTGTGGTCGGCGCGCGCGACGGCAATGCGTTCGGCGAAGGCACCGGGATGGGTGAAGCCGGGGATGATTTGCGTCGGACAGGTCGTCTGGTTGCCCGCCGCGCAGGCCGGACAGGTTCCGCAGGCCAGGATGAAGGGCGCGATCACGCGGTCGCCGCGTTTCCAGCGGGTGACGCGGGCGCCGACCTCTTCCACCACGCCGCAGTATTCATGGCCCGGCACATGGGGCAGCGCCACATCGGTGTCGGCGCCGGTCCAGCTGTGCCAGTCGGACCGGCAGACGCCGCAGGCTAGGACGGACAGGACAACCCCGTCCTCCGCGCAGGTCGGTTCGGCAAGGTCCGCGATTTCGAGAGGCGCGCGGAACCCTGTCAGGACCGCGGCGCGCATCACGCGATCTCGACGGTGTATTTCTCGATAACCGTGTTCGCGAGGAGCTTTTCGCACATCGCCTTCACCTCGGCCTCGGCCGCGGCCTTGTCGGTCGCGGTGAGGTCAAGCTCAATCACCTTGCCCTGGCGCACGGCCTCGACGCCGGAAAAGCCCAGCGTGCCGAGCGCGTGGCGCACCGCCTCGCCCTGCGGGTCGAGAACGCCATCCTTGAGCATGACATGGACACGGGCTTTCATGGCAGGCGGGCCTTTCAGTTGATCAGGGTCGGTTTGGTCAGGTGGGTCGTTTGCGCGGGCAGTACGCCAAGGCGCCGGGCGACCTCGGAATAGGCATCCGTCAGGTTGCCCAGGTCGCGGCGGAACACGTCCTTGTCGAGCTTCTGGCCGGTCTTGATGTCCCACAGGCGGCAGCTGTCGGGGCTGATCTCATCCGCGACGATGAGGCGCATGAAGTCGCCATCCCAGATGCGGCCGATCTCGATCTTGAAGTCGATGAGCTTGATGCCCACGCCATAGAACACGCCCGAGAGGAAGTCGTTGACCCGCAGCGCGAGCGAGACGATATCGTCGAGGTCCTGCTGGTTGGCCCAACCGAAGGCGATGATGTATTCCTCGCTGACCATCGGGTCGCCGAGCGCGTCGTTCTTGTAGCTGTACTCGACGATGGGGCGCGGCAGCGGCGTGCCCTCCTCCATCCCGAGGCGCTTGGCGATCGAGCCCGCGGCAAAGTTGCGCACGATCACTTCCAGCGGCACGATCTCGACCTGGCGGATCAGCTGCTCGCGCATGTTAATGCGGCGGATGAAGTGGTTGGGCACGCCGATGTTGGTAAGCCCGGTCATGAAATACTCGGACAGGCGGTTGTTCAGCACGCCCTTGCCGTCGATCGTCGCCTTCTTCTGCGCGTTGAAGGCGGTCGCGTCGTCCTTGAAGTACTGGATGAAGGTTCCCGGTTCCGGGCCTTCGTACAGGATCTTCGCCTTGCCTTCGTAGATTTTCTTGCGACGTGCCATGGCAGCTCCGTTCGTCGGGGCGGAAACGCCCGAGGTTGCGGCCCCTATAGGGCATGGCGCCCCGCCCCGCAAGGCAAAGGCCACCAGTTTCACCGGGGCTTGCAGCGCGCGCGCACCGGGGCTTGCAGCGCGCGCGCGCGGCGGGCATATGAAAAGGGAGAGTAGCACACAAGGGGACAGCGCCCATGACCACCTTCGACGAACGCGAGAACGCCTTCGAGAACAAATTCGCCCATGACGAGGAACTGCGCTTCAAGGCCGAGGCGCGGCGCAACAAGCTTCTTGGGCTCTGGGCGGCCGGGCTCCTGGGCAAGGCGGGCGACGAGGCCGCGGCCTATGCCAAGGAAGTGGTCGTGTCCGACTTCGAGGAAGCGGGTGACGAGGATGTGTTCCGCAAGGTCGCGGGCGATCTGGGCGACCGCGCCGATGAGGTCACGATCCGCGCCAAGATGTTCGAACTGATGGAAGAGGCCAAGCGCCAGATCATGAACGAGGCCTGAGCGCATCGTTCAATGACTTGCAAGAGGGCCGCAGCCGACGCTGCGGCCCTTCGCATTTTAGCAATCTCTGCCCACCGCGTTAAGCCGCGCGCAACCGCCCACGGCCGATGGTCCCCCGACCACGGTGGAGGGATGGCATGGGGATCGGGAACGGAACACGGGGCGGCGCGCAGGATGCCGCAGGGCTTATCCGGGGCGCGCTTCCGCGACAGGCGGCGATCGCAGCACTGGGGTCCCTCGGGCTCTGGCTCCTGCTTTCGCGCATCGGCGATATCGACACCGCCGCCATCGTCGCGACGTTCCGGGGAACGCCGTGGCATGCATGGCTGGCAGCCGTCCTCTTGACCACCGTCAGCTTTCGCGCGGTCGGGCGCTACGATGCGCTGGTGCAGGCGGAGATGGGGCTGCCAACGACCGCGCGGGCGGCGCGGCGCGCCGGGGCGGCCGCCATCGCCGCCGCGCAGGTGCTGGGCTTCGGCCTTGTCAGCGGGGCGATTGTGCGCTGGCGGCTGCTGCCCCGGCTGGGGCTGGCCACCGCAACGCGCGTGACGCTCGCGGTCGCGGTGTCCTTCCTGTCGGCGGGGGCGGTGCTGCTTTTGGTCTCGCTGGCATTTCTACCGACAGCGCCGGGGGTTCCGGGCTGGGCCGCCCCCCTGGCCGGCGCCGGCCTTGCGGCGCTGACGGCGGGTCTTTGGGTCGGGCGGCGGCGGTTCTTGCCCCTTCTACCCTTCGCCGCGCGGCTTCTCGCGTTGACGGCGGTCGATACGCTGTCGGCCGCGCTCGCGCTCTGGCTGCTGCTTCCCCCTGGCATCGAGGTCTCCTTTTCCGCGTTCGTCGCCGTCTATCTGCTGGCGCTTGGCGCGGCGCTTTTGGCCGGGCTGCCCGGCGGCCTTGGCGCTTTCGAGACCGTCTTGCTGAACGCGTTCCCAGGCGCCGAGGCGGCTGAGATATTCGCGGCGATCCTGGCCTTTCGTGCGGTCTACTACGCGCTGCCCGCAGTCTGGGCCGGCGCGATCCTCTGGCGCGGGCCCCGCGGGGCCACGCGCGTCAGCAGCCTCGGGCCGCGCGCTGCCCGCCGGATTCTACGCCGCGCCCCATGGGCGGAGGCGGGCCTGGCCCACCAGCCCGGTCATGCGATCCTCCCCCTTCGCGGGGCGGCGTCGGGCTGGGTCACCGCCCGCGCGGGTTCGACGCTGGTTGCAATCGGAGACCCGCTGGGCAGGAGCGAAGGGGTCGAACCGTTGGGCGCTCTCGTCCGCCGCGCGCGGGAACGCGCCCTGCGCCCCTGCCTTTACAAGGTGGGCGCGCGCACGGCCGTCAGCGCCCGGCGCGCGGGTTGGGCCGTCCTGCCCGTCGCCGAGGAGCTGTGGCTGGACCCCCGTCGATGGACGCAAGCCGGCCACGGCCTTGCCCGGCTGCGGCGCAAGCTGCGCCGGGCCGAGGCGGCCGGGGTTGCATTCCGCCACTGCGCACCCGGCGATCCGCTGCCATTCGGCCAGATGGCGCGGGTAGCGTTGGACTGGGCGGCATGCCACGGTGGCGAACGCGGGTTCAGCATGGGCCGATTCGACGCCCGCTACCTGCGCCATCAACGGGTCATCCTTGCCACCCGTGGCGCCCGCCTCGTCGCCTTCGCGAGCTTCCATGTGGGCGCGCAGGAATGGACGCTCGATCTTATGCGGCACGAGGCTTCGGCGCCGGACGGCACCATGCAGGCGCTTGTCGCCGCCGGGATCGCAGCCGCGCGCGAGGCTGGGATCCCGCGCCTGTCTCTTGCAGCCGTTCCGGCACGCGGATCGGGCGCCTTGCCGCTGAGATGGCTTCAGGACCGGGTCGCGCGGCGCGCCGACGGGTTGCGCCAGTTCAAGGCCGCCTTCGCGCCCCGGTCTGAGCCACTCTACATCGCGGTTGCGCACCCCGGCGCGCTCCTGCCCGCAGTAGCAGATCTGGCCTGGGCGATCCGCTTCCCGCGACCGCTTCCGCCGGTTCGAGCGTCCGGGCGCATGCATGGGATTCAAGACCTTCGTGATCACGATGAATTTGCAACCCGCGCGCCGTCGTGGCACATCGGAGGCAAGCCCGCCGTGATCGCGGCGGCCGCAAGAGAAAGGCACCCTGATGAGCGATCTCCTCTCCCGCCTGCTTGAAACGCGCGACTGGCTCATGGCCGATGGCGCGACCGGCACGAACCTGTTCAACATGGGGCTCGCCTCCGGCGAGGCGCCGGAACTGTGGAACCTCGAACAGCCGGACAACATCCGCAAGCTCTACCGCAGCGCGGTGGACGCCGGGTCCGACATCTTCCTCACCAACACCTTCGGCGGCAACGCGAGCCGCCTGAAGCTGCACGGCGCTTCGGGGCGTGTGCGGGAGATCAACAAGGCGGGCGTCGATCTGGGGCGCGAGGTCGCGGACGCGGCCGGCCGACCGGTGGTCGTCGCGGCTTCCATCGGGCCGACGGGTGAGATCATGGCGCCCATGGGATCGCTGACCCACGAGCTCGCCGTTGAGATCTTCCACGAACAGGCCGACGCGCTGAAGGAAGCCGGAGCGGACGTTCTTTGGGTCGAGACGATCTCCGCGCCTGAGGAATTCAAGGCCGCCGCGGAGGCCTTCGCGAAGGTCGGCATGCCCTGGTGCGGCACCATGAGCTTTGACACCGCGGGGCGCACGATGATGGGCGTCACCTCGGCGCAGATGGTGGCGATGGTGGACAAGCTGCCGCATCCGCCGCTCGCCTTCGGCGCGAACTGTGGTGTCGGCGCCGCAGACCTGATGCGCACAGTGCTGGGCTTCGTCGCGGCGGGTCCCGAACGCCCGATCATCGCCAAGGGCAATGCCGGCATCCCGAAGTACCACGACGGTCACATCCATTACGACGGCACGCCGGAATTGATGGCAGAATACGCTGTGCTGGCGCGCGATGCGGGCGCGACGATCATCGGGGGCTGCTGTGGCACCATGTCCGAGCACCTGGCCGCGATGCGCAAGGCGCTGGAAACCCGTCCCCGCGGGCCGCGGCCCACGCTTGACGAAATCGCGGACAAGCTGGGCGGGTTCTCCTCGGCTTCGGACGGGACGGGAGATGATGCAGGGGCCGCGCGTGAACGGCGCGGACGCCGCAGGGGTTGACCGCGCGCGGCTGAGACGGGCGGAGCGGGGGCCAGCCCCCGCACCCCCGGGATATTTGGGAAAAGCAGAAGATCAGAACAGCGAAAGCTGGTCACCGGACCGGGGTGGGGGCGCGAAGAGATCTGTCCTGAGCCCAGGCAAGGGCCTATCAAGGCCGAGCCTGCGCGCCGCGAGATCGAATCGCTGGGCGAGCAGCCGGGCCGCAACCCCCTCGCCCCGCATGCGCTTGCCCCAGTCAGCATCGTAATCCGCCCCACCCCGCATTTCACGAAGACGGTTCATGACATGGGCGGCCCGGCCCGGTTCGTTGCGCGCGAGCCAATCGCGAAAGAGCGGCGCGACCTCGAGCGGAAGGCGCAGGAGGATCCAGGACGCAGCCGTTGCCCCGTGCTCGCGGGCCTGGGTCATGATCCGTTCCATCTCCGGATCTGTAAGGACCGGGATGACCGGGGCGACCATGGCCCGGACCGGTATGCCCGCGCCGGCAAGCCGGGCGATGGTGGTGAGCCGACGGGCCGGCGCCGGGGCTCGCGGTTCGAGCGCGCGCGACAGACGCGGGTCGAGCGTGGTGACCGAGACGCCCACCTGCACCAGGCCGCGTTCGGCCATGGGCGCCAGGATGTCGATGTCGCGTTCGATCAGCGCGCCCTTGGTGACGATCGCAACGGGATGATTCCACTCGGACAGCACGCTGAGGATCGCACGCATGATCCGGTAGCGCGATTCGATCGGCTGGTAGGGATCGGTATTGGTGCCGATCGCGAGCGTCGCGGGGCGGTAGGACTTGCGGGCGAGCTCCCGCTCCAGCACGCGGGCCGCATCGGGGCGGGCCACCAGCCGGGTTTCGAAATCCAGCCCCGCGGAAAGGCCGAGCCAGGCGTGGCTGGGCCGCGCGAAGCAGTAGCTGCATCCGTGCTCGCAGCCTCTGTAGGGGTTCAGCGAGCGGTCGAAGGGCAGATCGGGCGAGGCGACAGGGTTGATCACCGATCTTGGCCGTTCCTCCGAGACCTCGGTCCTCAGCAGCCGCTCGTCCTCCGGGATATCCCAGCCGTCGTTTTCGGCGACCCTTTCGTGAGCCTCGTAGCGGCCGGCGGCATTCGTGGCCGCGCCGCGCGCCTTGAGGCGCAGGAAGGGATCGGGGGGCGGGATGGGCATCGCCAAATGAGAACATAAAGCGAACATTCTCACAAGGCCTTTGACACGCAAGGGGGAACGAAGTTTGCTCAGGTCGGTCAACGTCCTGCCGATGTCGCAAATCGCCAAGTTGCGACGAGGGTTTGATCGCATTAACTGGCCAAAGGCGCCGAGGAGACAAACATGGCCGACGACGAAATCATTCTTTCGGAGCTCGATGACGAAGAGCTCGTGCTTCAGATGCATGACGACCTTTACGACGGTCTCAAGGAAGAGATCGAAGAAGGCGTTCGCATCCTTCTCGACCGTGGCTGGACGCCCTACGACGTGCTGACCAAGGCACTTGTGGCGGGCATGACCATCGTGGGCGCCGACTTCCGCGACGGCATCCTCTTCGTTCCGGAAGTGCTGCTGGCCGCGAACGCGATGAAGGCGGGCATGGCGATCCTGAAGCCGCTGCTGGCCGAAACCGGCGCGCCCAAGGTCGGCAAGATGGTTATCGGCACCGTCAAGGGCGACATCCACGACATCGGCAAGAACCTTGTCGGCATGATGATGGAAGGCGCGGGCTTCGAGGTCGTCGACATCGGTATCAACAACCCGGTCGAAAAATACCTGGAAGCGCTTGAGCGCGAGCAGGCCGACATCCTCGGCATGTCCGCCCTGCTGACCACCACCATGCCCTACATGAAGGTCGTGATCGACACGCTCAAGGAAAAGGGCATGCGCGACGACTACATCGTTCTGGTTGGCGGCGCGCCCCTCAACGAGGAATTCGGCAAGGCCATCGGCGCCGACGCCTACTGCCGCGACGCCGCGGTTGCGGTGCAGACCGCGAAGGACTTCATCGCGCGCAAGCACAACGCGATGGCCTGATAGAGGTCCGAGGCAAGTCTTCGGGGTCCCGCGGCGCAGGCTGCGGGGCCTTTTTTCTTGGGGCCTTCCGCCCCCCAGCCCGCCCCCCTACATTGGGGGAAGGAGGTTGCGATGCACCTGCGTTACATGATGCTGATCCTCGGCGTTCTTCTGGCGGCGGCACTGACGGTCGCGGTTGCGGCGACGGTGTCGGGCCAGATGGGGGCTGCCCTGCCCGCCTGGGCGCTTTGCGTACCGCTGGCCCTGGCGCTGATCCTGCGCAGGGTGGCGCGATGATCCCCGCCGACCGCGAACTGACCGAGGCGGGTCTGGCCCCAGAGGGCCGCGGGCGCATCCTGCTGATCGCCTGCGGGGCCTTGGCGCGGGAGATCCTGGACCTCAAGGCCGCGAACAGCTGGACGCATCTGGATCTGACCTGCCTGCCCGCGAAGCTGCACCTCTACCCCGAAAAGATCACCGAGGCCGTGACCGAGGCGGTCACCCGGCATCGCGACGACTATGACGGGATCTTCGTCGTCTACGCGGACTGCGGCACCGGCGGTTTGCTTGAGGCCCGCTGCCGCGACCTGGGGGTTGAGATGGTGGCGGGTCCGCATTGCTATTCCTTCTTCGAAGGCAATGCGACCTTCGCAGCGCGGGACGAATTTACCGCCTTCTACCTCACCGATTTCCTTGTCCGGCAGTTCGACGCCTTCGTCTGGAAGCCCATGGGCCTCGACCGGCACCCGGAGCTTCGGGACATGTATTTCGGCAATTACGAGAAGCTCGTCTACCAGGCGCAGACCGACGACCCGGCCCTTGACGCAAAGGCGCGTGACTGCGCGGCCCGGCTCGGGCTTGCTTACGAACGGCGCCTGACCGGATACGGCGACCTGGCCACGGCGCTTTCGGCGCTGTGACCTAGGCGGCGACCTCTGCCGCGTGTTTCCGGATGCGCTCGACCATGGCCCTGACCCCGTTCGAGCGCTGGGAGGACAGGTGTTCGTTCAACCCCAGACGGGCAAGCTCCGCGCCGGCGTCGACCTTTAGGACCTCCGTCACGCTCAGGCCCGAGAAAAGCGCGTGCAGGATCGCGATCAGGCCGCGCACGATCATCGCGTCGCTGTCACCCTGAAAATCGAAGCGGGCGGCGGCGCCCTGCCCTTCGATCCGCGGCAGCAGCCAGACCTGACTTGCGCAGCCCTCGACCTTGGTCGCGGGAACGCGGAAGGCCTCTTCCAGCGCCGGCATCGCCTTGCCCAGTTCGATGACATGGCGATAGCGGTCTTCCCAGTCGTCCAGGAAGTCGAAGGTTTCGGCGATCTCCTCGAAGGCGGCGCTGGCCATGGTCCACTCCATCCGTGTCGCCCATGACGTAGTCACTTGCGCCGCGAAGGTCCAGCCGCCCGGCCCCTTTTCACGCCCCCCAAGATCGGCTACCCAAGGACAAAGAACGAGGGAGCCCCAGATGCGTAAGCCCGCCACCGTGCTCATGGCCATTGCCATCGCCCTGTCGCTTGCCGGCTGCGCGAAGGTGCGCGAAAGCAAGCTCAATCCGTTCAACTGGTTCGGCCGCTCCAAGGAGGCCCCCGCGCAGGTGCAGGAAACCGCGAGCGGCGTGCCGAACGATCCGCGCCTGCTGGTCGCGCAGGTCACCGAGCTTGTCGTCGAACGGATGCCCGAAGGCGCCATCGTCCGCGCCACCGGCCTTCCCCCGACTCAGGGCTGGTGGAAGGCCGAACTGGTCGCCGAGAACGGCGGCGATCCGGTCGAGGGCGTCATGACCTACCGCTTCGTCATCGCGCCCCCGGTGGGGGCCAAGCCCGCCTCGACACCGCAATCGCGCGAAGTGACCGCCGCGGCCTTCCTGTCGAACATCAAGCTGGAATCGATCCGCAGCATCGTCGTGACCGGCGAGGCCAACAGCCGCAGCTCAAAGCGCTGACGTCGTCCGGGCGGGCGCGGCCTGTTCATGGGCGCCGCCCGCGCCGACGATCATCAGACCTGAAGGACCCGCACGGCGCCGCCGCGCGCGGTCAGGGCGATCTCGCCCCGGCAAAGCCGCAGGGCGTCCTCACCGAAGACCTCGTAGCGCCAGCCCTTCATCGCGGCCACGTCGCGCTGACCGGCGGCGATCACATCCAGATCCGATGAGCTGGCGATCAGCTTCTGCGCAACGCCGGCTTCCTCGGACTTCGATTTCAGCAGGACGCGCAGCAGGTCGGCCAAAGCGGAATCGACCTGAAGCTGTTCGCGCCCGTTCTCGACCTTGGGGTAGTTCTCCGGCTTGACGGCCATTCCCGCCTGGATCGCGCCCAGGATACCCTCGGCGATATCGGCCTTGCGCCCCTCTCGCAGCAGAAGGCGTGAACGCCCCAGTTCCTCGACATTCGTGGGCCGGGTGGAGGCAAGCTCCAACAGCGCGTCATCCTTGAAAACGCGCGCGCGGGGCACGTTGCGGGTCTGCGCGTAATCCTCGCGGAAGCGCGCCAGTTCCCGCACCACGGCGAGGAAGCGGCCGGACTGGGTCCGGGTCTTGACCCGCATCCAGGCGTCTTCGGGCCGCGTCGTGTAGGTTTCCGGGTCGGTCAGGATCGCAAGCTCCTCCGCCACCCATTTGTGCCGCGCCGTGCGCGAAAGCTCCTTGTTCAGGAACTCGTAGATCACCCTCAGGTGGGTCACGTCGGCCAGAGCGTAGGTTTTTTGCGCCTCGCTCAGCGGGCGGTGCGACCAGTCGGTAAAGCGCGAGGTCTTGTCGAGGCTTTCGCGCGCGATCTTGCGCACCAGCGTCTCGTACCCGACCTGTTCGCCGAAGCCGCAGACCATCGCCGCGACCTGGGTGTCGAACAGCGGCTCGGGGAAGACATTGCCTTCGACGAAGAAGATCTCCAGATCCTGCCGCGCGGCGTGAAAGACCTTGACCGTGTTCTTGTGCCGGAAAAGGTCGTAGAGCGGGTCGAGCTGGAGCCCCTTGGCCAGCGGATCGACCAGAACCGCCTCGCCGGACTTGCCGGGCAGCGCAAGCTGGATCAGACACAGCTTGGAGTAATAGGTCCGCTCCCTCAGGAATTCGGTATCGACGGTAACGTAGGGCTGTTCCTTGGCGGCCTCGCAGAATACGGCAAGGTCCTCGGTCGTGGTGATTGTTCGCATTCTCGTCCCGTCTGGTGCGGGGTCATCCCGCAGGTTCGTTCTTGATAGAAAGTTGCGGACCGCTTGAAAAGATGCTCCGTCGCGCAAAGGAAAAGTGTGGCCCAACGGGCGCATTCGCGGTTAGGCGCACCCCCCGGATCCCGGCTCAGGGCAGGAAGAGGGGCTCGCGCGCGCCTTGCGCGAAACGGCGCAGCACGGCGGGATAGAGCTTGTGTTCTGCCGCCAGCACGCGTGCGGCCAAACTGTCTGCCGTATCGCCCGGCAGAACCGGGACCCGCGCCTGCCCCAGCATCGGCCCCGCGTCCAGTTCGGACGTGACCTCGTGCACGGTGCAGCCTGCCTCCGCATCGCCCGCATCGAGCGCGCGCTGGTGGGTGCGCAGGCCGGGATACTTCGGAAGGAGCGACGGGTGGATGTTCAGCATCCGCCCCGCGAAGCGCTGGACGAAATCCGGCGTCAGGACGCGCATGAACCCGGCGAGGCAGAGGATGTCGGGCTTCGCCGCCAGAACGGGCTCCAGCAGTGCCGCTTCGAAGCCCGCCCGGTCGCGGCCGAAGGGGCGGTGATCGACCGCTGCGGTCTCCACCCCCATCTCGCGCGCCTTCACAAGGCCGCCCGCCTCCGGGTCGTTGGAGGCCACGAGCACAGCGCGCGCCGGGTGGTCGCCCGTCATGCTGCGGACAAGCGCCACCATGTTGGAGCCACCCCCGGAAATCAGGATGGCGACACGCTTCACAGAAGCGACCCGCTGTAGCTGACGCCCTGCCCCGGCTGGACACGGCCAATGACGGTCACGGTTTCGCCCGCGCCCTCCAGCACCGCCTGCAGCGCCGCGGCCCGGTCCGCTTCGACGACGACGATCAGGCCGATGCCGCAGTTGAAGGTCTTCAAGAGTTCCGCCTCGGCCATGCCCGCCGTTTCGGCCAGCCAGCGGAAGACCGGCGGCAAGGTCCAGGCGTCAAGGTCGATCGTGGCGCCCAACCCCTCGGGCAGGACGCGCGGCAGGTTCTCGGTCAGGCCGCCGCCGGTGATATGGGCCAGCGCGTGCACCCCGCCCGCGCGGATCGCGGCCAGCGCCTGCTTGACGTAAAGCCGGGTCGGCGCCAGAAGAGCCGCCCCCAGCGTGCCTTCCCCGAAGGGAGAGGCCGCGTCCCACGACAGGCCCGAAAGCTCCACAACCTTGCGCACGAAGCTGTAGCCGTTCGAATGCACCCCGTTCGAGGCGAGGCCCAGAAGGACATCCCCCGCCTTCACGCCCGCCGGCAGGTCGCTTCCGCGCTCCATCGCCCCGACCGCAAAGCCCGCCAGGTCGAAATCGCCGCCGTGATACATGCCCGGCATTTCCGCCGTCTCGCCGCCGACCAGCGCGCAGCCCGAGGCCGCGCAACCTTCGGCGATGCCCTCAATGATCCGCGTAGCCTGCGCCACGTCGAGTTTGCCGGTCGCGAAGTAGTCGAGGAAGAAAAGCGGCTCCGCGCCCTGGCAGACCAGATCGTTCACGCACATGGCCACAAGGTCGATGCCGATGGTATCGACATTGCCGGTGTCGATCGCGATGCGCAGCTTGGTGCCCACGCCGTCGGTGGCGGCGACCAGGATCGGGTCGGAGTAACCCGCGGCCTTCAGGTCGAAAAGCGCGCCGAACCCGCCCAGACCCGCGACCGTGCCCGACCGTCCGGTGCGCTTCGCGGCCGGCTTGATCCGCTCGACAAGCTCGTTGCCCGCATCGATATCGACACCCGCATCGGCATAGGTGAGACCGCTCTTTCCGGCTGCCATCGCGCCCTCCATTGATTGTCGCGCTCCCGATAGACGAATGCCGCCCGACTGTCCACGGTCACGCGCGGGCTTTCCCGTCACGCCTCGCCCTTGACCGCCGACCGCGCCCCCCCTAATCAGGGCTTGGCCGGGCCTGTAGCTCAATGGTCAGAGCAGGGCGCTCATAACGCCTTGGTTGGGGGTTCGAGTCCCTCCGGGCCTACCACATAACCCAAATAGCTGCTCTTGATCAGCTATTTGGCATTTGGGCCGCCAGAGATCACCCCCCCGGCTGAGCGGTCGATGTCTTCTGGCTAGGGTTGCAGTCCAACTTGGAGACAAACCGCTCGCGTTCCGACCCACTCCATCTGGCGAAACCAATCGCGAAGACCGGGATGAAGCCTGAGCTCTTCATCTTCTGCGAGTAGCTCGCAGTTTGCCCGTGCTTCTATTGACCCAGCCTTCCGCCGCGCGGAGGAGCGGTCGCCGTGCGTTTGGGAGACATACATCCGATCCGCAGGCGCGAAGGTCTGGCTATCCCGACTATCAGTATTGATATTTGACATATCATAAAGAATATCATTAACCTTCATAGTAAATCTCAGGATATCTCGCATGATCTCTGGGCCACAGATGCGTGCTGCGCGTGCCCTTCTCGGTATCGACCAGAAGGCCCTGGCTGAACTGGCCGGATTATCCGTGCCGACGATTCAGCGCATGGAGGCCAGCGAAGGCAACGTTCGAGGGGTCGTGGACAGCCTGACCAAGGTCGTCGCGGCGCTGGAACTCGCCGGGGTCGAACTCATCGGAGAAGGCTCCGTCAGCACGGCCGGCGGGCGCGGCGTGCGCCTGAAGGCTCCTCCACCGAAACACTGATCCCCCAACCCGCGACGGCGACCGCCGACGACATGCCGACGATCCCGCCGCAGCCCCTCGAAGGTGCGGCCCCCGATGAAAGCCAAGAAGAACAGACGCAGCAATGCACCCAGCTTTGCGGAGTTGTTTACCCCGAAACTGCTCACCGTCCTGCGCGAAGGCTATGGGGTGGCGCAACTGCGCGCAGACGCGATCGCGGGGCTAACCGTCGCAATCGTGGCGTTGCCTCTGTCGATGGCCATCGCCATCGCCTCGGGCGCGACCCCGGCACAGGGCCTTTATACCGCGATCGTCGGCGGCTTCCTCGTATCCCTGCTCGGGGGCTCCCGCTTTCAGATCGGCGGCCCCGCCGGGGCCTTCATCGTGCTGGTCGCGGCCACGGTTCAGCAGCACGGCATGGAAGGCCTGATCCTCGCCACTTTCCTGTCGGGTCTGATGCTGGCGGCCGTCGGGTTCCTGCGGCTTGGGACATTCATCAAGTTCATCCCCTTTCCGGTCACGGTCGGCTTCACCGCCGGAATCGCGGTGATCATCTTCGCAAGCCAGATCAAGGAATTGTTCGGGATGACGCTCGCCCACGAACCGGGTGAGTTGCTGGAGAAGATCGCGACGCTCTGGGCCGCGCGGGGAACCGTGAGCATTGCCGCGATGGCCATCTCGGCCGGCACGATCGCCACCATCGTCGGACTGCGTCGCTGGAAACCGCGTTGGCCGGGCATGCTGATCGCAGTCGGGCTGGCCGCAGCCGCCACTGCCCTGCTTGCGCTCCCCGTTCAAACCATCGGCACGAAGTTTGGCGGCATTCCCGCGTCCTTGCCGACCCCTCAGCTGCCCGAGCTCTCTCTTGACCGGATGGTGGCCGTCCTGCCCGCCGCGATCTCCTTCACCCTGTTGGGAGCCATCGAGTCATTGCTCTCGGCCGTCGTGGCGGACGGTATGACGGGGCGTCGGCATCGCTCCAACAGCGAACTAGTCGCACAGGGCGCGGCCAATATCGGTTCGTCGCTCTTTGGTGGGTTTTGTGTCACCGGCACTATTGCACGCACGGCAACCAACGTGCGTTCGGGCGCGCATGGTCCGGTCGCGGGCATGTTGCATGCCGTGTTCCTCCTTCTGTTCATCCTCGTTGCGGCGCCGCTGGCCGCCTACATTCCGTTGGCGGCACTGGCGGGCGTCTTGGCGGTCGTGGCCTGGAACATGATGGAGAAGCCTGCGATCGCGATCCTGGTGCGCTCGGGCTGGGGCGAGACGACGGTGCTTGCCGCGACCTTTGGCCTGACCATTTTCCGCGATCTGACCGAAGCCATCGTGGTCGGCTTCGCCCTAGGCTCGGTGCTCTTCATCCAGAGAATGAGCCGCGCGACGGCCGTCACGACCCATACCCCCTTCGTCGGTCGCGACGAAGCGGACATGTCCCAACCGCGCAGCGCCTATGACGAGGAGATCGCCGCGAACCCGGAGGTCGTGATCTACCGCATCACCGGCGCCCTGTTCTTTGGCGCGACGGCTTCCATAGGATCGGTGCTTGATCGCATCCAGGATAGCCACAAGGCACTGATCATCGACTTTTCGGCGGTGCCTTTCCTCGACTCGACAGGTGCCAACATGATCGAGGGCCTGGCACATAAGGCGCATGGGCGCGGCGTCGCGCTCTGGCTGACTGGCGCCAACCGCGACATCCGGCGGGCCTTCGTCATGCATGGGCTGAAACGGCCGTTGGTGCGGTATGCCCCAACGGTGGAGGATGCGCTGGCAAGGATGCTCGATGCGAGCGCAAGGGTCCGGGAGGCGGCCTGATGCCCGATACCTCCTCCACGTCAGGCCGCGGTTACACGCGCAGGAACAGAGGAGCGGACGAGCGCCGCCGCATTGTTCTGGAGGCGCTCAGGCGGCCGCGCACGCAGGCGGAACTGCGGGACGCGCTCGGCATGAGCAACAGCGGGATCCTGCATCTCCTGCGGCGGCTCGAAAGCAGAGGGTTGGTCCGACCCGCTGAACGCGTGGCAGGAACGCGGATCTGGGAACGCGCGGGGCAGCGAGGTAACCCTCATGATCGAGTATAAGCCAGTGTCCTCCTCGGGGCATTCGCGCCTTCAGCCGCTTGTGTAGCTTGGCATGAGTGCGAGCAAAAAAGGCTCACGGGCACTGGGTCGCGGCTTTCATCGATATCGCCGCGGCGACCAACTCCTGAAGTCGCCAAAGATGAGGGTCGCAAATACCATGGGCCTGAAGCGCAGAGACTGTCTTGAACAAGTACTCGGCCCCGGAACCAGCCGGCCCGCAGGCGCGCGACAAGATTTCTGCAACCTCCTGCTCGCTTCTTTCGGGCGTTGCAGCGGCCTCGTCGGGCTCCGCGTAAAAGCAAAGCGCGCGGATCGGGCCGCGATTTGAGGCGAGCGTGATCTGTCTTAGCGAGGAAAGCCCCACCGGCCCACCGACCTCCCGCTTCAAAAGATCGATCATCAGGCGGTGACGATCTTCGCCCTGAAACCTTTGCGCGATACCGGCGCAGATTCCACCCCTGCGCAGGCCCATCATCAAGCCAGGCTCTTCCGGGGTTCCGCGCCAGCGTCGCATCTCGATGCAAAAGGATCGATGCCAGCCCTCGGCCGTGCAAAGGCGCTGCTCGACCGGTGCGGCAACCGGCTTCCAGAGCAGCGATCCATAGGCGAAGACCCAGATAGGCCCCCCGCCCAAGCTGGCGAGAACCTCCCGAGCGGCCCTTTCGTAATCATCTTCGCCGAAGGTCACCTTGGACTTGCCCGGAAAATGTGGAGAGCACCAACTGAGGAACCAGGAGGTGTTCTATGGGAAACGGAAACAGGCCGACGCCGGAGTTTCGTCGTGAAGCGGTTCGGTTGGCACTGACCAGCGGCCGGA
>NZ_JAOWLA010000049.1 GCF_025751575.1 Albidovulum sediminicola | reverse complement strand
ACTGATCGAGCCACTTTGGGGTTCGTTTTTCGATGAAGGCAGCGATGCCTTCCTGGGCGTCTCGGGCGAGCATGTTTTCGACCATGACGGCGGAGGCGTGGTCATAGGCCTCGGCGAGCGGCATTTCGCGTTGCGCGTAGAAGGCGCGCTTGCCGGTGGCGAGCGTCATGCTGGACTTGGCGGCGATCTTGCGCGCCATCTCCAGCACCGTCTGGCCCAGCAGGTCCGGCGCGACGGCGCGATTGACGAGGCCGGTCTCGGCGGCGCGGGCGGCGGGGATCATGTCGCCGGTCAGGAGCATCTCCATCGCGTGCTTGTTGCCGAGGTTACGCGACAGCGCCACCATCGGGGTGGAGCAGAACAGCCCGATATGGACGCCGGGGGTCGAGAACTGCGCGGTCTCGGCGGCCACGGCCAGGTCACAGCTGGCGACCAGCTGGCAGCCCGCCGCGGTCGCAATGCCCGTGACCTCCGCGATGACGGGTTTCGGGCAGGTCACGATCGCCTGCATGACGCCCGAGCACATCGCCATGACCCGGGTGAAGTAGGCCCGGCCGCGATCCGGGGCCGCGCGGCCGGCGGTCATTTCCTTCAGGTCGTGGCCGGCGCAGAAGGCCGGCCCGTTGGCGGCCAGCACGACGACGCGCACCGCCGGGTTCGTCCCTGCCTCGGCAAGCGCGGCGCCAAGCGCGCCCAGCATCGCCTCGGAGAGCGCGTTGCGGCGGCGGGGGTCGTTCAGGGTCAGGCGCAGGATGCCCTCGCCGTCCAGCTCGCGGAGCAGGATGTCGCTGTCTTGCATGGGGTCCCTCATGGGCCGGGGGAGGCTACAGGATGTTGATCTCGACGCTGTCGGCGAGCGTGTTGGCGATGAAGCAGTAGCGATGCGCGCGGTCCTGCATCTCCTCAAGCTCCTTCGCCCCGACCGAGAAGCCGGTGTCGAAGCGCACCACCGGGTGCAGGTCGATGCGCGTGACCGACATCTGCCCCTTCGGGTTCTTGCCCAGATGGGCGACGGCGTGGTCGTGGTAGCTGGCCACCGGCCAGTCCGCCTTGGCCGCGAGCGCGAGGAAGGTCATCATGTGACAGCTCGACAGCGCCGAGGCGAGGGCCTGTTCGGGGTTGGTGTTTTCCGGCTTGCCGCCCCAGTCCGGGGCGGCGTCCACTTGCACCTCATGGGTGTTGTTGTAGTGCACGGTATGCTCGGCGGAGTATTTGCCCGGCTGGAGGCCGGGGCCCGTGCGGTGCCAATGCAGGTCGATCGAAAGCTCGGACATGTCTCGGGTCTCTCTGTCGCGGGGGTCTCTCTGTCGCGGGGGGTGTTCAGGCGGCGGCGAGCTTTTTCTGCGGATCGTAGAAGGGACGTTCCACGATCACCGCGCGCGCCGTGCCGGAGGCGGTGACGACCTCGACCTCGGTGCCGATCTGCGCCGCATCCGCCGAGACCATGGCCAGGGCGATGTTCTGCTTCAGCCGCGGCGAATGGATCGCCGAGGTGACCTTGCCGATGGCCGCCCCATCCTTGCGGATGGTCCAGAACGTGGTGTTCGGCCCCTTGAGCGGCGCGCCGTCGAGGACCAGGCCCACCTGCTTGCGGCGCACCCCTTCGTCCCGGATGCGGCGCAGCGCCGCCTTGCCGATGAACTCCGCCTCGATGTCGAGGTTCACCAGCCGGTCGAGCCCGAGCTCATAGGGGTTGGTGTTGATGTCGGCATCGGCGTGGTAGGACAGCATCCCCCCCTCGATGCGGCGGATCGAGGAGGTATGGCCCGGCTTCAGGCCAAACGGCTTGCCCGCCGCCATGATCTTTTCCCACAGCTCGTCGCCGCGCGATCCGTCCTGGAGGTAAAGCTCATAGCCCAGCTCGCTCGACCAGCCGGTGCGCGACACGATCAGCGGGATGCCGTCCAGCTCCACCGCGCGCAGCCAGTAGTATTTCAGGTCCATGATGGCGTCGCCGAAGAGCGCCTTCATCACCTCGCCCGATTTCGGACCCTGAAGCTGCAGCGGCGAGACATCGGGTTCGCCGATCGTGACATCGAGGCCCGAATGCACCGCGACGCCCTGCGCCCAGAGCAGGATGTCGCTGTCCGCGAGCGAGATCCAGAAGTGGTTCTCGGCCAGGCGCAGCAGGATCGGGTCGTTCAGGATGCCGCCCGCCGCATTGGTGATCAGCACGTATTTGCACTGGCCGACCGCCATCTTCGACAGGTCGCGCGGGGTCAGCATCTGCACGAATTTCGCCGCATCCGGGCCGGTGATCTCGACCTGGCGCTCAACCGCGACGTCGCACAGGATCGCCTCGTTGATCAGGTTCCAGAAGTTCTGCTCCGGGTCGCCGAAGTCGCGCGGGATATACATGTGGTTGTAGACGGAGAACCCCTTGGCGCCCCAGCGGACCGTCGCGTCGAAATAGGGGGACTTCCGGATCTGCGTGCCGAAACCGAAATCTTCTGCGTGTGCCATGATGCTTGCCCTTGCTGGCGCGTCCCGGGCGGGCCGCGGCGTCCTCGATCTGGGCCTGAGTTCTAAGCGCGAAGGGCCCCCGGCATCGGGCTGAAGATCGCCCCGCCACAGACCGAACGGACCAAAGATCGACCCCGCCCAGACCGTTCGGTCCGCAGGCTCGGCGG
>NZ_JAOWLA010000048.1 GCF_025751575.1 Albidovulum sediminicola | reverse complement strand
GCCTGCCTCATGCTCGGCCAGAATGCCGATGATCTGCTCGTCGCTGTATCTCGTTCGCTTCATCGTCCGTCCCTTCGTTGGGTCGGACTCTAATCGCAGGTGGAGGAAAAATCCCGTGGCAGGTCACAGCCAGCGCGAACGAGCCCATCGCTATATTGCGCCAAAGATTTGCTGAATCGTGTTCTTCCGTAGCACCTCTTTGATAGCCACCCGCAACGCCATCTGTTCCGACCAGGCCGTGGATTTCCAAAATAGCCGCATGTTTATCTCTCACGTCGGCTAGCCGGGCACCTACTTCGTCGCGGAACCGTTCCAGTTCCTTCACAAGCGCCTTGTCGTAGTGCGTCTTGATCGCTTTGACTTCTTGCTCAGCGATATCCCGCCACTTCCGAAGCGAATTGGCGAACTCGTTCGCACGTTCAATTTGTGCGCCGGAATACTCCTCCGCACGGTTTGTCTGATCGTCTGTGAAGGCAGTCTGCCAAGCACTCATTGCCGTTTCGAAATTTGTTCGTAGACTCTTGAGTGTGTCACCCAATTCGCGAGACCGTTGCTCAAGTTCGGACAGCTTGCCTTCGTGCTGACCCAAACGAGCAGCGAACTGCTCATCTCGTGACGCAACCGCTTTACAGAACTCGTCAAGCGCAGCTTCAACCGCCCTGATTGCATCTCGCGCTTTGGACTGGCGCGAAACCGACGCGAGTTGTGCAACAGAGGGCATCTGTGACGACAGGTGGTTGTTGGCCACTTGAAGAGGGTTAGTGGAACGATTGGCTGAGTAGGAACTCAACTGATGCCAAAAGTGTTGGTGACGCAGTTGCTGACTAAGTTGCGTCAGGGCCTGCTCAGGATAAAGTTCTGGGTCCAGCCCACCAACTATTTTTGATATCGCCTCGATGCCCTTTGACAAGCGCCGGCGCTCAGCCAAATGCTCTGCATCCACTATGTCGCTGTCAGGCCCCAACCACTCCCGGACCTGTTTTAGCGTTTTATGAATCTCATGCTGCTCAAAAGAATTGGACCAACGCGACATCGCATATCCTGCGCCCAGCTAAAATCAAGACGCGAAATATAGAGATCATGGGTATCGCCTGCCAAGCAGAATCTACATGTCCGATCCGAACCTCCGCTAGCGCCCGCCCAAGCGTTCGCGACCAGCGGCGGCCCAGAACTCTGGCGTCGTCATGTCGCTCGGGTCACGGCCGCTCGCGAGGTCGGTAATCTGCAACGCGATGGCGCCCATGATGGTGGCGCCAGCAGCCATGTTGGCGGCGTAGCTGCCGGGCTCGGCCGGGTCGGCAGGGACATCATGCGGCGGTACTGGTTCACCGTGAAGGTCATGGTGAAACTCGTGAACATCAGGCCAGACTTGGCGAGTTCATAGCCGATCGAACCGGGCGGCATTCCGCCCTCGACAAAGGCGCGCGCCCAGGTCGAATTGGTCGGCACGGCAAACTCGGTCTGTTCCTCTACAATCGATTGCAGCCTCAGGAACAAGTCATCGGCCTCGGCACGGGGCATGTCCGTGGCTTCGCGCCAATAGATGGGACTCGCGAAGGTGGCGCCATTGGAGGCGGTGAAGAGCGTGGCGGGATCGGTGAAGGCTGCCCATTCACTTTCTGTGATGCCCTTGTCCCGCAGAAGCCCGCGCAGGGGCTCGTCAACGTCCGCAAGCTTCCGGCCTGCCTGCGAGGCAAAGTGCCCGCTCATCTCCATCTGGAAAGCAATGCGGGAGTAGTCCGTCCACCCGGATAGCCCCTGGATGCGCAGGACGCCGGATGAGAGCCGTTCAGCCAGTTCGGCGGGGGGCACTTCGGACTGGAACCGAGCAAGCGCCAGTCCGGGGTCTGCGAGCGTGTCCGCGACCCATCCCGCCCGCAGCGCTTCCTCGCGGCTCATGTCATCGGCCATCAGTCGGACATGGCGGGAAAGGGCGTTGCCGGGGTTCATACCGATCGATGCAGCGGCCATCCGCATGGAGTTGGTATCGCTGATTGCCGAAATGACGGCGCGGCCGAGAAAGGCCGCGGTGAGGACATGCCGCGTGGTCGACATGAACGAAGCCGCCGCCTCCTGAAACGGCCCGACCGGGACCAGAGAGCCGTTAAGTATGGTCATGATCCGCTTGGCGTGCGCCGCGTCGCCGCTTCGCAGATCGCCTCGGCATCAGCCATGTCGTTCTTCTGGCGCTTGACGAAAGGCTTCACGTAAGCGGGAGGGATGAGCCTGATCTCATGGCCCAGTTTGCCGATCTCTCGGCCCCAGAAATGCGCCCCCCCCACAGGCTTCCATAGCGACAACGCAACGCGGAAGATGGCCGAAGAACGCCAGCACCTGGTCCCTCCTCAGCTTCTTGCGCAGCACCGCGCGGCCCGAGGCATCAGCCCCGTGAACCTGAAACACATTCTTCGCCAGATCGAGTCCCACCTCGATCATCTCCGAGAGGGCCGCTCTCCTTTGTGGATCATCGCAGACCCACCTTGGCACACCGATGCCGTCGGGGGCAGTCACACCATCAAAGCCGCGCTGGGGTGACAAGGGCGTCTTCGCCCGGATGATGGAGGGGCTGGCCTCCGAGGGGACCATGCAAAAGACGGTCATGATCGACGTCGAGCCAGTGGTTCGCCATTGGTCCGAGAACCACTGGCGAGGGTATCTGAAGGCGCATCGCACGGCGACCAGCCTGCGGGCGAAAAAGGAGCGGCCAACGACC
>NZ_JAOWLA010000047.1 GCF_025751575.1 Albidovulum sediminicola | reverse complement strand
AGGCCCTCTGGTTCAACACCATCGGCGGCGCAGCCCTCGACGTCTTCGAACGCGAACCAGAGGTCCACAACGACCTCCTCGGCGCAGACAACCTCGTCATGCTCCCCCACCTCGGTTCCGCAACACGGCAAACACGCGAAGACATGGGATTCCGCGTCCTCCAAAACCTCAACGACTTCTTCCAGGGAAAAACCCCAAAAGACAGGGTGGCATAGACCATGGACCGAGCCGCGCGACTTTCCGATACCAGCGTTCCCCCTACGGCGGACTACGCGGCCGCCCTGAGGGAGGATCTGCGCCGCCTCTGGCTGAACGTGGTCGAGCGGCGCGCGCCCCATATCGCCGGCTGGGCCGAGGATGCCACCTCGGCACTTCCGGCCGAAGAGGATGCGATCCCCTGCCTGCAAGCGGTCAGCATCTGGTTCCAGCTGAGCCGGATCATCGAGGAAAACGCCGCCGTGCGTGACCGCCGGCGCGCCGAGGCGCGCGATGGCGCAGGTGCTGTCGAGGGCAGCTTTGCCCGCGCCGTCGCGGGGCTTGAGCCGGAGATGACAGCCGCGCAGTTCGAGGCGATGACCGGCCAGCTTTCGGTCGGCCCGACCCTGACGGCGCATCCGACCGAGGCCAAGCGCGTCACCGTGCTGGAAATCCACCGCCGCATCTACCGCCTGCTGGTCGCCCTCGAAACCCAGCGCTGGACCCCGCGCGAACGCGAGGACCTGATGCTGGACATCGAAAGCGAGATCGACCTGCTGTGGATGACCGGGGAGCTGCGGCTCGAACGGCCGAGCCTCAAGGACGAGATCGAGTGGGGGCTGCAATTCTTCCGCGACAGTATCTATGACGCCGTCCCGCAGCTGTTCCAGCGCTTCATCGCGGCATCAAAGGACCGCTTCGGCGAGGCCGCGGAGGTCACGCCCTGCATCCGCTTCCATTCCTGGATCGGGGGCGACCGCGACGGCAACCCCAACGTGACCACCGCCGCCACGCGCGATGCGCTGCGGCGCAGCCGCGCGGCGATCCTGGAGCGTTACCGGACGGAACTGCGCGCGGCCGCGGCCCGGATCAGCATCACCTCGCGCATCGTCGCGGTGCCGGCGGCGCATGCCGACGCGGTCCGCATCATCGCCGGCCGCTCCGCGCATGCCGCCGACCTTGCCGCGCGCAATCCCGGCGAACTTTTCCGCCAGGCCCTGACCTCGATGGCCGAGCGGCTCGAGGCGACCGAGGCGGGACAGGCTGAAGGCTACGCCACCCCCGGCCGTTTCGCCGCCGACCTGCGTGTGCTGGATGCCGCCCTTTCGGCGATAGGTGCCGATCGCATCGCCGAACGCTTCCTGCGCCCGATCCGTTGGCAGGCCGAGACCTTCGGCTTCCGCACCACGACGCTCGACATCCGCCAGAACTCGACCGTCACAACCGCCGCCCTGACCGAGATCTGGGCGCTGAGTGGTGCCGCCCCCGCCTATGGCACGCCGGAATGGTCGGCGCGCCTGCGCCGGGAACTGGGGCTCGCGGACCTAACCTACGCCGATCGCGCCCGGCTTTCCGCCGATACGGTGGAACTGCTGGATCTGCTTTCGCTGATGCGCGAGGCGCGGGTGTCCGATGACCCGGACTCCGTCGGGCCCTTCATCCTGTCAATGACCCGGTCGAGCGATGACATCCTGGGCGTCTACCTGATCGCGCGCTACGCGGGCTTCGGCGCCGAGACGCTGGATCTGCGGGTCGTGCCGCTCTTCGAGACGATCGAGGATCTGCGGCGCGCGCCCGAGGTGTTCGACGACCTCCTGGCGGTGCCGCTGGCACGCCGCAGCCTGCGCGAACGCGGCGGCACGATCGAGGTGATGCTGGGCTATTCGGACAGCAACAAGGACGGCGGCTTCGTCTGCTCGACCTGGGAACTGGACAAGGCTCAGCGTCGCATCAGCCGGACGCTTGCGCGCCACGATCTGCGGCCGGTGTTCTTCCATGGCCGCGGCGGTTCGGTCAGCCGGGGCGGCGCGCCCGCCGGCCGGGCCATCGCCGCGCAACCGCTCGGCACCGTGCATGGCCGCCTGAGGCTCACCGAGCAGGGCGAGGTCGTGTCCTCGAACTACGCCAACCGCGGCACCGCGCTCAATCACCTGGAACTGCTGGCCTCCTCCGTCATGACGCATATGCAGACGCGGGCGCAGGAAGCGGCGAACCCGGAACATGGCGACGCGCTCGATGCGCTGGCGGGTGTATCGCAGACGGCCTATGCCAACCTGCTGCAGACCCCGGGCTTCATCGACTACTTCCAGCAGGCGAGTCCTGTCGAGGAACTTGCGATGCTGAAGATCGGCTCGCGTCCCGCCCGCCGCTTCGGCGCGCGGAGCCTCTCCGACCTGCGGGCGATCCCTTGGGTTTTCGCCTGGTCGCAGAACCGCCACCTCGTGACCGGGTGGTACGGGTTCGGCACGGCGATCGCCTCCTTCCGGCAGGTGCGGGGCGCCGAGGGCGACCGGCTTCTGGCCGAGATGTTCGAGCGCCACCAACTCTTCCGGCTGATGGTGGACGAGGTCGAGAAATCGCTGCTGTTGAGCGACATGGACATCGCCCGGCACTATGCCGGCCTGGTGGCGGACGCCCAGGTGCGTGAGCGCGTCCTGGGGCTGGTGGAGGGCGAACACGACCGCTCCGCCGCGGCCGTCTGCTTCCTGACCGGCAGCGCCACGACCGGGGGGCGCTTCCCCCTGATGCGCGACCGGATCGAACGGATCCGCCCGCAACTTGACCGGATCAACCGGCTACAGGTTGATCTTCTGGCCCGCTTCCGCGCGACGCCGTCCGACCGGGCGCCGGTCGCGCTCATGCAATCCATGAATGCCATAGCAGCCGGCCTCGGCTGGACCGGCTAGATAAAGGAGACGCCGATGACTGCCCCGCACCGCGACGCTGGATTTTTCACTGAGAGTCTTTCGAGCCGGGACCCTGAGCTTTTCGGGTCGATCCGGTCCGAGCTTGGGCGTCAGCGCGACGAGATCGAGCT
>NZ_JAOWLA010000046.1 GCF_025751575.1 Albidovulum sediminicola | reverse complement strand
TCGTCGCCACGCAGGGGATGCGTTGCGATCTTGCGGGCGTTCGGGTTGGTGGCCAGCGCCTCGATCTGGGCGAAGAAGCGGGCGCGGTCAGCCTCGGGCTGCATCTCGAGCCAGGTGTCGATCGTCGCCGTGATCGCTTTACGACGGGCATTGGCCTGATCGCGAATCCGCACAGCGTCGTTGCCAACGAACCTCTGGTATGTCTCGAGGGCTCGGATCGAGCTTGCGCTCGGAGTGAACTTGAAACTCATTTGAGCTCCTTTGTTGAGGGTGAATGGCCGTGGCTCTGGCTTCGGCTCACCTGAAGTGTGTCGAGCCGGATTTTCGAGAAGGAATTTTTGCAACTTTCTCACAATACATTGATTTGTCGTCTCTATTTTCCTCCCTCCTGATCTTTCCCGGCGGCAGTCCTGCCCTTGCCACCCCCGGCGATCTGCGCCCGGATGGCAATGATCCGCGCCGCGAGGCCGGTCCGGACTTCGGCGAGTTTCCGGCGCACGGGCACCGGCAGGAACCCGGCTGCCTCGACGATGATGTCGTCGGCCTTGCGAACCTGCGCGAAGGCTTCGGAAAGCTCCTCGCGGACCTCTGCCTCCGCCTTGGCGCGCGCGGTTCCCGCCAGCCGCTGCCAGGCTGCCGTGAAGACCTTCGCCATGGCTTCGCGGTCGTCGCGTGAGACCGTTTCGTCAAATCGGAGCCTGTCGTCCTTGAAGCTCAGGCGCCCATCCTCGATCCCGGCGGCCACGGTCAGCACGGCTTCCGCCTCGGCCTCGCGCGCAAGGACAGCCTCCCTCTTCCGCTCCAGGGCCAGGTCCTGCTCCGCCCGCCACCCGGCGGTGCGGGCATGCCGGCGTTTGGTCGGCGGCGCCACGCCCTTGGCGCGGGCCTCGCGGATTGCCCGCGCTTGCCGTTCGCCGCGGACAAGGCCGATCTCGCAGAACCAGGCTCCCACGCTGTCCTGACCCTCTTCGTAATCCCGGATGACCGGGTGGATCGAGGGCTGCAGCATCCGGCGGCCATCCTTCAGCCTGGCGTGCGGCAGGATCACCGCATTGATATGGTAGGCCGCCTCATCCCGGTCGGCACGGGCGTGGACGACATCGTCGCCGAAGGTTTCCCTGAGCCAGGAGACCGCGCGCTCCTCGAAGAGTTCCTCGCGTGTCGGCGCGATGAGCGCGCCGAGAGAACCGTCCTGCGCCCCCAAGGCCGGATCGGAAGCGAACCACGCGCTGTTGGCGGTCAGGATGACTTCCCGCATCGGCCCGTGGCGCGAGGGGCGCCAAGGGTCGCGCGGACCTTCGACGATGCGGGTGCGGATCTCCCTCCTGCGCTTGCGACGTTCAAGCGCCTCCAGCTCATTCGCGAAGTTCGCGGCGCGCATCTCGGCGATCTCGGCCAGGGCGTCCCGCGCCCAGTCCTCGCCGCCGATCAGGCGCTTGTTGAGGTGCGATCTGCCGGTGTCCACATGGCCCAGGTCACCGCCGCGCCGCGTGCGGTGCGTCTCGTATCCGGCAAGCCGGTCGGGTGTCATGCCTTCCATGCGCATGACCACGGGGTGTTTCGTCTTCTCGTTCATCCGCCTGCCTCCGTCTGGAGGTCAGGACCTGTGTCTCGCCCGACGTATGGGGAAACAAACCGCGCAAAAGGGATTGCGGGCGGGATTACTCACTAATCAGCGCGCACTCTGGCCCCGTGGGCCGCCCGTGCGCGCTGGCGTTCGCCGGGGCGCTGCCCCGGACCCCGCGCCGCCGCGGGCCGCCTGTCCGGCGGGGACGCCTGCGCGGCGCGCGGCAGGGCGTCGTTCCGCACTCCCCCTGCACCCACTGCTCCCGGGGCAGGCCGTTCCGCACGCCTTCCCGTTCGCGGCTGAAAGGCCTCCACCGGAGGCCTTTCCCGGCGCCGCTCACCCCTTCCGGCTCGCGAGGGCGTTCGCCACCCCCTCTGCACGCCCCTGGCATCTCCGATGGCATGGGGCCGCTCGCGCCGCGCCCCATGACCCCAGGCGCATGGGCAGGGAGAGCCACGTCGGGCCCGGCCGTTGTTCGGCTGCGCACGCGTCGTGCCGCGCAGCCGAACAACGGACAGCCCCGAGCAAGGCAGGCGTGGTGAACGGTCCAACATCACGGAGCATCCAGATGACCAAAGCCCTTTCCGCAACCTCCACCTGGCAGCGCGATTTGAAGCGCGGCGACGTCGTTGCCTATCGCTTCCCGCATCTCTTCCCGGGCGAGACCGAGCCCAAGGTGCGCCCGAGCCTCGTCCTCGACATCGAGGAACACGGCGGCGCGCGCTACGCGCTGCTGGCCTACGGCACCAGCGGCGGCGCGAGGCTGCGCCCGGGCTACCTGATCCCGGTCCGGGACGCGGAGGAACGCGCCCGCGCCTCCCTGGACGCGCCCACCGTCTTCGACGGCCGCCGTCGGCTGATGGTGTCGCTGATGAACGCCGGCTTCGACGTCAGCCATGCCCACGGCACCCCTGTCCTGGGGGCACTGTCCGGCGGATCGCTCGACCAGATGAACGCTGTCCGGGCGCGCATTCACGCCGAGCGCGACATCCGCCGCGCCCGGCTCGATGAGGCAGCACGCCGCCGGCGGCCCGCAGTGCCGGTCGAATACCGCAAGGGCGGGAAACTGATCCGCAAGGAGATGACGCATGTCTGATCCGGCCTTCGATCCGCTGACCGCCGCCGCCCTGGACGCGGTCCGGCTGCTGCCCGCCGCCAGCGCGGCGCTCTACGACCTCGCCCAGGCGCACCGCACGGTGTCGCGTTCGCTCGCGCTCGGTCTCGCGTCCCGCCTCGCGCGGGCGCAACTCTCGCCCGAACGCGATCTCGCGGATCTCGACGGGATCTGCGGGCCGCTCACCGCAGAGCTCGACCGCGAATGGGTCCGGGAGATCCACGCCGACCCGCATTGCCCGTCGGGGTCGTGGGTGACCCATGTCCGCACCCGCGAGGGCGCGGCGCTCCATGCGCTCTCTGCCCCGCTGCTCGATCTCCGCGCGGCCCTGCGCGCGCTCGTCGAACTCGGACGCGCGGAAACGCTCGCGCTCCGACTGGCCGCCGACCTGCGCGCCTGAGCGGTGCAAGCGGGGGCGGTCCGGGTCGCCCCCAATCCCCCCGGATTCAAACTTCCCGAAAAATGTTTCTCCGGATTCCGCGACGATCACAGGTC
>NZ_JAOWLA010000045.1 GCF_025751575.1 Albidovulum sediminicola | reverse complement strand
ATCCCGAGCTATGAGGACATGCTTTTGGCGCATGATCGGATTGTGCCGCACATTCGTCGGACGCCGGTTCGGACGTCGGATTATCTGAACGAGCTGGCGGGCTGTCAGCTGTTCTTCAAGTGCGAGAACTTCCAGGAGCCGGGCGCCTTCAAGGTGCGGGGCGCGGCGAACGCGGTCTTTGGGCTGAGCGAGGAGCAGGCGGCGAAGGGCGTCGCCACGCATTCCTCTGGCAACCATGCCTCGTGCCTCAGCTACGCGGCGATGCGCAGGGGCATTCCGTGCAACGTGGTGATGCCGCGGACCGCGCCGCAGGCCAAGAAGGACACCGTGCGCCGCTACGGCGGGCGGATCACCGAATGCGAGCCCTCGACCTCGTCGCGCGAGGCGACCTTTGCGCAGGTGCAGGCGGAAACGGGGGGCGACTTCGTCCATCCCTACAACGACCCGCGCGTGATCGCCGGGCAGGGGACCTGTTCGAAGGAATTCATGGAACAGGTGGACGGGCTCGACATGGTGGTGGCGCCGATCGGCGGGGGCGGCATGATCTCGGGCACCTGCCTGACGCTTTCGACGCTGGCGCCGGAAACGAAGGTGATCGCGGCCGAGCCCGAGCAGGCCGACGACGCCTATCGCAGCTTCAAGGCCGGCCACATCATCGCCGACGACGCGCCCAGGACCATCGCCGACGGGCTCCTGGTGCCGCTCAAGGACCTGACCTGGCACTTCGTGAAGACCCATGTCTCCGAGATCTACACGGCCTCGGACGCGGAGATCGTCGAGGCGATGAAGCTGACCTGGAAGCACCTGCGCGTGGTCATGGAGCCTTCGAGCGCGGTGCCGCTGGCGACCATCCTCAAGAACCCCGAGGCGTTCAAGGGCAAGCGCGTGGGCGTCATCATCACCGGCGGCAACGTCGATCTGGACAAACTGCCCTGGATGCAGGGCTGAGAAGGAGAATTCCGATGAAAGATTCCGTCGATTTCGACGCCTACGAGGTGGGCTTCGACATTCCCGCCAAGCCCGGCATGGACGCGGCCGACATCCAGACGCCCTGCCTGGTGCTCGACCTCGACGCGCTGGAGCGCAACATCCGGAAGATGGGCGACTACGCCAAGGCGCACGGGATGCGCCACCGCGCGCATGGCAAGATGCACAAGTCCGTCGACGTGCTGAAGCTGCAGATGGAGCTGGGCGGCGCCATCGGCGTCTGCTGCCAGAAAGTGTCCGAGGCCGAGGTCTTCGCCCGGGCCGGGATCAAGGAGATCCTCGTCTCGAACCAGGTGCGCGACGCGGCCAAGATCGAACGGCTGGCGCAACTCCCGAAGATCAGCGGCGGCGAGGTGATCGTCTGTGTCGACGACGTGGCCAACGTGGCCGACCTGTCGGCGGCAGCGCAGAAGCACGGCACCACGCTGGGCGTCTTCATCGAGATCGACTGCGGCGCGGGGCGCTGCGGCGTGACCACGACCCCGGCGGTGGTCGAGATCGCCCGGGCCGTCGTGGCCGCCGACGCCCTCGTCTACCGCGGCATCCAGGCCTATCAGGGCGCGATGCAGCACATGGACAGTTTCGAGGACCGCAAGGCCAAGATCGACGCGGCGATTGCCCAGGTCAGGGACGCCGTCGAGGCCCTGAAGGCCGAAGGCATCGAGACCGACCTCGTCTCTGGCGGCGGCACCGGATCCTACTACTTCGAGGCGAACTCGGGGCTTTACAACGAGCTTCAGTGCGGCTCCTACGCCTTCATGGATGCCGACTACGGCCGCATCCTCGACCAGGCGGGCCGCCGCATCGACGCCGGCGAATGGGAGAACGCCTTTTTCATCCTGACCAGCGTCATGAGCCACGCCAAGGCCGACAAGGCGATCTGCGACGCGGGGCTGAAGGCGCAGTCGGTCGACAGCGGGTTGCCGGTCGTCTACGGGCGGACGGATGTGAAATACATCAAGTGCTCGGACGAGCATGGGGTCATCTCGGATCCCGAGGGCGTGCTGAAGGTGGGCGACAAGCTGAAGCTGGTGCCCGGCCACTGCGATCCGACCGCCAACGTCCATGACTGGTATGTCGGCGTTCGCGGCGGCAAGGTCGAGGTGGTCTGGCCGGTTTCGGCGCGCGGCAAGGCGTACTGAGCGCGCAGAAGCGCCCAGCCGGCGGGGGCGCTGCCCCCGCACCCCCGGAGTATTTGGGCCAGAATGAAAGGAAAGCGGCATGCTGATCGTGCCAGAGAAACTCATCGCCGATCTCGTTTCGGCCGAGGACGCCTTCGCCGCGGTCGAGGCGACCTTCGCCGCGATGGCGCGGGAGGAGGCCTACAACTTCCCCGTGGTGCGGGAGGCGCTTGGCGAGGGGCGGCAGTATGGGTTCAAGTCGGGCCTTGATCGCGCGGGCGGGATGCTGGGCGTGAAGGCGGGGGGCTACTTTCCCGGCAATGCCGGGAAGGGCATGCCCAACCACCAGTCGAGCGTCTACCTGTTCGATCCCGAGACCGGGCGGCCCACGGCGATGGTGGGGGGCAACCTTCTGACCGCGCTGCGCACGGCCGCGGCCTCCGCGATCTCGATCGACCGGCTGGCGCGGCGGGATGCCAAGGTGCTCGGCATGGTGGGCGCGGGCCACCAGGCGGCCTTCCAGTTGCGCGCCGCCGCCAGGGTGCGGCGTTTCGAGAAGGTCATCGCCTGGAACCTGCATCCGGAGATGCTGCCGAAGCTTGGCGAGGTCGCGGCGGAACTGGGCCTGCCCTTCGAAGCCGTGCCGCTGGAGCGGATGGTCGAGGCCGACGTGATCGTGACCATCACCTCCTCGCCCGCGGCCTCGCTGATGGCCGCGCATGTGGCGCCGGGAACGCATCTGGCCTGCATGGGCACCGACACCCGGGGCAAGCAGGAGGTCGAGCCCGCGCTTCTGGCCCGCGCGCGGGTCTTCACCGACGAGGTCGCGCAATCCGTGACCATCGGCGAGGCGCAGCACGCCGTCGCGGCAGGCCTGATCGCGGCGGCCGACATCACGCCCATCGGCGCGGTCGTCGCGGGGCTTGCCGAGGGCCGCCAGTCGGAGGCGCAGATCACCCTCTTCGACGGCACAGGCGTCGGGCTCCAGGACCTCGCCGTGGCGGGCGCGGCCGTCCGGCGGGCCGAGGAATTCGGGCTGGCAATCGCCGTCGAGGTCTGAGCGCCGCCA
>NZ_JAOWLA010000044.1 GCF_025751575.1 Albidovulum sediminicola | reverse complement strand
GCCTGCCTCATGCTCGGCCAGAATGCCGATGATCTGCTCGTCGCTGTATCTCGTTCGCTTCATCGTCCGTCCCTTCGTTGGGTCGGACTCTAATCGCAGGTGGAGGAAAAATCCCGTGGCAGGTCAGTGGGCCTCGGCATAGTTCCAGAACGCCGCCACCCGCCTGATCGCTTTGTTGACGGTGGCGCTGTTCATCGGTTCCAAGCCGATTGCGTGGGCCTTGTCTGCCGCCACCAGCATCGTCAGGTCTCGGATTTGAGGCTTCTTCCGCCAGTTGGCCGGAAGCTTGAGGAGCAGAGATTTGAAGTTCCGGGCGTCGTCTTTGACGTACTCGGAGATCGGCCTATCCCCAGCGACCTCGATGAATGCTGCCATCCAGGCCATGTGATCGTTGCGCACCTTGATTGACCAAGCGCCGCGCATCTTCTCAGCTTCCCAACCTTGAACGGCCTCGGAGAGAAGCGGCGCATTGCTGCGAGTGGTGCTGGGAGCCTTCTCGGGGTAGGCGGGGGTAGGGACGCTGTCGCCCATGTCCCGCTTACGGATCGCATCACGCGCTTCCACAGAGGCTTCCTGAAGCGCCCTGATGAGCCGGGGCCAACTGGGGGAAGCGTCGGCCAACCGCAATTCGAAGCCGTCCCAAGACAGCACCTCTTCGGCCTCTGACCGGAAGAACTCGTCCTGCTTCCCTCTCGCGAGGTTGGCGCGGGTGAACTCATCGACTGCCGCAAGCGTCTCTTGCCGTTCCTCGAAGGTTGGACGCGGCTCGTACTCGAGGGGTGCCTCCGGTTCTTCCAAGTCCTCGAAGCCGCTCAGACGAACCTCCTCGTCCTCGTCCAGAAGGTGGTTAAGGTAGGCCGACTTCGCCTTGGCGATCTGGGATGCAGTAAGTTCACCCTCCGGCGGGGCGGCTTCCAAGTTCTGCTGCCGCTCGAGATTGGCGCGATGGGCAGCGAATAACTGGTCTACCCGCACCGCTTCGATCCTGACGCGGATCAGCGCTTGGGCGCGGTCTTTCGTTCTGAGTGAGAAGGTCTCTTCGACCTTCCCATAGGTCTCAACGATGTCTTGGGGGACGGCAGCGCGGTGGTAGTAGGTAGCGCCACGGCGGTAGAGTCGAGTGTGTCCAGGCATCTTTTCCAGAGCCGCCACTGTAACACCTTACCGTAACATCCTGACGAAATACCCCAATGAAGACAGGCATTTACTGAGAATGCAAGTACTTAGGGGGATTTTGGTGGAGCCAAGGGGAGTCGAACCCCTGACCTCTTGAATGCCATTCAAGCGCTCTCCCAACTGAGCTATGGCCCCACCGGAGGTCCGGGCGACTGGCGCCCGCGTGAGGGGCGTATAGGAGAGCGCGCAGGGCACTGCAAGCGAAAAATCACCCTTAGAGTGCGCAAAATGAAAAAGGGGCACCGGCCTTCGCCCGTGCCCCCAAGATCTTCGGTCCGAAACGACTTCGGCTGCCGGATCAGGCGTCGTCGTCGCCGCCGCCGACATCCGCGATGTCGTCGAGCGACACGTTGTCGTCGTCGTCATCCTCAAGCAGGTCGTCGTCGAGATCGACATCACCGCTATCGTCATCGAGGTCATCCGAGTCGAGCACGTCGATATCGGATTCGGTATCCTTTATGCTGGTCTTCTCAGCAATCATTGTCCGGCCGCGTCCGGGCACGAGGCTTTCGGCGGTAAAGCTGTGGCCGCACTCCGGGCAGGTCATCGGGTCGCGCTTCAGGTCATAGAAGCGGCTGGCGCAATGCGGGCAAAGGCGCTTGACGCCCCATTCATCCTTCGGCATGGAAAACTCCGTCCAGTGCACTGATCTTCGCGAGTCGCAGCCAACTGCCACAAGTGCGCCGGGGTGTCAAAGGCTTTCGGCCCAAGGCGCGCGAGGTTGCGTTTCGGGCTTCGCCCGCGCCGGGCAGAGCCATTCCGAAAGGCAGGAACCGAGCCGCCATGACCCGCCGAATCCTGCCCGGAACACCACCTGTTGAGATCACGCTGCGCCGGTCGGCGCGTGCCAGGCGCTATTCGCTCCGGGTTTCGCGGCTCGATGGCCGTGTCACGCTGTCGCTACCCGCGCGCGCGCCCGAGGCGGAGGCACTGGCCTTTGCCCGGGAAAAGGCCGACTGGATTCGCGCGGCGCTTCAATCCGCGCCCGTGCGCGCCGTGGTCGGCCTGGACAGCGTGCTTCCGGTCGAGGGGCGGCCCTGCGTGGTTAGGGCGGGTGCCGTCCGGGCGCCGCGAATCGTCGCGGATGAGCTGCTTGTGCCCAGGCGAGCGACTGGAACGGGCCGGCAGGTCGAGGCGTTTCTGAAGCTCATGGCCCGCGACCGGCTTGCCAGCGCCTGCGACCTGTACGCCGGTCGACTTGGGCGCGCCTACGGTAGCCTCACCCTGCGTGACACCCGGTCGCGCTGGGGGTCGTGCTCGGCCGCCGGCGGGCTTATGTTCTCGTGGCGGCTGATCCTCGCCCCGCCCGAGGTGCTTGGCTATGTCGCGGCCCACGAAGTCGCCCACCTGGTCGAGATGAACCATTCCCCCGCCTTCTGGCGCGTCGTGGCCTCGCTTTGTCCCGATTACCGGCATCATCGCGCCTGGCTGCGGCGGGAGGGGCAGAACCTCCACGCCTACGACTTCACGGGACAGGATTGACGGCCAACGGGCATTTGTGATCACGTCTTGCCATGCTGCTTCAAACCCGCCCCCCCGATCCCGGCACCGCGACGCATGACCGGATCTACCGGACCCTGCGCCAGCAGATCATGCACGGCGAATTGCCGCCGGGTCAGGCCCTGACGGTGCGCGGACTGGCCAAGGCCCATGGCGTTTCGATGACCCCCGCGCGCGAGGCGCTTCGGCGGCTTGCGGCGGAAGGCGCGCTGACGCTGTCGTCCTCCGGGCGGGTCACCACGCCGGACCTGACGAACGAGCGGCTGGAGGAGCTTGCCACGCTTCGCGCGCTGATCGAGACCGAACTGGCCAGCCGCGCCCTGCCGCGCGCCCATTTCGCCCTGATCGAACGCTTGCAGGCCATCAACATGGCCAATGCCGAAGCGGCGGTGAAGCGCGACGCGGTGGCCTATATCCGGACAAACCTCGAATTTCACCGGATGCTTTACCTGCGGGCGCAGGCCCCCGCGATGCTGGCGGTCGCAGAGACGGTCTGGCTTCAGCTTGGCCCGACGATGCGCGCGGTCTATTCTCGCATCGTCCGGTCGGAGCCGCCACAGCATCACCGTATGATCCTTGCCGCACTGAAGGCGGGCGATGAGCCCGCGCTCAGGCTGGCCATTCGGGCGGATGTGACCCAGGGCCTGCGCCACCTGATTGCCTGACGCCCGCCAGCGCGGCGACCGAACAGACCGTCGCGCGCGCCGTCACTGCGGCAAGGCAGAGAGAGACACCCCAGTCACCGGGGCGCCTTTGGGGTTTTGGTCACGCATGGATTGGCCCGTCGCCGCAGGCCAGGGCGGCTTCGCGGACGGCCTCCGAGAAGGTGGGGTGGGCGTGGCAGGTCAGCGCGATGTCCTGGGCGGAGGCGCCGAATTCCATGCCCACGCAGATTTCGTGGATCAGTTCGCCCGCCGCCGGGCCGA
>NZ_JAOWLA010000043.1 GCF_025751575.1 Albidovulum sediminicola | reverse complement strand
GGTTCCAAGTTGTTGCATTTCTTGACCTTTTCGAGAAAAACCACCCATATTGGCGGGTCACCTGACGGTATACCTTGGCATTCCAACCTGAATGGGTGGGGAATTACCCGCCCATTTGAATACCCAAAAGCAGGATTAATGCAGGTTGTGACCTTGGGGCAACCCTGAAAACACTTGCGGCAGGAGGAGGCCGGGGCGTTTGGATGCGCCGCGGCAGGCAGACAGGAGGCCCCGCGATGACCGTTCCGCATATCTTTGCCCCACTCGAGATCCCGGAGACGCTCGCGGCGGGTCCTGGACCGGGCAACACCGACCCGCGCGTTCTGGGCGCCTTTGCCCGGGCGGGTCTTGCCGACCACATGCAGGCCGACGTGCTGCGCGGCATGGTCGAGTGCAAGGAGATGCTGCGCGCGGTCTGGGGCACGGCGAACACCTACACCTTCGGCGTCGGCGGCACGGGCTTTTCCGGGCTCGACTGCATGCTGGGGGCGATCCTGCCGGGCGACACGGTGGTGGCCTTCGTCAACGGGACCTTCTCGGGGATCGACGGTCTGACGATCCGGATGAAGGCGGCGACGCGCGAGGAGCTGCGCGCCAACGCGCTCGATCCGAAACCCGCCTCGGTGACGATCGTGACGGTTCCCCACGGCCAGTCGGTGACCGGCGAGATCGTGGAGCGGGTGCTGGCCGAGAAGAAGCCGAAATGGGCCTTCATGGCGCATTGGGAAACCGGCTCGGGGCGGATCAACGACCTTGAGGGCTTCTCGGCGGCCTGCGCGCGCCACGGCGCGATGGGGCTGGTCGACGCGGTCTCCTCGCTCGGGATCGCGGACTTCTCGATCGACGACTATCCGGGCGTGGTGGGCTGGGCGTCCTGCCCGCAGAAGGGCGTGCTGTGCCTGCCGCTGACCTATGCGCCGGTCAGCTTCACCGACCGCTACATCGCCGAGGTCCGGGAAAACGGCTGCCATTCCTATGTCCACAACCCGGTCCTTGAGGCCCGTCACTGGGGCATCGTCGAGGGCAAGGACGTGGCGGCGGGCGTCTATCACCGCACCCATTCGGGCTATGCGGTCGCGGCCTTCCACGAGGCGCTGCGGATCACGCTGGAACATGGCCGGGCCACGAAGGCGCGCGACTATGCCTTCCACGAGGCGGCGCTGCGCGAGGCGGTGACGGTGATGGGCTGCGAGGTCACCTCGAACATGACGAGCCTGGTGGTGCTGAACCTGCCTGCCGCGCTGGCGGGGCGCGAGAAGGAGCTGGTGCAGATGTGCCGGGCGCGCGGCTTCGGCATCTGGCCGACGCTGTCGGAGCCGGTGCAGGTGCGCATCGGCATTCTCAACCAGCTCTCGGAGGCGGCGGTGCGCACGATCGTGCTGCGCTTTGCCGAGGCGATGAACGAGATCGGCGCCAGCGTCGATCTGGAGGCGGTCGGCGAGCGGCTGCGCCAGCATTACCGGGCGCTGGAAGCCGCGGAATAACGGGGAGGAGACCCAGATGGACATCCACGAATACCAGGCCAAGGAGATCCTGGCGCGCTTCGGTGTCGCCGTTCCGCAGGGCGCGCTGGCCTACAGCCCCGAGCAGGCGGCCTACCGGGCGCGCGAGCTCGGCGGAGAGCGCTGGATCGTCAAGGCCCAGGTCCATGCCGGCGGGCGTGGCAAGGCCGGCGGCGTGAAGCTTTGCGACAGCGAGCACGAGATCCTCGACGCGGCCTCCGACATGTTCGGGCAGAAGCTGGTCACGCATCAGACCGGGCCCGAGGGCAAGGGCGTCTACCGCGTCTATGTCGAGGGCGCCGTCGCCTTCACGCGGGAGATCTACCTGGGCTTCGTGCTCGACCGCTCCTCGCAGCGGGTGATGATCGTGGCCTCCTCCGAGGGCGGGATGGAGATCGAGGAGATCTCGGCCCAGCGGCCCGAGTCGATCGTGCGCTCCACCGTCGAGCCGGCGGTCGGCCTGCAGGAGTTCCAGGCCCGCGAGATCGCTTTCGCGCTCGGCATTCCGGCGAAGCTGACCCAGCAGATGGCGCGCACGCTGCAGGGCTGCTACCGCGCCTTCACCGAGCTGGACGCGACCATGGTCGAGATCAACCCGCTGGTGATCACCGCCGACGACCGGGTGCTGGCGCTCGATGCCAAGATGACCTTCGACGGCAACGCGCTCTTCCGGCATCCGCATGTGGCCGAGCTGCGCGACAAGAGCCAGGAGGATCCGCGGGAAAGCCGCGCGGCCGACCGGGGGCTCAGCTATATCGGCCTGACCGGCAACATCGGCTGCATCGTCAACGGCGCGGGGCTCGCGATGGCGACGATGGACACGATCAAGCTCGCGGGCGGGGAGCCGGCGAACTTCCTCGACATCGGCGGCGGGGCCACGCCCGAGCGGGTCGCCAAGGCCTTCCGGCTGGTCATGTCGGACGACAATGTCCAGGCGATCCTGGTCAACATCTTCGCCGGCATCAACCGCTGCGACTGGGTCGCGGAGGGCGTGGTCCAGGCGCTCAAGGCCAACCCGGTCAACGTGCCGGTGATCGTGCGCCTGGCCGGGACCAATGTCGAGGAGGGTCAGAAGATCCTCGCCAAGTCGGGCCTGCCGATCATCCGCGCGAACTCGCTGATGGAAGCGGCCGAGCGCGCGGTCACCGCGTGGCAGAACGATATCGCACAGAACACCAAGATGAGGGCCGTCTGATGAGCATTCTTCTCGAACGCGAAAGCCGGGTGATCGTTCAGGGCATCACCGGCCGCATGGCGCAGTTCCACACCAAGGAAATGCTGGATTACGGCACCAATGTCGTCGGCGGCGTGGTGCCCGGCAAGGGCGGCGAGCGGGTCCATGGCGTCCCGGTCTTCGACACCGTCAAGGAAGCGGTCGCCGCGACCGGCGCCGATTCCAGCCTGGTCTTCGTCCCGCCCCCCTTCGCGGCGGACTCGATCATGGAAGCGGCCGACGGCGGCATCCGCTACTGCGTCTGCATCACCGACGGCATCCCGGCCCAGGACATGATCCGGGTCAAGCGCTACATGATGCGCTACCCGCGCGAACGCCGCATGGTCCTGACCGGGCCCAACTGCGCCGGCACCATCAGCCCGGGCAAGGCGCTCTTGGGCATCATGCCGGGGCATATCTACCTGCCCGGCAACGTCGGCATCGTCGGACGCTCGGGCACGCTGGGCTACGAGGCCGCCCAGCAGCTCAAGGACCGCGGCATCGGCGTCTCCACCAGCGTCGGCATCGGCGGCGACCCGATCAACGGGTCAAGCTTCCGCGACATCCTCGAGCGCTTCGAGGCCGACCCCGAGACCCATGTGATCTGCATGATCGGCGAGATCGGCGGCCCGCAGGAGGCCGAGGCCGCCGAATACATCCAGAACCACATGACCAAGCCCGTCATCGCCTATATCGCGGGTCTCACCGCGCCCAAGGGCCGCACCATGGGCCATGCCGGCGCCATCATCTCCGCCTTCGGCGAAAGCGCCTCGGAGAAGGTCGAGATCCTCTCGGCCGCGGGCGTGACGGTGGCCGAGAACCCCTCGGTCATCGGCGAGACGGTCGCGCGGGTGATGCGCAAGGCCGCGGCTTGAGGGAGGGCGCGATGGCGAAGCCGAAGGTCCTGGTCACCCGCCGCTGGCCCGCGGCGGTCGAGGCGAAGATGGCGGAGGTCTTCGACCTCACGCTCAACCGCGACGACCGCCCGCTCAGCACCGACGACCTGCGTGGCGCGCTCGGCGACTACGACGCCGTCCTGCCCACCGTCACCGACCGCCTGCCGGCGCAGGTCTTCGACCTGCCCAGGGCCCGGACGCGGATCCTGGCCAATTACGGCGTCGGCTTCGCCCATATCGACACCGATGCCGCGAAAAGCCGCGGCATCGCCGTCACCAATACCCCCGACGTGCTCAGCGACTGCACCGCTGACATCGCCATGACGCTCATGCTCATGGTCGCCCGCCGCGCCGGCGAGGGCGAGCGCGAACTGCGCGACGGGCGCTGGACGGGCTGGCGCCCCACCCACCTGATCGGCACCCGCGTCTCCGGCGCCACCCTCGGCATCGTCGGCTTCGGACGCATCGGCCAGGCCATGGCCCAGCGCGCCCACCACGGCTTCGGCATGCGCGTCCTCGTCCACAACCGCTCCGCCGTCGCCCCGGAGATCCTCGCCCGCTACGGCGCCGAACAGGTCCGCGACCTCGACGACCTCCTGCCGCGCTGCGACTTCGTCTCCCTCCACTGCCCCGGCGGCG
>NZ_JAOWLA010000042.1 GCF_025751575.1 Albidovulum sediminicola | reverse complement strand
AACTCAACTACGTGCGATTCAACCACCGGATCTTCATTCGGGGCGACGGGGCGGTCGACGACTTCGACCTCTCCGGTACTGTCTTCCAATAACCGGGGCGACAAGAGCCACGGATCAGGTGGAGAGGTGATCCTGCACAGCGTAGATCGAACTCTCCACCGAACGCCCTGCATCGACAACAGGAGAAGTCCGATGAGGAAACTAAATCTAAAGACCTTGGCCGCGACGCTTGCCGTCGCCGTGAGCGTCGCCCTGCCGGCGGCGGCTCAGGAGGCCGATGGGCCGATCCTGTTCACTAATGTGAACGTCTTTGACGGCGTCAACGAAGCCCTGATCATGAATGCCAATGTCGTGGTGACAGGCAACAAGATCACCGCGGTGTCAACCGAACCACTTGCTGTCGCGGGTGGCACGGTGATCGACGGAGGCGGGCGCACGCTGATGCCAGGGCTGATCGACGCCCATTGGCACTCGTTGTTTGCGACGCTTTCTGTGGCTGAGTTGATGACAAATGATCTGGCCTACATGAGTTTTAAAGGGGCTATAGCGAACGAGGGCGCCTTAATGAGAGGGTTTACCACTGTTCGCGATATTGGTGGAAATGTCTTTTCAATCAAGAAGGCGACTGATGAAGGGCTTATAAACGGACCACGCATCTACCCTTCTGGGGCGGTAATTTCCCAGACTTCGGGTCATGGGGACTATCGTGCACCTTTGGCTGTGCCCGAGAATCCTGGACAACCTCTGGATTATCTTCAGCAAGCAGGTATAGTGATAATAGCGGACGGGGTGCCCGAGGTAATTAAGCGGTCGCGAGAAATCTTGCGCCAAGGCGCGTCCCAGCTCAAAGTGATGGCCGGCGGCGGGGTGTCATCAGACTTCGACCCGTTAGATGTAACCCAATACACGTTTGCTGAAATGAGCGCCCTCGTGGAGGTCGCCAACACCTGGAATACCTACATCGCGGTACATGCCTTTACGGACACGACCGTCAAACAGGCCTTGGAAGCAGGTGTGAAGAGCATTGAGCATGGACACCTTTTGGGTGAAGACGTAATCAAACTCTTGGCTGAAAAAGGTGCATGGCTCAGCATGCAACCCATTCTCGATGATGAGGATGCCATTCCCTTTCCTGAGGGCTCGCTCAATAGAGCAAAATTTGTAACTGTGACTGCGGGCACAGACATCGTTTACGGATATGCCAAGAAACACGGCGCAAAAATCGCCTGGGGTACAGACGTGCTTTTCGATGCGGGACTTGCGGCAAAACAAGGCAAGTTATTGGCCAAGATGAAGCGCTGGTTCACGCCCTTTGAAGTGCTGAAAATGGCAACACACGACAATGCCCAGTTATTAAAGCTGTCCGGTCCACGCGACCCCTATCCGGGGGAGCTAGGGGTAGTGAAGGCGGGCGCATTGGCTGACTTGATTCTAGTAGAAGGAAATCTGCTCGAAAATATCGACCTGGTTGCCGATCCGCGGAAGAACTTCGTCCTGATCATGAAGGACGGCGTAATCTACAAGAATACCATCGATTAACCTTTTGCTGCTGGCGTTCAGCCAAAAATGCCCGCAACATTTCTTTTGGACACTGGAAGAGCGAGACGAAACATGAAACGTAGAACATTCATGCACTAACAATCAAACTGGATCAGTCAGGTAAGGCCGCTCAGCGGCGGCAGAACTTATAGGACATCTTTAATGATGATAAAGAAAGTACTGCGTGCCGGTGTCGTCTCAGCGTTGCTTCTGTCGTCGGGAAGCAGCGCGGCACTAGCGCAAGTATCATTGCTCGAGCGCGAACTCGCGAACCCTCAGGCTGCGGCAAAGGCCGATCTGGGTTTTCGCCGAGGCTCCGTCATTGTCGCGCCGATCCCTTTCTCCAACCCCATGATCGGAAGCGGACTTACCCTCGGGGCTGGCTATCTTTTTACATTGCCGGGGTCGAAACCGTCCGGCGCGGGTCTCGCCAAACTCAAGTCGAGCAATGGCAGCGAAGGGCTCGGCGGCGGCTTCAGCCTGAGTTTTGCCGACGGCGGCTGGTCTGTGAGCCTGTTTGCCGCTGAGGCGACTCTGTTTTACGACTTTCCGCTCGGAAGTTCAGTTAACATTCCGATCAAACAGACGGGCGAAGCCTATGCTCTCCGGGTCGACCGCGGCATCTCTGAGTCCCTATCCGCAGGCGTATCGTTCACCTATCTGGATTCGACGATCGGAATAGACTCGCCCGGCCTTGGAGTCTTGCCGCCAATCCTCAGGCCGGATGCCGACTTGTCCTTGGGAAAGGTTGGCCTGGACGTCACGTTCGACACGCGGGACGACACATTCTATCCAACCGAAGGGACCTTGGTCGCCGCATCTCTCTCCTATGGTGTAGAAGTCGACTCGATTTTCGGCGGCAATTTCAAAGTGCTCGATCGCAGTTACACAAAGGGTTTGCTTTCCGCCGCACATTACCGGGAGGTTGGGGAAAGCGGTGTCCTGGCCGCAAAGGCCTCGCTCTGCGGATTAGCATATTCCGCACCGTTCTTCGATGCATGCGGCGTCGGTCTGGCCAACGGGTTGCGGGGTTTCGGCGCGCTTGACGATCTCGAGCCATGGTCCGCGGCGGTTCAGGCCGAGTATCGCGGACGCCTGTCCAACCGCTTCGGTTACGTTGTTTTTGCGGGCTTCGGCGGCGGCGGAGAGTCACTCGGGAGCATGTCGTTCGACAGCGGCGGCTTTGCTGCCGGCGTCGGATTGCGCGTTCGCGTGTCCCGGAAGTTCGGCCTCGACTATGCCATCGATTACGCGCGGAACGACGACCAGGAGGACTTCCTCTACGTCACATTGGGCCAGCGCTTTTGATCGCGGGGATCAGGATCTGCGCATCCGGCACAAAGTTCGGCACGGCTCACGGCGAATGCAAAACAATGATGCGGACGCCAGAAACGAACACGCTTGAAGGGATAGAGAAATGACACAAACACCCATCAACGGTAGCGGTTTTCCGACGAAAGTTCATCGCCGCGGCTTTATCGCACTTGTCGCGGCTTTTCCGTTCGCGGCGCGTGCAGATCCCTCGTTGGGCGAGGGTTGGATCCTGCTTGGAGAGAGCCGGGTCAACCTTGTCAAGAATTTCAGCATCGTTCCTGTCACGCTGGCAAGGGGCCTCTTTACGGGCCTTGTCGTCGAAGCTGTCGACAAGCCGGTCTTCATCGAAAGCATAGAGGTGACGTTCACCAACGGCGAAACGTCCGAGCTTCGCGTCCGGTCGATCATTTCGGCTGGAAGCCGGACCCGCAAGATGCTCCTGCCCGGTCTGGTGCGCGGCATTCGGGTCGTGAAGATCATCTACAAACGCGTTCCGACAGGTGGCACCGCTACGGTCCGAATTCACGGACGACGCAGCGGCGCATGATGGAGTATGGTCAACGCGCCGTTAGGAGGGAATGATGTTGTCGTTTGCACTCACCGTATTGAGGTTGATCAAAGCCGTCGTGCGTTCATGGCAGGTTCCGACGTTTCGAGCGACACTTGCATTGGCAGCGGTTATCCTGCTGTCTGGGACGGTTTTTTACCGAGGTGTCGAGGGCTGGTCATGGGTCGACTCGCTCTATTTTAGTGCCACAACCATTTCGACCGTCGGACTTGGCGACCTTTCACCCCAGACTGAAATCGGCAAACTGTTCACCGTTGTTTACATCTTTGTCGGCGTTGGCGTCTTCGTCGCACTCTTCACGCAACTCGCGCGCGCCCTGCTGAGTAAAGAACTCGATCGGGAGACCTGACTGGAACAAAGAAGCTGGCGCGATGGATCAGTCGACTTTGTGTTTTTCAGATGTCACCTATCGACGGCTTCGCATTCGGCCCGTGTGGCGTGGGGGTCTTGTCAGAGGGAATCCCGTTGAGCGTGGCAGGGTGGTCTCGTAGCGTCTTGAGATGACGAAGGACGCCCCATTCAAGTACTTCCGGACCAGCCCGGAAATCATCCGCCTGGCGGTCATGATGTATGTCCGGTTCCCTCTATCGCTCCGCAACGTCGAAGACCTGTTGCACGAACGCGGTATCGAGATCAGCCACGAATCCGTCCGCTTCTGGTGGAACCGCTTTGGCCCTATGTTCGCTTCCGAAATCCGTGCGCGACGGGCCGAACGCCTGCGATCCGGGCCCCAATGGCGTTGGCATCTCGACGAGGTTTTCGTGAAGATCAATGGCGAACGTCACTACCTCTGGCGCGCAGTCGATCACGAAGGTGAAGTGCTCGAGAGCTTCGTGACGAAGACGCGGGACAAGAATGGAATGCCCCCTCTGAAGTGGTCCACCAACCGGGGTAGATATGCCCCTCGACATGGAGGACCAGGAGATGGCTGTGAAGCGAGAGAAGCCTGAGGACATCGTCATGAAGCTGCGGCAAGTTGAGGTGCTGCAGGGTCAGGGCATGAGCGTTGCGGAGGCAGTTCGCCAGATCGGGGTGACGCAGCAGACATATTACCGTTGGCGTCGGCAATACGGCGGCATGAGCCGGGATCAGCTGTGGACTTGCCCGGAAAATGTGGAGAGCACCAACTGAGGAACCAGGAGGTGTTCTATGGGAAACGGAAACAGGCCGACGCCGGAGTTTCGTCGTGAAGCGGTTCGGTTGGCACTGACCAGCGGCCGGA
>NZ_JAOWLA010000041.1 GCF_025751575.1 Albidovulum sediminicola | reverse complement strand
CGACGATCGACACCTGGCTCGAGATGCAGCCCGAGGCTGACCGCGCCCGCTTCTTCGCCCAGATCGAGGCGCTGGCCACCAACCCGAACGCCCGCAAGATCGCAACGCATCCCCTGCGTGGCGACGAAGTCACCGCAATGGTCGAGAAGATCAAGGCCAAGGCCCAAGCCTGAAAGGCGAAAGATCGGCAAATCGGTCAGGCGAACCGATCGACTTGCTCGGCCCCCGCGCAAAAGCGGGGGCCGGGTGCGGC
Source organism: Albidovulum sediminicola (assembly GCF_025751575.1). GTDB lineage: Bacteria > Pseudomonadota > Alphaproteobacteria > Rhodobacterales > Rhodobacteraceae > Albidovulum > Albidovulum sediminicola. The sequence continues at coordinate 4,601 of NZ_JAOWLA010000041.1, read as the reverse complement.
TCTTTCGATCCTTCATCGGCCCGCGAAAGGTGCGGTGGCGCATCCGTCAAGCTGCCATCGATGCTCAAGCGAAACAACTTCGGATGTCGAGCAAGCGCAAACTTCAGTTGCGCGCGCTCAAACCGTGAAACCGTACACAGATCGACCACTGCAGAACGGAGCTTGGCGCCTGCTTTCTGCGCACCAGGGATTTCTTTGCCGCTTCGCTCAGTCTACGCAGCGCGCCGTCAGAGCATTGCCAACTCTTCAAACTCGAGCCCAACGGCGAGAATTTCGATCAATCGGGTGACATTCCCTGAAATCCGTCCTAAAAACAAGAAATCGGTCAGCGGCCGAGGTGGAGATCTCTGTGCGAAGTGAACTCATCGTAGAACTTGTAAAGGCTGGTGTATCAGGAAACCAGGATGCTGTCCGGGTGGCGGCAGAGACCATTGCCGCAGAAGAGCGCGCTAAGAAGCACATCGGGGTCGCAGATCGCATCGCCAAGGCGGTTTCCACAACCCCCGCATCCAACGTCGCCGGACGCCAAGTCAACGGCAGTCCCAGAGTTCGAGACGGTTCCGGCGGGATTGATCGTCGCTATCCTGAGCGCGAGTTATCGCAACTTTATCTTACACAAGCCAACCGAAACGCCTGCCTCGAACTTATTGAGGAGCAAGCGCGCGCCGATGTCCTTAGAGCACACGGATATGAACCTCGCCATCGGTTGCTGCTCGTCGGGCCGCCCGGCAACGGCAAAACTTCCTTGGCGGAATCGATTGCTTCCGAGCTTTCCCTGCCCTTGCTCGTTGTGCGCTATGACGCTGTTATAACCAGCTACCTCGGCGAAACCGCTCAAAGGCTGCGGAGGCTGTTCGACTATGTTCGAACCGAGCCTTGTGTCCTCTTCTTCGACGAGTTTGACGCCATTGGGAAGGAGCGCGGCGATCTACATGAGACTGGCGAGATAAAGAGGTTGGTCACTTCTTTGCTGTTGCAGATGGACGATCTGCCTTCCTATTGCGTTCTTATTGGAGCCACCAATCATCCCGAATTGCTTGACCGAGCGACTTGGCGAAGATTTGAAATCCGACTGACGCTGGATCGCCCCGATGACGAGCATATGACTTCCTACTTTACTGAACGCCTCAAGGAGTTCGAGGGGCCGTGCGGATACACGCCTAAGCGGCTTAGAGAAGCGGTCTCGCCGCTCAGCTTTTCAGAGGCCGAGACCTTTTTTCACGATCTACATCGTCGTTGGGCTCTTGCGCAGGGCCGCATAACATTGAGAACTCTTATTAATGATCGAGTGCGCGCTTGGCACAATCAAGCCGGCCGTGCTTCAGATGGTGATTACGATGACCGAGCGACCGATTCTTCCCCTACCGATTAGAGAAATATCCGCGCAACGTATCAAGGGCTCTCCATCCAAAATGCCCCGTCCGCGCGGCGCCGCAGGTGGTCGTGCAGTTCAGGCAAGGCGTTTTGAACAAGAGTTCTCTCGCCTGGATCAAGCTTTCCAGGGCGAAGATGCCAGCGTCGCACTTCGAGCAGATCCGGCAGGCATAGCACCGGAACGCGCGATGGTCTTCGTTTCCGCAGTTCCGATCGCAGATCTTATTCGGGTTGCGCGCGAGGCAGGTATCGAAGTGCTTGCCGAGGTGGACTTGGACGAAGATTACGACATACCTGCCGACATGAAGGTCGATGGGAGCCAGTTCGCAAACCCGACTCTTTATGCAACGATGCCGACCGAGGGTTCTTTGCAAACCCTTAGTCGGCTATGGCGCGCCTACAGGCGCGGAGAAAAGCTTCCGGATGGTCAAACCCCCTGGCGCAATCTCTTTGACCTTTTGGCCGAGCTGCGCCCTTGGGGGCCTCCGGATCGTTTAACGGTAGAAGCCCGCGAGATCATCCGTGATCGTTTACCTTTCGATGACGAAGAGTCTGTACGTCTCGAACTCGAAATCTGGCCGACGCGAAACGAAGACCGCCGGAAACGGTGGCGCCGAGAAGCTCAAGCGCGAGTGGAGGCATTTGGCGGCGAGATAATCGCGCGGAGCATGATATCCGAAACTGATTTTGTCTACGATGCCCTGTTGGCCTCGATGCCTGCAGGCGCTGTTCGCGAGATGTTAGACAATCCTGCGGCGCCGGAAGGGCTTGCGACTTTGGACGGCCTACAGTTCATCCTCCCCCAGACGATCGCCCAGTCGATACCACTCGAAAGCGAAGTGGGGGACGAACAAGCAGCACATAAACATTCAGACCATCCCGCCTTCGAGTTTGATCCAGATCTCCCAGCCCGAGCACTGCTATTGGATGGCACCCCCATCGCCGCGCATCCTGACCTGAACGATGGCGTGGAAATCGAGGATATCCACGACCTTGTTCGGATGTCACAAGTTCGCCATCGGCGTCATGCAACTTCAATGTCATCGTTGATCCTTCGAGGTGATCTCGGCACTGATGGCACGCCAGCCTCCGACAGCAGGCTTCTGTCGATTCCGGTGCTGGTAGATAACGAAAGTTCGGCGGTATCGCCTGATGATCGTCTTTTTGTCGATGTAGTGCACACCTCGCTCGTCAGAGCATTCGATGGCCAAAGCCCGATTGCACCTGATGCTTTCGTGGTGAACCTCTCCATCGGGGTTATGAATGGGCATTTCAACGGTCGACTTAGCGCCCTCGCTCGGTTGCTCGACTGGTGGGCATATCGTGCCGGCGTTTTGTTCGTAGTGTCAGCGGGAAATGTGGCCGATGTACTAACTGTCTCGGGGATAAATGCGACCGCATTCGAAGATGCAACGATTGAGAAGCGGCAAGAACTGGTCAATGAGGCAAGGCGCGCCCAACGGCATAGGCGAACTCTGCTCGCTCCTGCTGAGGCAATGAATGTCCTGACTGTTGGCGCTGCGTCGGTCAGTAATGCCGCCTTGGGTGCGGCTTCGCTTCCAACTGGAGTGCTTTCTGTTCACGATTCAGAGACTGTGGTTCCAGCCTTTTCATCGGCAGCTGGTCCAGGGGCGTACAGGTCGATCAAACCGGATGTACTGGCCGTAGGAGGCCGTCACGATGTACGTATCTCGTCTTCCGGCGGAGACCTGAATCTTCGCGTCGCCAATGCTCTCCCGGCATCCGGTCTTCTTGTCGCCGCGCCACCACAATCAGCCCCAGCCACCCGCGCTCGAGCTTGGGCGTGTGGGACAAGTTGTGCTGCCGCGCTTACCACCAGATCTATCCTGCAATCGGCCGCAGCCCTAACCGGCCCAGATGGCGCCTACGAAGGACAGGAACTACCTCGACGCGACATGGCACTCTTGACTCGCGCTCTCACGGTTCACGCCGCCAGATGGCCGGAAAGCGCACTGGATCTTCGCAGGTCTCAAATGGAGGCGGGACAGCACCACGAGCACGCCGGTGCGGAAGTCCTGTCCGGGTACGGTTACGGCCTTGTAAACGAAAGCTTTATGAATGAGGCACCCCCGAAGGGCGCGACGTTGGTTGGCCTGGGCACGGTCCGTAAGGACGGTGCCCGGATATTTGAAATGCCGCTGCCTCAGTCAATGTCCAACGACCGAGTGCATAGATCACTCTTGGTCACTCTTTCATGGTTCTCGCCTGTCGATGTTTCACGCGCGCGCTACCGCCTCGCACGAATTGAGGCCATCGCTGCCGATGACGGTGATGAACCTGATAATGAATGGCGGCTAAAGATGAAGGGTGACGCTCCGACGACGAACGCTATTGGTAAAGGAACCGTATGGTCTCGACGATTAACGCATGCACGGGTATTAGTCCCGAGCTTCGGCGCCGACGCGATCTTGCCGATCCGAGTACAGTGCAGCGATTCATCTGGTGGCGGCCTAAGCCCAGACGACGATATCCGCTTCGCCATAGCAGTCACTCTGCAACTGGCCATCGACACCCGCTATGACATCCAGACAGAGATCGAAAATCGCTTGAGAGTACGCCAAGCGCAATAGCGTCGCAAAGCACCTCAAACCGGACAGCAGCATGCTTGGCACTCAAGATGCACCTCCCATCCCATTAAGGGTCCGCGAGTGTCACCGGGAAGGCGTTGCCTCGTGTGAGCCGACCGAAAGCGTCAACTTTCTAAGTGTAAGCGGCCTGCATGGCAGTTTACAATCATCAGCCAACCCTTTGATCTTGCCAATCGGATTTCTGAACAGTTTACAAAACCCTTCAACAAAAACAATGTCATACCCGGATTGCAAATCCGTGAAGACCGGTTCGATTCCGGTACCCGCCTCCATTTCCTTCTAAATCAACGACTTAGCTTTCAGGCTGCCGAGTGTGACACAAAGTGGGACACCCGAGCCATGATGCTGTCTGCCTATTTAACCCTCTCTCGTCATGGGTTTTTTTACTTCCGGTGGCCGTTGCCACGCACTGACCGCGACTGCCGCCCAACAATCCGGATATCTCTCCGAACTCGCTGCCCGGAACGCGCTGGTACTCTTGCGCGATATCTCGCATGACCTGCCACTGGTCTTTCATCCAGCCACGACCGGAGCCCGGTGGTTATTTACGCCTATTGGCGCGGGTTGAGCAATCGCCCGTCGCGCGGAGCTTTCATCTCGCGCAGCGGGACGGGCGAT
>NZ_JAOWLA010000040.1 GCF_025751575.1 Albidovulum sediminicola | reverse complement strand
CGCGCTTCGTCGAACACCTCCGGGAACGGTTCGTCGAACCTATGCGCATGGCACGGCACGAACATGACCACCGTGAAACCGACGACTACGCGGAAGAGTTCATCCGCGCCGTGATGCAAATTGGAGAGGTGCGCATACCGCAGCCCAAGGAGCCCCAAGTGACCGTTGAGCACCCTGGGCCACCGGAGAAGCTGGAAAGACGGGGTCGTTCCGCGCAGAAATTGGCGAAGCGCTCCGGGGTTCAGGTGCGTGAAAGAAACGGGATCTGGGAGGTGAAGGTCGATGGCAAATTCCACGGCGACTACCACCAGGAAGAGCACGCCCTTGCGGCGGCTGTTTTGCTGAAGTTGTCCCCGCAATGACCGGTAGTGTCCGCCCGACAGTCCCAAAGGACTTCGCGATCGAGGCGGCCGAGAACGAAGGTATGCCGTCGCTACCGGCTTGCGAGGATATTTCCCCACCTATGGCGGAGCCTGGACCCCGCAGGAGAACGCTGCGGCTGGGTCGGCAAGATGAAGCCGCGCTGACCCGCAAACCTTTGATCATGGGGAAGACGCAAATGGTCTCCCCAAAGGAGCGACATGCCCTGAAACACCTGCGTTCGAGGCTGGCGATCTTGGCAGGCGTGGCCGCATCCATCGCATTTCCGGTCCTTGCGCAGGACGGCACCGGAGCGGTGCCTGAGAATGCAGAGGCCCGGAGCTATAGCGGTGGCTGGGACTGCGACCTCGGGTATCGTGTGGACGGCGCAATGTGCGTTGCCATGGACGTCCCGGATAACGCTTATGCGACGGGGCGGTCGTACGGCTTGGGTTGGGCGTGCCGACACGGATACGAAGAAGTTGAAGGTACATCCTGCGCGGCTATCCCAGTTCCCGAGAATGCCTTCTTGCGATCGTCGGGCTACGACTGGCAGTGTGATCGCGGATATCGGCAGGATCGCGAGGCCTGCATTCCGATTGTCCTTCCGGAGAACGCCTACCTCACGGAAGAGTCTTCGGGTACCGGCTGGGCGTGCGAACGCGGCTCCAAAGCGTTGACAGACGCTTGTGTGCCGATTGCGGTTCCCGAGAACGGTTATCTCACCAATTCGGACTACGGCGTCGAATGGGCCTGCGAGAGAGGCTTCTTCGAGATCGATGGTCGCTGTGATCCCGTGGCACTTCCGGCGAACGCTTTTCTGAACCACGATGCCTCCGGGCCGGGATGGCGTTGCGAACGGGGCTTTGCTGCGTTGGACGACGCCTGCGTCGCGATTGACCTGCCCACAAACGCCCATCTCGATCGCTCCGGAAACAGTTGGCGCTGCGACCGCAGCTTTCAACTTTCGGACGGAGAGTGCGTTCTTGGACGATAAAGCGCACCATTCGGCGCGCGACGACGCGCCCGGCATACGGATGCGGATCGGCTGTCGCCTGGGCTACCGGCTGACGCACGCCACGCCACTCATAGCCATGCTGAACGTGCATTACTCGCGCTTTGGCGATCTGGAGCGAGCCGACTATCTCGTGACGCAGCCGAGCGTACCGCTGGAAAGCTATCGCGACGGCTTCGGAAACTGGTGCACGCGGATGGTGGTGCCGGCGGGCGACTTCACCTTGTCCACCGACGGGATATTCCGCGATGCGGGACTGCCTGATCCGACAGAACCCGATGCCGCGCAGCATGCCGTTCAGGATCTGCCCTTCGAAACCTTGGTCTATGTTCTGGGCAGTCGCTATTGCGACACCGATCTGCTGTCGCAGGAAGCCTGGCGCCTGTTCGAGAACACGCCTCCGGGCTGGGCACGCGTCCAGGCGATCTGCGACTTCGTGCACTCTGCCGTTTCGTTCGACTACACGCAGGCGAGCGCAACCCGCACGGCGTCTCAAACGCTGGCTGGCAGACAGGGTGTCTGCCGGGATTTCGCCCATCTCGCCATCGCCTTCTGTCGTTGCATGAACATCCCGGCGCGCTACTGCACCGGCTATCTGAGCGATATCGGTGAGATTGGGCCCTACCCGCCAGGCGACTTCGCTGCCTGGATGGAAGTCTTTCTCGGCGGCCGGTGGTGGGTTTTCGATCCGCGGAACAACACGCGGCGCATGGGGAGGATCCTGATTGCTCGTGGTCGGGACGCCGCCGATGTTCCTCTGACTCAGACATTCGGACCGAGCACTTTGACCCAATTCGACGTCTGGACAAGGGACGCTCAGGACGACTCCGCCGAGGCGCCGCCCGGTTCTTGAAACCATGCGGGAGCGACTCAATGCCGGGTGTGCAGGTTTGCCCTTCCCCGGCGCGCCGACGGACCGGTTGGTCCGCGTGTCCGTAGGGGCATTCGCAGTCGGAAACCATCGTGGAGAATTGAGATGACCGCTTCGATCAAGACGACCGCCGTATTTCTGCGACCTTTTCAACTTCCAAGTTTCAACGAGACCCTGCCGGCCGGAGAATACGAGATTGAGATCCAACTGCTTGAGCCTATCGACTGGATCGAACCGGGCGCCTGGACATCGTCCGTCCTTGTCCACCTCCATCCGCGATCGTCGCATCCTGGGCTCAGCCGAACGCTTACCGTGCCGCTCGCCGAATTGGAGCAAGCTGTTGCAAGGGACAAGCTCACCGGCAAGGCTCTGACGGATTACTTCCTCGAGGAGATGCTGGCGGACCCGATGATCCGTCTCGTGATGAAGGCGGATGGCGTGGCCGAATCCGACCTCCGCGACCTCTATTCGGCCCGGCCCGAGTTAAGGCACGAAGACCAACGGACGACGGGAAAATCGGGCGGGGCACGCAAAGGGAAAGATAAAGACAATACCGGACCGCGCCCCGGAAGCGCGCGCCCGGGGATAGGAGAATGACACATGTTTCGGGAAGACGGCTTCCCGCTCAACCGAGAGTGGCTCTTGGTAAGAGCCTTGGGGCATCGCAGTGACCGACGACCCGATCGATCTCGGCGGTCGCAGGGCCGCAGTCGAACGGCATAGGACCGAAATGCGGCGGCGGGCCAACGCGCCGTCCGGAGCACCTTCCGAGCAGCCGCAGCCGGGACGTCTTGAAGGCCAAAGGTTTGCGGTGCCTGCGCGGACATGGCGCGAAGTTATAGAGAATTGGAGATTTCTTCGTGATCGCTTTTCAGAAACGCCAGATGCCGACGATGAATGCATTCAAAGACGCATCAAGCGCGCCATTGGCGACATGGAGCGACTGCGAAAACGGGAGAAGCGCAAGTGAAGATAAAATCGACAGACGAAGAAGTTCAGACGGTCAAGGCAATGGCCGACATTGCGGCCGAGCGCGCCTGCCTGCGGTGCAGGGCGATGTTTTGGAGCGAAGGATTCGGCGAGCGGATATGTTCCCGTTGCAAGGGGACAGTCGCTTGGCGCACGGCTGCGCCTGGAGGCGGCGGACAGGCGCGCCGCCGCTCTGGCGGTCGTTTGTCGTAGGTCTCACCGGTGCCATCCGTCACCATAACGCATGCAACCATGTATCGGTATTGTGTCGCGGTCGCTCTCGGACCGCACAGGCTGATGCTGCGTCCGCGGGAGACTCGAGATCTCAACTTGACGTCCTTTGACCTCGAGATCAGCCCCGAGGCCCGCATAGACTGGTCACACGACGTTGCCGGCAACGCGATCGCGACTGCACAGTTCGATTCCATGACGGAGATGCTTTCGATACGGGCGCACACGCGCGTCGATCTTCACGCGCCAGTCTGGCCAGTCTTCCCAATCGCGGCCTCCGCGGCATCCTACCCATTCATGTATACTCCCGACGATTGGACCGATCTCGGCGCGTTGGCCAGGCCACAATATGCGGACGACACGGGGCGGCTGTCGAAATGGGTCGAAAGGTTTGTCATGGGACGACCGACGGATACGCTTTCTCTGCTGAAGGACATCAGCAACGGCGTCACCGCTGAAACTTCCTATGAAAGCCGAGAGACGGAGGGGACACAGGGACCGCTGGATACCCTCAAGAGGGGGTGGGGATCCTGCCGCGACTTCGCCGTCCTGTTCGCCGAAGCCGTCCGCACGCTTGGCTTCGGCGCGAGGCTGGTCTCCGGATACCTTTACGATCCCGCCGGAGACCGGCTTGGGTCAACGAATGCGGGATCGACGCATGCATGGGTCGAAGTGTTTGTTCCCGGAGCCGGCTGGATATCGTTCGATACCACCAACCGATCGGTCGGCCCCAGCAACCTAATTCCTGTGGCCGTTGCGAGAAGGATTGGGCAGTTTTCATGGCAGAAACACCGATTTGCTTTCCATGGATGTGACTGTGGAAGTACAGAAAGGCCGCTGACCGGGTCTTGTTGTGTCCCGAAACAACCAAAATATGCATCAATAACAAGCTCTTGAATTCTGGAGAGCGTTGGATATCAGGCCCAATCCCTCCGCCACTTTCCATTGATTTCATTGAGTAAGTTCTTGTTTTATATTGCAAACCCCATCTGGACCCCGTTTGTTGTGGGGGCTGGCCGTTCCCAAGCCTGTGGCCCTGTTCACGATCCCGTGATTCACACTCCCTCTGCTGGATTGATTGCCCCGTAGGCAGCGCGCGGCTTCGAACGCCGTGGCCGGTGGCGCTGAAACCCATACGGCGCAGTCGATCACGCCCGGCACGGGCGCGAGGAGTTACAAAGCGGACGTGCGCCCGTACAGGGGAGTTGCGTTGAACGTCCACGTAGGTAGGCCACACGCCTCGCACATCTGGACACGCGGAGGTGTCCAAGCTCCCCAACTTGTCCCGCCCGGCGTGGCGAGGGGCCGCCCCCACCCCCCGGCCTACCCCGGCACGCGGCGGATTTCGCATGCTCCCCTCACGGCCACAGCGGTGAACGCCTAACTTTTTGTCAGTTTAGTCAGACGAATTGAGGCGCGTTTGAAAGGTCATTTGTCCGCCCGGGCCAACCTCTGCCGGAACCGGGCGTGGCGAAGCCGCACGTTTTCCACGGCGTCTAGGCTTGGCCGTTCGGTTGGAAAGTTGAGGAATGCCGCACCTTCAAAAAAGATGAAGGCGGCAGCATCGTAGGCTGCCGCTGCAAGCACTTCGTCGTCAAAGCCACCCAAGTAAAGGTTCCCTTGGTCAATCTTGATGTTCGCATCCCAATAGGTCTCACCTGTGGAGCTCTTTCGTTCGCTAACCCCCTTGTAGTTGGAGGTCGAAGTGCTTTTGCCACGCCGGTTTCGCATCACTGCTTTTCGCCCAACGCGGGCGATCAGGTTGACCTTCCGGCAGTCAAAGCTGCACTTGTTTTGGAAGGAAATCTGCCTCGCTTCCTCAAGCGTCAGCTTCGGGTCGTCCAAGAGGCAGATCAGGCGTTGCAGCGATACCCGGTGTTGTCCGTCGTCAGAAGATTTGGGACACGAGTGGCTGATCTGGAACGGAGGGCCTGGCTCGTTTGGGTTTCAGTTTATGCTGCGGTCTGGCGATGCAGCAAGCGGCGCTTCTCGATGGTTTTGGCCTTGATCTCCTTTCGTGTTTTCAAGATTGGACTTGCCCGACTTTTATGGAGAGCGTTTAGCTCACTTCCCGGGCTTTTCGCTCGAAGGCGATGGGGCTCTGGAAGCCGAGCGATGAATGCCGCCTGACGGGATTGTAGAACCCGTCGATGTAT